>JBKBLH010000012.1:0-141294 GCA_046296475.1 Reyranella sp.
GTGCTGCGCAACCTGGCCCAAGCGGCCTGACGCCGGCGGACACGGGACCCATGGCGACGGGGCTGCCAGGCCATGCCGTCGCCATGGCCCGCAACAACATCTGGGCGAACCACCGGCTGCTGACGGCCTGCAAGGCGCTGACGCCGGAAGAGTTCGCCGCCCCGCGCACGAGCTTCTTCCCGTCGCTGCGCGCCACGCTCAATCACATCCTCTGGGTCGATCTCTACTACATCGACGCGCTGCACCGAGATCCGACGGTGCTGCAGCGCTACCACGACCCGATCCCTGATTTTCCCGACGCCGCGTCTCTGTACGTGCCGCAGATCGCGAGCGACCGGCGGCTGCTGGCCTTCTGCGAGCGACAGACCGATGCCAGTCTTGCCGAGGGACTCGTCCTGCCGCGGCCCAACCGCACGCCACCGCCCTCGAGCGTGATCTCGATCCTGGAGCATCTCTTCCAGCACCAGACGCATCACCGCGGCCAGGCACATGCGATGCTGGCCGGCACGAGGGTGAAGCCGCCGCAGCTCGACGAGTTCTTCCTCGCGGGCGAGCAGCATCTGCGGCGCGACGAGCTGCTGGCGCTGGGGCTCGAGCCGAGCTGATGCGTCCGCGTTCCTCCTTCGCCGGTGCGGCCATCGAGGTGAGCGACCTCGCGCGCTCCGTCGCCTTTCATCGCCTGTGGCTGCCGATGCTGGGTTTCCATCGCGTCTGGGCCAGCCCCGATCGGGTTATGTGGTCGCGCGGCTACGATCACTTCGTGATGCGCCAGGCCAAGGACGGCGTCTCCTACGGGCCGGGTGCCCTGTGGCTCGCGGTGTCGGCCGAAAGCCGCGGCCAGGTCGACCAGGTGTTCGCTGAGCTGCGCGATGCCGGCGCGGAGATCATCCAACCGCCGCAGGAACTCGACTACCTGGCCCCGGGCTACTACTCGGTAGGCTTCCGCGATCCCGATGGCGTGCCGATCGAGGTCATGCACCGCTGGGACGACCTGCCAGAGGTGCGCGACGCGGAGCAGGTGCGCGTACCCGGCCATGGCGTCAGCCTGGGCGGCTACTTCTTCAAGCCGGTCGCCGGTCAGCCGCCCTATCCGGCGCTGATCCTGCTGCACGGCTTCGCCGGCCATGCCCACAACATGGTGGGACTCGCCCGCGCCGCCGCCGCCAACGGCTACGCGGCGCTGGCGCTGTCGCTGCGCGGCTGGCTGGGCTCCGAGGGCGAAAACGACCAGGGTCTTCGCCAGCCGCTCGACATACTGGCCGCCATCGACTGGCTTTCCAAACGGCCGCTGGTCGATCGCGACCGGATCGCGCTGGTGGGCGCCTCGATGGGCGGCCAGGTCGCCCTGCTCGCCGCCGCCCACAAGCCGCCGATCCGCGCCGTAGCGGCCTTCTTCGCGCCCACGGATCTGGCGCGCTGGCGCGACGCCAATCCCTACATGCGCGACTATCTCGACGATCTCTGTGGACCCGAGGGCCTGCCGGTGCGCTCGCCGATCCTGCGGGTGGCGCAAATCGATGCACCGGTCCTGCTGCTGCACGGAGACCGCGACGAGAACGTCCCGGTGGAGCAGTCGCTCGCCATGGCCGAGGCGCTGGTCGCGCACGGCAAGGAGGCCGAGGCGGTCGTGATCCCCGGCGCCACCCACTATTTCACCGAACAGCAGAACGCCGCCGCGCGGCGCACGCTGTTCGACTTCCTGCGTCGTCACCTCACCCGGAGCTAGCCGTCCATGCGCGTGTCAGAAGCCGTCACTTCCCGCCGTTCCATGCGCGTCTTCAAGCCCGATCCCGTGGCCAAGACCGACATCGAATGGATCATCGAGACCGCCAACCGCGCGGCCTCGAACGGCAACCTGCAGCCCTGGAAGCTGTACGTGACCATGGGTGCGGCGCGGAAGCGGCTGTCGGCCGCGATCCTGAAAGCCATGGACGAGGGCGATAACGGCCCCGGCGCCGAGTACAATGTCTATCCGCAGGAGTTCACGCCGGTCTACGACGCCCGCCGCAAGCTCGTCGGCAAGCAGCTCTACACGTTGCTGGGCGTGCCGCGAGGCGACGCGGCCGGCATGCTGAAGCAGTTCCGCAAGAACTACGAGTTCTTCGACGCACCGGTCGGCATGATCCTCTGCGTCGAGAAGCGCATGGGCAACGGGCAGTGGATCGACTGCGGCATCTTCCTGGACCAGCTCATGCTGCTGGCGCGGGAGAAGGGCCTGCACACCTGCCCGCAGGCCGCCTTCAGCCGCTACCAGCACGTCGTGCGCCGCGAGCTCCATATCCCCGACGACCAGACCGTGATCTGCGGCCTGGCGCTCGGCTACGCCGACCCAGACGTGGTACCCAACAGCCTGATCACCGAGCGCGCGCCGATTGCCGATTTCACGACCTGGTTCAGCGAGTGACACCCAAAGTCGAATTGCCCCGTCCCGCGACAGCGGGCTAAAACGCAGGTAATTCAAGGCACAAAGCCGGAGCCGGAGGAAAAGCCATGGCCGATGAAGTGATCGCCGTCAGCCCGGACTGGGCCAAGCGCGCCTATGTCGACGAAGCCAACTACAAGGCGATGTACCAGGCCTCGATCGCCGACCCCGCCAAATTCTGGAACGAGCACGGCAAGCGGATCGACTGGATCAAGTCCTACAGCCCCGAAGCCGTGCGCGACGTCGACTACAATGGCGACGTCCGCATCCGCTGGTTCCACGACGGCGTGCTGAACGTCTCGGCCAATTGCATCGACCGGCATCTCGCCAAGCGTGGCGACCAGACAGCCATCATCTGGGAAGGCGACGATCCGGCGAAGTCCGAGAAGATCACCTATCGCAGGCTGCACGACGAAGTCTGCCGCATGGCCAATGCGCTCAAGGAACTCGGCGTCAAGAAGGGCGACAGGGTCACCATCTATCTGCCGATGATCCCCGAGGCGGCCTACGCGATGCTGGCCTGCACGCGCATCGGCGCCATCCATTCCGTCGTGTTCGGCGGCTTCTCGCCGGACAGCCTCGCCAACCGCCTGGTCGACTGCGACAGCAACGTCGTGGTCACCGCCGACGAGGGCCTGCGCGCCGGCAAGCACGTGCCGCTCAAGGCCAATTGCGACGAAGCACTGAAGAAGGCGCCCGGCGTGAAGAAGGTGCTGGTGGTGAAGCATACCGGCGGAAAGGTCGACTGGAACGCCGACCGCGACGTCTGGTGGCACGAGATCGCCGCCAAGGTCCCGTCCGATTGTGCGCCCGAGCCGATGGGCGCCGAGGATCCGCTGTTCATCCTCTACACGTCGGGCTCGACCGGCAAGCCGAAGGGCGTGCTGCACACGACCGGCGGCTACATCGTCTATGCCTCGATGACGCACCAGTACGTGTTCGATTACCACGACGGCGATATCTACTGGTGCACCGCCGACGTGGGCTGGGTGACCGGCCACAGCTACATCCTCTATGGACCGCTGGCCAACGGCGCCACCACCCTGATGTTCGAGGGCGTGCCCAACTATCCCGATTCCAGCCGGTTCTGGCAGGTGATCGACAAGCATCAGGTGAACATCTTCTACACCGCGCCCACTGCGATCCGCGCGCTGATGCGCGAGGGCGAAGCGCCGGTGAAGAAGACCAGCCGGAAGAGCCTGCGCCTGCTCGGTTCGGTCGGCGAGCCGATCAATCCCGAGGCGTGGCTGTGGTACCACCGCGTGGTCGGCGACGGCCGCTGCCCGATCGTCGACACCTGGTGGCAGACCGAGACCGGCGGCATCCTGATCACGCCGCTGCCCGGCGCGACGGCGCTGAAGCCCGGCTCGGCGACGCTGCCCTTCTTCGGCGTACAGCCGGTGATGGTCGATGCCGAGGGCAAGGAGCTGGACGGTCCCTGCACCGGCAATCTCTGCCTGATCAATTCCTGGCCCGGCCAGATGCGCACGGTCTACGGCGACCACCAGCGCTTCATCGAGACCTACTTCAGGACCTATCCGGGCAAGTACTTCACCGGCGACGGCGCCCGTCGCGACGAGGACGGCTATTACTGGATCACCGGCCGGGTCGACGACGTGATCAACGTCTCGGGCCACCGCATCGGCACCGCCGAGGTCGAGAGCGCGCTGGTCGCCAACACGAGGGTGGCGGAGGCCGCGGTCGTCGGCTTCCCGCACGACATCAAGGGCCAGGGCATCTATGCCTATGTCACCCTGAAGGCCGGCGAGCAGTCTTCCGAGGAGCTGCGCAAGGAACTGGTCGCCTGGGTGCGCAAGGAAATCGGCCCGATCGCCACGCCGGACGTGATCCAGTGGGCGCCCGGCCTGCCCAAGACCCGCTCGGGCAAGATCATGCGCCGCATCCTGCGCAAGATCGCCGAGAACGATTTCAGCAACCTGGGCGACACGTCCACCCTCGCCGACCCCGCGGTCGTCGACGATCTCGTGAAGCACCGCGGCAAGTAAGGATAACCGATGGCCAACCCGACGATCACCCAGCTCGCCGCGGACCTGGCCGCCGGCCGCACCACCTCGCGCCAGCTCACCGAAGAGGCGCTGGCGCGCATCGAGGACCCGAAGGGCGAAGGCAAGCGCGCCTTCGTGAAGGTCTGGAAGGACCAGGCGCTGGCCGCGGCGGATGCCAGCGACGGGCTGCGCAAGGCGGGCCTCGTGCCCTCAGCCCTCGCCGGCATCCCGGTCTCGATCAAGAACCTCTGCGACGTCGCGGGCGAGACGACTCTCTCCGGCTCGAAGGCGCTCGACGACGCCAAACCCGCCACCGAGGACGCGCCCGTGGTGGCACGGCTGCGCGCGGCCGGTGCGGTGATCGTCGGCAGCACCAACATGAGCGAGTTCGCCTTCTCGGGCGTCGGCTTCAATCCGCACTACGGTACGCCCGGCAATCCGGCCGACCGGACGCGCGTGCCGGGCGGCTCCTCCGCCGGCGCCGCCGTCTCGGTGGCCGACCGCATGGCCGTCGCTGCGCTGGGGACCGACACCGGCGGCTCGGTGCGCATTCCCGCCGCCGTCTGCGGCCTGGTCGGCTTCAAGCCGACGGCGCGCCGCGTGCCGATCGACGGCGTGATTCCGCTCTCGACCTCGCTCGATTCGATCGGCCCTCTCGCCAACTCGGTCGAGGACTGCGCGATCGTCGACGCCGTCTTCGCTGCCGAACCGATCTCGGTGCCGGACGCGGCGCCGCTTTCCGGCCTGCGCTTCGCCATCCCCAGGCACTTCGTGATGGACGAACTCGACGCGACCGTCGCCAAGGCCTTCGAGCGTGCAGCCAAGGCCCTGGCGGCCAAGGGCGTGAAGATCGAAGAGATCGACCTCGCCGAGCTGAACGAGCTGCCGGCGATCAATGCCAAGGGCGGGTTCGCGGCCTCCGAGGCCTATGCCTGGCACAAGGAGCTGATCGCGCGCCGTGGCAAGGATTACGACCAGCTGGTCTATCCGCGCATCATGCGCGGCAAGGACATGAGCGCCGCCGATTACATCGAGCTGCTGGCGAAGCGCGCCGACCTCTGCCGCCGCGTCTCGACGATCACCTCGAACTACGACGCGGTGATCATGCCGACCTGCGCCATCGTGGCGCCGACGATCGAGGAAGTCTCGACGCCGGACGGATTCACGAAGAAGAACCTCCTGCTGCTGCGTAACACCACGGTCGGCAACTTCCTCGACCGCTGCGGCATCAGCCTGCCCTGCCATGCGAAGGGCGAGCTGCCCGTCGGCTTCATGCTGATGGGTGAGACCATGGCCGACCGTCGTGTACTGGCCATGGCGCGGTCGGTGGCGCCCGTCGTCGCGGGTCAGTGACACAAGATTAAGGATCCTTCGCTTCGCTCAGGATGACACCGTTGTTGTGTCCGGCGCACTGCGCCTACGCAAAGATGGTGTCATCCTGAGCGAAGCGAAGGATCCTTACCTCACTATCTACTGAAACCGAGGGTCGTCCGGGCGGCGCATCTTCCAGACGTTCTCGACCGTCGTGTATTCGCTGTAGCCCAGACGCGCGACCGGCTTCATCGACATGATGTCGACCCGGCCGTCCTTCAGGATGGCGTCGTCGATATGGATGCCGACGACCTGGCCCAGCACGATCGAGCCGCGCTTGGCCTCGTGACCGGGCTCCTCCGGCAGCTCGATCGTCTTCCAGTACTTGCATTCCAGCGCCACCGGCGATTCCTTGACTCGCGGCGGCTTCACGAAGCGACAGGGCTCGGGCGTCAGGCCGGCGAGCTTCATCTCGTCGATGCCGTAGGCTACCATCGCCGTCGTGATGTTCATCTTCTCGCTCATCTCCGCGGTCACCATGTTGACCACGAACTCGCCGGTCTCCTCGGCATTCATGCGGCTGTGCTTGGTCGGCGTGTCGCCGTAGGTGCCGGTGATGGCGAAGTAGACCATCGGCGGGAATTCGCCGACGCCATTGTAGAAGCTGTAGGGCGCCAGGTTGACCCGCCCCTGCCCGTCGATCGTCGAGATCCAGCCGATCGGCCGCGGCACGATCAGCGCCTTCAGCGGATCCTGCGGCAATCCATGGTCGCGCTTGCTGGCATCGTAGAACATCTGTCTTTCCTCACCCGAATTTCACCGGTGGTGTCTGCACCGTCGGCGCCGCCGCATCAAGGATTGCCTGCCGGTCGCCCGACCGCGGCGGATAGATGCGCTCGCGATTGATCAGTTCCTTGGTCCGCTTGGCCGTGGCGCCACGCGACACCAGCCTGCGATCCCAGCCCTCGGTGTAGATCGCCCCCCAGGAGCCGAGGTCGAGGATGGTGGTGTACCAGGCGATGGAAAGCGGCAGCATCGGCTGGCCGAGCAGGTCGCAAACTGCATTGTGGCCGGCGAAGCGGCCCATAGGCCGCCCATGCTGGCAGGACATGACGCAGCCATGCATGCCGTCGATCGGGAACGTGGCCACGTCGCCCGCCGCGAACTCGGCGGCGAGCCCCTTGACCTTCAAGGTCGGCTCGACCGGCAGGCGGCCGAGTCGGTCGCGTTCCACCGGAAAAGCTGACGTGAGCGGATGGGCACGCATGCCGGCGCACCATACGACCGTCTCCGCCTCGATGCGCTCGCCACCCTGCAGCGTCGCGCCTGTGGCATCGACCGCCGCGACCGACACGCCGCCCCGCATCTCGACACCCAGCGCCTGCAACGCCTCCTCGATGACCGGCACCGCCTCCGCGCCCATGTCGGAGCCGACGCGCGGCGCATGGTCGGCCAGGATGACGCGCGGCGCGACAATGCCCGCGGCGCGCAGCTTGGCCGGCATCTCGGCCGCGACCTCGATGCCGGTCAGGCCAGCGCCCACGACCAGCACGGTCGAACTGCCGGTCGGCTGCTTCGCGACATGCGCATTCAGCCGCATCGCCGCATCATATGTATCGACGTCGAACCCGTACTCGGCGAGACCCGGGATCGGCGGCCGCGCGAGCCGGCTTCCCAGCGCGAAGACGAGACGGTCGTAGCTGATCCGCCGCGGTTCGCCTTGGGCCTCGTAGGTTACGGTGCGGCTCGCGAGGTCGATACCTGTCGCGACACCCTCGAGGCGCCGCACGCCGACCGGCGCCAACACGCTGTCGAGCGCCACCCGGGTATCCGACAGATCGGCCTCATAGTTGCGCACGCGGATCGAATGCCAGGGCGTGTCGTTCAACAGCACGATCTTGAGATCGACGCCGAACGCTTCGCGCGCCCGCGCGGCCGCCAGCGCACTCCACAACCCGGCGAACCCGCCGCCGAGAACCAGGATCCGGCTCGTCATCACATGAGGTTGTGCGACGAGCGGTCCGGCTTGTCGAGCCGGCCGCGACGGCCCATGTTCCGCAGCATGTCACGTACCATGAAGGCGCTCCTCGGTGTCTGGATCGCGGCGCTCGTCGTTGCGGCCGGCTGGATCGGCTGGGATGCCACGCAGGGCGGCAAGCCGTCGATCGGCGGTCCGTTCCAGCTGGTCGACCAGGATGGCCGCGCCTTCTCGAGCGATCAGCTCAAGGGCAAGCCGACGCTGATCTACTTCGGTTTCACCTATTGTCCCGACGTCTGCCCGACCTCTCTCCTGCTGATGGAGACCGCGGTCGAGCAGCTGGGACCGGATGCCGCCAAGAAGGTGAACGTCGTCTTCATCACCGTCGATCCCGAGCGCGACACGCCGGAGCTCCTGAAGGGCTATGTCCCGAACTTCGGGCCGGGAATCATCGGTCTCACGGGGACGCCCAAGCAGATCGCCGATGTAGCCAAGGCCTATCGCGTCTACTACCAGAAGGTGCCCGGCAAGGACGGGTCACCCTACCTGATGGACCACTCCTCGATCGTCTATCTGCTTGATCGCAATGGCCGGTTCGTCACCCACTTCACCCATGACGCCAAGGCCGAAACCATTGCCAAGGCCGTGGGGCGCCTTCTTTAAGTTGTTGTTTTTAAACGATTGTTGCGTCGCAATATGGACGTGACAAGGGCTCGCGTGAGCGTACAATCCGCGGCCCATGCTTTATCAAGCCTACGAATTCCAGCGGCAGCTCTCCGTCCCCCTCCGGATGTGGGCCGGCGCCCTCGAGCAGGTCTATTCGAGCCCCTACAATCCGTGGGCGGAAACCTGGGTCGGCAAGTCGATCGCCGCCAGCGCGGAGATCATGACGCGCCTCACCCAGAACTACGGCAAGCCGGCGTTCGGGCTCAAGACAACGACGGTTGGCGACGAGACCGTCGCGGTCAATGAAGAGATCCTGCTGCGCAAGCCGTTCTGCCAGCTTCTGCGCTTCCATCGCGACACCGCCCGGCGCGATCCCAAGGTGCTGGTGGTGGCGCCGATGAGCGGCCACTACGCCACCCTGCTGCGCGGCACGGTCGAGGCGCTGCTGCCCGACCATGACGTGCACATCACCGACTGGATCGATGCCCGCGAGGTGCCGCTGAGCCAGGGCAATTTCGATCTCGACGACTATGTCGACTACGTCGCGGACTTCTGCCGCTATCTCGGCCCGGACGTGCACGTCATCGCCGTCTGCCAGCCGTCGGTGCCGGTCCTGGGCGCCGCCGCGCTGATGGCGGAGGCCAAGGAGCCGCGCCAGCCCAAGTCGCTCACCCTGATGGGTGGCCCGATCGACACCCGCGTAAGCCCGACAGTCCCCAACGACCTCGCCATGCGCAACTCGATGATGTGGTTCCGCCAGAACGTCATCTCGACGGTGCCGCTCAACTATCCGGGCGCGCTGCGCCGCGTCTATCCGGGTTTCCTGCAGCTCACCTCGTTCATCAGCATGAACCTCGACCGGCACGTGAACGCGCACATGCGCCAGTTCGAGCATCTGGTGAAGGGCGACGACGATCCGGCCAGCGCCCATCGCGCCTTCTACGACGAATACCTCGCGGTGATGGATCTCAGCGCCGAGTTCTATCTCCAGACCATCGAGGTCGTGTTCAAGGAACATCTGCTGCCGCGCGGCGAATGGGTGAGCCGCGGCCGCAAGATCGATCCTTCCTTCATCGAGACCGCGCTGATGACGGTCGAGGGCGAGCTGGACGACATATCCGGCGTCGGACAGACCAAGGCGGCGCATGCGCTGACGCCCAACATTCCCGGCGCGCGCCACGTGCACTGGGAGCAGCCGCGGGTCGGCCACTACGGCATCTTCAACGGCCGCAAGTGGCGCGAACAGATCATGCCGCGCGTGCGGGCCTTCATTCGCGAGAACGACGCCCGCTAGAGGCAGCGCCCGGTCCGTCTCAGGAACCGCGCCAGCGTCCCGGGCGTTGCCTCCCTCATGGGTATCGAAGAACAGTGGAACGACGCCGCCGCCATCATGGTGGCCGCGGTCACGACCTATGGGCTGCGGGTCGTCGGCGCGATCATCATCCTGTGCATCGGCTGGATGGCGTCGCGGCTGATCTACCGAGCGGTGGTTCGCCTGTGCCAGCGCACGCCGCGCATCGACCGCACCGTGGCACTGTTCCTGGGCAACGGTGCGCGCTACACCGTCCTCGTCTTCACCTTCGTCGCCGTCCTAACGACCTTCGGCATCGCCACGACCAGCTTCGTCGCCGTGCTGGGCGCTTTGGGCATCGCCATCGGCCTGGCGCTCCAGGGCACGCTCAGCAACCTCGCGGCCGGCATCATGCTGGTCGTGTTCCGCCCCTTCCATATCGGTGACCGCGTCGAGAGCGGCAGCGTCACGGGCACCGCACGCGAGATCAACTTGTTCTTCACCGAGATCGACGGCGACGACAACACGCGCATCATCATCCCCAACGGGAAGCTGTGGGGAGATGTCCTGAAGGTGCCGACCCGCAACGATACCCAACGGCTGGAATTTCGCGTGCCACGCCCCGCCAATGAGGACATCGACATGTCGATCTCGCGGCTACAGCAGCTGATTGAGCGCGATTCGCGGATCCTTCGGGTTTCGGCGATCGGGATCGATACGCTGGAGGCGGACAAGTACACGCTGGCTGCACAGGTATGGACACCGCGGGAGTCGGCGCTTCAGCTCAAGTACGACCTGAACCGGGGCATCAAGGAAGAGTTCGACCGAGCGCCGCCGGCCGCGGTGGAGCGCGACGCCGGATAGGGTTACCATGCCTTCCATGGCCGAACTCCCCGTCACCGTCTCCGAGTGGAAGCCTGCTCCCTTCGATCTCAAGGGCGAAACCGTATTCGCCATCGGCGACGTCCACGGCTGCGCGGCCGAACTCCGAGCGCTCCTGAATTCGATCGTCGAACTGGCCGGCGAAGCCAAGGGCAGGCGCCGGCTGATCTATCTCGGCGACATGATCAATCGCGGCCCGGACAGTGCCGGCGTGCTCGACCTTTGGGCGCGCTCTGAGGAGGCGCACGGAGTCGATCATGTCGACCGGCTCATGGGCAACCACGAGATCATGATGATGCTGACGGTCGTCGGCGGGCCGCACGCGCACAAGGCCGAGACGATGTGGCTCAGCAAGCGAATGGGCGGGCACATCCTGCTCGACGAGATGGCCGCCCGTGCGGGTCGGGAGGCACGTCATGCCGATCAGAGCCTGCTGCACGATGCGCTCGGCGAGACGGTCGTGCACCGGCTGCAGGGCATGCGCTCGCACGTCCGGCTGGGCAACACGGTGTTCGTCCATGGCGGCCTCGATCCGCATGCCGACCAGGACGAGTTTCTCGCCAGGCCGTGGCTGATCTTCACCGAAGCGCGCTGGGCCTGGATCAACCACGGTTTTCTCGACTGGAAGAAGGGCTTCGGGGGCACGCTGGTGGTCCATGGCCACACGCCGCCCGACAAGCACACGGCGATCAGCGGCATGGAAGACCCTCACCTGTTCGAGGGCGACCGGCTGGGTCTCGACGGCGGCAGCGCCCGCACCGGCATCGTCACCGGTGCGCAGATCCAGGATGGCCGATATCGCATCCTGAAGGCCGGCACCCCCTTCGGGACTCCCGTCTCTTCCGACGCCGGGTGACCTGAATTTACTCGGGAGGAGCTGTCGGCAAGAGGCTTGTTCCCACGTCCTCCGTCCAACAGGAACCGAACCCCCATGCTCTACGCCATCCTTTGCTACAATTTCGAGGAAGCCGTCGGTTCGTGGTCGAAGGAGCACCACGACGAGACGATGACGAAGCTCTACGCCGTGAACGACAAGCTCGCCCGGCAGGGACGGCTGGGACCGGTCGCGCGCCTGCTGCCGACCACGGCGGCCACGACACTGCGCAAGGGGCGCGAGGACATGGTGATCGACGGACCGTTCGCGGAAACCAAGGAGCAACTGCTCGGCTTCTACGTCATCGACTGCGCTTCGCTTGAGGAGGCGATCGACACGGCGAAGGAACTGGCCAGGGCCAATCCGGGGACCGGCAGTTACGAGATCCGCCCGGTGGCCGAATTCCATCCCAGTCAGCTTCCTGGGAGCACGTCCGCGACATGAACGATCTCGGCTGGATCGATCCGATTCTCGGCGCGGCCCGCCCCCGCGTCATGGGGGCGCTGCTGCGCTACTTCCGGACTCTCGATACGGCCGAGGAAGCCTTCCAGGAAGCCTGCCTGCGTGCCCTGAAGAACTGGCCTCAGAACGGGCCGCCCCGCGACGCCGCCGCCTGGCTGATTCTGGTCGGCCGCAATGCCGCGATGGACCAAGTCCGCCGGCAGGCGAAGCACGCGGAACTGCCCGACGAGGCGGTGCTCTCCGATCTCGACGATGCCGAGTCCTCGCTGGCCGACCGGCTCGACGGCGAGCACTACAAGGACGACATCCTGCGGCTGCTGTTCATCTGCTGCCATCCCGAACTGCCGGCCACGCAGCAGATCGCGCTGGCCCTGCGCATCGTCTGCGGCCTCTCGGTAAAGCAGATCGCCCAGGCGTTCCTGGTGGGCGAAGCCGCCATGGAACAGCGCATCACCCGCGCCAAGGCCCGCATCGGCAATGCCGGCATCGCCTTCGAGACGCCGGGCGCACCGGAACGCGCGGACCGCCTCGCGACCGTCGCCGCCATGATCTACCTCCTCTTCAACGAGGGATACTCAGCGAGCAGCCTGCGCGAGGCCGAGGCGCGCAAGCCGCTGGCCGAGGAAGCGATCTGGCTCTGCCGGCTGCTGCTTCGCCTGTTTCCCGCCGAACCCGAGATCATGGGCCTCACGGCACTGATGCTCCTCCAGCGCGCGCGGGCCAAGGCGCGCTTCGACCGGGAGGGCAACGTCGTCCTGCTGGAGGACCAGGATCGCAGCCTGTGGAGCCGGCCGCGCATTGCCGAAGGTCTGGCCCTGATCGACAAGGCGATTCGCCACCGCCGGCCCGGCCCCTACCAGATCCAGGCTGCCATCGCCGCGCTTCATGCCCGGGCTCAACGCGCGGCGGACACCGACTGGACCCAGATCGACCTGCTCTATGCCAACCTCGAACGGCTTCAGCCCTCGCCGGTGGTGACGCTCAATCGAGCGGTCGCGGTCTCGAAGGTCCGCGGACCGGAGGCCGCCCTCGAGATGATCGAACCGCTCGGGGAGCGGCTGAACGGCTACTTCTACTTCCATGGCGTCAAGGGGGCGCTGCTCGAGCAACTGGAGCGGCCGCTCGAGGCCCGGGAGGCTTTTGGCCGCGCCATCGCGCTCGCCAATACCGCCGCCGAGGCCGCTCACATCCGCCAGCATCTCGACCGGCTGTCCTGCTGAAATAACGTCGGCCGCCGTGTCGGATCGAGGTCCGGCCATTCGTCCTCGGCACGTGACACCAGCCAAGGAGACCGTCATGACCCAAGCTGTTCAGCCTCCCGTCCTCGGGGGCCCCTGCCCCTATCTCTCGGTCAGCAACGCTGCAAAGGCTGCCGACTTCTACGTCGCGGCGTTGGGTGCCCGGGAAGTCATGCGCATGCCGCCCGACGACAAGGGCCGCTACATGCACATCCATCTGGTGATCAACGGCGGCTCGCTGATGCTTGCCGACGCTTTCCCCGAGCACGGCGCACCCCTGGAAAAGCCCGCCGGCTTCACCCTCCATCTCCAGGTCGACGATGTCGACGCCGCCTTCGACAAGGCGGTGAAGACCGGCGGCACCGTCGTGCTGCCGGTGCAGGACATGTTCTGGGGCGACCGGTACGGGCAATTCCGCGATCCGTTCGGCGTGCTGTGGTCGATGGGTGCCCCGATCAGGAAGGGCTGACGTCCCCTGCAGCCGGCTGGCCGAGCATCCCGTGGATCTGCTCGGCCAGTTGCGCCTGCTGATAGGGCTTCTGGAGACGCGGCAGCTCGAAGTCAGCCCGCGTCGGCAGGTCGGCGTAGCCGGTTGCCAGCAGGATCGGCAAGTCGGGCCGCAATGCGCGTGCCTCTTCGGCAAGCTGCAGGCCGGTCATGCCGGGCATGGCGTAATCCGTGATCATCATGTCGATCGGTTTGCCGGTGCGCAGGACATCGAGGGCTTCCGGTCCCGACGACGCCGTCACGACAGTGTGTCCCAGATCTTCCAGCAGCGATGTCGTGCTGAGGCTGATGAGGAAGTCATCGTCGACGAACAGCAGCGTCGCCCGACGTTTGCCTTCGGCCGGACGGTCGCCAACCTGGGGAGCGACCGGCTCCGTCACATTTTCGGCAACGGGCAACCAGAGTTCGGCCCGGGTGCCGCGACCGGGCGTGCTGAACAGGCGCAACGCGCCCTTGAGCTGCTGGGCAAGCCCGTGAATCATGGACAGGCCGAGGCCGGTGCCCTTACCCACGTCCTTGGTCGAGAAAAAGGGCTCGATCGCCTTGCGCAGCGTTTCGCCGTCCATGCCGGCGCCGGTATCAGAAACCGTCAGCCGCACATAGCGGCCCCGTGCCAGATCGCGCGACGCGCCCGTCTCGGCAAGATCGAGCGCAAAGGTCAGCGTGCCACCGTCCGGCATGGCGTCGCGGCTGTTGACCGCGAGGTTGAGCAGGGCGAGTTCGACCTGGTTGGCATCGGCCTGTGCCGCAGGGATTCCGGCCGGGAAATCCTGGATCATCGTGATCGATGGACCGAGCGAACGGCGCAACAGGTCGTCCATGCCTCGCACGAGCTCCGCAAGATCTATTGCACGCACCTCGAGCGCCTGATGACGGGCGAAGGCCAGCAGACGCTGGGTCAGGGCCGCGCCACGCTGGGCTCCCTGCATCGCACCGTCGATCAGCCGATCGCTGGCCGGGCTGGCCGGCACACGCTTGCGGAGAAGCTCCAGGTTGCCGATCACGGCCGTGAGGAGGTTGTTGAAATCGTGTGCGACACCGCCCGTGAGCTGGCCGATCGATTCGAGTTTCTGCATCTGGCGGAGCTGCGCCTCGGTGCGCTCACGCTCGGCGATCTGTGCCAGCAGTTCGTCGTGAGCCTGCCGCAGCTGGGCGGTCCGCTCTTCCACCCGCTTCTCCAGCAACTCGTTCAGCCCCTGGAGGCTCGCCTCGGCGGCCTTGCGAACCGTGATGTCGGAGGCGACACCGACGAAGCGGCGAGGTGACCCTCCGCCGCCGAGAACCAGACGCGCGCGGACGTCCAGCCAGAGCGTGTCGCCGTCGGGGCGCGCGAACCGGAGATCCACGGCGAAATCCTCGCCGGTCCTCACACTGCGGCCCAGCGCCTCCGCCACCGATGGGCGATCGTCCGACGAGATGCCCCGCATGAGATCATCGAGCCCGACCTCCTGCGCCTCGCTGCGACCCAGGAGCACTTTTCCCTCGGCGGAGACGGCAAAGCCCGAGGTCAGGAAGTCGAATTCCCATGCGGCCAGGCGGCCGGCATGAAGCGCGGTCCGAAGCCGTTGGTCGCTCTCGCGCAGATTGGCCAAGAGCCGGCGCGTATCGTGCTGGCGCCGACGTCCCTTCACCGCCGCGCGCGAGACGCTGAGCAGGGTGGTTGGATGGAAGGGCCTCTCGATGAACGAGACGTTGCCCAGCGTTTCCAGCCATCGGGCCGCAATGGGATTGCGCTCCGGCCCGCCGCCGTGATCGGTCACCAGCAGGAACGGAAGATCGGACCAGGGCGGCTGGCTGGAAAGCCAGTTCGCCAGAGGCTTGAGATCGGCGCCGTGGATCGCCTCCTCCGTCATCAGCAGGAAAGCCACGTCGTCGTCGAGGCATTGGACCACCGCCTTGAGGTCGGGACACACGACACACGTCACACCTGTCTGCTGAATGAGGGAAGAGGCCACCGCGGCGTCCCGCCCGCGCGGGGCAAGAACCAAGGCGCGCAACTCCCGGGACAAGTCGGTCATTCGCGCGACACCGGTCGGGTCGGCGCGCGATTGCCCGGCAACAAGGGCGTTCCCCGCAGCACACCGTGAAACTGCGAAAGGGGTTCGCCGATGTGCAGCCCCCGGTCGAGCCAGAATTCGCGGATAGTGTCCTCGTGCCTGCCACCTCTTTTCTTGATCACGGACAAGGCGCGGCGAACCGCGCCCTCCGCCTCGAAGAAGCGCAGAAGGATCACGGCGTCGGCCAGGTAGGTGACATCCACCGGTGACTTCATTTCACCGATGATTCCCTGCTGCGCCACCGTGACGAAGGTCGAGACTCCGGTGCGGTTCAGATATTGAATCAATTCGTGCATGTGCAGGACGAGCGAGTTCTCCTGCGGCATTGCGGCCTGATAGCCGTTCAGACTGTCGATGACGACGGTCTTCATGGCCGGCTCGTCCGCCACCAGCCGGACGTTGTGCGCGAATTCTCCCGGCGACAATTCGGCCGCGTCGAGCTGCATCACCTTCAGCCGCCCGGTCGCCTCCATGGCGCGGAAATCGAATCCCAGCGGCGCGGCACGATCGAACAGCAGGCCGATCTCCTCGTCGAAGACGAACATCGCGGCCTTGTCGCCCTTGCGGATGGCTTCCGCCACGAACTGCCAGGCCAGGGTCGTCTTGCCGGATCCCGCGGGTCCGACCAGCAACGTGCTTGAACCCTGTTCGATACCACCGCCCAACAGGCTGTCGAAGGCCGGCAGGCCGGTTCCGATCCGCCCCCGAGCGAAATCGCGACGATGCTCGGCTGCCACGAGGCGCGGGAATACCTCGGCACCGCCGGCACGAATGACGAAGTCGTGGTAGCCGCCCCGAAACCCCTGCGCGCGATACTTCACGATCCGCAGCCGCCGGCGTTCGGTACCGTAGTCCGGAGTCAGCTCCTCGAGGCGGATGACGCCGTGTGCGACGCTGTGCACAGTCTTGTCGAGCACATCGGTCGTGAGATCGTCGAGCATCAGCACGGTGGCGCCGTGACGCGCGAAATAGTGTTTCAACGCGAGGATCTGCCGCCGATAGCGCAGCGAACCCTGCGCCAGAAGCCGGATCTCGGACAGGGAATCGAGGACAATCCGCTGCGCCTTGCTGCGCTCGACGGCCTGGAAGATTAGCCTCACGGTTTCGCCAAGCTCGAGATCGGATGAATAGAGAAGGCTCTGCTGCTGATCGGCATCCAGCAGGCTTTCAGGAGGCACGACCTCGAAAATCTCGATCCTGTCGTCAGAAAGGCCCCACCCATGCGCCTCGGCGGTGTGGCGGAGTTCGTTCGCTGTCTCGGAGAGCGTCACGTACAGGCCACGCTGGCCCTCCCGCGCGCCTTCCAGCAGAAATCGAAGGGCCATGGTCGTCTTGCCGGTGCCCGGGCTTCCCTCGAGGAGGAACACCCGGCCGGTGGCGAGGCCGCCCAGAAGAATGTCGTCGAGACCCGGTACGCCGGTCCGGTCCTTTGATGTACCCGTCCTGGCGTCCATCGTCTCCTCTCTTCTCTCCGCCCGCCTGCCGCTTGGATTACCTGCCCGCCAATGGGCAAGGCGACTTTCACAACGAAGAAAAGAGGCGAAAAGTTCCGGGTTTCACCCCCGCTCACCCGGGGCGCGGCTCGATCGCGGCCAGGAACTCGGCTCCGTAACGTTCGAGCTTGGCATCGCCTATTCCATGGATTTCACGCATGGCCGCCAGTGTCGAGGGCCGGTGGGTGGCGAGTTCGACCAAGGTCCGGTCGGAAAAGACGACGTAGGCCGGCACGTTCTGCGCCCGCGCCAGCCGGGTGCGCAGCGCGCGCAGGGACTCGAGAAGCCTGCTGTCGGCATCGCCGACGATCGACGGGGCCGCGGCCCGTCCGCGGCGCTCGCCCTTCGAAGTCGCCGACGCCGCGATCTTGCGCAGCTCGACCGTCTGCCGGCCCTTGAGCACGGCCCAGCCCTCGTCAGTCACCCACCAGCGGCCGTGCTCCATCAGGTCCTGGGCGATCAGGCCGACGGCGGAAAGCTGGCGGAAGATCGAGCGCCAGTCCGCCGCCTTGCGATTCTTGCCGACGCCGAACGTCGGCAACCGGTCGTGATTGAACTTGGAGACATTGTCGGTGAGGTCGCCGGTCAGGATGGCGACGAGATGTTCCATGCCGAAGCGCTCGCCGGTGCGCACGATGGCGGACATCGCCTTCTGTGCATCGACCGTCGCGTCGAAAAGCTCGACGCCTTCCACGCAGAGATCGCAATTGCCACAGGGCTCCGACGCTTCGCCGAAATAGGCCAGCAGGGTCTGGCGCCGACAGCGGGGCGCCTCGGCGAGTGCCAGCAGGGCGCCGAGCCGCTGGCGCTCGATACGCTTGCGCTCGTCCGATGAGTCGCTCTGCTCGATCTGCAGCCGGCGAAGCTGCATGTCACCCAGCCCGTAGAGGGTGAGCGTATCGGCGGGCAGACCGTCGCGGCCGGCGCGGCCGATCTCCTGATAGTAAGCCTCGACGTTCGACGGCAGGTCGGCGTGGCACACGAAGCGCACGTCGGGCTTGTCGATCCCCATGCCGAAGGCAACGGTGGCCGTCATCACCAGCCCGTCCTCCTGCTGGAAGGCGTCCTGGTTGCGATCGCGAACCAACTTGTCGAGGCCGGCATGATATGGTCGCGCATTGATGCCTGCGGCAACCAGCGCCTCGGCCAGCTCCTCGACCTTGCGTCGTGAAGCGCAGTAGACGACGCCGCTTTCGCCAGGGTGCGCCTGTACGAAGGACAGGACCTGCCGCGTCGAGCGCTCCTTGGGCTTGAACGCCAGCCGGAGGTTGGGCCGGTCGAAGCTGCGCACGAAGACGCGCGGCTCCGAGGCAAACAACTTCTCGACGATGTCGCCCCGCGTCGGCGCGTCGGCGGTGGCAGTGAAGGCCAGGGTCTGAAGGCGGCCGCCAATCTGGCGCGCCAGATTGCCGAGCGTCAGGTATTCCGGCCGGAAGTCATGCCCCCATTGCGAGACACAATGTGCTTCATCGATCGCCATCATCGTGACCTGCGCTTCGGCCAGCATCTCGACCGTGTCGGGTCGCGCCAACCGCTCGGGCGCGACATAGAGCAGGCGCAGCTCACGGCGCCGCAGCAGACCCATCACCCGCGCATTCTCGGCCGGGTCGTTGCTCGAGTTGAGGCTGCCGGCCGCCACGCCGGCGGCGGTCAGCGCCTGGACCTGGTCGCGCATGAGCGCGATCAGCGGCGACACGACGAGGGTCAGGCCCGGTCGCGCAAGGGCGGGAAGCTGGAAGCAGAGCGACTTGCCGCTGCCGGTGGGCATGACCGCCAGCACGTTGTCGCCGGCCAGCACGGCGCGCACGATTTCCTCCTGCCCCGGGCGGAAAGCGCTGAAACCAAACACCGACTGCAGGAGCGCCCTGGCGCGGGGGAGGAGTCCTTCCATCGTCGGCGGCAAACTACCCCCGGGAGGCGGCCTGCGACCATGTGGAACACCGTCGCTGGGGAGAGATCGCCCGCCGGTTCCGTACCGAATAAAGACCATTCCGAGGCGGAACCCGCACCCCTTGTGCTCGTTCCTTCGACAACCAAAGGGGATACGAATGCTGGCTTTGAGCCTGACCGTCCTGCTGGCGGCAGCAGGGATCGCGGCCTTTCCGTGCTGGCGTCACAGTGCCGGTTGGGGATACGGGCCGAGCACCGTCGCCGGGGGACTCCTTTTTCTGGTGGCGGCCTTCACCATCGGCGATCGTGCCGCGCCCCACTCACAGTCGGCCGCGCCCGAACGAGCCCCGTCCTTTCGCGTGCATTCGGTCGTCGCGCAGATGCAGCCCTGACCCAGCAGGTCATCGATCGTACTTCCTGCACCAATGAGCGTAGACTGAATCCATGGCCCAACGACTCGGAGATTTTCTCCGCCTCGACGCCAGGAAACCAATATCCCCATGTCCATGAAGCATCGCCGCGGCAACCGCGAGACGAAGAAACCGAAGCAGGAAAAGGTGAAGGTCGTCGCGCCGACCTTTGCATCCTCCATGGCCTCCGCCGTGAAGCCGCCTGCTCCCGCCAAGCGCAAGTAGCGCTCAGCCAAGAGTCACCACGACGCTCCGCAGGGCGACCTTGTCGCCCAGGCGGATCACCGCCTTGCCGTCCGTCACCGGCTGCGTTGCGCCGTCCAACTCGACGGCGACCACACCGCGGCTGACCCCATCGGGATTGCGCACCACGATCTCGTAGATCGACCCGCGCAAGGTGAGGGTCATCTCGAATCCCGGCCAAGCGGTTGGCAGGCAGGGTGCCACCTCGAATCGGTCGCCCTTCACCTTCAGACCAAGGATGGACTCGATTCCAGCGCGATGGAGCCAGCCGGCCGAGCCGGTGTACCAGGTCCATCCTCCGCGGCCGACATGCGGTGGCACCGAATAGACATCGGCCGCCACGACATAGGGTTCGACCTTGTAGCGCAACACGCCCGCACGGTTCGCCGTGTGGTTGATCGGGTTGATCAGTGCGAAAAGCTCGTGAGCCTTGTCGCCCTGGCCCAACGCCGCGAAGCCCATGATCGACCAGGCCGCCGCATGCGTGTACTGCCCGCCATTCTCGCGAATGCCGGGCGGGTAGCCCTTGATGTAACCGGGATCCAGCGGGGTCTTGTCGAACGGCGGCGTGAACAGCAGCGCCAGCCGGTCGCCGCGATGCACGAGCATGCTGTCGAGCGATTCCATGGCCTGCGCCGCCCGCACGGGATCGGCCGCGCCGGAGATCGCGGCCCATGACTGGGCGATGGAATCGATGCGACACTCCTCGCTCGCAGCAGAACCCAACGGGGTGCCGTCGTCATAGTAGCCGCGGCGGTACCAGGCGCCGTCCCAGGCCTCGCGGTCGAGCGCCGCCTTCAGCGCCGCGGCATGTGCGGTCCAGCTGGCCGCCCGTCGCGCTTCGCCCCGACGCTCGGCGATCGGCGCGAACGCAAGCAGGGCCGCATACAGGAACCAGCCCAGCCAGACGCTCTCGCCCCGCCCCGCTTCGCCCACCCGGTTCATGCCGTCGTTCCAGTCGCCGGTGCCGATCAGCGGCAGGCCGTGCATGCCGGTCGCCAGACTGAGATCGAGGCCCCGTGCGCAGTGTTCGAACAGCGACGCGGTCTCGTCCGCCTCTTCGGGCTGGAAGTAGAGATCGTGCTCGCCTTCCCGCAGCGCCGGACCCTCGAGGAAAGAAACGGGCTCGTCGAGGATCGCGCCATCGCCGGTGGTCTCGACATAATGCGCGGCGACGGTGGCGAGCCAGGCACGGTCGTCCGAGATGCGCGTGCGCACGCCCTGACCCGCGATCGGGAACCACCAATGCTGGACATCGCCCTCGACGAACTGCCGGGACGCGGCGCGCAGGATATGGGCGCGCGCCAGCGCAGGCATCGGCACCGACAGCGACATCGCATCCTGAAGCTGGTCGCGGAAGCCGTAGGCGCCGCTCGCCTGATAGAAGGCCGAACGGGCCCAGTAGCGACAGGCCAGCGACTGGTAGAGCAGCCAGCCGTTCAACAGGATGTCGGTCGCGGGATCGGGAGTCTTCACCTGTACTGTGCCCAGGACACCGTCCCAGAATCCCACCGCCTCGCGATGCACAGCGCCGAGATCGGCAGCCCTGTACCGCGCAATCAACGCACGCGCCTCGGCCTCATCGGCCGCCTGGCCCAGGAAGCACACGACTTCGTGCACGCCGCCCGGCTCCAGGTCGACACTGGTCTGCAAGGCGGCGCAGGGATCGAGGCCGGCGCCGAGGCGCTGCGACAGCGGCAGATCGGCGCTGAGCGCGGCGGGATGGTCCATCCTGCCGTTGCGGCCGATGAACTCGCCGCGATCGCCCGTCCAGGCGGTCTGGCGTCCCGCGAGATCGGCAAACGCGACACGGCCGCCATGATGGAGATTCCATCTGTTGCGCGCGAAGATCGCACCGGTCTCACCATCCCGTTCGGTGACGACCGTGGGGCCGGAGGCGCCCCGGGCAAGGCCCAGGACCCACTCGACATAGGCGGTGACCGAAAGCCGGCGCGGCCGATCGGAGATGTTGCGAATGGTGAGCCGCGAGATCTTGAGGGAATCACCCAAGGGGACGTACTGCAGCAGATCGAGGGCGATGCCGTTCGCCACCAGCTCGAAGCGGCTGTAGCCGCGCCCGTGCCGCACGATGTAGGTCGCCTGCGCGAGACGCACCGGACGCGCCGTCGGCGTCCACAACTCGCCGCTGTCGAGGTCACGCACATAGAAGGCCTCGCCGGGCCGATCGACGACCGGATCGTTGGACCAGGGCGTGAGCTGGTTGTCGCGGCTGTTCTGCGACCAGGTGTAGCCGCCGCCGTCGGCCGCCACCTGAAAGCCGAACGATGCATTCGAGATCACGTTGATCCAGGGCGCCGGAGTCGACTGGCCGGGGCCGAGGACGGTGACGTACTCCCGGCCGTTGGGCGAGAAGCCGCCAAGTCCGTTGAAGAACTGCAGCGCACCCAGCGCCACCGGCTGTGACGGCAATGGCTTCGCGCCGGCATCGACCGCAAGGCCACGACGCCGAGGGGGCGCCACGCCCCGCGGCGACTTGAGGCGGCCGAGCTGGTCCGACAGGCTGCCCCGGCCGCCGCGCATCACCACGCGGGCCAGCGCCAGCAGAAGCGCACGGGTCTCGGTCGAGATCAGATCGGACCGCAGGACGAAGACGGCGCCCGGTGCATCCTCGACCCCGAGATGGGTTCGGGCCCGGCTGGCACGAACCAGGGTCTCCAGCATGGACTGGAGATCCTGCACGTAGGAGGTGCTGCGCTCGTTCAGGATCACGAGATCGACCGGCAGACCCTTGAGCTGCCAGTACTCGCGCGCCCGCAGGAGTTCGCGCACGATGCCCGTGTCCTCGATCTCCTCGACCCGCACCAGCACGATCGGCAGATCGCCGGAGATGCCCTGCGACCACAGGGTTGGCGGGGCGGCGAGGCCGCGCCGGATCGCGTCGGGCGATGAACGCAGCGCCGGATTGGCGTAGAGCACGTGCCCTGCCAGACGCTGGAAGTCGCTCGCCTCGGCCGCATCGATGTCGAGATGGCGAAGCTGAACCTGCCCCTGCGTCCAGGCGAGCGTCGTGGCGCGCGTGAAGGCATTGGCGTCGAGATGACGGTCGATCGCGTCGAGCAGCGCTTCACGCGACGAGGCGACCAACGTCCAGTAGGCGATACGCGCCATGCCGCCTGCGGGCACCTGTAAGCGCCGACGTATGGCAAAGACCGGATCGAGGACCGACCCGACCGTACCGGAGAGTCGCCGACCGTCGGTCACCGCAACAGCATCGCCGATCTCGTGGCCGCGACCGATGAAGCGGGCGCGATCCGTCTCGACCTCGATCTCGCCGACAGCCAGGCCTTCCACCACTGCCAGGTGAGCCGTCCACAGTTCGGGCTCGCCCGGTCCGCGGCGCCGCCGCGTGGCCAGCAGAGCGCCGGTGGCCGGCAGGTACTCGGTGTGTACGAACATCTTCGAAAAGGCCTGGTGCGCCGCATCCGCACCGCGGGGCGCCAGCACGATCTCCGAGTAGGAAGTGAGCTCGACGGTCCGCGGCAGGCTGCCGGCGTTGGTCAGCGTGACGCGCCTGACCTCCGCATCGTCTTCCGGCGAGACGACGACGTCGAGCCCAGTGACCAGTGCACCATCGTGACGCACGAACTCGGCACGATCCTCCGCGAACATCACTTCGTAACGATCGGCCGGCTGGCCGCAAGGCTGGGCGGTGGCCGACCAGACGGCACCGGTCTCGACATCGCGCAGGAAGATGTAGCTTCCCCAGTCGTCGCGCGTCGTGTCCTCATGCCACCGGGTCACGGCCTGGGTACCCCATTGACTGTAGCCGGAGCCCGCCGCCGTCAGCATCACAGAGTACCGTCCGTTCGACAGGAGATGCACCGAGGGGCTGGCGGCGTGCGGGTTGCGCAGGCGCCGCACCCGCGCCGGTTCCGCATCTCTTGCCAGGGCGCTGGCGCCGACTTCCTCGGCGCGCGGATGGGCGACGGCGACATCACGCGGCGCCCGCTCCTGCAGCAAGAGCTCCGTCGCCTGAATTCCCGGTTCGGCGTGAAAGCGCGACCGCATCACGCCATCAAGCAAGGCATTGGCGATCGCCACCACCGTCATGCCCTGGTGATGGGCCATATAGGCCCGCACAACCGCATGCCCTTCGCCGTCCGGCAGACGCGATGGGGTGAAGTCGAGCGCCTCGTAGAAGCCGTAGCGGCCCCCCGCGCCGAAGACGGCCAGCCGTTCGAAATTCGTCGCCGCCGCCGCCGGATCGACCATGGCGGCCAGGCCCGTGGCGTAGGGTGCAATGACGAGGTTCTCGCTCAGGCCGCGCTTGAAGCCAAGGCCGGGCACGCCAAAATTCGAGTACTGGTAAGTGAGTTCCTTGTCGCGCGCATTGTAGGCCGACTCCGATATCCCCCATGGGAGACCGAGTTCAGTTGCGTACTGAACCTGCCGGCGGACGACCAGACGGTTGGTCCTCTCGAGCAGGCTGCCGAACGGCGCCCGCATCACCAGCGAGGGCATCAGATACTCGAACATCGATCCCGACCACGAGACCAGCGCCGCGCTGTGCGCGACCGGCGTCACCTCACGGCCCAGCCGGAACCAGTGTCGCGCCGGAATGTCGCCCGCCGCAATCGCGACGAAGCTCGCCAGCCGTGCTTCAGAGGCAAGGAGATCGTAGCAATTGACGTCGAGCCGGTCCTCGGTGACCAGGAAGCCGATCGACAACAGACGACGGCGCTCGTCGAACAGGAATTCGAATTCCATGGCGCCCGCCATGGCGCGCGCGGATGTCTCGATCGTGAGGAGTCGACGGTGCAGATCGTCGGGCATGCCGGCGCTCAGCGCGTCCCGATGATGGCTGGCCACCGTACGGTGAACCGCCTCGATCCAGAACAGCATGTCGGCGCTCTCCGGATCGGCGCGTTCGCTCGCGAGCGTGCGCGCGAGGTCGACGGCGGTTTCCGCCATCGACACAACCGCCTCGAGGCGGGCCGGCGCCTCGGACAGGGCTGCCGCCAGCTCCTCGAACGCCCGAAAGAGTTCGGGCTGGGTGACGAGATGGGTGCGACGGTCGTCGGACAGTGCCGCCAGGGCCTCACGGGCGAGGGCGAGGCTGTCGAATGCACCGCGCGCGCCATCGGGCCGCGCGACGCCGCTAGTGCGCCAGGCGCCACAGGCATTGGCCAGCGCGATCAGGTGGCCGGCGAGATTGCCGCTGTCCACCGTGGAGACGTAGCGCGGCTCGAGGGCGCGCAGGTCACTCGTGTCGTACCAGTTGAAGAAATGTCCGCGAAACCGCTGCAGCCTCTCCATCGTCGCGAGGGTCGCTTCGAGACGTTCCACCGTCTCGGCGGTGCCGATCCAGCCGAACTCGCGGGCAGCGGCGGTCGAAAGAAGTAGCAAACCCAGATTGGTCGGTGACGTGCGATGCGCCACGACGGCCGTCGGCGCCTCTTGGAAATTGTCTGGCGGCAGCATGTTGTCCGCCTCGGTGACGAACGTCTCGAAGAAGCGCCAGGTCTGGCGCGCGATCAGGCGCAGCGACGTCGCCTCGGCCGGCTTGATCCGCAAGCTTCCGGCATCGCGCGGCGAACGGCTCACCCAGTCGGCGACCGCGGGCGCCAGCAGCCAGGCCAGCACAAAAGGGGCGGCGACCGGCAGCGCCGGGGCACCCGCCAGCCAGACCACGCAAGTGGCGATCAACGCGACCACGACGCTTCCCGCCATCTTGCGGTAGAGGCCAGGCCATCCCGCCCGCACGCTCTGCTTGGATTGGGCGGCGGTGATCCATTCGAGGAGACGGCGATGGCTGATCACGAGCCGGAACAAGGTCCGGCCGATCGCGTCCGCCATCAGCCAGGCATGGTGACCCAGGAAGACGACGAGCAAACCCGTCTGCAAAGCCGCGGAAACGACATCGTTCCACAGCGCATCGAGATGACTGCGGGTCGTGATCTTCACATGTCGCGGGAACAGGGCCGCGATCGCCGGAAGAAGCGTGGGCAGCGCAATGACCAGCAGCACGAAGCCCGTCCAGACCAGTGCGGCGCCGAGCGGCAGTGTCCAGCCTGCCAGCAGGGAGAGGATCGCTGCCGGTGCCGACAGCGTGCGACGCAGATTGTCGAACATCTTCCAGAAGCCGATCGCGGGCAGGAACTCGGCCCGCGCTTCGGGCCCCGTCGACTTCACCATCCCCAGCATCCAGGGCAGGAGCTGCCAATCGCCCCTCGCCCAGCGATGCTGGCGCGCCGCTGCCACGTCGTAACGCGCGGGAAATTCCTCGACGACCTCGATATCGGAGGCGAGGCCCGAGCGCGCGAAGGTTCCTTCGAAGAGATCGTGGCTCAGCATCGTGCTGTCGGGAACACGCCCCCGCAGCGATGCCTCGAACGCGTCGATGTCGTAGATGCCCTTGCCCGAATAGGAGCCCTCTCCGAACAGGTCCTGATAGACGTCCGAAACCGCCGACGCGTAGGGATCGATGCCGCTGTTGTTGGAGAAGACGCGCTGGAACCGCGAGCCCTCGGCGCCGACCGGCAGCGAGGGCGTGACGCGCGGCTGGAGCACGCCATAGCCTTCGACAACGCGGCGCCGGGCCATGTCCAAACGTGGCCGGTTCAGCGGATGGGCCATCTTGCCAACCAGGCGGACGATCGCGTCGCGGGGCAGGCGCGTATCGGAATCGAGCGTCACGACGTAGCGCACGTCCGCAGGCAGCGCCCGGCTGGCGCCCGGCGCGACGACGAACGTCGTGCCCGTCGAGCCGCGCAGCAGATGGTTGAGTTCGTGCAGCTTGCCGCGCTTGCGCTCCCAGCCAATCCAGGCGCCCTGCGCCGCATTCCACCCGCGCCGGCGATGAAGCAGAAAGAATCGGTCGACGCCCTGTTCCGCCGGGTAGCGGCGGTTGAGGCGCGCGATCCCCTCGACCGCGGTCGCGAGCAGGGCTGCGTCCTCCGGCACCGATTCGGCGGACGCATCCGTCCAGTCCGACAGGAGGGCAAAATGAATCGCCCCAGCCGGGTTCGCGAGATGGTGCACCTCGAGGTTTTCGATCTGCTCCTCGATCGCCGCCTGCGTCGTCAGCAGCGTGGGAATTGCCACCACCGTCCGCAGATCCTCCGGCACGCCATCGCGCAATTCGAGGCCCGGCAGCAGCGTGGCGCCGAATCCTCCGGTGATCAGCCGGTTGACCAGCAGGAGCGCCGCATCCACCGCGGGCAACAGGCCGGCAGCGGCCATCCCCAAAAGTGGCAGTCCGTGGAGCCCGAGCAGCGACAGACCCAGCAGAGGAAGCAGAAGCACGAAACCGGCCGTGACGGCGACGCCCGCGGCATACCCCGCCAGACCGCTGCGCAGGAACCGCGGTCGAATGCTCAACCCCTTGGGGCGGAAGCCAACCGACCGTTCGAAGTCCCGGCGGCCACTGCCGATCAGATGATAGCCCGGCTCGCGCCGGCGTTCGTCTCCGTCGTCTCCGACCGAGCCGTGCGCCGCCGCGGCCAGGGCGCGCCGGGCGATCTCCGGTTCATCGAAGGTCGTGCCACGCGCGATCTGCTCAATGGCGGTGCGATAGAGGTTGCGGGTCGCAAAATCCATGTCGATGAACACACCGGCGGTTCGCAACACGTCATCGACCGGACTCACCTCCTCGAAGAGCTTCGACCAATCGACGTCGGAGACCAGACGCATGCTCGTGATGATGTTGCGGACCGTGACGTTGGTCGCGCCCTGCAGCTGATGCTCGCGCCGCACCAGCTCGTCGGCGCTCGTCCCCTCGCGCGCCAGACGCTTCTCGAGCCAGCCCACCGCCGGGGTCGTGTCAGGATCCTGGTCTCGCAGGCGATGGACGAGCTGTACCGCGAAGCCTTCGGAGAAGCCGCCCCGGTCATACGGCTGGAGAGCGGCGGGATCCGCCGCGTGATCCTGAAGTCCCAACAGGCGATCGGCTACGAGATCGGCCTGCTCGCGCTCCAAGCGCCGATTGACGATTCGGCTGCCCGAACGCCGCAGGTTCTCGACCAGCACGATTCGAAGCGTGATGGCGACGGCCCACAGCTCGCCGATGGTGAGCGGTTGGACCGTCTGGTACGCGCGCACGAAGCGGGTGAGAGTCTCGGGATCGAAGCGGCTGTCGGTATGCGCCACGAAGGCCCAGGCGAGGCCGAATACCCTCGGATACCCGGCCAGAGGTCCTTCGCTGAGCTTGGGAAGTTGACGATAGTAGCCAGCGGGCAGGTCGGTACGGACCTCGCGGACCTGCTGCTCTACGAGATGGAAGTTGTCGAGGAGCCATTCGGCGGCGGGCGTGACGATCCGGCCGGCATCGACGGCGGCGGCGATCGACCGATAGGCGGCGAGCAGCGCACGCTCGTTGTCACGCAGGCGGACGGCGAGCGGCTTGCCTGCGGTAAGCGCTCCATGGACGGGCTGGCTGGCCGCCAGGCTTTGGGCGTGTTGTTCGAGCCGCTCGACGCTGAAAAGCTCACTGCGGATGGCGTCTTCGTCTTCCCGAATGGCAGCGGGTCGCGCGCGCCCGAAGGCGCGCCACGTGAGTGATTTCAAGGAAATGAGGCCTTTCAGGCTAAGGCGTGCAAGCGACGAAAATTGATCTCGCGCACGTATGGAGCGCCCTCCGGCAAGCCGGGCCGCTATGAAGGGTCTTCTACAGCAAACGTCCAGCCGCGACCAAGCGCGCCAATTATGTCAACGCGAAACCTTCCCAACGGTTCCAGAGGACTATTCAGATCCTTTTTGCTATCGCTTCCGGAGATCATCACGGGAGACCGATCATGCTTCGCGTTGTCACCTTGGCCGCCGCCGCCCTCGCGGTCTCGGCCTTCCCCGCCCTGGCGCTCGACTGCCCCAAGCCGCAGCCGACGGCGAAGCCCGGCATCCTGAAGGAGACACCGGCCCAGATGGCGGCCGTCGGCAAGCAGCTTGCCGGCGCCGACAGGTTCAACGCCATCGCCTCGGCGACGGCCGATCTCCGCATCCGCTATCCCGGTGTCGAGAGCGCCGAAGTGGTGAACTATCTCGTAACCGCCTACTGCCCGGTCGTGGCGGCCGACGGCAAGCTGAGCGAAGCGCAGAAGAATGCGGCCGTCGAGGGCTTCGCCGCCCAAGTGATGAGGCAAGTTTACTGATTCTCAGCGTCAGTGGCGGGCGGCCTGGCCGCCATCGAGGGTCATGACCACACCGCTGATGTAGCTGGCGCGGTCGGAGGCCAGGAAAACGGCGAGGTCGGCGACCTCGTCGGGTTCGGCGGCCCGACCGAACGGCAAGTGCGTGGTGAGTTCGGGCCAGCGCTCGGGATCGCCGAACTTCTGTTCGGCCACGTTGCGCAGCCGCGTGAGCATCCGGTCGGTGCGGGTGGCCGGCGGATTGATTCCAACGACGCGCACGCCGTGATCGACGCTCTTCGATCCCACCGCCCGGGTGAAGGCCATGATACCGGCATTGCCCATGGTGCCGGCGACATAGTCGTAATTGTAGCTCTCGCCGGCGAGGCCGATCACGTTCACGACCACGCCTTTCTTGCGCGCGTACATCTTCTCCAGCATGGCGCGGGTGGCGTTGATGTAGCCGAACACCTTGAGATCCCAGGCTTCGCGCCACTTGGGCTCGGTCAGGCTCAGGATGTCGCCCTGCGGGATGGCGCCGGCATTGTTCACCAGGATGTCGGCATGGCCGACCGCCTCGACGACGCGGCGCGCGGTGTCGCCGTTTGAGAAATCCGCGGGATGGATCTCGACCGGCACATTGTGACGGGCGCGGATTTTTTCCTTCGCCGCTTCCAGAGATTCCTTCGAGCGGGAGGCGATGTGCACCGTGCAGCCCTCGGCCGCGAAGCCCATGGCGCAGGCGAAACCGATACCGCGGCTGCCGCCGGTGATCAGCACCGTCTTGCCGGAAAGCCTCATGTCCATCGGTCGCTCCTCCTAGAGCCGGTAGACGCTGTCGATCGCCGCGCGTCCGTCCCCGGTCTTGACCCGTCCGTCCTTCACCATCTGTACGAGATGCGCCAGCATCGAGCGGCCGGCCGCCGGGTGCAGATGGACCGGCGTGTCGGCATAGTTCTTCGCGACCATCTGCGGGATGGTCTGCGGCCCGTCCTTCAGACGCGCGATGATCTGGGCCTCGCGGCCCAGCCGATGGTCGATATAGGCCTGCACGAACGGATGGGGATCGCGGATCTCGGCGCCGTGCGTCGGGATGTAGAGGCTCTCGTCGCGCGGCAGCAGCTTGCGCAGCGAGGCGAAGTAGTCGGCCATGTTGCCGTCGGGAGGCGAGATCACCGCCGTCGACCAGCCCATCACATGGTCGCCCGAGAGCAGCGCCTTGTCTTCCTTCACCGCGAAGCAGAGATGGTTTGAGATGTGGCCGGGCGTATGGACGGCCTCGACGTTCCAGCCGTCGCCCTGGATCACGTCGCCGTCGTTCAGCTTGACGTCGGGCGCGAAGGAGAAATCGCCCTCCTGTTCGGCCGTCACGCCTTCGGGCGTGGGGTGTGGGCCGTAGCTGTAGACCTTCGCGCCGGTCGCCCGGGCCAGCGCCGGCGTCGCCGGCACATGGTCGACATGAGTGTGCGTCACCAGGATGTGCGTCACCGTCTCGCCGCGCAATGCACGCAGCACGGCATCGATATGCTCCTGCTGGTCGGGCCCGGGATCGACGACTGCGACCTTGCCGTGGCCGATGATGTAGGTGCCCGTGCCCTTGAAGGTGAAGGGATTGGGGTTGTTGGCGACCACACGCCGGATCAGCGGCGTCACCTCCATCGCCGTGCCGTAGTCGAACTTGAAGTCCCTGATGAACGGAATGCCGGCCATGTCAGCCTCTCTGGAATGCGCCGACTACGGCGGCGTCAACTTGTAGAGCGAGTTCCGGATGTCGGCGCTGACATAGACGATGCCGGTGCGGCCGACCGCGACGCCCGTCGGCACCAGGGCCGGCGGTCCGCCGGGGAACGGCGCCAGGCCGATATCGAGGTTGGAGGCGATCACCGTCTTCGCACCGGTCGCGGGATCGATGGCGACGACCCGCTTCTGGCCAACTTCCGCGACGTAGAGCCGACCGTCGGGTCCGAGGTCGATCCCCTCGGGACCGGTGAGATTGTCGGCCACCACCCGGCGCGTGCCCGCGGCGACGTCGATCTCCGTCACCACGCCGGCCGAGATTTCGGTGAGATAGATCAGCGGGCCCGCGCCATGGACCATGGCGACGGGACCCCGCAGCTCCTTCATGACGGTGCTGCGTTCCTTGCCGTCGGCGCTCACCTTCACGAGGTTGCCGCTCGCCAATTCCGCCACGTAAATCGTGCCGTCCGCGAATTCGACCGCATCGACCGGGGCCGCGAACTCACCGAGCGTCGCCACGATCTTGCCGGTCTTGCGATCGACTTTCTCGACCGTATTCGAGAACCAGCTCGTGAGCAGCACGTTGTTCGGGCCGACCGAAATGCCGATCGGATAGGCGTGCGTCTCGCCATGCACCCGCAGTACGTCCGTGACGTCGCCGTTGGCGCCGTCCACCTTGCGATAGCTGAACACGTCGGCCACGTGCACCGTATCCTTGCCGCCTTCGGTCGTGACGGCGAGGTCGGTCGGAACGGCGAGCTTGCCTTCGACGATGGTGCGGTGCGCGCCGGTCTGCTTGTCGACGAGGTAGATGCCGTTGTCGGTCATCGAGGTCACGAACAGCCGGCCACGCGAATCGAAGGCGAGATTGTCGAGGCCGGGCTTCATCGAGGCGACCAGCTTCTTGGCCTTGCTGGTGAGGCTGACGCTCCAGATTCCGCCGGTCCCGGTATCCACGACGTAGAGATTGTCGCGATTCTGCGGATCGATGTTGGCGGCGGCCGGAATCTTGAAGCCCGAGGCGATCACCTCGGCGGCGCCGGTCTCGAGGTTCACCTTCACGATCTCGCCCTTGAACCAGAGCGGTCCGTAGAGGAAGCCGTCATCCTTGTGGACCTCGAACCCGTTGAGGCCACCCAGTTTCTCGGCGATGCGGCGCAGCTCGTTGCGCGCCAGCGGCTTGAAGTCGGGCTTGTCGGCGTTCCTGATGTCGATCTCGTAGAGCGCATCGCCGAGGAAGACCTCGGAGACGAACAGCCTTCCATCCTTGCCGAAGGCCAGCGAGTTGGGACCGCTCATGCCATGGGCGACCTCGATGGTCTTGCCGTTCGGCCTGCGGACATAGACCTTGCCGATCAGGAACGCCGTCCACGCCATCGTGCCGTCGTCGGCAAAGGCGATGTCGTCGGCCATGCCGGTCGGCGGATCGATCACGCGGTCGACTTCTCCCGAATCGACCTGAACGCGATAGAGGGTCTGGCCGATTACAGAGCCGGCAAAGAGCTGGTCGTCCTTGTTGAAGGCAAGCCCGTGCACACCATGGAACCACGAGCCCGGCACCAGGAACTGCTGGCTGTACTCTCTGGGCGGCGGCGCTTCCGCCTTCTGCGCCCACGCACCGCTGGTTACGGCGAACGCAAGCACCGCCGTCGCGACAATGCGGCCCAACCCCATCCCGTTTCCTCCGACCGACCCACTCGCGGCGCGGACTTTAAACTGCGTCACGGGTTTTGTAACGCCGAACCCTTCGGCTACGATCAGCCTTCGACAGAAGAACGCTCATTCTGCAGGAGGAAATCATGGCAGGCCCGCTCACCGGACTGACGATCGTCGAACTGGCCGGAATCGGTCCGGGCCCGATGTGCTCGATGATGCTGGGCGACATGGGCGCCGACGTGATCCGGGTCGACCGTACCAAGGCGCATGTCATGGACCGGTTGGCCGACCCGAAGTTCGCGGTCCACAACCGGAGCCGACGGTCGGTCTCCGTCGACCTGCAGAGCAAGGCCGGCGTCGAGGTCGTGCTGCGCCTGATCGAGAAGGCCGACGGCATGACCGAGCCGTTCCGTCCCGGTGTCGCCGAGCGGCTCGGCCTCGGGCCCGACGTCTGCCTCGCGCGCAATCCGAAGCTCGTGTACGGCCGCATGACCGGCTGGGGCCAGGAAGGCCCGCTCGCCAAGGCAGCGGGGCACGACATCAACTACATCGCCCTGACCGGCGCGCTGCATGCGATCGGCAGCAAGGACAAGCCGATGCCGCCGCTCAATCTCGTGGGCGATTTCGGCGGCGGCGGCATGCTGCTGGCCTTCGGCATGGTGTGCGGCCTGCTCGAGGCCCAGCGCTCCGGCAAGGGCCAGGTGGTCGACGCCGCCATGGTCGACGGCGCGGCCCTGCTGCTGGGCGGGATCTACGGCATGGCCGGGGCTGGCCTGTGGAACGACGAACGCGAGACCAACATGCTGGACGGCGGCGCCCACTTCTACGGCACCTACGAGACCGGGGACGGCAAGCATGTGTGCATCGGCTCGATCGAGCCGCAATTCTATGCGCTGCTGCTCGAGAAGACGGGCCTGAAGGACGAGCCGTTGCCGGCGCAGATGGATCGCAAGGCCTGGGGCCAGCTCAAGGAGCGGTTGGCCGCCATCTTCAAGAGCAAGACGCGCGACGAATGGTGCGCGATCATGGAAGGCACCGACATCTGCTTCGCGCCGGTGCTCAGCATGAAGGAAGCGCCGCATCATGCCCACGCCAAGGCGCGCAACGCCTACGTTGACGTGGCCGGTTTCCCTCAGCCCGCCGCCGCGCCGCGCTTCTCGCGCACGAAGGAAGGGGTTAAGGGTCCCGCAGCCAAGCGCGGCCAGCATACGGACGAGATCCTGTCCGAACGCGGCTTCTCGGCCAAGGAGATCGGCGAGCTGAAGGCCGCCGGCGTCGTCGGCCCGCAGGCCTGACGGAAACCCGATGATTCGCGCCTTCGAACTGGCGGTGCAGCAGCTTGGCGACCCCCGGCTGCGCGTCATCGTCTGGCAGTCGTTGGCGCTGTCGCTGGTGCTGCAGATCGCACTGGGCGTGCTGGCCTGGTGGGCGCTGCAGTCCTTTGCGACCTTTCAGTGGTCATGGGTGAACGAGACGATTCGATGGCTGGGCGGCGGCGCGGTCGCCGTCCTGGCACTGATGCTGTTTCCGGCGAGCTTCGGCATCGTCATCTCCGTCTTCATGGAGCGGATCGCCGACATCGTCGAAGCAAAGCACTATCCGCACCTCGGCCCGGCCCGCGGCATTCCGCTGTGGACGGGGCTCTGGTCGGGCGTCGTCTTCCTGTTCGCGCTGCTCGCCATCAACCTGGTGATGTTGCCTTTCTACGTGGTGGCCCTGTTCATCGCCGGGCTGGGCGCGGTCCTGTTCTACGGCGTCAACGGCTGGCTGGCGGGCCGCGAATACTACGAACAGGTCGCCCTGCGCCGGCGCGATCCGGCGGAGGTCAAGGCCTGGCGCAAGGCCAATATCGGAAGTCTCTGGCTCACCGGCATCCTCATCGTCTTCCTGGGCACCATCCCGATCCTCAACCTGATCGTCCCGGTGCTCGGCATGGCGATGATGGTGCACATAGCCCAGACCCTTAAGCCGCCCCTTAACCGGCCGACGACGCCGCGTTAGAGTGAGGTCATGAAATCTGCATTCGGGGCACTGGCGGCCTCCCTTCTGCTGGCCGGCTGCCAGACGGGTTCTCAGGATTATTCGCTGGGTGCCGGGGAGAAAGGCGTGTTCAGCTCACGCAATGCCGGCTCGCCGATCCCGCCCGACCGCATAAAAGGCCTGGACGAGGCGCAACTGGCTGCTCTGTTCGGTGCGCCCCAGTTCGACCGCAAGGACGGAACGGCGCGCGTGCTGCGTTACAAGTCGGACGCCTGCACTCTTTTCATCTCGATGTACCAGCGCGACGGCCAGTTCCGGGCCGACTTCGCCGACGCGTACGACACCCATCTGCGGCCCCTGCCGCCCGACCAATGCGCGGGGTCCGTCGCGGCGCAGAAGAAGCGCGTCGCCTGACGCCTTCGCCACCGACCAGCCTGCCGCTTACGCTCTACCTGCCGCCGCGATCCTCGCGCCAGAGATCGAGCTTCTCCTGGATCGGGCGATCAGAGAAGGAAAACAGGACGGCATCGCTGTCGGCACGATGCTCGACCCGGGCCCAGCTCGGCACCACGAAGTGGTCGCGCTTCTTCCAGCGCATCACCGTGTCGCCGATCCGGGTCTCGCCCTCGCCTTCCACCACCGAGAAGACCGTGCCGTCGGTACTGCGATAGGGCGCGGTCGCGAAGCCCTTCGGCAGGAGCTGCATGAAGGTGCCCATGGTCGAGATCGGCGCGCCGCCGCTCGCCGGATTGACGTAGCGCAGCTTGTACCCGTGGCAGGGATCGGGCGCGCCGGCCCGGGCTAGCCCGCGCAACGCCTCGCGCGTGCGCGCGTAGGGATAATTGAAGATCGGCGAAGTCTGCTTCGAAGGCTTCCAGTCGACTGGCAGGAGACCGCTTGCGAACTTCGCGTCGGACGTGCCCGTCGGCGTCGTCACGACCTGCTCGTCTGTTTCGCCGTTCTCGGCGAAGCCCGCGTTGAACATCGCGACCAGCGGGATGTCGAGCCCGTCCAGCCACACCATCGGCTTCGACGAGTCATTGCCGTGGTCGTGCCAGGTCCAGGTCGGCGTGATGACGAAATCACCCTCGTGCATGATCGTGCGCTCGCCATCGACCGCCGTGTAGGCACCTTCGCCCTCGACGATGAAACGCAGGGCAGACTGGGTGTGGCGATGGCTGGGCGCCACCTCGCCCGGAAGGATGAGCTGCAGGCCGGCATAGAGCGTGGGCGTGATGCAGGCGCTGCCGGTCATCGCCGGATTTTCGAGGATCAGTACCCGCCGCACTGCTTCCTTCGCGGTGATCAGGGAACCCGATTCCATCAGGAACGGGCGCACCTTGTCGTAGTCCCAGTGCGCGGCCCGGTACTTCGGCGCAGGCATGGGCGGCACGAGCTGGTGCAGCGATTCCCACAGCGGCGCCATCGAAAGACCGCCGATGCGCTCGTAGAAATCGCGCCGCGCGTTGTTTCCGGTCGATGCCGACGGGGGCGGCGCGGACATGCGGGTCCTATTCGGCGGCGCGCAGCAACGGCGTCGACCGCGCCGCCATGCGCGCACGGCAGGCCGCGGAGAAGGCGTCGAACAATTTCATCGACACCGGATTCTCTAGCGCCTTGTATTCCGGGTGCCATTGCAGGGCGAGCACGAAGCCCGGCGCGTCGGGCACGCTCAGCGCCTCGACCTGCCCGTCCTCGCAGCAGGTCGCCTCGACGCGCGCCCGCGGTGCCAGCACGTCGACCCCCTGCGCATGCAGCGAGTTCACCGTCACGCGACGCTCGCCCAGCAACTGCTGCAGCAGGCCGCCTTCGGCGATGTCGATGTCGTGGGCCGGCGCATAGTTAACGTCCATGTCGGGCGACTTGGGCGAACGGTGATCGCGCCGTCCCTCGACCTCGTGGACGTGCTGGTGCAGCGAGCCGCCCAGCGCGACATTGACCTCCTGCAGCCCGCGGCAGATCGCGAACAGCGGCACGCCGCGATCGATCGTGTGCCGGATCAGCGGCAGAGTGGTGGAGTCGCGCGCCGGATCATGCAGCGTACCCTCACGGCTCTCTTTGCCATAATGATGCGGTTCGACGTTGGAGGGACTGCCGGTCAGCAGGACACCGTCGAGGCTGTCGAGCAGCCGGTCCATCGCTTCAAGGAAGCCGGGTTCGTCGTCGAATTCAGGACCGATTGCGGGGATCAGAACGGGCAGGCCACCTGCCGCACGGAGCGCCGCCAGGACGTATTTCTCACCGACCGTGTGATGCCAGCCGCCCCTTCCGTTCTCCTTGAGGCAGGCGGAAACACCGATCAGGGGACGTGAAGGACTGCGGGTCATTGGTGGCCGGGGCGTGCAAATAGCGGGGGCGGCATTTTCACCATTGCTCCGCATCTTGGCAATTGCCCGGCGTCGGCTCCTGCCCGCAGCTTGTGCAGTGCAGCCCTGCATGGTACCGCCGCGCCGCAGCAAACTTTTATCCAAGACGATTGGAAGAGCGCCATGACGACCACCCCTCCGCCGTCCGCCCCGCCCGCCGGCACGACCGCCCAGGCAGGCCCCGCCGCGCCCCTCACGATGCACGGCCAGTACATCAAGGATTTCAGTTTCGAGAATCCGCGCGCGCCGCAGAGCCTGATCGAACAGACCCAGCCGCAGCTGACCTTGAACGTGCAGGTCGCCAACCGCCAGTTCGACGCCAAGACCTTCGAAGTGTCGCTCACGATCGAGGCCTCCGCGCACACGCCGGAGAAGGAGCCGCTGTTCATGCTCGAGCTGGTCTATGCCGGCACGGTGACCCTGGGCGACCTGCCGCAGGAAGCCTTCGGACCGATGCTGTTCATCGAGACGCCGCGCCTGCTCTTCCCGTTCGCCCGGGCCATCGTCGCCAACGCCACCCGCGAGGCCGGCTTCCCGCCGCTCAACATCGCGCCGGTCGATTTCGTGGCCCTGTTCCGCCAGCAACTCGAGGCCAACGGCGGCCAGGCGCCGGGCATGACCCCTGGCCCGGTCGGCCACGCCTGAGCTAGGCCGCGTCGGCCTTCAGCCAGAGCGGGTCGCTGATCTTTTTCAGGAACTCCGCATGCGCGGCGAGCTCGGCAGGGCTTGCCGCATGCGGACGGGCCGGCCGGATGGGCCGGCTCTGGTCGACGAGGCCTACCAAGCCCGCCGCCGCCATCTCCGGGGCCAGGCCGAGATCGCGCTGCCGACCGCCGCTCAGCTCCAGATAGACTTCCGCCAGCAGCTCCGAATCGAGCAGCGCCCCGTGCTTGGTGCGCTTGGTGTTGTCGATGCCGAACCGGTCGCACAGGGCATCGAGGCTGGCACGCTGGCCGGGAAACTTGCGCCGCGACAGCGAGACGGTGTCGACATAGTCGTTCGCGATCCGGGACTTGCCGGCGCGGGCGAGTTCGGCGTTGAGGAAGCCCAGGTCGAACTGCGCGTTGTGGATGACGAGCTGGGCATCGCCCAGGAACTCCAGAAGCTCGTCGGCCTTGTCGGCGAACAGCGGCTTGTCGGCCAGGAATTCGTCGGTGAGCCCGTGCACTTCCTGTGCGCCGGCCGGCATCGGCATCTCGGGATTGAGATAGAGCTGCAGCGACCTGCCGGTGGCCACCAGGTTCACAAGCTCGATGCAGCCGATCTCGACCACGCGATGGCCGGCAAGAGGATCAAGGCCCGTGGTCTCGGTATCGAGGACGACTTCACGCATCCCGATCTTCTAACCCGATGCGAGCCTACTTGCGACGCGCGCGCGCGAGGCGGGCTGTGAATTTCTCCCGCCACGGATTGGGCGGCCAGAAACGGCCGCGCAGCCCGCGCAATTCGGCAACCGCCTTGCGGAGCGCCGCGCGGGTCGGTGCCAGGCCCATGCCGGTCGGGATCACGATGGTCGCCTTGCGGCGCTTCAGGGCGTCCGGCACCTGCTGGCGCAGGATTCCCTCGAATTTCTCCGCCGTCATGCCGGGCCGCGCCAGCACGCGTCGGCGCTGCAGGAAGGCCGGTGCGCTGACGACGAGCGTGGCATCGACGCGCCGCTCGCCCATCCCTTCGAACAAAAGCGGGATGTCGAGCACGACCAGTTTCTCGCCTGCAAGAGCGGCGCGCCGAAGGAAGGCGCGCTGCATGCGGCCGACCAGCGGATGCACGATCGCCTCCAGCCGGCGCAACGCGTCCTTGTTGCCGAAAACGCGGGCACCCAGCGCCTGACGATCCAGTACCCCCGCCTTCACGACTCCCGGAAACGCCGCCTCGATGCCGGGCAGCGCCGCGCCACCCGGCGCCTGAAGGGCGTGGACGGCGGCATCGGCGTCGTACACGGGCACGCCCATCTCCCGCAGCATCTTCGCCGCGGTGGACTTGCCCATGCCGATCGAGCCGGTCAGCCCGACGATGACCATGCGGACGACGCCTGCAACGGGATCAGGGAACCAGAACGGTCTGGCCCGTGGTCTTGCGGCTCTCCAGGTCGATATGCGCCTGGGCGGCTTCGGCCAGCGGATAGTGCTGGTCGATGGAGATCTTCACCTTGCCGCTCTTCACCATCTTGAACAGCGAGCGGGCGCTGGCCTCGAGGTCGGCGCGGGTGGCGGTGTAGGCGGCGAGGCTGGGGCGCGTGACGTAGAGCGAGCCCTTGGTGTTGAGGATGCCGAGCGGAATCGGTGCGACGGCGCCCGAGGCGTTGCCGAACGACACCATCAGGCCGCGCGGCTGCAGGCAGTCGAGCGAGGCCGCCCAGGTGTCCTTGCCGACGCCGTCGAACACGACGGGGACGCCCTTGTTCTTGGTGATCTTCTTCACCTCGGCCACGATGTCCTGCTTGGTGTAGTCGATCACCCACTTGTAGCCGTTCTTCTTGGCCAGCGCGGCCTTCTCGGGCGAGGAGGTCGTGCCGATCACCTTGTAGCCGCGTGCCTTGGCCCACTGGCCGAACAGTAGCCCGACGCCGCCCGCCGCGGCATGGAACAGGATCGTGTCGCCTTTCTTCAGCCAGGCCTTGGCGGTCCGGTCGACGAGATACTCGGTCGTCATGCCCTTGAGCATGATCGCGGCGGCCTGCTCATCGCTTACGCCCGCGGGCACCTTCACGAGCTGGTCGACGCCCATCACGCGTTCCTGGCAGTAGGCCCCCAGAACGCCGCAATAGGCGACCCGGTCGCCCTTCTTGAAGCCTTTCACCCGCGGGCCGACCTCGACGATCACTCCCGCGGCCTCACGGCCGACCGCGTTGGGCAGCGGCGTCTGATAGAGGCCCGAGCGGGTATAGACGTCGATGAAATTCAGGCCGATGGCCGTGTGACGCAGCTTGACCTGGCCGGGACCGGGCTTTCCGACCTCGACCTCTTCGAACTGCATCTTCTCCGGACCGCCATTTTCATGAATCAGGATGGACTTGGACATTAAACGATTCTCCCCTTGCCGCGGCGGCCGAGGAACGCCTTCCGCTTGCGAACGTCGAGTATAGTGACCGGCTTTTCATGCGCCAGCCCGGCGGGGCCTTCGACAGGAGAGTTTATGCTCAGGAAGGTTTTTCTCGGACGTCGCCGCCTTCTGGCCACGACCGCCGCTGCGGCAGTGGCCGCTCCCACGGTCGTGCCCGCCCAGCAGGTCCTGCGCAGCAGCAAGGCCTCCTATAGCCTGCGGATGCTGACGCTCGACCTCGAACAGCCTTGGGGCATGGCCTTCCTGCCCGACGGCCGCCTGCTGATCACGGAGCGGCCGGGCCGGCTGCGGATCTTCGCCAACGGCCGGCTGGAGCGCGCCCCGGTCGGCGGCCTGCCGAAGGTCTATGCACGCGGCCAGGGTGGCCTGCTCGACATCTGCCTGCATCCGGACTTCGCCCGGAACTCGGTGCTCTATCTCACCTACTCGGGAGAGGGCGAGGGCGGCGCCGCGACGGTGCTGGCGCGGGCCGAGTTCCGCAACAACGCCCTGGTCGGCGTGCGGCGGATCTTCGAGGCCCTGCCCCGCACCTCCGGTGGGCTGCATTTCGGATCGCGCGTCGTCTTCGACCGGGCGGGCCTGCTCTACGTGACCTGTGGCGAGCGCTACCAGATGCAGCGCGCCCAGAACCTCGCGGACCTCGGCGGCAAGGTCGTGCGGCTGCGCGACGACGGCTCGGTCCCGCCCGACAATCCCTTCGTCGGTCGCGAGGGCGCGCGGCCAGAGATCTTCACCTACGGCCATCGCAATCCGCAGGGCATGGCGATGCATCCCGGAACCGGCCGCATCTGGCTGGTCGAGCACGGGCCGCGCGGCGGCGACGAGCTCAACCTGCTGAAGGCCGGCGCCAATTACGGCTGGCCGCGTGCCACTCACGGCATCGACTACGGCGGCTCGACGATCAGCCCCAACAAGAGCCTGCCCGGGATGGAGGACCCGGTGCGGGTCTGGGTTCCCTCGATCTCGCCGAGCGGGCTCGCCTTCTACACCGGAGACCGCTTCCCCGGCTGGAAGGGCTCGGTCTTCACCGGTGCCCTCTCCGACAACGCCCTTTACCGCATCGAACTCGACGGCGATCGCCATGTCGGGGAAGAACGGTTGCTCGTCGACCTGCTTCCCTATATCCGCGACGTTCGCCAGGGGCCGGACGGCCTCCTCTACGTGGTCACCCACACCGACAGTGGGGGCCTCTATCGCCTGGAGCCTGCGTAACGCCCATGCTGATCCTCGCTTCCGCCAGCGTCTCGCGCCGCCAGATGCTGCAGAATGCCGGCCTCGATTTCACGATCGAGACGTCGGGCGTCGACGAGGACGAGGTGAAGCTCAGTCTTTCGGCGGAGAAGGCCGCCCCGCGAGAGATTGCCGAAACGCTGGCAGAACTGAAGGCGAAGCGCGTCTCCATGCGACACCCCGAGGCGATGGTGATCGGCGCCGACTCGACGCTCGCCTGCAACGGCCGCCTGTTCGACAAGCCGCCGACGATGGAAGCGGCGCGCAAGCAGCTTCAGGCGCTCGCCGGCCAGACCCACGAACTTCATTCCTCGGTCGTGGTGGCGAGAGGCGGCGTTCGGCTATGGCATTGCAACGATGGCGCGCGGCTCACCATGCGGCCGCTGACCGATGCGTTTCTCGATGCCTATCTCGGGCGGGCTGGCGAGGCGGTGACGACCTCCGTTGGCGCCTACCAGCTCGAAGGCGTGGGGGCGCACCTCTTCACCCGGGTGGAGGGCGATTATTTCACCATCCTCGGACTGCCGTTGCTGCCGCTGCTTGCGTTCCTCGCGGGACACGGCATCGGACTGGAGAGAGCCGCATGAGTGTCTACGACACACTGCTCACGGAGGCCGCGGGCCGGCCCTTCGCCGCGATCGTCGGCTGGCCGGTCGAACACTCGCGTTCGCCCGCCCTGCACGGCTTCTGGCTGAAGCAGCATCACATCGATGGTCACTACGGCCGCCTGCCCGTCAAGCCTCAGCGCGCCGCGCTGGAGGAGCTGGTTGCGTTCCTCAAGACGACGCCCAACGCGCGCGGCTGCAACCTCACCCTGCCGCACAAGGTCGAGATCCTGCCGCTGCTCGATCGCATCGATCCCGTCGCCCGGCGCATCGGCGCGGTGAACACCATCGTGAAGCAGCCCGACGACACGCTGGAAGGTCGCAACACCGATGGGTTCGGCTTCCTCGAAGCGCTAAAGTACAACGCGCCGCACTGGATGCCGGACACCGGCCCGGTCGTCGTGCTGGGGGCCGGCGGAGCCGCCCGTGCGATCGTGGCGAGCCTGATGGATGTCGGCGTGCCGGAACTGCGACTGGTCAACCGGACACGCGGGACCGCGGTCGACCTGGCCGTCGCGCTCACTCCGCCGGGTGGGCAGCGCATCGTGGTCGGCTCGTGGGACGAGCGTTCGGAGCTGCTGGACGGCGCGACGCTGCTGGTCAACACGACGTCGCTCGGGATGAAGGATCAGCCCGCCCTCGACATCGACCTGGCGAAACTGCCGCACGAAGCGGTGGTCTACGACATCGTCTATGTGCCGCTGGAGACCCACCTGCTGGCCGCGGCCCGATCCCGCGGCAACCGCTGCGTCGACGGACTGGGCATGCTGCTGCACCAGGGCCGGCCGGGTTTCGAGGCCTGGTTCGGCCCCCGGGTCGACGTCTCGGCCGCGCAACGTCACGCCGTCGCCGCCGATCTCGGAGCCTGACCCATGGACGACAGCAACCCACCACCCTCCGATCCACCGGCCGGCTACAAGCCGCTGTTCCGCACCAGCCCGTTCCTCGACCACAACGGACCCTTCTTCTATCGCGAGAACGGCGACGGCACCTTCGTCGTCGGCCTGCGCATCCAGCCCAAGCACGCCAACGCCCGCGGCGTCGCCCATGGCGGCATCCTCATGACCCTGTGCGACATCTCGCTGGGCTATCGAACGACGCGCAGCCAGACGCCGTCGCCGCTTATCGTCACCGCGAGCGTGAAGACCGACTTCGCGGGTTCGGCGAAGATCGGCGACTGGGTCGAAGCCCATGTCGACGTCCACAAGGTCGGCGGACGACTGGCCTTCGCCAACTGCTACCTGAAGGTGGGCGACGAGCGCATCGTCCATGCAAGCGCGGTGTTCGCCAGGACGGGCGACCGCCCTTGAAGCTCGTCCTGACGGCGTTCCTGCCGTTTGCCCTGGGCTACTTCCTGAGCTTCCTCTTCCGCTCGCTCAACGCCGTGGTCGCGCCGGCGCTGCGCAGCGAGCTCGGCCTCGACGACGCCGCGATCGGCGTCGTGACCTCGATGTACCTGGCGGCCTTCACCCTGGCCCAGCTCCCCGCCGGCGTGGCGCTCGACCGGTTCGGGCCGCGCCGCGTCGCGCCCGCGATGCTGCTGGCGACCGCGCTGGGCGCCGTCATTTTCGCCCTGGGGCAGGACGTCCTCACGCTCAGCATCGGCCGCGCTCTGATCGGGCTCGGCCTGTCGGTCGCGCTGATGTGCGGCTTCAAGGCCAACGTCCTCTACTGGCCGATCGGCCGCCTGCCGCTGGTCAACGCGGTCATGATGACGTTCGGCGGGCTGGGCGCCGCGATGGCCACGCGGCCGGCGCAGTGGCTGCTGGTAGACTTCGACTGGCGTCAGGTCTTCCTGGGCCTCGCCGCAATCACCGTCGCCGTGGCGCTCTACCAGCTGCTCGCCGCCCCGCGATACGAGCGCGGCGGAAAGGGCCACCTGGCCGACGAGCTGCGCGGCCTGATGGGCGTGCTGCGAACGCCGCTCTTCTGGAAGGCGGGCCTCGCGCCGACATTCTCTCTCGGTGTCTGGGTCTGCTACACGAGCTTCTGGGCCGCCGGCTGGCTGCGCGACGTGGCGCATCTCGACGAGCCGTCGGTCGGCGTCGCCCTGTTTGCGCTCTCGATCGCCATCGTGCCCGGCTACTTCTTCAGCGGCATGATCGTCGACCTGCTGCACCGGCGGGGCGTGCGCGGTGGCCGGGTTCTGCTGGTCTACGGGCTGCTGTTCCTCGCGATCCACGTGCCCATCGCGCTCAACGTCACGGCCGCGCCGAAGCTCCTGTGGTTCGCCTACGTGATGTTCGGCGGCGCGTCGGTAGTGTGCTACGCGCTGGTGACGCGGGCCTTCGCCCCGGAGCTGGCGGGGCGGGTCAACACCACGCTCAATCTCATCTGCATGCTGATCGCCTTCGTGGTCCAGGCGACGATCGGACCGGCGCTGGCCTGGATGGGGGCCGCCTACGGCTTGTCGCGCGCGGAGGCGCACCAGGTCGTGACGGTCGCGCTGCTGGCGATACAGGCGGTGATCTGGCTGTGGTTTGCCGCGAGCCGGGAGGCTCGGGATTTGCCGTAATAGAAAAAGAGCGCCGTGTTGCGGCGCTCTTTTGAGTTCTTGCCTTGTTACAACCGTGTGGGTCGGCGCTGTCTACAGCGCCTGACTCGCGCTTGGTTACAAGCGCTGCCGCCCACCCGTGCCTATGAAGGCACGTTACTGATTCATCGAGCTGAAGAAGTCCTGGTTGGTCTTCGAGGTGCGCAGCTTGTCGAGCAGGAACTCGATCGCATCCACGGCGCCCATCGGCATGAGGATGCGGCGCAGGACCCACATCTTCGACAGGGTCGCGCGGTCGACCAGCAGCTCTTCCTTGCGGGTTCCCGACTTGGTGATGTCGATCGCCGGGAAGGTGCGCTTGTCGGAGACCTTGCGGTCGAGGATGATCTCGGAGTTACCGGTGCCCTTGAATTCCTCGAAGATGACTTCGTCCATGCGGCTGCCGGTATCGATCAGGGCGGTCGCGATGATGGTCAGCGAGCCGCCTTCCTCGATGTTGCGGGCCGCTCCGAAGAAACGCTTCGGGCGCTGCAGGGCATTGGCGTCGACACCGCCGGTCAGCACCTTGCCCGAGCTCGGGACCACGGTGTTGTAGGCACGACCCAACCTCGTGATGGAGTCGAGCAGGATCACCACGTCCTTCTTGTGCTCGACCAGGCGCTTGGCCTTCTCGATCACCATCTCGGCGACGGCGACGTGGCGGCTGGCCGGCTCGTCGAAAGTCGAACTCACGACCTCGCCCTTCACCGTGCGCTGCATGTCGGTCACTTCCTCGGGCCGCTCGTCGACGAGCAATACCATGAGGTAGACTTCGGGATTGTTGGCGGTGATGGCGTGCGCGATGTTCTGCAGCAGCACCGTCTTGCCGGTGCGCGGCGGCGACACGATCAGGGCGCGCTGCCCCTTGCCGATCGGCGCGATCAGGTCGATGACGCGGGTCGAGATGTCGAGCTGCTGCTGAGGCGTCGTGCCGGCCTTCTTGGTCAGCGTGCCGGTGCGGCGCGTGCCGACGCGGCCCGACGAGGTCGCCTTGGAGCCGCCCACCGATTCCTCGGTGACGGCCGGCGCCATGGCGGCGGCGCCGCCGTCGAGTTCGAGCTTCAGCTTCTCGTCGGGATAGAGCGGCGTCAGCGAGTCGAAGTTGATGCGATGGCGCAGCGCGTCGGGATCGTCGAAGTTGATCTTGTTGATCTGCACCATCGCGAAGTAGCGCTCGCCGTCCTTGGGCGCGCGGATCTCGCCCTCGACCGTGTCGCCGGTGCGCAGGCCGAACTTGCGGACCTGTTGGGGGCTCACATAGATGTCGTCGGCGCCGGGCAGGTAGTTGGCTTCCATCGAGCGGAGGTAGCCGAAACCGTCGGGGATCACCTCTATGGTGCCGACGCCGAAGATCGCCTGGTCGGCGGCGGCGAGCTTCTGGAGGATGGCGAACATCAGCTCCTGGCGGCGCATCATCGCCGCACCCTCCACGCCCTGCTCTTCGGCAAAGGCCAGGAGTTCGGGGGGCTTCTTCTTCTTGAGGTCCTGGAGATTCATGGGTCTTCGATCTGGTGGGGGAAATGACGCACGAGCTTGCAGCGGCCGGAACGGCCGAACCTGAAAACAGCGCTGTGTCGTACTGGAGGGGCCCCATCGAGTTGCCGCCGGGGAGGCGACGCCAGAGGCCCTGGGTGGCTGCTATATAATGGTGGGCCCCCGGCCTGTAAAGGCGGCTCGGGCGCGGCCCGCTGCCACGGCGCGGTCCCTAAGGCCGCTCCACGGGGCGGTGTTCCGTGCCCGCACCGGGTGTCACGAACATCAGGCGTCCGGCCTCCCTCACGATCGCGCGGTGCCAGATGCCGCGCGGCACGATGATGCTCTCGCCGGCCTTCAGGACCGTCCGCTGCTCGCCGCCCTGCATGTCGAGGATCAGCTCCATCTCGCCCGACAGCAGGGTCAGGATCTCCTCGCCCGCGGGATGGCGCTCCCAATGATCCCAGTCCGCGCTCTGTCCGGTCACGCCCAGCAGGCGGCCCTCGTCGAGGTCTCTGCGCTCCTGGATCGTGGCCCAGAAACGGTCGCCGCCCTCCATCGCCCGCGCGCTGTCGTCGGGCTTCAGGTGGATGTATGTCCTGTCGAGCGTGAAGGAGCCGGCCATCACTTCTCCTCGGCCAGCATCTCGGCGTAGCGGAAGATTTCGGTGTGGTCGGCGCCCTTGCCCAGCTTGCCATCGGCGGCGGTCCAGTAGGCCACGGCCTGCTTCAGATGCGGCATGTTGAGCTTGAGGTGGTCGGCGACGTCGCCCGCGGTGCGCAGGTCCTTGGCCATCAGCGCCGTGGTGAATCCCGCCGAAAAGTTCCGCGGCACCACGAACTGTCGGCCCTTGACCTCGGTGGCGTTGCTCTTGCCGGTCGAGCTGTTGAACACGTCCACCATCGTTCCGGGATCGAGGCCGAACGCCTCGCCGACGACCAGCGCCTCGCACATCGCGACCAGACCGGCAGCCGAGAGATAGTTGTTGAGCGCCTTCAATGCATGGCCGGCGCCGGCGGGCCCGCACAGGGTGATGGTCCTGCCCATCGCGGCGAAGACGGGGCGCACCCGCTCCAGGTCCGCGGCCGCGCCACCGACCATGATGCTGAGCGATCCGTCGATCGCGCGTTTCACGCCCCCCGACACCGGTGCGTCGAGCAGGGCCACGCCGCGACCGGCGAGGTCCTTCGCCAGCCTCTGCGTGTCGACCGGATTGGAGGAGCTCATGTCCATGAGGACCGCGCCGGCCGCGAGCCCGTCGATCGCGGGGTCCTGCCCCTCCAGCACCGCCTGCCTCACCACCTTGCCGTCCGGCAGCATGGTGATCAGCGCGGCCGCCCCCTGGGCGGCGGCCTTCGCCGACGCCGTGGCCAGCGCCGAGGGATGGGCACCGACGAAGTCCGAGACCGCCTTCTGCGAGACGTCGAAGACGCGCAGCGTGAAGCCGGCTTCGACGAGGCGTTTGGCCATCGGCCGGCCCATCATGCCGAGGCCGACGAAGGCGATGGTCGCGGGAGGCGTGAGCGTGGTCATGACGAGGCTCCTGACGTGAGGTCGTATTCATAGAATGGCAGGACGCGGCCGGGAATCGCATCCGACGGCGCGTTTCGCAGGAACCGCGCGCCCATCCGCTCGTAGAAAGAGACGGCGTGGGGATCCGCGAGGATCGTCATCTGCCGGGCGCCAAGCCTGCGGGCCAGCGCGACCGAAGCTTCGAACAGCAGGCGGCCCGCACCGGTTCCGATGGCAGGCGGATCGACGAACATGTCGGCAAGATCGACCGCCGCGCCGTGCCCCTGCACGCAGGCCACGCCGAGCGGACGGTCACCGCCGTCCACCGCAACCAGCACCCGGCCACCGGCGATGTCGGCTTCGTGCACCTTCAGCGTGCGGGCGCTGAGGCGCATGAACTCCGCGTCATAGCCCCAATGGGCTTTCGACCTGAGGCAGAGCGCGGTGAGGCTCTCCGCCTCACCGGGCCGCGCCGGCCGAATCGAGGCCATGCTTCAGATGCCGCGATCCTTGAACACGTCGCGCGCCGTCTTGAAGGCGTCGAGGCTCGCGGGGATGCCGCAATAGATCGCGACCTGGAGGAAGATCTCCTTGATCTCGTCCTTGGTCAGGCCGTTGTTCAGCGCACCATTGATGTGCAGCTTGAGTTCGGGGCCGCGATTGAGCGCCGCCAGCATGGCGAGGTTCAGCATCGAGCGGTTCTTCTTCGAGAGGCCCGGCCGCGTCCAGGCATAGCCCCAGCAATACTCGGTGGTGATGTCCTGGAAGGCCATCATGAACTCGTCATCGGCGGCGCCGGCCAGCGAATTCTCGACATAGGCCGCGCCGAGCACGGCCTTTCGAATCTTCATGCCCTCGTCGTAGAGCTTCTTGTTGCGCGGCGCGGGCCTGGCTTTCTTCGCCTTCGCGACTGCGGTCTTCTTGGCCATGTCTTGCTCCTCCGGATGAAACCGGGGAGCTGTATATCAGATCGTCGCGTGGCCCGCGTGGGGTTGCACCGCCGTCCCGTTGAGGCCCTTAGAGCGCGCCTGCTGGCAGAGATCCTCGATGGTCACGTTGTCGAGCTGCGCCATCATTTCCTCGCGCAGCTTCTCCCAGAGCGGCCAGACCACTTCATGGGCAAGCGGCGACCCGATCGAGGGATCGCTGGGCTCGGTCTCGGCCTCGAGGTTGCGCACCACCCGCACGACTTCGCCCAGGGTTATCGTCGATCGGTCCCGTCCAAGTCGGTAGCCGCCGCGCGGCCCCCGCTTGCCGGCCAGGATTCCGGCCCGCACGAGATGCTGCAGGACCTGCTCGAGGTATCGCTTGGGGATCCGCTGGCGCTCGGTGATGTCACCGCTGCGCACCGGGTGATCGCCGACATGGAATGCCACGTCGAGAACCGCCTCGATCGCGAACATCGTCTTCTTGCTGAGGCGAGGCATGCCGTTCTCTCGTCCCCTCTAGGCCCTGTTGCCGGAGCCCGCTGCTACCCCTGTGGACCCGAAGCCGCCAGCGCCGCGCGCCGTTTCGTCAAGGGCCGAAACCTCTCGCCAGACGGCACGGGCATGGCGGGCAAATACGATCTGTGCAATTCGCATGCCGCGTTCGATGCGGAACGGCTCCCGGCCGAGATTGACCAGGATGACGCCGACCTCGCCGCGATAGTCGGCATCGATGGTGCCGGGCGCGTTGGCGACCGTGATCCCATGCTTGGCCGCCAGGCCGGACCGGGGGCGCACCTGGGCCTCGAAGCCAGCTGGCAGCGCGATCGAGATGCCCGTCGGGACGATGCGGCGTTCCAGCGGCGCCAGCTCGATCTCCCCGTCGATGGCGGCGAGCAGGTCGGCGCCGGCAGCGGCGGCCGTCGCATAATCGGGCAACTGCAGACCCTGTCCATGGGGCAACCGAACGATTTCGATCTCGATGCTCTCGACGCCCTTCATCGGCCCCCCGTTCAGCTACTCCGCAGCCTGCTTCTTTCCCGCCGGCGCGAGATGCAGCGCGATCCGGCCGGCGAGCCGCGCGGCGACGTCGCCCTTGCCGAGCGGCGGCCAGTCCTCCGTACCCGCTTCGGTGATGAGATGCACTGTGTTGCTCTCGCCACCGAAGGTGCCGGTTGCCGGCGACACGTCGTTGGCCACGATCCAGTCGCAGCCTTTGCGCGAGCGTTTGTCGATGGCATTGGCGACCACGTTCTCGGTCTCGGCGGCGAAGCCCACCACCAGACCCGGCCGCCGGGGCCCCGCCTTCGCGAGTGTCGCCAGGATATCGGGATTGGGCGCCAGTTCGAGCGCGGGCGGCGGCGCCCCTGCCTGTTTCTTGATCTTGCCGGTGGCGGGCCGGGCCGCCTTCCAGTCGGCCACGGCGGCGGCACAGACCGCTATATCGAGCCTGCCGGCATCGAGACAGGCCGAGAGCATCTGGTCGGCCGATTCGATCCGCACGACCTTCACGCCCGGCGGATCAGGCACGGCGACCGGCCCGCTCACCAGGGTCACTTCGGCGCCAAGCCGGGCGAGCGCCGCGGCAATGGCATGACCCTGCTTGCCCGAGGAATGGTTCGAGATAAAGCGCACCGGATCGAGCGCCTCGCGGGTCGGTCCCGAGGTGACCAGGGCGCGCCGGCCGGCAAGCGGCCGGTCATTGACCAGCATCGCCTCGATCGCATCTACGATCTCGAGCGGCTCGGACATGCGGCCGGGACCGTGTTCGTTGCAGGCCATGGCGCCGTCGTTGGGGCCAACGAAAGTAACCCCGCGCTTCTTCAGCGTCTCGACGTTCGCCACGGTTGCAGCATGGGTCCACATGCGCACGTTCATCGCCGGCGCCGCCAGCACCGGCTTGTTGGTGGCGAGCAGAACGGTCGCGGCGAGATCGTTGGCCAGTCCACTGGCCATTCGCGCCAGCAGGTCGGCGGTCGCCGGCGCCACGACCAGCAGGTCGGCGTCGCGCGAGAGCTGGATGTGGCCCATCTCGCTCTCGTCGGTGAGCGAGAACATGTCGCCGTAGACGCGGTCCTCGGAGAGGGCCTGCAGCGTGAGCGGCGTGACGAACTTCGCGCCCGCGTCGGTGAGTACGCAACGCACGGAAGCGCCGCGCTCGCGCAGGCGGCGGATCAGATCCAGCGACTTGAAGGCGGCAATACCGCCCGCGACGATCAGCAGGATACGCTTGCCGTGCAACATGGCGGACAGCCTATCACAAGAGCCGGGTGGCGACAGTATAGACCCCGGTGGCGAGCAGGGCCCAGAACACGGCCAGGCGGAACTGTTCCACCGACAAGCGGGAGCGGATCTGCTGGCCGAGCCACATGCCGCCGATGGCCGGCACGATCGCGGCCCCCGAGACGAGGGCGCGCGGCCCGTCCAGCACGCCGAAGAACAGGAGCGAGGCCGTCAAGGTCAGGGACGTGGCGCACAGCACCACTCCCAGAGTCTGCACCAACTCCACCGGCTTGATGTCCAACCCCTGCAGATAGGGCATCAGCGGGACGATCGGCACGCCGACCACGCCTGCCACGAAGCCTGACACGACCCCGATGACCGGCGCCATCGGCTTTTCGAGATCGGCATGGATGGTGAGCCGTATGCGGAGCAGGCCGAGCGTGCTGTAGATGATCAGCACCGTGCCCAGCACCAGGAACGCCCAGCCGGGCCCCTTCTGGCCGACCAGCCACACGGTCAGATAGAGCACCACGGTGAGCGGCAGGATCAGCGGCCACTGGCGGCGCACGATGTGGAGGAAATGGCCGCCGACCGCCGCCTGCCAGACGTTGGTGACGACCGTCGGCAGCGCGATCAGCGCAATCGCTTCCGACAGCGGCAGGAAGAGCGACATCAGCGCGATGGAGATGGCCGGGAGGCCCAGTCCGACCAGGCCCTTGACGGTGCCGGCGAGCAGGAAGATCGCCAGCCCGATGACGATTTGATCGGTGGGCACGGAGTCAGTGCCACAAGGCGGCGATGGCGGCGATGAGCGCCAGAACGGCCACGACTTCGGCGAAGCGCGGACGCCAGTAGCGGCTGGACGGTGGCGGCCGCAGCGCGTCGCGCTCGGCCTTGCGCCGTTCATGCTCGGCGACCAGATGGAGACTGTCGATGAGGCGCGGCAGACGGCGCAGGCCCTGCGCCAAGTCCTGGGCCGCACGTTCCACCGTGGCGCGTGCGCCGAAATGAGTAACCATCCAGTCCTCGATCAGGGGCCGCGCCAGCTCCCAGATGTTGACGTTGGGATTGAGTTTGGTGCCCATGCCCTCGGCCATCAGCATGGTCTTCTGCAGCAGCAGGAGCTGCGGCTGGACCGTCATCTCGAACTGCTCCGTGACCCGCAGCATCTGCGCCAGCAGGCGGGCGATCGAGATCTGGTGGCTGGGCTTGCCGAAGATCGGCTCGCCGATCGAGCGGCAGGCCTGGGCGAAGATTTCGAGCGACTGGTCCGGCGGCACATAGCCCGCGCGGAACTGCACCTCGGCGACGGCGTGATAGTCTCGTCGCAGGAAGGCGACCAGCAGCTCGGCGAGATAGCCGCGCGTCGCGGAGTCAACTCGGCCCATGATTCCGAAATCGACGGGTACGATCATGCCCTCGCGGTCGACGAAGGCGTTGCCCCCGTGCATGTCGGCATGGAAGAAGCCGTCGCGAAACACCTGGTAGAAGAAGGCTTCGGCGGACTTCCGCATGATCTCGTGCGGATCGTGGCCGGCGGCCAGGATCGCGTCGCGATCGCCGATCGGGATGCCGTCGACCCGTTCCTGGGTCATGACGCGCTCGGCGGTGCGGTCCCAGTCGATGCGCGGCGTGCGATAGCTCGGGTCGTTGGCGAAGTTGTCGCCCAGTTCCTCCGCCGCCGCGGCCTCCATCCGCAGGTCCATCTCGACCCGAACCACATCGGCGAAGGCGCGCACGGACTCGACCGGCTTCAGCCGGCGGAAACGCGGCTGCGTGCGCTCGACCAGCTCGGCCACCCAGTAGAAGAGATCGAGGTCCCGCTCGAAGGCCTTCCCGATGCCGGGCCGCAGGACCTTCACCGCGACGTCGCGGCCATCGGTCGTCACCGCGAAATGGACTTGCGCAATCGACGCCGCCGCCACCGGCACGTCGTCGAAACTCGAAAAGAAAGTGGCCAGCGGCTGCCCGAGTTCGCTTTCGATGATGCGGCGCGCCTCGGCACCGGGGAAGGCCGGAATATGATCCTGCAGACGCGCGAGATCGGCGGCCACTTCCTCGCTCAGCAAGTCGGCCCGGGTCGAAAGGGCCTGGCCGAGCTTGATGAAGGACGGACCCATGTCCTGCAGCGCCGCGGCCAGCCTCTCGCCCGGACGGCGTGGGTCGTTGCGCGGGGCAAAGAGGCGCGCCCAGGCGATGAGCGCCGGCGCGATCCCCAGCGATTCGAGCGGAAACAGCGCGTCGTGGCGTGCGAAGCTCACCGCCATGCGCAGCAGGCGCCAACCGTTGCGGAGCGCGCGGAACATCTAGATGCGCCAGCCCTGGTGAAGGGCCACCACGCCGAGCGACATGTCGCGCCAGGAGACGTTCTCGAATCCGGCGGTCCGCATACGCGCCGCCAGTTCGCGCTGCGGCGGGAAGCGGCGGATGCTTTCGTGGAGGTAGCGGTAGGAATCGGCGTCCCGGGCGATGACCCGGCCGAAGAAGGGCAGCGCACGCTCCGAGTAGGCATCGTAGACGCGACCGACTGGCGCCGAGGTCACCTTGCTGAACTCCAGGCAGTAGAAGCGCCCGCCCGGCTTCAGCACGCGATGGGCGTCGCGCAGGGCCTGGTCGATGTCGGTGACGTTCCGCAGCCCGAAGGCGATCGTGTAGGCGTCGAACGAGCGATCCGGAAACGGCAGGTGCTCCGCATCGCCGGTCGTCCAGGTGAGCCCCTGCAGCAGGCCGCGATCCACGGCGCGATCGCGCCCGACCTCGAGCATCGCCGGATTGATGTCGCAGACGGTGACATCGGGCCGCTCGCCCTGCCGGCGCAGCAGCCGGAAGGCGATGTCGCCGGTCCCGCCCGCCACGTCCAGGAGCTTCTCGCCCGGGCGCGGGTTCACCACGTCGACCATGGCGTTCTTCCAGAGCCGGTGCACCCCGCCCGACATCAGGTCGTTCATCAGGTCGTAGCGCGGCGCCACGCTGGCGAACACCTCGCGCACCAGCCCCGCCTTTTCGGCGGCGGGCACGTCGCGGAAGCCGAAGGAGGCGCGCTCCTCCGGGGCCAGTTCCTCGAGGGTCTGTCCCTCGGGGCGGGCTGCGCTAGGATTGTCGGAGAAGGCACGGTCCATGGGGCCGCAACCTAGAGGAATCGCCATGCTGCTGAAAGACCGGGTCATCCTGATCACCAACGTCGAGAAATTCGCAGGGCACGGCACCACAAGGGTCGCCCTCGCCCAGGGTGCGACCGTTCTGGCGCACGATCCGTCGTTCGAGGCGCCCAGCGCCCGGCGCAAGTACGAAGCGGAATTCCAGGGCGCGCACGCCCTCTCGGCGACCGACCCGGCGACGATGGTCGAACTGGCCCTGAAGCGGCACGGCCATATCGACGCGCTGGTGAACAACGACGCCTATCCGGCGCTGCGAGCGCCGCTCGGCGAGGCGCGCATCGAGGACTATCGCGATGCGCTGGAAGTCATGGCCGTGGCTCCGTTCCGTCTGACGCAGCTCGTCGTGCCCTCGATGCGCAAGCGCAAGTCCGGCCGCATCGTGTTCGTCTCCTCGGCAGCACCTCTGCGCGGCATCGCCAACTATGCGCCCTACGTCTCGGCGCGCGCGGCGGCCAACGGCCTCGTCTCGTCGCTCGCCAAGGAACTGGGACGCGACGGCATCACCGTGAACGCCGTCGGTTCGAACTATGTCGAGAACCCCGACTACTTTCCGCCGGCGCTGCTCGCCAACAGCGAGGCGATGGCCAAGATGACGGCGCAAATTCCACTCGGTCGCCTCGGCAAGTCAGACGAGCTGGGCGCCTCGATCTGTTTCCTCTGTTCCGACGGCGCCGGCTTCATCACCGGACACGTCCTGCCTCATGCCGGAGGCTGGGCGTGACATCCGCAAAAATCGCATGCAGTATTCTCGCATAACAAACGCCGCGCAGGTCTGACCGAAGCAGCGGCTGCCAGGGAGAAACGTCGAGACACGTCGGGAAACCGGCGCGCTTCCCCTTGGCCGAATCGGTCCGAGGACGGCGCATGGGAAGACAGATCGTCCACCGCCTGCTGATCTCGTTCCCCGCGCTGCTCGGGGTTCTCTTCCTGTGTTTCTGTCTCCTGCAGGTTGTGCCTGCCGATCCGGCGATGATCATCGCCGGCCCCGACGCCAAGGCGGAAACCATCGCGGCGATCCGCGAGGAGCTCGGCCTCGACCGCCCCATCCCTGTCCAGTTCGCCGAATATATCGGCCGCGTGCTGCAGGGCGACCTCGGCCGTTCCATCATCTCCAACAAGATGGTGAGCGAGGAGCTCGCGCTCACCATCGGGCCGACGGTCGAGCTGATGCTGGGCGGCATGCTGATCGCCATCCCCTTCGGCCTGACCCTCGGCACGCTCGCCGCGGTGAGGCGCGGCACCCTGATCGACCGCGCGATCATGGCGGTCTCCGTCGCCGGCGTGTCGATGCCGGTCTTCTTCATCGGCCTGGTCCTCATCCAGTACGTGGGTTTCCAGTGGGCGTTGCTCCCCTTCACAGGTCGTACCGGCCCGATCTGGGACGGCGGCCTGCCGAGCCTCGTGCTGCCGGCGCTGACCCTGGGCAGCGTCCTGATCGGGCCGATCGCGCGGCTGACCCGCACCGCCGTTCTCGAAGTGCTGGGTGCCGACTATGTGCGCACCGCCCGCGCCAAGGGCCTGCGCGAGACGGTGGTGATCGTTCATCATGCGCTGCGCAACGCGATGATCCCGGTGGTCACGCTGATCGGCCTTCAGGCGGCGTTCCTGCTGGGCGGCGCCGTCGTCACGGAGACGATGTTTTCCTGGCCGGGCGTCGGCCGGCTGGCAGTCGGCGCCATCGTGTCGAGCGATTTTCCGACGGCGCAGGGCGCGATCATGATCCTCGCGATCGCCTTTCTGACGATCAACCTGATCGTCGACGTTCTCTACGTCTATCTCGATCCGAGGATGCAGCGGTCATGAGCGTCGAAGCCCTCAATGCCCCCGCCCGCTCCGAAGAGAACGGGGTCTTCTCGCGCTCCGGCGTCCTGCGCCGGCTGGCGCGCGACAAGGTGGCGTTGATCGCCGCCCTGCTGCTGACCACGATCGCGCTGGCGGCCATCTTCGCGCCCGTGGTGGCGCCCTACGATCCCTACCTCACCGATCTCACCAAGGTGATGCAGCCGCCCAGCGCCCAGCACTGGTTCGGCACCGACAACACGGGCCGCGACATACTGAGCCGCGTCATCTACGGCACGCGCAACACGCTGATGCTCGGTCTGGTCGGTGTCATCCTCGGCGGATTCCTGGGGGGCGTCCTCGGCATCCTGGCGGCCTACTATCGACGTCTCGACGGATGGATCATGCGTCTGGTCGACGTGATGCTGGCCTTCCCGGCGATCCTGATCGGCCTCGCGGTGGCGGCGATCTTCGGCGCCGGCCTGACCGCCGTGGTGATCGCGCTGGTGGTGGCCACCGTTCCGGACGTGGCCCGCGTCGCGCGCGGCGCGGCGATCGGCATCATGAGCCAGGAATTCATGGAAGCGGGCCGCGCGGTGGGAGTCTCCGATCGCACGCTGATCTGGCGCTACCTGACGCTCAACTGCATCTCGACCATCTTCGTGTTCCTGACGCTGCGTTTCGGCCAGATCATCCTGATCGGCTCGGCACTCGGCTTCCTCGGCATGGGCGCGCAGCCGCCGACCGCCGAGCTCGGCATGATGGCCGCGCAGGGCCGCGACTTCCTGTTCATGGCGCCGCACATCGCGACGATCCCCAGCTTCATGATCTTCGTGATCGTGCTGGCCGCCAACCTTCTGGGCGACGCTCTCCGCGACGTCCTCGATCCGAGGCTGCAGAGCTGATCCTGCACACGCCTTCAACAAGGGTTCCGACGTGACATTCTGAACGGCAACGACAAGGGAGCGAGGAAGCGATGCACAAGTTCCTGAAGGGCGTAACGGCGTTGCTTGGCGTAGTGGGCCTCTCGTCGGTGGCGGAGGCGCAGACCTTGCGGATGATGAAGTCGCTCGATGCGCCGCACTACGACGGCCAGCGCACGACCTGGTCGCCGACCTCCGACATCGTGAACATGTTCCAGGACACGCTGGTGGCGCTCGATTGGGACGGCAAGACGGCCATTCCCTACCTCGCCAAGTCGTGGACGGTGAGTCCCGACGGCAAGCTCTACACCTTCAAGCTGCGCGACGACGTGCAGTTCTGCAGCGGCAAGAAGTTCACCGCGGCCGACGTGGTCTACTCCTTCAAGCGGCTGAAGGATCCCGAAACCAAGGCGCCCTACGCCTGGCGTGCGGGCAACATCAAGGAGCTGCGCGCGCCCGATCCCTACACGGTCGAGTACGAGCTCAACGAACCCTACTCCGAACTGCTGCTGCAGCTCACCATGTACACCAACGCGATCCACAACGAGGAAAGCGTCAAGGCGTTGGGCAAGGATTATGGCATCAAGGGCGCCGACGGCACCGGCCCGTGGTGCTTCGAGTCCTGGCAGCCCCGCACCGAGATCGTGCTGAAGCGCCACGACGCCTACCGATGGGGGCCGTCGATGTACCAGAACAAGGGGCCCGTGAAGTTCGAGCGTCTCTCGATCAAGATCGTGCCCGAAGATGCCAGCCGGGTCGCGGCCATGATGGGCGGCCAGTTCGACGTCACGCACCAGATCCCGCTGCAGTTCATCCAGCAGGTCAAGGCGGCGCCGATGCTGCAGGTCCAGGAGGCGAAGCCCAACTTCCAGCTCATGTACTACGGCTACAAGATCACGCGCCCCATGGTCGCCGACAAGCGCGTCCGGGAAGCGATGAACATCGCGATCAACCGCGCCGACATCGTCAAGGGCATCATGCTGGGCAACGCCGAACCGGCACTCACCTTCGTCGATCCGAAGGCGCTCGACTTCGCCGAGAAGACCAAGGGTGTCATCAAGGAGGATGTCGAGCGCGCCAAGAAGCTGCTCGACGAAGCCGGCTGGAAGGTCGGCGCCGACGGCATACGCGAGAAGGATGGCATGAAACTCGCGCCCAAGGTCTACTTCACCCAGGTCTCGTATTTCCCGCGTGTCTCGGAGGCCATCCAAGGATACATGCGCCAGATCGGCGTCGACTGGAAGATCCAGGGTTGGGACTCGACCATCGCTCCATCCAAGATGGCCGAGCAGGACTATGAACTGTGGACCGTGACGGTTCCCTACCTGTCGGCCGGCGAGTTGATGAACATCTATTTCAATTCGCGCAACATCCCCACGCCCAACCGCATGAACTGGAAGGATCCCGAGACCGACGAGTGGCTCAAGCAGGGCCGCGCCGCACTTACCGAGGCCGATCGTGCCGCCAACTACGCGCGAGTCCAGGAGAAGGTGATGAGCGAGCATCTCTGGATGCCGGTCATGAACATCGCGATGTACACGACCAGCCTCAAGAAGCTGAAGGGAGTGCGGCCGCACATGCTCTACCAGAACACCTTCTACAAGGGCCTGGATTACTCCTACTGATGGAAAAGCTCCTCGAGGTCCGCGGTCTCCGGACTCACTTCCACACCGACCGCGGCCTCTTTCGCGCGGTCGACGGCATCGACTTCTCCGTAGGACGCGGCCGCACCGTCGGGCTGGTCGGCGAGTCCGGTTGCGGCAAGAGCGTCACGTCTCTCTCCGTCATGGGCCTGGTGGCGAGTCCACCCGGCCAGGTCGAGGCCGACGCGATCCTCTTCGAGGGCCGGGACATACTCGGCATCACGGCCGACGAACGCCGTCGCCTGCGCGGCGGCAAGATGTCGATGATCTTCCAGGAGCCGATGACCTCGCTCAATCCGGTCCATACGATCGGCCAGCAGATCGTCGAGGCGATCCTGGCGCACACCACCCTGTCGCCGCAGGCGGCCAAGGCCCGCGCCATCGAGATGCTCGAACTGGTGCGGATTCCCTCGGCGAGGCAACGGGTCGACGACTACCCGCATCTCCTGTCCGGGGGCATGCGGCAGCGGGTCATGATCGCCATGGCGCTGTCCTGCGAACCCGCCCTGCTGATCGCCGACGAGCCGACCACGGCGCTCGACGTCACGATCCAGGCGCAGATCCTCGACCTGCTGCAGGACCTGCAGCGGCGTCTCGGCATGGCGATGCTGATCATCACCCACGATCTCGGCGTGATCGCCGAGGTCGCCGACGAGGTCGTGGTGATGTACGCCGGCAAGATCGTCGAGAGCGCGCCGGTCGACGCGCTGTTCGCCGATCCGCAGCACCCCTACACGATCGGCCTGCTGGGCTCGATACCGCGCATCGAGGTCGACCGCGAACGCCTGTCGACGATCGAAGGCTCGGTGCCGAGCCCCAACAACCAACCCAAGGGCTGCCGCTTCGCGCCGCGCTGTCCCTTCGCCGATCCGCGCTGCCATGCCGAGCCGCCGCCGCTGCGCGACCTCGGCCCGGAGCATCGGGTGGCCTGCTGGAAGGCGCCGGTCGAACTGGCGAGGGCGGCATGAACATGGCAATGGCCGCCGCGACTCCCGTCCTGCAGGTCGACGGGCTGGTGAAGCACTTCCCGGTGAGCCGCGGCCTGATCCGCCGCAAGGTGATCGGCATGGTGCGCGCCGTCGAAGGCGTGAGCTTCGAGATCGCGCGCGGCGAGACCCTGGCGCTGGTGGGCGAATCGGGCTGCGGCAAGTCGACGACCGGCCGCCTCGTGCTGCGCCTCATGGACCCGACCGCGGGCTCGGTCCGGTTCAAGGGCGAGGAGATCGCCACCCTCGACAAGCACGCGCTGCGCCGCTTGCGCCGCCACATGCAGATCATCTTCCAGGACCCTTATGCCTCGCTCAACCCACGCATGACGGTGGGCGAGATCCTGGCCGAGCCGATGGCGGTGCACGGTCTTCACACCGAGGCAGAGCGCGCGCAGCGGGTCGGGGAGCTGCTCGACGTGGTGGGCCTCCTGCCCGAGCACGCGCGGCGCTATCCGCACCAGTTCTCGGGCGGCCAGCGCCAGCGCATCGGCATCGCCCGTGCGCTGGCGGTCAATCCCGACCTGATCATCTGCGACGAGCCGGTCTCGGCGCTCGACGTGTCGATCCAGGCGCAGATCGTGAACCTGCTGCAGAACCTGCAGCAGCGCTTCGGCCTCTCCTATCTCTTCATCGCTCACGACCTCGCGGTGGTGAAGCACATCAGCGACCGGGTCGCGGTGATGTATCTCGGCCAGCTGGTCGAGATCGCCAGCAAGCGCGATCTCTACGACCGGCCGCTACACCCCTACACGCAGGCGCTGCTGTCGGCGATCCCGCGTCCCGACCCCAGCGTGCGCAAGGAACGCGTGCTGCTGGCCGGCGACGTGCCCAGCCCTTTCGCGCCGCCCTCGGGTTGCCGCTTCCACACGCGCTGCATCCACGCCCAGCCGCGCTGCAAGCAGGAACAGCCGGAGCTGCGCGACGCCGGCAACGGCCATCGCGTGGCCTGTCACTTCTACGAGACGCTGCCCAAACCCGCTGCCGCATCGACGGAAGGTTCGCTCGGCAAGCTCCCCGAACGCCTCGCCGCCTTCGAGGCGGCAAAGGCGGCGCGCGCCGGCTGACGCCGTTCAGCGTCGACGCTTCGGGTGCCCGGTCGCCCCGAGCACCACGTCGCGCAACTTCACCAGAGCCCGATCGATCTCCGCCTCGGGCGTTCCGGCATAGCCCAGGATCAGGCCGTGCCGTCGTGCCCTGCCGGCGTAGCAGACGGAGAGCGGCTGGACGGTCAGCCCTTCGGCCACCGCAGCCGTAGTCACGGCGACATCGTCGAAGCGTCGCGCGATCCGTGCGGTCGGACTCGCGATCACGTGCATTCCGCCGGGATCGGGGGTGATCGTGAGCAGCCCCTCAAGCCGGGTCGCGGCGGCCCGAAGCAGTACCTCGCGGCGGCCGGCATAGAGCTGCCGGGTGCGGCGCAGGTGTGTCGCGAAATGGCCCTCGGCGATGAAGCGGGCCAGCGCGCCCTGGCCCAGCAGCGGGGCGCGTACCGAGACGCGATCCATGATCCGCTCGGTGGCCTCGACCAGCGAGGCCGGCAGGACGAGGAAGCTCAGCCGCAGCGCGGGGAAGAGCAGCTTGGAGAAGCTGCTGAAATAGGCAACGCGGCCGGCGCGATCGAGGGTGCGCAGCGGCGGCAACGGCCGGCCGCTGTAGCGATACTCACCGTCGAAGTCGTCCTCGGCGATCCAGCCCTTGCGGCGCTCGGCCCAGCTCAGCAGCTCGAGCCGCCGCTGAAGGCTGAGCACGGTGCCGAGCGGAAAGTGATGCGCGGGCGCCACGACGGCGAGCCGCGCATCGGGAGCCAGGGCCTGGGCCGCTTCGGGCGAGAAGCCCGATTCGTCGATGTCGACCGGCACGGCGTCGATGCCTGAGTTCGACAGTGCCTCGCGCACGCCCACGAAGCCCGGCTCCTCGATCCAGGCCTTGTCGCCCGCATCGAGGACGACCTCGGCGAACAGCGAGAGGCCGTGTCGGATGCCCGTCGTGACGACCACGGAACCGGGATCGCAGGTGAAGCCGCGCGCCACCCCGAGATAGGTCGCAATCGCCTCGCGCAGGCCGGCATGGCCGAACGGATGCACGGCGCTCGCTGCCTCGACGCCTGGCCGCCGCCATTCGCGTTCCAGCAGCTTGGCCCAGAGCGCGAAGGGAAAGGCCTCGCGATCGGGCTGACCGGTGGGAAAGGCCAGAAGAGGTCCCGCGGGAACGGGCGATGGCGTCTCGGCCAGCAGCGCCCGCGTGCGGCGCGCGACAGCGGGCCTGGCGACGGCCTTTCCCTGCAGCGGTGCGCCAGTTCGCGGCACGGTCAGCATCTCGTCGGGCAGGTTGGCTGCGACCGACATGGCGGAGCCGGCCTGGCTCACGACATAGCCCTCGGCAACCAGCTGGTCGAAGGCCAGCACTACCGTGCCGCGCGCGCAGTCGAAATCCTGCGCCATCTGACGCGACGAGGGCAGCCGCGTGCCGGGTTTCAGCCGCCCGTCGAGGATGGCGCGCCGCATCTGTTCGCCGATCTGACGGTGCAGCGGCTCGGGTGACGAGGGATCGAGCGCCAGGCCAAGCGGCGGGGCGCGGCGGAGGCGCGATTTCAACTGGTCCAGTCTCTTTCCGCCAAACTGGCTCTTTCACCTGATCCGTATCGCGCCGATGGTCGGCCTGCAAGCAACCCCATTCCCGGTGCGCCAAAGGTCACGTCATGAGCCCTCCCGATTCGGTCACTCCTCCGCCGGACAGCTATCCCGTCACCAACGTGAACAAGGTGAAGCGCGTCCACGAGCGCGGTCGCTACGACAAGGAAACCATCCACGCGATCCTGGATGCCGCCCTGGTCTGCCACATCGCCTATGTGATCGACGGCCGTCCCTACTGCACGCCGACCTCGTTCTGGCGCGAGGGCAGCCACCTCTACTGGCACGGCTCGTCCGCGAGTCGGATGATCCGCAGCCAGAAGGAAGGCGTCGACGTCTGCCTCACCGTTACGCACCTCGACTCGCTGGTGATGGCGCGCTCCGGCTTCCACCATTCGGTGAACTATCGCGCCGTCATGGCCTTCGGGAAGGCGCACGTGATCGACGATCCGGAAGAGAAGCTGAAGCTGATGGACCGCTTCATCGACCGCATCTATCCCGGCCGCTCGAAGCTGATCCGCCAGCCGAACAAGCAGGAATTCAAGGCGACGACCATGATCGGCATGGAGATCGAGACGGCGTCGGGCAAGATCCGCGACAAGCACGTCGCGGACGAGGAGGAGGACTACGAGGGCGTCCCCGCCTGGTCGGCGCTCTACCCGGTCACGCAGGTGCTCGGCGCACCGTCGGACTGCGCACGCCAGCTTCCGGGCCTCACGCGGCCGGACGAGATGGCCGACTTCGTTCCCGGCGCGCGCCTCGACGAGGTGATGAGCAAGACCTACAGGCGGACCTTCGGCGAAGACTGAGCCGCATGGTGATCAAGTGATACCGGAGGAGCCTGAGCGACAAGGGTATCGAAGCGCACCTTCAGCCTTCCGCCCGAACAGGCCGGCTAATTCGACGCCAAGGTCGAATCGGCTGCCGATGCGTCCGGCTCCGAAGTATCCGGGCGGGAAGCCCTGGGCCGTCGGAACGGGATCAATCTCTTCCCCTTTGCGGAGTCCGCAAAGGGGAAGTGCCCTCGTCTTACGAGGGCGATGGGGTAATGACCCCTCTGTCGCGCAAGACGTAGCACCTCCGCATTTGAACGGGAGGCCGTCAATGCGACTTGTCGGAAGCCTCTAGGAAAACGCCTCTTCCCAGGTGCCGCGCGTCGAGGCCTTGGAGTATTCGGTCGAGCGGTTCTCGAAGAAGTTGGTGTGCTCGATGGCGTTCAGCATCTGGTCCATCCACGGCAGCGGGTTCTTGGCGTCCGCGCGGTAGATGGGCTGCAGGCTGAGCTGGGTCAGGCGGCGGTCGGCGATGTAGCGGATGTAGCGCTTCACGTCGACCGCGGTCATGCCCTCGATGCCGCCCTGCTCGAAGGCGAGGTCGATGAAGGCGTCCTCGTGGTCGACGATGGTCGAGCAGGCGACGTAGATCTCGCGCTGCAGCTCCTCGGTCCAGACTTCCGGGTTCTCCTGGATGAAGGTACGGAACAGCTTGACGATCGAGTTGCAGTGCAGCGTCTCGTCGCGCACCGACCAGGTCACGATCTGGCCCATGCCCTTCATCTTGTTGAAGCGCGGGAAGTTCATCAGCATCGCGAAGCTGGCGAACAGCTGCAGGCCCTCGGTGAAGGCGCCGAACACGGCCAGGGTCTTGGCGATATCGGCCTTCGAATCGACGTTGAAGCCCTGCATGTAGTCGTACTTGTCCTTCATCTCCTTGACGGTGAGGAAGACCGAGTACTCGGTTTCGGGCATGCCGATCGTGTCGAGCAGGTGGCTGTAGGCGGCGACGTGCACCGTCTCCATCGCCGAGAAGGCGGCCAGCATCATCTGCACTTCGGTCGGCTTGAAGACGCGGCTGTAGTGCCGCATGTAGCAGTTGTTCACCTCGACGTCGGCCTGGGTGAAGAAGCGGAAGATCTGCGTCAGCAGGTGGCGCTCGCTGTCGCTGAGCTTGTTGCGCCAGTCCTTGACGTCGTCGGCCAGCGGCACTTCCTCGGGCAGCCAGTGGATGCGCTGCTGCGTCAGCCAGGCGTCGTAGGCCCACGGATAGTGGAACGGCTTGTAGATCGGCTTGGCGTCGAGGAGAGACATGGCGGGCGTCCAATATGTCGGGCGAATGAATGGAGTCGCTTGAAATAAAATCCCCTGTCGCAGTCCCGAACGCCGGGACCGCGACAGGGGGACAACGCTCTTTACTGGCAGCTAAGACATTCTTCGTAGTCGTTGCTCTGCGCCGGCGGCGTTCCGGGAAACAGAGGAGAGGGAGCATCGGTCTTGGGCGCCGTAAGGGCATGGTCGCCGAGCGGTGCGGCGAGGGCTTCGCCCGCGACGCTCTCGGCACGCTGGATGGACAGGGAGCGGCAGTAATAGAGGCTCTTCACGCCACGCTTCCACGCCATCATATGGATCTGGTGCAGGTCGCGCTTGTGCACGTCGGCCGGCAGGAAGATGTTCAGCGACTGGCTCTGGCAGATATAGGGCGTGCGGTCGGCCGCGTGCTCGATCAGCCAGCGCTGGTCGATCTCGAACGCGGTCTTGAACACCGCCTTCTCGTGATCGTCGAGGCAGTCGAGATTTCGCACCGAGCCCTGGTCGGTCATGATCGCCGTCCAGGTGTCCTCGTCGTTCCTGCCCTTCTGCGCCAGCACCTTTTCCAGGTACGGGTTGCGCACCACGAAGGAGCCCGAAAGGGTCTTGTGGTTGTACACGTTGGCGGCCGACGGCTCGATGCCGGGCGAGGCGCCGCCGCAGATGATGGAGATCGACGCGGTCGGCGCGATCGCCAGCTTGTTGGAGAAGCGATCCTGGAAGCCGAAGTCGGCGGCATCCGGGCACGCGCCGCGCTCCTTGCCGAGCGTCAGGGACGCCTCGTCGCACTGGGCGCGGATGTGCTTGAACATCTTCTTGTTCCACACCTTCGCCATCACGGATTCCAGCGGAATGCCGTTGGCCTGCAGGAAGGAATGGAAGCCCATGACGCCGAGGCCGACCGAGCGCTCACGCATCGCCGCGTAGGTCGCGCGCGCGAAGTCGGAGCCCGCGGTGTCGATGAAGCCCTGCAGCACGTTGTCGAGGAACCGCATCACGTCCTCGATGAACCGCGGATGCTCGTGCCACTCGAGGTACGTCTCGAGGTTCAGCGACGACAGGCAGCAGACGGCGGTGCGCTGCTTGCCGTGATGGTCGACGCCGGTCGGCAGGGTGATCTCGCTGCACAGGTTCGAGGTCTTGACCTCGAGGCCCGCGAGCTTGTGATGCTGCGGCCGGGCGTTGTTCACGTGGTCGACGAACACCAGGTACGGCTCGCCGGTCTCGACCCGCGCCGTCAGGATGCGGATCCACAGGGCACGCGCCGAGACGGTGCGCTGCACGGCGCCGTCCTTGGGGCTGACCAGCGCCCACTCCTCGTCGTTCTCCACTGCGCGCATGAAGGCGTCGGAGATCAGCAGGCCATGGTGCAGGTTCAGCGCCTTGCGGTTGGGATCGCCGCCGGTCGGACGGCGGATCTCGATGAACTCCTCGATCTCGGGATGGTTCACCGGCAGGTAGACGGCGGCCGAACCGCGACGCAGCGAGCCCTGGCTGATGGCGAGGGTGAGCGAATCCATGACGCGGATGAACGGGACCACGCCAGAGGTCTTGCCGTTCATGCCGACCTTTTCGCCGATCGACCGTAGGTTGCCCCAGTAGGAGCCGATGCCGCCGCCGCGCGCCGCCAGCCAGACGTTCTCGTTCCACAGCCCGACGATGCCCTCGAGGCTGTCGTTCGCCTCGTTCAGGAAGCACGAAATCGGCAGGCCGCGGCTGGTCCCCCCATTGCTGAGCACGGGTGTGGCCGGCATGAACCACAGATTGCTGATGTAGTCGTAGAGCCGCTGGGCATGGGCCTCGTCGTCGGCATAGGCCGAGGCGACGCGTGCGAACATGTCCTGATAGCTCTCGCCCGGCAGCAGGTACCGATCGTTGAGGGTGGCCTTGCCGAAGGCCGTCAGGCGGGAGTCCCGGGCGGAATCGGTAACAACCCGCGCACCGCTTCGAACTTGAACGACATCAAACACTTGCGGTCCCCTTTTTCTTTTTGTCCACAGATGTGGATAGAACACTCTGTGGAAGACGCCTACATCTTGGGAGGTTCTGGCCGCTCCCCACTATCCATAGATAGTACGCACCACGCGGACCCTGTCATCGCGAAATTTATTCCCCGTTTGTGAATCTCAAGAATGGTTGGTTAAGCTACTGAAGGGAAAAGCAAAATATCGGTTTGAAATTCTGTTTCCCGAGCGGTTTCCGAGTCTTCGCAGACGCAGCATGAGAGGAGAACAAAACGCGCTTTCCCGCGGATTCCGTGGACCTCCAACAGAAACCGCAGCGATTCGGCCGCTCATCGCCGGCACATCCTGCAAAAGTCACGATTCGAAGGGCATTCTCGCCTTCGCCAAGAGTCCGTCGTCAGAATGTCACCGTCAGGCGTAACATCCGCTCCAGACTCCCGGAGGAATGCACAAAATATGGTCACCGCTTCGGTGCCGCGCGTCTACGGGTTGGACGCCATTTGCGCCGCCGCCCTGCAGGCTGGCGGAGAGGAATCCGCCCAGTTTGCGCGCCGGCTCTACAGCCGGCTGTCCGACAAGGATCTCGCCGCGGCGCCCGTCGACCAAAGGGCCGCCGCCGCGATCTCCCTGCTGGGGTTCGCGCGTCGCCGCCTGCCCGGCGTTGCCAAGGTCCGCATCCTAAACCCGTCCCTCGCCGACCACGGGTTCGAGAGCCGTCACACGATCGTGCAGATCGTGAACGACGACATGCCGTTCCTGGTCGATTCGATCGCCAATGAGTTCAATCGCCGCGAGATCGCCGTCCATCTCCTCGCCCATCCTGTGATGGCGGCCCGCCGGGACCTCGACGGCGACCTTGTCGGAATCGCGCTCGAAGCGGGTGAACGCGCGCGATCCGAATCGATGATGCACATCGAGGTCGATCGCCAGAGCGATCCCGTGCTGCTCGACGAGATCGCCGCGGCGCTGACGCGCGTGCTGGCCGAGGTGCGATTGGCGGTCGACGACTGGCGGGCGATGCGCCGCGCGTGCCTCGATGCCATCGCCGATCTGGCGCCCGGCCGCGCGCCGAACCTCCCCGAATACGAGGACTTCCTGCGCTGGCTGGAGGCCAACCACTTCACTTTCCTCGGCCATCGCCGCTATCGCTATGTGGATGATGCCGGCCAGCCCGCCGGCCTGCGCTACGAGCTGGTGCCGGGATCGTCGCTGGGCATCCTGCGGCGCGACGAGGTCAGGCTGTTCGACGTCGGCGTCGGCAGTGGCGAGGCGATGGCGCGGTTCGCCCGCGGGCCGCACAACATCCTGATCGTGAAGACGGATCGCCCGTCGCTGGTCCACCGCACCGGCGCGATGGACTGCGTGATCGTGAAGACCTTCGACACCGACGGGCGCGCGACCGGTGAGCATCGGCTCGTCGGCCTGTTCACCTCCGCCGCCTATCACGCCGCGGTGCACGACGTGCCGCTGCTGCGAGGCCGGATCGAGAGCATGCTGCGCCGCTCGGGATTCGACCGGCACGGCCACGACGGCAAGACGCTGCTGGCGATCCTCGATACCTATCCGCGCGACGAACTCTTCCAGATCGACGAAGACACGCTCTACGACCACGTGCTGGGCATCCTGCAGCTGCAGGAGCGGCGGCGGGTGGCGCTGTTCTCGCGCCTCGATACCGTAGGACGCTTCGCCACCGCGCTCGTGTTCGTGCCGCGCGAGCGTTTCGACGCAGCCCTAGCCGACCGCTTCGCGTCCCTCCTGGGCAAGGCCTGGAACGGCGAGGTGACATCGGTCGCCACGTCGGTCGGCAGCGATTCCGCCCTGGTCCAGTCGCTCTACACGGTCAAGCTGCACGCGCCGGAGCAGGCCGGCCCCGACCTCGCCACGCTCGAGGGCGATCTGATCGAAGCGGCGACGTCGTGGAACGACCGGCTGCGCACCGCCCTTCAGGAGAAGCTCGGTGAAGCCGAGGGACGCGCCGCCGCCAAGCGCTGGCGCAGCTGGTTCCCGCCGGTCTACCGCGAGACCTTCGATGCGGCCCAGGCTCTGCGCGATATCGAGGTGTTGCAGACCTTCGTGGACGGCGCGGCGTTCGGCGTCCAGGTCGGCCGGCGGCCCGGCATGCCGGCGCATCGCTTCGCGCTGCGCCTGTTCCACCCGCGCAAGGCTATCGCGCTCTCCGACATCCTGCCGCTCGCCGAGAATCTCGGCCTGCGCGTCATCAGCGAGGCGCCCTTCCTGTTGCGCAAGGAGGGTGGCGACGACCAGACCCACGGCGTGGCCATGCAGGTGCTGAGGGTCGAGACCGCGGACAAGTCCCCGGTCGATCTGGCCGTCGCCGGCCCGCGTTTCATCGAGGCTATCGAAAAGCTGCGCGCCGGCGCGCTGGAGAATGACGGGCTGAACCGGCTGGTACTGGGTGCCGGTCTCGCCTGGCGCGAGATCGCCATCGTGCGCGCCTATGCCAAGTATCTTCGGCAGGCCGGAATCCCGTTCAGCCAGGAATACATGGAGCGGGCGCTGGCGGCCTACCCGAAGGTGGCGCGCCTGCTGGTCGACCTGTTCGTCGCGCGCTTCGATCCGGCGCTGGGCGACGCGGGCTCTGGCGAGCGGGTCGCCCGGATCGCTTCGATCGAGACCGATTTTGCCTCCTCACTCGAAGCCGTCACGACTCTCGACGAAGACCGCATCCTGCGCCGTTTCCACAATGCCGTGCTCTCCACCCTGCGCACCAACTACTGGCAGGCGGCCGGCGCCAAGGACTGGATTTCCTTCAAGATCGACAGTCGGGCGATCGACGAGTTGCCGGCGCCGCGCCCACTGGTCGAGATCTTCGTCTACAGTCCGCGCATGGAGGGCATCCACCTGCGCGGCGGCCGTGTGGCGCGCGGCGGCATCCGCTGGTCCGACCGGCGCGAGGATTTCCGCACCGAGATCCTGGGCCTGATGAAGACCCAGATGGTGAAGAACGCCGTCATCGTGCCGGTGGGGTCCAAGGGCGGCTTCTACGTGAAGCAACCTCCCGCGGGTGGCACGCGCGAGCAGATCCAGGCGGAGGGCATCGCCTGCTACCAGACCCTGATTCGCGGCCTGCTCGACATCACCGACAATTATGCGGGTGGCGGCATCGTGCCGCCGGCCGACGTGGCGCGGCACGACGGCGACGATCCCTATCTCGTGGTCGCCGCCGACAAGGGCACCGCCACCTTCTCCGACATCGCCAATGCGCTGGCCCGCGACTATGGCTTCTGGCTCGACGACGCCTTCGCCTCGGGCGGCTCGGCGGGCTACGACCATAAGAAGATGGGCATCACCGCACGCGGCGCCTGGGAGTCGGTGAAACGCCACTTCCGCGAGTTGGGCCAGGACATCCAGGAAACGCCGTTCACCGTGGCCGGCGTGGGCGACATGTCGGGCGACGTGTTCGGCAACGGCATGCTTCTGTCGCCGCACATCCGGCTGGTGGCCGCCTTCGACCATCGCCACATCTTCGTCGACCCGTCGCCCGACCCGGCCACAAGCCTCACCGAGCGGCAGCGGCTGTTCGCCCTGCCGCGGTCCTCGTGGATGGACTATGACAGGAGCCTGCTGTCGGCCGGGGGCGCGATCTTCGACCGTGCGGCCAAGTCGGTGGCCTTGTCGCCCGAGGCCTGCGCGGTGCTGGGCGTCGACAAGCCGACCATGGCGCCACTCGACCTGCTGCGCGCCATCCTGACGGCGCCGGTCGACCTGCTCTACTTCGGCGGCATCGGCACCTATGTGAAGGCGTCGAACGAGTCCAACGCCGATGCTGGCGACCGCGCCAACGATGCCCTGCGCGTGGACGCCGCTCAACTGCGTGCGCGCGTGATCGGCGAGGGCGCCAATCTCGGCTTCACCCAGCGCGGCCGCATCGAGGCCGCCCTCACAGGGTGCAAGATCAACACCGACGCTCTCGACAATTCGGCCGGTGTCGACACGTCCGACCACGAGGTCAACATCAAGATCGCGACGGGGACGGCCATCGCTTCCGGCAACATCACGACTCAGGATCGCGACCCGCTGCTCTTCTCCATGACCGACGAGGTCGCGGCGCTGGTGCTGCGTCACAACTACCAGCAGAGCCAGGCGGTCAGTGTCGCCGAGGGCCAGGCGGCCGAGGAGCATGACCGGCTGGAGCGGTTCATGCGCGCGCTCGAACGCAAGGGCCGCCTCGATCGCTCCGTCGAGTTCCTGCCCGATTCCGCCGCCATGCGCGTGCGCGCCCAGAACCGCCAGCCGCTGACCCGGCCCGAACTCTCGGTGCTGCTGGCCTATGCCAAGATCGACCTCAACGAGGAGATCCTCGCGTCAGACCTGCCCGACGATCCGCGCCTCGAAGAGGAACTGCTGCGCTACTTCCCGACGGCCCTGCAGGAGAACCATCCGGCGGCCCTTCGCGATCATCGCCTGCGCCGCGAGATCACGGCGCTGCAGGTCGTGAACTCGCTGGTCAATCGCTGCGGCCCGACCTTCGTCCATACCGTGGCTCAGCGCACCGGCGCCTCGGCGGCCGCCATCGCACAGGCCTTCACCGTGGTGCGCGACGCCTGGAATCTGCGCGGGCTTTGGGCCGACGTCGAGGCGCTCGATCCGGCGCTCAAGGCCACGGCGCAGATCCGCATGCTGATCGCCTCGCAGCGCTTCCTGCTGCGCACCGTGCAATGGGTCCTGCGCCGCCTGCCGCAGCCGCTCGACACGATGGCGGCAACGGCGCAACTCGGCGGTGCCGTCGCCGCGCTCGGAGACCTGCCTGCCGATCTGGTGGGCGAAGCCGAAGGTGCGGCGCTCGGCGAACGCGCGGCCGCGCTCGAGGCGATGGGCGCACCGGCCGATCTCGCCCGCCGCGCCGCCGCGCTCGAGACCCTGGCCGCCGCCGGCGACCTCGCCCTTGCGGCCGAGGCCAATCGCTGTACGACCGGCAACGCCGCCCGACTCTACTTCCGGCTGGGCGAGCGCCTTTCGCTGGGGCTGCTGGCCAACGCCGCACACAAGCTGCCGCGCGAGGGATTGTGGCCCTCGCAGGCCGCGCTCGCCCTGCAAGACGAGCTGGCGGCACTCCATGCCGACCTGCTGCGGTCGGCCCTGCGGGCGGGCGGCGGAAACGACTGCGATCCCGACGCGGCCCTCGCCGCCTGGAGCGAGCCGCGCAGTCTCGCGCTGGAGCGTGTGGACCGGCTGCTGAAGGAAGAACTCGCCTCCGCCGGCACGATCGACCTCGCCATGCTGTCGGTCGCCACCGCTGAGCTGCGGACCCTGGTCTAGCGACGCGGAGAAGCGAGCGGCCGGTCGGGAAGCGCGTATAGCACCTCGACGAGCCGGCGCAGGTTGGCCTGCACGGCGCGTTCGTTGGCGAGGACAAGCCGTGTGTTGTTGTCGATCGCGTCGTCGAGCGTCGCGGTGCCGGGCGTGGCGAGAGAGGCATCGTAGACCACGGCGCCCGTAACCGTATCGGTGAGCCGGTAGGCCACGACGGCTTCGACGGTCATGCCATAGCCCGCAAAGGGCCTCTCGAGTTTCGCCAGCGTTGCGTCGAGCCGGAAGCGACCGTTGTTGGCTTGGGCGAGGCCCGCATTGGCGAGGGTGCTCACCAGCGCGGCCTGGAACTGGGCGTTGTCGATCGCCGCCGTCCAGAGGGGTGATGCGCCGGGCCCGCCCGTCACGGATCCGACGGCGATGGCCTGGCGATAGGCCGGCGCGGGGCCGGGCGGAAGGCCCGTCAGGACGGGCACCATCGCCCGCGGCTGCACGGGCGGCGGAGCGCAAGCGCCCAGAAGCGCCATCACAAGGGAAACTGTCGCGATGATCGGAGCGGAAGCGCGCATGTTCGTCTCTCTCAGAGGCCTTTCAGGAAGTCGATCAGCAGGCGGTTCACGTCGGCGGCCCGTTCCTGCTGTACCCAATGGCCGGCCCCGTCGAGAATGTGGCTGCCGCGCAAGCCGGGCAATGTCTTCGGGTAGGCATCGAGTTGGCTCTTTGCGGCCGGGAAGCGCAGCACGCCGTCGCGGCTGCCGGCGATGAATTGCGAGGGCTGGCGGATCGGCTGGCTGCGCCAGGGACCGCTGAGTTCCCAGTTGCGCCGCAGATTGCGATACCAGTTCAGCCCGCCGCGGAAGCCGGCACGGGCGAACTCGGCCGCGTAGTAGTCGAGGTCGGCGTCGCTCAGCCACGGGGGCAGGGTCTCGGGATCGACGGTGTTGGCCAGCAGCGTGCCGCCGGTGAGGCGGCCGAAACCCTTGTCCGTCTCCACCATCTCGCCGCCGGCGGTGTAGTAGAGCCGCCGCAGCGCGCCGCGAATGTCCTGCTGCAGTTCGGCCTCGGCGACGCCCGGCTTCTGAAAATACTGGAGATAGAAGTTGTCGATGCCGAGCTTTTCCAGGGCGGACAGGATGTCGACGTATCCCGGCGGCGCATAGGGCACGCTCATGGCGGACACGGCGGTGAAGAGATCGGGCCGCCAGAGAGCGGCATGCCAGGCGACGGGCGCCCCCCAGTCGTGCCCCACGATCACAGCCTTCGTCTCGCCCAGCGCCTTCACGAGCTCGGCCATGTCGCCCACGAGGTGAAGCAGCGTGTACTGGTCGATCGGCTCGGGGGATTGGGTGCCGCCATAACCGCGCATGTCGGGCGCGACGGCGCGGAAGCCGGCGGCGCTCACCGCCTGGAGCTGGTGACGCCACGAATACCAGCTCTCCGGCCAGCCATGGCAGAACAGCACCAGCGGTCCGCGTCCGGCCTCGGCATAGCGCATGTGGATGTTGTTGGCCGTCGTCGTCCTGAGCGTGACGCCCGACACCGGCGAATTGGTCATTCTGGATTCCTCCGCAGGAGGCACCCTAGCGGGACCCGTCAAGCGCGCAAGTGAACCGGTCGTGACAGGCGCGCGCGCACCGAGGCGCGTGAGCCGAAGAGCAGCGATACCAGGAAGAAGCAGCTGGCGAACAGCACGATCACCGGGCCCGAAGGCAGGCCGGCGTGAAACGATACCAGCAGGCCGATCGCCGCCGAGGCGAAGGCCATCGGCGCGGCCACCAGGCTCATCGACCAGACCTCGCGTGCCCAGAAGGACGAAGCCACCGCCGGCAGCAGGATGAGGCCCAGCGCCATCAGCGTCCCCAGCGCCTGGAAGCCAGCCACCATGTTCAGCACCGCGAGCGACAGGAAGACGTAATGGTAGAGCGAGCCGCGCACGCCCATGGCGGCGAGGAAGCCGGGATTGAAGCACTCGACAACCAGCGCGCGGTAGATGGCGGCGAGACCGATCAGGGTCACGGTCGCGGTCGACACGACGAGGATCAAGGCGGGTTCGTCGACGGCGAGGATCGCGCCGAACAGGATGTTCATGAGATCGACTGCCGAGCCGCGCATCGAGACGATGAGGACGCCCAGCGCCATGGCCGTGAGATAGGCGGCGGCGAAGCTCGCATCCTCGCGCATGCTGGAGAAGCGGGCGATTATGCCCGACAGCAGCGCCGTCGCGACGCCGGCGAGGAAGCCACCGAGACTCATCGCCGGGAGGGACAGGCCGCCGATCAGGAATCCCAGCGCCGCACCGGGCAGCAGCGAATGCGCCAGCGCGTCGCCCATCAGGCTCATGCGGCGCAAAATCAGGAACACGCCGATCGCCGAACCGCCGATCGACAGCGCGAGGCTCGCGACCAGGGCGCGGCGCATGAAGCCGAAGTCGGCGAAGGGCGCGATCACATACTCGTGGAACATGGCGCGACGCCGTCGATCAGGCGCTGAGCCGCATCGGCACGTCGCAGGCCCCGGCATTGTCGTCCCAGGCCTCGGCCATCGCCCGGGCCCGCAACAGGTTCTCGGACGAGAGTACGCGTGCGGTCGGGCCGGCATCGACAAGCTCGCGCGCCAGCAGCAGCGCGTGCGGGAAGTCACGACGGACCTGGTCGAAATCGTGCAGCACCGCGACGACGGTGCGCTTCTCCTCGCGCCAGCGGCGGATCACGACCATCAGGTCGGCCACGGTCTTGCTGTCGATGGCGGCGAACGGCTCGTCGAGGAGGACCAGATCAGCATCCTGCAGAAGCAGGCGGGCAAACAGCACGCGCTGGAACTGGCCCACCGACAGCGTGTCGATCGGACGACGCTCGAAACCCGAGAGGCCGACCGACTCGATCGCGCGCTGGGCATCGTCCAAGTCGGCCGGGCGGGCGGCGCCGAATACGCCGAAGCGCGACCAGCGGCCGAGAAGGACGGTATCGAGCACCGAGATGGGAAAGGATCGATCGATCTCCGCCTGCTGGGGCAGATAGGCGATCCGCTTAGCAGTGCATTCGATGCGGCCTTCGACCCGCGGCGCCAGGCCGAGCATCGCCTTGAGGAGCGTGCTCTTGCCGGCGCCGTTGGGACCGACGATGGCCGTCATCTCACCGGCAGGGATTTCCGCCGAAACGTGATGGACCGCCGGGTGGCGATCGTAGCTCACGGTCAGGTTGGTAAGGCGAAGTGCCGCTGTCATCGCCGACCTACAGGGCCCACCACGCACAGAGCCACAGCAGCGCCGAAAGGCCCAGCGCCGCCGAAATGCGGACCGGAGCGCTCATGGCGAGGAGGTACGTGCCGGGGGAGATCCGTCGATGCATGCACTTAGATTGTTATAATATTACTCATCGGGAGTCCACCTCGCCCCCGCCTGCGCAACGTCACCGGGCAGTGAACGGTGAGTGACCGATTGTTGATTGGCAGGCTGGGGGCGGGGCGCGCATCTTGTCGGCCATGTCGATTCCCCTTCTTCCCGGACGCCGGTCGTTCCTGATGGGCGCCGCGGCCGTCGCGGCCGGCCTTCCCGCCTCAGGCCTGTCACAACGGGCCTCGGCGCGCCCGACGGGCGAAGGACCATGGGCGGTGGAACTCTTCACGTCGCAGGGCTGCAGCTCCTGCCCGCCGGCCGATGCCCTTCTCGGCCGCCTGTCCATGCGGCCCGACATCGTCGCGCTCGCCTACCATGTCGACTATTGGGACTATATCGGCTGGAAAGACCCGTTCGCCTCGCGCGAGACGACGGAACGGCAGCGCGCCTATGCCCGCGTGCTGAAACAACGTTATGTCTACACGCCCGAAATGGTGGTCGACGGCATCGGCCACGATACCGGCCGCGACCGCGCGCCTATCGAGGCGCTGCTGGCCAGGGCACAGGCCCGGTCGCGGCACAGGGCGACGCCCACGCTTTCACGCAGCATCGGCGGCCCCCTTTCCATCAAGCTGGACTCGTTCCCGCTCGAGGGCCGCGTCGCCGACGTTACGCTCGCGATCTACGACCGCCGTCACGCGACGCCGGTGAAGAGCGGCGAGAACCAGGGCCGCATGATCGAGAATTTCAACGTCGTGCGTCAGCTCGAACGCGTCGACCGATGGGATGGCGCGGCCCGGGGCTGGACGATCGCCGGCGATCGCATCGGCCCCACCCAGGGCGTGGCCGTCCTGGTGCAGCAGGCCGATCACGGCCCGATGATCGGCTGCAACAAGCTGGAGCCCGCCTACTCGGGGTGAGCAGCAAGCCCGAGCCGTCCGCCTTGCTTCCGCCGCGGCTGCGCGCGAAGGTGCCGCCATGTCGCTTTCCGGCGCCTCCGGCCGCCTGACCGCCGTTCTCGGTCCCACCAACACCGGCAAGACCTACCTCGCGATCGAGCGAATGCTCGGCCACGATTCGGGCATGATCGGTTTTCCGCTGCGGCTGCTGGCGCGCGAGAACTACGACCGCATCGTCAAGTTGAAGGGTGCCGCCCAGGTTGCCCTGATCACCGGCGAGGAGAGGATCGCACCCGCCAGCGCACGCTATTTCGTCTGTACGGTCGAATCGATGCCGGTCGACCGGCCGGTCTCCTTTCTCGCCGTCGACGAAGTGCAGATGGCGTCGGACCCGGAGCGCGGCCATTTCTTCACCGACCGGCTGCTTCATGCGCGCGGCCTGAACGAGACCATGCTGCTGGGCGCCGACACGATCCGTCCGGTGCTGAACCGACTACTGCCGGACATCGACGTGGTGGCGCGGCCGCGCTTCTCCAACCTGTCCTATGTCGGTTCGAAGAAAGCGACGCGCCTGCCGCGCCGCTCGGCCGTGGTGGGGTTTTCGGCCAACGAGGTTTACGAGATCGCCGAACTGATCCGCCGACAGCGCGGCGGCACGGCGGTCGTGATGGGCGCCATGAGCCCGCGCACGCGCAATGCGCAGGTCGACATGTTCCAGTCGGGCGAGGTCGACTACCTCGTGGCGACGGATGCGATCGGCATGGGCCTGAACATGGACGTGAACCATGTGTGGTTCGCGTCGTTGCGCAAGTACGACGGCCGAAGCTCGCGGCCGCTGCGCACGGGGGAGCTGGCGCAGATCGCCGGACGCGCCGGTCGCCACATGAACGACGGCACCTTCGGCACGACCGCGGGCATCAGCGGCCTCGATCCCGACGTCGTGGAAGCGATCGAGAACCATCGATTCGATCCGTTGCGCGACCTGCAGTGGCGCAACAGCGAACTCGATTTCCGTTCGGTGCAGACTTTGATCGCCACGTTGAATGCCAGTCCGCCGCATGCCGCGCTCCAGCGTGTGCGCGAGCAGGACGATCAGCTCGCTCTGCAGACGCTGGCGATGCACGCTGCGTTCCTCTCGCGGCTGCATTCGCCCAAGCGGGTCAAGCTTCTATGGGAGGTCTGCCAGGTCCCCGATTTTCGCAAGACGATGACGGAAGAGCACACGAAGCTGCTCAGCCAGATCTTCGAGCATCTCACCCAGGGCGGGGAGAGGCTGCCGGAAGACTGGATAGACAGTCACGTGAAGCGCTTGGAGCGGTTCGACGGCGACATCGACACATTGATGACACGCATCGCGCACGTCCGGACCTGGACCTACATTTCGCATCGGCCCGACTGGATTCAGCGGGCGGCCCATTGGCAGGAGCGCGCGCGTGCCATAGAGGACCGGCTTTCCGACGTTCTGCATCAACGTCTCACGCAACGGTTTGTCGATAGACGCGCGGCGTTGCTTGTACGAAGATTGCGCGATGAGGGTGAAATGAATTCGACAGTCGCCGCTGCCGGCGAAGTCATCGTGGAAGGCGAGCATCTCGGACGCATCGAGGGCTTCCGCTTCGTGCCGGATGCGACCGAAGGACAGACCGACCAGAAGGCGGTGCTGAGCGCGGCCCTGCGCGCGCTGCGCCAGGATCTGCCCGATCGCCTGCAGGCTTTCGTGAACAGTCCCGATGGCGAGATCGTCTTCGACGGCCAGCTCCGCGTCTGCTGGGGCGGCGGTCCGGTCGCGCGCCTGTTGCCCTCGGGTGACGTGCTGGCTCCCAAGGTCGAGGCCATCGCCTCCGACCTGCTCGACGGCCCGGCCCGCGAGGAAGTGCGCAAGCGTGCCGCGACCTGGGTCGAGACCCGCATTCGCCTCGGCCTCAGCGAGCTGATGGATGCGCGCGCCACGGCCGAACTGCCGGCCGGCGCACGCGGTGTCATCTTCCAGCTCTGCGAGGGCCTCGGCGTCCTGCCGCGCCGCCCGGTCGAGGAACAGCTCGCCCAGCTCAGCGAGGAAGACCGCAAGGCGCTGGCGCGTCTCGGCGTCCGCATCGGCGTCTTCTCGCTCTACTTCCCCAGCATGCTGAAGCCGGTGCCGATCCGCTTGCGGGCCGGCCTCTGGATGATCGCCAAGAATCGCGAGACGATCCCGACGCTGCCGGCCGAGGGCCGCACCTCGATGGACCTGCCGCGGGATGCCGAGCGCGAGTTCTACTCGGCCATCGGCTACCTGCCGCTGGGCGATCACGCGATTCGTGCCGACATGGTCGAGCGGCTGGCCGCCATGGCGCGGGCCGCCGTTCGCGAGAGCCGCGAATCGTCACGCCGCACGCAGCAGCAGGAGAAGCCCGAGAAGAAGCCCGCCGCCGAGGCGACGGGCGCCGCACCGGCAATACCCGCGCCCGCGACGGCCGACGAAATCAGCGAATGGGCGATCGTCGCCGCAGCGTTCGGCGAGACCGAACCGGCACCCGCGCCGGAACCGGAGACCGATCGGCCAGCCGCCGCTCCTGAGCCTGTTGTCGCCGAGCAGCCGGTTGAACCTGCTGCAGAGCCTGTCGTCGCCGAGGCACCTGTCGAGGCCGCGGCCGTCGCCGAGGCGCCCGCCGAGGAGCCCCCGGTAGAATCGCCGCAGGCCGAGTCCGCGCCGGAAGCGGCAGCAGAGGACGCACCCGCCCCGGTCGAGAGCGCCGCGCCACGGGAAGAGACCCCGCCGGCGAAGAAGGAGCCGCGGCCGTTGCCGCCGGGCTGGTTCCGCGCAACCCCTCAGATGATGTCGCTGGTCGGCTGCTCCGAGCCGGAGATGGCCAACGTGCTGCGGGCGCTCGGCTACCGCGTACATCCGCCGACGGAAGAGAGCGGACCGCTCTACGCCTTCTCAATCAAGCCGCGCTTCGTGCGCGAGCGCGAGGAGCAGCGGGAGCGCCAGCGCCAGCAACAGCGCGAGCAACGTGATCAGCGCAACCAGCGCCGCCGCGACCGGCCGGAGCGGCCGAACGAGCGGCAGTTCTTCGCTGACACGCCGCGTCCGCCGCGCGCCAAGGACGACGGACCGCGCAGCGGACCTCGTCCCGGAGGCGGTCCGCGCGCCGATGGTCCCCGTTCGGACGGTCCCCGGCAGGATCGCAACAAGGACGGACGGCCGCCGCAGGAGAACCGCGGGCGCGACGAGCGGAGAGGCCCGCGTCCTCCCCGGCGCGACAGCGGCGGCCCGGCCTTGCGGCTCTATGCGACGACCGAGACGAAGGGCGACGCGGCAACCGATTCGCCGTTCGCCAAACTGCTCGAGCTGAAGCTCGGTGGAAAGAAGTAGCCTCGCGTGAAGAGCTGACGCGCCATGCGGCTCGACAAGTGGCTGTGGCACGCTCGGTTCTTCAAGACTCGCTCGCTGGCGGCACGCTACGTCGAGAAGTCGCGATGCCGGATCGGCGGGCGGGCGGTCGAGAAGCCGCACGCAGCCGTCGCCCCGGGTATGGTACTCACCTTCGCGCTGGGCCCCCATGTGAGAGTGGTGCGCATCATGGCGCTTGGAGAACGGCGCGGCCCGGCAACGGAAGCCCGTACGTTGTATGAGGAAATCGACTCGCCCTGAAGCGCCCGACATCGCCAGCCTTGCGTCGCCGGGGCTCGCGCGTTAAGCAGCCGCCGCGTTCCTGGAGCCATTATGACCTATGTCGTTACGGAAGCTTGCATCAAGTGCAAGTACATGGATTGCGTTGAAGTCTGCCCCGTGGATTGCTTCTACGAGGGCGAGAACATGCTGGTCATCAATCCGGACGAATGTATCGATTGCGGCGTTTGCGAACCGGAATGCCCGCCCAATGCCATCCTGCCCGACACCGAAAAGGGGCTGGAGAAGTGGCTGGAGCTGAACCGCAGCCTGTCGGTTTCTTGGCCCAACATCACCCGCAAGGGCGAGGCGCCCGCCGATGCGGAGCAGTTCAAGGACGAGAAGGACAAGTTCGAGAAGTACTTCAGCGACAAGCCTGCGGCGCGCTGAATTCCACTTCCGCAAGGCCTCTTTTGTACCTTTTGCAATAGTTATGCAGTTTCCGCATAGCTAGACCGTTGCTGAAATGCAACATAAAGCGCGACTTCGCGCTCGAAATCTGTTAAGAAAATCCTGCTGGAAGCGGGTCCGGATGCGGTCCGCCGCCGGCTCGGTGTCCGTGTCGGTATCCGAAAGAGACTTACCGATGCTTGGGACGCCGGGCCGAATACGCAGGGGAGCGTATGCGGTGGGTCTCGGTATCGCAGAAAGCGGGGCTGTTGTGAAGGGACTAGACGATATGGCCAAGCCGAAGAAGGCGCCCGCCAAGGCGAAGGAATTCGCCTTCGAGAAGGGCGATTTCGTGGTGTACCCGACGCATGGCGTCGGCCGCGTAATTGATATCGAAGCCAAGGAAATCGCAGGTCACAAGCTCGACCTGTTCGTCATTTCGTTCGAACAGGAGCGCATGATGCTGCGCGTTCCGGTGGCGAAGGCGAAGATTTCGGGCCTGCGCAAGCTCAGCTCGCGCAAGATCATGGAGAGTGCGCTGGTGACCCTGAAGGGCCGCAGCCGGGTCAGCCGCGCCATGTGGAACCGCCGCGCCCAGGAATACGAAGCCAAGATCAACTCGGGCGACCCGGTGTCGATCGCCGAAGTCGTGCGCGACCTGCATCGCAATGCCGGCCAACCTGACCAGTCCTACAGCGAGCGCCAGATCTATGAAGCGGCGCTGGATCGACTGGCCCGCGAACTTGCCGCCGTCGAGCGGATCGACAAGGATCTCGCGACCCAGAAGCTCAACAGCGTCCTGCAGAAGGTCGCCTAGGCGGTTCCGAGGCGGAATGAGATGAAGGCGGCCGACATTGCAATGTCGTGCCGCCTTTTTCATGTCCGCCCGCTCAAGCCTCTTCCCGATCCATGAGCAAAGTCGCCTCGATCGCCCGCCTGCGTGACGGCGGCACCACCTGGGCTCTGGGTGCCCTGAAAGGCGACGATGCCGCGCTGGAGCGTCTGGGCGGCGCCCTGATGCAGCGCTGGCGACCTGGTGACCGGCTGGTCGTGTTGGGCAGCATGCTGGGCGCCGCCGGCAACACTCCGCGCACACTCGACCTCATGCTGCTGCTACGGCGCCGGCTGCTGGCGCGACCCGGTGCCGAGGTCGAGGACTTCGTCTTCCTGCGCGGACCGCAGGAGGAGATCTGGCACAAGGCGCTGCAACTCCAATTCGCCCTGGCGCCGCTCGACGTGCTCGACTGGATGCTGTCGCGCGGACTGGACGCCATCATCGAGGCCTACGGCCACTCGATCGCCGAGGGCCGCATCGCCAGCCGCAACGGGTCGCTCGCCATCGCCCGCTGGACGTCGGGTCTGCGCGAGCGCCAGGCGGTTCATCCCGGCCACGGCGACCTGCTGAATGCCCTGTCGCGGGCCGCCTGCAGCGCCGACGGCCGTCTGCTGTTCGCCGCCACCGGCGTCGATCCGGGCCGCCCGCTCGACGGGCAGGCCGATGCCTTCTGGTGGAACACCCAGACCGATGCGCTGCTGGACGAGGCGCTGGGCAAGGCCCGCGACGGCGCCTGGCCAGCAATCGATCGGGTCGTGCGCGGCGCCGGTCCGGCGAGGAACATCCCTCAGGACACCGGACGTATCCTGACCGTCACGCGCAACACGCCGGCGCTGGTGGCGCTCGACGCCGACGGCACAGTTCTGGAGCGGATCGAGGCCTGACCCGCGAACTCAGGGCTGAACGATCTTGATTTCGGATCGGCTGCCGAGTTCGGCCGGCACTTGAGCCGCATTGAGGACCAGCAGGCGTTCCATCCGCAGGTCGGGATAGGGCATTCTTGCGGCAAGCTGCGCCGGCGTCGAGCCGGCCGGCGAGACGATCCTCAGCCGGTAGGGCTGCAGCGAAGCCGCTTCGGAGGACGTGAGTGTGCGGAAGGTTCTCGCCGCCTGGATCATCGCCTCGATCTGACGGTCCTGATCGGCACCCTCGCTGACCAGGGCGAAATTGCAGACGCGGGAACCCTGCCTGACGACGAGGTAGCGCGCCTGGCCGAGACCGGTGTCGGAGCCGCGCGGTCGTGCGCCGATCGCCGCCTCGTTGCCGTTGATCTCCAGGGTCTGGATGTTGGTCGGCGTGGGCTTCAGCCTGTTGCGCATCCAGTCGTCGAGCGGACCCGCAACCGGCGTGGGCAGGCAGGAGAACAACATCAGCGAGCGGTCGCGATTGACCGCCAGCACCCCGTCGCTGTCGTTGAACAGACGGAAGCCGGGCGGGACGGTGAAGGCAAGGCGCAGCGTCGGATGCAGGAACGAGCGGCCGCGGATGAACCCCTCGCGCGGCGGGTCGTCGACCGACATGCCGTCGATGGCCGCGAAATAGGCCTTCTGGTTCGATTCGCCCGGCGCGCGCGCCAGCGGCAGGGCGGCGATCGCGGAGGTCCGCTCCAGCGGCGCGGGATGGGTCGACGCCGCGCTCGGCCGGTCGCCGACGTCGGGGGCCTCGCCCATGATCTGCGCCTCGAGCGCGCTCTGCCGTCGCAGCCGGTCGATCAGGGACGCCACGGCATCGCCGCGATAGCCCGCCTTGACGATGTAGTCGAGCGCCAGCCGGTCGGCTTCGAGTTCCTGTTCTCGCGAATAGCGCCGCAGGGCGAGCAGCCCGTCCTGCGCCACCGCACGACCGACGGTGATCGAACCGCTGGCGGCCGCGGCCTCGACGGCAGCGTCGAGCACGCCTTGCCGGACGCGTGCACGCTGCGCGGCATGACGTTGCACCAGATGGCCGAGTTCGTGACCGATCGCCGCAGCCAACTCGGCTTCGTTCTCGAGCAGGGCCAGCAGTCCACGCGTGACGAACACATAGGACTGGACCGCATGCGCATTGGCGACCGGCGAATCCAGCACGACGAAGCGGAAGCCGCTCACGCCGGCGGCGGCGACCACGCGTTGCCCCACCCGGTCGACATAGGCCTGGAGGGCGGCGTCCGGGTCGGCCGGACCGACCAGCTTCTCGATCCCGCGCGGCAGGACGATGGTACCGCGTCCGGTCGCGGCGGCGGGGGCCGGGGTGGCTGGCGCCTCGACAGCCGGCGCACAGGCAACGACGCCGGCGAGCAACGCGACCAGCGCCAGAATACGGCGAATCTCCACGAATCCTCCTGGGACCGCTCGACCTTAGACGGTCGACGGACCGGGCGGCAATCGCCCACGAGACTGGCACGAAGGCCGTCGCTATGGCACTGATGTCCCAAGGACAATCGCATGCCGCGTTCAGAGACTCCGCTCCGTTCCGACCTGTTTCCCGAGATCTCGCCGTACGCCAGCGGCATGCTGGCGGTCGACGGCCGGCATACGATCTATTGGGAGCAGAGCGGCAATCCCGAGGGCGTGCCCGTCGTCTTCCTGCACGGTGGACCGGGTGCCGGCTCGGCGCCCGTCCATCGCCGTTTCTTCGATCCGCAGTTCTACCGCATCGTCGTCTTCGACCAGCGCGGCTGCGGACGCTCGATGCCGCTGGGCGAACTGCAGGACAATACGACGGCCCATCTCGTGGCGGACATGGAGAAGCTGCGGACGCATCTGCGCATCCCGAGTTGGCTGTTGTTCGGCGGCTCCTGGGGCAGCACGCTCGCGCTGGCCTACGGCCTCACCCATCCGGAGCGCACCACCGGCTTCATCCTGCGCGGCATCTTCCTCGGCGCACGACCGGAAATCGACTGGTTCCTCCATGGCATGCGCACGATCTTCCCGGAAGCCTGGCGCGACTTCGCCGAGCATCTGCCACCCGACGAGCGCTCCGATCTGCTGGGCAACTATTACCGCCGCCTGATCGATCGCAATCCCGACCTGCACCGGCCGGCGGCACGTGCCTGGAGCCGCTACGAGGCGGCCTGCTCCACGCTCTATCCCGCGGTGCGCGCCCCGTTCGAGACCGACCATGGCGGCTTCGCGCTCGCACTCTCGCGCATCGAGGCCCACTACTTCGCCAATGGCACCTTCGTGCCGGAAGGCTGGCCGTGGGCCGACCTCGGCCGCATCCGCCACCTGCCCGGCACGATCGTGCAGGGCCGCTACGACATCGTCTGCCCTCCGGTGACCGCCGATGCGCTGGCCCGTGCCTGGCCGGAGGCGCGCTACGTCGTGGTACCCGATGCCGGACACAGTGCGCTGGAACCCGGCATCCGCGCCGCGCTCGTCAACGCCACCGAGAGCTACCGTCTGTCGACCAGCGACACGGAACTGTTTGCGCCACGATTTCCCTGGGACGCCTGACAAGGACCATCTCTCATGTCGTTCGAACTGCCGCCGGAGCAGACCGGCGCCGCCGCCTGGTACGGACCCGAGATCGCCAGGCGCACCGACTGGCAGATGCCGCTCAGCGCCGCCGAACTGGCGGAAATCGAGGCCGCGACCCAGTCGCTGGTAGCCCGCGATGCCGACATCGCGGTGCTGAAGCCGCAGGATTTCCCGCTGCCGACGCTCGGCCCCAAGCTCAAGTCGAGGGTCGACGACGAGGTGCTGAATGGCCGCGGCTTCCTGCTGCTGCGCGGCCTGCCGGTCGAGCGCTGGTCGATCCGCGAATCGGCGACGGCCTTCTTCGGCCTGGGCGCCCATCTCGGCAGCGCCCGCTCGCAGAACGGCAGGGGCCATGTGCTGGGCCACGTGCAGGATCTCGGGCTCGACGTGAACGATCCCAACGTGCGCATCTACCAGACGCACGAGCGGCAGACCTACCACACCGATTCCTGCGACATCGTCGGGCTGCTCTGCCTGAATACCGCCAGGTCGGGCGGCCTGTCGGCGCTGGTGAGCTCGACCACGATCTTCAACGAGATGCGCCGCCGCCGGCCCGATCTTCTGAAGCTGCTGTTCCAGCCGATCGCCACCGACCGCCGGGGCGAGGTGCCGGAGGGCCAGAAGCCTTTCTTCGAGATCCCCGTGTTCAACTGGCACCAGGGCTACCTGACCGCGATCTACCAGCGCCAGTACATCGACTCGGCCCAGCGCTTCCCCGAGGCGCCGCGGCACACACCGGAACTGGTCGAGGCGCTCGACCTGTTCGACCAGCTGGCCAACGACCCGGCCCTCAACACCTTCATGGAGTTCAGGCCGGGCGACGTGCAGCTGGTGCACAACCACACGATGCTGCACGACCGCACCGGCTTCGAGGACTGGCCCGAGCCGGAGCGCCGGCGCCACCTGCTGCGCCTGTGGCTGGCGGCCGATGCGGCCCGCCCCTTGCCGGAGGTATTCGCCCAGCGCTACGGCTCGGTCACCATCGGCGACCGCGGCGGCATCATCGTGCGCGGCACCAGGCTGCACGCGCCCCTGCAGGCCGCCTAGTTGACCCGGGGCGGCCTCATCCCTAAGTGAAGGCCGCTTCAAGCAACCAACACAGACAAGGGGACAACACATGGCCAGCGATCCATCCGCGGGCGGCGCCCCGGCGGATATGCCGGTCGACCCCGACAATCTCGACATTCCGCCCCGTCCGGAAAGCGCCGCCGAATGGCAGCGCCTCGTCGAGCAGCTCCAGGCCGAGAAGGCCGACCTCCAGGACAAGCAGCTCCGGGCGCTGGCCGAAGCGCAGAACGTGCGCCGCCGGGCCCAGCAGGACGTCGAAAAGGAGCGCAAGTTCGGGATCGAGCGCTTTGCCCGCGACGTGCTTTCCGTGGCCGACAATTTCGGCCGCGCCCTCTCGGCCGTGCCGGGGGATCTCGATTCGCTGGATCCGGCCCTGCGGAACGTGATCGTCGGCATCCAGGCGACCGACCGAGAGCTGCAGTCGGTGCTGGAACGCCACGGCGTCACCCGGATCGAGAGCCTCGGCAAGCCGTTCAACGCCGAATTCCATCAGGCCATGATGGAGGTCGAGAATGCCGACGTGCCATCCGGCACCGTCGTCCAGGAACTCATCCCGGGATACCTGATCGCCGGCCGGCTGCTGCGCGCCGCCATGGTCGCCGTATCCAAGGGCGGTCCTGCTGCAGGCCCGGCCGCCAGCAATGAAAACTAGGATGGGCCGGCGCCGCCGGCCCTCCTTTCCTGAATCCGCGGGTAGTACGCCGAACGGCACTTTCCAGCGGAGAATTTGGTCCTTAAGTCCATTGCAGGCCGACGGATAGGACCTATATAGCCCCTGTCCTGATCCGGGTTTTCCGGCAGGTAACCATTATACGGGGGTCGATCGGGTGCCTTTGGGGTCCGGCCGATCTGCCGAGGGAAGAGAGTAGAATCATGGCGAAAGTCATTGGCATCGACCTGGGTACGACCAATTCGTGCGTCGCGGTCATGGAAGGCGGCGACACCAAGGTCATCGAGAATTCCGAGGGCGCGCGCACCACGCCGTCCATGGTCGCCTTCACCGACGGCGGCGAGCGCCTGGTCGGCCAGGCGGCGAAGCGCCAGGCGGTCACCAACCCGCTGAAGACCCTCTATTCGGTCAAGCGCCTGATCGGGCGCCGCTTCGACGACCCGATGGTCGCCAAGGAGAAGACGCTCGTTCCCTTCAAGATCGAGAAGGCCGCGAGCGGCGACGCCTGGGTCGAGGTGAACGGCGAGCAGTACAGCCCGAGCCAGATCTCGGCCTTCATTCTCGGCAAGATGAAGGAGACAGCCGAGGCCTATCTCGGCGAGAAGGTCGACCAGGCGGTCATCACCGTGCCGGCCTACTTCAACGACGCCCAGCGCCAGGCCACCAAGGACGCCGGCCGTATCGCCGGGCTCGAGGTCCTGCGCATCATCAACGAGCCCACGGCGGCTGCCCTTGCCTACGGCATGGACAAGCGCAAGAGCGGTACGATCGCTGTCTATGACCTCGGCGGCGGCACGTTCGACGTGTCGATCCTCGAGATCGGCGACGGCGTGTTCGAGGTCAAGGCGACCAACGGCGACACCTTCCTCGGTGGCGAGGACTTCGACCAGCGCATCATCAGCTACCTGGCGGACGAGTTCAAAAAGGAGCAGGGCATCGACCTGCGCAACGACAAGCTCGCCCTGCAGCGCCTGAAGGAAGCGGCGGAGAAGGCCAAGATCGAGCTCTCCAACTCCAAGGAGACCGAGATCAACCTGCCGTTCATCACGGCCGACGCCAGCGGACCGAAGCATCTCGTGATCAAGCTCTCGCGCGCCAAGCTCGAGTCGCTGGTCGACGACCTGGTGCAGCGGACGCTCGAGCCCTGCAAGGCGGCGCTCAAGGATGCCGGCCTGCAGGCCGGTCAGATCGACGAGGTCATCCTGGTCGGCGGCATGACGCGCATGCCGAAGGTCATCGAGGTGGTGAAGCAGTTCTTCGGCAAGGAGCCGGCCCGCAACGTCAATCCCGACGAAGTCGTCGCGGTCGGTGCGGCGGTGCAGGCGGCCGTGCTGAAGGGCGAGGTCAAGGACGTCCTGCTGCTCGACGTGACGCCGCTGTCGCTCGGCATCGAGACGCTGGGCGGCGTGTTCACGCGCCTGATCGAGCGCAACACGACCATCCCGACCAAGAAGAGCCAGACCTTCTCGACGGCCGACGACAACCAGACCGCCGTGACCATCCGCGTGTTCCAGGGCGAGCGCGAGATCGCCGCCCAGAACAAGATGCTGGGCCAGTTCGATCTGGTCGGCATCCCGCCGGCTCCGCGCGGCGTGCCTCAGGTCGAGGTCACGTTCGACATCGACGCCAACGGCATCGTGCAGGTCTCGGCCAAGGACAAGGCCACCGGCAAGGAGCAGCAGATCCGCATCCAGGCTTCGGGCGGCCTCAGCGAGGCCGACATCCAGAAGATGGTGAAGGACGCCGAGCTGCATGCCGAGGAGGACAAGAAGAAGCGCGAGCTGATCGACGCCCGCAACCAGGGCGAGGCGCTGGTCCACTCCACGACCAAGCACCTGGCGGAGTACGGCGACAAGGTGAGCCCCACCGAGAAGGCCGAGATCGAGGGTGCCCTCGAGGGTCTGAAGACGGCGCTGGCCGGCGAGGACGTCGAGGCGATCAAGAGCAAGACCAACGACCTGACGCAGGCCGCGATGAAGCTCGGCGAGGCCATGTACAAGGCCCAGCAGGCCGAGGCGCAGGCCGGTGCGGCAGCGGCGGGCGGCGCGACCGACGGCGCGACCGACGCCAAGGGCGAAAAGGTCGTCGACGCCGAGTTCGAGGACGTCACCGACAAGAACAAGAAGACCGGGTCCTGAACCAGGACATCCTGGAAGGCAAGGCGGCCTCCCGCGCAAGCGGGAGGCCGACCTGTAAGGGGCGAGTAGGGGCTGCGTAGAACATCATGTCGCAAGACTTTTACGAGCTGCTGGGGGTCAGTCGTACGGCCAGTGCCGACGACATCAAGAAGGCGTACCGCAAGCTCGCGATGCAGTACCATCCGGACCGCAACGGCGGTAACGCCGAGGCGGAACGCAAGTTCAAGGACATCAACCACGCCTACGACATCCTGAAGGATCCGGAGAAGCGTGCAGCCTATGACCGCTACGGCGCGGCGGCCTTCGAGGGCGGCGCGGGGCCGGGCGGACCCTTCCAAGGCGGGCAGGGTTTCGACTTCGGTTCGGTGTTCGGCGACATCTTCGAGGAGATGTTCGGCGCCGGCGGCCAGCGAGGTCGCGGCGGACGCGCCGACATGCGCGGGCAGGACCTGCGCTTCAATCTCGAGATCACGCTGGAACAGGCCTACGGCGGCACCGAGGCCACGGTGCGCGTGCCCAGTTCCGTTTCCTGTGAGGTCTGCCACGGCAGCGGCGCCGAAGCCGGTTCCAAGCCGCAGCAGTGCCCGACCTGCCAGGGTCGCGGTCGCATCCGCGCTCAACAGGGTTTCTTCACCGTCGAACGCGCGTGCCATACGTGCCACGGCGCAGGCCAGGTGATCGACAAGCCGTGCAAGAACTGCGGCGGCCAGGGCCGTGTGCGTCGCGAGAAGACGCTCAAGGTCAACATCCCCGCCGGCGTCGAGGACGGCACGCGCATTCGCCTGAGTGGCGAGGGCGAAGCGGGTGCGCGCGGCGGACCGGCCGGCGACCTCTATGTCTTCCTCTCGATACGCCGCCACCAGCTGTTCGAGCGCGAAGGCGCCGACGTGCATTGCCGGGTGCCGATCTCGATGGTGCAGGCCACCCTGGGCGGCAACATCGAAGTGCCGACGCTCGACGGCAAGATGGCGCGCATCAACATCCCGGCCGGGGCGCAGGGTGGCCACCAGTTCCGCATGCGCGGCAAGGGCATGCCGATCATGCGCTCCAGTCAGCGCGGCGACATGTACATCGAGATCAACGTCGAAACCCCGACCAACCTCACGTCGAAGCAGAAGGAACTGCTGAAGGAATTCGAGAAGGCCGGCAAGACCAGCCCCGAATCCGAAGGCTTCTTCAGCAAGATGAAGGAAATGTTCGGCGGCTGACCGTACGGCGCAGTCCCTACACGCCTCCTCAAAGGTCAGATCGGCGTTCTGGTTGCCGCGCCGCGGCAATCAAAAGCTTCCGACGATGGATGCAACGAGGGGCGGGAAGAGCACGTTGGATGCCACCCACCACCCAACGGAGGCATTCCATGCTCACTCGCATCATCCTGGCTACTCTGATCACGGCCGGCGCCACCGCCGCCTACGCCCAGGCGCCGACTGCGCCCCAGAACACCACCACGCCGCCGGCAGCCACTTCTCCCGCGGCGAAGCCTATGCCGTCGCGGGCCAGTGCGGACACGCGCAAGTTGATCGGCCGCAACATCCAGAACGCTCAGAACGAGACGATCGGCGAGATCAAGTCGGTGTTCATCGGCAAGGACGGCAATGTCGACAGCGTGATGGTCGGCGTTGGCGGCTTCCTGGGCTTGGGCGAGCGTGAGGTTCGCCTGAACTGGAGCGAACTCAACATTTCCCAGAACGGCGAGAAGGTCACCGTCAATCTCACCAAGGACCAGCTGAAGGCGAAGCCCGAGTACAAGTACAGCGACACGGCGTATCGCGGGCAGGTCTTCAACGAGACCGGCATCTGGAAGGATGACGGCGTGCGCGCCGACGCGACGACGCGTTCCACCTCCACTTCGCAAACCGCCGCCAACATGCCGGCGCGCAGCGGCGGCGACTTCAACGCCGAAGGCAATCTGTCGGGCAACGCCCTGCTCGGCGCGAATGTCAAGAACCAGGCCAACGAGACGGTTGGCGAGATCGAAGAAGTCTTCGTCGGCACCGACGGCGCCATCAAGACCGTGGTGGTTTCGGTCGGCGGCTTCCTTGGCGTCGGATCCAAGAACGTCGCGGTGAAGTGGAGCGACATCAAGGTCGAACGCGACGGCAAGGACCTCCGCGTCAAGACCACCTGGACGAAGGACTCGCTGAAGGCGATGCCGGAGTACAAGGAAGACCAGGCGGCTGCGCCGGGCACCAAGTCGGGCGGCTGATAAGACTTCCGGGGGGCGCAGCCAGGCTGCGCCCCTCTCACCCTATTGGGCCGCGATCTTCGACGCTGCCGGCGCGAAGTCGCGTTCCATCTCGCGGCGCAGCTTCACGGCGGTCAGCGACTCGTCCATCACCACGTCGGCATAGGTCAGCGACTGGCCGGCCTTGATCGGCTTCACCAGCTTGACGTTGTGCGCCAGGCCGAGCGGCAGGCTGCCGAGGCTGGTCGACTTCTCCGACGGGAACAGCTTGCCGTAGACCGTGTAGCCGCCTTCGCCGTCCAGTATCTCGCCGGGCTTCAGGTCGCGCTTGGCGGTGGCGATGACGTCGGCGTGGAAGCCGATCGGCGTGCCGGTCGGCTCCTTGCGCAGGCCGATCGAGGCGACCGACATGCCGACCTCGAGCCCGATCAGGTGCCAGCGCTTGTACATGACGGAGTACCGGCCGCTCGGGTCGGTCTGCAGCATGTACTCCTCGAAGCAGTTCTTCTGGTACTCGGTGGCCGCCTCGAACACGACCCACACGCCCTTGCGGATCTCGTAGGGGATGGCGCGCCCGTCCTTCTCCAGCGACGAGGCGACTTCGACCTGGCCCTTGTGATGGAGCTGGCCGCCCTCGGAGATCGGCCGCATGACGAAGGGCAGGTCCTCCACGGAGCAGGGTGGGAAGGCGAGGCCGTCCGGCGCCGGCGTGAGGCCGGTCGCGTTGGCGACGGCCGTGCTCTCGATGGCGGGCTTGGAGCCGTCGAGGAAGGAGTTGAACATCTTGGGGTTCAGGCCGCCGCGTTTGGCCTGCTCCTCGTTAAGGCCCCAGTACTTCCAGACGGTCTCGGGGGTCGACTGCGCGAAGTGCGGCAGCCACTTGTGGCCGCGGCCGGCCGCGGTCACTTCGAAGCCCGATGTGCGCGCCCAGTCGACCAGCTCGCAGATCAGCGCCGGCTGGTCGCCATAGGCCAGGGAGTAGATCACGCCGGCGGCGGCCGCACGTTTGGCCAGCAGCGGGCCGCAGAAGGCATCGGCCTCGACCGTCACCATCACCACGCTCTTGCCGTGCCTGAAGGCTTCGAGCGCATGCTCGACGGCGGCGATCGGATCGCCGGTCGATTCGACGACGATGTCGATCTCGGGATGGCTGACCAGCGCGCGCCAGTCGTCTGTGAGATGCGTACTGCCATGCTTGCGCGCATCCTCGAACGAGCTGGCCGAGGTCACGTCGGGCTTCCAGCCCAGCCGCGCGAGGTTCTCGCGCGCGCGATCGGGCGAGAGATCGGCGATGCCCAGCAAATGGATGCCCGGCGTGGTCGGAATCTGCGACAGGTACATCGAGCCGAACTTGCCGGCACCGATCACGCCGATGCGCAGCGGCCTGCCTTCGGCCGCACGGGCCTGAAGCATGCGATGGAGACTCATGGGTTCCTCCGGAGTGTCTTGATTATTCCGCCGCGGCCTTGCGGTTGACGGCGCGGATCACCGCATCGTCCTCCCAGGCATCGACCGGCGTGAAGTCGCGATGCGCGATGTAGTCCGGCCGCTTGAACCGGCGGATCGCGTTGCTGACCGCGTTGTAGGTCACGTAGATGATCTGGCGATGCCACGGCGACATGTTGGGCGGGCTGCCATGGACCAGCGTACCGTGGAAGAAGATCGCCGAGCCCGGGCCGCCCTTGGGCGATACGATGCCGCCCTGCTCCACCAGCTTGGCGATCGTGTCGTTGTCTATCGTCCACAGCGGATACGACGTCGTGGTCAGGTCGTGCTTGGCCTCGATCGCGCCTTTCTTGTGGCTGCGGGGAATGAACCATAGCGGGCCGTTGAACTCGTTCACCTCGTCGATGAACACCGCGAGGTTCATGGCGCGCGCCTCGGGCATGTCGTCGTCGGCCTTCCAGGTGCCGTAGTCCTGGTGCCACTGCCAGACGTCGCCGTCGAAGGCCGCCTTCCCGTTGATCTTGAACTGGTGGATGTAGGTCTTGTCCTTCAGCAGCTGCTCGGCCGGCTCGACGAAGCGCGGATGATGGACCAGCGCCTCGAACACCGGATGATAGGTGTGGACCGCAAAGGCGGTACGCACCACGTCGCCGCTCTTCTCGCGCACGTTCTCGGGCCGGCGCTGCGCGAACACCTCGGGCACCGAGGTCTTGAGGATCTGCGTCTCCTCCGGCGAGAAATAGTCGGGGAAGAAGAGATAGCCCTCTTCGTCGAATTGCTTCAGCTGCTCAGAGGTGAGCTTCATGGCGGTTCCTCCTTGGCCCTATTTGCTTGCTTGATAGGCGCCGCCCTCAGGCGGCGCGGGAAATCACGACCTTCAACCGTCCCGTCAGAATGTCCGCCATCTGCTCGGCATGGCCGCGGCAGAGCGCCTCGGCCTCGGCGGCCTGGCCGGCTTCGAGCGCGCGCAGGATGCCCTCGTGTTCGTCCCACACGCTGATCCGCAGATCCTCCTCGCTCAAGGCCGCGGCCATCACCCGGCGCAGATGCTGCCAGTGCGGCTGGGCGGTCTCGCCGATCAGGGGATTGCCCGAGGCTTCGTAGACGAAGAGGTGGAAGTCGATGTCGGCCTCGATGACCGACGGCACGTAGCCGCTCGCCACGGCGCGGCGGCCGACATCGAGCAGGGCGCGGCCGCGCCGAACGAGATGCGGCGTGTAGTTCGACGCGGCGAGACGCGCGGCGGCGCCGTCGAGGGCGGCGCGCACGACGTAGAGGTTGCGCGCCTGCTGGACGTCGAGCGGGGCGACGCACACGCCCTTGCGGCCGGCATCGATCAGGAAGCCCTCCCGGCGCAGCAGCATCATGGCCTGCAGCACCGGCTGGCGCGACACGCCGAACTGCTGGGCGATCTCCTCCTGGGTGATCCGGGCGCCGGCCTTCAGCTCGCCGGAGCAGATCGCCTCCAGCACGGAATCGTGGATGCGCTCGGAAAGATCGGGCTCGGGAAGGATGGGACGCATGTTTGTATACAGAACACAGACGTCGACGGAGTCAACCGCCTGGCGAGGCCTGACCCCGGATTTGGGCCCTCCCGCCCGAAAAATGCCCGGCGAGCGCCGGGGAGGGGCCTTTCCCCGACAGATATTGCGTTTATTTCGTTTGTTTCGATTATGGCGCCCCTCTAGCGGGCCTTCAGCCCTCTGGCGGCGAGAATCTGCATGCCCCGGTCAGGATAGTCGGTGATCAGCCCGTCGACACCCAGGTCGATCAGGCGCCCCATCTCCGCCGGGACGTTCACGGTCCAGGGCACCACCTTGAGGCCGAGCGCATGGGCCTCCTTCACGTTTTCCGCCGTGACGTTGCGCCAGAAGGGCGACCAGGTCGCGCAGCCGGCGGCCCTGGCGAGCCGGGGCAGCGAGCCGCCGTGGGCGGCGAGGTCGAGCCCGCCCAGCCAGGGAGAGGGCCCGCCGCCGCTGCGCTGGACCGTGTCGAAGTTGTTGCTCTCGATGGTGAGGCAGGCGGTGGCGATCTCGGGGGCCAGCCTGCGGGCCTCGATCAGGCCTCGCCAATCGAACGACTGCACGGTGGTGCGGGTCCCGACCCCGGCCTTGCGGATCTCCCCTACGGCCAGGCCGGCGAAGGCTGCCGGGTCCAGGGTCAGGTCGGGCTTGCCCGGGTCGGTCTTGATCTCGACGTTGAAACGCACCGCGGGCGCGGCCTGGGCGAAGAACTCGGCGAGGGTCGGGAAACGCTGGCCGTCGGCCGGCTTCTGCTCGGGATACTGCTGGCCGTACCGGCTGGCCGGGTTCACGCGCCCGATGTCGTAGCGCTTCAGTTCGTCCAAGGTCAGCGCGGCGATGGCCGGTCCCGCCGCTGCCAGCCATTGCCCGTCCGGCCCGCGCGTCAGGGCGGGGTTGAGCACCGGGTCGTGGCTGATGACGACGACGCCGTCGCGCGTCACGGCGAGATCGGTCTCCAGCGTCGTGACGCCGAGATCCTGGGCCAGCTTGAAGCCGGCCAGCGTGTTCTCCGGCGCCAGGCCGCGGGCGCCCCGGTGACCCTGCAGGTCGAAGGCTGCCGCCAACCCGGCACTAGCCGCCCAGATTGCGCAGGCGAGCGATGCGATCCGCGATATCGGGATGCGTCGCGAGGAGCGCCGGCGTCCTGGAAGTGAACTGGTGGATCGGATTGACGATGAAGAGATGCTGCGTGGCACGACTTACTCCGGGAAAGGGGGCCGCCTTCTCCGCGAGCTTGCCGAGCGCGGAGATGAGGCCGTTTGGATTGCGCGTGAACTGCACGGACGTCGCGTCGGCGAGATATTCGCGCTGGCGCGAGACCGCCATCTGTACCGCCTTGGCGGCGAGCGGTGCCAGGATCGCGACCACCAGCAGGACGACGATCAGGATGCCGCCGCCCGAACTGCCCTTGCGGTCGCTGCTGCGCATCCGGCCCCAGTTCAGGGTGCGCAGCGCCATGTCGCAGACCAGCGCGATCAGGCCGACCGTGACGCCGACCACCACCATGTAGCGGGTGTCGAGGTTGCGCAGATGCGCCATCTCGTGCGCCACCACGCCTTGCAGCTCGTCGCGGCTGAGCGAATTCAACAGCCCGCGCGTGACCGCAATCGTGCCGTTGCCGACCCTGTTGCCGGTGGCGAAGGCGTTCAGCGCGTCGGTCTCCAGCACCATGACCCGGGGCATCGGTACGCCAGCCGCGATCGAGATTTCCTCGACCACGTTGTAGAGCTGCGGCGCGTCCTGTTTTTCGATCGCCCGGGCGCCAGCCATCGACAGCACCATCCGGTCGCCCACCGCCAGCGAGATCGCGCTCCAGCCGATGCTGGCGGCGGCCATCAGCCCGGCGGCCGCGATGCCCGTCTGGCTCACGGCGGGCAGCGTACCCGACGACTCGGTCTCCAGCAGCGCGCCGACCAGATAGCCGATCCCGCCCGCCAGCAGGGTCAGGACCGCCAGCAGCACCGTCGTATTGCGACGGTTCTCGTTCTGGGCGGCGACGAAGTCGGTGGTGACGCTCATGCGCCGCAGCCCTCAGCGCAGCGCGACCTTCGGCACGGCGCGCTCGGATTCCGGCATGTCGAACAGGTCCATCGGACCGAAGCCCAGAGAGGCCGCGGCCAGCACCGCCGGGAAGCTCTGGCGCCGGGTGTTATAGGTGTTGACCGAGTCGTTGTAGAACTGGCGCGCGAAGGCGATCTTGTTCTCGGTCGTCGTCAGCTCCTCCTGGAGCTGCATGATGTTGTCGTTGGCCTTGAGCTGCGGATAGTTCTCCATCAGGGCGAGCAGCCCGTGCGTCGCTTGGCTGAGCGCCGCCTCGGCCGGTCCCGCTTGCGCGGCGTTGCCGCTCGCGGCGACCGCATTGTTGCGCGCCTGGATCACCTTGGTGAGCGTTTCCTGCTCGTAGCCCATCGCGTCCTTGACCACCTGCACCAGGTTGGGAATGAGATCGTGGCGGCGCTTCAGCTGCACGTCGATCTGGCTCCACGCGGTCTGCGCCTGGTTGCGGCCGCCGACCAGCCCGTTGTAGACGGCGATCAGCCACAGGCCGATGGCGACCACGATGCCGAGGAAGATCCATGAGCCCATGTCCGTTCTCCTTTGCCGCAGCCGCCAGTCTAGTCATGATCGGGGCGGTCCGGGAGGAATAACGATGGATACGTCAGAGCTGCTGAAGGCCTTCTGCTCGGCGGTGGAGCGTCGCGACGGCAAGGCGTTCGCGAGCCTGTTCACCGAGGACGGCGTCTATCACGACGTCTTCTACGGCGACTTCAGGGGGCGCGAGCGCATCGCCGAGATGATCGACGACTGGTTCCATCGCACCGCGCACGAGTTCCGCTGGGAGATGCACCGGCCGGTCAGCGACGGCAGGATGCTCTACGCCTACTATACGTTCAGCTACGTTTCCAAACTGCCCGGCGCCGAGGGCAAGAGGGTCGGCTTCGAGGGCTGCTCGATGATGACCCTGCGCGACGGGCTGATCGCCGAGTATCGCGAAGTGGCCAATGTCGGCCCCGCCTTCGTCGAACTGGGCTTCGCGCCGGAACGCACCTCGAAGATCCTCGCCAAGGAAGGCGCGCATCTCAGGGCCCAGCCCGAGTGGAAGCGTCACCTGGCGTAAAGGCGAGACCTCAGCCGTTGTAGGCCCGGCTGCCGACGTCGCGCAGCCACAGACGTATCAGGAGACGCTTGCGCTCGGGCTCCGGCCAGTCGCGGAAACCCGTGCGCTTGTGGCCGAGGGCACGGTTGTCGATGAGCTGGATCTGGCCGGGCTGGAAGACGAAGCGCGCCGCCATGCCCGGCGCGTTCAGGATCTCCTCGAAGGCTTCCAGGGCCGCAGCACCGTCCGGGTCGAGGGCCACGCCCGCCAGGGCGTGGCCGTTGGTCACCTGGAAATGCGACAGCCGGGCGATCAGGCGGTCGCCCTCGCGCTCCAGCATCGGGTGATGCGTCGTCATGATGTCGCCCGGCGCATGCTCGCGCTGGCGGTCGAAGTAGAAGGGCCGGTAGAGCCGCGGCAGAAGGTCGGGATGCCGGCGGCGCATCTCCTCGTGCGCGGCGGCGAAGCTCACGATGCCGCTGACGCCGCCTTCCATGGCCGTGCGCACGCACAGCAGGCCGACATAGTGCGGCGGCACGAGATTGTAGCTGTTGTCGGTATGGAAGTTCTGCTCGGCGTTGGTGACGTCGGGGCGCACCCCGTTGCCCGGTGGCCTGCCGAGATCGGTCACGTCGTAGATCGAGGTGCCGTCCCATTTCTGCGCCACCGGCCGAGCGACCAGGGAGGCGAGCAGCCACCACGCGGCGCGCAGGCCGTCGCGAGACCAGCGTTCCACCGGCAGGCGGTCGATGATGGCGAAGCCCGGCCCATCGTCGAGGCTTCGCCTGACGTCGCGCATGAAGGCGCGCGAGGCGTCGAGCGGGAAATCCTCCGGCCGCAGCAGAAGGAGCGGCAGCGGATCGCGATCGAGCGCGGCGACGAGCCGATCGAGTTCGCGCTCGACGTCCCCGGGAAGCGCGATCCGCCCGGCGTCCGGCGCCAGCGTGTCGCCCCGCCAGAGCAGCCGATCGGGCATTGCCTCGGCAGGCAACGGCACGGATGGATCGGCTGCGTCGGGCATTGTCGTTCTAGTCGCGCAGCAGTTCGTTGATCGAGGTCTTCGAGCGGGTGCGCTCGTCGACGGTCTTCACGATCACGGCGCAGTAGGTCGAAGGCTTGTCCGGGCCGCCGCCGATGTTGCCGGGTACGACGACGGAGTACGGCGGCACCTTGCCGATGTGGATCTGGCCGGTGGCGCGGTCGACCACCTTGGTGGTGGCGCTGATGAACACGCCCATCGAGAGCACCGCGCCGGTGCCGACGATCACGCCCTCGACGACCTCGGAGCGGGCGCCGATGAAGCAGTTGTCTTCGATGATGACCGGGTTGGCCTGCAGCGGCTCGAGCACGCCGCCGATGCCGACGCCGCCCGAAAGGTGGCAGTTCTTGCCGATCTGGGCGCAGGAGCCGACCGTCGCCCAGGTGTCGACCATGGTGCCGGTGTCGACATAGGCGCCGAGGTTGACGAAGGACGGCATCAGCACGACCGACGGGGCGATGTAGGAGCCGCGGCGCACGATCGAGCCGGGCACGGAGCGATAGTTCGCCTTGGCGAAGCGGGCGGCGTCCCAGCCGGTGGTCTTGAGCGGCACCTTGTCGAACCAGGGCGCGGCGCCCATGCCGGGGAACGAGGCGCCGCCGTCCATCGGGACCGAATCGTAGAGGCGGAAGGAAAGCAGCACTGCCTTCTTCAGCCACTGGTGCACGACCCATTCGTCGCCGAACTTCTCGGCGGTGCGATAGGTGCCGTCGTCGAGGCCGGCGATCGCCGCTTCGACGGCGTCGCGAACCTCGCCCCTGGTGGCGCTGTTGACGCCGTCCCGTGCTTCCCACGCCGCGTCGATGGTGGCCTGTAGCTGCTTGCTCATCGTTCCCCCGGAATTCTGCCGCGGGACCTTATATGCTGCCCGCGATGGCCTTCAAGCTCCCTGAATCGGTGCTGGTCGTGGTCCACACGCCGCGCCTCGACGTCCTCGTGCTGGAACGTACGGGGACCGGACTGTGGCAGTCCGTGACCGGCTCGCGCGAGCCCGACGATCCCGACCTCGAGGCGACGGCGCGCCGCGAACTCCTGGAGGAGACCGGCCTCGCGGTCGGCACGCTCACCGACTGGCGCCAGACCAACCGCTACGAGATCTGGACGCAGTGGCGGGCGCGCTACGCACCGGACGTCACCCACAATGTCGAGCATGTCTTCGGCTTCCAGGTGCCCGAACGGACCGTGGCGACCCTCGATCCCGCCGAGCACGTCGCCCAGCTCTGGCTGCCCTGGCAGGACGCCATGGAGAAGGTCTTCTCGCCGACCAACCGGAACGCGATCTGGCAGCTGCAGCGGCGAGTCAATCAGGGTCCTCTCCGCCACGCAGTGGGGGAGAGGAAGGGACCCGGCGCGTAGCGACGGGTAGGTGAGGTGGTGCCCGATGCGCTGGCGGTGAGTGAGTAGATAGTCGATGACCCACCTCACCCTCCCATGGCTTCGCCATGGGCCCCTCCCTCTCCCCCCGCTTCGCGGGCGGAGAGGGTTATGTTGACTGCGGTGGGTTCATTGACATCTGCGACGCATCCATTCATCCCTTTTGAGTGCCGAAGACCATCCAGATCCGCAATGTGCCCGATGTGCTACGCCGAAAGCTCAAAAGACGTGCGGCGCAGGCAGGATTGTCACTGTCGGACTATATGCTTCGCGAACTCCGCGAAGTAGCCGCACGGCCTACGCCGGAGGAAATGCGTAAGCGACTAGAGCAGCGGTCGGCGGTGAAGCTGTCCATCAGTACAGTGCGAGCGGTTCGCGCCGAACGCGGGCGCTGATGATCATAGTCGGCGGCTCGAACTTCCTTAGGGTGCTATTGTGAGCGCGGCTCCCGTAACAGCGCCGCATGAAGCCTCGAAGCTCGGCCAGTTCAGCTGGGCGCTGTTCGACTGGGCCAACCAGCCGTTCTTCACCATCATCACCACCTTCATCTTCGCGCCCTACTTCGCCAACGTGCTGGTGGGCGATCCGGTGAAGGGGCAGTCGGCCTGGGCCTTCACCCAGTCGGCCTCGGGCATCCTGATCGCGCTGATGAGCCCGTTCCTCGGCGCCATGGCCGATGCCGGCGGGCGGCGAAAGCCGTTCATCCTCGCGTTCCAGCTCCTGCTGGTCGCCGGCTGCGCCGGCCTGTGGTTCGCCTACCCCAACCGGCCCGATCTCATCCTGCCGATCAGCTGGGCAGTGATCCTCGCCACGGTCGGTGCGGAAATGTCGATCGTGTTCAACAACGCCCAGCTTCCCAACATCGTGCGGCCCGAGCGCATGGGCCGGCTGAGCGGCTTCGGCTGGGGGCTGGGCTATTGCGGCGGGCTGGTCTCGCTGTTCGTCGTGCTCGCCGTGTCGATGCCGGCGATGTTCGGCCTCGCGGCGTCGAACGACCGGCCTCTGTTCGGCCTCGATCCCGCCAGCCACGAGCTGGAGCGACTGGTCGGCCCCGCCTCGGCGCTCTGGATCATGGTCTTCGTGCTGCCGATGTTCCTCTTCACCCCCGATTCCGCCGGTGCGCGGCGTCAGCCGCTCCTGGTCGCCGCACGGGAAGGCGGGCGGTCTCTCGTGGCGACGCTGAAGCGCATCCCGCGCTTCGGCAACGTGCTGCGCTATCTCATCGCCTTCATGCTCTACAATGACGGTCTCGCGGCGATCATCGCCTTCGGCGGGGTCTACGCCGCCGCGACCTTCGGCTGGAGCACGGTGACGCTCGGCATCTTCGGCATCATCCTGACCGTCTTCGCCATTCCCGGCGCGTTCCTCGGCGGCCGGCTCGACGACTGGATCGGCAGCAAGCGGACGGTGCAGCTGGCCATTGCCGGCGTGATCGTGGCGACCCTGGGCATCGTCGGGGTCACCGCCACGCATGTTCTGTTCGTCGTGCCCGTCGATCCCATCAGCCCGACCCGCGGCCTGTTCGGCTCCGTGCAGGAGAAGGTGTTGATGGGCTTCGCGCTGCTGCTCGGCTTCTGCATGGGGCCGATGCAGGCGGCCAGCCGCACCATGGTGGGCCGCATCGCGCCCCCCGGCATGACCGGCGAATTCTACGGCCTGTTCGCCCTGTCGGGCCGCGCCACCGCCTGGATGGCGCCGCTGGCCATCGGCATCGTCACCGCGGCGAGCGGTTCGACCCGCCTCGGCATGGCCTGCGTTCTGTTCTTCCTGGTGCTAGGCTTCGTCCTGCTGTGGAAGGTGCGCGAGGAGCGCGCAACCGCCTGAGGGAGGACCGCATGATCACCGCCATCGTGAACTTCAAGCTGCCGGCCGACGTCGACGCGAAGAAGGCGGCCGAGCTCTTCAAGGGCTCGGCACCGAAGTATCGCGGCATGAAGGGCCTGGTCCGTAAATACTACCTGTTCGACGCCGAGAAGCGGATCGGCGGCGGCGTCTATCTCTGGAAGACCCGCGCCGACGCCGAAGCCGTCTACACGCCGCAATGGCAGGCCTATATCGCCGAACGCTACGGCGCCCCGCCCGAGATCCGCTATTTCGAGACCGCCGTCGTGGTCGACAACGACAGCGACACGATCACCGCCGACGCCGCCTGAGCGACATCGGCGGCGCCGGTCTTCAGTTGCCTCGACGCGCCTCCTCGATGCGGGCGACGTCAATCTTCTTCATGTCCATCATGGCCTCGAAGGCGCGCTTCGCCTCGTCGCCACCGGTCGCCATCGCCTCGGTCAGCACGCGTGGCGTGATCTGCCACGACAGGCCCCATCTGTCCTTGCACCAGCCGCAGGCGCTCTCCTGCCCACCGTTGCCGACAATGGCGTTCCAGTAGCGGTCGGTCTCTTCCTGATTGTCGGTTGCGATCTGGAAGGAGAAGGCCTCGGTCTGCTTGAACATCGGTCCGCCGTTCAGGCCGAGGCAGGGGATGCCGCAGACCGTGAACTGCACGGTCAGCACGTCGCCCTTCTTGCCCGAGGGATAGTCGCTCGGCGCGCGATGGACCGCGGTCACCTCGCTGTCGGGAAAGGTCGCGGCGTAGAAGCGCGCGGCCTCCTCTGCCTCCTTGTCGAACCAGAGGCAGATCGTGTTCTTTGCAACGGTCATCTTCCGGGCCTCAGACGTCGAGGATCGGCGCGAAGCCGCCATAGATCATGCGCTTGCCGTCGAACGGCATCTGCTGGTCCTTCATGCGCTGGTCTTCCATCATCTTCTTCCAGCCCTCGTCGCGGACCTGCTTGGACGGCCATTCGACCCAGGAATAGACGATCTTCTCGTCGGGCGTGGCCTTCACTGCGCCCTTGTAGTCGGTGACCTTGCCGTCGGGCACGGTATCGCCCCAGGTCTCGACGATGCGCACCGCACCGTACTCCTTGAACACCGCAGCGGCCTTTTTCGCCATGTCGAGATAGGCCTGCTTGTTGCCGGCCGGCACCGCCGCGAGGAAGCCGTCGATGTAGCCCGTCTTGCCGCCCTTCGCGCCGGCCTCGTCGAGGATGGGCGTGAAGCCGGCGATGATCATGCGCTGGCCGTCGAACGGCATGTCCATGTCCTTCATGCGTGGATCGACCATGATCTTCCGATGGGCCGCCTCGGCGACCTCCTTGCTGGGAAACTCGATCCACGAGAAGACCACGACTTCATCCGGTTTGGCCTTCACGGCGCCCTTGAAGTCGGTGAGCTTGCCATCGGGCACGTCGTCGCCCCAGGCCTCGACCTGACGGGTGGCGCCGAATTCCCTGGCGATCGGCGAGAAGTCCGCGGCGGCCTTGCGATAGGCCTCCTTCTTGTCGGCCGGCACCGGCAAAACAAAACCCTGCACGTAGGCCATCAATTCCTCCTGCTGTTGATCTCGGGATGAAAGGTTGATATCAACGTACCAACGCCATGTCAAAGAAACTGAACGCTTCGTTCGAGACGACGCTGCACGTCTACGATCACTGCCTGTGTTTTGCCACACAACGCGCCGCGCGCGCCCTGGCGCGCCGGTTCGACGAAGCCTTGTCACCGATCGGTCTCACCAGCGGTCAGTTCTCGCTGCTGACGTCGCTCAACCGGCCCGAGCCGCCCTCGATGGGCTCGATCGCCGCCCTGCTGGTGATGGACCGCACCACGCTGACCGCCAACCTGAAGCCGCTCGAGCAGCGCGGTTGGGTCGAGATCGCCGTGGACGAGGCAGACCGCCGGGTGCGGCGGCTCATCCTGACGCCCGCCGGTCGCAAGGTCCTGCAGGCGGCCATGCCGGTCTGGATCGAGGTGCATGGGGTGATCGACCGGCTGCTGCCCGCCGCCGACGGCCGCACCCTGCGTCGCGGCTTGCGGACGCTGGCCTGACCCCTCAGGCGGCCAGAACGCCGATCCCGGCGGCCGCGAGCGGCAGGGCGACCAGCGCGAACAGGGTCTGCGTCGCCGTGATGCCGGCCATCAGCGGCGCGTCGCCGCCGAGCTGCCGCGCCATGATGTAGGCCGAGGAGGCCGTGGGCAGGGCCTGAAAGAGAAGGGCGGTGACGAGCGCCGGTCCGGTCAGGCCCATCAGCCAGGCGACCAAGACGGTCACCACCGGCATGGCGAGGAACTTGATGGCCGAGGAGGTGGCGACCGGCGCGATCCAGCCGCGCACCGATCCGAACTCGAGGGCCGCGCCGACGCAGAGCAGGCCGAGCGGCAGCGACGCCGCACCCAGCGCCCGCAGCGCCGGCTCGATACCTGCCGGCAGACCGAGTCCGAGCAGTTGGAAGCCGATGCCGGCGAAGGAGCCGAGCACGAGCGGGTTCGTCACGAGTTGCCGGGCGATGCCGCGGCCGCTCAGCCGTGCGGCGCCGTGGCGGGCGAAGACCAGCACGCAGAGGATGTTGACCGTGGGCACGATGGCGGCGCTGCACAGGGCCGCCAGCGCGAGGCCCTGCGCGCCGAACAGGCCGGCGGCCAGGGTCACGCCGACATAGTTGTTGAAGCGGATGCCGCCCTGGAAGATCGAGGTGAAGGTGGGACCGTCGACGCGCAGCACGGGGCGCAAGGCGACGAGCAGCGCGGCCACGGCGAGGATCGACAGAATGAGCGTCGAGACCAGCTCGCGCGCCGGCAGCGCGTCGAGCCTGGCGGTGGCAAGACTGTGAAAGAACAGGCACGGCACCAGCACGTAGTAGCTGAGCCTTTCCGCCTGCGGCCAGAATCCCTCGGCGAGAAAGCCGATGCGGCGCAGCCCCATGCCGAGCAGGATCAACAGGACGATGGGCAGCAGGGCGAGGATCACGTCGGCGCTCATGCGACACGTGTACGCCCGGACGACCCCAAGCAAAAATTCTGAATACTCAATTGATTGATGAGTATTTATCATCACGTCCATGTCGCTTCGCGCCCTCCGCACGCTGCAGGCCATCGCCCGCCACGGCTCCTTCGCCGCTGCCGGCAAGGCGGTCGGGCTGACGCAATCGGCCGTGAGCCTGCAGGTGAAGGCGCTGGAGGAGGAGTTCGGCGCAGCCCTGTTCGACCGCTCGCGGCGCCTCCCGGTGCTCACGGAGGCCGGCCGGATCGTCGTCTCCCGATCGGCGGAGGTGCTCGCGCTCTACGACGACATCGCAGCCGCGCTGGGCGACGAACGATCGCTCGCCGGCCGGCTGCGGGTCGGCGCGGTGCAGACCGCGCTGGCGGGCGTGCTGCCCGATGCGCTGGTCGCCCTCAACCGCGCCCATCCGCGCGCCCGTGTCTCCGTCTCGGTCGGCCTGTCGGCGGAGATGGCGGAGAAGGTCGCGGCCGGCGAGCTCGACGCCGCGCTGACCACCGAGCCGGTGCGGCCCTATCCGGCGGGCCTCGTCTGGACGCCGCTCTACCGGGACCGCTTCTGGCTGTTCGCGCCGCCGGGCCAGGCGCGGCGCAGTGCCCGCGGCCTGCTGTCGGAGTTGCCCTTCATCCGCTTCGACAGCAAGGCCTGGGCCGGCCGCGTGATCGACCGCGAGCTGCGGCGGATGCGGGTCGAGGTCCACGAGGAGATGGTGCTCGACAGTCAGGACATCATCCTGCGCATGGTCGAGAAGGGGCTGGGCGTCGCCGTACTCGCGGTGTCGGACGAGATCTTCGCCGACCTGAAGCTCACCTGCCTGCCGTTCGGCGAGCCGCAGCTGATCCGCAACATCGTGATGCTGGAGCGCCAGGACCGCCGCGGCGGCCGCCTCGCCGCGGCGCTGGCCGAAGCCGTGAAGGGCGCGAAGGAAGCGGCCTCAGTAAGGACCCGCAGGCCTAGGCCGCGACGGTCTTCCCCTTGAAGGTGCAGAGGTCGTTCACGACGCAGGCGGGACACAGGGGGGTGCGTGCCTTGCAGGTGTAGCGGCCGTGCAGGATCAGCCAGTGATGCGCATGCAGCCTGTATTCCTCCGGCACGCGCTTCAGCAGTTTCAGCTCGACCTGCAGCGGGTTCTTGCCCGGCGCCAGCCCGGTGCGGTTGCCGACCCGGAAGATGTGGGTGTCGACGGCGATGGTCGCCTCGCCATAGGCGACGTTCATCACCACGTTGGCGGTCTTGCGGCCGACGCCCGGCAGCGCCTCCAGTTCCGCGTGGGTGCGCGGCACCTCGCCGCCGTGCCGCTCCAGCAGGAGCCGGCTGAGCGCAATCACGTTCTTGGCCTTGGTGCGGAACAGGCCGATCGTCTTGATGTGGTCGATCAGCTTCGCCTCGCCCAGCGCCACCATCTCGGCCGGCGTCTTCACGAATTTGAACAGCGGCCCGGTGGCGCGGTTCACGCCGACATCGGTGGCCTGGGCCGACAGCACGACGGCCACCAGCAGCTGGTAGACATTGTCGTATTCCAGTTCCGTCTCGGGTTCGGGCATCGCCTTCCTGAGGCGTGCAAAGAACTCGGGGATGACGGCGGTCTTCATCAGGGCCATATAGGTCCATACCATGACCGAAGCGCCCGTTCCGGCGGTTCATTTCGCCACCGCGCTGAAGCCCTATCGCAGCCTGTCTGCGGACGGCTTCCGCTTGGTCATGCTGGCCGCCGTGGCCGCAAACCTGGTGATCGGCCTGCCCCTGTTCCTGATGGGCGCCTGGCCGGTCTTCGGCTTCATGGGCCTCGACGTCTTCCTGCTGTGGTGGCTGTTCCAGCGCAGCTATTTCGATGCCCGCCGCACCGAGACGCTGACCCTGACCGACCATGACCTGGTCGTTGTCCGGATCGCGCCCGACGGCGAGCGCGAGGAGCTGCGGCTCGACGCCTACTGGCTCAAGGTCGAGGCGACCGAGGAGCGGCTGGTGGTCACCTCGCGCGGCAACCGCGCCGTCATCGGCCGCTTCCTCGGCCCCGACGAACGCCTGCGGGTCGCCGACCGCCTCAAGGCCGCCATCGCCGAGATGCGCGCGCCGAGATACGACCACGCGTGGGACTGAGTTCTTCGTCTTCAACGACGAAAGTTATCGCGAATGATTGTACTTCGTCGTCCTGAGCGAAGCCGCCCGCAGGGCGGCGCAGTCGAAGGACCTTTTTTCCGACGCACTGACGGTCGAAACGAAAAGAGGTCCTTCGACTACGCTACGCTGCGCTCAGGACGACGGTGGGTCAGAGCCCCAGCACGTCCTTCATGCCGTACAGGCCGGGCTTCTTGCCCTCCAGCCACTTGGCCGAAGTCACCGCACCGGCTGCATAGGTCTCGCGGCTGAAGGAGCGGTGGCTGAGTTCGAGCCGTTCACCCGCGGCCGCGAAGTAGACCGTGTGCACGCCCACCTCCTCGCCGCCGCGCAGGGTGGCGAAGCCGATCTCGCCCGTGGGCCGCGCGCCGGTATGGCCGTCGCGGCTCTTGCGCCAGACCTCCTCGAGCTGGACCTTGCGGCCCGCCGCGGCGGCACGGCCGAGCGCCAGCGCCGTGCCCGAGGGCGCATCGATCTTGTGACGATGGTGCATCTCCAGCACCTCGATGTCGTAGCTGGGGTCGAGCATCGAGGCGGTCTTCTCGACCAGCGCCAGCAGGATGTTGACGCCCAGCGCCATGTTGGCCGCCCACATGATCGGCACCTTCTTCGCCGCATCCTGGATCAGCTTGGTCTGGACGGGATCGAGGCCGGTCGTGCCGATCACCATGGCGACGCCGTTCTCGCTGGCCACGCTGGCATGCGCCACCGTCGCTTCCGGCACCGTGAAATCGATCACGCACTGGGCGGCCTTGATGGCGGCGGCGCTGTCGTCGCCGATCGGCACGCCGTTCGGCTCGATCCCGGCCAGCTCGCCCGCGTCCTTGCCCAGCGCTTTGCTGCCCGGCCGCTCGCTGGCGGCAGCCAGGGTCACGCCCTCGGTCCGTGCGATCTGGCGAACCAGCATCTGGCCCATGCGCCCCGAGGCGCCGACGACGGCGATCTTCATTTCGTTCCTCTCGAATTCCCTGGAGTAAACTAACGAATTCAACGCGAGGGGAACACATGCTCTTCATGGTGGTCGAGAAGCTGAAGAACCAGGACGGCAAGGCCGTCTATCGCAAGCTCCGGAAAGGCCGCGGCCTGCCCGACGGACTCGAGTTCGTCGCAAGCTATGTGACGGCCGATCTCGGCCGCTGCTTCCAGCTCATGCGCACCGACGACATCACGACCTTCCAGAAATGGATCGCCGACTGGCAGGAGGTCGTCGAGTTCGAGGTCGTGCCGGTGGTCGAAGGCAAGACCACGCGAGAGGCGCTGGAGCCGTTACTGTAGGCAGATGTCCAGATGAAGGAGAGCAGACGATGATTGCAGGTGGCTGCCATTGCGGCGCGATTCGCTATCAGGCCGAGGGCGAGGCGCTCAACCACGCGCTCTGCCATTGCACGGACTGTCGGCGCCACGCCGGCGCACCGATGGTGGGCTGGACGATGTACCCGCACGACGCGGTCAAGGTGACCAAGGGCACCCCCAGGGTCTACGCCTTGTCGGAGCATGGACGGCGGCATTTCTGCCCCGACTGCGGCACCGGGCTCTTCTACGATAACGTGAAGATATTGCCGGGGCTCATCGATATCCAGAGCGCGACCTACGACGATCCGGACGCGGTGCCGGCGCAGGTCCACATCCAGATCGCCGACCGGATCGGATGGATGAAGAACGCCCATGAACTGCCCGCGTTCGACCGCTATCCGCCGCAGTCGTAAGGCGGGCAGCTATTTCCAGGGATCCGCCACCTTCGGCCCCGACGGGCTGGAATTCGTGAGCTACGTGGGGGCCGCTCTCGGCCACTGCTCCCAGCTCATTGTCTCTTGGTCAATGATCTCGGCACGGATTGGGGGGTGCCTGTATTTTTTCAGAATCCCGGCAGATCATTGGTGGATATGCCACCTCCGCAAGATGAACATACAACTCAGCCGGCATCGCCGAATCCAAATTTGCCCATCACAAATGGCTCCACCAAGACATTGGGGGGCCTTCACTACAATATCCAAATCATCCTGCCAGAGTCTCGCGATCCAAAAGTATACGATGCGCTGTTCAGGAGTTTGCGGGAGCACCTGTTGCTATGAATGAATTGGATCATGTTTATAGCTTCGTGATGAAAGCCCACCTCACGGAAGAGGCGCTAGACGATGCTGGTCGAAAGACGCGTCGATCCGCTTTCCATGATCAAGAGGAATTGGAAGTGCTTGCTGGTGTCGCGGCATTGGACGAACGGCATGTTGCCGCAGCGAGAGCAATGGCAGTCGTGTACGTTACAATCGCGGCATTTGAAAATTCAGTTCGGGAACTCATTTCAAGAACGCTACTGGAAGACAAAGGCGAGGACTGGTGGGCAACGAGTGTCTCTGAGAAGATTCGCGCACAAGCGAAGCAACGAATGGACGAAGAAGAAAAAGTCCGATGGCATTCGCAGCGCGGACAGGACCCAATCAACTTTACGATGTTGCCGAACTTGCTGAACATAATTCGACAGAATTTTACTCAGTTCGAACCATTCATTCACGACATTGATTGGGCGGCACAGATCTTCGATGCGATTGAGCGTTCCAGAAATGTTATTATGCATAGTGGAATGCTTAGTCGTCGTGATGTCGCTCGCGTCGGATCCCTGATTAATGACTGGTCTCGCCAAGTTTCTACTTAGCGAGCAAATCTTTTTTAAGGAATCTTAGATTGCGTTCTAGTGGGCGCCATCAGGCCCACGGATCCGCCACCTTCGGCCAGAACGGCGTCTTGCGCTTGGTGTAGGGCCAGCGGGTGACGTCGGGGTCGGCGGCGCCGGGGGTGGCGACGTAGAGGATCTCCTTCGCGACGCCGACGAAGCCATTGTAGAAATGCTGCGCCGACTTCACGACGACGACGCGGTAGTCGGCCGGCTCGGCGCCGACGGCGCGGAAGGCGTCGGCGTGGAAGGTCTGGTTGCGGCGCGTGCAGATCGCGATGTCGACATGCTCCGACGAGAGCAGCGCCATGTCGCCGAGCGGCGACATTACCGGCCCGTAGGGCTGGAAGACGTTGCGGGCGATCTTCTTCACCGTGACGTCGAGGTCGACCGGATCGCCGCTCACCGTTCCCGACTTGCCGCCCAGCCGCATGCGGATTCGCGCGCCCTCGCCCGCCTCCTCGGCGATCTGGAAAGCCATCGGGTCCCACATCACGCCGAACAGGGCGGGGCCGATCTCACGTTCGATCAGCGCCTTCAGCACGAAGGTCGAATCGCCCGGCGCGCCCGAGCCGGGATTGTCGGCACGGTCGGCCAGGACCAGCGGGCCCTGGTTGTGCGAGGCGGCGCGATCCATCGCCTCGTCGACGGTGAGGTACTTCGTGGCATAGCGCTCGCGATTGTCCCACAGCTCCTTTCCGAGCTGCTCGGCCAGCGCCTCGGCCTTCGCCATGTCGCCATCGGCGACCACGAGGGTGCGCGTGCCCACGTCCTCGACGTCGGCGAAGGAGAAGCCGTGGCTCAGCGACACCGAGAGGATGCCGTCCTTGCCCTCGAGGCTCTTCATGCGCACCACGAACTCGCTGATCGGCGGCACGGAGGTGCGGTACTGCGCGATCATGCGGCAGTCGTAGCGCGCCATGACCGGCTTCACCTTGCCCTCCACCGTGTCGGCGATGATGGCGAACAGTTCGGCCGCCCGCTCCATCGTGTCGGTGTGCGGATATTCCTTGTAGCCGACCAGCACGTCGGCACTCTCCAGCATGAGCGCGCTCAGATGACAGTGCAGGTCGAACTCCGCGCCGATCGCGACCTTGGGTCCAACGATGGCGCGGATGCGCGCCAGCAGATCGCCCTCGCAGTCGTCGTAGCCGTCGGCCACCATGGCGCCGTGCACGTTGATCAGCACCGCGTCGAGCGGCAGGGCGGCCTTCACGCCGTCGAGGATCTCGTCGCGGAAATCCTCATAGACCTTGCGCACGGTGGTGCCCGAGGGCGCCGCGAAGGTCGAGAGGCCTTCGATTACGGTCCAGCCGCGCTTCTCGGTCTCCTTGCGCCAGACATGCACCGGGGCGGTGAAGTTGGTCGGCTCGTGCTTGGTGGCGTCGCCGTGCCAGATGCCGTGTTCCTGGTAGCCGCGCAGGCCGGTCGGGAAGGGGACGAACTGGTTGGTCTCGGTCCCGAGGGCCGCGATGTACACACGCTTGGTCACGATCACTCCTTGGCGCAATGGCAGCCCACGACATGGTCGTCGACCATGCCGGAAGCCTGCATGAAGGCATAGCAGATGGTGGAACCCACGAACTTGAAGCCGGCCTTCTGAAGGGCCTTCGACATCGCGTCGCTTTCGGCGGTGCGGGCGGGCACGTCCTTGAGCGTCTTCGGCCGGTTGCTCTTCGGCGTGCCGCCGACGAAGCTCCACAGGTATTTCGAGAAGGAGCCTTCGCGCTCCATCAGCGCGAGATAGGCCTGGGCGTTGCCGACGCTGGCGGCGATCTTGCCCTTGTGGCGGATGATTCCGGGATCGAGCAGCAGCTTCTCGAGCTTCGCCGGGCGATAGCGCGCGATCCTCTCGGGATCGAACCCGTCATAGACCTTGCGGTAGTGCTCGCGCTTGCGCAGCACCGTGATCCACGAAAGCCCGGCCTGGCAGCCTTCCAGGGTCAGGAGCTCGAACAGCGCGCGGTCGTCGCGCAGCGGACGGCCCCATTCCGTGTCGTGGTATTGCTGGTAGAGCGGATCGTCGGAGACCCAGCCGCATCTTGGCTTGCCGTCGGCGCCGCTCACTCTATCGTGCTTCCAAACCATGTGAGGAAGCTACCCAATGTCCAAGGTCCCCGCCAATCTGAAGGTCTGCATTTTCGATGTGTTCGGCACCGTCGTCGACTGGCGCGGCAGCCTGATCCAGGATCTGCCCGCGCTCGGCAAGAAATACGGAATCGAGACCGACTGGACGAGCTTCGCCGACGACTGGCGCGGCCTCTACCAGCCGCAGATGGGCCGCGTGCGCAAGGGTGAGCTGCCGTGGACGCGCATCGACGACCTGCACAAGGAAGCCTTCGAGATGCTGCTGCAGAAGCGCGGCCTGAAGCATCCGGGCGAGGAGGGCGCGTGGGAGTTCACGCATCTCTGGCACAAGCTCCGGCCATGGCCCGATTCGGTCGAGGGCATCGGCATGATGAAGAAGAAGTATGTCGTGGCGACGCTCAGCAACGGCAACGTCGCGCTCTTGATCAACATGGCCAAGAATGGCGGCATCCCCTGGGACCATTGCTTCTCAGGTGAGACCTTCCATCACTACAAGCCCGACCCCGAGGCCTATCTCGGCGTGGTCGACAGCATGTACGTGAAGCCCGAGCAGGTGATGCTGGTGGCGGCGCACAACGGCGACCTGGCGGCGGCGCAGAAATGCGGCCTGTCGACCGGCTTCGTCATTCGGCCCACCGAACACGGCCCCAACCAGAAGCGCGACCTCGAGCCCGAAGGCGACTGGAACGCCGTCGGCACCTCGATGATCGATCTCGCGAAGAAGCTGGGGTGTTGATTGGGAGGCGTGCGCCTTCTTCTTCTCTCCTCTCCCCCGCCAGGGGGAGAGGCTGGGTGAGGGGGCGACGCACGATGCACCTCCTGTAACCCCCTCACCTAACCTCTCCCCCTATCGGGGGAGAGGAACATGATGGGGGAGGAGTTTGGCTCCCGTCAGAGTTCCGGGCGGCGCGAGCGCCAGGGCGTGGCGCGTTCGTAGGCGGCGCCGGCGGCGATGACGCTGGCCTCGTCGAACGGACGACCGGCCAGCTGGAATGCGAGCGGCAGGCCGTCCGAGTCGAAGCCGCAGCATACCGCAGCGGCCGGCTGGCCGGTGACGTTGAACGGCATGCTGAGCGACGGCTTGCCGAGGAAGTGGAAGATCGGCGCCGGCTCCTCGAAGACTTCCGGCGGCCCCCACTGGTTGGCGGTCATCACGAGATCGTAGCCGCGCATCGCCTCGCGCGTGTCCTGCTGCAGCTTGCGACGGAAGCGCAGCGCCGAGATGTACTGCTCGGCCGACAGGAAGGCGCCGAGCTGGAAGCGGCGGCGCGTCGTGTAGCCGAACTTCCCGGGCCGCTCGATCACGTCGCGGCGATGGATCGCGTGCGCCTCGACGGTGATGATGACGCGTCCACAGATGTGATAGTCGCGGATGTCGGGGAAGACGACTTCCTCGACGGTGGCGCCGAGATCGCGCATCACGCGCACCGCTTCTTCCATACCAGCAGCCATGTCGTCTGAGAGCTGGCCGTAGGGGCCCTCGTACCAGCGGCGCGCCAAGGCAATGCGCATGCCCTTGATCGAACGCTGCGCCGCCGCGCCATAGTCGACTTTGGGCGCCCGGGCCGACGCCTGGTCGTTGGGATCGTGGCCGGCCAGCACGTCGAGCATCAGCGCGCAGTCCTCGGTGGTCCAGGCCATCGGCCCGGCGGTGTCGAGGCTGAACGAAAGCGGGAAGATGCCGCAGCGGCTGACCAATCCATAGGTCGGCTTGATGCCGGCAATGGCGCAATAGCCCGCCGGATTGCGGATCGAGCCGCCGGTGTCGGAGCCCATCGCACCCATGCAGAGCGCCGCCGCGACCGCCGCGCCCGAGCCGCTGGAGGAGCCGCCGGGCTGGCAGGCGGTGTTCCACGGATTGCGCACGGGCGGGAAGGGCTGGTCCTGTGTCATCGCGCCGTTGGCGAATTCGTGCGTGCCGAGCTTGCCCAGGATCACCGCGCCGCCCGCCTTCAGGCGTCGCACCGTCTCGGCGTCGATCGCCGGCACGTAGTCGAGCTTGAGATGCGAATGGCCGGTCGTCCTGATGTCCGCCGTCTCGTAGATGTCCTTCAGCCCGACCGGGATGCCATGCATCGGTCCGCGCCGCAGGCCGCCCTTCATCTCCATGTCGGCCTGCCGCGCGGCATTCAACGCGATGTCGGCGGTGACGGTGACGTAGCTGTTGAGGTTGCCATCGACAGCCTCGATGCGCGCGAGAAAGGCCTCGGTCAACGCCGTCGACGTGAGATCGCCGCGCGCCATCAGGCGGCCAGCCTCGGCGATCCCCAGTGTCGTGAGATCGCTCGTCGTGAGATCGGTCATGGGAGTCTCTATTCGTCGGCGCGGAAGACTTGCGGCGGCTCGGCGGCCCAGGCCCAGCGCTCGGGGATGCGCGCCATGAGGCCGAGCAGTCCGACATAGCCCTTGTGCAGGTGGCCGATGTCCTCCTCGGTCAGGGTGAGACCGGTCAGCGCGGCGCGCGCCCGGAATTCCTCGAGCGTCGGCGTCCTGGTCGATGATGTCATGATCCCTCCGCAACCGTCGGTGCATGCAATCGACATGCCGCCCGAGCGTAGCGCGCCCACGCTGCATTGGCTTGGCCCTTGCATGACGGAACGGGACGGCGTCTCGCGTCGGGACCGTCCAACCGGAGAGTGGTGAATGTTCAAACGTCTTCGCGTCACTGTCGCCGGCCTGGCCGTCCTCGCAGCGACGACAACGCCTGCCTTCGCACAGGGCACTCTGCGCATCGGCATGACAGCCGCCGACATCCCGCAGACGACGGGCCAGCCCGACCAGGGGTTCGAAGGCTTCCGATTCGCCGGCTACACGATCTATGACGCGCTCGTGAACTGGGACCTTTCGAAGGCCGACGCCATCGCCGACATCCGGCCCGGCCTCGCCGTGTCCTGGGCGCCGGTCGAGGGCGAGCCGACCAAGTGGGTCTTCAAGCTGCGCGAAGGCGTGAAGTTCCACGACGGGTCGGACTTCGACGCCGACGCCGTGATCTGGAACCTCGACAAGGTGCTGAACGACAAGTCGCCGCAGTTCGACCGCAAGCAGATGGCCCAGGTGCGCGCGCGCATCCCGACGCTGGTCGGATACAGGAAGATCGACAAGAACACCGTCGAGCTCACCACGCGCATCGTGAACTCGCTGTTCCCCTACGACATGTCCTACGTCTTCTATTCGAGCCCGGCGAACTGGGAGAAGCAGGGCAAGGACTGGAACAAGGTCGCGCTCAATCCGTCGGGCACGGGCCCGTTCAAGGTCGATCGCGTCGTGCCACGGGAGCGCATGGAACTCTCGCGCAACGCCGACTACTGGGAGAAGGCGCGGGTACCGAAGCTCGACAAGGTTATCCTGTTCCCGATGCCGGAAGCCGCGACCCGCACGGCGGCGCTGCTGGCGGGCCAGGTCGACTGGATCGAGGTACCCGCGCCCGACGCCATCCCGCGCCTCAAGCAGGGCGGCATGACCATCGTCACCAACAAGTATCCGCACAACTGGGCCTATCAGCCCTCGATGGTCGAAGGCTCGCCGTGGACCGACGTGCGCGTGCGCAAGGCGGCCAACCTCGCGATCGATCGCGCCGGCCTCAACAAGCTGCTGGGCGGGCTGATGATCGAATCGAAGGGTCATGTCTATCCCGGCCATCCCTGGTTCGGTTCGCCCGCCTTCGACATCAAGTACGATCCGGAAGCGGCCAAGAAGCTGCTGGCCGAGGCGGGCTACAGCGCGACCAGGAAGCCCAAGATCAGGATCGCCATCTCGACCTCGGGCTCCGGCCAGATGCTGCCGCTGCCGATGAACGAGTACGTGCAGGAGAACCTGAATGCCGTGGGCTTCGACACCTCGTTCGAAGTCATGGAATGGAACGCGCTGGTGACCTTCGCCTTCCAGCCGGTGACGGGCGAGAACGCCAAGAAGGCCGGCGTCAACGGCATCAACATCAGCCGCGCCACGGTCGATCCCTACTCCGGCTTCACGCGCCTGATGCACAGCGGCTTCGTCCCGCCGGTCGGCGCCAACTGGGGCATCCTGAAGGACGACAAGCTCGACGCCATGATCAACAAGGCGCACACGAGCTTCGACAAGGCCGAGCAGACCAAGGCGCTGTCCGAGGTGCACGGCTACATCGTCGACCAGGCCTACTGGGTCTGGATCGCGCACGACCTGAACCCGCGCGCCATGAGCCCCAAGGTGAAGGGCTTCGTGCAGGCGCAGAGCTGGTTCCAGGACCTGACGCCGGTCGAGATCAAGTAGCTCACAGCAAACCAAGGAGAGGCGGGCCGCAATGCTGCTCTATGCCCTACGCCGCCTGATCTACCTGATACCCGTCGCGTTCGGCGTGTCGCTGCTCGTCTTCGCGCTGGTGCACCTGGCGCCGGGCGATCCGATCTCGGCGATCGTGCCGCCGGACGCGCCGAAGGAAGTGGTCGACAAGCTCAAGGAGTATTACGGCTTCGACCAGCCGCTGCCGGTGCAGTACCTGCGCTGGCTCGGAGTCACCCTGACCGGCGATCTCGGCACCTCGATCGGCACCGGACGCTCGGTCGCCTCCGAAGTCGGCAGCGCCTTCGGCAACACCATCATCCTGGCGATCGCTGCGACGCTGCTCGCCTTCACCCTGGCGGTCATCCTGGGCACCGCGGCCGCCTATGCGAAGTCGCGCATCGTCGACCGGCTGGTGACGGTGATCTCGCTGATCGGCGTCAGCGTGCCCCATTTCTGGCTGGCGATCGTGCTGGTCATCATCTTCGCCGTCGAACTGGGCGCGCTGCCGCCGATGGGGATCGGGCCCGAGAACTCCACCGGCTGGAAGTTCGACCGCGCCCACCTCGCGCATATGGTCCTGCCGACCATCGCGCTCTCGGTGATCCCGCTCGGCGTCGTGACCCGCACGGTGCGCTCCACCGTCAAGGAAACGCTCAGCATGGAGTTCGTGACGGCGCTGCAGGCCAAGGGCATGCGCGACAGCCGCATCCTGCTCCATGTGCTGAAGAATGCGGCGCCGACCTGCCTCGCCGTCATGGGGCTGCAGGCCGGCAACCTGATCGGCGGCTCGATCCTTATCGAGACCGTGTTCGCCTGGCCGGGCACCGGCTTCCTGCTGAACAGCGCCATCTTCCGTCGCGACCTGCCGATCCTGCAGGGAACGACCCTGGTGCTGGCCGGCTTCTTCATGCTGCTCAACCTGACCGTGGACATCATCCAGACCATGGTCGACCCGCGCATCAAGCGAGGCTGACCCGATGGCCCTGCAAAGTCCCTCCCTCGATGTCGGCGGCGCCGTCCTGGTGACGCCCAAGCCCACGGCCGGCGGCCGCGGCTACTGGCAGTCGGTCGGACGCCGCCTGCGCCGCGACCCGGTCACGCTGATCTGCGCGGCCATCCTGATCCTGCTGGTGCTCGCCTCGCTGGCCGCGCCCTATCTCAACCTGGCGGATCCCTACAAGACCTCGATGCTGCGCCGCCTGCATCCGATCGGCTCGCCCAACCACTGGCTGGGCACCGACGAGCTGGGACGCGACATGTTCGCCCGCCTGATCTACGGCGGCCGGCTGTCGCTGTTCATGGGCGTGACGCCGGTGGTCTGCGCGCTGCTGATCGGCGGCAGCCTGGGCATCCTCGCCGGGTTCGTCGGCGGCAAGACCAACATGGCGATCATGCGCATCATGGACGTCTTCTACGCCTTCCCGTCGGTGCTGCTGGCCATCTCGCTCTCGGGCGCGATGGGCGCCGGCACCGAGAACACGCTGCTGTCGCTCACCTTGGTGTTCATCCCGCCGATCTGCCGGGTTTCGGAGAGCGTCACCACGCAGGTGCGCGGCTTCGACTTCGTCGACGCGGCGCGGGCGAGCGGCGCCTCGGCTTTCACCATCGTGCGTGTCCACGTTCTGGGCAACGTGCTGGGCCCCATCCTGGTCTATGCCACGTCGCTGATCAGCGTCGCGATCATCCTGGCCGCAGGCCTCAGCTTCCTCGGCCTCGGCGTGAAGCCGCCGGAGCCGGAATGGGGCCTGATGCTGAACACGCTGCGCCAGGCGATCTACGTCAACCCGGTCCTCGCGGCATTGCCGGGCGTGATGATCTTCGTCACCTCGATCTGCTTCAACCTGATGAGCGATGGCCTGCGCGCGGCCATGGACGTGAAGGCCTGACATGGACACGCTGGTTCCCATCCAGGATCGCGGCGGCCCGGCCCAGCCGCTGCTGCTGGCCACCGGCCTGCGCAAGCATTTCCCGGTCGCCGGCGGGCTGCTGGGCCGCACCACCAAGGTGGTGCGCGCCGTGGACGATCTCACGCTTTCGGTCGCCAAGGGCGAGACGCTGGGCGTGGTGGGTGAATCGGGCTGCGGCAAGTCGACGGTGGCGCGGCTCCTGATCCGGCTGATCAAGCCCGACAGCGGAACGATGGTGCTGGACGGCGATCCGGTCGACGAGCCGCACGGCATCACGGTGAACGAGCTGCGCCGCCAGGTGCAGATGGTGTTCCAGGATTCCTACGCCTCGCTCAATCCGCGCCTCACCATCGCCGAGACGCTGGCCTTCGCGCCGCGCGCCCACGGCCTGCCAGCCGCCGAGGCGCGCGAGCGGGTGCGCGACCTTTTGAGCAAGGTCGGCCTCGATCCGGCCAACTACGCCACGCGCTATCCGCACGAACTGTCGGGCGGCCAGCGCCAGCGGGTGAACATCGCCCGCGCCCTCGCGCTCAGGCCGCGGCTGATCATCCTCGACGAGGCGGTGTCGGCGCTCGACAAGTCGGTCGAGGCGCAGGTGCTGAACATGCTGGTCGACCTCAAGACCGAGCTCGACCTGACCTATGTGTTCATCAGCCACGACCTCAACGTCGTGCAGTATCTCAGCGACCGCGTTCTGGTCATGTATCTCGGCAAGATCGTCGAGCTCGGCCCCGTGGAGGCGATCTACGGCAATCCGCAGCACCCCTATACGCGCGCGCTGCTCTCGGCGCGGCCGTCGATGGATCCGCGCAAGCGGACCCGCGAGGCGCCGATCCAGGGCGATCCGCCCAACCCCATCGATCCGCCCTCAGGCTGCCGGTTCCGCACGCGCTGTCCCTTCGCCGAGGACGTCTGCGCGCGCAGCGAGCCGTTGCTGGCGCAGGCCGGACCCCAGGCCGTGGCCTGCCACATGAGGGTGGCGGGCTCGGGACATTCGAAGGCGGTGGCGGCATGACGAACATGCTTCAGGTCCGCGACCTCCACGTCACCTTCGTGACGCCCGACCGCACGGTGCATGCCGTCAACGGCGTCAGCTTCGACCTGGCGCGCGGCGAGACGCTCGGCATCCTGGGCGAATCCGGCTCCGGCAAGAGCGTCACCCTGCGCTCGATCCTGCGGCTGCATCCCGAGCATCGCACCAAATGGTCGGGCAGCATCAAGCTCGAGGGCGACGAGATCCTCGAGATGGGCCCCAAGGCGCTGTCCGACCTGCGCGGGCAGCGGGTCTCCATGATCTTCCAGGAGCCGGCGACGGCCTTCGATCCGGTCTTCACCATCGGCCAGCAGATCGCCGAGACGGTGCGCCGTCACACCGGCAAGAGCGAGACCGAGGCGATGAAGCGCGCCAAGGACCTGCTGGAGATGGTGCGGATTCCCTCGCCGGCGACGCGGCTCAAGGCCTATCCGCACGAAATGTCGGGCGGCATGCGCCAGCGCGCCATGATCGCGCTCGCTTTGTCCTGCAATCCGACGCTGCTGCTGGCCGACGAGCCGACGACGGCGCTCGACGCCACGGTGCAGATCCAGGTGCTGCTGCTGATCCGCGAGCTGCAGAGCGAGTTCAACCTGGGCGTCATCTTCGTCACCCACGATATCGGCGTGGCGGTCGAGGTCTCCGACCGGATCGGCGTCATGTATGCCGGCAAGCTGGTCGAGATGGCGCCGGTCGAACGCATGGTCGACGCGCCGCAGCACCCCTACAGCCGCGGCCTGCTGGCCTCGACGGTGCATGACGGCATGCGCGGCCAGCGCCTGGAATCCATTCCCGGCGCCCCGCCCGATCTCGCCGAAGTCCCCTGCGGTTGCAGCTTCGCGCCACGCTGCAAGTTCGTGCGCCCCGATTGCACGACCGCGGTCCCGTCGCTGCGCGACGTCGAGGCCGCGCACGCGGTGCGCTGCGTGCTGGCGGCGTAGGGTCGCTCCCTCTTCCTTCGGCGCTCCCGGACATTGCCGAAGGCAATGTCCTGCCGCTTGACCGGCCGAGCTTCGCTCGGCCGTCCCTTCGCTTGACGTCTCCGAATGTTCATATGAAAGTCATATGAACGAAAACAACGGCCTGCAGGGTTCATTCGAACCATGCAGATCGATCGGGACAGGAAACAGGCTCAGGATTCGGGAATGCAGGCGGAAGAACGCGCCCGCGCCATCGTCGAACGCGTCCGCGGGGACGGGTTCCAGGCGATCGAGGCGCTGGCCCTCCAGTTCGGCGTCACGCCGCAGACGATCCGGCGCGACGTCAACCTGCTCTGCGACCGCGGCCTGCTGCGCCGGCGCCACGGCGGCGTCGAGCTGCCGCCCGAGGGCGAGAACCTCGCCTATCCCGCCCGCCAGGTGCTGAACATCGACGCCAAGCGGCGCATCGCCCGGCTGGTGGCGCGGGAGGTGCCGGACGGCGCATCGCTGTTCTTCGGCATCGGCACGACGCCCGAGCAGTGCGCGCTGGCGCTCGCCGACCATGCCGGGCTGCGGGTGATGACCAACAATCTCAACGTCGCGCTGGCGCTCTGCCGCAGCCCGTCGTGCGAGATCACGGTCGCGGGCGGCCGCCTGCGCAACCTCGACCGCGACGTGGTGGCTGGCGAGGCGCACGGCTTCTTCGGCCGCTTCGCGGCCGACATCGGCATCTACGGCGTCGGCGGGGTGGCCGAGGACGGCACCCTGCTCGATTTCAGCACCGACGAGGTGACGATGCGCAGCGCGCTCGCCACCCACTGCCGCCAGCGCTTCCTGGTGCTCGATCATTCCAAGTTCGGCCGCGGCGGCACGGTGCGCGGCGGCCACATCACCGAGGCGAGCGCCGTGTTCAGCGACCGCCCGGTGCCCGACGGCATCGGCCGGCAGCTGCAGGAGGCCGGCGTCCGTCTCGTCACCTGGTCCACCGAGTCCGAGTCCACCGAGCAGACAAGTCAAACAAGGAGGGGTTGATCTCATGTTGAAGAAACTGGCCATCGCAGCCGCCCTGGGCCTCGCCGCCTTCGGCACCGTCACCGGCGCTTCCGCCCAGCAGCGCGCCATCTGCTACAACTGCCCGCCCGAGTGGGCCGACTGGGGCTCGCAGCTCAAGGCGATCCAGGCCAAGCTCGGCATCCAGGTGCCGCCGGACAACAAGAACTCCGGCCAGGCGATCGCCGCGCTGATCGCCGAGAAGGCCAACCCGGTGGCCGACGTCACCTATCTCGGCGGCATCGCGGCCGACCCGGCCAAGGATGCCGGCGTGCTGACGCCGTACAAGCCGAAGAACTGGGAGAAGATCCCGGCCGACCTCAAGGATCCCGACGGCAACTGGTTCACCATCCACTCCGGCACGCTCGGCCTGTTCGTGAACAAGGCGGCGCTCGGCAACAAGCCGGTGCCGCAGAGCTGGGCCGATCTCCTGAAGCCCGAATACAAGGGCATGGTCGGCTATCTCGACCCGACCTCGGCGGCCGTCGGCCAGCTCGGCGTGATGGCGATCAACCTGGCGCTGGGCGGCACCTACGACAATCTCGATCCGGCCATCAAGTTCTTCAAGGAACTGGCCAAGAACCAGCCGATCGTGCCGAAGCAGACCTCGTATGCCCGCGTGATCTCGGGCGAGATCCCGATCCTGCTCGACTACGACTTCAACGCCTATCGCGGCCAGTACACCGACAAGGCGCCGGTGCAGTTCGTGATCCCGAAGGAGGGCACGCTGGTGTTCCCCTATGTGATGGGGCTGGTGAACAAGGGTCCGAACCCGGATAACGGCAAGAAGGTGCTCGACTTCGTCCTGTCCGACGACAGCCAGGCGATGTGGGGCAATGCCTATCTGCGCCCGGTCTTCGCCGACAAGCTGTCGAGCGAGGCCAAGGCCAAGTTCCTGCCCGACGCGGAATATGCCCGCGCCAAGGCCGTCGACCTGAAGAGCCTCGCCAAGGCGCAGCCGATGATCGTCGAACGCTACCGCAAGGAAGTGAACTGACCTGCAACGGGTCATCGCCAACGCAGCGGGACGGCCGCAAGGCCGTCCCGCTTCCGCTCGTTTGAGGAACCGCCAACCATGCGGCACGAAACCCGCCGACTGATCCTCCTGCTGCTGCCGGCCGGCATCGTGTTCGCGGCCTTCTTCCTGTTGCCGATGGCGCGGTTGTTCTTCATCGGCGGCAGCGGCAAGACCGGCTGGGCGGCCTACACCGCCATCCTCACCGACTCGCTCTATTTCGGCAGCCTGGTTTCGACCTTCGCCGTCGCGGCCGCGACGACGGCGGCGACGCTTGTGATCAGCGGTATCTCCGGCGTGTTCCTGCAGCGTCACAGGTTTCCCGGCAACGCCCTCCTCGTGTCGATGCTGACCTTTCCGCTGGCCTTCCCCGGCGTGGTCATCGGCTTCATGGTGATCATGCTGGCCGGCCGCCAGGGGCTGATCGGCAGCGTCACGCAGGCGCTGACCGGGGAGAAGCTGGTCTTCGCCTACACCCTCTCCGGCCTGTTCATGGGCTACGTCTACTTCTCCATCCCGCGCACCATCCTCACGGTGATGGCCGCCGCCGAGAAACTCGATCCGAAACTGGAAGAGGCGGCGCGATCGCTGGGCGCCTCGCCGTGGCGCGTGCTGCTGGACGTCATCATCCCCGGCCTGAAGCCCGCCTTCATCTCCGCGGGCGCGATCTGCTTCGCGACGGCGGTCGGCGCGTTCGGCACCGCCTTCACCTTGGCCGCCAAGATCAACGTGCTGCCGATGGTGATCTACACCGAGTTCACCTTGTCGGCGAACATCGCCATGGCCGCGGCGCTGAGCTTCGTGCTGGGCATCGTGACCTGGCTGGTGCTGGCGGTGGCGCGCACCGCCGCCGGCTCCAGCGTCGCGGCGGCGGGCTGACATGAAGCGTCGCGGCCTCTTCTATCTGCAGCTCGGCTTCACCCTGTTGGTCTCTGCCTTCCTGGTCGTGCCGGTGGTCCTTTCGATCATGGCCGGCCTCACGGTCAACTACTTCGTCGGCATCGAGAGCGGCCTCACCCTGCGCTGGGTCATGGAAGTGTGGAACGGCTATCGCGACACGATCTTCCTCTCGATCGGCCTGTCGCTGGCCTGTCTCGCGGTGACGCTGGTGATCGGCGTGCCGGCCGCCTATGTGCTGGCCAAGCGGCAGACGGCGCTCACGCGGGCGCTGGAGGAGATGCTGGTGCTGCCGGTCGCGGTGCCGGGGCTCGCGACCGCGCTGGCGCTGATCGTGACCTATGGCAGCCTGTCGGGCTTCCGCACCTCGTGGACCTTCATCCTGGTGGGCCATGTGCTGTTCACCCTGCCCTTCATGGTGCGCAGCGTGCTCGCGGTGCTGAGCGCCATCGACCTCAAGACGCTCGAAGAGGGCGCCGCGTCGCTCGGCGCCGGCTTCTGGTCGCGCTTCCGCGACATCGTGCTGCCGAACTGCCGGCAGGGCATCCTCGCGGGCTCGCTGATGGTCGTGACGCTCTCGATGGGAGAGTTCAACATGACCTGGCTGCTGCACACGCCCTTCACCAAGACGCTGCCGGTGGGCCTCGCCGACGCCTATGCCTCGCTGCGACTGGAAGTCGGCAGCGCCTACACCCTCGTCTTCTTCCTGATGATCATGCCGCTCCTGCTGGCGCTGCAGGCCTTCGCCAAGCCGCGCCCGGCGAAGTTCGTGGCAGAGGATGCCGAATGACCGACGCCGCCAAACCCGTATCGATTTCGCTCGCGAATTGCGCCAAGACCTTCCCCGACGGCACCCGCGCGCTGGAGCCGCTCGACCTTGCGATCGACGCCGGTGAGACGGTCGTGTTCCTCGGCCCGTCGGGCTGCGGCAAGACCACGACCTTGCGCATCATCGCGGGCCTCGAGGAGCCCGATGCCGGCGGCAAGGTGCTGTTCGACGGTGTCGACGTCACCCACCTGCCGATCGAGCAGCGCAACGTCGGCATGGTGTTCCAGTCCTACGCTCTGTTCCCCAACATGACGGTGGCCGGCAACATCGGCTACGGCCTGAAAATCCGGAAGGTGCCCGAGGCGCAGATCAAGGCGCGCGTCTCGGAGATGCTGGCGATGATGCAGATCACGCGCCTCGCCGACCGGCGCATCGACCAGCTCTCGGGCGGCCAGCGCCAGCGCGTGGCGCTGGCCCGCGCCATCGCCGTGCGGCCGCGCGCCCTGCTGCTCGACGAGCCGCTGACGGCGCTGGACGCCAAGCTGCGCGACACGCTGCGCCTGGAGATCGAATCGCTGCTGCGCTCGCTCGGCATCACCGCAATCTACGTGACGCACGACCAGGCCGAGGCGATGGCGCTGGGCGACCGCATCGTCGTGATGGAGCATGGCCGGGTCGCGCAGATCGGCAAGCCGCGCGACATCTACCAGCGCCCGGCCACACGCTTCGTCGCCGAGTTCATCGGCACGATGAACCGCCTGACCGGAAGCGTCAGCAACGGCACCTTCACCTGCAGGGCGGGCGCCATCGCCTGGGCGCAGGCGCCGGCCTCGGCGACCGAGATCCTGTTCCGACCCGAGGACATCCGCGTCGTCGAGAGCGGCGAGGCGGCCGGCCTGAAGGGCACGGTCGCCGCCGCCTTCTTCCTCGGCGATCGCACGCGCCTGTTCGTCGACGTGGGCGAGGCGCAGCCGCTGGTGATCGAGAGCACCGCGCGACGCGACTTCAGCCATGGCGATCCCGTCGGGCTTGCCATCGACCCGCGTGGCCTATTGGTGTTGTGAGGAGCCCGTCATGCTGATTGCGCAGATCACCGACACCCACATCAAGCTGCCGGGCAGGCTCGCCTATCGCAAGGTCGACACGGCTTCGATGCTTCGCCGCTGCGTGCAGGAGCTGCTGGCGCTGAGCCCGCAACCCGACATCGTCCTGCTGACCGGCGACCTGGTCGATCTCGGCCGGCCCGAGGAATACGAGCACCTGAAGTCGATCCTGGCGCCGATCCGGCAGCGCATCATCGCCATTCCCGGGAATCACGACGAACGCGGCGCAATGCGCGATGCCTTCCGCGACGGCGGCTACCTGCCGACGGACGGGAAGTTCCTGCAGTTCGCGATCGACGACTATCCGCTGCGCCTCATTGGCCTCGACACGCTGATTCCCGGGCAGGGCGGCGGCGAACTCTGCCGCGAGCGGCTCGACTGGCTCGACCGCACGCTTGGCGAGAAGCCCGACGTGCCGACCCTCGTGATGATGCACCACCCGCCCTTCGTCACCGGCATCGGCCACATGGACAAGATCGGCCTGCTGGGACGCGAAGCCTTCGCCGAGGTCGTGGCGAAGCATGCGCAGGTGGAGCTGATCCTGTGCGGCCATCTCCATCGCACGATCCATGCCCAGGTCGGCGGCCGGCCGGCGATGACCTGCCCCAGCCCGGCCCACCAGGTCGCGCTCGACATCCATCCCGACGCGCCCAGCCGCTTCCGCATGGAGCCGCCGGGCTTCATGCTGCACTGGTGGAACGACGGCCAGCTCGTCACGCACGCGGCCGTGATCGGCGACTACGAAGGGCCGTACCCGTTCTTCGACGCGGATGGAAAACTGATCGATTGAACGGTTTGCGGAAGGACTGTCCCAACACTCGTGTCATTCCGAGCGTAGCGAGGAATCCTTGGGCGGCAGGAGATAAGGATCCCTCGCTACGCTCGGGATGACACCGTGATTGTGGTTGGCGCTTTGAGCCAGACCCGACCTCAGATCGCGTGCTCGGGATCCTTGGCCTTTGCCTTCACCGGCCGGCCTGCAGCCGCGTCGCGCTCCTGTTCCTTGCGCGCCTTCAACAGCTTGCGCAGGATCATGTTTCGCTTCAGCGCCGAGATGTGGTCGATGAACAGCACGCCGTCGAGATGGTCGATCTCGTGCTGGACGCAGGTCGCCAGCAGGCCATCGCAGGCCAAGTCCTGCTGCTTGCCGTCGCGGTCGAGGTAGCGGACCGTCACCCTGGCCGGCCGCACCACGTCGGAATAGTGATCCGGCACCGAGAGACAACCCTCCTCGTAGGAGAGGTCCTCGTCCGACGCCTCGACGATCTCAGGATTGGCCATGAAGAGCGGGCCGGTCCTGGTGTCCTCGCGGTCGATGTCGAGCACGATGACGCGCTTCAGCACGCCGACCTGCGGCGCGGCGAGACCTATGCCCGGCGCGTCGTACATCGTCTCCAGCATGTCATCCATGAGCTGGCGGATGCCGGCATCGACGGTCTCGACAGGCAAAGACTTCTTCTTCAGGCGCGGATCGGGCGCGGTCAGGATGGGCAGGAGAGCCATCGGGCCTAAATATGCGGGAGAATGGGGCTTTTCAAGGTCGGGCCCGGATCAGGTACGCCGGACCATCGTGCCGACACCGGCCTCGGTGAAGACTTCGAGCAGCAGGCAGTGCGGCACCCGCCCGTCCATGATGACGGCGGCCTCGACGCCCGAATTCACGGCGTCGATGCAGTTCTCGACCTTGGGGATCATGCCGCCGGAGATCGTGCCGTCGGCGATCAGGGCGCGCGCCTGCTCGATCGTCATCTCGGGGATCACCTTGCCGTCCTTGTCGAGGACGCCCGGCACGTCGGTCAGGAAGAGGAGGCGCTTGGCCTTCATGGCGCCGGCGATGGCGCCGGCCGAGGTGTCGGCATTGATGTTGTAGGTGAGCTCGTCGTCGACACCGAACCCGATCGGGGCGACCACCGGAATCACGTCGGCGCGGCGCAGCTGCTCCAGCACCATGACGTTGATGCGGGCAGGCTCGCCGACCTGCTTCAGGTCCACTTTCAGCAACTCGCCGGTCTTGGGATCGCGCGTCTCGGTCATCTTCTTGGCCAGGATAAGGTTGCCGTCCTTGCCGCAGATCCCGACGGCGATGCCGCCGCACTCGTTGATGTCGGCCACGATCGCCTTGTTGATCGAGCCGGCGAGGACCATCTCGACGATCTCCATGGTCGCGGCGTCGGTGACGCGCAGCCCGTTGACGAACGTGCTCTTGATGCCGACCCGCTCCAGCATCTTGTTGATCTGGGGGCCGCCGCCATGGACCACGATCGGGTTCATGCCGACCTGCTTCATCAGCACGACGTCGCGGGCGACCAGGTCGCCGAGCTTGGGGTCGGTCATGGCGTGGCCGCCATACTTCACGACGAAGGTGGCGTCGTTGTGCCGGCGCATGTAGGGCAGCGCCTTGGAGATGGTCTCCGCCATGCGGATGAGCCGCTTCTGCTCCTTGTCCGGTTGAACAGCCTCGGCCATGTCACGGTATCCCCAGTTGAACGAAAGCCCTCTCCGGGTCGGGAGAGGGCCGATCAATTGCCGAGGCGCATAATATATCAGGCGGCTTACGGATAGAAGAACCGGCCCCGCCGCGTCAGGATGTCCGCATGGCAGCTTCCCACCTTCTCGACAGCGAAGCCCTGGCCGATCGCGGTTTCGCCGTGGTGCGCAACCTGATCGGCCCCGAGGACTGCCGGGCGCTGGCCGCGCTCTGGCCCGAGCAGGCCCGGTTCCGCAAACACATCGTCATGCAGCGCCACGGCTACGGGCAGGGCGAGTACCAGTATTTTGCCTACGACCTTCCCGAACCGGTCGAGCGGCTGCGCCAGGCGCTCTATCCCCACCTGGCCAAGGTCGCCAACCGGTGGAACGAGCGCCTGGGACGTCCCCGGCGCTTCCCGCCGGCCCTGAAGGACTGGCTGAAGGAGTGCCACGAGGCCGGCCAGACCCGGCCGACGCCGCTGCTGCTGCGCTACGGTCCGGGCGACTACAACTGCCTGCATCGCGACCTCTACGGCGAGATGGTCTTCCCGCTCCAGGTCGTGGTGCTGCTGAGCGCGCCCGGCCGCGACTTCACCGGCGGCGAGTTCATGCTGGTCGAGCAACGCGCGCGCATGCAGTCACGCGGCGAGGTCGTGCCCCTGGAGCAGGGCGACGCCGCGATCTTCGCCGTGAACGAGCGGCCGGCCAGGGGCGTCCGCGGCTGGCACCGCACCGCGATGCGCCACGGAGTCTCGAGCGTGCGCGAGGGCGAACGCTTCACGCTCGGCCTGATCTTCCACGACGCGGCTTAGCTTGGAACGAACCTTCAACAACGACCTCACCCTGAGGAGCGCTCCACAGGAGCGCGTCTCGAAGGGTGGTCACGAGCACCGCGCCTGTTGCCCATCCTTCGAGACGGCGCTTTGCGCCTCCTCAGGATGAGGTCCTTCTGAGTGTTAAACCTGCGCGACGGCGACGATTTCGGCGCGCAGTTCGGGGATGCCGAAGCCGGTCTCGCTGCTGGTCGGGAGAACCACCGGATGGGCGGCACCGTGCTTGCGGGCCACCGCCTCGGCGGCCGCGACAGCGCGCGGCACGTCGGCGGCGCGCAGATAGTCGGTCTTGGTGAGGAGGAGCTGGTAGGAGACGGCGGCGCTGTCGAGGTTGCGCATCGTCTCGCGGTCGCTCTCCTTCACCCCGTGGCGGCTGTCGATCAGCACGAAGATGCGCATCAGGGTCGGGCGGCCGCGCAGATAGGCCGAGGCGAGGTCCTGCCACGTCTCCTTCATCGAGCGCGACACCTTGGCGAAGCCGTACCCCGGCAGGTCGACCAGCATCAGCCGGTCGGCGAGGTTGAAGAAATTGACCTGGCGCGTGTGACCGGGATTGGCCGACACGCGCGCCAGCGTGCGCCGGCCGGTGAGGGCATTGACGAGGCTCGACTTGCCGACGTTGGAGCGGCCGGCGAAGGCCACTTCCGGCAGCGAGATGCCCGGAAGCGATTCGATCGACGCGGCGCCCGAGACGAAGTCGCAGGGCCCCGCGAACAGTTTGCGGGCCGCCTCGATCTCTTCGGGCGTACGGCCTTCCTCTCGGGCGGCGGCGGGTGACTTGTCCGGCATCAGCCCTTCTTGCCCGAGCCCTTGCCGCCCTTCTTGTCGTTGGCCGAGGCGGCCGGCGCGGGCGCAGCGGCAGCAGCGGGCGCCGCCTTGCCGCCGATCTGCGCGCCGTGGCGGCGCATGATCATGTACTGCTGCGCGATCGACAGCGTGTTGCTCCACGCCCAGTAGATCACCAGGCCGGCGGCGAAGGGCGCCAGCATGAAGGTGAACAGGATGGGCAGGAACTGGAACACGCGGGCCTGCACCGGATCGGTCGGCTGCGGGTTCAGCTTCTGCTGCAGGTACATCGTGACGCCCATGATGATGGGCCAGATGCCGATGTTGAAGAAGTGCAGGAAGGACGGAACGTCCCACGGGAACAGGCCGAAGCCGGTCAGGATGGTGAGAGGATCGGGCGCCGACAGGTCCTTGATCCAGCCGTAGAACGGCTGATGGCGCATCTCGATCGTGGTGTAGAGCACCTTGTAGAGCGCGAAGAACACCGGGATCTGCACGAGGATGGGCAGGCAGCCGGCGGCCGGGTTCACCTTCTCGCGGCGATAGAGCTGCATCAGCTCCTGGTTCATGCGCTGGCGGTCCTCGCCATAGCGCTCCTTGAGCTTCTCCATCTCCGGCTGAAGCGCCTTCATCTTGCTCATCGCCGCATAGGACTTGTTGGCCAGCGGGAAGAACACCAGCTTGACGATGACGGTCAGCGTCAGGATCGCCAGCCCGAAATTGCCGAGATGGACGTACAGCCACTCGAGCAGCCAGAAGAGCGGCCGGGTGAAGAACCAGAACCAGCCCCAGTCGATCGTGAGGTCGAACTTCTCGATGCCGTACTTGCTTTCATAGTCGGAAATCACCCGCGCGATCTTCGCACCGGCGAACAGCTTGGCATCCGTCGTGGCATTGGCACCGGGAGCCACCGTGACGCCGCCCGCGACGTAGTCGACCTGGTACTTAACGTCGGCGCCCGCGCCGGTCTGCTTGATCGAAACGTCGACCTTGGACTTCTGATCGGGCACCAGCACGGACATCCAGTACTTGTCGGTGATGCCGACCCAGCCGCCCGTGGTGGCGAGCTTCTGCTGCTTGTTGCCCTTGAAGTCGGAGTAGCTGAATTCCTTCAGCGTGCCGTTGAAGACGCCGTACGGTCCCTCGTGGAGGATGTACATGCCCTCGTAGACCGGCTCGCCGTAGCGGACGATGAGGCTCCACGGGAACAGGGTCACCGGCTTGTCGGTCCTGTTCTCGACGCTCTGCTTCACGTCGAACATGAAGAACTCGTCGATCGAGACCGTGAGGCCGAACACCAGCCCTTCGCCATTGTCCCAGGTCAGCTTGACCGGCTTGCCGGGGGCCACCGTCGGCTGGTCCGCGGTCCATACGGTTTCGGGGCCGGGGACCTTGATCGCGGCGTCGGACGAGGACCAGCCGAACTCGGCATAGTAGGGGTGCGCGCTGCCGACCGGCGACAGGACGGGCACCGGCGGGCTCTTGGGATCGATGGTCTCGCGATACTTCACGAGCTGGACGTCGTCGATGCGCGCGCCCTTGAGCGAGATCGAGCCCGTGAGTTCGGCAGTGTTGAAGGTGACGCGCGGCGTCAGCGCCACCGCGTCCCTGCGGCTGACCACCGGCTGCTGCGCCGGCGCGGCGCCCGGACCGGGCTGCGTACCGGGCGTGCCCGGCTGGCCCGTGGGTGCCGCCGGGGCGCCGGACTGCGTCGTCGCCTGCTGCTGGGCCGTATTGGTCGCCTGCTTGGACGGCGGGAACGCCGCCTGCCAGCCGACGATGATCAGCACCGAGAGGACGATGGCGACGATGAAGTTCTTCTGATCCATTGGTCGGCGATCTTTCGTGGCGCGTCAGGAGCGCCGGGCGGGGTGGCAGGTAAGCGGCGCGCGCGCGCGCGCGGCGGCCGGGGGAACGGGATCGTAGCCGCCGGCGCCCCAGGGGCCGCAGCGGCACAGTCGACGGGCGGCGAGCCAGCTTCCCCGTGCCGCGCCATGCTTCGACAGCGCCTCGACCGCATAGGCCGAACACGAGGGTTCGTAGCGGCAGGCTCCGACGAAGAAGTAGGCGAGCGTGAGCTGGTAGAAGCGAATCGCGCCGCGCAGGACCTTGGACATCATGCGGCCCGGAAACTGGCGACTTAAGCGCTCCGGCGCAAGCTGCCAATGCAAGTCATGGAGTCGCTAGGGGCGTCGCTAGGAGGCAGTGAGCGCCTTGACGCGCCGCAGGGCCTCCTGCAACTCCGCCCGCATCGCGACGAAGTCGCGGCCCAGGGCGCCCTGGCGGCCCACCAGCACGTAGTCATGGTCCGCCCGGGCCGATTGCGGAATCACCTGGCGGGCGATCTCGCGCAAGCGGCGGCGGACCCGGTTGCGCACCACGGCGTTGCCGACCTTGCGGCTGACGGTGAAGCCCACCCGGATGGCGGGGCCAGCGCATTCGGCCGGAACGGGAGCCGTCTGCAGCACGAATCCGGGCATGGCGCATCGCCGCCCGGCCTGGACGCGCAGGAAGTCGCTACGATTCGGCAGACGCCCGAGGCGCGCCGCAGCCAACAGGACTAGGCCGACAGACGCTTGCGGCCGGACCGGCGGCGGTTCGCGATGACCTTGCGGCCACCGACGGTCGCCATACGCGCCCGGAAGCCGTGCCGACGGGCGCGGACCAGCTTGCTCGGCTGATAGGTGCGTTTCATGACGCAACTCCTTTGAACACAACAATGCCCCCGCGCGGTGCACCGGGGGCGAATTCCGTGGGCGAGGGTAATAAGCGTGTGACCCTTCGGAGTCAACGAGGGCTAGGATGCCGCCCATGACGTCCAACGCCCTCATTCTTCATGGCTACCGCTACAGCGTCTATGTCCGCATCGTCCGCCTGGTCCTGGCGGAGAGGGATCTGGCCTACGAGCAGGTCGAGGTGAACCCGTTCGCGGCCGAGGTTTCGGGCGACTATCTGGTGCTGCATCCGTTCGGCCGGGTGCCGACGCTCGTCCATGACGGCTTCGCCCTCTACGAGACCGGAGCGATCACCCGTTACCTCGACCGTGCCTTTCCCGGCGCAGCCCTCCAGCCAGCCGACCCGAAGCGCGCCGCACGCATGGACCAGATCATCGGCGTGGTCGACGCCTACGCCTACTGGCCGCTGGTCCGGCAGATCTTCGTCCATGATGTCGTTCGGCCTCACATGGCCATGGCAGGCGACGCGGCGGAGCTGGAGAAGGGGTTGGCTGCCTCCGCGAAGGCGCTCGACGCGCTGGAGACACTTGCCGCGCCGGCGCCCTGGCTGACGGGCCCCGACATCTCGCTCGCGGACTTTCATCTCGGGGCGATGCTCGCCTACTTCGCGCAGTCCCCGCGCGGCGCCGCGCTACTGGCCGAACGCCCCCGCCTGTCGGCCTGGTGGCGGCGATTTAAGGAACGACCGAGCATTGCCGCAACCGATCCCGGTCTGCCAGGCACGACGCGATAGTCACTCAGGCGTGACAGCATGTGCTTTGTGGATCGTCGCCATCGGGTCAATATCGAGAGGGGGCGACACCAAGGGACAGATGGACACATCGACACTGCGCCGGCTGCTGCCAGTGGCGATCCTGCTGGCGGGACTGGCGACCTTCCTGCTGCTCGGGCTCGAGCGCTATGTCTCTTTCGAGATGCTGGCCCGCCACAAGGCGACGCTGACGGCCTGGGTCGCCGCGCATCGCGTGCTCGCCGGCCTGGCCTTCGTACTGGCCTATGCCCTGATGGTCGCCTTCTCCCTGCCCGTCGCCGTGGTGGCGACACCGGTGGGCGGGTTCCTGTTCGGCACCTGGGCAGGCGCCGGCCTGTCGGTGTTCGCCGCCACGCTGGGATCGGTCGCCGTCTTCCTGGCCGCGCGCTACGCCTTTCGCGATCTCTTCCGGGCGCGCGCCGGCGCGACGCTGGCGCGACTCGAGGAGGGGTTCCGGAACAACGATTTCAGCTACCTCCTGTTTCTCAGGCTGGTCCCCGTCTTTCCCTTCTGGCTGATCAACATCGTCCCGGCGCTCCTCGGCATGCAGCTCAAACGCTACGTGCTGGCGACGCTGCTGGGCATCGTGCCGGCGTCGATCGTCTATGCCGGCGTCGGCTCGGGCCTCGGGGCGTTGCTGAAGCGCGGCGAGCAGCCCGATCTCGGCATCATCTTCGAATGGCACATCCTGCTGCCGCTGCTCGGCCTGGCCGCGCTGGCGCTTCTGCCCGTCGTCGTCGCCCGCCTGCGCCGGCAGCCCCCGGCGTGACATGAGCCTGCTCACCCCCGATGTCTGCGTCGTCGGCGCCGGCTCCGCCGGGCTGGTGGTCGCGGCCGGCGCCGCACAGCTCGGTCTCGACGTGGTGCTGATCGAGCGCGCCTTGATGGGCGGCGACTGCCTCAACTTCGGTTGTGTGCCTTCCAAGGCGCTGATCGCCGCCGCCCGCCTGGCGCAGGCGCAGCGCAGCGGCGCAGCCTTCGGCATCGCGCCGGTCGAGCCCACGGTCGACTTCGGCAAGGTCATGGACCATGTCGCCGGCGTGATCGCCGCCATCGCACCCAACGACTCGGTCGAGCGGTTCGAGAAGCTCGGCGTGCGCGTCCTGCAGGAGGAAGCGCGCTTCACCGGCCGCACCGAACTGCAGGCCGGCCCGCACCTCATCCGCAGCAAGCGCATCGTGGTGGCGACGGGCTCCCGCCCGAGCCTCCCGCCCTTGCCGGGCCTCGACTCGGTGCCCCACTTCACCAACGAGACGATCTTCGCCAATCGCACGCTGCCGTCGCATCTCGTGGTGCTGGGGGGCGGCCCGATCGGGCTGGAGATGGCGCAGGCCTTCCGGCGGCTCGGCGCGCGGGTGACCGTGCTGGAAGCGGCGACCTGCCTGGCGAAGGACGATCCCGAACTCGCTGCGATCGTCGTCGCGCGCCTGCGTTCCGAAGGCGTGACGCTGCACGAGAAGACGAAGGTCGCACGCCTCGAGCAGGCATCCGAGGGAATCGCGGCCGTGCTCGAGGACGGCGGCCGCATCGAGGGTTCGCATCTTCTCGTGGCGACCGGCCGCACGCCGACGATCGCCGGCCTGGATCTCGCGAAGGCCGGCATCGCCTACGACAGGCGCGGCATCACGGTCGACGATTCGCTCCGCACCTCCAACCGCAACGTCTGGGCGATCGGGGACTGCAACGGGCGCTATGCCTTCACGCACATGGCGGGCCACGAGGCCTCGCTGTTCATCCGTGGCGCCCTGTTCCGCGCCCCGGCGAAGCTCGATCCCGGCATCGTACCCTGGGCGACCTATACCGATCCCGAACTGGCGCAGGTCGGCCTCAACGAGCGCGATGCACGCGCCCGCCATGGCGATGGCATCAGGGTGCTGCGCTGGAAGTTCGCCGAAAACGATCGCGCGCAGGCCGAGCGCGAGACGGACGGGCTGTTGAAGGTGGTCACCGACCGACGCGGCCACGTATTGGGGGCGGGCATCGCGGGGCCGCAGGCCGGCGAGTTGATCCAGAGCTGGTGCCTGGCCCTGTCCGGCCGACTGAAGATCTCGACCCTGGCGAGCTTCGTGCCGCCCTATCCGACGCTCGGCGAGACCGCCAAGCGGGCCGCCGGGAGCTACTACACCGAAACCCTGTTCGGTCCCCGTACGCGGTTCCTCGTGCGGTTTCTCGCGCGGTTGCCGGTCTGGTAGAAGTTTCCGATGAGCGCCGACGTCACCCTGCCGGCAGACACCGCCCGTCGCGCGCGGCCGCGGAACGCGACCTTCGGCCTGTCGTGGCGCATCCTGGGCCTGGTGATCGTCGCCGTCATGACGGCCGAGGTCGCGATCTTCCTGCCCTCGATCGCACGTTTCCGGCTGGTCTACCTCGAGCAGCTCATCGAGAGCGGCACCCTGGCGGCGCTGGCCCTCGACGCCACGCCCGACAACATGGTGACGGAGCAGGTGAAGGGCACGCTGCTGGCGCACGCCCGTGTCGAAGCGGTCGTGCTGGTCGAGCCGAACAAGCCCAAGCGTGCGCTGATGAACGTCGAGCCGAGGCCCGAGATGCAGGGCTTCAACCTGAAGGATCGCGGCGCGCTCGGCCTGATCTGGGACGCGCTCGAGGCGATGGCCCCGGATCGCCCGCAATACATCCGCGTCGGCGGCGAATCGATGCGCCTGCCCGGCGCCATGGTCTGGATCGTCGTCGACGAAACGCCGATGCGCGCCGCCATGTACGGCTACACGAAACGCATCCTCGTCCTGTCGATCATCATCGCCCTGTTCACCGCAGCATTGCTCTATCTCGCGCTGCGCTGGCTCGTCATCCGGCCGCTGCAGGATCTCTCGCGCGCCATGATCGACTTTCGCCGCGCACCGGAGGAGGGCGGCACCGATCGCGCCCCGGTGCGGCGCAACGACGAGATCGGCGTGGTCGACCGCGAGTTCCAGATGCTGCAACGCGAGCTGCGCACCTCGCTGCGCCAGAAGACCCGCCTCGCCGAAGTCGGCGCCGCGACCAACAAGATCAACCACGACCTGCGCAACATGCTCTCGACCGCGCGCCTGCTGTCGGATCGCCTGGCGCGCAGCGACGACGAGCGCACGCGCGCGCTTGCCCCGACCATCCTCAATACGATCGACCGCGCCGCCCGCCTGGCCAGCGACGCCATCGAATATGTCCGGGAGAAGCCCTCGCCCCGGCTCGCCGAGGTCGATCTCGCCGACCTGGTCGACGAGGTCGGAATCGCGCTGCAGGAGCAGGGAGAAGAACGGGACCCCAATCTCCTGCGCAGCTGGGTCAACGAGATCGGCGCCGGTGGCAGGGCGCGTTGCGACCGCGACCTGCTCTACCGGGTGTTCGTCAATCTCGGGCGCAACGCCTTCGAAGCGGGCGCAACGAGCGTCGCCGTACGCACCCGGCGCAGCGGCCGCTTCCTGCTGGTCGAGATCGCCGACAACGGGCCCGGCGTGCCCGCCGCGGTGGCCAGACAACTCTTCCGGCCCTTCACCACCGGCGGCCGCCAGGGCGGCACGGGCCTCGGCCTCGCGATCGCCCGAGACCTGGTGCGACTGCATGGCGGCGACATCACCCTGATCGAATCGAACGCGCAGGGCACGCTCTTCGGCTTCACCCTGCCGATCGCCTAGCGTCTTTTGGCCGCTTCCCAATCAGATTTGAATGGGGAGGCAAGCGATTCCTGGATCACCCTTCGGTCTTCAGCCGCGCGATGAAGGTGCGGACGCGATCGACGTTGCCGCCGAGGTCGGCTTCACCGTTACGGCTCTTCGAGCGGATGTCGACCCGGCTGCCGGTCCCCTGGGGACGGACGCGGACGACGACGTCGTCGCGAAAGCCGAACCACGGGCTGGTCACGACGGCCTCCAGCCGACCGTCCGCCGGCACCCGTGCCACGATCTCCCAGCCGAGTGCCGTGGCCACGCGTTCGACGCGCTTGAAGGCCTCGACCGGCGGCGCGGGCAGCAGGACGGGCTCGATGTCGGGGAAGGCGGCGCGCTGCAGGGCGGCGCTCTCCTTCGGATAGGACGGCGGATTGGAAGCCCCGCGTCGCAGCTGTGCCGTCGCCACCAGCGGCGGCGGCGTGGCCGTGTCGGTCGTGATGTCGTTGATGGCGGGCCGCTGCTGCGCATGGAGGAACCAGTGCAGCGGAACCCAGGCACCGGCCCCGCCTATGATGATCGCGAGGAAGGCGGCGACGCTGCCGCGGCGCCGGTCGCCCGGGCGGGCAGGAATGATGGTGGCCAGTCCCAGCGCGACGCCGGCGACCGTCAGATAGAACCCGTAGCGGAAGACCGCGATGGCCGCTTCGATGTCGAGGCCGAGATAGCGGTGCAGAGGTCCGGAAGCGGCTACGATCAGCGACCCGACCGTCGCCACGATGAAGGCGATACGCGCAAGTCGATGACTGATCGGATTGGTTGGCCTAACGAACATCCAGGCTCCGCTGCAATCATATCGTAACCGTGAATCGGCGTCCGCGCATCTGCTCGACAATCCCCGTGCCGTTCTCTATGCGGCCCCGATGACGACAGCCGACACCGTCCGCCGCCGCGCCATGGCGGCCGGCCTGATCTCGATCTGCCTGTGGAGTTCGCTCGCCCTCCTGTCGGTGTTGGCCGGACCGGTCCCGCCCTTCCAGATGGTGGCAATGACCTTCGCGGTCGGTGGCGCCATCGGCATCGTCCGCGCCCGGGCCAACGGAGTCGGCTGGACCGGCCTCGTTGGCTGGCCTGCGAGGGTCTGGCTGCTCGGGATCGGCGGCCTGTTCGGCTATCACGCGCTCTACTTCGCGGCCCTCCAGCTCGCGCCGCCGGCCGAGGCGAACCTGATCAACTATCTGTGGCCACTCCTCATCGTGCTGCTCTCCGCGCCGCTGGCCGGCGAGCGGCTGCAGTGGCCACACCTCGCCGGCGCCGCGCTGGGTTTCTCGGGCGTGGCCCTGCTGGCCTTCGGCCGCGGACTGAACTTCGCCGACAGCCATGCGCTCGGCTACCTGCTGGCGCTGGGCTGCGCCTTCGCCTGGTCGATCTACTCGGTGCTGTCGCGCCGCTTCGGGGAAACACCGACGGACGCCATCGCCGCCTTCTGCGCCGCCTCGGCCCTGCTCTCGCTCGCCTGCCATCTCGCCTTCGAGCGCACCGTATGGCCGGCCAGCGGCACGGCCTGGCTCGCGGTCCTGGCGCTGGGACTGGGACCGGCCGGCTCGGCCTTCTATTTCTGGGATCATGCCGTGAAGCGAGGCGACATCCGCGCCCTGGGCGCGATCTCCTATGCGACGCCCATTCTCTCGACCGCGATCCTGGTCGCCTTCGGCCTGGCCGAACCGACGGGCACGCTGATCGCCGCCGCGCTGCTGGTCACCGTCGGCGCCGTTCTCGCCTCGCGCGAGCTGTGGAAGCGTTAGGCGCCCGGCCGCCAGCCGGGTGGAGCGAGTTCGAAGCCCGCGAAGTCGAAGGCCGGCGCCACGGTGCAGCCGACCAGCGTCCAGTTGCCCAGCGAGCGAGCGGCCTGCCAGACGCCGCGCGGCACGACGATCTGCGGCGTCTCGCCCAGACCGAAGTCGCGGCCGAGGCGCCGGTGCCGGGCCGTGCGCCCATCGTCGCTCATCGAAAGCTCGAGCGGCGCGCCGTCATAGTGATGCCAGACCTCGTCGGCATCGACCCGATGCCAATGCGAGCGCTCGCCGGCCTTCAGCAGGAAGAAGATCGCCGTGCTGGCGCCGCGACCGTCCTTCCCGCCATCGGCGCGGAAGGTCTCACGATAGTGGCCGCCCTCGGGATGCGGCTGCAGGCCGAGGCGGGCGATGATCTGGTCGGCGGTCATGGCGTCAGGCCGGCGGCGGAACCGTGGCCTTCATCGACGGCATCTTGCCGAAGGCCGCGAACCACTTGGCGAGCTTCGGCCGCTTCGCGCGCCAGTCATGATGACCGAAGCGGAAGTCGAGATAACCGAGGGCACACCCGATCGAGACGGTGCCGATCGTGGGCTTGCCCTTGAGGGCCTTGGACTCGGCCTCGAGCTGGTCGAGCACGCCGTCGATCTTCTTCATCTGGCCCTTCGACCAGTCGGGCCAGCGCTTCTCCTCGGGCCGCAGGAAGCTCTCGTAGCGGGCGAGCAGCGCGGCATCGAGCAGGCCGTCGGCCATCGCCTGCTGGCGCAGCGCCATCCAGCGCTCGCGGCCCTTGCGCGGGAACAGCTTGCGGCCCTTGTGCTGGCTGTCGAGATACTCGCAGATCACCGGCGAGTCGAAGAGGTCCATGTTCTTCGTGGACAGGGCCGGGATCTTGCCGATCGGATTGTGCTTGTCGACGTCGGCATTGGGCGCGACCGGGGTCAGCGCCACGTTCACCATGTCCATCTTCTTGTCGAGGCCGGTCTCGATCGCCAGCACCCTCACCTTGCGGGCATAGGGCGATGCCGGCGAGTAGTAGAGCTTCATCTTGGCCATGGTCGGTCTCCTGTCGTCCGGTCGCGTCAGGCGCCGGCCATCTGCGGGATATCGGTATCGTTCAAGCGCACCTTGCGCGCCGTGTCGACGAGCTGCTGCCAGGTGGTGGTGTCGATCGGCACGCCGTTCTTCTCGCGGTCGAGCTTGCGCGCCCGCTCGGGCTCTCCCGGCACCAGCACCTCGGCGACGCCGGGCTGCGGCTTCGCCGACTTCACCCAGCCGATGAAGGTGTCGACCTCGTCCTCGAAGAACGCCGTGCCGCCCATCGCATCGGGGTCGATGATGATCGACAGCATGTTGTTGATGATGTCGGTTCCGTCCTTCTTGATCGTTCGCGGGCTGTGCGTGCGGCCGCCGGTCAGGGCGCCGGCCAGCAGGTCGCAGATCACGGCCAGGCCGCCGCCCTTGTGCAGGCCGAACGGCAGGATGGCGCCGTAAGGGGCGTTGTACATCACGCCGGGTTCGGTCGTGGCGTTGCCGGCCGCGTCGATCAGGAGGCCCTCCTCCATCTGGATCTGCTTGTTGTTGGCGACCCTCACCTTGCCCATCGCCACCTGGCTGGTCGCGAAGTCGAGCACGATCGGCTCCCGACCCTTGCGCGGAATGGCCGTGCAGTAGGGATTGGTCGTGAAGCGCGCCTCGGCGCCGCCGAACGGCGCGACCAGCGACTTGTGGCCGTGCACGTTCACCCAGTGCGTGCTCACCATGCCGGCGCGCGCACACTGCTCGCCCCAGTGGCCGATCCGGCCGATGTGGTGGGAGTTCTTGAGGCCGACGACGCAGACGCCGTGCTTCTTCGCCCGCTCGATGCCGATGTCCATCGCCTCCTTGGCGATGACTTGGCCGTAACCGGCGCCGCCGTCGACCACGACAACCGCGCCGTTGTCGCGTTCGATCGCGGCGTGGTGGTTGCGCCGGCAGGCGCCGTTCATCGTGTTCTGGATGTAGTGCGGCATCATGCCGACGCCGTGACTGTCATGGCCGAACAGGTTGGCGAGTACGAGATGGTCGGCGACGAGCTTCGCCTCCTCAGCGGAGCTGCCGTCGGCCCGGCAGATCGCCATGGTGAACGCGTGCAGCCGGCCGGGCTCGATGCGGATTTCGCCTACGGAACCTTGCCCCTCGGCCATCTCTCGTCTCCCCTTTGCACTTTCGGGCGGCAAGGTTCCGCGTCGCCACGACGCTGTCAACGTCGAAGCGGCGCCCTGATTTCGCCCTTCTGTATCGCCAGACCGTCTGCACCGTCGGAGATTCTGCGACGTGGCTTGCTCCGGGCCACCCGTGGTAGGGACCTTGCACGGCCTTTCGTCGTTTCCAGGATTTGCGCACCCAATGCGGTCTCTCGCTCGCCTCGCATGGTTCGCGCTGCTCTTCGCAAGCGTCGCGGCTTCCGCCCAGACCGTGCCGCCGCCGCAGCGACCCTTCAGCCAGCTCGCCGAACTCTGGGGTCGCCAGCTCGACCGCATCGCCACCCGCACCGAGCAGGCCGACCTGCTGCCGGTCGAGATCGACGGTCTGCGTGAGCAGGCGACCGAGGTGCGCGCCGCCGCGATGGCCGCGGCCGCCTTCGCCCGCAACGACCTGGCGGATACGAAGAAGCTCCTGGCACCGCTCGAATTGAAACCTGGCGCCGACGCGCCCCCGGAAACCGACGCCGTCAAGGCGGACCGCGAACGGCTGACCGAACAGGCCACGGTCGCCGAGAGCAGGGTCAAGCAGAGCGAGGTGGTGATCGCCCGCGCCGACCAGCTCCTGGAAAGGCTGACCAAGCTTCGCGGTGAGCTGGTGCTGCGGACCCTGCTCCGCCGCGACCCGTCACCCCTCTCGCCCGGCGTGTGGCACAAGATCGGGCCGCAGCTCATGGCATCGGTGAAGACATTGACCGATGCCATGGCGAACTGGAGTCGCGAGGGTTTCCTCACCCTGCGCTCCGGCAGCCCCGAGCTGGTGCCGCTCGGCCTGTGGGCTGCGCTCACCATCGTCCTGTGGTGGGTCGGGCGCGCACTGCGTCGCCGCTTCGGCCGCGGCGGAACCCACATCGACGCACGGCACGACCAGGCCATCATCGGCGCCATCGACGGGCTCGGCCTCGTCCTCGTCCCAATACTCGCGGTGTGGCTGATCGGCAAACTCCTGCTCGCGAGCAATCCGCCGGCGCCGATCGACGCGCTGATCCCCGATGCCGTGGGCCGCCTCATCCTGCTGCTGCTGGTGTTCGGCATGACCGCCGCCGCCCTGTCGCCGGCCCGTCCCGAATGGCGCGCCCTGCCGTTCGGCGACGACAGCGCCCAGTACCTGTCGCGGGCGCTCAGGCGGCTCTACTCGATCAGCCTGCCGCTCGAATTCGTCTACCTCGCGCTCAGCCGCGGCGACGGTCGCGATGCGGTTGTCTCGGTCGGCGCCGTCGTGCTCACCGCCGTCGTGGCCATGCTCAGCCTGCCCGCCCTGTCGAACCGCGCCTGGCGCGCCGTCCGCCCCGAGGGCTCCGAGCTGCCGCCCATGATCGGCGGGACCTGGTGGGCGGTGACGCGCCTGCTGCTGGTCGTCGCCGTGCTGTCGTCGATCGTATTTGCGCTGATCGGCTACGCGACGCTGGGCGCGCACCTGCACACCGCGATCTCGACGACCTGCCTGCTGATCGCGATCGCGTTCCTTCTGCACAAGCTGGTCGCCGATCTGCTCGACGCGGCCGCCGCCCCGGGCACGCCCTCCGGCACCTTCGTCCGCACTGCCTTCGGCCTGGCCCCGGACAGCACGCTGCGCGGCCAGTATCTCGCGCTGCTGCTGTTCGACGCCGCCCTGGTGCTGCTGCTGGCGGTCGCCATTCCGGCGGCCTGGAACGTCGACACGGATGCGATGATCGACGGGCTGGGTCAGCTCGTGCGAGGGGTGAAGGTCGGCGGCGTCACCATCTCGCTCGGCAATGCCGGCATGGCGATCGTGGCCTTCTTCGTGTGCATGCTGCTGGCGCGTCTCGTCCGCAGCGTCGTGCGAGACCGCGTGCTGCCGACCGTCGAGGCGCCGTTGCCACTGCGCCAGTCGATCGATGCCGGCCTCAACTATGCTGGCGTGATGATCGCGATCCTGGTCGGCATCGCCGCGCTGGGCGTCGATTTCACCAACCTGGCCATCGTCCTGGGTGCGCTGTCGGTCGGCATCGGCCTCGGACTCCAGAACATCGCCAACAACGTGATTTCCGGCGTCATCCTGCTGGTGGAACGGCCGATCAAGGCCGGCGACTGGGTGACGGTGAGCGGGCACGAGGGCTTCGTGCGGCGCATCAACATCCGGGCCACCGAGATCGAGACGTTCCAGCGCACGCACGTCATCGTGCCCAACAGCATGTTCCTGCAAAATCCGGTCGTGAACCGCACCTATTCCGACACGTCGAGCCGGATCGAGATCACGCTGACCGTGCCGGTCGGCTCCGACGTCGATGCGATGGAAGCGATCCTGCGCGAGGCGGCCCTGGCCCATTCGCGCGTGCTGCGTATCCCGGCACCGATCGTGCGCTTCGCCAAGGTCGGGTCCGACGGCCTCCAGTTCGAACTGTTCGTGTTCGTCGCACGGCTCGAGGACCGGCTGATCGTGACCAACGACCTCAACCGGGCGATCCTGGCGAGACTGATCGGGCAGAAGATCATCAATCCCGGCGCGGTGCCGGAGATCAGGTTGCGCGGTCTCGACAAGCTGAACTTCTCGCTGCACACCGACGCCTCGCCGGAGGCGACGGACCCCCGCACGGACAGGCCGGGCGATGGCCCCGCGGCGTCGTAGGGACGAGGCGCCGCCCCGGCGCTGGCCGCTCTACGCGCTGTTCGGGGCGGCGGTATTCGTGGGCGTGGCGATGTGGGCCTACGCACCATCGCTGCCGCCCGAGACCCTGATCGCGCGCTATGCGAACGACCGCTCCCGCTTCGTCGATGTCGGCGGCGTCAAGGCTCATGTCCGCGAGCAGGGCAATCCCGACGGCGTGCCCCTCTTGCTGATCCATGGCTCGAGCGGCTCGCTGCACGTCTGGGAAGGCTGGGCGCGCGAACTGGGCCGGGAGGCGCGGGTAATTTCCGTCGACCTGCCGGGCCACGGCCTGACCGGTACCTGGCCGCGCGACGAGTACACGGTCGAGGCCTATGCCGATTTCATCGAAGTGCTGATCGACACCCTGCACCTCGACAAGGTCGTCGTGGCCGGCCATTCGCTGGGCGCGGCCGTCGCCTGGACCTTCGCGGCGACGCGGCCCCACCGCGTCATCCAGCTCGTGCTGGTCGATGCCGCCGGCTATCCGCGGCAGGCGGGCGATGTGCCGCTGCCGACCCGGCTCGCCCGCACGCCGCTCGTGGGCGACCTCGGCATCTTCTTCAAGCCGGAAGGACTGGTTCGCCGGTCGCTCACGGAGGCCTACGCCGATCCCGCGATGGTGACGCCGGAGCGGGTCAGGCGCCACGCCGACCTGCAGCGCTTCCCGGGCAACCGCGAGGCGACCCTGCAGCGCGCCCGCACGCAGGACCCGCTCGACCCGACGCCGCTGAGGCGCATGGACGTACCGACCCTGATCATCTGGGGGGCCAAGGACCGCTGGGTGCCGGTCGGCGACGCCTTTCGCTTCCAGGAGGACATCAAGGGCGCGAAGCTCGAAATCTTCGAGAATCTCGGCCACAACCCGATGGAGGAAGCGCCCCGCGCGACCGCCGCCGTCGTGGCGGCCTTCCTGGCGAACACTCCGCTGCCGCCGCAGTCGAGCGCCCCGGTCGAACCCGAACCGGACCCGGCCGTTGAGGAAACGGTCCAGCCTGCCATCGTTCCGGAGAAGGATTGAATCGCCTCCCCATTCAGATGGGGAGCAACTGTCTTCGGGTTATGCAGTTTGTGGACGCCAAGCTTGGTTTTCGCGAAGCATGGCGTTGAGGGTGACGATGAGCTTTCGCATGACGGCGACGATGG
>JBKBLH010000013.1:0-133767 GCA_046296475.1 Reyranella sp.
GTCCCCGTAGCTCAGCCGGATAGAGCAGCGGTTTCCTAAACCGGAGGTCGGAGGTTCGAATCCTCTCGGGGACGCCAAACCATGCCCTATCCCGTGATTGCTTGTTCTTGTTGGGCGCCCAGCGAGGCGGCTGCCCGAGATGCAAGCGGCCGAAGACGCTGAGAAGCGCCAAGAACTTTCGATGCGCGGACGTGATGGATGGCAAAAAACAGGCTTGATGGCGCTCCGCCTTATACCACCCAGAAATCACCCGCGTTAAGCGCGAGGCCCAGCCCCACGTTGGCGAACACCGTGCCTGGCTGGGCGCGGCCACCATCGGGATCGTAGATCAGGTCGCCGGTGGCGGCGTTGTAGATGATTCGGTCGCTCGAATCGTGCGCCGCCGCGCCGATGTAGAAGGCACTTGAGTCCAGTCGGCCGATTGGACCGGCTTCGGTGAACATTGCCTTGCCGAGCGCGATCCGGTCAACGCCGTGGGTCATGTCGGTGATCGTGGTGATGACGCCGGCGACCAGCGGTGTGTCGAAGCGGAACGTGTCCGCGGCGCCGCCGCCGGTCAGCACGTCGGCGCCGCCCTTGCCCGCGAGCACGTTGCCTGCGCTGTTGCCCTCGATCACATTGGCCCGTGCGTTGCCGGTGCCGTCGATGGCGGTCCCGCCGGTCAAGGTGAGGTTCTCAAGGTTGTCCGAGAGCGTATGCGACACCGAGGCATGAACGGTGTCGATCGCGCCGTCGCCGTTCAATTCTGCAGCGACATCACCCGCGTTGTCGACGATGTAGAGATCGGCGCCAAGCCCGCCGTCCATATCGTCCGCGCCGGCGCCGCCGTCGAGCGTGTCGTTGCCTCCCTTGCCGTTCAGCCGGTCGTCACCTTCAAGGCCGTGCAAGACGTTGTTGCCCCTGGTGCCGATGATGACATTACACAGTCCGTTGCCGGTACCGTCGATGGCAGCGGCGCCGGTCAGGGTCAGGTTCTCGACGTTGGCGGCAAGAATGTACGAGAGTGCCGACTGCACCGTATCGATGCCGGCGGACAATGCCTCGAAGATGGTATCGCCGGCACCGTAGACGTAGAGGTCGTCGCCGGCACCGCCCGCCATGTCGTCGGCACCGGCGCCGCCGATCAGCGTGTCGTTACCGGCCAGGCCGTTCAGGATGTCGCTGCCGCCCAGACCCTTGAGTACGTTGTTGCCACTGTTGCCGTCCAGCACGTTATTCAGGTCGTTGCCAGTGCCGTCGATTTCAGCCGCACCGGTCAGGATCAGCTTCTCCGCCCCTGCCGCCAAGGCGTACGAGATCGACGACAGGACCCGGTCCAGACCGCCGCGGGCAAGCTCGATCACGACGTCGCCGGCGTTGTCGACGATGTAGGTATCGTTGCCGCCATTGCCCCGCATCGTGTCGGCGCCCGCACCGCCATCGAGCACGTTGTTGCCCGCATTGCCGGTCAGCTCGTTCCTGCCCAGATTGCCCGTGCCGTTGATCGACGCCTTGCCGGTAAGGACCAGGTTCTCGACGTTGGCGCCCAGCTGGTGGGACGCGGCCGACGACTGGACCAGGTCCGTGCCGGCGTCGAGCGCCTCGATCACGACATCGTCCGACTGGTCGACGATGTAGGTGTCGTCGCCCAGCCCGCCCGTCATCGTGTCGGCGCCGGCGCCGCCGTTCAGGACGTTCTTGCCGGCGTTGCCGAAGAGCGAATTGGTAAGCCCATTGCCCGTACCATTGACGTCGCCGGTGCCCAGCAGCCGCAGCTGCTCCAAGTTGGCGCCCAGAGTCCAGCCGACCCACGCATTGACCGTATCCGTCCCCTCGTCCGCGCCCTCCGTGACGATGTCGCCGCTCTGGTCGACGACATAGGTGTCGTCGCCGAGGCCGCCCGCCATCGCGTCGGCGCCGGCGCCACCGTCCAGCAAATCGTTGCCCGCAAGACCGCTCAGGAAGTTGTCGCCGTTACTGGCGACAATGATGTTGTCGTGCGCGTTGCCGACGCCCTCGATGGCTTCGGAAGAAGTCAGCGTCAGGTTCTCCAGATCGTCGGCAAGCGTCCAGGAGACTTCCGACTCGACCGAGTCGATCCCGCCGGCATCCGGCTGGATAATGGCCCATCCTTCGAGGATATAGACATCGTTGCCGAGGCCACCATCCAACGTGGCATTGTTGCCCCCTCGCAAGATGTCGTCGCCGGCGCCGCCGTCCAGCCAATCAGGCCCACGGGAACCGTACAGGATGTCGTTGCCGTCGCCGCCGCTGAGGGTTCGTTCGCCGTAGTCAATCTCCCAGGGCGCGGCGTGTAGGACGTCGTTGCCTGCACCGCCGACGATGGAGAAGCCGTAGCTTATGTAATCATCGCCATCGCCACCGTCCATGTAGTCGCCCTCGCTCAGCGTGTCATTGCCGCTGCCGCCATAGACGTACGTGCCGCCGGTGATCGTGTCGTCGCCCTCATCGCCGTAGATTTCGCCTTCCCCCGCAGTGATCGTGTCGTCGCCCCAACCGCCGTGCACGAGATTGTCGCCATATCCGGCGCGGATCAGGTCGTTGCCATCGGCGCCGTCCAGCACGTCCCTGTAGCTGCCGCCTATCAGCGTATCATCGTCGTCGCTGGGGAACGCGTCCGGAGGATCGCGATCCACCCACGGGCTGACACGCTCTGGCGTTATGACGTTGAACTCGTCGGGGTCGCCGTAAAAATACGCCATCGATTCCCTCTCTTGTTATTGTGGTGCCTCGCGCCAGGCCCTTCCTTGACTTGTGTCAACGCGAGGCGCACGGCGACGACCGCAGCCAGAGACGGAGCAGATCGACGTGGCGGAGTCCGGAAGGCGCTGAAGGAGGGCGTTCTGGGGGACTGAAAGCTCGGCCGCCGGTGAGGGGCGCCGTCTTGCCGCCGGCTGGGGGCCTGCCCTAGGCTCCGCCGTGGTCAGCCGACCGGCTGGCTGCTACCGCGACATCCCGGCTCTCGATTTGCGTCGCCGATGGGGGACAGACCAGGTGCCATGACCGCTTCGATACGCATCGATCCCGCCACCGGACGGAAATTGTTCAATACCCGTGCCGCCAAGGCGACCGAGAAGATCACCGGCAAGGGATACTCGCCGGTCGCCGACAAGGCCCTGAAGACGCTGCCGGATCCGCCGGCGGGCGCGAAGTTCAACGCCGCCGAGCAGGCCCGGTACCGCGCCAACAAGGAGGCGCGCCGCGGTGCCGCCAACTACATGGCGATGGAAGGCGAATTCGCGAAGTACCTCGAGGACGCCTATTCCGCGCCGGCGGTTCCGCGCGACAGGCTGACCGACGAGTGCGAGGTCCTGGTGATCGGCGCCGGCTTCGGGGCATTGGTGCTCTGGTACAAGCTCCAGGCCGCGGGTTTCCACGACGTCCGTTTCTGCGAGAAGGGCGGCGATGTCGGCGGTACCTGGTACTGGAACCGCTATCCGGGGATCGCCTGCGACGTCGAATCCTACTCCTACCTGCCGCTGCTGGAGGAGATGGGCATCTACCCGAGCATGAAGTTCGCCTCGGGGTTCGAGATCCTCGAATATTGCCAGGCGATGGCCGAACGATACGGTTTCTACGATCGTTGCCTGTTCCACACCACCGTCGAGCGCACCACCTGGGATGAGGATGCCGCGCGCTGGACGATCGAGACCGACCGGGGCGATCGCATGCGCGCACGCTACGTCGTGCTCGCCAACGGCATTCTGACCACGCCCAAGCTGGCGCGCATCGAAGGCATGGAGACCTTCGCGGGCAAGGCGTTCCACACCTCGCGATGGGACTATACCTACGATCTCGAGGGCAAGCGCGTCGGCATCATCGGCACCGGCGCCACGGCCGTGCAGGTGGTTCCCGAGATCGCAAAGGTGGTCAGGGAACTCTACGTCTTCCAGCGCACGCCCTCGACCATCGACGTGCGCGACCAGCGCGCCACCACGCAGGAAGAAATCGATGCCTGGTCGAAGGAGCCGGGCTGGGCCAAAGCGCGGCGCGAGCGCCTTGCCACCATCTCCTCCGGCCGCACGGCCCTGCAGGGCAACGACGACTTCCTGGCCGGTCGTGTCACCCAGCTCAAGGAACGCAAGGTCTACGAACGCCCATTGTCGCCCGAGGAGATGATCCAGGCGCAGCTCAACACCAATTTCCGGATCATGGAGCAGATTCGCGCGCGCGTGGACGAGGTGGTGAAAGACCCGGGGACCGCCGCGGCGCTGAAGCCCTATTATCCCTATGGCTGCAAACGACCGACCTTCCACGACGAGTACCTGCCGGCCTTCAATCTTCCCCATGTCCATCTGGTCGATACCGCGCCGCTCGGCGTGAGCCGGATCACGCCCAGGGGTGTCGTGCACGAGGGCATCGAATACGAACTCGACGCGCTCATCTATGCCACCGGTTTCGAATGGATGGCGACGGGCACCTTTAACATGATCGTTGGCCGCGACGGCCGCACTCTGCGCGACAAGTGGCGCGATGAGGGCGTGCGCACCTTCCTCGGCCTGCACAGCCACGGATTTCCCAACCTGTTGATCATGTCGGGCCCGCAGGGTGGCGGCGGACAGTTCAACTTCACGCGCGGGCTGGAAGGCCACACGGACTATGTCGTGTGGATGCTGCAGACGATGAAGCAGCGCGGCGCACGCATCGTCGACGTGAAGAAGGAGTCCGAGGATGCGTACGCGCAGCATTGCCGGGAGGCCGATCTCCTGACCGCGCCGCTGCGCGACTGTCTCAGCTACTACAACGGCGACGGCAACGCCGAGCCCGGCAGCCTTGCCTATTACGGCGGTCCCGCGAAATGGCATCAGCTGCGCACCGAAGCGCAGGCGTCGCTGGAGCCGTACGTGTTCGGGAGCGGTTCTCCCTGAGTTCCATGGTTTCGGGCTTCCTGATGTTTCCCAGCCGGCCCCCGAAATCCAGTCAGGAGACGGACGTGCCATGCCCAAGCCCATGATGCACTTGGCACAGTTTCTGGTGCACGGACCGACCTATCACAGCCTCGCCATGTGGCGGCATCCCCGCACCGCGGAGGCGGGTTACGACTGGACGCAGCCCGAGCTCTACCAGCACATCGCCCGCGTCTGCGAGAGAGCCAAGTTCGACATGGTCTTCTTCGCCGACCTCAACTACATCTCAGACACGTTCGGCGGTTCGCTGGCCCCGGCCCTGCGCAACGCCACCCAGGTGCCCGAGCACGATCCGATTCCTCTCCTGTCCTTCATGGCGGCCGTCACCAGCCGCATCGGACTGGGCGCCACCTACTCGGTCAGTCATCAGCACCCTTTCCATGCGGCCAGGCTGTGGGCGACGCTCGATCACCTGACCCGCGGGCGGGCGGCGTGGAACGTCGTGACCACCCTCAACCACAACCAGTCGGCCAACTTCGGCGAGGAGATGAAGCCGACCGACGAGCGCTACGATCGCGCCCACGAATTCATGGAGGTTTGCCGCAAGCTGTGGGGGAGCTGGGACGAGGATGCGGTGGTGATGGACCGCGACGCCGGTGTCTTCGCTGATGCCGCAAAGGTGCATCGCATCGATCACGAGGGCCGCTTCTTCAGGTCGCGCGGCCCCTTGAACGTGGTGCCGTCGCCGCACCGCGGGCCCGCCATATTGCAGGCCGGCACCTCGGGTAAGGGCCGGGAGTTCGCGGCGCGCTATGCCGATGCGGTTTTCGCCATCCAGCCCTACCTCGCCGGCGCCAAGGCGCTCTACGACGACATCAAGCGTGGCGTGGTCGAAGCGGGCCGTCGGCCGGAGGCCTGCAAGATGCTGTTCGGCGTGCAGCCGATCGTCGGCTCGTCGCGCGCCGAGGCGGCCGAAAGGCAGGCCGAGCACAATGCCCTGGTGCCGCTAGAAGGCGGCCTCGCCATCCTGTCCGGCCACCTCGATTTCGACCTGTCGACCCTGCCTCTCGACACGATCATGGCGCATCGCACCGAGCCCAAGCTGCAGAGGATGCAGACGCGCTATCGCTCGATGTCCGGCGAGCTGCTGACCCTGCGGCAGGTCGCCCAGAACCATGGACAGGCCGTCGGCTTGCCGCAGATGGTCGGCACACCCTCCGACGTGGCCGACCAGCTCGAGGCCTATTTCGACTTCGTCGGCGGCGATGGATTCATGATCTCGCCGATCTATTCGCCGGGCGCCATCGAGGAGTTCGCCGACCTGGTGGTCCCCGAACTGCAAAGGCGCGGCCGGTTCCGGATGGACTATGCCGGCACCACGCAGCGCGACCACCTGAACCAGGACTTCTGAACGAGGACTATCCGGGCCTACGCTCGAAGGAAGGCACCCCCTCCGGCAAGACGTGGAAGGGCTGCTTGTCGATGGTGAAGATCGCAGCCTGCGCCTTGAAGGTGCTCGGATCGTCCAGTGTGCCAACCTTGATGATCATCGACTCCGGACGGGCCGGCGACCTGGTGCCGATGCCGGTCCCGCAGGTGGGACAAAAATACCGCGTAACCGGGCGAGCCAGGTCGCTGCGCGAAAAGGCCTTCGGCTCTCCCTTGGTGAAGCTGAAGCCCGCAAGCGGAAGAATGACTATCGCATTCGGATGACCGCCGGTGATGTACTGACATTCACGGCAATGGCACTGGATCGATGCCTGGGGTTCGTTGTCCGATTGATATCGAATTTCGCCGCAGTAGCAGCCGCCGGTGATGGCCATGGTGACACCTTCCCTTGTTGAGCCGGCGGTCGACGCCTGCTCGACGGTCTGGAGTACAACGCAACTCCAGGCCATCGGCTGGTGCAGCCGTGCGGCCGATTCTCGGCACACTCCACCATGAATACGGCCGCATGTCCTGTTCGGCAGACACAGGCATGCCGGAAGCTGGTTCCGCAGTGGCACCGACCGCGGGCGCGCAGCTTTCGGGGCCGTCGTCCATCGGGTTCCGAGCCTAGGTTTCGAGCGTGCCCGCCAGGCGCTGCACGGCGTCGGCATAGTCCTTCATGAAATCGTAGACGACCGAACGCGCCGACTGTTCGGTGTTCATGAGGCCGACCGCCTGACCGACATAGTAGGTGGCGAGCCGCTGGGCGCCCTCGTGACCGTTGGCAGCGAGCTTGTCGACCCTGGCCAGCGCCGGCCGGCTGATGAGCCCTTGCAGCGGCATCGGCAGCGGATCGGGGGCGCTCTCGCCGTGCCAGCCGTCGGTCCAGGCCGACCTGAGCTGCCGCGTCGGCTTGCCGGTCCGGCTGCGCGATCGCACCGTGTCCCGGGAGGTCGCCGCCAGCATCTTCTTCTTCACCGTCGGAGTCGTCTCGGCCTCCGCCGTCGTCAGCCAGACCGAGGCGGTCCAGGCGCCGGCGGCGCCCATGGCCATGCACGCCGCCATCTGACGCCCGGTCGCAATTCCGCCGGCCGCCAGCACGTGGATGTCCTTGTAGTCCTCGATCGCCTGCAGCACCTCGGGCACCAGCACCATGGTCGAGACCTCGCCGCAGTGCCCGCCTGCCTCGGTGCCGGCGACCACCAGAATGTCGACCCCGGCTTTGGCGTGCTTGATCGCATGTTCGCGGGCGCCGGTGAGGGCGCCCACCAGGATGCCCTTGTCGCGGGCGCGCTTCATGATCGAAGGCGGCGGCACGCCCAGGGCATTCACGAACAGCTTGATGGGATGGCTGAAGGCGACGTCGAGAAGGCGAGCCGCGCCGCCTTCCCGCATGTTGTCGGTATAGTCGTGGACGGCCTGCTCGGGGGACCACAGATCGGCCGTGTCGATGCCGTGCCGGGCGAGCAGGCTGGCGACATGCCGGCGATGCTCGGGGGGCACGCGGGCCTCGAGGTCGGCCGCCGTCAGTCCGCCCTCCTTGTCCTCCATCTTGTTGGGAATCAGCAGGTCGATCCCGTAGGGCCTGCCGTTCACGTGCTCGTCGATCCACTTGAGATCGATGGCGAGGCTCTCCGCGGTGTGGGCGACGGCACCCAGCACGCCGAAGCCACCGGCATTCGACACCGCGGCCACGACGTCGCGGCAATGGCTGAAGGCGAACAGGGGAAATTCGATTCCGAGTTTCGCACACAAGGCAGACTTCATCCGACGTTCCCCCTGGTCAGGAATTTCTTGATGCGGCCGAGAAAGCCGTGAGATGCGGTTGGGCTGGCACGCCTGAGCGGTCCGGTACGACTTCCCACGTGGGCCCGTGAAGCCTCTTCCGCGACCGCCCCGCAACTGCAGACTGTCCTCTCACCCCTGAATCGAGGGAATCGTGTCTGCGTACAGCCTGACCGGCGCTTCGAAGCCCTTCAGGACATAGTCGCTGCGTGCATCGGTCCAGGCAAGCGGTGGCGTGTGGTCCCGCACGTGTTGAGTCCGGTGGACTGCGCGCGTGCGCCGAGACGGGCGGCTCGGAAGGGGGCGACGGTCCGCCCGGATTGCCATGACCAGCAGGGCTCCAGACCACGCGTCAGATCGCGCTCTCGTTACTCCACTGCTGATATGGTGGCGCCCTATACCGAGGGCAGAATGGTCACTGCATCCAAGCATGCCCGGGCAGGCGTCCGGTGTATCCGCGTAGCGATTCCCGGGAACATCGGAGAAGCGTGCGGCCGTATGCGGGACTCTCGCTGATGCTCGCTCTCCTTTCCCACCTGCTGAAGGCGGCCGGACGGTTCGTGCGGACTTTCGCCTGGATCGCCGCCGGTCTGGCCGTTCTGGTCGGCGGTCTGTTCATCCTGCCCCGGGCGATCGACTGGGAGCCGCACAAGGTGCGTCTCGCAGCCGTGCTGGCGGAAGTTACCGGGCGCGAGGTGGTGCTGGACGGGCCGCTCGAGATCGCCCTGCTGCCGCAGCCGATGCTCGTGGCGCAAACTCTTCGCCTCGGCAATGCGCCGGGCGCCATCGCGCCGTACATGCTGGAGGCGCGGCGGATCCTGGTGACGCTGTCGTGGTCGGCCCTGCTGCAGGGCCGCATCGAGCTGGCGCAGGTCGTCGTCGACGAGCCGCGCCTGAAGCTGGAGCCGGGGGGCGACGGTGGACCGAACTGGCGCCTGCCGCTGCTCGAAGCCCTGGCGGGGCAGGGGGCCGGTGGGCCCGGCCTGGCGCTCACGCGGCTGGAGATCCGGAACGGCCGGGTCGTTCATGCGACCGGCCAGTCGGATAAGCCCCTCGAAGCCGACGCCATCAACCTGTCGGGCTCGCTTGCACCGGGCAATGGGATTCTGCACCTGAAGGGAACCGCGGTCGTCAACGGCGTCCCCGCATCGCTCGCGCTCGACCTCAGGACAGCGGAGTCGGCCGATGCGCCGGTCGCCCTGACGCTCGGCGTGCCGGGCGGTCGCCTCGCATTTGCGGGCTGGCCCGGAGAGCGCACGGCGCGCGATCCGCTGCGCGGCCGCCTGTCGCTCGACACCGACTTCCTGCCCGAGTTCGTCCAGTCGTTCACGACGCTGGCCGGGCAGCAGCCGATGCGGGTCAACGAGGCGATCGTCCGCACCCTGGCTGCTTCGGCCGATGTCGAGCTGGCCGGCGACCGGCTGGCGATCGACGGGCTCGAGCTCGTCGTTGCGGGTGAACGGATCCTCGGCAATCTAGCGCTCGTCATCGGCGAAACGCCGCTCCTCAGCGGACGGCTGGTGGCCGCCCAGCTGGACGCGGATCGCTGGATGGAGCGGCTGCAGGGGCAGGCGCTGTTCGTCGAGCCGACGGCATCCTCCGGTGACGATTCACCGTCGTTGCAGGTGCAACTGACCTGCGAGATCGACACGCTGCGCTATCGCCGCGACACGGTCCGCGAGCTCGCCGTGACCTTCCGGTACGAGGACGATGTCCTGCACGTGCAGGCGCTGAAGGCCGTCCTGCCGGGAGACTTCCGGCTGAACCGCAGGGTCGGCTTCGAAGGCGACGCGACGCATGCGGGATACGACGGTGTCATCGAGGCCGAGGGCACCAACCTGCGCGAGACGCTGAAATGGATCGGCATCGACACGACGTCGCTGCCGCCGGACCGGCTGCAGACGCTGCGGATATCCGGCAGGACGCGGCCGGCAAAGGGACACGTCCACGTCAGCGACGCCACGTTCGAACTCGACGATCAGCACGGCATGGCGAGCGCGGACATCGCCTACTCGATTCCCACGGTCATCAAGGCCCGCCTTCATCTGCTCAACCTGGACCTCGACGCCTACCAGCTGACCAGCGCGGCGCTGCATGACCTCATGCCCGTTCCCGACACGGCGCCGCTGCCGTCGTCTGCGAGCAGCGAGCCTCCGCCGCCGGTTCTCAATCTGAAGGCCCGCATCGACAGGGTGCTCTATCGCGGCGAAACGGCCCATGGTGTCGACGCTCATGCGATCATCCGCGGAAACGAGTTGAGGCTGAAGCATGTCGGTGTCGACGAGCTTCTGGGCTCGCACCTGGAGCTGTTCGGCTCGATTGCCGACTTCGGCACCGTGCCGCGTTTCGACCTGGCATACCGGGCCGTGGTTCGCGACGCCGACCGGATGCTCGACTATGCCGCCCTGCCGCGCTTCGTCCACGGGCGCATCGGGCCCGCCCAGATCGCGGGCCGCGCCGTCGGAACCCTGAAGGAAGCGGTTCTGTCCGACCTGTCGGTGGCGATGCTCGGGTCTACGGTCACGGCGGCGGGCCGGCTCTCCTTCGAGGCCGACCGTCGCTTCGATTTTCACCGCTTCTCCCTGGCGAGCCCCGACGTCGGCGCGCTCGTCGCGGCGGCCGGCGGTGGCCCGCGCCGGGAATTGGCGGAGGTCGAAGCCAGCGGCGCCTTTCACGGCGATGCCGCGCGCGCCACGTTCCGGGGTGACGTCGAGGTCGACGGCATGTCGATTTCCGCCGAGCTGTCCTCGACGCTGGGCACGCGCCCGCGCCTCGCGGCAGCCCTGCGGTCGCCGGCGGGATTGCGGCTGGATCGCTGGTTGCCGTCGGCATCCCGCTTCGGTGGGGAGCGCCTGGGCGGCGCTTGGACGAACGTGTCGGCATCCCCGAGGCGCGAGAGCCTGACGGCCCCGCTGCGCGCGTTCGACGCGACGCTCACGCTCACGGCGCCGGACCTGTCTTGGGGCCCCTTCAGTCTGCAGACCGTCGACCTCGCCGCGAGGCTGGACGGCGGTGTCCTGCAGGTGACACGGCTGACGGGCGTCTTCGAAGGCGCCGGCCTCGACCTGACGGCAACGATCGATGCGCGTCACGCCGTCCCGGTCGTGGACGTGAGGGGCGGGGTCCGCGGCATCGACATCTCGCACGCCATTGCGGTCGCCGGACGCGCCAACGAGTTCGGAGCCGATCAGTTGGCGGTGGCGCTCGAGGGCACGCTGAACCTGGAAGGGCTCGTCCTGAGAGCGGAGGGCGAGACGATGGAGGAGCTCGTCGCGTCGGCCGTGGGACGCGGAGTCTCCAATGGCGAGGTCCGCGCCAGTGTCGTCAGGGGATCGGCCTCGTTTGCTTCCTTCGCGACCGGCGTGGCCAGTCTGTTCAGCACCGAGATGGGCTTCACCTCGGCGGTCATCGATGGATTCGTGGGGAGCTGGATCGCAACGAGAGGCGGCTTCGAGATCGCCGGCGGCATCGTCACGTTCGACGAACACACCGTGCGCGCCCCGCACGCGACCGCCTATGTCAGGAGCCGCCTCGATCTCCGGCAACGGGCCGTGGACGCATCGATCGCCCTCGATACCGGCACGCCGGGCTCGATGGACTATCTGATGTCCGTGCGCGGCCCCCTGGACTCGCCGACCCTGCGGGCCGAGCCGAGGCGCTGACGCCGGCATCCGAGGCGGGAGACCTCGACGGATCAGGCAAGGAGAAGCAGCCATCCGGCCGCGATCAGCATGCTGATCAGCGACACCGGCACGCCGGCGGCGGGAGAACTCGGCCAGCGTCGTCGGTCCTGCGGGAGGTGCGCTGCCGGCAGATCGGGCGAGATAATTGATCACGGCACGGAACATCACGAACGGCTTCGCATTCTACGAACGAACGGTGCCCCCTCCAGTCGATGCATCCGTCTCCAATGCAGTCGCGCAAGAGGGGGGCTTGTGTTCCTGGTGGCGGCACCTTGGTTTCCGCGACCGGTGGGTGTGGCCTATGACGAAAACGCGAGACGGGAAGCCGATTGTCCTCATCACGGGCGCCGTAGGAAATATCGGCAGATCGCTCGGCGAGGCGCTCGGTCGTGATTACCGGGTCATCGGGTTGGATCGTCAGGCAGAGGGTGCGGACTTTCCGGTTTTCGAGGCCGATTTCACCTCGGACGATTCGCTGGACCTCGCCCTGCGCGAGATTCGCGGCGCATACAGTTCACGCATCGCGAGCGTCATCCACCTGGTCGCCTACTTCGACTTTACCGGTGAAGACAATCCTCTCTACCGGTCGGTGAACGTCGAGGGCACGCGGCGGCTGGTGCGCGCCCTCCAGGACTTCGAGGTGGAGCAGTTCGCCTATTCAAGCACGATGCTGGTTCACGCGCCCTGCCGTCCGGGCGAGCGTATCGACGAACAGCAGCCCATCGACCCGCGGTGGGCATACCCCAAGTCGAAGGCTGCCGCTGAAGCAGTCATTCGCTCCGAGCACAAGCGAATTCCTTACGTCATCCTTCGGCTTGCCGGCGTCTACGACGAACGGTCGATGGTGCCCACGCTCGCCCAGCAGATGGCCCGCATCTACGAACGGGACATCCAGAGCTACCTGTACTCCGGCAGTACGCTGGTTGGTCAGGCGATGCTCCATCGCCACGACATGCTCGATGCGTTTCGCCGCACCGTCGACCGCCGGGCTGCGTTGCCCTCCGGAATCGAGATCCTCGTCGGCGAGCCCGACGCGGTGGGATACGATGCGCTTCAGGACGAGCTCGGTTATCTCATCCACGGAACGGACGAGTGGCCGACCTTGCGGGTACCCAAGCCCCTCGCTTCGGCCGGTTCCTGGGTTCAGGCCCGGCTCGAGCCGATCATACCCGATGTCCTCGATGGCGGCGAGAAGCCGTTCATCAGACCCTTCATGGTTGGGATGGCCGACGATCATTACGCCCTGGACATCAGCCGCGCCCGCGATCTGCTCGGATGGGAACCGCAGCACCACCTCAAGAATGAGCTGCCGGAACTGGTCGCAACGCTCAAAGGCGATCCTGCGGGCTGGTATGAAGCCAACAAGGTCACTCCCCCGGACTGGATTGGCGATGCAGCCGACCTTGGGAAGGATCCCGAGAGGCTGCGAACGCGTCACGAGTTGCGCATCAAGAGCGAACACGCCGACAGTCGCTGGGCGCACTTCGTCAACATGGGGCTCGGCACCTGGCTCGTCACCCAACCGCTGTTGATCAACGTCGAAGAGACCCGCCTGCGTTGGGCCGAGATCGCTCTCGGCCTCGGGCTCATGATTTTTGCAGCGGTGGCGCTTTCCTGGCGAGCGCAGTGGGCGCGTTGGGTGTGCGCGGCCATCGGCGCAGCCGTGATGGCGGTACCTTTCCTGTTTTCCACCGAGAACTCCGCGTCATATCTTTCCGACACTCTCGTCGGTATCCTGATCTTCGGTTTGGCGGTTTGCCTCAAGCCCGATCCCGGCCCCTCGGCGGTCGCCTCTCTCACCGGCCCTGCCGTTCCGCCCGGCTGGAGCTATAACCCCTCCGAGTGGACGCAACGCCTGCCGATCATCGTTCTGGCGATTGTCGGCCTGTATGTCTCGCGCTACCTCGCCGCCTATCAACTCGGCCACATACCCTCTCTATGGGATCCGTTCTTCTCGGCATCTTCGGCGCAGGACCCGCGGAACGGCACGGAGGACATCGTCACATCCTGGGTTTCGAGAGCGTGGCCGGTCTCGGACGCGGCTGTGGGCGGTTACACCTATGCTCTGGAAATCGTCACTGGCCTTGTCGGCTCGAGGTTGCGCTGGCGCACGATGCCGTGGCTGGTGTTGCTGTTCGGCTTGATGATCGTGCCGTTGGGCATCACTTCGATCGCTTTCATCATCATTCAGCCCATAGCAATCGGCACCTGGAGCATCGTTGCGCTGATCGGGGCGGCCGCCGTGCTCGTCCAGATACCGTATTCGCTGGATGAACTGCTTGCGACTTTGCAGTTCATCCGCCGGCGCGCTCGGGCGGGCCAGAACTGGCTTAAGGTGCTGGTGCACGGCGACACCGACGAGACTGCGGATGTCCCGAGCGGGGAACCCCTGGCCGACGAATTCGACCGCTCGCCCGCTGCAGTGGTCGAGGCCGCGGTGAGGGGCGGCGTGAGCCTGCCGTGGACCCTGTGTCTTGCCGCACTGATCGGATTGTCTCTGTTGTTCACGCGCCTACTGGGAGTCGATGGCCATCTGGCAAATGCCTATCACCTTATTGGCTCTCTGGTGCTGACCGTGGTCTCGCTCAGCGCGGCCGAAGTGGCTCGTCCCGTGCGGTTTCTCAATATTCTGCTGGGCGCCACGCTGGCAGCCGTGCCGTTCTTCTTCGACGCAGACGTGAAGACGGCGACCGTCAGCGTCGTTGCGGGAGTCGCGCTGGCAGCGCTCAGCATCCGTCGGGGGGCGCTCCGAGACCGTTACGGAGAATGGGATCGGTTCATCGTCTAGCGGATCGAGTTCACTATTCGAGACGTCAGGCAAGGAGAAGCAGCCAGCCGGCAGCGATCAGCATGCTGATCAGCGACACCGGCACGCCGGCGCGGGAAAACTCGGCCAGGGACACCGGCGCGCCGCGCTTGGCCGCTTCCTCCACGACGATGATCCCGGCCAGGCTGCCGAACACCACGACGTTGCTCGCCATGGCGGTGCCAAGCGCCATCGCGGCGCCCGTCTGCTCCGGGTCGCCGCCCTGGAGATATGGCATGAGGAGCAGGACCGCGGGATTGTTGCCGACGATGTCGCTCAGCACGCCGCTGCCGACCAGCAGAGCCACCGGATGCCGGAGATCGAGACCCCACTGCGTTAGGTCGGCGATCATCCGTTGTGGAATGCCGGTACTGGCGAACGCGGCGTTGACCACGAACAGTCCGCCGAGAAGGATGAACAGGTCGCCGTCGACATGCTTCATGACGTCGGCAGAAGCGATGCGGCGGTTGAGCAGCAGCACTGCACCCGCGGCGAGGGCGATCAGTTCGCGGGGCCAGTCGGTCAGGCAGAAGGCCGCGACCACGAGAGCGGTCACGATGGCGGCCTTGGCGACTTCGATCCGGTCGAGTGGCACCTGGGGCGGCGCAACGCCGGCCGACACCGGAGCGGCGCCATCGAGCCTCCAGCGTCCGCGGTACAGCACCACGAGCACGCCCCAGATCACGGCCAGCGACAGGAGCGACGGCAGCATGGCGGCGCGCATCAGCCCGACGAAGCCGAGGTCCAGCCCCTGGGCGATGATCATGTTCTGCGGGCTGCCGATGATGGTGCCGGCCGAGCCCGAGTTGGCGGCGAATGCGAAGCCGAGCAGAAACGGCGTGGTGTTGAGACGTCGAGCCTGGCAGAGCTGCACCAGCAGGGGAACCATGGCCACCACGACGACGTCGTTGGTCAGGATCGAGGACAGCAGGCCCGAGGTGACGATCATCACCGCAAGCAGCCGTGCGGGCCCGAGCCTGAGCGCGGCGGTACGGGCAGCGAGCCAGCCGTAGAAGCCGGAGACGGCGAAGGCGCCCGACACGATCATCAGGCCGAACAGCAGCGCCATGGTCGGAAAGCTCACCGATGCCCACGCGGCGTCCGTGTCGATCTTCTCGAACACCAGCATCGCGATGGCGCCGAGCAGGGCCGCGCCCGTGCGGTCGACGCGAAAGCCCGGGAGTCGGCCCACCGCCATCGCGACGTAGGTCGCGAGGAAGATCGCAACGGTGAGGGTCATGACGCCGGCCGCGCGCCGAGCTCGGCACTCATTCGTTCGAGGCCTTGTGGTAGGCCTTGCGGATCTGCTCCAGGTCGACGGTGGGTTTCGGCATCTGCAGCTTCATCCCTTCCATGGCCTCGCAGATGATCTGCGATACCGCAAGATTCCGGAACCACTTGTGGTTGGACGGGATGACGTACCATGGAGCCCGGTCCGTCGAGCAGCGCTCCAGCATGTCCTCGTAGGCCTTGACGTAGTCGTCCCAGTATTGGCGCTCCCTGTAGTCGCTGTCGCTGATCTTCCATCGGCGCGCCGGATCGTCCAGCCGCTGCTTGAAGCGCTCGAGCTGCTCTTCCTTCGATATCCAGAGGAAGAACTTGAGGATCGTCGTGCCGCTGTCGGCCAGCAGCTTCTCGAATGCATTGATGTGGTCGTAGCGGAGGGACCATTCCTCCTTCGGTGCAAGGTCGTGCACGCGCACCACCAGCACGTCCTCGTAGTGCGACCGGTTGAAGATCGCGACCTGGCCGAGTTCCGGCGCATGCCGGTGAACCCGCCAAAGGAAGTCGTGGCCGCGTTCCTCGGCCGTGGGCTGCTTGAAGCCGGTGACGGCGCAGCCCTGGGGATTCATGGCATCGATGACGTGCCGGCAGACCCCGTCCTTGCCGGCCGCATCGATGCCCTGCAGCACGATGAGCAGGGAATGGGCGCGCTCGGCATAGAGCGTGTATTGCAGTGCCTTCAGCTTCTCGAGATGGGCGGCGATCTCCGGCGCCGCCCTGTCGGCGGACTCGTGCTTGCCGTGGAATCCGGGATCGATGTCCCCGAGCCGGACCTTGTGTCCCGGCGCCACGATCAGCTCGCGTGCGTAGTTCATCGCGGCACTTCCTTTCAGTTCATGGACTTCGGATTCAGCCGCACGTGGCCCTGCAGAGACTGCGTCACGATCGACGCACTGCGCAGGCGGCCCGCCGTGCGATTGTCGATCGTCCGCTCGGTCGCGACGCGAACCGCGCCGAGCACGACCATCCAGGCGAGGTTGTAGGCCCACACCGCCGCGATCGCCTCCCAGGAGATCGCAGGCACCAGCCAGCCGAAGCCGCACATCAGGGCGGCCACGACCTGCGTGGCGGCGATGGCGCCGAACAGCGGTGCTGCCGGAAAGGGCGGCAGGAAGAACCAGCGTTCAGTGCGGGTGACGAACAGCAGGAGATGCCCGCCGACCACGAGCTGCAGGAACACCGCAGTCTGCAGATGGGCGCGGTCGGCAAGCGCGAACCAGGCCTTCCAGGCCGGGTTTGACAGTACCTCCATGCCGATCAGCAGCAGACCGAAGGCCTGGGCCACGGAGAACAGGCCGAGTACCGCCGACACCGAGAGCAGGCGCTCCATGCGCCATCGGATCGGACGCTCGGACACCGGCGTGTTGTCGTAGGCGATGGTCATGATCGGGATGTCGTCGAGCAGCGACATGATGACGATCATGACGGCCGTCAGCGGCTGAAAGCCCAGCGTGATCGACGACAGCACCACGAGGAACATGATCGTCATGGTGAGCGCGACGCGGTAGATCGTGTAACTGGTGATGCGGCCGAAGATGCGACGCGCCTCGTCGATGGCGCTGTTGATCACCGATAGGCCCGGCGAAGTCAGGATCAGCGCGGCCGCGCCGCGGGCGGCGTCGGTGGCGCCGGACACCGCGGTGCCGCAGTCGGCCTGCTTCAGCGCCGGCGCGTCGTTCACGCCGTCGCCGGTCATCGCCACCAGATGGCCGCGGCCCTGCAGGGCCTTGACGATGGCGTACTTGTGCTCGGGGAAGACCCTCGCGAACCCGTCCGCCGTCTGGATCGCATCGACGATCTGCGGCGGCACGTTGTTGGGATCCATGTCCTTGGGGAAGGCGTCGGCTGCGGCGATGATGTTGGTGCCGAGCCCCAGTTGCCGCGCGGTCTCGCGCGCGATCGCGGTATCGTCGCCGGTGATCATCTTGATGGCCACGCCCTTGGCGCGCGCCCGGTCGATGGTCGCCTTCGAATCGTCGCGCGGCGGGTCGAACATCGGCAGGATGCCGAGCAGCCGCCACGTCGCGCCGGCGTCGTCCGAGCGGGCCACGCCGAGCGCGCGGTAGCCCCGTGCGCCCAGCTCCTCGACCGTCTTGTGTACCGCCGCAACCGCCTTTTCGTCGGCCTTGACGAGATCGGCGATCACCTGCGGCGCCCCCTTCGAGACAACGATCTCGCGTCCGTCGGGTGCCGTCACGTGCGCCGAGGTTCGCTTGGTCACGGGATCGAAAGGCGTGAAGCCGTTCTGCTTCCAGGCCTTCAGCGACCCGGGATCCGCCAGCGCCTCGATCACGGCCGTATCGATGGCGTCGCGGTCCTCCGCCTTCGAGGCCAGCGCGCCGGCGAGCACGACCTCCTGGCCGTCCGTGGCGGAGAACAGGATCGGGTCGCCGAGCTTCAGCTGGTTCTTGGTCAGCGTGCCGGTCTTGTCGGAGCAGAGGATGTCCACTCCGGCCATCTCCTCGATCGCCTCGAGCCGCGACACGATCGCCTTCTGGCGCGACAGCGCGAGCGCGCCCAGCGCCATGGTGACGGAGAAGACGGCGGGCATCGCGACCGGGATGGAGGCCACCAGCAGAACGAGCACGAACTGCAGGATGCGGAGCGCATCGCCGGTATTCCAGGAGTCGGCCAGGACGATGTCGTGATATACGCGAAAGGCGACCATCACGGCGGCCAGCACCAGCGCCAGCACGATCAGGAAGTTGCCGATCTGGAACATGGCCTTCTGGGCATGGCTCGCCGCGCCGGCGCCGGCCACCAGTTTGGCGGTGCGGCCGAAGAAGGTATGGGAGCCGGTGGCGATGACCACGCCCTCCATCTCGCCCTGCTTCACGACGCTGCCCGAATAGGCTTCGTCGCCGATCTTCCTGGCCACGGGCAACGACTCGCCGGTGAGGGCGGACTGGTCGATCGCCGCGTAGTCGCCGCCGACGAGGCGCAGGTCGGCGGGCACGATCTCGCCCAGGCGGATCTTCACGATGTCGCCGGGCACCAGTGTCGAGGCGGCGATCTGGCCCCACGTTCCGTCGCGTCGCGCCGTGGCTACCGGCGCCAGTCCCTTCTTGAGGGCCGCCAGCGCGTTCGAGGCCTTCAGGTCCTGCCACAGGTCGAGGGCCGCATTGAACAGCAGCAGCGCGACGATGATGGCGAAGTCTTCCCAGTGGCCGAGGAACGCCGAAATGGCTGCCGCCGCCTCGATGAGATAGGCGATCGGTCCCGTGAAGCAGGCGAGGAGCTTCGCGGCGAGGCTCCTTTCCTTCTCGGCGATGGCATTGGGACCGAACCGGTCGAGGCGACGCCTGGCCTCCGCTGCCGAAAGACCCGCGCCGGGAACGGTGTCCAGAGCGGCGAGTACGCGTTCGATGGGGAGTTTCTCGAGATCGGCCACGGCGTCCGTGCCGGGCTCGCCGGTTGTTGCGGCTGTGTCCATGGCGGTGGCCCCCGCTGTCGCTGTCCGCTTTACCGTCGCCATTCGGGCGCGGCCAGCAATGATCATCCGGTCTTCCTTACCGGAACGGCGCCGGGCGGAAACATGATCTGGATCAAGCGAGCGCTGCTCATCCAGCCGGCGACGGCTCCACCAGAGGCATCGTCGGTGCATCCCTCTGAGAGCGCAGTGCCTGACCCGTGACAACGTGTCCGCGGGGCATCGAAGGCGTTCAGGTGACGTTCAGGTTGGGGGCGTAGCCGGCAGTCTACCCTGGACTGGAGACTCCGATGCCCGTTCCGCAAACCAAGATCTACCTGGGCACCGCCCTGTCCATGGGCAAGGCTCTGCGCTTTCTCCCCAACGCCAGCGGGGATTTCAGCCTTGCGGTCTCGACGGCGCCCGGCACGACGTGGCTGGGAAGTGTTGGCGATCTCGACGGCGACGGGTTTCCGGATTTCATCTTCGGAGCGCCAGGCGACGACGACAAGGCGGTCGATGCGGGGCGCGTGCTCGTACATCTCGGCACGCCGTCTCCGGGCGCGACGGTCACGGTCGCCGATTCGCTGACCAACATCATTATCGACGGTGTCAACGCAGGCGATCAGGCCGGCGCCGCCGTCGGCTCGATCGGCGACCTCAACGGGGACGGGCGCGGCGAAATCCTCGTCGGTGCGCCGGGCATGGAGAACGGTGCGGCAGTGGATGCGGGCGCCGCCTTCGTCGTGTGGGGCATGGCGTCCCCGGGCGGAGTCGATCTCGGCGATCCGTTCTCGGCCGGCGGCGGCGGATTCGCGATCAAGGGCGAGGCCGCCGGCGACGCCGCCGGCACTGCGCTCGCCTCGGTCACCGACCTGAACGGCGACGGCAAGGCGGAGATCGTCGTCGGTTCGCCCGGCAACGATGCGGGGGGTGCAGACGCCGGTGCGGCCTACGTGGTGTGGGGCAAGGCCACGGGCACGATCGTTCGCCTGACCAACGTCGCCACCGGTACGGGCGGCTACAAGATCGTCGGCGAAGCCGCCGGCGATGGAGCTGGACGCGTCGTCGGGACCGTGGGCGATCTCAACGGCGACGGCAAGGCGGAGATCCTGGTCGGTGCACCCGACAGCAATGCGGGCGGCGCCCAGTCGGGTGCGGTCTACGTGGTGTTCGGCAAGAGCACGACGAGCAAGGTGCTGCTGGGAACGGTTGCCGGCGGAGCCGGCGGGTTCCGCATCAACGGCATGGCCGGCGATCAGGCGGGATCCGCGTTGAGCGGGTTGGGCGACGTCAACGGCGACGGCAAGGCCGACATTCTCGTCGGTGCACCGGGCTCGGACAGCGCCTATGTGGTGTTCGGCAAGAGCGGAACCGCCCAGGTCGACCTTGCGGACGTCGCGAATGGCATCGGCGGCTTCAGGATCATTGCCGAATCGGGTGGCGACCTGGCGCGGATGTCGGTTGCCGGCGGCGCCGATCTCAATCGCGATGGCATCGGCGACCTCGTGATCGGCACGCCCGACAACGGCGAAGGCGGTTTCCAGGGCGGCGCGGTCTATGTCGTCTGGGGCGGCGGCGCCGGCACCGTGGATCTGGCCCTGGTGGCGCAGGGAATCGGCGGAGCCAAGGTGGTCGGCAATGCCGGCAGTCTGGCGGGCGCCACCGTGGCGATCACGTCCGACGTCGACGGCGACGGAACCCCGGACCTGATGATCGGCGCTCCCGGCAGCGGTGAAAGCGCCTACGTCCTGTTTTCCGATCCGAGCTGGCAGCCGGACACAAACATCTATGGCACCAACGGCGACGATGTGATCGATGTCGGATACGGTGGCCAGTATCTCGTCGGTGCGGGCGCCGACAGCATCCTGGGCCTGGACGGCAACGATACGATCAGCGGCGGCGCAGGCGACGACACGATCGAGGGCAATGACGGTGACGACGCGTTGTTCGGAGACACCGGCAACGATTGGCTCGACGGTGGTGCCGGCATTGACGTGATGACCGGTGGCGACGGCAACGACAGCTACGTCGTGGACACGCCGCTCGATACGGTGATCGAGCTGCCGGGCGGCGGCATCGATACCGTCTATGCTGCCAGCGACTACACGCTCGGCGCGGAGGTAGAGAACCTGGTTCTCACCCAGGCCGGCGCCGGGACCGGCAACGAACTCGACAACCAGATCACGGGCAGCAACGGCGCCGACGCCATCGATGGCGCCGGCGGCGCCGATCGGATGGCCGGCGGCCTGGGCGACGACGCCTATATGGTCGACAATGAAGGCGATGTCGTCAGCGAGCTGCCCGGCGGCGGGTATGACACTGTCTATGCCAGCATCGACTATACGCTGGCCGCCGAAGTCGAAGCGCTGTTCCTCGAGGGCGACGCGCGACATGGCACGGGCAATGCGAAGAACAATGCCTTATTCGGCACCGTCGACAACGACATCCTCGATGGGGCCGGTGGCGCCGACTCTATGAGCGGCGGTCTCGGCGACGACACCTATTTCGTCGACAATGCCGCGGATACGATCGTCGAGGCGGCGGCGGGCGGCACCGACACGGTCATCGCCTCCGTCGACTTCACGCTTGGCGGCCAGGTGGAAAATCTGACCTTGACCGGTCTAGCCCGCAAGGCCACGGGCAATGCCCTCGACAACGTGTTGACAGGCACAATCGGCGACGACGTGCTGGACGGCAAGGCCGGGGCCGACACGATGGCGGGCGGATCCGGCAACGACACATATCATGTCGACAACGTGCTCGACACGATCGTCGAGTTGAGTGGCGGTGGGACGGACACTGTCGTTGCATCGTTCGACTACACGCTTTCTCCGGGCGAGATCGAGAACCTCGTCCTGGCGGGCAGCGCTCATGCCGGTACGGGCAATGCCAGCAGCAACACCCTGACGGGCGGCAACGGCAACGACACTCTGGACGGCGGTGGCGGTGGCGACACGCTGATTGGTGGAGGCGGAGACGATCGCTACATCATCCGCTCCGTCCTCGACATCGTGACCGAAGCGTCAGGCGGCGGCATCGACACGGAAGTCGCAACCTTCAGCGTGACACTGGCGGACAACGTCGAGAACCTGGAGATCTCAGGTGAGGGGTCCGTCGGCACCGGCAATGCACTGGACAATGTGCTGACCGCCGGTGCGGGTGCACAGACGCTGATCGGCGGTGCCGGCAACGACACCTACTACGTCGACAACATCGGCGACGTCGTCGTCGAGGAGCTGGATGGCGGCATCGACACGGTCGTGAGCAGTGTGGATCTTGCGGGCATCCCGGCCAACGTCGAAAACATTCGATTGATCGGCGCGGCGCACTCGGCGGTTGGCAACGATGGCAGCAATCGCCTGTCCGGCGGAAGCGGCGACGATGAGCTGGACGGCGCTGGCGGCGACGATCTCGAGCTTGGCGGCGATGGCGACGACACGCTGATCTCGAGAGCCGGCCACGACACCCTGTCGGGCGGCGCCGGAGATGACATTTACAAGGTCGCCGGCGGCTCGGTCGAGATCGAGGACTTCCTGGGACACGATACGCTCGATGCCGGCGACGCGACGGGCAACAGTTACATCGACCTCAGTGGCACGAGCGACAGCGTCATCGAGGGCGAGATCTGCCACTTCAAGGGTGGCGGCTCCAGCGCCGCACCGCTCGACGTGCAGTTCCTGCAGGACCTGAGTGGCTCGTTCGGCGACGACATCGCCACCGTACGCGGGCTCGTGCCGCAAATCGTTTCAGCCCTGCAGGCCGTGCAGTCGGACAGCCTCTTCGGCGTGACTTCTTTCGTCGACAAGCCGGTATCGCCCTTCGGTGCAGCCGGCGAGTGGGTTTACAATCTTGAACTCGGCCTGACGGGCAATGCGGCGGCGCTCGCTTCCACATACAACGGCCTGACGATCCGTTACGGCGCCGATGAGCCGGAATCCCAGATTGAATGCCTCATGCAGGTTGCATTGCACGCGGTGGAAACTGGATTCCGGCCGGATACCGCGCGCTTCGTCGTGCTGTTCACCGATGCGCCCTATCACCAGGCAGGCGACGGCACGGCGGCCGGCATCACGACGCCCAACAACGGCGACAACCAGACCCCGGGCAACGGTGCGCTCGAGGATTATCCGCTCGTGCAGCAGGTCAGGGCGGCGATCGAGGCGGCCAACATCATTCCGATCTTCGCCATCGCCAATGGCTACGAGGCGACCTACCAGGGGCTCGTCGGCGCTCTCGGCCGCGGCACGGTCGTTTCGCTCACGAGCAACAGCAGCAACATCGTGTCGGCGATCACCGCCGGCATGACTGCGGTGACGACGACACATATCGAGGACGCGGTCGGTGGCGTGGGCAACGACACCCTGAAGGGCAGCGATGGCGACAATGCCCTGTGGGGGGCTGCCGGCAAGGACACGCTGTACGGCGGGGCCGGCAGCGACAGGCTCGATGGCGGGGCCAACATCGACAAGATGTTCGGCGGAGCGGGCGACGACACCTACTTCGTCAACGCGACAGGTGACAGGGTGTACGAGACGGCGAGCACGGCCCCGGACGCCGCCGACGCGGGGGGCGTCGACTGGGTCTACAGCAGCATTTCGTACGATCTCGACGCCTATGCGGGCCTGCGTTTCGTGGAGAATCTGGGCCTGTCCGGCACAGCAAACCTGATCGGCCGGGGCAACGCCCTCGACAACACGCTGGTCGGCAATGCGGGCAACAACGTCCTGGACGGCAGGGCCGGAGCGGACACGATGATCGGGGGCGCGGGGAACGACGCCTACCATGTCGACAACATCGGCGATCAGGTGGTCGAGGTGGCAGGTCAGGGCAGGGACACGATCTGGACCTCGGTCGACTACGCTCTGACCGATGCCCAGTCTGTCGAGACGTTGCATGTCAGCGGTCCGGTGGGCCTCACACTTCAAGCCAACGATCTCGGCGTCTCGCTCTTCGGCGGCGCCGGCATGGACACCCTGATCGGTGGCGCTGGCGCTGACAGGCTCGATGGTGGGGTCGAGGCGGATACGCTTCAAGGCGGCGCGGGCAACGACACCTACTTTGTCGACAATCTCGGAGACCAGGTATTCGAGACACTGACGATCGACCCGTCAGATACGAGCGATGCCGGAGGTGTCGATCAGGTGTTCAGCACGGTGTCTTTCGACCTGTCCGCGAGCAACGGCGTCAGGTTCATCGAGAAGCTCACGCTCACCGGCAGCGACACCATCGACGGCACGGGCAACGACCTAGGCAACACTCTGGTCGGCAATTCGGCGGCCAATACGTTGAGCGGCGGTGCCGGCCGGGACACGATGAGCGGCGGCGCGGGCGACGATCGGCTGGTCGGCGGCGCCGGAGCGGACATACTCACCGGCGGGACGGGCAGCGATACCTTCGTCTTCGCCTCGCTCGCCGACAGGGGAGACTCGATCAGGGATTTCCTCGTCGGCACCGACTTGCTGGCGTTTTCGGCTTCCGGGTTCGGTGGCGGGCTGGTGGCCGGCGAAGCGGCCATGGTGGTGAATGCCGCCAGTTCTGCTGCCGCCATGGGCGGTGCGGATGGCTACTTCATCTTCGACGACGCAGGGAAGGGGCTGGGCACGCTCTATTGGGACGCAACCGGTGGCAGCGGGGCGGATGCTGTGGCCGTTGCGACGCTGAGCGGCGTGGCCGGACTGAGCGCGACCGACTTTCTCATCGTGTAGCGAGTCAGGTGGGGCTGGCGGGTAGCTCGACACAGGCGCGTGTTCCGCCGGTCGTAGGGCTTTCCAGCCAGACGCGACCACCATAATGCATCACGAGTTCGCGCGTGACGGCCAGGCCAAGGCCGAAGCCAGCCACCGATTCGTCGAGGCGAGCGCCGAGTGCGAAGACGGTCTCGCGGGCGCTCTCGGGTATGCCCGGCCCGTCGTCCTCGATGGTCAGTGTCACCAACCCGCCGGTCCGGCCGGCGGAGACCCGCACGATCGAGCGTGCCCACTTGGCAGCGTTGTCGGCCAGGTTGCCGACGATCTCGCTGAAGTCCTGCGGATCGCATGCGACCACGAGGTCCTCCGGAGCGTCGAGGCGAAACTCGATGCCGCGCCGGCGATTGAGCTGGGCAAGGGCAGAAAGCACGCCCGCCAAGGTCTCTTTGACGTCGCTGGCGACGCCCAAAGTGCCGCGTGCCGCTGCGCGTGCCCGGGCCATCTCGTAGTCGATCTGACGCTGCATCTTCAGGCACTGTTCCTGGACGACCCTGGCCGAATCACGCTGTCCGGTCGCCTCCAGCTGTTGCGCCTCGTCGATCAGGACGGCCAGCGGGGTCTTCAGCGAATGTGCCAGAACCCCCGCCTGGGTCCTCGCTCGCTGCAGCATCTCGCCGTTGCTGCCGATCATTGCGTTCAGGTCCTGGACCAGGGGCGCGACCTCCTGGGGCAGGTCGTCGGGCAGGCGCTCGAGGCGACCGCTCCGGACCTCGGTAAGGGCTCGCCGTAGCCGGACGAGCGGCCGCAGACCCATCGTCACCTGGAGGATGGCCGCTCCGAAAAGTCCGAGTGCGATGACGCCCAGGGAGGCGGCCAGTGTCATGTCGAAATGAGAGAGCTCCGCGTCAAGCGTGCTTTCGGCGACGGCGATCGATAGCCGCAGAGGCGGTTCCCCATTTCTCGTGCGCACGAGCTGCTGGTAGAGGCGCAGCGCTCCGAGACTCGTCGCCAACTTCTGCGGCCGATCCAGGTGGGAGGCGTCGAAAGGCAGCGAAACGTCCTGCAGGGAAGGAGAGCGCAAGACCTGACCTTTGGCCCCCTCGACCTGCCAGTAGAGCCCCGAGCCGGGAACGGCAAAGCGAGGGTCGCTCAACGGTCTCGGCACGGCGAGAGCACCGTCAGGACTGCGTTCCAGCAGGCCGCGCAGCTCCTCCGCGTGGTCAGTGAGGTCATGGTCGACCTGGCGCACGACCAGCTCTTCGAAAAGCCGGGACAGGACGAGGCCGCTCAGAAGCAGGCCGACCGAGATCCACAGTACCGCGCCAACGATGAGGCGAGTGCGGAAGCTATTCCGCGGCACTGCCCACATCCCCCAGGCGATAGCCAAGGCCGCGCACGGTGCGGATCGTGTCGTGGCCGAGCTTCCGTCGCAGGCGGGCGACGTAGACTTCCACGGTGTTGGACTGGCGCGGAGCGTCGAAGGAATACACGTGGTCGATCAGCTCACTCTGCGAGACGATGTGCGTGGGCCGGTGCATCAGATAGCTCAGGACCTTGAGTTCCTGGGCGGTCAGATCGATCGGGCGGCCTGCACAAGTCACACGTCCGGTCGTCGTGTCGAGTTCCACGTCGCCATGACGCAGCACCGGACTCGCGGTTCCGGCGGATCGGCGAGCCAGCGCGCGCAGCCGGGCGACGACTTCTTCCATGTGGAAGGGCTTTTCGAGGTAGTCGTCGGCACCAGCGTTCAAGCCGGCAACGCGCTCTGCCCAACCGCTACGCGCCGTCAGCAGAAGGACAGGCAGGTCGCGCCGCGCCGCGCGCCAGCGCTTGAGGACGTCGATGCCGCTCAGGCGGGGCAGCCCGACATCGAGCACCACGGCGTCGAAGTCCTGAGTGTCGCCCATGTACCAACCTGTTTCGCCGTCGTTCGCTCGATCGACGGCGAAACCCGCGTCGGTCAGGCCCTTGTGCAGTCGACTTGCGAGGTCGGCATCGTCCTCGATCAACAGGATGCGGATGGTGTGCTCCTTTATTGCCTCTCAATCAAACTCGCACGCACATGTATGTCCGATTTTGATCTGCCTCAAATTTTACCGTGCCGCCGGTCGCTAGAGTGTGTCCTGCAGGGCAAAGGGGAAGCGGAATGGCGCGGGACGAAAGTGCATCTGTCGCAGCCTCGCCAGCCGAGCGCGATTCCTACGTCGTCACGGCGCTGTCGGACATCATCGATCGCGGGCTTCATGCGGCGATGGCGCGGTTCACCATGGGCCTTTCGCCGGCGGCGGTTTCGGCGGCCTATCTAGACTGGCTGGCGCATCTGATGGCGGCACCCGGCAAGCGACTGCAACTGATCGACAAGATGGCGCGAAAGTCGATGCGCTTCGCCGACTTCGCCTCGCGCCAGATGCAGCGTCCCGGCGGGACTCCGCTGGCGATCGAGCCGCTCCCCCAGGACCAGCGCTTTGCCGGTGAGGCCTGGCAGCATCCGCCGTTCAACCTCTTCTACCAGGGCTTCCTGCTGCAGCAGCAGTGGTGGCACAATGCGACGTCCGGCGTTCGCGGCGTGACGCGTCATCATGAGGACATCGTGCGGTTCGCGTGCCGGCAGATGCTCGACGTCTTCGCCCCGTCGAATTTCCTGCCGACGAACCCCGAGCTTCAGCAGCGCGCTTTCGAGACCGGCGGGCAGAATTTCCTGGCGGGACTGCAACACCTGTTCGAGGACTGGCAGCGAGTCGTCAGCGGCAAGAAGCCGGTGGGCGCCGAAGCCTTCGAGGTTGGGCGCAACGTCGCGGCGACTCCCGGAAAAGTCGTCTTCCGCAACCGGCTCATCGAGTTGCTGCAATACGAGCCCGCGACTCCGCAGGTGCATGCCGAGCCGGTGCTGATCGTGCCGGCCTGGATCATGAAGTACTACATACTCGATCTCTCGGCCCAGAACTCGCTGGTGAGATACCTGACCGCGCAGGGCTTCACGGTGTTCATGATCTCCTGGAAGAACCCGTCCGCCGAGGATCGCGACCTGGGCCTCGACGACTATCGCCGCCTGGGCGTCATGGCCGCGCTCGATGCAGTCGCCGGAATCGTTCCGGGACGCCAGGTGCATGCCCTGGGATACTGCCTCGGGGGCACGCTGCTGGCGATTGCCGCGGCGGCCATGGCGCGCGACGGCGACTCGCGACTGAAGACGCTGGTCCTGCTGGCGGCCCAGACCGACTTCAGCGAGGCCGGCGAACTCATGCTGTTCATCGACGACAGCCAGATCGCCTTCCTCGAGGACATGATGTGGGAGCAGGGCTTTCTCGATGCGAAGCAGATGGCGGGTGCCTTCCAGCTGCTGCGCTCCAACGACCTCATATGGTCCGTGGTCCTGAATCGCTACCTCATGGGTATCCGCGAACCGATGAGCGATCTGGCGGCCTGGAATGCTGATTCCACGCGTCTGCCGTACAGGATGCATTCGCAATATCTGCGCGGGCTCTTCCTGGGCAACGACCTCGCGGAAGGTCGTCACCTGGTGGACGGCCGCCCCATCGCGCTGACCGACATCAGAGTCCCGATCTTCGCTGTCGGAACCGCCTGGGATCACGTGGCACCGTGGCGATCGACCTACAAGATCCACCTGCTGGTCGATACCGAGGTCACCTACGTGCTGACGAATGGCGGCCACAATGCCGGCATCGTGTCGGACCCCGGCCGCGACGGGCGCCACTATCAGGTGATGACCACGGACTCCCAGGATCGTTATGTCGATCCCGAAACATGGACCGCGATGGCGCCGCGCGAGGATGGCTCGTGGTGGCCCGCGCTCGGTACGTGGCTCAGGTCGAGGTCGGCGGGCGGCGATGAGCCGCCGCCGATGGGCCGGCCCTCGGCCGGACTGGCACCGCTATGCGACGCGCCCGGCATCTACGTTTTGCAGGACTGACGCCCGGCGCGCACCAGTGCGGCCGTCACCATCTCGTCACAAGAAGATGGCGAGCAGGATGATGATCGGAATGGGGATGCCGAGCATCCAGAGAAGAATAGAGCGGCCCATCGGAATCTCCTTCGTGTCAAGGCCAGCGACAACGGGCTTTCGTGCGTAGAGGTTGCGCGGCCACGTGAAACCCGCATCATGATCGACCGTTACCATTGCAGCGACTGGAGCCCGATTCCTTGCCCCTTCTCGACGGCCGCACCATCCTCATCGTCGAAAACGATCCGGCCATCGGACTGGATCTCAGGGCGGCTCTGTTCGCCGCCGGCGCCACGCCCGTCGGCCCTGCCAACAGCGTCGGGAGCGCCTTCACGCTGATCGCCGATCACGCGATCGACGCAGCCATCCTCGACATCCGCCTCCACAAGGACGAGCTGGTCTTTCCGGTCGCCGACACGCTGCAGGCGCTGAGGATTCCATATGTCTTCGCCAGCGGCCGGTCGACCGCCCTGATGCCGCTGCGCCATGGCGACCGGCCGTTCTTCGACAAGCCGTTCCGATCGGAGGAGCTCGTCGAGGCGCTGGCCGAGATGCTGGCGGGTCGGAGCGCCGCCTAGCGCCATAGAGGCGACACTGCATCGAGAAGACGTCCGGAGAGCGGAGCTTCGGGCGGGATGGGCTCGAAGGTCGTGCCGATTCCGATTTGACGGAGCGCAGCGTCGCTTCGCTCTACGATCAAGGCATCGAAGCCGTATTTCCCGGCAAGTGCCTTGGCTTCTGTCGGCCCGAGAACCATGAGCGCGGTCGACCATGCGTCGGCTTCCATGCAGCTCGATGCAACGACGGAAGCCGACGCGATGCGATTGTCGATCGGGCCGCCGCGCGAGAGGTCCATCGTGTGCGAAAGCCGCGTACCGCCAATCTCGACCCAGTGGCGGTAGTCCCCCGACGTGGCGACGGCTCCGTCCTGCAAATCGATGACGCCCAGCGGACTGCGAAGTTCGTAGTCCGGCTTCTCCACGGCGACGCGCCACGGCTTTCCGTCGGGCCTCGTGCCGCTTGCTGCGAGTTCACCATCCAGTCCGACCAGCCCATCGCAGATGCCGAACGCCTTCACGGTGCGCATCATCTCATCGACCGCAAATCCCTTCGCGATACCAGACAGGTCGAGGTCGAATCTTGCATGCTTGCGCGCCCGTGCTCGCGGGGCATCCAGCTCCAAGACCGTATGGGTCGGCGGCGACCTTTCACGGAGAGCTGCCCGGATCGCTTCCATGTCGGGGACCGAACCGGCGGCTCCGAATCCCCAGGCATTGACCAGCCGCCCTACACCAATGTCGAATGCGCCTCCGGACAATCGTCCGATCTCGAGCCCTTTGGCGAGGACCTGCGTGAGTTCCCGGGGCAACGACACCCAGGTATCGGGAGAGGCGGCATTCAGGCGCATCAGGTCGCTGTCCGGCTTCCAGGTGGACATCTGGTGGTCGACGCGGCCGACGACACGCGCAAGGGCTTTCTCCAGTGCAACGATGTCGACCTCGGGTGGGGCAAGAAGGAGCGCGGACCACCGCGTTTTCATGGCCGCGCCGCTCAATGCGTGGCGTCGGAGACTAGTAGACATCTTCGAGATATCTCCCTTCGTGCTTGAGAAGGTCGGGCGTCAGGCCTGTGGGAACGAGCAGCTCGCCCAGCGCTTCCTTCACGCCGGCCGCCATCTCGCGTCCGCCGCATACGAGGACCTGGGCGCCTGCTCCGATGAGCGCGCGCAGGCGATCGGCGTCGGCACGGAGGCGATCCTGCACGTAGCCGCCGCCCTTCACGCGCGAGAAAACGGTCGACAGGCTGGTCAGCCGCCTGTCGTCCAGCCATCCCTGGATCTCGCGCCGATAGAGGAAGTCAGATTCCGGATTGCGTGCGCCGAAATAGAGGTGGGTCGCCCGTCGTCGCCCATTGGTGCGAATGAATCCCGCCAAGGGACCGATGCCGGTGCCGGCGCCGATGAGGATCACGGGCATGCGCCCCGGTTTCGGACGGAAACGCGGGTTGGGCTTCACGAAGGCCTCGATCCGGTCGCCCGGCTGCAGGCCGTGGAGCAGGCCCGAGCAGAGGCCGCCGGGATGCTTGCGCACGCAGATTTCGACGAAGCCATCGCGGGTCGAGCTGGCCAGCGAATAGGAGCGCGGCACGGTCTTGCCCCGCGGCACAACGGCCAGCAGGTCGCCGGCAGAGAAGTGCGGCCAGCCACGACCCGCGAGACGCGCGAGCAGGCTTCGCGCGGGCAAGGCGAAGCGCAGGACGCAGGTGGGCGCCTGCACCTCCGTGCCGTAGTCGATCCGGTCGATGAGCGTCAGCGCATGGGTGCGCGGTCGCTCCGGCGCATGCGCCAGCACCAGATCCTCGCCCATGACGGTCGACAGTGCCTCGCCCCAGCGCGCGAATTCCTGCGGGGACTGACCGTCGATCGTCTTCAGGGGGAGCAACGACGTCCAGCCTCTTTGGGTCAACGCAGCATCGACATCGCGTGCGAACTGGCAGAACCGCGGGAATTGACGGTCGCCAAATCCCAGGACGGCGAACGGAAAGGACGGCGGCATCCCGATCTCGCGGAGGCATTCGAGAAATGCACCTGCACTCGCCGGCGCCGTACCGTCGCCATGGGTTGCCGTCAGCAGGAACATGCGCTGCGCGGCCGGATAGGAAGGCGCGATGCAATCCATCGCGATGGTGTGGACCTTGTGGCCGTTCGCCGTCAGGGCAACATGAAGCGTCCGGGCGAAACCCCAGGTGCTGCCTCCCTCGCTCCCGACCAGGATCACCGAATCGGCAGTGCTGGCGGGGGTGTTGGCGGCGACCGGCGCCTGCGCGCGGCGCTTCCTCCACCACAGCGCCGTGCCGCTGATGCCTAGGATCGGAACGACGAGGGCACTCAGCCCGAGCAGCACGCCGACCCACCACAATCCCCGGCCGGTATGCATCTTGTAGATGAATTCGTAGATCTGGCGGCCAACCGTGTGATCCTGCCTGGCCAGCAACGCTCCGCTCACCGGGTCGACGTAGCCCTCGCCGTCGGCGGTCGTCAGTCGGAGGATGTCGGTCGGATCGGCTCGGCTGGGAAACGACAGCTTGCGAAGCCGGCCGAGATCGATACCGCGCAGCGCCTCGATCCGATCGACTGGTAGAGGGGGACCGCCGCCCTGGGTCATCGTCGGGAAGGCGGGCGCCTGCGATTGGCCGTCCGGGATCAGTCCGAAGGTCGTCAGCGACAGGAAGAGCGCGGTGAACGTCGACACGATGAGTCCGAGTGTTGCCAACCGGCCGAGGTCGGCATGCAGTCGCTCCATGGCCGGCCCGCGCGATCGATCGAGAAGGTGACCCCATCCGCCCATGCGACGGGCCGTCATCTGCGCGCCGGATAGCGTGAGGACGAGCAACGCCAGAGCCGCCGCGCCGGCGGCCAGGCGCCCGACGTCACCAAGAAAGAAGGAGCGGTGGAAATTGGTCATCCAGCGCTCGAATGCCGAAGGGGCGTAGCTCGAAACCGCCTCGCCACTGGAAGGATCGACGACGATTGCCGCCGGTCCGTCGGTCCCGGCGTAGAACGCGACGACCTTGCCCGAAGGCAGCCGCTTGATCTCCTCCACGCCGGGATAGGTGGCGACGATCCGCCCGGCGAGTTCAGCAACACTGATGCCGTCCGCGGGAACCGAGATCGCCCCGGCGCGGTCCAGGGCGGGCAGTGCCGACAGCACTGTGCCGCTGATGACGACCGCCATCAGCGGAATGACGGAGGAAAGGGCGAGAACCTTGTGAAGCCAGCGCAGCACGACATGCCTCCCGAGCTGCCTGGGCCTACAGGCCGTAGGTGAAGGTCTGGATGTAGCTGCGGCCCGCCACGGGACGGCCTGCCCCTCCGGCGGTCAGCGGAACGACAATCTCGGACGGGCTGTCGCGCATGTCCTCGGCCGCCACGTCGATGTGCAGCTTGTAGCCGGCATCGAGCAGCGCATCGGCCAGATCGACGGTGACCTTGAGCGTCCGGCCGGCACCCACGCTCGCGCCGGTGATGCCGTTGATCCCGGCGACGTTGCCGCGGGATGCGCGCTCCCAGCCGCTCAGGTGGCTGTAGTACTTCGACTTGGTGCCGGCCACCCACAGCGTGCCCTTGTAGGCACCCGACGCGTCGGTCACGTAGAGCGCGAGATAGGCACCGTTGCCGCCGTAGTTCTTGAGCGTCGTGGTCAGGGTGACGGGGCGCGCCATCGCCAGTCCCGGGACGGTCAGGGCGGTTGTCAGGGCAAGGCCGGCAAGTAGCGTCTTGATTCGCATCGTCTCATCTCCTGCGGATCGTTTTGAGCGAGCCCACAGTGGAGGCAAAGACTGACGCAACGCTGAAGCGCGACGGGACTCTGCTTCAGGTCACCGTCAGGTTGGAGATTGCGGAACGATCGGGGCTCTCACGAGGCGTCGGCTACTGAATCTCCGCCTTGGGAGGCGTCGTTCCCTCGAGCGGCTCGTTGGTGGGAGATGCCGGGGAGCCCGGGAAGGGCTGTGTCGGGACGCCGCCGTGTCGTCCGTCGTCGCCATCGCCACGCCCGTTCCTGTGCTTCATCCGGACGATGGCGAGCGAGCCTGGATCGACCTTCACCGCGATTTCGCGTCCGTCTGCGTCAACTCCCCTGATCTGATAGCAGCCGTCATCGACTTTGAGTCGCCGCACCGTCCAACCCCGGGCCTTCGCCATCTGCTCGACGGCTTCGCGCGGCTGCCACTGGGCCATGGGGACCTTGCAGTCGTCCTGCCCGGCCATTGCCGCGGGGGATGCCAGCGCGCTCGAAATAATGAAGGCGATCAATACCGTCCGTTTCACGTTGCGTACTCCCGCCAATGGCTTCTGGATTTTCTCTTGAGCCGGCTTCCTGACGACAAGCTGAAGGGGCGTCCTGATTTGCTTCAGGTCAATGTCAGCCCGCTGCCTATAGTCCATCCGAGATCCGGCGGGCGGATCGAGCAACTGACCGGAATGCACCATGCGGGTTCTGCTGATCGAGGATGACACGATTCTTGGCGCGGCCGTGCGCGATCAGATCGCCGCCGACGGCCACTCCGTTGATTGGGTCACGCGGCTCGATGCGGCGCGGGACCATATCCGGAGCGCTGCCTACGATCTTCTTCTGCTCGACCTGATGCTGCCCGATGGCCGGGGTATTGGCCTGCTCCGCGACCTCCGCGCCCGGGGGGATGTCACGCCAGTCATCGTCCTGACGGCGATGGATCAACTGTCCGACCGCATAGAGGGGCTCAATGCCGGGGCCGACGACTACCTGGTCAAACCCTTCGACCTTTCCGAGCTTTCGGCGCGGCTGAATGCCGTGGTGCGGCGCTATACCGGAAACCCGAATCCTCTCGTACGCATCGGGAGTCTCGAGATCGATCTTGCCGCGCGGTCGATCCTCCGGGCAGGACGGACCATCGACCTGACGGCTCGCGAATGGGCGCTGTTCGAGGCTTTCGTGCAGCGCCCCGGCCAGATCCTGTCCAAGGCGCAACTGGAGGAGAGGCTGTACTCCTTTGGGACGGAGGTGGAGAGCAACACGACCGAGGTGCATATCAGTCGCCTGCGCAAGAAGCTCGGGCATGGCATCGTGGAAACCGTACGCGGCGTCGGCTACCGGTTGGGACGTGCCGCGTGATGGGTGCGCGCAGCCTGCAATGGCGTATTTCCCTGTGGCTGGGACTTGGCGTTGCGTTCTTGTGGGGCATCGCCACGGTGGCGACTGCACAGAAAATTCGCCACGAGATGGACGAGGTCTTCGACAGCGCCCTCGAGGAGACGGCCCAGCGTCTTCTCCCGCTTGCCGTGCTCGATGTCCTGAACCGAGAAGCGGGCGACAAGTCCCAGCGTATCGTCACGCTGAGGGAACACGACGAATATTTCACCTACGCGGTGCGTGATGAACGCGGGGACATGCTGTTGCGCTCGCATCGCGCCGACGATGCGGTGTTCCCGCCCTTTTCAAAGATGGGGTTCGTCGATACGCCGACGCACAGGGTCTATTTCGACGCCGCGTTGCAGGGTACGATCACGATCGCCGTGGCCGAACCGCTCGCGCATCGGCGCGAGGTCGCAAACGAGGCTTTGCTGGGCCTCGCCTGGCCGCTGGTCCTGCTGATTCCCGCCAGCCTTCTCCTCGTCTGGGCCGTCGTTCGCGTCTCGATGGCGCCAATCCGGAACCTGCGGACCGGAATCGAGGCGCGCGGCAGCGGCGACCTCACGCCCATTCCAGCCGCCGGCCTGCCGTCCGAGATCGGTCCGATTGCGGACGCCGTCAACCATCTTCTGCTCAGACTGGGTCGCGCCCTCGAAGCCGAACGCAGTTTCACTGCCAATTCGGCGCACGAACTGCGCACGCCCATTGCGGCTGCACTGGCGCAAACGCAACGACTCGTCGCCGAAGCGAAGGATGTTGTTTCCCGGGAGCGGGCGCAGCATATCGAGATTGCGTTGCAGCGCCTTTCGCGGCTTTCCGAGAAGCTGATGCAACTGGCGAGGGCCGAAGGCGGCCGCCTGCAGGGCAAGAAGACCGACATCGCGAGCGTCGTGAAGATGGTCGTCGACGAGATGGTGCGAAAGCCGGGCGTGGAGGAGCGCATCATCTGCGATGTTCCCCAAACACCAGTACTTGCTGGAATCGATGCCGATTCCTTCGCAATCGTTTTGCGAAACCTTGTCGAGAACGGCCTCAAGCACGGACCTCCCGACAGGCCGGTGGCCATCGCTCTGTCAGAGGACGGCGTACTGACCGTTTCCAGCGAAGGGCCGCCCGTTGCGCCCGACCTGCTGTCTCGGCTGCCGCAGCCGTTCGAGCGCGGCCGCACCACCGCAGACGGGGCGGGACTGGGTCTCGCCATCGTCAACGCCATCGCCTCCGGAACCGGTGGTCAACTCCTGCTGACATCGCCGCTGCCAGGGCGACAAACCGGTTTCGAGGCCAAATTCACGGCCCCGCCGCCGGGGCCCCAAGGAGCTCTGGTGGAGCGGGGAGATCGCACGGGCACCGGCGTCGGGGGCGCTTTATAGAGAAGTTGGACGCCGCCGCAACGTATCGTCGAGGGTGTGCGTTGGCCGGTCTGCCCGATCATCAGACAGGAGCCCAGGATGCCCACCCCGAAGGAAATCGAAGACAAGTTCTGGTCGGCGTTGAAGTCCGACATGACGATGATGCTGGGCCTCGACGGCGTCGAGGACGGTCACGCCCGCCCGATGACCGCACAGCTCGACGGCCACCGCGGGCCGATCTGGTTCTTCACCAGCCGCGAGAATGCCATTGTCGAGAAGCTCGGTGCCGGCGAAGGCAATCGCGCCATCGCGACCTTCACCTCGAAGGGCCACGATCTTTTCGCGACCGTCCATGGCGGGCTCACCCTCGACAACAATCCGGCGACGATCGACCGGTTGTGGAACCGCTACGTCGCGGCCTGGTACGAAGGCGGCAAGTCCGATCCCAAGCTCGCGCTGCTGCGGCTCGATCCCGAGAAGGCGGAGATCTGGCTCGATGCGTCGAGTATCGTCGCCGGCATCAAGATGCTGCTCGGCGCCGATCCGAAGCAGGACTACAAGGACAAGGTGGCAACGGTGAATCTCCGGGGCTGACGTGCAGCCGATGATGAGCCGTTCACCGGTCGCGCCTCGGGCGATCGACCGCCGCGTGGAGGCGGCGATCGGTGCGCAGCTGCGATACTGCGTGGGCAATCGACGGCGCATCGACCGGCGGCTGCGGGAACTCGAAGACGAGTGGGACATCGAAAGCGTCCTGGACAGCCAGCTGTCCCTGGTCGCTTCCCTCGGGGTCATCGTCGGCGCCGTCGTCAATCGAAGGGTGCCGTCGATACCCGCCGCGTGGCCGGCCGCGCTGGTCCGGCTGACCGCCCGCCGCCTGCCGCTGGCGGCAGCGCTTCGCCGGATCGGCCTGCGCACGTCGCATGAGATCGAGATCGAGCGTGTGGCGCTCAGGCTCCTGCGCGGCGATCTCGTCTCACGGCGACGGCCTGCGGTCGGAGCGTTGCCCCTCCGTCGATGACGCCCGAGGCGATTCTCAATCCCCGGCGGCGGCAACGCCGTCGGCCGGCGGGGGTGTCGGCTTGACCTTCCTCGCCTTGCGACGTTCCTCGAAGCGCTGCAGGACCGTGAAGAACGAGGGCACGAACAGTACGGCTAGGCAGGTCGATGCGATCATGCCGCTCATCACGCACATGCCGAGCGAGATGCGTGAATTGGCGCCGGCGCCGGTCGCCGTCACCAGCGGCACGACGCCGAGGATGAAGGCGAACGAGGTCATCAGGATCGGGCGGAAGCGGGTGCGGGCCGCCTCGATCGCCGACTCGACGATGTCGATGCCTTCGGCGCGGCGCTCGCGCGCCACCTCGACGATCAGGATCGCGTTCTTCGCCCCCAGCGCGATCAGCAGCATGAGGCCGATCTGGGTGTAGATGTTGTTGGCGAGGCCGACGGCGCTCAGCGCGATCGCCGGGCCGATCAGCGCCAGCGGCACCGCGAGGATGACGCCGAGCGGCGCGATCCAGCTCTCGTACTGGCCGGCGAGGCAGAGATAGACCAGCAGGATCGCCAGTGCGAAGACGTACATCAGCTGGTTGCCGACGATGTTCTCCTGATAGGCCATCGCCGTCCATTCGTAGCCGGTGCCGGGCGGCAGGATGGCCTTGGCGATCTGGTCCATCAGGTCGATGCCGTCGCCCGAGCTGAAGCCGGCGGCGGGTGAGCCGACGATCGCCGCCGAGGGGTAGAGATTGTAGAGGCTGATCAGCGGCGGGCCGAGCGCCGGCTTGAGCTCGGCGATGGCGCCGATCGGCACCATCTGGCCGTCGAGGTTCTTCACCTGCAGCCTCAGGATATCCTCGGGCCGCGTGCGGTACTGCGAGTCCGCCTGGATATAGACCTGCAGGCTGAGACCGAACTTGTTGAAGCGGTTGACGAAAGACGAACCCATGTAGCTCGACAGCGTCGTGAAGACGTCGCCGACCGGTACGCGCAGTGATTCAGCCTTCACCCGATCGACCTCGACCCGCACATGGGGTGCGCCGGCGCGGAACGAGGTGACGAGATTGGTCAGTGCCGATTGCGTGCTGGCGTTCTGGATCATCGTATCGGTGATGGCCTGCAGCTTGGTGTAGTCGAAGCTGCCGTCCTTCTGCTCGATCTGCATCTGGAAGCCGCCGGCATTGCCGATGCCCTGGATGGCGGGCGGGACGATCACGAAAGCGCGGCCGTCCTCGAGGGACTTCAGCTTTTCCATGAGGCCGAGCACGATCGAGCGCAGGTCCTGGCCGGGCTGCTTCAGGCGTACGTTCCAGTCCTTCAGGATGACGTAGGACACGGCGGCATTCGCCAGGGCCGAGTTGCTGTCCAGCACCGACATGCCGCCCAGCGCGACCACGTTCTCGACGCCGGGCGCCGCCATCGCGATCTCGGCAGCCTTGTGCAGCGTGGCCCCGGTACGCTCGAGCGAGGCGCCGTCGGGCAGCTGCACGCCGATGATCAGGTAGCCCTGATCCTCGTTCGGGATGAACGCCGTCGGCAGGCGCGCGACGCCCCAGCCGCCGATGCCGGCGGCGATGAGCGCGATGACGACCATGATGCCGGCACGGTGGACCATGTGGCCGACCACCCAGGCATAGCCATCCTCGAGCTTGTTGTAGACCTTGTTGAAGCCGCGGAAGAAGACGTTGCGCTTCTCCGGCGGAGTCGCCGGACGCAGCCACATCGCGCACTGGGTGGGCTTCAGGGTTGCGGCGTTGATGGCGCTGATGAAGGCCGTCGCGGCGATGACGAGGGCGAACTGGGCGAACATCTGGCCGGTCAGGCCAGGCAGGAAGGCGGCCGGCAGGAACACCGACATCAGCACCAGGGTGATACCGATGACCGGCCCGAACAACTCGTCCATGGCCTTGATCGACGCGTCGTGCGGGGTCATTCCGCGCTCGATGTGGTGCGCCACGCCCTCGACGATCACGATCGCGTCGTCGACGACGATGCCGATGGCCAGCACGATGCCGAACATGGTCGTGGTGTTGATGGTGAAGCCGAGGGCTGCCATCGCGGCGAAGGCGCCGATGATCGTGACCGGAATCGTGGTTGCCGGAACCAGCATCGCGCGCCAGTCCTGCAGGAAGATCACGATCACAATCAGCACCAGGATGCCGGCCTCGATCAGGGTCATGAAGACCTCGTGGATCGAGGCCGTCACGAAGCGGGTGGTGTCGAACGGCACCGAGTAGGCGAGGCCGGGCGGAAAGTCCTTCGCCAGCTCCGCCATCTTGGCCTTGACCGCCTTGGCGACGTCGAGCGCGTTGGCGTCGGGCAGCTGGTAGATCGCGAGTCCCGAGTTGGGCTTGCCGTTGATGTGCGACGTCGTGGAATAGGTCTGGGCGCCCAGTTCGACGCGAGCGACGTCGCGCACCCGCACGATCCGGCCGCCATTGCCCTGCTCGGCCTTGACGATGATGTTGCCGAACTCCTCGGGCGTGCTGAGGCGGCCGATCACGTCGATCGTGTACTGGAAATCCAGCCCCTTGGGCGCGGGCGGCTGTCCGACCTGGCCCGCCGTGACGTCCTGGCTCTGCTGCTGGATGACGCGGCTCACGTCCGACGGGGTGAGGCCGAACGTGTAGAGCTTCTGCGGGTCGAGCCAGACGCGCATCGAATACTGTCCGACGCCCAGCACGTTGACGTTGCCCACGCCGGGCAGCCGCGCGAGCTCGTTCACGAGATTGATGGTGGCGTAGTTGCTGAGGTAGAGGCTGTCGTACCGATCGTCCGGCGAGGTCAGCGAGACGATCTGCAGGATCGACGTCGACTTCTTCTGCACCACGAGGCCCTGCGCCTGTACCGGCATGGGAAGCGAGGCGAGGGCCGCACTGACCTGGTTCTGCACCAGCACCTGCGCGAAATCGAGATCGGTGCCGATCTCGAAGGTCACCGTCAGCGTGTAGGTGCCGGAGTCCGTGCTGTAGGACTGCATGTAGATCATCTTCTCGACGCCGTTGACCTGCAGCTCGACGGGCAGGGCGACATCGTTGACGACGACCGCGGCGCTGGCGCCCGGATAGGTCGTGGTGACTTGGACCGTGGGCGGCACGACGTTGGGGTACTGCGCCACCGGCAGGGTGGCCAGCGCCACGCCGCCGATCAGCACGATGATGATGGCGAGGACGTTGGCCAGGACCGGCCGGTTGATGAAGAAGGCAGAAATCATGGTGGCGCTCCCCGGCCGGTCACTTGGGCGCGGCTGGGGGCGCGGCTGGGGACGCGGCGGGAGGCGTGGCCGGTGGTGCGGCGGGAGTGCCGTCGGTCGCAACCTGGATCGTCGTCACCTTGGGAACCACCTTGGCCCCGGGAATTGCGGCGCCGTTGGTGTTGAGCACGACCTGGTCGTCCGGTTTCAGGCCCGTCGAGATCACGCGCAGGCCGTTGGCGAGGAGCTGGCCGGTGGTGACCCGGGTCTGGACCACGACATTGTCCTTGTTGACCGTCAGCAGATACTTGCCGGCCTGGTCCTCCGCGATCACGCGGTTGGGCACCAGCAGCGAGGCCGTGGCGGCCAGCCCCTTCGGCACCTTCACCCGTACGAAAAAGCCGGGAATCAGGATGCGGTCCGGATTGTTGAACAGGGCTCGGACGAGGATCGTCCCGGTCGTCGCGTCGAGTTCCGGCGACACGTAGTTGAGGAAGCCCTTGTGAGGGAAGCCCTCCTCGTTCATCAGGCCGATCTCGACCGGCACCTTGCTCAGCTCCTCGACGTCGACCCTCCGGTTCTTCAGGTTCCGGCGGATCTCCAGGATGTCCTGCTCGCTCATGTTGAAGGTGACGTAGATCGGATCGAGCTGGACGATCGTGGCGAGCTTGGTGGCCGTGGTGGCACCCACCAGTTCGCCGACCGAGACGAGATGCTTGCTGACGATGCCGTCGAACGGGGCGGCGACGGTCGTGTAGCCGAGGTTGGTCTGGGCGATCGTGAGGTTGCCTTCGGCATTCTCGACGTTGGCCCGTGCATTGTCCCGCTTTGCCTTGGCGGTGTCGTAGGTGGTCTGCGCCGAGACGTTCTGGCGGAGCAGGGTCTCCTGGCGGGTGAACTCGGCCTCGGCCTGGACCAGCGAGGCCTTGGCGCCCTCTAGCTGGGCTTCGGCCTCCTTGACCTTGGCCTTGTACATCGTCTGCTCGATGCCGAAGAGCTTGTCGCCCTTCTTCTTCAAGGAGCCGTCGACATAGTCCTGCGAGACGAGGAAGCCCTCGACGCGCGCGACGAGATCGACGGTCGCAAAGGCCACCGTGTTGCCGGTGAGGACCTCGAACGGCGCCACGTCCTGCTTCACGGGTACGCCGACGCTGACTTCGGCCGGCGGCGGGGGCTGGAACTTGTTCTCCTGCTTGCAGCCGGCAACCAGCGCGGTCAGCGCGACTGCGGCGAAAAGGGGCGCCAGCGCGCGGAACGGTTTCCTGAGCGCGACAACGACGGCTTCATCGTTACGATTCGACATGTTTCCGACGATGCTCCCCGCGAGGCCGGCCCCAGCGTTAGCGCATCCCCTGCGCGATTGCCACCGCCCAGCGTCATCACAGCCGATTGAACAGGAGTGAGAGATTGTTTGCCGGCATTTCCACGATGTCAGGCGCGGAAAAGCCCTGTGTCCGTGTCAGATCGACGACGGCCTCGAGGGCACGCACGCCCCATGCGGGATTGCGCCGCCTCAGATCGGCATCGAACGCTTCATTGCTCGGCGCCGTGTGCCTGCCATCGCGTCGATACGGGCCATAGAGGTAGAACAGGCCGCCGCGTGGCAACAGGCGGGCGGCCCCGTTGACCAGCCCGATCGCGGCGTCCCATGGTGCGATGTGGATCATGTTGCAGCAGAGAACGGCATCCGCCCGCTCGACCGGCCATGCCGTTGCGGTGACGTCGATCTCCAGCGCAGGCAGCACGTTCTTCAACCCGAGCGTCCGCACCCAGTCGTCGACGCTGGCGCGGGCATCGGCATCGGGATCGCTCGGCTGGAAGGTGAGTTCCGGTCGGGCGGCGGCATAGTGCACGACATGCTCTCCGGTGCCGCTGGCGATCTCCAGTACCAGCCCCGTGGCCGGCAGGCGCGGCTGCAGGACCTCGAGAATCGGTTGCCGGTTGCGGGCGGCCGCCGGTGCTTCGCGTCTCATCGTACCTCCTGGATGGCTCGCCAGATCCGCGCGGGCGTCGCGGGTCCGTCGAAGCCTTTCACGCCGAGCGGGGCCAGCGCGTCAAGAATGGCGTTGGCGATGGCGGGGAAGGCCGCGATGGCGCCGGCCTCGCCGCAGCCTTTCACGCCCAGCGGATTGGTCGTGCAGCGGGTGGGATTGAAGCCGAGGTCGAACGACGGCAGATCGTCGGCCCGCGGCAGGGCGTAGTCCATGAACGAGCCGGCCACCATCTGCCCCGTCGCGGGATCGTAGGTCGCATGCTCCAGCAGCGCCTGGCCCGCGCCCTGGGCCATGGCGCCGTGCGCCTGGCCGGTGGCGACCATCGGATTGACCAGCACGCCGTAATCGTCGACCGCGGTGTAACGGGCCAGCTCGACCCTGCCGGTGTCGCGGTCGATCTCGACCTCGACGACATGCGCGCCATTGGGAAAGGTCATGTGCTCGCGCTTCCAGGCATGGAAGGTGTCGAGCGGCTTGCCCTTCTCGCGGCCGAGTGCGGCCACCTCGAGCAGGCCGATCGCGCGGTCGGTGCCGGAAACCACGAACCGCCCCTCCTCGAAGCGGATGTCGGCGTCGGATGCTTCCAGGGCATCGGCCGCCAGCACCGTGCCCTTGGCGACGATCTCGTCCGAAGCCCGCCAGAGCGCCGTGCCGCCCATGTAGGTCGCGCGCGAACTGCCGTGGCCGCCGCCGAACGGGATCGCATCGGTGTCGCCCTGCACGAGGCGGATGCGCGCATTGGGCACGCCCAGCCGGTGCGCCAGAATTTGCGGGAAGGTCGTCTCGTGGCCCTGGCCGATATGCTGCGTGCCGGTGATCAGCGAGATCGTGCCGTCGGCTTCGAAGCGCACGTCGACATTCTCGTCGGGCGGGCCGCCGGTCGCCTTGATGTGGTAGGCGAAGCCCAGGCCGCGCAGCCGTCCGCGCTGCGCGCTCTCGTTCCGTCGCGCCTCGAAGCCTGCACGGTCGGCACGAACGAGTGCCCGGTCGAGCGATTCGGCGAAGCGGCCGCTGTCGACCTCGAAGCCGAAGGCATTGGTCATCGGCATCGCCTCGGCCGGCACCATGTTCCAGCGCCGAAGCTCGGCGCGATCGAAACCGGTCCGTTCCGCCGCCGCATCGATCAGCCGCTCGACGATGTTGATCGCCTCGGCGAAGCCCGGGCCGCGCGTCACGCCGATCGGCGCGGTGTTGGTGACGACGGCCACGACATGCAGCGCGATCGACGGAATTCGGTACACCGAGCCCTGCAGGTGGATGTACTGGAAGGTCTGCACGCCGCCGCCGGCACCGGCCATGTAGGCGCCGAGATTGGCGAGACTCGCGATTCTCAAGGCGAGGAACCTGCCGTTGGCATCGAGTGCCAGCGACGCCCGGGCCCGCATGTCGCGGGCCGCATGATCCGACAGGAACACCTCGCTGCGGCTCGCGATCCACTTGACCGGCCGGCTCACCCTGCGCGCGGCCCACAGGACCAGCGCGTGCTCGACATAGGCGAAGTTCTTGGCGCCGAAGCCGCCGCCCACGTCGTGCGCCACGAACCGCACGTCCTTCGGCTCGACGCCGAGCGAGCGGGCGACGTGGTTGCGGTTGATGTGGATGTTCTGGCTGGAGACGTGGAGCGTATAGCGGCTGCTGGCGGGATCGAAGGTGCCGACGCCGCCGCGCGGCTCCATCGGGTTCATCACGATGCGATGGTTGTCGAGGTCGAGCGACACGACATGTGCCGCCGCCGCGAACGCGGCTTCGGCGCCGGCGGTGTCTCCCGTGTGCCAGTCGAGGCAGGTGTTGCCGGGAATCTCGTCGGAGAGCTGTGGGGCGCCCGGCGCGCGGGCGGCCTCGGCCGACGTCACGGCGGGCAGGGGCTCGTAGTCGACGACGACCAGTTCCGCCGCATCGAGCGCCTGCGCCTGGGTCTCGGCGACGATCAGCGCCACGGGCTCGCCCGCGAAGCGGACCTTGTCGGTGGCCAGCAGCGGCTGGGGCGCGAAGGCGAAGGGCTCGCCGGTCTGGACGTTCGCCTCGGCATAGGGGCGCAGCGGCTTCAGCCCGTCGGCGATTGCCTCGGCGGCGGTGAGCACGGCGAGGACGCCGGGCGAGGTCCGGGCTGCACCCGCGTCGATCGAGCGGACGAGCGCATGCGCATGAGGTGAGCGAAGCACGACGGCATGGGCCAGCCGATCGAACTTCAGGTCGTCGAGATAGGCGCCCTGGCCGGTGACGAAGCGTGCGTCCTCGCGACGCCGCGGTGAGTCGCCGATCCGTTCAATCGTCATGTCCGCAACGTCTCCGCGTTCTGGGCCTGCCGCTTCTCGTCCCACCAGTCACGCATCTGCAGGCCCCAGTAGGCAAGCTGCGTTGCCGCACGGCCGGCGGCGCCCCCGGCCCAGCCGGTGCCGAAGGGGGCGAACAGCCGACAGCGCGAGGGATCGCCCAGGATGCCGGCGGCGACCGCGTCGGCGCCTGCAGCCGTCTGGGCGACGCCATGGCCGCCGAACGCCGAGCAGACCCAGAGTCCGGGCTCGATCTCGCCCACCTGGGGCATCTTGTGCGGCGCGTAACCCATGATACCCGGCCACGCATAGGCGACTTCGACCTCGCCGAGCTGCGGATAGACCGACAGGATGTCGCCCCGCATCATTTCGCGCAGCCGCGGCGGCTCGGCCGTGTCGGTCGTGATGCGGCCGCCCCACAGAAGCCGGTCGCCGTCGACGATCCGGTAGTAGTCGCCGGCACGTCGCGTGTCGGAGATCGCACCGGTCCAGCGGATCGCCTCGCCGAGGCGCGGGCCGAGCTTGGCGGTGACGGCCACATAGGTCGCGACCGGCAGCACCGCCCGGGCTATCCGCGGCTGCACGGTGCCGAGATCGGCATTGCCGGCCAGCACGACATGGTGCGCCCTGATGCTGGCATGCGCGGTGCGAAGTCGCCAGCCGTCGCCGTCGCGCGTGAGCCCGACCGCCTCCGTGTGTTCGTAGATCCGGCCGCCCCGCCGCGCGACATCGGCGGCCAGCGCCAGCGCGAAGTTCAGCGGATGGATGTGGAACGAGGTCGGATCATGGATCGCCTGATGGTAACGCGCCGTCGCGAGCACCGCCCTCACGCGCGCGGTTTCCCACGGCTCGAAGGAAGCGCCGAGTTGCTCCGCGAGTTTGAGCGTACGGTCGCCGAACCCGGCGCCCTGGTCGGTCCGCGAGACGCTGAGCTTTCCGCTGCCCATCAGGATGTCGGGCCGGCCGAGTTCGGTGATGGCGTCGCGTACGATGGCGACGCCGCGCTGCGACTGCGCATAGAGCTTGCGCGCATGGTCCAGTCCGAGCTGGTCGATCAGGGCGCCGGAGCGCTGGGCATAGCCCGGACCGACGAAGCCGCCATTGCGGCCCGATGCGCCCCAGCCGATGCGTCGCCGCTCCAGCAGCACCACGCGTTTCCCCGCCTGAGCCAGCAGCCGCGCCGTGTGCAGGCCCGCGAAGCCGCCGCCCACGACCGCGACATCGGCCTCTTCCTGCGTGGCCAGCGATGCTCGCACCGCGCCCGCGTCTCGCGTGGCGGCATACCAGCTCGGCGGATAGTCGACGTCAGTCATCTCTATTCTTCTCCGCGAGAAGAGGTGCCATGGGAAGGCTTGCGCGGTCACCTCCTGTCACGCACTAATTTTGCCAGGGACTTTCTATCGTTTGCGCAGTTCTGGAGGACGCATGTCGATCGATTTCGATGCGGTGATCATCGGTGCCGGGTTCGGCGGCATGTACATGCTGCACAGGCTGCGCCAGAAGGACTTCACGGCGCGCGTGTTCGAGGCCGGCAAGGGCGTGGGCGGCACCTGGTACTGGAACCGCTATCCCGGCGCGCGCTGCGACGTCGAGAGCGTGCAGTATTCCTATCAATTCGATCCCAAGCTCGAGCAGGAATGGGAATGGAGCGAACGCTACGCCACCCAGCCCGAGTTGCTGCGCTACGCCAATCACGTCGCCGACCGCTACGACCTGCGCCGCGACATGCGGTTCGAGACGCGCGTCAGCCGGGCGACTTTCGACGAGTCGGCCAACCTGTGGCACGTCGAGACGGAGAAAGCCGGCGCCTCCGGTCAGGCCGAAAAAGTGACGGCGCGCTTCGTGATCACCGCGATGGGCTGCCTGTCCTCGCCCAACACGCCGAAGATCCCAGGCCTGGAGGATTTCAAGGGGCCGACCTATCACACCGGCAACTGGCCGCATGAGGGCGTCGACTTCACCGGCAAGACCGTGGGCGTGATCGGCACCGGCTCGTCGGCGATCCAGTCGATCCCGGTGATCGCCGAACAGGCGAAACACCTCACCGTCTTCCAGCGCACCGCCAACTACACCGTGCCGGCGCACAACAAGCCGCTCGATCCCGACTATGTCCGGCAGGTGAAGGCGAACTATCCCGAGATGCGCCGGCGGGCCAGGACAAAGCCGGCAGGCATCGACTTCACGATCAATCCGGCGTCGGCCGTCGAGACGCCCGAGGAGCAGCGCAACCGCGAGTTCCAGGCGCGCTGGGACTATGGCGGCCTGGGCTTCATGGCCTCCTTCTCGGACCTCCTGCTGAACGACGAGTCCAACAAGTACGCGGCCGATTTCGTGCGCGCCAAGATCGGCGAAGTCGTGAAGGACCCGAAGACGGCGGCGGCGCTGGTGCCGAAGAACATCATCGGCTGCAAGCGGCTGTGCGTCGACACCGGCTACTGGGCGACGTTCAACCGGCCGAACGTGACCCTGGTCGACATCAGCGACGAGCCGATCGAGCGCATCACGCCGACCGGCCTGCGCGCCAAGGGAGAAGACTTCACCTTCGACTGTCTGGTGCTCGCGACCGGCTTCGACGCCATGACCGGCGCGCTGCTCAAGGTCGACTTCCGCGGCCGGGGCGGCGTGACGCTGAAGGAACGCTGGAACGAAGGGCCGAAGACCTATCTCGGCCTCACTGTGGTGGACTTCCCCAACCTGTTCATGATCACCGGCCCGGGCAGCCCCTCGGTGCTGACCAACATGCTCCCCTCGATCGAGCAGCATGTCGACTTCATCGCCGACTGCCTGGTGGCTTTGCGCGCCAAGGGCAAGACGGTGATCGAGCCGGTGCCGGAGGCCCAGGAGGAATGGGTCGGCCATGTCGGCGACGTGTCCAACATTACCCTGCGCTCGACCTGCAGCTCCTGGTACGTCGGCGCCAACATCCCCGGCAAGCCGCGCGTGTTCATGCCCTATATCGGCGGCCTCCCGGCCTATATCCAGGCCTGCGAGAAGGTGGTGGCCAACGGCTACGAGGGCTTCGCGCTGGCGTGAGATAGCCGGCGCAGGGCCTCGATTGACGAGAGCGGCCGTACCGCCTTAGTGTTAACCGATGGGTTAACTGAAGCGGTGCGGTCGGATGTGGAAGTTCCTGAAGATCGTCGCGGCCGTCCTGCTGGTGGCCGTCGCGGCGATCCTGCTCTACGCCTCGACGAAGCCAGATTCGTTTCGCGTCGAGCGTTCGACGGCGATGAACGCGCCGCCTGAGAGGATTTTTCCCTATATCGACGGTCTGAAGCGCTGGACCGAATGGTCGCCCTACGAGGGGCGCGATCCCGCGATGAAGCGCGCCTATGGCGGCCCCGAAAGCGGCAAGGGTGCGGTCTACGAGTGGGACGGCAACGACCAAGTCGGCAAGGGCCGCATGGAGATCGTTGACTCCAAGCCGCCGAACAAGGTCGTCATCAAGCTCGATTTCCTGAAGCCCTTCGAAGGTCACAACACGGCCGAGCTTACGGTGCAACCCAAAGGCGGTCAGACGATTGTCACCTGGGCGATGTACGGTCCCAGTACCTTCATGACCAAGCTGGTTGGCACCTTCATGGACATGGACGACATGATCGGCCGGGATTTCGCGGCCGGATTGGCGAAGCTGAAGACCGTCGTCGAAAAGTGAACCCACGCTTGTCGGGGATGATCGCATGTACCGCACGTTACGCCCGCTTGCCGTCGTTCTGGCGCTGAGTCCGTTGGCTGCGCTGGCCCAGGCGCCGGCAGCGCTGCCGCCCGGCGTCTTCGCGGCGGAGCGCGACATCGCGCTGGCGACGGCTGGCACCTATTCGCTCGACGAGCAGCACACGGCCGTCATCGTCCGCGTCTCCCATATCGGCTATTCGAAAAGCGTGTTCCGTTTCGACCGAGCCAAGGGCACGCTCTCCTGGGATCCCGCCGCGATCGGGACGTCGAAGCTCTCGGCCTCGGTCGAGACGGCCTCCATCACGACCAACGTCAAGGGCTTCGCCGAGGAGCTGGCCGGTGACAACTTCCTGAAGTCGAAGCGCTTCCCTGAGGCCAGCTTCGTCTCGACGTCGTTCAGGCCGGTCGACAAGACGCGCGGCAGGGTCGAGGGGCAGTTTACGCTCATGGGCGAGACCCGGCCCGTCACCTTCGATGTCGAGCTGGGCGGCGCGGGCAAGGGCTTCGAGGGCAAGCCGCGCATCGGCGTCCATGCCGTCGCGACGATCGACCCGCAGGATTACGGACTGCCCGCGCTCTTCACCGACCCGATCCAGATCCAGATCGACACCGAGTTCGAGAAGAACCTCTGAAAAAGGAGAGAGATGACGGTTCAACCCTACCTGTTCTTCGACGGCAAGTGCGAGGAAGCGCTCGAGTTCTACAAGCAGGCGCTCGACGCCAAGGTCGACATGATGATGCGGTTCAAGGAGAACCCCGATCCGCCACAGGCTGGCGAGCCGGGCTGCGCCGGGCCAGAGCAGACAGCGGCGATGGCGGAGAAGATCATGCACGCTTCCTTCATGGTCGGGAATGCGATGATCATGGCATCTGACGGCATGTGCCAGGGCAAGCCCAGCTTCCAGGGCATCTCGCTCGCCATGACGGTCAAGACCGAGGCTGAAGCCGACAAGAAGTTCGCGGCCCTGGCCGCCGGCGGTCAGGTCCAGATGCCGCTGGCGAAGACCTTCTTCTCGCCGAAGTTCGGCATGGTCGCCGACAAGTTCGGCGTCTCGTGGATGGTGATGGTCGGCTGACCCGTCCGGGTCAGCCCTTCTTCTCGACGTTGGCCGAGCGGAGCGGCACGCCGAACTCGCGGCGACAGACTTCGGCCAGGACCTCGACGCCCTTGCGGATCGTCTCGGGCTCGGGATTGGCAAAGCAGAGCCGCAGCCGCGAGCGGGCATACTCCTTGTTGGTCGACCATTCCGGACCGGGATTGAGCGAGACGCCGGCGGCGAGAGCGGCCTGGGCGAGCTTCGCCGTGTCGACCTGGTCGGGCAGCTTGATCCAGAGATAGATGCCGCCCTCGGGATCGCCGAACTCGGCGTCGGTGCCGAACTGCTCGGCCAGCGCCTCGCGCAGGACCTGCAGCTTGGCCGACAGGGTCTTGTTGAGCTTCGGCACATGGTTGGCGAAATGCCGGGTACAGAACTCCGCCAGCACCATCTGTTCGAGCGCGCCGGACCCCGCATCCTGCTTGAGGCCGAGGATGCGGGCGAGGATGTCCCACTTGGCCACGATGTAGCCGACGCGCAGGGCCGGTGCGATCGACTTGGAGAAGGAGCCGATGAAGATCACGCCTTCGCCCCTCGCCATGGCGTAGAGCGAGGGCGGGCGCTTGCCGCTCCAGATCAGGTCGGAATAGCACTCGTCCTCGAAGATCATGACGCCGTACTCGGCGGCGATCTTCAGCAGCTCGGCGCGGCGCGCCTCGCCCATGATGGCGCCGGTCGGGTTCTGCACCGTCGGGATGGTGTAGATGTACTTGGGCTTGATGCCCTTCTGCTTCAGCTCCTCGAGCTTCTGCTTCAGCACGTCGAGCCGCAACCCCTCGCCGTCGAGCGGGATGCCGACGACGTTGGCGCCGAGCTTGTTCAGCTTGGTGAGGGCGCCGCCATAGGTCTCCTGCTCGATGATGACGGTGTCGCCCTTCGTCACCAGCAGGCTGTTGACCAGGTCGAGGCCCTGCATCGAGCCCGAGGTGATCAGGATCTCGTCCGGCGCGCACTCGATGGCGGCATGGTCCTTTAGCTTGGCCGAGAGGAATTCGCGCAGCGGCTTGTAGCCCAGCGGCCCGCTGTTCAGCCCGTAGGTCGCGAGCGTCGCGCCCTCGCGCGTCAGTACGGAAGTCGCCGCATCGATCAGCGCCTGGACGGGCACGTTGCCGGCGTCGTTGTGGCCGCCGATGAAATTGTACTTCGGGAATCCGTTCCACTTGGCGGCGGGGGCGGGCGTGCCGGGCGCCAGCAGGGGGGTGAAGTCGAACGGAGCGGTCATGATCGTTTCCTCTTTGGTTGGCCAATTGCTGGGCCAACCAACGGGATTTCGCAACAGGTTTGCGCTCGCTCAGGCCGTCGCGCGGAACGAATTGGCGTGGGCCATGTCCCAGGCCCGGCGCCACCTCTTGTCGCTCGTCCCCGACACCAGCTCGCCCTCGGCCAATCCGGGATAGAGGTCGGCATAGGTCGCCACGACGCTCGGCGAGACACGGCGGGTGATATGGATGGGCTTGAAGTCGGTGGGATGGTCGAGGCCCGCGGCGGCGGTGAGTTCGGCCAGCTCCTGCAGGGTGGCGCGATGGAAGTTCGCCACCCGCTGCATCTTGTCGGGCACGACCAGCGCCCGCTGGCGCGTCGGATCCTGGGTGGCCACGCCGGTCGGGCAGCGGTCGGTGTGGCACGACTGCGACTGGATGCAGCCGACCGCGAACATGAAGCCGCGGGCCGAATTGCACCAGTCGGCGCCCAGCGCCATCGCCCGGATGATGTCGAAGGCCGTGATGATCTTGCCGGCGGCGCCGATCTTGATGCGGTGGCGGGCGCCGATGCCAACCAGGGCGTTGTGCACGAGGTGCAGCCCCTGCCGCATCGGCTTGCCGACATGGTCGAGGAACTCCATGGGCGCGGCGCCGGTGCCGCCCTCCTTGCCGTCGACGACGATGAAGTCGGGATAGATGCCGGTTTCCAGCATCGCCTTGCAGATCGCCAGGAACTCCCACTCGTGGCCGACGCAGAGCTTGAAGCCTGCCGGCTTGCCGCCCGACAGCCGGCGCATCTCGGCGATGAAATGCATCATCTCGACCGGCGTCGTGAAGGCGGTGTGGTGCGAGGGCGAGATGCAGTCCTGGCCGACCGGCACCCCGCGCGTTAGCGCGATCTCCTCGCTGACCTTGGGGCCGGGCAGCACGCCGCCATGACCTGGCTTGGCGCCCTGGCTGAGCTTCAGCTCGACCATCTTGACCTGTGGGTTGGCGGCGCCGGCCGCGAAACGCTCGGCCGAGAAGGTGCCGTCGGCGTTACGGGCGCCGAAATAGCCGGAGCCGATTTCCCAGATGATGTCGCCGCCGCCTTCCCGGTGATAGGGGCTGTAGCCGCCCTCGCCGGTATCGTGGGCGAAGCCGCCCAGTTTGGCGCCGCCGTTCAGGGCGCGGATGGCGTTGGCGCTGAGTGCCCCGAAGCTCATCGCGGAGATGTTGAAGATCGAGGCGGAGTAGGGCTGCGTGCAATCGGGTCCGCCGATGGTGATGCGGAACGGCTCCCGGCTGACCGGCGTGGGCGAGATCGAGTGCGTCATCCACTCGTAGCCTTCGGCATAGACGTCGTAGGTGGTGCCGAAGGGGCGCACGTCGAGCACCAGCTTGGCCCGCTGGTAGACGATCGCGCGCCGGTCGCGCGGGAACGGCAGTCCGTCCTTGTCGCCTTCGAAGAAATACTGGCGCATCTCTGGGCGGATCGCCTCGAAGATAAAGCGCAGATGGGCCGCGATCGGATAGTTGCGCAGCACCGCGTGTTTGGTCTGGAAATAGTCGTAGAGACCGACGCCGGCGAGGAAGAGGGCGACCAGGAAAGCGATCCCGATCCACCACGAGCGGGGGTCGACGGCCCAGGCGACGCCCAGCAGCAGGGCGAAGACCGTCGCCAGCGTCCAGGTGATGAAACGCGGCGTGAGCGGCAGCGGCATCGATCTCATTCGGTCTCCCCCGGGATTCATTGCGGGCCGATCGCCCGACGCCACTCTATCGCACTTAACTGCGTTCGAATGACACGCTCTTGACGATCGCGTAAACCGGCCGCCCGGGCACCAGGGCCAGCCGGTCGACCGACTTGGCCGTCAGTCGGGCCATCAGGACGGCGCCTTTGCAGTCCAGCCGGATGTCGGCCTGGGCGGTCGAAGTCGGAACGATCGACACGATGCGCCCGGCCAGCACGTTGAGCGCGCTGATCTCCTCGGGCCGCCGTAGGCTGAGCATCACGTCGCGCGAACGGATATAGGCACGCACCGGCGCACCGGCGGGAGCCTCGAGACGCGGCACCTGTAGCTCGCCCGCGGCGCTTTCCAGCACCGATAGGTGGAACGTCTCGTCGTGCCGCGCGATTTTCGCTTCCAGCACCGCGCCGCCATCCGCCGCGTCGGCCATCGGCAGGATATCCTGGACCGGCCCGACCGCCGTCACCGTGCCCTCGCTCAGGATCACGACCGTCGTGGCGAGCCGGGCCACCTCGGCGACCGAGTGGCTGACGTAGAGAATGGGAACGCCGGCTTCGTCGCGCAGCCGCTCGATGAAGGGCAGGATCTCGACGCGCCGCGCCTCGTCGAGTGAGGCGAGCGGCTCGTCCATCAGCAGCAGCCGCGGCCTTGCCAGCAGGGCGCGGCCAATGGCGACCCTCTGCTTCTCGCCGCCCGACAGCGAGTCCGGATGGCGCTCGAGCAGATGGCCGACGCCCAGCAGGTCGATCACCGCACCGAGTTCCGCCGTCGCGCCGCCGGCGCCGCGCGCGAACCAGCGTCCGTAGAGCAGATTGCGTCGCACGCTGAGATGCGGAAACAGGCGGCTGTCCTGGAAGACGTAGCCGATGCGTCGCCGGTGTGCCGGCACGAAGTGGCCGCGCCCGGTGTCGAAGAGGGTCTGGCCGTCCACGTCGACACGACCGCGGTCGGGGCGGATCAACCCGCCCACGATGTTGACCAGGCTGGTCTTGCCCGAGCCCGAGCGGCCGAACAGCGCGGTCAGTCCCGGCGCCGCCGTGAAGCGCGCCTGCAGCCTGAAGGCGCCGCGCCTGTGGTCGACGTCGACGTCGAGGCTCATGTCGTCTGCCGCCGCGCGCCGATCCGCCTGGCCAGCAGCTCGGAGCCGAGCAGCGCCAGCATGGAAATCGCGATCGACACCAGGGTGAGCCGCATCGCGGCGGCGTCGCCGCCCGGCACCTGGGTCAGGGTGTAGATCAGGGACGGCAGCGTCTGCGTCTCGCCGGGAATGTTGGACACGAAGGTTATGGTGGCGCCGAACTCGCCCATCGACTTGGCGAAGGCCAGGATCGCGCCGGCGATGATGCCGGGCAGGCAGAGCGGCAGGGTGATGGTGGCGAAGACCCAGAGCGGATGGGCGCCCAGCGTGCCTGCGGCGGCCTCGAGCCGCTGGTCGACGGCCTCGATCGAGAGGCGGATGGCGCGCACCAGCAGCGGGAAGCCCATGACCGCGCAGGCCAGCGCCGCGCCGGTCCAGCGGAAGGAGAAGACGATGCCGAACTCCTCGGCGAGGAAACTCCCGATCGGTCCGCGCCGGCCGAAGTACAGCAGCAGCAGGTAGCCGGTGACGACCGGCGGCAGGATCAGCGGCAGATGGACCAGCGTGTCGAGGACGCTCTTGCCCCGGAAGCGCCCGCGCGCCAGCAGCCAGGCGATGGCGATGCCGAACGGCAGGCTGCACAGCGTCGCCGTCGTGGCGATCAGGAGGCTCAGCCTTACGGCCGTCCATTCTTCCGCAGTCATGTCCTCTTCCGGTCAGGAAGGCGATATAGTCCTCCGGATATAGCGCTGCGTCCAGAGCCGGCTCGCCGCGGCGAGCCCGCGCCGCAGCGCGACCAGACCGCTCACCAGCAGCGAGACCGCCAGCACCTTCTGGGCCGGCCGCCACACCAGCTCGGGATCGAGGTTGGCGGCCAGCACGCGCATCGGATCGATGTTGTTCACCAGCCCGTACCACGAGGCCTCGAAGATCACCGTGATCAGCGTTGCGGCGGCCGCGAGCAGGAACAGGCCGCTGAAGCCGGTGCGCAGCCGCACGGGCAGCACGCGCCACAGCATCAGCCAGGCGAACAGGCCGGCGGCGAAGGCCGCCTCGCCGATCTTGACCTTGGACTGGATGAAGAAATGCAGGATCGCCAGCGTGACGGCGGGGTAGACCAGCCAGTGCAGGCGCTTCCAGTTGCGTTTCAGCCGCTTCTGCCAGCCGTTGGTCGAGGTGACCGCCAGCGCCACCAAAGCGAGAAGCGCCACGAAGCCGATGGTGAGATAGAAGCGCTTCAAGATCTCGGTGGCGACGACGACCAGGTTCCATTTCTGGTCGAGCACGTAGATCAGCAGGTGGGCGACGGCGTAGAGCGCCGCGGCGACGCCGACCCGCCGCCTGATGTGGATCAGCGGCGACCAGTCGAACACGGCGCGCGCCGGCGTCAGCGCCAGCGAGGCGAGAAGAAACACGACCGCCCAGTCGCCCGTGGCATGCGTGGCGAGCGTCACGGGGCGCGGCTCGAGGTCGCCAATGTACCAGCGCCAGGCGAGATCGAGGGCGGGCAGGCAGAGCGCGACCAGGGTCGCGAGCCTCAGCCAGAAGATGATGCGTTGGTTGGACACGTCCCGACCCCGTCAGACAAATCAACTGCTCCCCTTCAGAGGGGGAAGTGCCCCGTCATACGGGGCAATGGGGTCATGGGCGATGGATTGGTCCATCATGACCCCTCCGTCGACGTGAGACGTCGACACCTCCCCATCTGAATGGGGAGAAAAGCGATTCTGCGTCACTCTGGAACACCCTAGCCGAGCACGCGATCAACAGGGGCTCAAAGATACGTCATCGCTGGTTGCCGAACAGGTAGCGCCAGGTGCCGATCGTCGGGGGAGATTCGATATCGAAGGATTTGCGGCTTGCCTGCGAAAAGAGGGAGCGCGCGGCGGTGCCGACCGCTGCGACGTCCGAGCCCTCGATCAGCGCGACCCATTCGGACTCGTCGGCCCTGGGATGATCCATGCTCTTGTCCTGCAGGGGGGCGTGGACCACTTCGAGATCGTTCTCGCCGACCGCGGCGCCCAGCACGCCGGGGCGAGCGATCAGCTTCGGCAACGCCTGCTCCGAGAGCCACTGGATCAATGCCTTCCGCCGGTGCGGGTCCGGGACGAACCGCACCGTCGCCAACGCAGCACCCACCCCGTGGGTCCGGTCGACATGGACGCGCAGGGTCATCCGGACGAAATGGGTGAAGCGCGCCATCACCCGCTGGCTCCACGGCGTCTGGTTGTCCAGTGTCTGGAGATAGTTCGGCGTGCCGAGGACGGCGACGCTGTCGCATTCGTAGATGGCGAGATATCGCGGCGCGCCGCGCACCGCCGCATAGCGCCGGCCGCGATGGAAGCCCGGCAGGTGCACGCGTTCGTCGATATGTTCGCGATTGTACCACTCGTTGTAGTCGCGCTCGTCCCGCGCCGACACGTCGGTGAACGTGAGCAGCATTCCCTTGCCGAGGAGGGGCATCGAAACTCCTGTCGTGGATGCTCCGCAGTCTCCGCAACGTAGCATTTCGCGGGCGTGCCGTTACATCCTTCCTGGCATCCCAGCGGAGAACGCTTCCTCGACAGTGATGGGTGTTGTGTGTAGACACGGAGACCATCGCCCACTTCGATTGGCTTGCGATGGCTGAGAGAGGCATGTGCTCCCGCCCTCATTGGAGGAGCACACGCATGAATCACTGGTACGATCCGCCGTTCCTGTTCCCCGTCATAATCGCCGTACTGGTCGTTTCATATGCCCTGCTTCGAACGCCGACGGGCGCTTCCTGACGAAGGGGACTGTCCCTCAGGCCTTTGGCGATGGTGGATCACGGAACGTAGCCGGTTTGCCGCCGGTGCAACGGGCGCGAACGGCTAACGTTGGAAGTCATGTAGCCTTGGGGTGATCGCTTGACCTCATACGCTCGTCAAGTTCAACCAACCGGGGGTTCGCCGTGATGTTCACCGTCCCACAGACACCTTCTGTTACCCCGGCCGGACGGGAGAGCCTTCCGGCCCAGGTGCGAGGAATCGTCGGTACCGTTCTCGGCATTTCACCCGATCGGGCGCGAGGCGATGCGGCCCTCGTGGCCGACCTCGGCGCGACCAGCCTCGATTTCGTCGAGCTGGTGATGGCGGTCGAGGATGTGTTCGGTGTGGAAATCTCGGACGCGCAATCCGACAGGCTGGTCACCGTCGACGACCTCGTTGCGCTCGTCGCCCGCCAGCTGGGCACATAGGCTCTGCGGCGTCAGGAACCCTGCTGGGTTTCCCCTCGCACCGGTTCGAAATCGCGGGTGGGTGTGAGCTGCACGATCAGGAGATAGAGCGCGAAGGCGAGCGCTCCCCATATCAGCCAGGGCGTGAGACCGGCTCTTGCCCTCAGGGCAGTGGGAGGCGTTGGGGGCACGCTCGCGCCCCGCCCCATCTTCCGGCCCGCCTGTTCGGACTTGACCGCCGCTTCCAGCGAGGCAACCCGGGCCTCTTTGGTCTGCGGGATATCTGCGACGGCGCCCTCCGGCAGCAAGGCCACCAGGCGCGCCGCTATTGTGGGCACCTCGGCGCTTGCCCCCGTTCTGTCGGGCAGTTGCAGGATGGTGGCGACCAGGGCCTCGGCTGCCGCGTCGCGCGGCAACGACGCCAGACGCGCCGCCTCTTCCCACGGATCGATTCCGAGCCGCGACAGGGCGGAGAGCATGGTGACTTCAGTGCCTGCCGCGTCCGGGCCCAACGAACCGAACAGGAAGTCGTTGTAGGCCGAGTGGCCGAGGGAATATTCCGGACGCAAGGTCATCGGGCCTCCGGGGTAAGGTTTGCTTGTTCGTTGCCGTGACTGCGAGGGCACGGGCTAGAAGCCCATGCCTTCCATGCCGCCACCCATTCCCCCCATGCCGCCACCACCCATTCCGCCCATACCACCGGCACCGCCCGCATCGGGCAACTCGGCGATCATGGCCTCAGTGGTGACGAGCAGGCCCGCCACGGAGGCGGCGCCCTGCAGGGCCGTGCGGACGATTTTCACCGGGTCGATGATACCGGCCTTGATCATGTCGCCATACTCGCCCTTCTGGGCGTCGAAGCCGAAATTGGCGTCCTTCTGCTCGAGCATGTGGCCGGCGATTACCGCGCCGTCATGCCCGGCATTCTGGGCGATCTGGCGCACCGGCGCCTGCAGCGCGCGGCGGACGATGTCGATTCCGGCCTGCTGGTCGGGGTTGGCGCCGCGGCAGTCCTTTAGCGCCCGGGTGGCGTAGAGCAGCGCCGCTCCGCCGCCGGCGACCACACCCTCCTCGACCGCCGCCTTGGTGGCGTGCATGGCGTCCTCGACGCGATCCTTCTTCTCCTTGACCGCGAACTCCGAGCCGCCGCCGACCTTGATGATGGCGACGCCGCCCGCGAGCTTGGCCAGCCGCTCCTGCAGCTTCTCGCGATCGTAGTCGGACTCGACCTTGTCGATCTGGGCGCGGATCTGGTTCACGCGCGCCTCGATGTCCTTCTTCTTCCCGGCGCCGTCGATGATGGTGGTGTTGTCCTTGTCGATGTGAACGCGCTTGGCGGTGCCCAGCATCGCCAGCGTCACGGCCTCCAGCTTGGTGCCCAGATCCTCGGAGATCTCCTGCGCCGCCGTCAGGATGGCGATGTCGCCCAGCATGTCCTTGCGGCGGTCGCCGAAGCCCGGCGCCTTGACGGCGGCGACCTTGAGGCCGCCGCGCAGCTTGTTGACCACCAGGGTGGCCAGCACCTCTGCGTCGATGTCCTCGGCGATGATCAGCAGCGGCTTGCCCGACTGCGCCACCAGCTCGAGCAGCGGCAGCACGGTGGAGAGGCCGGAGAGTTTCTTGTCGTGGATCAGGATGTAGGGGTTTTCCAGCTCGCAGCTCATCTTGGCGGCGTTGGTCACGAAATAGGGCGAGAGGTAGCCGCGGTCGAACTGCATGCCCTCGACGACCTCGAGCTCGGAATCGAGAGTCGTCGCCTCCTCGATGGTGATGACGCCCTCGTTGCCGACCTTCTTCATGGCCTCCGCGATCATCCTGCCGATCGTCTTGTCGCCGTTCGCCGACACGGTGCCGACCTGGGCGATCTCCTCGCTGGTCGAGACCTTGCGGGCGCGACGCTTCAGCTCCTCGATCACCCAGTCGCTGGCGAGGTCGATGCCGCGCTTGAGGTCCATCGGGCTCATGCCCGCGGCGACCGACTTCAACCCTTCGCGCGTGATTGCCTGGGCCAGTACGGTGGCCGTCGTGGTGCCGTCACCCGCCATGTCGGAGGTGCGGGTTGCGACCTCTCGGACGAGCTGCGCGCCCATGTTCTCGAAACGGTCGGTGAGCTCGATCTCCTTGGCGACCGTCACGCCGTCCTTGGTGATGCGCGGCGCGCCGTAAGATTTGGCCAGCACGACGTTGCGTCCCTTGGGACCGAGCGTCACCTTCACGGAATCGGCCAGCATGTCGACCCCCCGCATCATGCGCGTGCGCGCGTCGCCGCCGAAGCGGACTTCCTTAGCGGACATGGCGTTTCGCCCCCGGGAGGTGTTCTGAATGGCTCGGTCCGACGGGCAGACCAGATCGAGCCGCGGCACGGCTCGTGCGCCTAACATGGTGATCGGGGAGCGTAATGGCGAGCGTTATTCTTCGTGGAAGTCCTCAAGACGCCATGCAATTTCAAAATGCGTGCAACGTCGAATCCCGACACGCCTTAATGGTCGATGGAAATCGATCCTGAGTTGGAACGCCTCGAAAAAGCCGCGCGGGCCGCTCATGAGAGATACCTGCGTCTCGAGAGGTTTCATGACGTGCAGGTCGTCGAGGCGGCGCATGCGCTCTGGCAGTCTGCGCTCGCCGCTTTCGACGATTGCCGCAAGAGGAAAGAACGGCGACGCTGGACTGCGTGAAATCGGCCGCGATGGTGCCGGTCAGGCCGAACGTGCGACAATGAACCCTGATTCAACGGCTCCGGCCGGCAACAGCAAGAGGACTTCGCATGGCACGTATCCCCCGGCCGCCGAACGAGGCGCCTCGCGAGCCTCCGCCCGGATCGAGGCCGATGCCACCGCCCCCGATGGCGCCTCCTCCGATGCCGCCTGTTCGAGAGCCACCCCCAAGTCCTCCGCCCGGATGACCTGAGTCCGGGTGCGGGCACCCACCGCGGTACCTGAAATGCGCGGACTCGCCAGCCACTTGCGAGTAGGGTGGCCAAGTATCACGGCGCACGAGAATCCTCTCATGCGATACGGGGGCAAGGGCGCACTCCATGCTGCATCTCGTGCATCCCAGGCCGGGCGCTGTCGACAGGCCGCCCCACGAACTGGCCGGCATCGAGGCGATGCGCCTCGCTGCAGTCGAGCAATACGGCATACTCGACACCGCGCCCGAGCCGGCCTTCGACCGCATCACCGCGCTGGCCGCCGACCTTTTCAGTACGCCGATCGCGATCCTCGGCTTCATCGGTGCCGGGCACGTGTTCTTCAAATCGCATCATGGGCTCGAGGCGACACAGGCCGACCGCGGGAACGATCCTGCGGCGCCGGTCATGATGCCCTGGCTTCGAGCCGAGTTCGCGAACGGCTTTCATGCCAGCGTCCCGTTGCACGATCCCGACGGGTACGAACTCGGCATGCTGTGCGTCATCGACCGGCGATCGCGGCAGATCGACGAGCAACAGATGCGCCGGCTGCGGGCGCTGGGCGGCGTTGTGACCGACCTGCTGGCGATGCGGCTCGCGGCGCGGCGCGCGCTGGCTCAAGCCGAGATCACGTCCAGCGAAGTCGACCACCGCGCGATGAACAGCCTCCAGTTTGTGGCGAGCCTGCTGCAGCTGCAGAGCCGCGCGTCGGCCTCGCCCGAGGTGACACAGCAATTGCGGGCTGCCGCAAACCGGGTGCTGTCGGTGGCGCGCGTGCATCGAACCTTCTCGACCCAGGAAACCGCCGGACGCGTGCCGATCGCGGCCCATCTGCGCAGGCTCTGCGAGGAACTGTCGACCAGCGTCGGCAGCGAGATCAGGCTGGAGGGCGCCGACGAGTTCGACGTCCCGAAGGAGCAGGTGCTGGCGATCGGGTTGATCGTCAACGAGCTGGTGACCAACGCGCGCAAGCATGCCGGCGACCCGATCACGATCACGTTCCACCGGCTGGACGGATGCGAGTACGAACTCCGTGTCCTCGACGAGGGGCCGGGCCTGCCCGCGGGCTTCGACGTCACGGCAACGGCGGGTCTGGGCCTCGGCATGAAGGTCGTGAATGCTCTGGTGGCCCAGTTGCACGGCAGGCTCACGGCGCATTCCAATCCGGTGGGGCGCGGCTCCTGCTTCAATGTCATCTTCCCGGTCGGCTGACGTAGGTCCATTTGCTTACGCTCAGGATTCGCCACCGCACGACCTACCTCTACCACGCGCCCGTTCGGCTGGGTCCGCACCGGCTGATGCTGCGCCCGCGCGAGAGCCGCGAGCTGCGGCTGGTGTCGCACGAGGTCACGGTTACGCCGGCGGCCACCGTGACCTGGGCGCACGACGTGTTCGGCAATGCCGTGGCGACGGCGGGCTTCGAGGGCCTCACCGACCGGCTGGTGGTCGACAGCGAGGCGGTGGTCACGCTGGGCGTCGATCCGTGGCCGGTGTTCGACATCGCCGCCGTCGCGACGCGCTATCCCTTCGCCTACACCGATGCCGACTGGACCGATCTCGGCGCGCTGGTGGTGCCGCAGTATCTCGATCCTGAGCGCAGACTGCTGGCCTGGGCGAAGGGATTCGTGCACGGCGATCCGACGGACACGCTGTCCCTGTTGAAGGACCTCAGCGCCGGCGTCGCCCAGCAGATCCGCTACCAGAGCCGCGAGAGCGAGGGGACTCAGACGCCGCTCGAGACCCTGGCGCGCGGGCTGGGCTCGTGCCGCGACCTGGCCGTCCTGTTCGTCGAGGCGGCACGCTGCCTGCGCTTCGGCGCAAGGCTCTGCTCGGGCTATCTGTTCAGGCCGGATCGGGCGACGGGAAACTACGAGGCCGATTCCACGCATGCCTGGGCCGAGGTCTATGTGCCAGGCGCCGGCTGGATCACCTTCGATCCGACCAACCGCAGTGTCGGCGGCTCCAACCTGATCCCGGTCGCCGTGGCGCGCGAGATCTGGCAGGTGACGCCGGTGTCGGGCGACTTCATCGGCGCCAGCGACGCCTTTCGCGGCCTCTGGGTCGACCTCGAGGTGACACCGCGCTGAAGGCGGCGGCGAGCGCGGCCGGGATCAGGGCGCCTTGCGCGCCTTTTCTCCCACCACGACACGGATGGCGGCGTCGGTCGGGCTGGGCGTCTGCGGCCCGTTGAGAGTGCCGCGGAAACGGCCCCAGTTCGCCGGCCAGTCTCCCTTGCTCGCATTGAAGCCGGCCGCGCCCAGCGCCTCCACGAGCGCGGCGGCGGCCTCGTGCGTGGCCGGATCGCTGCCGTCCCGCACCAGCACGACGACGCCGTAGATGCCGGCGACGCCGCCCCAGGTCCAGGTCTGTGGCATCCAGCCCGCTTGGCCGAGATCGGCGGAAATCGTCGCGCCGATGGCGGGGGCGTCGGAGATCTGGCCCAGCAGGAAGATCGCGGCCGGCGTGCCGGCAAATCTCTGCAGGCTCGCCACGAAGGGAGAGGGCGGAGGTGCCAGCACTGCCGCAACCGGCGGGCTCGGCTCAGGAGTCGGCTCCGCGATGGCCTCGGGTGTCCGAGTGGCCGCGTCCTTGACCAGCTTTCCGAGATCGGCGAGGCGACGCCGGATCTCGGCGGCATCGAACAACGGAGGCCGGGCCGTGTCGGGAGCGGCCTTGCCCATGGGGGGCGCCTGGGCCGCTCGCTCCGTCGCCTCGCGGGCGGCCTGCTCGAGTGCCGTGGCCCGCTCGCGGGCCTTCTCGGCTTCCTGCGCCAGCGCCGTCGCCTGGTCCCGCGCAAGGGAGACCTCCCGCTCGAGCTTCGCCGTCCGGTCGCGTTCGGTCGCGATGGCACGTTCGAGCGCCGCCGCCTGTTCACGCGCCGCCGAGGCCTCCCGCTCGCGCTGTGCGGCCTCGCTTTCCAGGCCCTTGTAACGATCGAGGGCCGCCTGCTCATGGGCGCGAATGGCGGCGCTGTACCGGAAAGACAGGAAGGTCGTGATGCCGAGCGCCACCACGGCCAGGAGGGTGACGACGAGGCTCGCGATCATGGCCCTGTCCATGAGCGACGCCCATCCGCGAAGCTGATCGATGTCCATGTTCACCGGATTGTTGGAGCGCATGCCAAGCCCGTGCCCTTCCCGCACCCGATTAACAATCGGCAAATCGCCGCCCGGCGGTGAATTTTCGTGACAAATCGGAGGCTTGGCTCCGCGGGGGCAAACTCGTCATTGGTTTCCGCTACCGCACCTACCGGCGAACTTCGATCGACGGCAAAGAAGCCGGTAGGCTCAGTGGTTCCATACCCGCATATACTCGGCGGGCTGACCGTTACGGACCAGGGCGATGCCTTCATGGCCATACAGGGCGCCCCGCTGCTTACTTCGGGCCAGCCACATCGTGTCTCCCTCCTGCATTCTGCCCAGGATGGGTGAGAAGTGTTCCCTGAGCGCCTCCAGGTCACGGATGCGGTCTGCAAGAGGGTTCGGCGCTTCTCCCATGAAGGACAGAAGCCAGTCGGACACCTGCCACAGGGAAACCTCACGGACGAGTTCGATGTCGTCCGGATTGCTTCGCACTTGTTGAACGCGAGTCTCCATGTCGACCTCCACTATGAGGCTTGCATCTCGTCGCACGCGGGGCGGACAAATTGCATGATGATGCCGACTAGAATAGGCGTGCAATGCGAGGGATCTCACTGCGGCAGTTTATGGCCGGCAGAGGCTTGCGTAATCGCACAGCCATCTCCGCTTCGGTCGGGAGGCATCTGCCAGGAGCGAACCAGCGAAAGAGTCTCGCAGATCACATCGGACCACCGACTCAGGATGTCGGGAAAGGACAGGAACATCGAGAGGCCATCGCTTTTCGAGAAGACATGTGCTCCCCATGAGGGATTCGGCGGGCCATTCGGATAGTCCCGCAGGTCCCACCCAATCAAGAGAAGGACATCGACGGAGGCGTCGGCGGGCGTCGCGCACAAGATTGCATGCTGGGTCGGCACGGTCGTGCGATAGCAGTTCAATCCGTGGATCGAAAACTCGATCCGGTTTCCTTCTTGGAAGAAGAAGTTGCTTTTCAGACTGTTTGCGAGCCTCTGGCTTGGCAGAACGCTCCGTTGGGCCAGATCCGGCGGAAGGTAGGTTACGGTGCGCGCCGCTACGATGAAGTCCTGATCGCCGGAAGAGGGGCGGCCTGTCTCTCTGGGGTAGTATGTGTTCAAGGACGGAATACGAAGAGGCGAGGGCTTGCGGTCGGAAAGCCAGAACGCAACTCCAAAGCCCTGCTGTATCGTATTGAGGCGTCCCAGTTGCTCCCGGGCCGGAGGAACGTCGATGTAGGGCTCCGGCACCCGAAAAAGTTTCCCTTTGATCTCGTAATCGACGTAGGCGGGCGGCGGGGCAGATCCATCTCTCCGCGGCTGGGCCACAACCGGCGCAAGGGCGGCGGCAAGGAAGGCGATCGCTAGAAGAATCGACGAGCGTCCGGGCATCAGGTCTCCTGTCGGCTGGCGTAGTGAGGCCGAGGCTCGCCGCGCATCGAACGTTGCCAAGCGGCCGGCGCCTTCGCAAGATCGGCGGGTTCATGGAACGGCAGGCGATGGCCGCAATCGATACTTTGGTCTTGCCATAACGTTTCCCAGCAAGCCGTCAGCCAGCACGGCCTTGCGCCATGTCGATCAACGCTTTGAACGCGGCCGAGTGGTTGCGCTTGCTGGGATAGTAGAGACAGAGCGGTGCGAGTGGCGGCGTCCAGTCCTCCAGGACCCGAACGAGACGCCCCGCCTCGATGTCTTCGCGCACGTCGGACTCCATGAAATAGCCGATGCCGACATGGTCGAGCACCGCGATGCGCGAGAGGCTGGCCTCGTCCAGCGTGATACGTCCTCGAACGTCGATCTGGATGGACTGCCCATCCTTTTCGAATTGCCAGCGATGCAGCACGCCATTCGGCAACCGGATGCGGAGGCATGCATGGCGTAGCAGGTCGGGGGGCACGCGGGGCTTACCGTTGGTCTTGAAGTACTTGGGCGATGCGACCACGGCAAAGCGACGGGGAGGACCGACGGGAATGGCGATCATGTCGCTCGGCACCAGGTCGGCGCTCCTCAGGCCGAGATCGAACCCTTCGGCAACGATGTCCACGATCCGGCCCTCGGTGACGAGGTCGATGTGAACTTGGCGATAGCGCTGCAGGAACTTCAGGAGGAGCGGACCCAGCACCTCTCGCGCACCCGTCGTGAATGCGTTGATGCGAAGGGTCCCGGATGGGTTTTCCTGCTGCGAGCGAGCGGCGCCCATCGCATCGTGCAGGGTGCGAACCGCGGGCCCGACCTGATCGACGAAGTTTCGTCCCGCATCCGTCAGGGAAACACTGCGCGTAGTGCGATTGAACAGCCGGACGCCGAGTTGGCGCTCTAGCTTCCCGATGAGGTTACTCAGGGCGGTGGTCGACAGGCCGAGTTCCTGCGCCGCTGCCCGGAACGATCCGCGCCGCGCAATGGCGAGAACGGCATCGAATTCGATCAGGCCGTGTTTCGACATTGTCCCATTTTTCGCAACACTACATGCCGGTTTGACCCGATTATCGTGAGTGATCGCCTTCGCTAAATCAATCGCGTCCCATGAAGGAGCCGAGCGATGCCGATCGAACTGCCCAAACCCGTAGCCGACTATGTCGAGGCCAACACAAAGCTCGATGTGGATGGCATGCTGAAGCCTTTCGCCGCCGATGCGGCCATCGTGGACATCGGAAGACGTCACGAGGGCCACGCCGAGCTGCGAACCTTGTTTGAAGACGAGGTGGTTGCGGTCAAGGCCATCTTCACGCCGGACGCCGTTCGCTACGAAAACGGTCAGGTCGTGGTCGAAGGCCCTGCCCACGGCGACTTCAAGGGCAGCCCCATCCGCTTCACCTATCGCTTCACGCTCGAACACGACGCGATCAAGGCCCTGGAGATCACGCTATGACCATCAAGGCCGATCCAATCGAGTTCGAAGGAAAGCGCGTGCTCGTCAGCGGCGGCACCAAGGGGCTGGGCCGCGCCACCGTCGACCGCTTCCGGGCGGGTGGCGCCCGGGTGATTACTGCCGCCCGGGGAAGCGCCGAGCCGATCGACGGCGTCGAGTTCGTGCAGGCGGACCTGACGACGGCCGAGGGCGGGGAAATCCTGGCCAGGATCGCGCTCGCGCATATGGGTGGCGTCGACATCATCGCTCATGTGATCGGCGGCTCGTCCTCGCCGGGCGGCGGCTTCGTTGCCCTGACGGACGATCACTGGCTCGCCGAGCTGAACCTGAACCTTCTCGCCACGGTCCGCCTTGATCGCCTGCTCGTGCCGCAGATGATCGAACGGGGCGCCGGCACGGTGGTGCACGTCACCTCGATCCAGTCCGTCCTGCCTCTTCACGAGGCGACCACCGCCTATGCCAGCGCCAAGGCCGCACTCAGAACCTACAGCAAGTCGATCTCCAAGGAACTCGGGCCGAAGGGCGTGCGGGTCAACACCGTGTCTCCCGGCTGGATCATGACCGAGTCGTCCGTCGACCTGTTGAAGCGTCTGCAGGCGGCCAAGGGCGGCACGATCGAGCAGGCGCGGCAGGTCGTCCTCGACAGCCTTGGCGGCATCCCGATCGGGCGTGCCGCCGAGCCCTATGAGGTCGCCGACCTCATCGCCTACCTGGCTTCCGATCGCGCCGCCGCGATCCACGGCGCCGAGTTCGTCATCGATGGTGGCACCATTCGGACGGTCTGAAGACTGTCGGCAGGAGCATTGTTTCATCCGCCGTCGTTGCCGCTTGGTCTATGCTCCCGGTTCTTCGGGAGGAACAAGATCATGAAAATCGCCAAAATCGAGGATCTGCATTGCGACGCCGGTTGGCGCGACTTCTCGTTTCTCAAGGTCACGACCGACGACGGGCTGGTCGGCTGGTCCGAATACAATGAAGGCTATGGCAGCGCTGGCCTCACCGCCGTCATCCGGCGCATGGCGCAGGGGCTGATCGGCCAGGATCCGCGTCCCATCGAGCGCATCATGTCGACGATCTACGCGATCACCCGCCAGGCGCCCGGCGGCATGAACCAGCAGGCGATGGCCGCCATCGAGAACGCCCTGATCGACGTCAAGGCCAAGGCGCTGGGCATCCCGGTCTGCGAGATGTTCGGCGGGCCGGTGCGCGACCGGCTGCCGCTCTACTGGTCGCATTGCGGCAGCTACCGCTTCCGCAACGCCGAGGTGATGGGCGTCGAGCCGGTGCGCTCGCTCGACGACCTGGTGAAGCTCGGCAAGCACGTGAAGGAGCGCGGCTTCAGGGCGCTCAAGACCAACATCTTCCGCTTCGATCTCGATCCGCCGAACATGTACCAGCCGGGCTTCGGCCGGAGCCCCGGCGGGCCGGAGCTGAATGCCGACGGCGCCGTGCTGGGCGCGATTTCCGACGGGCTGGCCGCTTTCCGCCAGGGCGCCGGGCATGACATGGGCATGCTTCTCGACACCAACTTCAACTTCAAGACCGAGGGCTACATCAAGGTCGCGCGGGCCTGCGAGCCCTACAATCTCTTCTGGATGGAGATCGATTCCTACGATCCCGAGGGGCTGCGCCTGATCCGCGACCGCGCCTCGATGCCCATCGCCTCCTGCGAATCGCTGTTCGGCCGCCGCCAGTTCCGGCCCTTCTTCGAGAACCGCTCGATCGACGTGTCGATCATCGACGTGCCGTGGAACGGGCTCGCCGAGTCGCTGAAGATTGCGTCGATGGCCGAGGCCTACGAGATCAACTGCGCGCCGCACAATTTCTACGGCCACTTGTCGACCCTGATGAGCGCCCATCTCTGTGCCGCCATGCCGAACTTCCGCATCATGGAAATCGATATCGACGACGTGCCGTGGAAGGACGATCTGGTGACTCACCCGCCGGTGATCCACAATGGCGAACTGATCGTGCCCACCCGGCCCGGCTGGGGTGCCGACATCAACGAGGAGGCGGTCAGGGCGCATCCGCCGAAGAATCCGCATCCCTGAGAGGAAGAGAGATCCCATGGTCTACGAGTTTCGCACCTACACGCTGGCGCCCGGCAAGATGCCGGAATACCTCAAGGCCGCCGAGACGATCGGGCGCCCGGCACGCGGCAACAACTACGGCGTCAACCACGGCTACTGGACGTCGGAATTCGGCGCCCTGAACCAGATCTGGCACCTGTGGAAGTACGACAGCTACGAGGAGCGCACGCGGCTCCGCAACGAGCTGCAGAAGAACAAGGACTGGACCGAGAAGTACATCCCGATCGTGCGGACCTGCGTCGTGCGGCAGGACCTGCGCCTGATGAACGCCGTGGTCGACATCAAGCCGGACGACGGTACGACCGGCAACGTCTACGAGCTGCGCATCTATCGCTGCGGCCTGGGCGGCGCGGTCCAGTACGGCAAGGACTTCAAGGAGGTCCAGGCGGCGCGCGAGAAGTACTCGCCGATCTGGGGCGCCTGGACCGGCGAGTTCCCACAGCCCAACGAGTGGATCCATCTCTGGCGCTACAAGAATCTCCAGGAGCGCTTCGAGGCCCGCGCCGCGGCGATGAAGGATCCGGCCTGGCAGGCCTATCTCGCCAAGGGCCCGGCCAAGCTGCAGGAAATGCACTCCACGCTGCTGCTGCCGACCAATTACTCGCCGCTCAAGTAGCAACCTCTTCTTTGTCATCCTGAGCGCAGCGAAGGATCCTTCGCCTGCGGCTCAGGATGACAATTTTTTTGTGACCAAGAGTACCCGCATGGACACGTTCGACGACAGCCTCGCCTTCGTGAAGTTCGGGGTCGGCCAGCCGGTGACGCGCAAGGAGGATCCCACCCTCCTGCGCGGCGAGGGCCGATATACCGACGACATCAATCTTCCGGGCCAGGCCCATGCGGTGATGGTGCGCAGCCGCAATGCGCACGGTCTGCTCAAGGGCATCGAAACGTCCGAAGCGAAGGCCATGCCCGGCGTGCTGTTGGTCCTGACGGCCGCCGATCTCGACGAGGCGGGCTTCGGTCCGCTGATGTGTCCGCTCAACATCCCGCAGCGCGACGGCACGCCGATGAAGACGCCGCCGCGCTGGTCGCTGGCCAAGGACAAGGTGCGGTTCGTCGGCGAGGTCGTGGCCGTCGTGGTGGCGGAAACGGCGGTCCAGGCGAAGGACGCCGCCGAAGCCGTGATGCTCGACATCGAGGAACTGCCGGCCGTGACCAGCCCCGAGGCGGCGCTGGCCGAGGGCGCGCCGCAGATCCATGCCGAGGCGCCGGGCAATCTCGTGCTCGATTTCCATTTCGGCGACGCCGAGGCCGTCGCCAAGGGCTTCGCCGAGGCCGCGCACGTCACCCGGCTGGAGATCGATTCCCAGCGCATCGTGGTCAACGCCATGGAGCCGCGCTCGGCCATCGGCTCCTATGATACCGAGAAGGACCGCTGGGTCCTGAACGTCGGCTGCCAGGGCGTGTTCGGCCTGCGCGGCGGCCTCGCCAGGGACGTGCTCAAGGTCACGCCCGACAAGCTCCATGTGCTGACCGGCAATGTCGGCGGCTCGTTCGGCATGAAATCACAGCCCTATCCGGAGTATGGCCCGCTGCTGCTCGCGGCGAAGAAACTCGGGCGTCCGGTGAAATGGACCGACGAGCGCTCGGAGAGCTTCCTGTCGGATCATCATGGTCGCGACCATGAGAGGATCGCCGAGCTGGCGCTCGACAAGGACGGCAGGTTCCTCGCGGTGCGGCTGACCGGCTACGGCAATGCCGGCGCCTACATCTATCCGCCGATGCCCGCCACGACGAATGCCGTGAAGAACCTGATCGACGTCTACCGGACGCCGGCCATGGAGGTGAATTCGAAGATCGTCTTCACCAACTGCACGCCGGTCGCGGCCTATCGTGGCGCCGGCCGTCCCGAAGGCAACTATTTTATGGAGCGCCTGATCGACACGGCGGCGCGCGAGATGGGGATCGACGCGATCGAGCTGCGGCGGCGCAACCACATCGCGCCGGAGCAGATGCCGTACAAGTCGCCGGCCAACAACCTCTACGATTCGGGCGAGTTCCGCGCCATCCTCGACGAGACGCTGGAGATTTCCGACTGGGACGGCTTCGCGGGCCGCAAGGCGGAGAGCGCCCGGCGCGGGAGGCTGCGTGGCCGCGGCGTCGGCAGCTATCTCGAAGTGACGGCGCCGGCCGGCAAGGAGCATGGCGGCATCCGCTTCGAGCCCGACGGCACCGTCACCATGGTGAGCGGCACGCTCGACTACGGCCAGGGCCATGCCTCGGCCTTCGCCCAGGTGCTGACCGGCCTGCTGGGCATTCCGTTCGAGCGCTTCAAGCTGCTGCAGGGCGACAGCGACCAGCTCAAGGCTGGCGGCGGCACCGGCGGGTCGCGCTCGGCGCTGGTGGGTGCCGAGGCTTTCCTCGAAGCCAGCCGCAAGGTGATCGACCAGGGCAAGCAGATCGCCGCTCATGTGCTCGAAGCGTCGGTGGCCGACATGGAGTTCGACAAGGGACGCTTCAGGATTGCCGGCACCGACCGCGGCATCGGCATCCTCGAACTGGCGCAGAAGCTGCGCGACGGTCTTGCGCTGCCCGACGACGTGCCGCAGACGCTCGACGTCGCGCATGTCTCCGACACGCCGCCCTCGTCGTTCCCCAACGGCTGCCACGTCTGCGAGGTCGAGATCGATCCCGAGACGGGCACGATCGAGCTGGTGCGCTACTTCATGGTCAACGACTTCGGCACGGTCATCAATCCGCTGCTGGTCGAGGGCCAGGCCCATGGCGGCGTGGTGCAGGGGCTCGGCCAGGCGATCATGGAGCGCACCGTCTACGACGAGCAGGGCCAGCCCCTGACCGGCTCGTTCACCGACTACGCCCTGCCGCGGGCCGATGACGCGCCGAGCTTCACGATCCGCAGCCATCCGGTGCCGGCCAGGACCAACACGCTGGGCGTGAAGGGCTGCGGCGAAGCGGGCTGCGCCGGCGCCCTGCCCTCGATCATGAACGCCATCGTCGACGCGCTGGGCGGCAGGCACATCGACATGCCGGCCACGCCGGAGAAGGTCTGGCGGGCGATCAACGCGGCCTACAGTCCGTCGTCCTGAGCGGAGCCGCCCAAAGGGCGGCGTAGTCGAAGGACCTCTTTTCTGACGCACGGTGAGTCGAAGCGAAAAGAGGTCCTTCGACTACGCGCCTGCGGCGCTCCGCTCAGGACGACGGATCTCTTATGTCGCCTCGACCTCGATCGTCTTCTTGACGGCGGGGCGCTCCAGCATGCGGGCGTGGTGGGCCTCCAGCGCCGGGAAATCGCCGGGCTTGCGCTCGAGCTGGTCGCGGAAGCGCCAGTAGACGCGGAACAGGTGGATGTCGGCGATCGAGTAGCGATCGCCCAGGATCCAGGTGCGGTCGCCCAGGCGCCTGTCGGCCACCGCGTAGAGTTCGCGGGCCTCGGCGACGCCCTGACGGATCGCCGGATGGATGGTCGAAGCGACATAGGACATCCAGGAGACGACCTGCGCCTCGGCCTCGATGTCGCCCGCCGGCAGAAGGTTGGCCGCCGGATAGGTGCGGGCGAGGTAGTAGAGGATGCCCGCCACCTCGGTGAGCGGGCGGCCGTCGATCATCAGCACGGGGACCTTGCCGACGGGATTCACGGCCAGGAAATCCGCATTGCGGGTTTCCTTGCGCGGCACGGACACAGCGTGCTTCTCGAACGTGGCGCCGACTTCGTGGAGGGCGATGTGGGCTGCCATGGAGCTGGAGCCCGGCGAGTAATAGAGGGTGAACATGGCTCAAACTACCACAATTGCGAGCGACCGGCCTCTGCAACATTAATTTGCATATCTCGGAGGCACTGCAACGTCGGCCCCGACCTGGGCGTTTGAAATCTGACCAAGACTGATTTCCTGGATGGGCGTTTGGGCGAGGAGTTCGTCGCCATGGAGTTGCTTCGCGTCGGTGCTTTTCTGGTGGCGCTTTCGGTTTGCTGGCAGGCCACAGCCCGCGATCTGCGATCCTTCGACAGTCTTCCCCCGGAGCACCCTGCGGTACGCGCGGTCGGGTTCATGGGCGAGGTCGTGCGCAACCGGACGGGCGGGCGACTGGGTTTCACTCAGATTGGCGCGGGCGACCCCAGTTCGGAGAGCTTCATCGTGGCGCAGCTTCGCAATGGCGTGCTGGATATGGCGCGGGTGAATCTTGGTGTCCTGAACACCTCGGTGCCGGGTTCCGTCCTGCCGACACTGCCATTTCTCTTCGCGTCGACCGATCATATGCGCAGCACTCTGGACGGTCCCGTTGGCGCAGGAATCCTGGCCAGCCTCGAGCGCCAGGGCCTGATCGGCCTGTGCTTCTACGATGGCGGGATCCGCTCGTTCTACAGCCGCTCGGGCCCGATCCGAAGCGTCGCCGATCTCAAGGGCCTGAAGGTCCGCGTCCAGAAGGCCGATAGCTGGGCGGTCTTCCTACGCGCGCTCGGCGCGGAGCCGGTGACGATGCCCATGGGACAGGTTCGGGCGGCCCTTCAGACGGGCGTGATCGATGCCGCGGACGGCGACTGGGCGAGTTACGTCGCGGGCGGGCACTATATGGAGGCGCCGTTCTACAGCCTGACACGGCATTCGCAGCCTCCATCGGTGCTGGTCTTCTCGCAGCGTATCTGGAGGACACTTTCACCGGCGGATCAGAAGCTGTTGCGCGAGGCCGCCCGCGAGTCGGTCGGCCATATGCGTGGCTTGATGGGCGACTATGAAGCGGCCGCCCGCCAGCATGCCGAAGCCGCCGGTGTCCGCATCGAGGAGAGTGTCGACCGCAAGTCCTTTACCGACGCAATGGTGCCGCTCTATCCGGTCGTGGTGGAGAGCGCGCAACTTCAGGATGCCGTGACGCGCATCCGGGCTCGGCAATGATCTCGCGGCACCCGATGGGCTTGGCTATCATCGGCGGATGATCACCCTCTTGCTGTCGTCCCACGCTCGGCGTGTCTGGGGCGAGCGCATCGCGGCCGCCGTGCCGCCGGGCACGCTGTCCTTCCTCACCGCCGAGGACGCGCTGGCGACCGCGGGTCCCGGCGCCGCCGACATCGCCTTCATGACCCGCGAGGTCACCGGCAAGTCCAGCCCGAGCAATCCGACGGCCGAGCTTCAGGGTTTCGACGCGGTGGTACGCAGATCGCCGAACCTGAAGTGGCTGCAGATCCATCCGGCGGGCGCCGAGCGGCCGATCTATCGCGAGCTGCGCGCACGGGGCGTCAAGGTGACGACTGCCTCGGGAGCCACGGCGGTCACCGTGGCGCACAGCACGCTGGGCGCCCTCATCGCCATCAACCGGCGCTTCCCATCGCTCGCCGATGCGCAGCGCCGTCATGCGTGGGAGCCGCGCCTGGGCGAGCGTTCGCCGCGCGACCTCGCGGGCCAGTGTGCCGTGATCGTCGGCATGGGGCCGATCGGCCGCACCATCGCCTCGCTGCTCGCGATGCTCGGCATGCGTTCCATCGGCGTCCGCCGGACGGCCGAGCCGGTGGAGCCGTGCGAGAAGGTCGTGACTTATGAGCAGCTGCACGAGGTGCTGCCGCAGGCCGATTGGCTGATCCTGTGTTGTCCGGCCTCGCCGGTGACGCGCGGCATCGCCAACGCGGCGGCCTTCGCGGCGATGCCCGAAGGCTCGCACCTGATCAATGTCGCGCGCGGCGAGATCGCGGTCGAGGCCGACGTCATCGCGGCGCTGCGGGGCGGCAAGCTGGCCGGAGCCTATCTCGACGTGTTCGAGCGCGAGCCGCTCGACGCGGCCTCGCCGCTGTGGGACCTTCCCAACGTGCTGGTCTCGCCGCATACCGCCAGCCATTCGCTGGGCCAGAACGAGGCGATCTTCGACATCTTCCTCGACAATCTCGCGCGTTTCCGCGCCGGTCAGCCGTTGCGCAACGACGTCGACAATCTCGGCTGAAGCGCCTGCTCCACGGCACGGCGGTCGAGGTCCCGGCGCAGGCCTATCACGACCAGTCTGCCCGGCTTCGCGCCGGCCGGCGCCGCGTCGACTTCGAATCGCCGGCCGACGACATGTAGCGCGACCCCGTTCAGGATGCCCTTGGCGCGCAGCACGCCCGTACCCGGGGCGCTGAGACGCCGGCCGAGTTCGGCGGCGTCGATGCCTGCAGGCATGTCGAGTTCGAGCGACAGGTAGAGCGATGCCGCGTCCGGCGCGCCGGGTGTCGTCAGCGTGTTCGACAGGCGGGGCGGTCGAGCATCGCGCAAACCCAGCAGCAGGTCGGGCGCGATGTCGGCGCGCGTTGCGGGCAGAAGCCGTGCTGCCGGGCTTTGCACGGCAAGCCAGGCAAGCGTCTCCTGAAGCGAAGTCTCGTCCACGAGATCGCATCGATTGGCGACGACGAGATCGGCGGCGCCGAGCTGGCGCGTGATCGTGTCACCAAGATAGGCGTCGTCAGCCATCGTTCGCACCGTCTCGACGTCGACCATCACCACGATCCCGTCGATGCGATAGGGCGCCAGCAGCGTGACGGCGCTCGCCACCATGCCGGGCAGGGCGACGCCGCTGGTCTCCAGCACCACGCGCTCGATATCCGGCCGCTGGGTGGGCAGCGCCATCAGCGTGTCCATGAGATCCGAGCCATAGCTGCAGCAGATGCAGCCGCCGGAGATTTCCAGCGTGTCGCCGTCCGATGAGACGATCAGGTCGCGGTCGATCGGCGTCGTGCCGAAGTCGTTGACGAGGACCGCGAGCCGCTGTCCCGCGGCGGCGCGCAGGAGGCGGTTGACCAGGGTCGTCTTGCCGGTGCCGAGATAGCCGCCGATCACCGTGACCGGCAGCCGCGCTGCCGTCACTTCGCGTTTGCAGGGAAGAGACGGCCGCCCTGCACGGTGCCCCAGACGCGCACGTCCTTGAGCTTCTCCGGTGCGATCTCCAGCGGATCGTCCTCCAGCACGGCAAAATCGGCGCGCTTGCCGCATTCGATCGAGCCGACCTCGCCGTCGAGCTTCAGCGTCCAGGCGGCGCCGAGGGTGATCGTGCGCAGCGCATCGGCCACGGAGATCGCCTCGCTGGTGCCCAGCACGCGGCCACTGGCAGTGCAGCGGTTGACGGCACCCCAGGCGGTGAAGAGCGGGCCGAGCGGGGTCACCGGCGCATCCGAATGGATCGCGAGCGGCACGCCGCTGGCCAGCGCCGTGGCGCAGGCGTTCATGCGCATCGCCCGCTCCGGTCCCACCGTCGTCTCGTAATGCTGGTCGCCCCAGTAGAAATGGTGGTTGGGGAACAGGTTGGCGCACATGCCGAGCCGCGCCATACGCCGGAACTGCGCCGCGTCGGCCAGCTGGCAGTGCTGCAGGGTGAAGCGATGGTCGCGCGCCGGCTGCTCGAGCAGCGCACCCTCGAGACAGTCGAGCGCCATCTCGGTCGCCTGGTCGCCATTGGTGTGGCTGTGCACCAGCACACCCTTCTCAAGAGCCAGCTTGTAGAGGCCGCTAATCGCCTCGGGCGGCGTGTACCACAGGCCGTTGGGTGCGCCGTTGTAGTAGCCGGGCCAGCGCAGCCGTGCCGAGAAGCCCTGGATCGATCCGTCGACGAACAGCTTGACCGCGCCCAGCCGCAGACGGTCGGTCGACTTCGCCTTGAGCTTCACCGCGATGTCGATCGCCTGCTCGGGTGTCAGCGCCTGGAAGCGGCGGAACGACACGATGCGCACCGGGTATCCGGCCTCGCCGGTGACCCTCACCATCATGGAGACGGCATCGTCGGGCAGCAGGTTGGCGAGATCGGTCGCGGTGGTGACGCCCTGGCGCACGCAGAGCCTGGCGAAGCGGCGCAACCCGTCCTCGTCGTTGGCCAGTGCTTCGCGGTCGAAGCCGACATGGGCGCCGACGATCGTCATCGCCTCGGGGCCCTTCAGCTCACCGGTCGGCAGGCCGTCGGGGCCAAGCGGGATGCCGGGATGGTTCACGCCCGGCCGCAGGAGCCCGGCCAGCTCCAGCGCGCGGGTGTTCACGTTGAAGATGTGACCGCTGGCATGCATCACGCCCACGGGGCGCGTCGTCGACACGCGGTCGAAGTCGGCGCGCACGACGCGGCGGTCGCCGTAGTAGATCGGGTCGAGGCCCCAGCCGGCCAGCGCTTCCGTGGGAGAGGCGAGCTGGCGCTCGGCTTCCTGCAGGCGTGCCACCACGTCCTCGATGGACCGGGCGCCGGGCCAGACTTTGCCCTCGGGATCCATGCGGTCGAAGCGGCCGAGATAGGTGTAGCGCCAGAAAGTTCCTTCGGCGGCGTGGCTGTGGCCTTCGACGAAGCCCGGCATCAGCACCTTGTCGGCGAACGTGTCGTCGAGCGTGTAGGTGCCCCAGCCGGCCAACTCCTCCAGCGGGCCGGCACCCAGGATGCGGCCGTCGCGGACGGCGACATGCGTGGCCTCCGGACGCGCGGGGTTCATTGTGAGGATGCGGCGGGCGCTGAAGATCGTGATCGGGCTCGATGTCATGCGCCGAGAGTATCGGTCACGCGGCCGTGAAGCCAACCTGCATCGCAAAGAAAGATGGCGGTGTCAGAGACACCGCCATCCGATGATCACCGAACCGTGTTGCGCGGCACGTCGCGGAACGGCTTGGTGGTGTCGATGCTGGGCTCCTTGGGCATCTTGAGGACGCGCTCGGAGATGATGTTGCGCTGGATCTCGTCGGTGCCGCCGGCGATCGAGGTCGCCGGGACGGAGACGAGAATTTCCGCGATCACGCCGTTCATCGGGCTGTCGGCGCCGGAGAGCAGGGCATCGGCGCCGGAGAGCTGGGTGTGCACGCGCGCGGCGGCGCGGGCGACATGGCTCGCGACCAGCTTGCCGAGCGAACCTTCCGGCCCCTGCGGCTTGCCGAGCTGGGCCGCGGCGCGCGCACGGCGCGCCGTCCATTCCGCCGCCTTGGACATGACCAGCAGCTTCGCGATCTCCTGCCGCACCACCGGATCGCCGAGATGCCCGGTCTCCTTCGCCCGCTGCAGGATCAGATCGACCCGGCCCGCGCGCTGCGGATACCACTTGTAGGGCTCCATCGTCGTGGCGATCTCGGCGCGCTCCTCGTCGTAGATGCGGCCCTTGCGGTCCGAACCCATCGCCCAGGTGCGCAGGCCGTCGGCGCCGCGGCGCTCGTGCATCAGGGTGGTCGTCGTGACGGCCCAGCCGTCGCCCACGTTGGCGACCAGGAACTCCGGCTCGACCACCGCGTCGGTCATGAACACCTGGTTGAACGAGGCGTGGCCGTTCATCTGCTTCAGCGGCTGCACGTTCACGCCGGGCTGGTGCATGTCGAGGATGAAGTAGGACAAGCCCTTGTGCTTGGTCTGGTCCCAGTCGGTGCGGGCCAGCAGCAGGCCCCAGTGCGCGTGATGGGCCGAGGTCGTCCACACCTTCTGGCCGTTCACGACCCACTTGTTGCCGCGCATCTCGGCGCGGGTGACGGCGCCCGCCACGTCGGAACCGGAGCCCGGTTCGCTGAACAGCTGGCACCAGGTGTCCTCGCCGGTGAGGATGCGGCGCAGGAACTTCTCCTTATGCAGGTCGGTGCCGTGCGCCAGGATGGTCGCGGCCGCCAGCGTGCGGATGCCGGCCTTGGCGACGCCGATCGCGCCGATCTTCTGGAATTCCTCGTCGACCACGGCCTGGAAGGCCTGCGGCAGGTCGCGGCCGTACCATTGCTTGGGCCAGGTCGGGACGCCCCAGCCGGAATCGGCCAGCTTGTTGCGCCATTCGACCAGGCCGAGTTCGGGATTCCAGTTGGCTTCCAGCCAGGCGCGGACCTCGGCGCGGACGGAGTCTTCGGTGAGTTCGCTCATCTTCCTGCTCCTCAGGCGGCCCAGTTCTGCATCATCTTCTCGCGGTGATGGTGGGCATCGCCCAGCAGCACCTCCGAACTCTTGGCGCGCTTGAACCAGAGATGGGTGTCGTTGTCCCAGGTGAAGCCGATGCCGCCATGGATCTGTATGGCGTGGATGGCGGTCTGCAGGGCAGCCTCGCTGGCCGCCGCCTTGGCGAGCGACGCGACCGCGACGATGTCCTCGTCGCCCTCGTCGAGGGCGGCGGCGGCGTAGTAGGCGGCCGACTTCGCCAGCTCGACGTCGACCAGCATGTCGGCCTGCTTGTGCTTCATCGACTGGAAGGAGGCGATCGGCCGGCCGAATTGCATGCGCATCTGCGCATAGGCCAGCGCATCCTCGCGCAGCCGCTCGGAGACGCCGGCCATCTCGTTGGCCAGGCAAACCGCCGCCTCGACCATGGTGCGGGCGAACGGTGCCGCCGCGGCGCCGGCCGTGCCGAGCAGGGTCGCCTCGACTCCCGTGAAATCCAGACGGGCGAGCTTGCGCGTCGGATCCATGACCTTCAGGTTCCGCCGCTGCAGCCCCTGGGCATTGCCCTTGACGGTGAACAGCGACAGGCCCGCGTCGCCCGAGCTGCCGGGCGCACGCGCCAGCACGACGATGAGATCGGCCGTATGACCGTCCAGCACATAGCTCTTGTGGCCGTCGAGCTTCCACGTACCGCCGGACTGGGTCGCCGTCATCTTCGTGGCCGCAGCATCCCAATGGGCGGGATCCTCGACCCAGGCCAGCGTCGCGATCGTGTCGCCCGAGGCGATGCCGGGCAGCAGTGCCTGCTTTTCCGCTTCCGTACCCGCATTCAGGACGGCGCCGGTCGCCAGGACGGCCGTCGAGAAGTAGGGCGCGCATAGCAGCGCCCGGCCCATCTCCTCCAGCACGATGCCGAGTTCGCCGAAGCCGAAGCCCTGGCCGCCATAGGCCTCCGGGATGCGCACCGCCGTCAGGCCGAGTTCGCCGTTGAGCTTGCGCCAGGCTTCGGGCTCGAAGCCGGCGTCGGTCTCCATCAGGCGTCGAACTTCCTTGGTGGGCGAGCGCTCGCCCAGGAAGCGGCGCAGGCTGGTCCTGAACTCTTCCTGCTCGCTGGAGAAACTGAACTTCATACAAAATCCTCCCGGTGCCGATTTTAGGCACTGGGAGGAGTGACCGGAAGCGCCCGTCGAGCGCCGTGGACTGCAGGGCGAGACGCGCCCTCAGACGTTCAGCAGATCGACATAAATCGTGGACGGGTCCTGCGCGCCGGAGGCGACGAAACCGAAGCTGGTCTCGGCGTCGTGCGCGATCGTGCCGTTGTAGGAGGCGTTGCCGACGATGTAGCCAGTCGCATCGTGCGACACGATGACGGCGTTCCAGATGTCGGTGATCTGGTTGGTGGTCTCGATCCGGACCTGCCAGCCGTTGACCGCACCCGCCCCGTCGTTCTCGAGCGTAACGCTGCCGTTGAAGCCGCCCGACCAGGAATTGACGATCGCGAACATCGCTTCCAGGTCGCCCGAACCCTCGCCCGACCCGGGCGGCGGTGTCGGATCGGTCGGTTCCGTTGGCGTCGTCGGCGCCGTATCGTCGTCGACGATGGTGCCGGTGCCGGTGGCGCGCGAGATCGTGGCGCCCACCGCATTGCTCAGCACGACGCCGAATTGCTCGTTGCCCTCGGCCAGCCTGTCCGGCGAGATCTCGATCGTGATCGTCTTGCTCTGTTCGCCGGCCGCGAAGGTGACCTGGCCGTTGCTGGCGATGAAGTCTGCTGCCCCGGCCTCGCCATAGACGGTCTGGTAGTCGACCGTCACTTCGTGCGTGGCGGCCTCCGAGAGGGTGAGCACGAAGTTCGCCGTCGGACCGCTGGGGCCGCCGTCGCCTGTGTCTTCGGGGAACTGGAACTCGATGGGCGTCAGGTAGCCCATCTTGGTCTGGTTCACCGTGGTCCAATTGTCGTTCAGGATGCCGCCAGTGTCGCCCGAGTTGGGGTTCCACGACCAGAAGGTCCAGCTCGGTCCCTTCTGCCCCGGCGCGAGGTCGGACGTGCCGTCATTGTCGAAGTCGCCGCCCAGGTAGGAGGTGATCGCCTCCAGCCATGGCGCATCCTTCGGGTCGACCAGCTTGGTGCCGAACTCGCCGATCCAGACCGGCGCGATGCCTTCCCGGTAGATGTAGCCCCACATCTGATCGAACTTGGCGGGCAGGTTGGCCGGGAAGTCGGCACCCTGGAACCAGGGCTGCTCGTAGACCGAGTTCGGATAGTCGTGGGCCGAATAAACGAGCTTGTTGTCGAGCGCGAGGTCGATCGGCCGGTCGCGCACGCCCATCAGGTTGCCGCCCCACCAGTAGTTCTGACCGTTGTAGGTGCCGACGCCCTCGACGAAGATCAGCCAGTTGGCGTTGACCGTGCCGATGGCATTGCCGGCCGTTTCGGCCGCCAGCGCCCAGTCGTTGGTGCCGCCGCCGCCCCAGGTGCCGTTGTAGGGCTCGTTGTGCAGGTCCGCGCCGATGACCGCCGGATCGTCGGCGTAGCGCGCCGCCAGCATCTTCCAGTCGTTGATCCAGGCCGTCTGCGTGTACTGGCTGTTGTACCAGAGGCCGTTTTCGGAGGTGCCGGCGCCGGCGTTGCTGCGGTGATGGTCGAGGATGATCTTGAGGCCGATCTGGCCGGCATAGTCGACGATCTTGTCCATGATCTGCAGCGCCGACAGGCCCTGCAGGTCGGGATTCTTGCCGAAGTCGATGCCGTTGGGCGCCGCGGTCGTGTGCAGCATCTCGCTCGAGAACGGCAGGCGAATGGTGTTGAATCCCAGATCCACCATCTGGTCCATCATGTCCTTGTAGCCACGGGTCCACAGGCCGTGCGGCGCGAAGGTCGACGACTCGAAGCCGAACCAGTTCACGCCGGCGATTTGCACCGAGTGTCCGGCCGAGTCGACGATCTGGTTGCCCGAGGTGCTGAGCCAGCCGGGCGCCGCGCCGCCGCCGGGATTGCCCTCGATCACCGAGGCGTCGGAGATGGCGAGCGATGGCAGGGCGGGCGCCGCGTCGTCGTTTACGATCGTGCCGATGCCGGTCGCGTCGGCGAGGGTGGCGCCGCTGGCGCCAGTGAGCACGAGGCTGAAGTTTTCGTTGGCCTCGAAGACCGCGTCGCCGATCGTGGCGACCTGGATCGTCTTCTGGGTCTCGCCGGCGGCAAAGGTGAGGGTGCCGGACTTGGCGACATAGTCGCTGCCGGCCGCGGCGCTGCCGTCGGCCGTCGCGAAATTCACGGTCACGGGGCCGGCGGCTGCGGATGACAGGCTCACGGTGAACGTGGTGTGGCCGGGCGCTGCAGCGCTGCCTTCGGCGGACGAGGCGTCGCCGATCGACAGCGAGGGCAGTGCGGTGCTGTCGTCGTTGACGATCGTGCCGATGGCAAGGCCGTCCTTGATCGCGGCGCCGGCCGGCGACGACAGGGAGAGTCGCACCGTCTCGTTGCCCTCGATCGCCGTGTCTCCCGTCACCTGGACGTTCACGACCTTCGACGTTTCACCGGCCGCGAAGGTCAATGTGCCGGCCTGCGCGACATAGTCCTGGCCGGCCCGTGCCGTGCCGTTGCTGGTGGCGTAGGCGACCGTGACCGGCCCGGACGCGACTGCGGACAGCTTGACCGTGAAAGCGAGACTGGTGGTGCCGTCGTTGCCCTCGATGATCGAGGTGTCGGCGACGGTGATCTGCGCATCGTCGTTCACGATCGTGCCGGTCGCGACCCGGTCGGCGATGGTGGCGCCGGTCGGCGCCGTGAGGTTGATCTTCAGCGTTTCGTTGCCTTCGATCGCCGTGTCGCCCGTGACCTTGACCGTGATCACCTTGCTCGTCTCGCCCGGGGCGAAGGTCAGGGTGCCGGTCTGGGCGACGTAGTCCTGGCCCGCCCGTGCCGTGCCGTCCGCCGTGCCGTAGGCCACCGTGACCGTGTTGGTGGTGGCCTGCGACAGCGTGACGGTGAACGAAAGATCCCGCGTCCCTGCATCGCCTTCCTTCACCGTGGCGTCCGCGATGGCGATCCTGGGGACGATGGCCTCGTCCGTCACGATCGTGCCGACCGCCGCGCCGTCGGCGATCGTGGCGCCCGTGGGCGAGGACAGGTTCAGGGCAAAGGTCTCGTTGAGCTCGGCCGCCTTGTCGCCGCTGACCGCGATGCTGATCGTTTTCTGCGTCTCGCCGGCGGCGAAGGTGATCGTGCCCGACCTGGCGACGAAATCCTGGCCGGCCATCGCGGTCCCGTTGGCGGTCGCGTAGTCGACGGTCACCGGGCCGGTGGCGGCCTGCGAGAGGCTGACCGTGAAGACCATCTGCTTGGTGCTGCTGTTGCCCTCGACCACCGAGGCATCGCCGACCGAGATCGTCGGCACGACTGGCGGCGGCTCCTCACCGGCGCCGTTCAAGGACAGGCCGGTCGCCGTCGTGCCGCCCGTCGCCCCCGGGGCGGCCTGGAAGCCGAAGGTGACGCTCCCGCCCGACGGGACGCCCGCGTTGTAGGACGCGTTGCGCAGGACATAGTGGGTGCCGACGTGACTGACGATCTCGGCGCCCCAGATGTTGGTGATGGCGAAACCGGCATCGAACTCGACGGTCCAGCCCTGAAGGCCGGACGTGCCGCCTTCGACGGTCATGTTGCCGATGAAGCCCGAACCCCAGTTGTCCCTGACCGTGTAACGTACCGTCGCCATAGCTGCCTCCACTCCAGTTCGTGCCTGCAAAGATGCCATCGACATTCGGGCGGTAGTTCGACCGGCCTGGCCCCAGTCGACGAACGCGGCAGGAAACTCGGCGAACGGTGCTCACCGGTCGCCTCCGGCGCGCCGCTTGCCTCACTTCGACAAATGCCCAATCTTCTGCCGGGCGACCGATGCCCAGTCTCGAGGCCATGAACCCGTCCGCATTCCTGATTGCCCGGTGGAACGGCGTGCCCCTGTTCTGGCAGGCCCAGATCGCCGGATGGGGACTGTTCGCAATCGCCAATCTGATGGCGCAGCGCGTGGCGTTTCACAGCTACGGTGTCGCTTTCGCCCGCACGGCGCTCGTCCTCTGTTGCCTGGTCGCGATTTCGACGGCGATGCGCAGCGTCTACGCCTCGCGCCGCTTCGAAGCCCGTGTGTCGATCGGAGGCCTGGCCCTGATCGCCCTGCTTTCGATTCTCGGCGCGCTGTTCACTGCGACCATGATCGTGGTCGCCCATGAAGCCCTTCCCTGGCTCGTGACGCCGGATCACGAGGGAGCCCGTGAGTTCCTCGTCCCGCTCGTGCATTACTTCTTCGTCCTGGCGGGATGGAGCCTCGCCTATTTCTGGGTGCGTGCCGAACTGGCGGAGCGGGCGGAGCACCGAAAAGCGATGCGTGCGCAGGCCGAGGCCCTGCGTGCCGAACTCGAGCAGCTGCGGCTCCAGCTCGACCCGCATTTTCTGTTCAATGCCCTGAACGGGATTGCCGAGGAGATTCCCGAGCATCCGGCCGCTGCCCTCGAGATGCTGCACAATCTCACCGCCTACCTCCGGCATTCTCTCGACGGCATCGATCGCACGGTCGTAACGGTTTCGAGCGAAGTGGCCGGCCTCACGGCCTATCTCGGCGTCCAGCGCGCGCGCTTCGGCGACCGCCTGGATGTCCGTCTCGACGTCATGCCCGCGGCCGCGGAACGGCGCATCGCGAGCTTCCTGCTGCAGCCGCTGGTGGAGAATGCCGTGAAGCACGGCCGGCGCGAAGGCGGGCTCGATCTCCGCATCGACATCCGCCTCTCGGGCGATGCCCTTCACGTCGAGGTCCAGAACACCGGCACGCTCGACACGGCGCCGCGCCCGGCCCGGCGCCGGCGTCCGGGCATCGGGTTGGAGAACGTGCGCCGTCGTCTCGCGCTGCACTATCCGGACCGGCATGCCTTCAGTCTAACCGAGAGCGGCGAGGCTGCCGGCGACAAGAAAGTGACCGCGACGCTCGAACTCCGGGGCGAGCCGTGCGGGTCCTGATCGTCGACGACGAGCCGCTGGCCCGCAGCGCCCTGCGGCGGTTGCTCGTGGCTCATCCCGAGGTGGTGATCGTCGGCGAGGCCGAGAGTACCGAAGCCGCCCGGCATCAGGTCTTGAACACGCAGCCCGACCTGGTCTTCCTCGACGTCGAGCTGGGTGGCGGCCGTGACGGCTTCGACCTGCTCGATTCCCTGGAGCGCCGGCCGATCGTGGTCTTCGTCACAGCCTATGCCGAGCACGCCGTCGACGCCTTCGCCGTCGAGGCCGTCGATTTTCTTCTCAAACCAGTCGAGCCGGCCCGTCTGGAACGGGCGCTGGCGCGGGCGGAACGGGAGATCGCCCTGTCGTCGGCCCCATCCGGCCCCGACACGATCGAACTCAGGACGCCCCGCCGCACGCTGCTCGTGGCGCCGGCGGAGATCGTGGCGGTCTGCGCCGACGGCGATTTCGTGCGCGTGTTCGTGGCCGGGCAGCCGCCGGTGATGATCCTGCGGACTCTGGCCCATTTCGAGGAGGCGCTGCCGTCCGGTCCGTTCGTGCGGTTGGGCCGGTCCGTGATGATCAATCTCGACCGGCTCCGGCGCGTCGAATCGCCGGCGCGCTCGACCAGCCGGCTCTTTCTCGAAGGCATGACCGACGTGCTCGTCATCGGTCGCGCCGCGACGGCCCGTCTGCGCGAGGTGCTGGCGGGGAAGGGTTGAGCCGCGTCCGCCGCCGGCCGCGGCACTGTTCTGGCACCGAAGCTGCAAGGCTCCGCCGCACAAGCCGCGGGAGGAAGCCATGAAAGCCGTCGTCATCCATGCCACGGGCGGTCCCGAACAACTGGTGCTGGCCGATCTGGCCGACCCCGTTCCCGGCCCGGGCGAAGTCCTGATCGATGTCGCCTATGCCGGCTGCAACTGGGCCGACACACAGGTCCGCATGGGCATCTACCCGCATCCCATGACCTATCCGATGGTCCTGGGGTTCGAGGTCTCGGGAACGGTGGCGGCGCTCGGCCCGGACGTGACGGGCGTCGAGGTGGGCGACCGCGTCGCGACCTTCCCCGACAAGGGCGGCGCCTATGCCGAGAAGTGCATCGCGTCGGCCAAGGGCCTGATCAAGCTGCCCGATTCGGTGGGTCTCGACGTCGGGGCGGCCGTTCCCATCCAGGCGCTGACCGCCTGGCACATGATGTGGACCATCTACGGCGGCGTCGGGCCGGGCGACACCGTGCTGGTCAATGCGATCGGCGGCGGGGTCGGGCTGATGTGCACCCAGCTCGCCGTCCATGCCGGCGCGCGCGTCATCGGCACGACGGGCACGCCGGGCAAGGAGGCCAAGGCGCTGGCCTACGGTGCGTCGCGCGTCGTGGTGACCTCGCGGGAGGATTTCGAGCGCGCCGTGCTCGACTTCACCGACGGCAAAGGCGTCGATCTCGCCATCGATTCCTACGGCGCCACCATGCTCGACCGCACCTTCGGCGTCGTGAAGATGCTGGGCCACGTCATCAGCATCGGAGAAGCCGAAGGCCAGCCCTTCAAGAACATCCGCGAGCGCATCCTGCCGCGCTCCCAGACCTTCACGCGCCTGCATCTCGGCCATATCGACCAGACGTCGGCCGAATGGCGGGAGGGCGTCGACCGGGTGATGGCCGGTCTCGTCGAGGGGTGGCTCAGGGTGCCCATCGAGGGCGTGTTTCCGCTCGGCCAGGCGGCGGAGATGCACCGCCGCCTCGAAGGTCGGGGCGTCGCCGGCAAGCTGCTGTTGAAGGTCGCCGGCTGATCCGAAGTCACCGATCGAGCCAGACGTCCTCGAACCGCCAGTTGTTGTAGATGCTGTTGATGTGCAGCGTCACGTTCTTGACGTGCGGCTGCCAGCACCCGGCGATGCGACCGTGGCTGATGATCGGCCGCGCGACGTCTTCCTGCAGCTTGCGGTCGATTTCCCAGACCAGTTCCTGGCGTTTCTTGCGGTCGGTTTCGCGCGATTGCTTCTCGAACAGCTTTGTCATCTCCGGGTCGCAATAGTTGTTGTAGTTGCGCAGTGAGCCGCAGGCATAGCCCTCGAACAGGGTCACGTCGGGATCGTCGACCGCGCTGCCGGTGAGGTTGAGCGCGACGACATAGTCCTTCTTGAAGACGCGGTTGTAGTAGATCGTCGTATCGATGATCTCGAGTTCGGCGTCGATCCAGATCTGCTTGAGCTGGTCGATGAGGATCACCGCCGGGTCCTTGTATGTCGCGATGTTGCGGGTGCTGACCTTGAGCTTCAGCCGCTTGTCCGGCCCGTAGCCCGCTTCCTTCATGAGCGAACGGGCTTCCTCGCGCGCCTTATCGACGTCGCCATAACCGATGAGCCCCTCGAGCTTCTCCGGCGGCAGGCCCCAGACGCCGTCCGGCGGCGGCAGCAGGGCGCCGCCCATCTGGCCTTCGCCCTCGCTCAGGATCCTGATGAAGGCCTCGCGGTCGAGCGTAAGGGCCATGGCGCGCCGGATCTTCGGATCGTCGAAGGGAGGAACCTCGCGATTGACGATCAGGTTGGTGCTGACGCCGCTCGCGCGCATCGTGCACTGCGCCTGGGGCGCGTCGCGCTTGACGTTCTTCAGGAGAGGCACGGTGACGTCGGCCGGGAAGGTCATGTCGAACCTGCCGGCGACGAACGAGAGCATGCGGGTCGAGCGATCCGGGATGATCGAGAATTCGATGGCATCGAGGTACGGGCGGCCCGGCTTCCAGTAGTCCGGGTTCTTCACCAGCTTGATGCCCTCGTTCATCCTGAACTCGGCCAGCTTGTACGGGCCGGTGCCGACCGGCTTGCGCCGCATGTCGGCCGCCGGCACGTGGCAGGGATAGATCGGCGTGTAGCCGGAGGCGAGGAGCGCCAGCAGCGAGGGTTGCGGCTGCTTCAGGTAAAAGGTTACCTGGGACGGCCCGTCGGCGGTCACCTTTTCGAGGTTCGTGTACCAGGCGCTGCGCGGATTGCGGCGCAGCCGGTCGGGCGTGAGGATGAGATCGAAGGTGCAGGCCACATCGGCCGCCGAGAAGGGCTTGCCATCGTGCCACTTCACGCCGTCGCGCGTCTTGAAGACGAGCTTGCGGCCGTCGTCCTTGGTCTCCCAACTCGTCGCGAGGTCGGGCACGATCGAATCGAGACTGTTCTTCGCAACGTTCTGGTCGAAGATGACGAGGTTGTTGTAGATCGACATGAAGGGAACGGCGACCGACACGGTCGATTCCTCATGGATGGAGGCGCTGGGCGGCGTGTCCATGTGCTGTATGCGCAGCGTGCCGCCGCTCTTTTGTGCCCATCCGGTGCCGGCCCACCCGATGAGTCCTGCGGCGATGCAGATCGAAACGAAACGCGTCTTGTCGACTTTCATTGTTTCCTCCCGACGATGTCTTGCTGTTGATGCTCTCCGTTGGATTGCAGTGCGGCTGAAAGCCTAGACCGCATGCCGTCGCGATGTCGACCCGGCCGTATGGTCTGCTATCGTCCGGCGCCGTTTCCGCAACTTCGAGGAGATCGTCTTGACCACTGCCCCCCAGCGTCTGCGCGCCCTGCTGGCCGAGCCCGGCCTCGTCGTCATGCCGGCCGTGTGGGACGGGTTGACCGCCAAGCTGGCCTACGGTGAGGGCTTCAAGACGGCCTTCCTCTCGGGTTCCTGCGTGGCCGCCAGCCGCCTGGGCGGTCCCGATCTCGACCTCGTCTCGTTCGGCGAGATGTTCGACTCGTTCAACATGGTTCATGGCGCGGCGCCGGACCTGCTGGTCCTGGCCGATGGCGATCACGGTTACGGCAATGCGATGAACGTGCAGCGCACGGTGCGGGCCTACGGCCGCGCCGGCGCCGCCGCCGTGCTGATCGAGGACAAGATCACGCCGCGCGCGCTCACCGCTGCGGGCAAGCCCTGCCTGCCGCGCGAGGAAGCGCGCATGAAGATCCGTGCCGCTGTGCAGGCGGCAAAGGATTCCGGGATCCTGGTGCTGGCGCGCACCGACTGCCGCCCGACGCAGGGCATCGACGAGGCGGTGGCGCGCATCGAGATGTATGTTGAGGAAGGCGCCGACATCCTGTTCCTCGACTCGCCGGCCGACGACGAGGAGATCCGGCGCGGGGTCGCCGCCGCCAAGGGCCGGCCCTCCTTCGCCGTGCTGTCGCCCGGCGCGCCGCGCGCCACGCCCTCGCAGACCGAAGCGCTCGCGCTCGGCTTCAAGATCGGCACCTATCCGACCGGCATGCTGTCGCCGGCCGCCGCCGGCATGAAGGCGGGCCTGGCCGCGCTCAAGGCCGGCGAGGCCGAGAGCAGGAGCGCCCTGTCGCCCGCCGACCTGCGCGCGACCCTGGGCTATGCCGACTACGATGCCGCGGCGAAGCCGTTCATCGTGAAGGCCTGACGTCAATCCATGAAGCGCAAGGCCAGCAAGGCGTTCGTCTATCTCGGCGCCTCCTCGATCCACGGTCTGGGCTGCTTTGCCGACATCGACATCAGGAAGGGCGAGTCCGTCCGGGTGTGGGACGGCAAGGACAGTCGCTTCATCCCGCTCGCCCGGGCGCATGCCTCGCCGCAGGTCCAGCTCATCAAGCGCTTCGGCATCCGCGTCCGGGGCGGTTACTGGGCACCGCTCGACTTCCTGCGGATCTCGACCGGCTGGTACATGAACCACGATGCCGATCCCAACATCGGCTCGGACGACGGCGACGTGACCTATTATGCGTTGCGCGACATCAGGGCCGGCGAGGAACTCACCATGGACTACCGCCTGATGGACGAGCACCACGACAACCTCAGCCGCGACGAGGAGGTCCCGGCGACGTCTCGGAGGAAGGCGCGCCGCCGCCGCTGAGGCCCGAGAGTTACTCCCTTTCCTGGGTGGCTGCTCTTTTTCGAGCCGGCTGTTTCAGGATCCAGTCGCGGGCCGGGCCGGATTCGTGAAAGACGCGCATCGGCCGGCTTGCCGCGGCCAGCATGCCGAGCACGCGGGAGACCATGGCGACCTTGTCCTCCGCGACCGCGACGGCCAGCGGACCGACGGGTTGGGACTGGTGGGACGTACGCATGCGCACGCCGATCGCCAGAATCTGTTCCGGCCCCATGCTTGTGTCGGCATTGATGCCGTCGAACAGCTTGCGATAGGCGTGAAGGCCGGTCTGATCGATCATGTCGAGATACGAGTCGAATTCGGCCCGGGTGACGTCGCCCTCCGCCACGACAGTGAGGAGCTTCGCCTTGGAATCGATGGTCCAGTGCAGCGGCATGGAAAAGGAACTTGCCAGCATCACGAAGGGAGCACCAGAGCGGCGAAAGGAGGGGGGTGACTCTGCCGCCGTGGCGCCCTAGTGCTGTTTGCCCATCTTGTTGGAGCCCAGACTGTGTCCTCGCAGGATCCCGACCTCGCCCCGGCCGCAACCGCCCGTCTCGACGGCCGGCGCCTGCGCAGCGAGCGAACGCGGCAGCTCATCATCGAGGCCTATCTGGCGCTGCTGCTGGAGCACCGGCGCATGCCGACCTCGGCCGAGATCGCGTTCCGCGCCGGTTATTCCGTAAGGTCGATTTTCGAGCGGTTCTCGGATCTCGATGCCCTGAGCCTCGCCGCGGCGGACTATGCGATCGCGCTCGGCGACGCCGAGTCGGTGGCGCGCGACACCGAGGGCGATCGTGCGACCCGCATCCGCTCGCACGTCCGCACGCGCGCGCAGGCCTGCGAGAAATGGTTGCCGCTGTGGCGGATGCTCACGGCAGGGCCGGCCGACGAGCAGGTCACCGACCTGCGGTCGCGCGTGCTGGCCGTCCGTCGCGCCAACCGGGAGCGCGTGGAGCTGATGTACCGGCCGGAACTGGCAAGGCTGGACCCACCGGCGCGTGAGGCACAGGTCATGGCGCTGGTGACGCTGACGAGCTTCGAGAGCTGGGGCATGTTGCGCGAGGATTTCGATATGACCTTTGGTTCGGCCCTCGACGTCTGGATCTCCGCCATCGACCGGATTCTTCCGGAAGGTCCCTGACCTTCCTTCAGAAAGTCTTTTGCCTGGCTGCATTTTTGACGGGTAGGGTGCTCTCGTTCGCGTGGAGGAGTGTACGCATGCCGCTTCGTTGGGTGCGCAGCGACGAGTTCGGAATCCTGACCGTCTTCGGGCAAGGCGAGATCGGCCGGCAGGACATCGAGGACTATCTCCGCGCCACCGTTCGGGAAGGCACCAAGGCCCACGCCAAGCTGGTCGACCTCACCGTCGCCAATCTCGCCCTCGATCGCGACGATCTGCAATGGGTGGCCGATGGGCTGGTCGAGTACGGGAGAGGAGGGACGGCCGGTCCCGTCGCGATGGTCGTGGTGGGCGCCCTGAATATCGACATGGCGGTGCTGCTGAAGCAGCGCGTGGGCGCGCGGCCGTTCCGCGTGTTCACGGACCTGCTTCAGGCTCGCGGCTGGCTCATGACGTTCCCCGACCTGCCAGGGCGTCCGGGACGATGAGCCCGACGGTTCAGGGGACCAGGATCGAAAGGTAGGCTTCGGCCCGAGGGCCGTCCTTCGGCGACCCGGCGAAGCCGACATATCCATCAGGCCGGATCAGCCGCAGGGCGGTTGTGTGCGCCGGCTCCCGTGCCGGCGCGGCGGCGACCAGCTGCGGAAACTTCGCGGCGAGCCCTGCCACGAGATCGGCCGGCCCGATAGCGGTGAACTTCCGGCCGCCGGTCCCTTCGGGCAGCCGGTGCGCCCAGCGCTCGCCAGGTCTTGGCCCGTGCGGCGCGTTGCCGACCGACAGGGGACTGTCGGGATAGCCGATGTCCATTTCGGTGAGCTGGTCGGCCACCTTGTGCTGGAAATGGGGGAAGGTCGCCGCGAAGCGCACGATCAGGTTGCGGACGTCCTGGAGCAGCGGATTGCTGAGCGTCGCCGCTTCCGTGAGACGGCCGGCATTCTTCAGCACGCGGTCGCCGACTGCCGTGCGCTCGGGCGAGTAGCTGTCGAGCAGCGACGGCTTTGCCGCGCCTTCGATGACGAGCGCCAGCTTCCAGGCCAGGTTGAAGGCGTCCTGCATGCCGGTGTTCATGCCCTGTCCGCCCGCCGGGCTGTGGATGTGCGCCGAATCACCCGCCAGGAAGACACGGCCCCGGGAATAGTCCCTGACCTTGCGCTCGTTGATCCGGAAGGCGGCCAGCCAGAGCGGATCGGACATCACGATGCCCGGCGAACCGCGACGCGCCATCAGCATGTTGATCTCTTCGAGCGTTGGATCGGGATGGGTTTCGCCATCCTTCGCCGGGCCGAGATTGGCGATCACCCGCCAGCGGTCGCCGCCGATCGGGAAGAAGGCGAGGATGCCGTCGCGGTGCCAGAAGATGTGGAGATGGTCGGCCGGCGCGAGGCCCTCGAGGTGGCCGTCGGCCAACGCCCAGTGGGACTGGAGCGTCGAGCCCTCGAAGGCGAAGCCCAGCCCGTGCCGCACGGTCGAGTGGGCGCCGTCGCACCCGACCAGCCAGCCGGCCTCGATCGTTTCCCGTGCGCCGTCCGCTTTCGTGAGCACCGCTTCGACGGAGGCCCCCTTGTCGGAGAAACCCGTCAGCTCGACCGTGCGCTCGACCGTCACGCCGGCCGCCGCCAGCCGTTCCTCGAGCACCCGCTCGGTCTCGCTTTGCGCGATCATCAGCGCATAGGAGAAGCGGCTGTCGACCAGGTCGAACGAGACCCTGGCCACGATCTCCCTGCCGGTCGAGATCTGTGCGCCATGCGCCGGAATGCCGGACGACAGGAAGTCCTTGGCATAGCCTGCATCGTCCAGCAGTTCGAGCGTGCGGCTCCACAGCACGAGGGCCTTGGATTTGTCCGTGCGGGCGGCCGACTTGTCGACGATCCGGACGGGAACACCGTGTCGCACCAGCTCGTTGGCGAGGGTCAGGCCCACCGGACCGGCACCGGCGATCAGCACTTTCGGATTGTCGGCCATTGCGAACTCCCCTGCGGATGCCGGACGACGCTAGCCGACCGCGGGCAAACGGTCCTTGCAAAAGTGCCGGCGAAAGGCCATATGCACGCGGTCGATGGACGGACAGACGATTTGGTCCGCGTTCCCGGCCCTGCCGGCAGCTCGCTCCCGAACTTTGATCCCGAAAACCAGTGCGAATTCGACGGCCGGCTGCGCGTTCCGTTTTATGAGTGGGACGCCGCGCGGTTCAGCATATCTAAAGTAGTGAAAGGGTTACCCATGGCGACGGGAACCGTGAAGTGGTTCAACATTCAGAAGGGCTTCGGCTTCATCCAGCCGGATAACGGCGGTGCCGATGCCTTCGTGCACATCAGCGCCGTCGAGCGCGCCGGCCTGGGCACGCTGAACGAAGGTCAGAAGGTCGAGTTCGAACTCGTCGCTGACCGTCGCAGCGGCAAGATGGCGGCCGACAATCTGAAGACGATCGGCTGATCACGCGGCCGCCGCTGACGGCGGCCACGTCTCGGAACGCGAGATTGGCCCCGCACCCCCTGGGTGCGGGGCTTTTCTTTGGCCTACTCTTTCTTACGGTCGCGGCTGCGCAGGTGCGGCGGGATCGTCCGGAACGACCGGGACGGGTTTCCCGGCTATCGAGTCGATTCCGGCCTCGGGCGCGCGGGCTTCGTCGGGTGCCTTCAGGACCGGGATGCCCATGGCGAAATAGCCCACGGCCAGCACGACCACGAAGAGCACTGCGACGATGTAGGGCAGGCCGCCGGTGCCGCCAGCCGTAGCGGGCGGAACGACCGGCGTTTGAAGGTCGGCGGGTTGGCGGTCTCGGTCGGACATGGCGACGCCTCCCTTGCACATGAGTTCTGCGATCAACGCACGCCCCCTCAACGCGTTCCCGACGGGGAAGGCGCACAGACCCCCTCCAAGTCGACGGACTTGAACCGATATGGAGGCCCGCATGGCCAGGAAATCCAGCAAGCGTACGGAATACGTGCTGTTCAACGTCACCTACGAGGACGGCAGCCAGCGCTCCAACCGCCGCGTGCCGCTCGAGGCCCTCGAAGGGCTCGAAAAGGACCTGCCGGCCCGCGCGATCATCGAGGAGCAGGATCGCGAGGTCGCGGAAAAGTCCGGCAAGCCCGTGCTCGCGATCAAGACGATCGTGCGCGCCTGACCGTCGGCCCGGGACCGGTCCCTCATCCCGTGAACGCCCCGATCTTGGCGGTGGCGAAGGCCGGCCGGGACTGGATTGCCGTCCACCAGGCCGCGACCCGGGGATGCCGGGCCGGCGTGATCTCCTCCGGCGCAATCTCCTCGTCGATCCGCTTGATGAACGGCACCGCCCCGATGTCGGCCAGCGAATAGGTGTCGCCGGCCAGCCAGGGGCTCTTGCGCAGCGTCTCTTCCATGCGGTCGACCAGCCCGACCTTCAATTTGGTGCGGGCCTCCTGACGCTCCTCCTCGGTATAGGGTCTGCGCGCGGTGCGCAGCCACGCCTCGCGCCGCTCCTTGCTGGGCACGTTGGCGAGCTTTTCGGCGAGCTCCGCGTCCGACCACTGGGTGGCGACCTTGGCCATCGAGTGTGCCCAGTTGAAGATGATCAGGTTGCCGATGAGCCCGTCGACATGGCGGATCCAGTTGCGCATCACGGCGCGTCCATAGGCGTCGGCGGGCCGCAGCGGCGGCTCGGGCCAGGTCTCGTCGATGTACTCGCAGATCGTTCCGCTTTCGTAGAGCGAGCGCCCGTCCTCGAGGATCAGCAGCGGGATGACGCCGTTGGGGTTGAGCTTGAGGAAGGCGGGCGAATGATGCTCCATCCTGGTGAGGTCGATCACCTTGCTCTCGAAGGAGAGTCCCTTCTCGGCGAGACACAACCGCACCCGCCGCGACGCCGACGATTTCCAGCCATGATAGAGCGTGAGCATTCCCTGTTCCCCGATGACGACAAACGGCCTGGTGGCCGTCAATGTTCATAACCGAACGGAAATCGGGGTGCGCGCAGCCCTGTGGATGATCGGACCATTCTCACGCAATGGTCGCCGTCGCCGGAAGTCGTTCAGGGGGTCGGCGGCAACAGCCGGTCGATGGCGCGGACCCAGACGTCGCGCGCCGCCTCGACGCTGAGCCCATGGCGCTCGCGCATCCGGCCCCAGCTCTCGAAATCGGTCAGGGCCTCCAGCGTGATCAGCAGAGCGGTCCGATCGGCCTCCGCCAGGGCCGAGAGTTCGGGCCGGTACATCAGCATCAGCCGCGCCCACACCGCGTCGCGCATGCGGTCGATGCGCATCGTCAGCAGGGGCGATTCCTGCTGGTTGTGCAGCAGCACCCGCCAAAGTGGCAGCCACTGCTCGCAGATCCCGGCCCGCGTCTCGACCTGGGAGCGGATGCGCGCCGCGCGATCGCCGTCGAGATCGCGGACCATCGCCTGGGCCATCCCCGCGGCAAAGGCAAAGTCCGCGGCGGCGAGGCTGAGGGCCAGCAGGTCGTCGAACCGTTCGAAGACAGACCGCACGGAATAGCCGGCGCGTTTGGCGATCTGGGCCGCGGTCGGCACCTCGGGGTTCTCCCGCAGCAGCGCGAGATAGGCTTCGATGATGAGCTGCTTGGTGCGCTCGCTGCGCAGCCGCCTTCCATCCATGCGGGCGGGCGCCGCTTTGTCGGCGGGGGGCACCGTGTCCTGACCGTCTTCCAATCTCTCCCCCGTCGTCTCGCAGGTCTTCCGCCGATCCGCTACTTTGCCGCCTTTCCCGGAAAGGGGCCAGCGCGCTTCGGGAATGGAGCGCAACGAATCGACAACGTGAGCGTTAAGGCTCCATGACCACCTCCTCGTCATCCGCCACCCAGAAGTCCAACATCTCCACCAAGCAGATTGCCAAGGACGCGGTGCGCGGTGGACCGAAGTCCGTGAAGAAGGACAAGCGCCCGACCGGCCAAGGCCAGAAGGGCTAGGCGGGGCGGGACCGGCGCCCCGGCCGCGCGCATGCGTGTCGCGGTCTTCAGCACCAAGCCCTACGACCGGCAATTCCTGGACGCCGCCAACGCGTCCGCCCGCCATGAGCTGGCCTTTCTCGAACCGCGCCTGACGATCGAGACCGCCGCCCTCGCCCGGGGTGTGACGGCGGTTTGCGCCTTCGTGAACGATGCGCTGCCCGCGGAGGTGCTCGAAGCGCTGGCCGGAGGGGGCATCCGCCTCGTGGCGCTGCGCTGCACGGGCTTCAACAACGTCGACCTCGCAGCGGCGCGGAAGCTCGGCATCACCGTCGCCCGCGTGCCCGAATATTCACCGCATGCCGTCGCCGAGCATGCCGTCACCCTCGTGCTGGCGCTGAACCGCAACATCCATCGCGCCTATGCCCGCGTCCGCGAGGGCAACTTCGCGCTGGAAGGGTTGCTGGGCTTCGACATGAAGGGCCGCACCGTGGGCGTCGTCGGCACCGGGCGCATCGGCGCCACCTTTGCCCGCATCCTGGCGGGCTTCGGCTGCACGATCCTCGCCGTCGATCCCGCACCCGACGCGGCCTGCATCGCGGCGGGGGTGCGCTATGTCGGGCTGCCCGAGCTGCTGGCGGCCTCCGACATCGTCTCTCTCCATTGCCCTCTGACGCCCGCGACCCATCACCTGATCGACGCCGCGGCGCTCGCCCGGCTGCGCCCGGGCGCGATGCTGATCAACACTAGCCGCGGCGCGGTGATCGACACGCCGGCCGTGATCGCGGCACTGAAGGACGGGCGCCTGGGCCATCTCGGCCTCGACGTCTACGAGGAGGAGGCCGACCTGTTCTTCGAGGACCTGTCCGACAAGGTGATCCAGGACGATGTCTTTGCCCGGCTCCTGTCCTTCCCCAACGTCCTCGTCACCGGGCATCAGGCCTTCTTCACCGCCGATGCCCTGCAGGGCATCGCCGCCACCACCATCGCCAACATCACGGACTTCGAGCGCGACGGCCGGGCCGTCCACGAGATTTCAGTCGAGAAGCTCGCCTGACGCCCGAGAGTTACAGGGGTCCTACGCCCGCCGCCCGCGCACCAGCCCGACGAAGAGCAGTAGGATGATCGCGCCCAGCGCCGCGAACAGGATCTGGGAGAGGATTCCACCGCCCAGGTTGAGCCCGAGTCGGGGCAACAGCAGGCCCGCGAACAGGGCGCCGGCGATGCCGATCAGGAGGTCACCGACCAGCCCGAACCCGGTGCCGCGCACAACCTTGCCGGCCAGCCAGCCGGCGGCGATGCCCACGACGAGAATGACGAGAATGTTTTCGGCCGACATGTTCATGGTGAAATCCCTTGCCGTCCCGCGGACGCGCAGCACATCGGCGCAAGGTGAACGCGCCGGCCCTCCCGGCGTTGCAGGGCGTCGGTCCGTTCGCCGCAGCTGTCACGCCGCAGGCGGCATCGGCGGCCTCCTGCGCAATGCCACCACCATCGCGCCGGTCAGCACCAATCCCACCGCCGCCATCGCGATCACCGCGCCGCGGGTGCCGAGCCCATTGGAAAGCGCGCCCGCCGCGAGCTGGCCAAGCGGGCCGGTGCCGATGCAGACGGTGACGACTCCCATCAGGCGCGAGCGCATCTCGGGCGGGGCCTCGGTCAGCATCAGGGTCGACTGCATGTTGCCGAAGCCCGCCGTGCCGAAGCCGCCCAGCACGAGCAGCGCGAAGGCCAGCCAATAGGAGGGCGACAGGGCCATCAGGATGAGCGCGACCATGAACAGCGAGGCGCCGCCGGCGAAGGCGAGGCGCCGGTCCATGCGCAGGAGACCCGCCGCGATCAGCGAACCGCCGACCAGCGCGCCCAGCGGTTCGCCGGCCGCCAGCAGGCCGACCAGCGCCGGCGAGACGTGGAACTCGCCCTCGCCGAGTGGCGCGACCAGGCCCGAATAGGCGAAGCCGAAGGCATTGGTGACGATGGTGACGCCGAACACCAGCAGGATGGTGGGTCGCGTCCAGGCGAAGCGCAGCCCGTCGGCGACCTCGTGCGGGATGCGCAGCAGGTCGAGCCGCCGCGTCGCCTGCGCGTGGGTGAGGCCCGCGATGGCGAAGGCGCCGGCGAACTGAACGAGGGCGGTGACGGTGTAGGCGCCCTTCATGCCGAGCCACTCGAAAGCGATGCCCCCCAGCAGCGGTCCCACCGCGCGGGTCGCCGCCGAGGTGACGCTGTCGAGGGCGATGGCGTTGACGATGCGGTTGGGGCCCGCGACCTCGCCGACCATGCGACGGCGGGTCGACATCTCGGTCGACCACATGGTCCCGGAGACGAGGTTGCCCAGCGCCACGTGCCAGACTTCGAGATCGCCGGTGAAGGCGAGCGTCGCGAGCAGCGTCGAGATCGTCGCCGGTACGACCAGCGCCAGCATGAAGATCAGCTTGCGGTTCACCGCCTCGGAGATCGCGCCCGCGAAGGCGCCGAACAGGAGCTGCGGGATCTGCCGCAGCGCCACCACCACCGTGACGGCGAAGGCGGAATGGGTGACTTCCCAGGCGAACAGGCCCGACGCCAGCAGCTCCAGCCAGCGCATCGCATTGGCGAAGGCGCCCACCAGCCACAGCCTGAGGAAGTCGGGCGAACGCAGCAGCTCCCGGATCGGCGAGTCCATTGCGCGGAGGGTACCTTCGGGGCCGCGTCAAGCGAAGCGCGGCCTGCCGGTTTCAGCGCCCGATCTCCTCCAAATTGACGCCTGCCGTCTCGATGCGAAACCACCAGGTGACCAGCGCCCCGAGGAGCGAGGTGAAGACGAGGCCGGTCAGCAGGAGGTCGGTGCCGGCTTCGGCCAGCAGCACCGGGAAGATGAAGGCCGTCAGCACGGCGCCGACCTTGGCGAAGGCGGCGGCGAAGCCTGCGCCCTTGCCGCGGATGTGGGTCGGGAAGACCTCGCCGGCCAGCAGGTAGGTCTGCGAATTGGGCCCGAGGTTGGTCATGAAGTTGAACAGCATGAAGCCGCCGAACAGCAGCATCGTGCGCGCCGGCTCCTCGACATGGGACTGCAGCGCCGCCATCGCGAGCCCGACGGCGCAGCCGAGGAAGCCCAGCACCTGCAGCCGGATCCGGCCGACCCTGTCGGACATCAGTACGGCGGCGAGAATGCCCACGATCAGCAGCGTGTCCACCAGCGCCGCGCCCTTCGCTCCCTCGAGGTCGCGCGCGATCACGGCCGACACGTTGTGGGCGTGGGTGACCTCGTGGCCGATCATGTGGGCGAGGATCGTCGGCGTGAAGATGCCGATGCCGTAGGTCCCGAGATCCTGCAGGAACCAGGGCACCGAGGAGAGGATCGTGGCGCGACGGTTCTTCCGGTCGAAGAGCTCGCTCCAGCGGCCGCGCCGGTGGTGGCTTCGGTGGGGCGAGGTGGTGTCTCCCTCGGCCAGGCGCACCTGCTTGGGATATTGCGGCTCGCGCTTCAGCAGGCGCCGCAGCTCGCGCTCGGCATCGGCCCGGCGGCCACGGCTCATCAGCCACTGGCCGCTGTCGCTCACGAACAGGCGGGCGACCACCACGAAGGCCGCCGGCAGGATCACGATGCCGTACATCCAGCGCCAGGCCTCGAGCGAGGGATCCATGGTCAGGATCACGAAGCCCAGCGCCGTGCCGACCAGCGCGCCGATCGCCTGGAAGGCGAAGGCGGCCAGCACCAGCTTGCCGCGGTCGCGGCTGGGGATGCTCTCGGAGATCACGAGATGCGCGGTTGGATAGTCGCAGCCCAGCGCCACCCCGACCCCGAACAGGAAGAAGACCAGCCAGCCAAAGCTCGGTGCCAGGGTCAGGCCGGCCAGGAAGACGACGAAGACCAGCATCTCGATGACGAACATGCGGCGGCGTCCGTAGGTGTCGGCGAGCCCGCCCAGCGCCACGGCGCCGATCATGATGCCCGCCAGGGTGGCGGCGCTGACCAGGCCCTTGCCGACGGCCGAAAGTCCGAACTCCTCGACGATCAGCGGCAGGGCGACGCCGGTCATGAACACGACCTTGCCTTCGAAGAACTTTCCGGCGGTGGCGAGCGTCCAGATGCGCCATTGCATCCGGGTCATCGGCACGCTGGGGGTCGGGGTCCCGTCGGGCCAGGACGGGGTCTGGTCGATGTACGCCTGTACGCTTTGCGGCTCCGTCATCTGGACAGATTACCGAAGGACGTTACGTTCAGGTGTTCGAAAAGAAAAAAAGTCAAAATCGGGGAAATGCCATGAAGAGACGTAGTCTGCTGATCGCGGCTCTCGCCGCGCCGTCGATCGTTCCCGCTGCCGCGCTGGGCCAGGGCGGCTGGCCCAACAAGACCGTGAAGTTCATCTGCCCCTTCGCGGCGGGCGGCGGCACCGATACGGTGAGCCGCCTGATGTGCGATCAGCTCTCCAAGAGCCTTGGCCAGACGTTCGTCGTGGAGAACAAGGGTGGGGCGGGGGGCAACATCGGCACGGTCGAACTCGCGCGGGCGGCGCCCGACGGCTACACGATCGGCCTGATCTCGGTGGCCAGCCACACGCTGAACCCGATGCTCTACGCGAAGCTGCCCTACAACCCGGACAAGGACATCGTGGCGATCTCGAGGGTTGCGCTCCTCGCCAACCTGCTGGGCGTGACGCCGTCGCTGCCGGCCAACAACGTCGCGGAGCTGATCGCGCTCTGCAAGAAGGAGCCGGGCAAGTATTCCTTCGCCTCGTCGGGTCCCGGTACGTCGCTGCATCTGAGCGGCGAGCTGTTCAAGAAGATGGCCGGGGTCGACATCATCCACGTACCCTACAAGGGCGCCGGACCCGTCTATTCCGATCTGATGGCCGGCATCGTGAACATGATGTTCGCCAACATGCCCTCGATGTTGCCGCAGGTCCGCGGCGGCAAGCTGAAGGGACTGGGCGTGACCTCGGCGCAGCGCTCCAAGGCGGCGCCGGACATTCCGGCCATCGCCGAGACCGTGCCGGGCTATGTCGCCACCTCGTGGTACGGGATCGGCGCTCCGGCCGGTACGCCCGAACCTATCCTTGCCCGGCTCGAGACCGCGATCGGCGAGGCGCTGAAGTCGCCCGAGGTCCAGAAGCGCTGGACCGACGATCTCGGCCTCGACATGCCGCCGCCCGGCCGCGCCGGCTTCGACCGGTTCCTGGCCGAGGACCGCAAGCTCTGGGAACCCGCGGTCAAGATCTCGGGCGTCAGGTTCGACTGATCCGTCACAGGAGTAGCGTTGATGTCCGTACAGTTTGCAGAAATCCCGGACGAAGCCGGGGAGATCGCCGCCCGTTGGCTCGATTCGTTCGGAGCGGCGCTCCAGGCCGGGGACGCCGTTTCTGTCGCGGCGACGTTCATGCCCGATGGACACTGGCGTGACGTGCTGGCCTTCACCTGGGACGTCGTCACGCATTCCGGGCGGCCGGCGATCGAGGCGGCGCTGGCGCCGGTGCTGGCACGCACCGCGGCGAAGGACGTGCGGATCCCGCACCGGCGTACGCCGCCGCGTCGCGTAAGGCGGGCAGGCGTCGAATGCATCGAAACCATCTTCGAGTTCGACACGGCCTTCGGCCATGCCAACGCCGTCGTGCGTCTCGTCGAGGCCGACGGCGCGTGGCGGGCTTGGTCGCTGCTCACCACGCTCGAGGAGCTGCATGGCTGGCCCGACGGGAAGCCGCGCGAGCTGAGCGACGCCGAGCGCTACAGCCGCGACTTCGGCGGCGCCAACTGGCTCGACCAGCGCGTCAAGGCGCAGGCCTACGAGGATCGCGATCCCGCCGTGCTCGTGGTCGGCGGCGGCCAGGCAGGGCTCGCCACCGCCGCCCGCCTGCGCGCGCTCGGCGTCGACACGCTGATCGTCGACCGGCACAAGCGTATCGGCGACAACTGGCGGCGGCGCTATCACTCGCTCACGCTGCACAACGAGGTGCACGTCAATCACCTGCCGCTGATGCCGTTCCCGCCGACCTTCCCGGTGTTCATTCCCAAGGACAAGCTGGCGAACTGGTTCGAGGCCTATGTCGAGAACCTCGACCTCAACTACTGGACCGACACGCAGCTGACGTCGGGCCGCTACGACGAGGCGGCACGGCGCTGGACCGTGACTCTGGAACGCGGCGACGGCACGAAGCGGATGCTGCATCCGCGCCACATCGTCTTCGCCACGGGCGTGAGTGCGATTCCGATCGAGCCGTCGCTGCCGGGCCTCGATTCCTTCGCCGGCACGGTCATGCATTCCGGCGCCTATACCAACGGAGTGGACTGGAAGGGGCGCAAGGCGATCGTCGTGGGCACCGGCAACAGCGGCCACGACGTGGCGCAGGATCTGTGCGCCAGCGGCGCCGAGGTGACGATGGTCCAGCGCAGCCCGACCTATGTCGTGTCGATCCGCGAGGCCCAGAAGGTCTATGCGATCTACACCGAGGGGCTGCCGTTCGAGGATTGCGACCTGCTGGCCGCCGCCTCGCCCTATCCGGTGCTGCAGCGCGCCTACCAGCTCTCGACCGCCGAGATGCGCGAGGTCGATCGCGATCTGCTGTCGGGGCTGGAGAAGCGCGGCTTCCGCCTCACCTTCGGCGAGGACGATACCGGCTTCCAGATGATGTATCTGCGGCGCGGCGGCGGCTACTACTTCAACGTCGGCTGCTCGGACATGATCGTCGATGGACGCATCAAGCTGCTGCAGTACGACGAGATCGACCGGTTCGACGCAAACGGCGTTCGTCTGAAAGACGGCAGTTCGCGCGAGGCCGAGCTGGTGGTGGTCGCCACCGGCTACGAGAATCAGCAGGAGACGGTGCGCGCCTTCCTTGGCGACGCGGTGGCCGACCGGATCGGCCCGGTCTGGGGCTTCGACGACGGCGGCGAGCTCGCCAACATGTTCAAGCCGACCCCGCAGCCCGGCCTCTGGTTCATCGCCGGCAGCCTGGCGCAGTGCCGCATCTACTCCCGCTACCTCGCCCTGCAGATCAAGGCGCGGGAAGAGGGACTGGTCTAACAGTTCCCGTCGTCCTGAGCGGAGCCGCCCGCAGGGCGGCGCAGTCGAAGGACCTCTTTTCTGGCGCACGACGCTTGAAAGCGAAAAGAGGTCCTTCGACTACGCGCCTTCGGCGCTCCGCTCAGGACGACGGTTTGGGGAAAGAGGCTGGCCCCGATTAGATGAACTGCCGGATCGCCGCGATCACCACGAGCGCGCCGATCGCCATGACGGCGCTGCCGAGCGAGATCACGTAGAGCGCGCGGCCGGGCGAGAGGCGGCCCATGTGGGCGGCGATCCAGAAGAACGGGTCGTTGACGTGGCAGATCGCCATCGAGCCCGCACCGACGGCTGCCGCCGCGATGGCTCGGCCCGAGGCGCTGTCGAGGCCGAGCGCCGGCAACATCGGCTCGACCATGCCCGAGGCGGTTAGAACGGCGGTGAGCGAATTGCCCTGCATCGTCTTCACGATGGCGGCCGCGAGGAACGGCGTCAGCACGCCGTAGCGCGGGTGCAGCGCGTACTCGGCGAGAAGCTCCGCCATGCCGGTCTCGTCGAAGACGCGGGCCAGGCCGCCCGATGCACCGACCGCCAGCAGCAGCGGGGCCCACGACCGGCCGGCCAGGACCGACGGCTCCCAGCGGCGGGCGAACAGGATCGCCAGGGTGATGGCGATGGCCGTCAGCATCAGCGGCCTGGAGATGCCGACATAGAATTCCCGGTCGCCACCCCTGCCCAGGGGTTCGCTCGGCATCTGGGCCACGGACTGCAGCACCAGCAGGACGAGCGGGATGCCGATGCACAGCCATGCCCAGGAGAGTTCGCCTTCGACCGGTCGGGAGGGAACCTGCCGCGCCACGTGCCACCAGCCCAGCGCCACGGCGACCGCGGCAACCGCCAAGGCGATGATGAACCCGGTCCGGATGTCCGCCTTCATGACCGACGCGGCCGCGACGGCGAGCGGCGAGGGCGCCAGGAGGGAGGCGACGGCGAGCAGGGTGAGCGCGAGCCCCAGCGCCCGGCGCGGCGCGTCCTGTCCGGCCGGCTGCAGAAGGGCGAGCCCGCCCGAAGCGGAGGCCCCTAGTCCCGCCACCACGCCGGCGGCCGCCGAGGCGCCGGTGCCGAGCGGCGTGCGCAGCACCAGGCCGCCGACCAGCGCGCCCGCGACGACCAGCAGTCCCGTCTGCTCCAGCGCCGTGGCGAACCCCAGGCCGAACGCCTTGCCGACCGACTGGAAGGTCATGTCGGCGGCGATGCCATAGACGACCACCGTGGCCATGATGGCGAGGAAGACGGGCAGGCGGACGCGCTGGACCAGGAAGACGATGGCGGCGACCGCCATCGGCAACAGGAGGGAAGCGAGAATCATGACGGGACGAACCTTAGTGTCCTGCTACAGTCCCGTCATGCGCCTCCTCGTCGCTCTCCTGATCTTGCTCGGTCTCGCATCGCCCGTTCATGCCGAGGCCCTGGTGCGCATCGAGGGCAGGAACTTCGTCGAGCCCGATGGCCGGGTCCTGCGCCTCAAGGGAATCAGCCTCGGCAACTGGCTGATGCCCGAAGGCTACATGTTCAAGTTCGAGGTCGCGAAGTCGCCGCGCCAGATCTACGCCGCCTTCGATCGCCTGCTGGGACCGGAGCGTGCCTCACGGTTCTGGCGGCAGTATCGTGACACCTATGTGACCGAGGACGACATCCGTTTCATCAGGTCGGTCGGCTTCAACATGGTGCGCGTGCCGCTGCACTGGCGGCTGTTCATGACGGAGGACGGGGATATCGGCGGCGAGGGCTGGTCGCTGCTAGACCGGCTGGTCGGCTGGGCCGCCGCCGCCGGGCTCTACGTGATTCCCGACCTGCATGCCGCGCCGGGCGGCCAGACCGGCATCAACCACGATGACGGTCCGGGCTACCCGCTGATGTTCTACGTGCCGCGCCATCGCGATCTCACGGTGAAGCTGTGGCGCGCGGTGGCGCAGCGCTACCGCGGCAATCCGGCGATCCTGGGATACGACATCCTGAACGAGCCGATCGCGCCCTATCACGACGTGGCGACGCTGAACGCGCGGCTGGAGCCGTTCTACAAGAGGGCGACGGCGGCGATCCGCGAGGTCGATCCCGAGCGCATCGTGATCCTGGCCGGCGGTCAGTGGAGTTCGAGCTTCGCCATGCTCGGCCCGCCCTTCGCCAGGAATCTCGCCTACACCTACCATTCGTTCTGGGCCTCGACGCAACGCGACGCGATCCAGCGTCACCTGAACTTCGCGACCCTTTACGACGTGCCGCTGTTCCTGGGTGAGACCGGCGAACTCAACGACGAGTGGAACGAGGAATTTCGCCGCCTGCACGAGGCCCACGGGATCGGCTGGTCGTTCTGGACCTACAAGAACCTCGATACGCCATCGACCATCGTGTCGATCCCGCGTCCCGACGGCTGGAGGGAGATCGTGGCCTATGCCGACGGCGCCAGGAAGGAGAAGCCCTCGCCGGAGCTGATCGACCGGGCCGTCGCGCAGTATCTCGAGGGCATCCGGTTCGGGAACGGTACGGTGCGCTGGTCCTATCTGGCCTCACTCGGCCTGAAGGGCGAACCCTGACAGGCGGTGAAGGGCATCGGCCGCGCCGTGACGGGAGCGCGCGCGGGCGGCCTCGATGGTGGCTTCGAGAATGCCGCCCAGCGGGTCCTTCGTCGTGGCGGCGATCGCCGACGCCCTTGCCTTCAGGGAGTCCAGCCGACCGAGCGCATCGGCCGTAGCCTCGGCGAGCCCATCGGGGCTGTAGTGGGACATGGCAACGCCACAGCCCTCGTCGAAGGCCGGCTGGGCGAACGCACAGTCGGCAGGGGCGACGATCGGGATGCCGAGCCGTTGCGCCTGGCTGGAGATGGCCGAACCGCGGGCGCGATAGGCATCCGGGTCGTAGGGAAGCAGCAGCAGGTCGGTGCGTGCCAGCAGGTCCAGATAGGCTTCGTCGGACAGCACGCCGCGCCGGACGGCGACGCGCGGCCCCAGCCGTTCGAGGTCGTCGAAGATCCAGGCATCATCCTCCGCATCCGATCCGGCAACGATGCCGTGAACGGTGAAGCGCGACGTGACGTGACGTCTCAGCAGCTCGGAGATCGCCCCGGGCAGGAGGCGATAGCCTTTCGAGCGATTGGCGAAGCCGGCGATCGTCAGATGGGGGCAGTCGGTGGTCTCCGGATGCAGGTCTCCCGGGGCGGTGGGAAGCTCGATGCCGGCACCCGGTGCGACGCCCACATCGAAGGGAAGCAGCCCGCGATAGAATGCAGCCATGGCTTCCGTCTCGCCGTAGGCGACGAGACGGCGGCGGTTGCCAAGGGCGTTGAGAAGCGCGCTGAAGGCGCGGTGCGACTCCTGGTGAAGGGCGATGGCCGCCGGATTGTCGGGCGCGAGCCGGTGGTGGGGACCATAGAGCAGCCACATCAGCACCTGCGGCGGCGGCTTCAGCGAATGCCGTCTCAGCACGCGCGCCACCGACGCTGCCAGTACCTGGTCGCAGCAGGGCAGGATCAGGATGTCCGGCCATGTGCCGAGCCGCCGCAGGCCCCGCGACAGCTCGCGACTCGTGCGGTCGACCCGGTCCTGGAACTCCTTGGGACCGTGATAGACACGTCCATAGACGGGGCTTCCAAAGGTGGGAACACAGTCCAGGGTGCGCACGACGTCGGGGGTGGCCGCGACCGAACCGAGGCAAGCGACCTCGACGCCTGTCTGGGCAAGCTCGGCGCGCAACCGCTTGATGGCGGCGTAGTGATGACCGCCGCGGGAATGGAGGGCGGGGTCGACGATGAGCGTCTTCATCATCAGGGTTGTAGCCTGCGCCAGGCGGGACGGTACCGTTCAAGGGCCTTGCGCACCCGCATCGCGGTACGCCACCGGAAGCCGAATTCGCGTGCGTCGTAGAGATGCTGCCGCGGTGCGCGAACCTGGAGGCCGGGGAAGACGAAGAGGCGGCCGCCGGCACGTGCGATCGCTTCGTTGAAGGCGACATGCTCCGAGACTTCGCGTCCCTGCGCGTCGAGGCCGACATAGCGCGAGCGCATTGCATGCGACATCCGGTAGATGCCCAGTCCCCCGAACGCGGAGCGGACCTCGATCGGTCGCATCTCGCGCGGCAATGCGATCTGCCGGGCGAAGACCTCGCGGAACTTGGCGGCCTCGAACGATTCTCGGGCGGGCCTTTCCCAAATCCGGTGCCAGCAATCGTGCGGGCTCCATGTCGGGTGCCTCAAGGCCCAGATGTCGTAGTAGCGCGGCGCGGCGTTCGCGAACACGGCGGCGCAGTCGGGGGCAGTGTCCAGCCATTGCAGGGCGCGGACGCAGGAATCGACGTCGAGCGGTGCGGCGAGGACGTCGTCCATGTCAGCGACGACCAGATGGCGATATCCTGCAAAGGGGGAGTTGCCTACCTCGTCCAGGCAGACGTTGCGGGCGAAGGCGATTCTCTCGGTTCGCCGTTGCAGTCGCCCGGCGAGTTCTCCGAGATCCAGAACCTTTCCCGCGCGTTCCGTACCCATCCAGTCCCGCAACAGCCGGGCGGTGGCGTCGGTAGCGTCGCTGACGACGAAGATGAAGGCCGACCTGTCGTAGAGCTGCGACAGTTTCGCGAGATTGTCGAGGACGTCCGGCAGCCAGCCGGCGCAATCGCGGGCCGTTCCGACGAAGACGGCGCTGGCAGGTGTCGTCCGTGTCACGCCGCTTTCGGCTCTCTCGGGATCATCGCCGCCCGGCCAGAGCCGAACGACCATTGTCCATCAGGGCCTTCGTCCTGATCGACAGCGAATCGAGGAAGCGGATCCAGGCGCCACGGCTGCCGGTCGAGCGGGCATCGAGCGCGCGCCTCACCAACGCCCTGGAATTGGCGTGACGCCAGTCGCCGAAGGCAGCCCGGATGGCGGGGGCCTGTTCGTCGAGGATGCGCAGCACCAGCTGGAGGATGTGTTTGCTGATCGGCTCCCAGTCCTTGGTGGAGGAGTTGTAGCTGCCGCCCATGACCGCGGCGTTCGAATGCTTGTTGGCGCCATGCATGCGGTAGCCATACAGCGCGTCGTGGATGGCGATGGAGCCCGTCAGCAGGCCCGCGAAGGTCGACAGGTAGTAGTCGAGATAGAGCCTCAGATCCTGGTCCGGCACGACGAGCACGAGGTCGACGAAGCTGCGGCGGAACATCATGCTCGCCATGCTGTTCGTGGCGCTGAGCGGCGTCCAGTTCGGATGGAAGGTCAGCCGGCCGTTCGCGGGAAAGGCGAATTCGCCCGTCGCCGCATCGATCCTCGGCACGATGGCGGCGTCGAAGGCCTTCCTGGCCGACGCACCCTGCTCGAACCACCAGGCGGTGCCCGCCAGCAGATGGTCGTCGCCGTCGATGATGTGCGAGTCGCAATAGGTGAGCGCAACGGGAAAGTCGGCGTTCATGTGAACGCACAAATGCCGCTCGATGAAATTCTCGTACCACCTGTCGTCGGAATCGAGGAAACCGACGAACGGCGTGTCCAGTCGGGCCAGGCCGCGCTTGATCGCCCCGGTCTGTCCGACATTGGTGTCGAGGCGGACATAGTCGAACCTCGAATCGTCGAGCCGGGACAGGCAGTTTCGAATCTCTTCGTCGGAATTGTCCGTCGAGGCGTCATCGACGACGATGGTTCGAAGGTTGCGGCAGGACTGGCGGGCGACCGATTCGATCGCCCGTCCCACGAAGGCGCCATTGTTGTAGTTGGCAATCACCACACCGACCGGGGGCGCTGAAGGCATCGTTACCGTTTCCGTCCTCAGGGTTGGAACTTGGGGGCGATCGCACGGAATATGCGGCGCCCTGAAGATGGGCGACGATTGGGTGCGCTGCAACCTCGAGCCTTGCCTTCCCGGAACGATCTGCCGTTCCCCTGCATGTAAGGACCGTGAAATCTCCGTAAACGACGGGTTTTGGGCGTCGAAAGGGAGAGACAGGCCGTGTTCGCCGGTGCTAGTTGGACTTGCCGGACTTGGCGTCCGGGGACGGCGGAGAGACGTGACAGCAGAATGACCCGGGCCCCAACTCCTGGTGCGGGATCGCCGCGGACCGAACTGGCTGAGGCGCTGCGGTCCTGTCGCACCTCCTATCTGGGGGTGGCGCTCTTCACCGCCGTCCTGAACGTGCTTTATCTCACAGGCTCGTTCTTCATGCTGCAGGTCTACGACCGGGTGCTGCCGAGCCGCAGCGTCCCGACCCTGGTGGCGCTGTGCATCCTGGCCCTCGGCCTCTATGGCTTCCAGGCAATCCTCGACATCGTGCGCAACCGGGTCCTGATCCGGATCGCCGGCGGTTTTGCCGAGACGCTGGACCGGCGCGTCTATCACCTGCTGGTCAAGCTCCCGCTGCGGGCACCGCAGATGAACGGTTTCGAGCCGGTCCGGGACCTCGATCAGATTCGCAGTTTCATGTCCGGCCCCGGTCCGGCGGCGCTCTTCGACCTGCCCTGGATGCCGCTCTATCTTGGCATCTGCTACCTGTTCCACCCGCTGATCGGCCTCACGGCAGCGGTAGGCGCCCTGATCCTGGTCGCCATCACCTTCGTCACCGAGGTCAAGGTCCGCCAGCCGTCGGTCGAGGTCTCGTCGCTCTCCAGCCGGCGCACCAGCCTCGCCGAGGCCAGCCGCCGCAATTCCGAGGTCCTGCATGCCATGGGCATGGTCGGCCGCTTTGCGCACCAGTGGGCGGACTACGGACGCCGCTATGTCGAGGCCCATCAGCGGGCGGGCGACATCACCGGCGGCATGGGCAGCTTCTCGCGGGCGCTTCGCATGGCGCTGCAATCGGCGGTGCTGGCAGTCGGTGCCTATCTCGTCATCAAGGGGCAGGCGACCGCCGGCATCATCATTGCCGGTTCCATCCTGTCGGCGCGGGCGCTGGCGCCGGTCGAGCAGGTGATCGCCCAATGGCGCGTCTTCGTGTCGGCGCGACAGAGCTGGCACCGCCTCAACAACCTGCTGGCCCGCATTCCCGACGACCGCGACGTGATGCAACTGCCGAGGCCCAAGGCTTCGCTCGCCGTCGAAGCGGTCAGCGTGGCGCCCCCGGGCGTGAACATGCTCGTGGCGCGGGACATCGCCTTCAACCTCAAGGCCGGCCAGGGACTGGGGATCATCGGCCCCAGCGCCTCGGGCAAGTCGTCGCTCGTCCGCGCCCTCGTGGGCGTCTGGCGGCCCGTGAGCGGCAAGGTCCGGATCGACGGCGCCACCCTGGACCAGTGGTCGTCGGAAGCGCTGGGCGAGCACATCGGTTACCTGCCGCAGGACATGGAGCTGTTCGCCGGCACGGTCGCGCAGAACATCGCCCGCCTGGAGCCCGAGCCCGACCCCGCCAAGGTGATCGCCGCGGCACAGGCCGCCGGCGTGCACGAGCTGATCCTCGGCCTGCCCAACGGCTACGAGACCGAGATGGGCGACGGCGGCACCGCTTTGTCGGCCGGACAGCGCCAGCGCGTCGGGCTGGCGCGGGCACTCTACGGCGACCCGTTCCTCGTGGTGCTGGACGAGCCCAATTCGAGCCTCGATCACGAGGGCGAGGAAGCGCTGACCAAGGCCATCATGTCCGTGCGGGCGCGCGGCGGCATCGCCGTCGTCGTTGCCCACCGGCCGAGCGCCCTGGCGGCCGTCGACCAGCTCCTCGTGATGAGGGGCGGTCGGCAGCAGGCCTTCGGGCCGAAGGACGCCGTCCTGCGCGAGACCCTGAAGGCGGCGGCGCCCCCGGCGGCGAGCGCCCAGCCGTCTCCGCTTCGCGTTCCGGTCGCTCGCGCGCGGGAGCCGTCGTGAGCCAGCCCGTCTCGGTGCCGGCCCTCACCCGGAAACCGCTCCTGCTCGGCGTGGCGGCCTGCCTGCTCCTGGTCTTCGGCATCGGCGGATGGGCGGCCACGACGCAGCTGTCCGGCGCGGTGATCGCGCCCGGCAAGCTGGTCGTCGACACCAACGTCAAGAAGATCCAGCATCCGACCGGCGGTGTCGTGGGCGAGCTGCTGGTCAAGGAAGGCGACAGGGTCAAGCAGGGCGACGTGGTCGTCCGGCTCGACGGCACCCAGGCCAAGGCCAATCTCGGGATCGTGACCAAGTCGCTCGACGAGCTGGCCGCCCGCCAGGCCCGTTTCGAGGCCGAGCGCGACAACGACAAGGCCGTCGAGTTCCCCTACGAGCTGACGTGGCGCAAGCGAGATCCGGAGATCGCGCGCCTGATGAGCGGCGAGCAGAAGCTGTTCGAGATGCGCCGCACCGCACGCGACGGTCAGAAGGCCCAGCTCAGGGAGCAGATCAAGCAGCTCAATCTCCAGATCGACGGTACGCAGGCGCAGGAAGCCGCCAAGGGCAAGGAGCTGGCGCTGCTGGCGCAGGAACTGGAGGGTGTCCGCACGCTCTGGAAACAGAACCTGGTGCCGATCAGCCGGGTCACGGCGCTGGAACGCGACGCGGCGCGCATGGAGGGCGAGCGCTCCGCCCTGATCGCCTCGCTGGCGCAGAGCCGCGGCCGCATCGCCGAGCTCGAGCTCAAGATCCATCAGATCGACCAGGATCTCAGCACCGAGGTCGGCAAGGAACTGGCCGAGATCCGCGCCAAGAGATCGGAAATGACCGAACGCCGCGTCGCCGCCGACGATCAGCTGAAGCGCATCGATCTCGTGGCGCCGCAGGACGGCAGGGTGTTCCAGAGGAACGTCCACACGGTCGGCGGCGTGGTCCAGGCCGGCGAACCGCTGATGCTGATCGTACCCGACTCCGACACGCTGATCGTCGACGCGAGGGTGGCGCCGCACGACATCGACCAGATCCATGTCGGCCAGCACGCCGTCCTGCGCTTCGCCGCCTTCAACCAGCGCACGACGCCCGAGATCGACGGCGAGGTGATCCATATCGGCGCCGACGTCACGCAGGAGGACAAGGCGACCGAGCCCTATTACTCGGTGCGCATCCGTGTCACCGAGAGCGGGCTCGCCAGCCTGCAGGGCCTGCAGCTTCTGGCCGGCATGCCGGTCGAGGCCTTCATCGAGACCACGCCGCGCACCGTGGCGTCGTTCCTGGTGAAGCCGCTCACCGACCAGCTCGCGCGAGCGTTCCGCGGGCGGTGATTCTTTTGCCTCCCCATTCAGATGAGGAGGTGGCGCCGTCATACGGCGACGGAGGGGTCATGACCCCATCGCCCCCGTAAGACGAGGGCACTTCCCCATTTGAATGGGGAAGGGGCTACATTGCATCCTCCAGCACCATATCCGCCGCCTTCTCGCCGATCATGATCGAGGGCGCGTTGGTGTTGCCGGAGGTCAGCGTCGGCATGATGGAGGCGTCGGCGATGCGCAGTCCCTCGATCCCGTGCACCCGCAGCCGCGCATCGACAACGGCCATGGGATCGGAACCCATCCTGCAGGTCCCGACCGGGTGATAGGTCGTCTCGGCCGCCTTGCGCACCCAGTCGAGGATCTCGTCGTCGCCGTTGGCGTCGGGTCCGGGCGCGATCTCGGCGACCTGCAGCGGCGCCATGGCCGACGCGGTCATGATGGCGCGGGCGATGCGGATGGCGCGCACGGTCAGCTCGCCGTCGACCGGCGCCGAGAGGAAATTGTAGCGGATCTCGGGCGGCCGCCTGGGATCGGCCGAGACGATGTGGATGGTGCCCTTGCTCTCGGGCCGCATCGGATGGGCGTAGCAGGAGACGCCCGACTGGCGCGCGATCCGCGGCCCGCGCGGCCCGGCCTCGGTGAACATCGGCACCCAGCCCAGCAGCAGGTCGGGCGCCGCGAGGCCGTCGCGCGAGCGCACGAAGGCGCGCAGCGGCGCGCCGACCATCGAGAGAAGGCTGTCGCGGTTCAGCGCCCAGCGCAGCGCCTGATGCACCAGGCCGAGCCCGCGGCCGCGATCGTTGAAGGTGACGCCGCGCCTGCCGATGGTCCATCGCGTGCGCGGCGCATAATGCTCGCGCAAATTCTCGCCGACGCCCGGCAGCGCATGGCGCACCTCGATGCCCAGTTCGCGCAGCCGGTCCGGCTGACCGATGCCCGACAGTTCGAGAAGCTGCGGCGAGTTGATCGATCCGCCGCTCACCACCACGGCCCGCATCGCCCGCGCCTCGCGCGCCTCGCCGCCGACCGAATAGCGCACGCCGGTGCAGCGTTTGCCTTCGAGGAGGAGAGATTCGGCCAGCGCGCCGGTCTCGATGCGCAGGTTGGGCCGCCGCTTCGCCGGATCGAGGTAGCAGCGGGCGGTGCTCATGCGCCAGCCCGAGGCGATCGTGGCCTGGCTCATGGCGATCCCGTCCTGCTGCGCCCCGTTATAGTCGGGGTTGTGGCGGACACCGACCTCGCCCGCGGCCTTGATGATCGTGGCGAAGAGTGGGTTGGCGGGAGCGGGGTTGGTGACCTTCAGCGGACCCGACCGGCCGCGAAAGCGCTCGTCGCCCTCCGGATAGCTCTCCATGCGCCTGAAGAAGGGAAGCACGTCCTCGTAGGCCCAGCCCTGGTTGCCCATCTGCGCCCAGGTGTCGAAGTCCTGCGCCTGGCCGCGCACGAAGGCGAGGCCGTTGATGGCGCTGGAGCCGCCCAGCAGCTTTCCGCGCGGCACCGGGATGCGCCGGCCGTTGGTGCTGGCCTCGGGTTCGGAACTGTAGAGCCAGTTGACCGCCGGGTTGGTGATCAGCCGCGAATAGCCGACGGGAATGCGGGTCCAAGGATGGTCGGCAGGGCCGGCTTCCAGCAGCAGCACCTTGTGGCGCGGGTCGGCCGACAGCCGGTTGGCGACGACGGCACCCGCCGAACCGGCGCCGACGACGATATAGTCGTATTCCATTGCCGCCAGTATCCCGCGCCGTGCCCCGCCTGTCGATTGCCGCGACCGTTGCCGCGACCACGGTCCGGCTTTACGCGGGCCGATGTTTGGGCATGATGCGGCCCCCGACAACCTCGAAGGAAAAAGCCATGCGTGGTGTCTCCCTCCTGCTTCCCCTCGGCCTTTCCCTCGCCTGCGCCGCCGGCATCGCAACCGCCCAGCCGGCCGGGCCGGACATGACGGGCACCTGGACGGGGACCAACAAGAGCATCGTGAGCGGCCTGCCGGCTCACTTTCCGGTGACCGCGCCGGCCACGATCGTCGACGGCAACCGCCTGGTCGAGCTCAAGATCACGGTGAAGATCGACGGCCAGGACGAAGGCCGGTTCTGGGGCACGCTGTCCTCCGAATCGAAGGCCGAGCCGATCATCGGCGTCATCGGATCGGACGGGAAGCGCGTGCGCATGATCGGGCAGGGCGGTTCGGCGATCGAAGGCACCTTGCTGGACGACGGCACGCTCGAACTCTTCTATACCGAGAACCGTGCCGGCGTTTCGGTCGCCGCCACCAACGTGCTCAAGAAGGCGAAATAGGACTCCCCTCGATGATCTCACGGAGAAGCATGCTGGCGGGCGGCCTCGCTTTGCCGGCGCTGGCCGGCTGCGGCGGCCAGCCGACCCAGCCGGTGGCCTATGCCCCGGGCCAGACGCGGCCCGGCCTCGATGCGGTGATCGACATCAGCCACAACGTGACGGTCACCAGCTTCGCCGCGGTCCGGCGCAGCAACATCCTGGCCGTCATCCACAAGGTGAGCGAGGGCGGCGACTGGCTCGATCCCTCCTACACGTCGCGGCGCCGCCAGGCCGAGGCAGCCGGTCTCCTGTGGGGCGGCTACCATTTCGGCACACGCCAGTTTCCCGGCGAGCGGCAGGCGGCCTCGTTCCTCGCGGCCTGCCAGCCCGGCCCGCAGACCGTGATGGCGCTCGACCTCGAACCGAACGACGCCAACCCGCGCAACACGATGCGTCTTGATCAGGCCGAGGCCTTCGTGCTGGCCGTCGAGAAGGCCACCGGACGGCTGCCGATGCTCTACAGCCATCCCGCCTGGGCCGATGGCGAGATCTACGGACGTCGCCGCATCAGCCTCGGCGCCAGCATCCGGCCGGGTTCGATCCTGGCGCGCTGCGAACTGTGGCTGGCCGACTATCGCGAGACGCCGCGGCTTCCGATGGCCTGGGCGACCCGCGGCTGGAAGCTCTGGCAGTACGTCGCCGACGAGACCGCGCAGAACTTCGCCCATGGCAGCGAACCCCGCCACGTCGAGGGCGTCGGCCACTGCGACCGCAACATGTACAACGGCGACGCAGCCAGCCTGAACCGCTGGTGGAAGAACGGCGGGCGGGGTTAGTTATAAGCCCGTCGTCCTGAGCGGAGCGCCGCAGGCGCGCAGTCGAAGGACCTCTTTTCGTTTCGACACATCGTGCGTCGGAAAAGAGGCCCTTCGACTGCGCCGCCCTTCGGGCGGCTTCGCTCAGGGCGACGGGTTTTGCGGTTTACCGCGCCGCCAGTGCCGCGAAGGCCTTGCGGGTCGCCTCCAGCGCGAAGTCGATGTCGGCTTCGGTGTGGGCGGTCGACAGGAACATGTTGTGGCGCGGGTGCAGGTAGGCGCCGTGCTTCAGCGCCTCGACGGTGAAGAAGTTGCCCTTCTCGCAGTCGGGATCGTCGTCGAACAGCATCGTCGGCATCTGCGGCGGGCCGCTCTGGCGCACGCCGATGCCGAACTCGGCCGACTGCGCCGCGATGCCGTCGCGCAGCCGCTGGCCCATGGCGCGCATGTGCGCCGGCCCGTCGACGCTCTCCAGCACGTCGAGCGTCGCCAGCGCCGCCGCCATCGGCACGGCGCTGCACCAGAACGAGCCGGTGACGTAGAGCTTGGACGCCGCCTCGCGGTAGCGGTCGTTGCCGGTGACGGCGGCCAGCGCATGGCCGTTGGCGATCGCCTTGCTCCAGGCGCTGAGGTCGGGCTGCACGCCCACCAGGTCCCAGCTGCCGCGCATCGTCAGCCGGAAGCCGGCACGCACGTCGTCGACGATCAGCGCCGCGTCGTTGGCGTCGCACAGTTCGCGGACGCGCCGGGCGAAGGCCGCGTCCGGCATCTCCTGGTCCTTGCCGAAATCGTGCTTGAAGGCGGAGACCACGATGCCCGCCAGGTCGTCGCCGGCGCGCTGCACGGCGGTCTCGAGGCTGCCGGTGTCGTTGAACCTGTAGGTCAGCATGTGGGCGCGATCTTCCGGCGTCACGCCGTATTGGTTGGGCGTGCACCAGGGGATGGCGCCGTGATAGGCGCCCTCGGCCACCAGGATCTTGCGCTTGCCCGAGGCGGCGCGCGCGAGCGTCACGCAGGTCGTCGTGGCGTCGGTGCCGTTCTTGCCGAACAGCGCCCAGTCGGCATGCGGGATCAGCCCGACCAGCCGCTCGGCCAGCTCGACCAGCCGCTCCGACGGGCCGTTCAGGCAGTCGCCCGCCGCCATCTGCCGCGCGACGGCCTCCGCGACCACCGGATTGCCGTGGCCGACCACGATCGGGCCCCAGCTGCACATGAAGTCGACGTAGCGCCTGCCGTTCACGTCCCACAGGTGACAGCCCTCGCCGCGTTCGAAGAACTGCGGATAGCCCTCGGGCAGCCGGTCGCTGCGCAGGTGCCCGTACATGCCGCCGGGAATGACCTGCCGGGCGCGCTGTCGCAATTTCTGGTCGGCTGTGAGGGACATCGAACGGGCTCCGCTACGCTGTGAACTGGCCTAGTATATCGCGCACACGGAATTTGGGGGGACAATGGATCTCAAGGGGAAGGTGGCCGTCGTCACCGGCGGCAATGGCGGGCTGGGCCAGCGCATCTGTCACGCGCTGGCGGCCGAGGGCTGCCACATCGCGGTCGTCTATGCGCGCAGTAAGGACCAGGCCGAAGGCGTCGCGCGCGATCTCGAACGCCACCAGGTCACCGCCGCCGCCTTCGCCTGCGACGTGACGCAGCGCGACCAGGTCGACCGGCTGGTCGACGACGTGGTGAAGCGCTTCGGCCGGCTCGACATCCTCGTGAACGATGCCGCCTACAATAAGTCGATCCCCTTCACCGATCTCGACGGCCTCACCTACGAGGAATGGACCAAGATCATCGACATCAACCTGACCGGCCCGATGCTGCTCACGAAGGCGGTTGGCCCGGTCATGAAGCGCCAGGGCGCTGGCCGCATCGTCAACATCGCCTCGGTCGCGGGCCTCGGGCCGACCGGCTCCTCGATCGCCTACGCCGTCTCGAAGGCGGGCCTGATCCATCTCACCAAGTGCATGGCCGTGGCGCTGGCGCCCGAGGTGCTGGTGAACTGCGTCGCGCCCGGCCTGCTCGAAGGCACCCGCGCCACCGCCAACCTGCGGCCGGAGGTGGTCGCGAAGAACGCCAGCGCCTCGCTGCTCGGCAAGCCCGCCGACAAGGACGACTGCGCCGACCAGGTCGTTACGATGTGCCGGACCAACACGACGACGGGGCAGACGCTGGTGATTGATTCTGGGAGGGTGTTTCATTGAGAGAATACCACCGCTTATCAGTATCGGTGGCGCAATCTACGTTCAATCGCAGTGCTTTGGTTCGTCGCCGAGTGGAAAGAACTATATCTTTCTCCAAGAATCAAAGCGCGGGCGTCTTATTGTGGCGTGATCAGTATCGAGGAATAAGTCGAGACATGTTGCAGAACCACGAGGTCCCCTGCAAATCTGGAAACAATGTCGAGTGATTGATGTTCATTCTGTTGAGCATTCGTAGCGCTTCTTCCCGATCACTGTTTGGAATCAGATAACGCATTAGGATGTAGCGTCGGCCTTCGTCCTTCGGAAAATTCTTTCTTATCCAGTTCTCCATGGAGGTTTTCGAATCTCGCATCCGGGAGAACACACCGTTCTGAACAATTAGCCTCTGATTCTCGTCTGACCGAGGTTTAATAAACTCAACTTCAAGAGGTGGAGCGTAACTTGCTAGACCTATCGCAAGGGCATTTAGCGGTGGCTCACCCTTGGCCGCTCGCTCCTCTTGATCTTTCCGCTTCGCCGCAAATGTACTGCCGTGCGTTAGTCTTTAACTCGGCAACACGAACCTCACCCCCGCGCGCGCAAGGCCGCCGCCCAGTGCCGCGGCCGTGCCATCCGCGCGCCAGCAGGCGGCGCCGGTCATCGTGCCGTCGTCGTGGAACTGGATGGCGTTCATGCCGCCGGCCACGGTCGGCATGATCTTGAGCGTGTGGCCGCGGGCTTCGAGGCCCTGGCGCACCGGGGCGGGAATGCCGTGCTCGACTTCCAGGACGGGGCCCTCGGTCCAGATGCGCGGCGCCTCGACGGCTTCCTGCAGTTCCATGCCGTGGTCGATCAGGTTGAGCAGCGCCTGCAGCGCCGAGGGGAAGATCTTGCGGCCGCCGGGCAGGCCCAGCGCATAGCGCACCTTGCCGTCCCGCAGCGCCATCATCGGCGACATCGAGGTCGTCACGCGCTTGCCCGGCGCGATCGACAGCGCGTTGCCGCGGCGCGGGTCGTAGTTGTTCATGTAGTTGTTGGGGATCATGCCGGTGCCGGGCACGATGAAGCGCGCGCCGAACAGGCTGTTGATGGTCTGCGTCGTGCTGACGACGTTGCCCTTGCCGTCGGCCACGGTGAGATGGGTCGTGTCCTGGCCCTCGGCCGCCTGAAGGCCACCCGTCCACTGCGTCGCTCGGGCGATGTCCAAGAGCTTGCGGCGCTGGTCGGCATAGTCGCGGCTCACGATGCGCTCGACCGGCACCTTCACGAAGTCCGGGTCGCCGCTCGCCTCGGCGCGGTCGGCGAAGGCGATCTTCAGCACCTCGGCCAGCAGGTGCAGCGTGTCGACCGTGCCGAAGCCCATCTTCGCGATGTCGTAGGCTTCGAGGATGTTCAGCATCTGCGCGATGTGCACGCCCGAGGCGGCGGGCGGCGGCGGGCCCAGGATCTCCCAGCCGCGATAGTGGCCGCGGATCGGCGCGCGCTCTTCGACCTTGTAGCCGGTGAGGTCGTCCCGGCGCACGAAGCCGCCGGTCTTCTCCATGCACTCGACGAGGAGGTCGCCCAGCGGCCCGCCATGCAGCGCCTTCTCGCCCTGCTGCGAGACCAGGGTCAGCGCCTCGGCGTATTGCCCCTGCACCAGCCGCTCGCCGGGCTTGAGCGGCGTGCCGCCCGGCAGGAGGAGGGCGGCGGCGAGCTTGTCCTTCAGGAGATCGGGACCGGCATCCTTGATGCAGTCCGAGAGATAGGGCGTCACCGCGAAGCCGCGCGCGGCGTGGCGGATCGCGGGGGCCATCACGTCGGCCAGGCTCATCGTGCCGAAGCGCTCCAGCGCCAGGCACCAGGCGCGCAGCGAGCCCGGCGTCGCGACCGACTTCGGCCCGACCAGGTTCTCCTGTCCCTCGACGTCGTAGACCTCGGGCGCGGCGCCGGGGACCGGCCTGTACATGTCGGGATGGCCCATCTGCGGCACGGCGCTCATGCCGTCGAGGATGCGGTGGCTGCCGTCGGCCAGGCGGATGTGGCAGGTCGTGCCGCCGATCAGCCCGACCATCATCGGCTCGACCACGGTCAGCGCGAACTGCATCGCGACCGCCGCATCGACCGCGTTGCCGCCGGCCGCCAGCATTTCGAGGCCGGCGGCCGAGGCCAGCGGATGGTTGGAGACCGCCATACCGCGCGGCCCGTGCGCCGGCTGCTTCTCGCAGCTGAATTGCGTGCCCGCGCGCTCGCGCCATGTCGACTGGGTCATCCGTGTCCTCGCTGAATATGGGTGAAATCTCGCATGCGGTTCAGGCGGCGGCTAGCCACCCACCATCTCGTGGAAGGTGAAAGGTCCCTCACTGCGTTCGGGATGACAATTTTGTTTGGAATTGCGCAGTGCGCCGATCAAACAAACGATGTCATCCCGAACGAAGTGAGGGACCTTTACTGCCCCACACGCTGCTCCGCCTCCTCGCAGCGCTGCAGCCGGGCGCAGGCGGCCTCGTTGCGGTCGCCCTTGGGGTTGAAGCAGGCGATGGCGTCGGCGGCGCCGTCGGCGACGATCTTCGTCAGGCGGGCGCGGGACTCGGGCGGTTGCTCGACGTCGAGCAGGCCCTTGCGGGTCAGCACGTTGGCGAAGCGGATGACCAGCCGCTCGCGGGTGCGCATCGCCTCCGGCGCGGACTCCTTGGCGTCGCGGCACCATTGCATCGAGGCCGCCTTGCCGCAGCCCCAGAGCTGCATCTGGCGGAAGCGCTCGGCCAGCTGGCCGTTCACCCCCAGGCAATAGGCGGCGATGTCGTCGTCGTTCAGCAGCGGTTCCGGCTCCTGCGCGTGCGCCGGAAGCGCGGCGAGCAGGAAGAGGAGACCGAGTCCGAACCGCATCCCGTCAGATGAACATGTCGAGCTGGTTGTAGTTCTTCAGCACCGTCTCGCGCATCGCCTCGCTCCAGCGGACCTCGTCCTGGCGGTCGGCGAGCGGGCGATAGACGTAACTCTTCTCCTGCGGGAAGCGCTGGCGACGCGCGTCGATCGCCAGCAGCAGGATGCGCAGCCGCTTGTCGATGCGCTCGGCGTCGTAGGTCACGGTCTCGCCGGTCAGCCGCTTCGTCGTGACGTTCAGCACGCGGCGGCGCGGGAAGAAGCCGGCGTTGAGCGTCACCCGGCGGTCGGGCGAGGAGTTGGCGAAGGAGCCGTGCAGCAGCTGGCGGTTGGTGACGATCGTGTCGCCGGGGCAGGCCAGCATCGGCACCGCGCCCTTGATGCGGTCCGAGCCGCTCTCGGCGACCAGCTTGCGGATGTCGGCCTTGCCGTGGCGGTGGCTGCCCGGCAGCACCCAGACGCAGTTGCCCGCCGTGCTGGGATAGAGCTGGGTCATGAAGTTGAAGCCGTGGGCGCCCATGTCCCAGTCGGCGGCGTCCCAATGGGTCGTGCCGTCCTGGTGCCAGGCGACCGAGGGGCCGAGGCCGGCTTCCTTGATGAAGGTCACCTCGTTGTAGGGCACGAAATCGTCCCCGAGGATCGACGCGGCCGCCGCCAGCAGGCCGGGATGGCCGTAGAGCCGGAAGGCGGCGTTCATCAGGTAGAGGTTGCCGTCGAGCAGTTCGACGGTCCAGGCCGGCGCATCCTCCGCCAGCGTCGGCTGGCTCATCGCCACCGGATGGCGGCCGTTGTTCTTGGTCGTGCCGCCGAGCGGGTCGCTCAAGGGCTTGGCCCAGCGATAGGGCGGCTTCAGCACGCCCTCGCCAAACGCGGGACGGCCGTTGCGGTCGAGCGCGGCGCCCGGCTCGACCGGCGCGCGCTCGAGGATGGCATCGACGTCGGCCCGCAGCTCGGCCAGCTCCTCCGGTCCCGCCACGCCCTCGAAGACATAGAAGCCGTGCGTCCAGTAGGCATCGAGGATGTCCTGGGCCAGCCGGCCGTTGGCATCGAGCCGGATCGGCCCGCGATTGCCCAGCGCCCGCGCGCGCGCCTCGCCGGCGCGGCTGTACTCGGCCATCGTGCGCGCGTGGTCTTCGGCAGTGAGCGGGGCAGCCATCGGAGCGTCTCCATTATTTCTTCTAGGCCCCAAAGATAGCGCGGCGGTTCATGCGCGGCCAAACCCTGCCGCCCGCTGTGCGGACAGCGAAAGGTCCCTCGCTGCGCTCGGGATGACAATCTTGTCGGGGTTGGCGCAGTGCGTCGATGACGAAAACGTTGTCATCCCGAGCGTAGCGAGGGACCTTTGCGGCGAGCGTTAACCCTTCGCCGCCAGCGCCGCCTCGATCGCGCGTTCGAGCTTCGATCCCGTACCGCTCACGGCGGTGAACCAGTCGATCACCCGTCCGTCGCGGCCGATCAGGATCTTGTGGAAGTTCCAGCTCGGCGTGCCGATCTTGCCGGTCTGCGCCGCGGCCCAGCGATAGAGCGGATGGGCGTTGGCGCCGGTCACGATCTGCTTGTCGGCCAGCGGAAAGGTGACGTCGAAGCTCGCCTCGCAGAAGCGCTTGATCTCCTCCCTGCTGCCGGGCTCCTGGCCGCCGAAATCGTTCGACGGCACGCCCAGCACCACGAGGCCCTTGTCCCGGTAGCGTCGCCACAGTTCCTCCAGCCCCTTGTACTGGCCGGTGAAGCCGCAGAGGGAGGCCGTGTTGACCAGCAGCACGACCTTGCCGGCATAGTCGACCGTCGGCAGCGGACCGCCGCCGATCGATTCGAGCGACACGGAAGGCCAGTCGACCGGCTGGCGGCCGGCCTGCGACCAGGCCGTCGCCGAGAGCAGCGCGCCCGCGAGGGCGAAGGCCAGCATGCGCAGGACTTTCATTGCGCCCTACTTCTTCGTGGCGGCGTAGCGCGCCTTGGCTTCGTCGTTGGGCGGATAGAGGCCGGGCAGCGGCACGCCGCGCTCGACTTCCGACATGATCCAGCCTTCGAGCCGCTCCTGCTCGGTGCCTTCCTTGGCGACCGCCTCGACCAGCGCCTGCGGGATCAGCACCGCGCCATCGTCGTCGACCACGACCACGTCGTTGGGGAACACCGCCACGCCGCCGCAGCCGATCGGCTCCTGCCAGCCCACGAAGGTGAGGCCGGCGACCGAGGGCGGCGCCGCGGCGCCCTGGCACCAGACCGGCAGGCCGGTGCCCAGCACGCCCGCGATGTCGCGCACCACGCCGTCGGTGATCAGGCCGGCGACGTTCTTCTTGACCATGCGGGCGCAGAGGATGTCGCCGAAGATGCCGGCATCGGTGACGCCCATCGCGTCGGCCACCACGATCGCGCCCTCGGGCATCGCCTCGATGGCGGCGCGGGTCGAGATCGGCGACGACCAGCTCTCCGGCGTGGCGAGATCCTCGCGCGCCGGCACGAAGCGCAGGGTGAAGACGCGGCCCACCAGACGGCCCTGGCCCGGCTTGATCGGCCGCGTGCCGCGCATCCAGACGTTGCGCAGCCCCTTCTTCAGCAGGATCGTGGTGATGCTGGCGGTGGTGATCTTCGACAGGGTGTCGTGGAGCTCTTTCGAAAGCGGCGTCGTCTGCACGGTGTCTCCGTTCTCTGCAATTCCGGGGTCGGGCGGAGAATAGGCGAGGGGACGGCGCGAGGCCACACGCGAGCGAAAGATCCCTCGCTGCGCTCGGGATGACAACGGTGTTTGCATCGGGGCACCGCGCCAACCCGGGCAAAATTGTCATCCCGAGCGCAGCGAGGGACCTTTGCGCTACCCCCGCAACACCTTGCCCGACTTCGCATCGGTCAGTCGTCCCTGTTCCCAGGTGAGCGCCCCGTTCACCACCGTGTATTCGACGCCGCGGGAGGGCATGACGATGCGCTTGGCGCCGCCGGGGAGGTCGTGGCGGCGTTCGCCGTGGTTGCTGGAGCCGATGGCGGCGGGATCGAAGATCGCGACGTCGGCGGGCGCGCCCTTCCGGAGGCGGCCGCGATCCTTCAAACCAAACAGGTCGGCGGGATCCGAGGTGAGCTTGCGCACGCCTTCCTCGAGCGTGATCGCCTGCTTCTCGCGCACCCAGGTGCCCAGCAGGTAGGTCGGGTAGCCGGCGTCGCACAGCATGTCGACATGCGCGCCGCCGTCGCCCAGCGCCATCAGGATGGCAGGGTTGTTCAACAGCTCGCGCATGCGGTCCTCGCGCGTGTTCCACGAGGAGATGGTGAGCTCGGTGTCGAGATCGTCGGCCAGCACCGTGTCGAGGAAGGCATCGACGCTGTCCTTGCCCTGCTCCTGCGCGATCTGGGCGATCGACTTGCGCTCCAGGTGCTTCAGCGCCGGATTGCGCACGTCGTGGACCACGACGCGACGCCAATCGCTGAAGCCGGTCGGGTTCCTGAGGTCGGCCTTGAACTGCGCGCGAAAGGCAGGATCGGCATAGACCAGTCTCTGTGCCGCCTTCGAGGTGTCGGCGAACACGCGCTTCCACGCCGGGAAGGCGGCGAAGGCGAAGGGATTGTCCATGTTGCATTCGCGCGTGAGCGGCAGCGGCGAGGTCTGCGGCCGCGCGCCCTTGGCGATCTGCGGCGCCGCGCGACGCAAGGTGTCGCGCACCGCCTCGGGAATGTCGTCGCGGTCGAACAGCGCGATGAAGGTCACCGGCCGGCCGCTCTCCTCCAGCAGGAAGTCGAGCAGCTCGCACTGGTCCTGTTCCAGCACGCCGACCTGGCGCGTCAGCGCGATCTCGATGGCGCCCCGGCCGCGCTTCTTGAGCTGGTTGGCATAGGCCTTCATCTCCTCGCGGCTGGCATTGCGGCAGGCCAGCGGCTTGCCCTCGAAGCCCATATGCTGGTTGAGCGTGGTCGAGGAGAAGCCGAGCGCGCCGGCGTCCATCGCCTCGCCGATCAGCGTCGCGATACGTTGCGTCTCCTCCGGCGTTGCGGCGCGCTCCATCGAGGCCTCGCCCATCACGTAGTGGCGGAACGGCGTCAGCGGCGCGATGAAGGCGAGGTTGAGCGAGGGCCTGCGGGCCGCGGCCGCGTCCATGAACTCGGGGAAGGTCTCCCAGTCCCAGGTGATGCCCTTGTTCAGCACGTCGAAGGGAATGCCCTCGACGTTGACCAGGTCCTTCATGGCGATCTCGCGCGTCTCGGGCTTGCAGGGCGCGATGCCGACGCCGCAATTGCCCATCACCACCGAGGTGACGCCGTGCCAGGAGGAGGGCGTCACCGCGCCGTCCCAGCAGATCTGCGCGTCGTAATGCGTGTGCGGATCGACGAAGCCCGGCGCCACCACGAGCCCGTGCGCGTCGATGGTGCGCTTCGCACCCTCCGTCACCTTGCCGATCTCGGCCACCTTGCCGTCGACGATCGCGACATCGGCCTGATAGCGCGCGGCGCCGGTGCCATCGACCACGGTGCCGTTCCTGATCACGAGGTCGTAGCTCATTGTGCGTTTCCTCCCAGAAACTTATGGAGGAAACGCTACCACCGGGGACAGGCCGCGCCACTGCCCCGAGCCGCAGAGCGCGGGTTCGCTGCAGCTGCTCAGTGTGATGAGGAAAGGTCCCTCGCTGCGCTCGGGATGACAGCTATTTTGTCACCGGCGCACCTGCGCCAGGTCCAACAAGATTGTCATCCCGAGCGCAGCGAGGGACCTTTGAATCACCCCGGTATCTCCGGCTGGACCAGCTGCGCCAGCAGGGTCAGGGACTCCTGCCACCCCAGGTAACACATCTCGGTCGGGATCACCGCGGGGATCCCCTCCTGCACGATCTCGATCTCGGTACCGACCATCACCTTGCGCAGCACGATCGTGGTCTGCATCTCGCCGGGCAGGTTGGGGTCGTCGAATTTGTCGGTGTGGCGGATGCGCTCGTTGGGCACCAGCTCGACGAAGGTGCCGCCGAAGGAATGGCTGTTGCCCGACGAGAAGTTGGTGAAGGACATGCGGTAGCCGCCGCCGACGCGCGCATCCATCGAATGGACGTGGCCGGTGAAGCCGTGCGGCGGCAGCCATTTGCACATCGCGTCGGCGTCGAGGAAGGCGCGGTAGATGCGCTCGGGCGGCGCGGTGATCACGCGGTGCAGGCGGACGGTTCCGGTCTCGGTCGTGGTCTCGGTCGTCATGGGGTCTGCTCCTCCTTCTGGGGCGCGAAGTCTCCCCCGGACCGGCGGCGGCCTTCAAAATAGCTTCACTATGGTCTGGCATTAGCTCCGTCGTGCCGACCAAGCTCATCGACGTCTTCCTGCGCGACGAATATCTCCGCTCCTACTCGATCGCGCTGGGCTTCGTGCACGCGCCGATCTTCGACCAGGACTATATCGACCGCGCCCGCGCGAAGATGCTGGCCGACGGCTGGTCGGAAGAGGAAGTCCAGCAGGCCCGCTTCGTGGTGCGTGACGGGGAGTGAGGGAACTTCGCGGCCGGCGGTAGAAGCGAAAGGTCCCTCGCTTCGCTCGGGATGACAATTTTGTCGGGATTTGCGCAATGCGACGATCAACAAATGATGTCATCCCGAGCGTAGCGAGGGACCTTTACTTGATGGACGTCGACGGACCCGTTTAGGCCCTCAGGCTTTCACCGGCCCCGGCAGGTCGAGCCCGACGCCGCTCAGGTGCCCGAACGTCTTGTGCAGTCGCTCGATGACCGGGGCGGGGAGCGGCGGCCGCAGGATCGATTCGATGTTGGCCTTCACATGCGCCTTGTTGCCGGTGCCGAACAGGATGACGTCGGCGCCCTTCTCGTGGCGCGCATAGCGATAGGCCGCGTCGGTGATGCTCGCCGCGCCGCCCTCGGACACGAGGAAGGCGAGCGGATCGGCGCCACCCGACAGGAGCGACGCATCGAGCCGCCCGTCCTCGACCAGCTTCGCGAAGACGGCGTGGCGGTAGGCGTCGTTGCTGAAGATGTTGCGCACCACGAACATCAGCAGCGTGCCGATGCCGCGCCGCGCGGTCACCGGGAACACCTTCGTGCGCGCACCCTGGTTCACCAGGCTGTAGGCCAGCATGACGACCTCCCACGGCGCCTCCTGGACGGCGCGCGAGAGCATCGCCTGGTCGGGATCGCGCGGCCCCGTCTCGGTGAGGCCGACATGGCGCACCTTGCCCTGCTCCTTGAGCCGCAGCAGCGCCGGCGCCAGCACGTCGCGATGATGCTCGTAGGCGGCGGGACCGACCGCGTGGAAATGGAAGACGTCGACATGGTCGAGCCCGAGCCGCTTCAGCGACGCCTCGACCTTCTGCGTCACCGTCTCCGCCGTGTCCTCGGTCCTGAACAGCGCCTTGGTCGAGATCACGAGCCTGTCGCGGTCATATTCCTTCACCGCCGCGCCCACGATCTCCTCGGTCCCGTAGACCTCGGCCGTGTCGAGGAAGTTGACCCCCAGATCGATCGCCGCCCGCGCGACCCCCACGCACTCCTCGAAGCTCGCTCCACGCCCCAGCCCGAGCCGGCTGTTGCCGCCGCAGCCGAGCCCGGCGACGGAGACGGTGAGGCCGGTGTTTCCGAGGGATCGATATTGCATGATGCACTCCACTACTCTTGCGCTGGAACCAGCTGCCACTTGGTCTCATTCACCGGACCTTGGTCCGAAAAGCAGATGCTTCAAAGAGCTTTCCTTCTCGAAGAGGTGGCTTCTGCATTCGCTCGAGCGGCAGGGAATAGGAAACACCGATCTAGCCCACTGTTGACATGGTTGCTCTAGTCGCGCAGCTAAATCCAGTTTGGCTCGCATTCATCTTGTTTGCGATGCCTTGCGAACGAAAGAGCGAATGGAGCGCTTCGAACGTGTTCTAAAAGGTGATGCTGCTCCGGTAACATGGATACCGCGGATCGATCCTGCTCTCGGCCGAGCAATCGATATTGGCTTGGGTGAGAATCTTCTTGATCGAGCAAAAGATAGATATCAGTTGACGGAACTGGGGAAGAGGCTGGCCGATCAGCTCGTCGCCGATGACGAAGTTCTTGTCGATGAGAAAAATTTTCTGAAGCGAAATCGCACCCTTCTAAGCGAAGGCCGATTGTCGTCGTTGCTGCTTCGCGGGGGCGGCCATGTATCTTAGGGTTAAGCGGATATCCGTTCGGGTATTCACTAGTGATGGCCTTTACGGCACCGATCTCGCGCTACAAGACGGCCTTAACATCATTCAAGGAACGAATGCGCTAGGTAATGCCCCGCCAACCCCTCCAACGCCGCCGCCCCATCCCCTTTGAACGTCGGCCCGTGCATCAGGGCAATCGTCGTCGGCTTCAGCGCGGCCAGCCTTCGTAGCGTCGGCGCGGCCATCGGCGTTGGCGGCATGAACGGCAGGCGCTCGGCGACCGCGATGGCGGGGGCGACGATGTCGCTTTCGGTGGTGGGATCGGCGGGGCCGGTCTGGGTGAAGAGGTCGCTGCTGAACAGCGTGCCGGTCGTCTCCTCATGGATCAGGCCGGCGTCCCAGTTGTGCGGCACGTGCGGCGTGTCGAGCCAGCGCACCCGCTTGCCGCCGAGGTCGAGCACCTCGTTGTCCTTGAGCGCGCGCGGCGGGCGGTCGGCCATGTCGCTCAGCCAGATGTTGCAGCCGAGCTGGCCGTGCGCCGGCCGGGCATTGGGCGCGGCGGCGAGCCACTGGTTCAGCGCGCCGCTCTCGTCGCCCTCGACATGGGAGCAGGTCGTCCAGCGCAGCCTGTCGAGCGGGATCACGGTCTTCACCGCCTCGACGATCAGCGGGAAGAGGCTGCGCTGGCCGTAGTGGAAGAGCAGCGGCTCGTCGGCGTCGATCAGGAACTGGTTGAAGGTGAAGCCGGTCGGGCCGACGTTGGGCACGAAGGTCGAGAGCCGATAGATGCGGGGCGCGATCTCGGCGACGGTGGTTTTCATCGCGATCTCCTGTGCAAGCCGTTGAAAAAACGTGATTTTCCGTCGGATAAACGAAACATACGAAATAAACGAAATAACTGTCCGGGAAAGGGCCGCTCCACGTGTTTTTCGCGAAATAAAGTTGCGCGCTGGGCTGTCAGGCCAGCGGTTGCCAGATCGTGCTGCGGACCTCGCCGAACTCGCGCGGCAGCTTGGTCCAGCTTTCGCCGCCATCGGTCGAGCGGAAGAGCTGGCCGAGGTTGGAGCAGACGAAGATCAGCTTCGGGTTCGAGGGATGCGTCGCCACCGTCCACGGCGTCGAGTTGAGCTCGCCCGGCAGCCTGGCGTCCGTCCAGTGGGCGCCATGGTCGGTGCTGCGCAGCAGCCTTCCGGTCGAGCCCGGCGGGCCGTTGCCGTTGGTCAGGAAAACCGTCGCGTCGCCGTCGGCGCGCGGCACGATGGTGCGGGTGTACTGCCAGGGCGAGTCGAGTTCCTGGAAGGCGAAGGTCTCGCCATTGTCGCGGCTGACGTTCAGGCCGCGGTTGGTCGTGGCATAGACCAGCTTCGATCCGTTGCGGATCACCGCGAGCCCGTGGATGTCCTCGGAGTTGATGCCCTGGCCGACCTTCTTCCAGCTGCGGCCGCGATCGGTCGAGCGGTGTACGCCGTCGATCTCGACGCCGGCCCACAGCGTGTCCTTGTCGACCGGATCGAAGATGATCTGCGTGACCCGCGGCTTGCCGACGAAGATGCAGGCGTCGGCGAACGAGCCCTGCGCCTGGGTGAAGCTCCGGCCGCCGTCGGTCGAGACGAAGATCGCGGCGGGCTGGGTGCCGACCACGATGAGGTCGGGATCGTCCGGCGCCTGCGCCATCGCCCAGATGTCGTAACCGTCGAGCACCGAGGGCAGGTGGGTCCATTTCTGGTCGGTCTCGTTCCAGCGGTAGAGGCCGGAGTCGGTGCCGGCCAGCACTTCGCCCGGCCGCTGCGGGTGCGCCGACAGCGCCCAGACGCGCGCCTCGAGATAGAGGCCGGATTCGATATAGGGCCGGATCCAGGTCTCGCCGTCATCGCGGCTGAACCACACCGACATGCCGGCCGTGCCGACACAGAGCAGGTTGGGCATTCGTTTCCTCCGTTCGGGCGCCCTCTTTTGTGAGGCTGCCGCGTATGACCAAGGGTCCCTCGCTGCGCTCGGGATGACAACTGTTTCCGAACTGGCGCACGGCGCCGACCCCAACACCATTGTCATCCCGAGCGTAAGCGAGGGACCCTTCCCGCCCGTGCCCTTGCCACCCCGCGCGAATTGAACGACAGTCGGCGGCAACTGCGCCAGGGGTCACAGGGCGCGGAACAGGGAGTCATAGATGAAATTCACCGCACTTCTCGGAATGGCGGCGGCGTTGGTCGTCGGCAGCACTGGCATCGCCTCGGCGCAGACGGCCGCGCCGGCGCAGCTCGATACCAAGAAGTTCAACGTGATCGGCACGTGGAACTTCCTCAACATCAACAAGAAGGTCGAACAGCCGTTCTGGAGCGAGCAGCTCGGCGCGGCCTCGGGCGGCAAGCTGACCGGCAACATCAAGTCGATCACCGAGCTCAACCTCAAGGGCACCGAGGTGCTGCGCCTGCTGAAGACCGGCGTCTACGACGTGGCCCATGCGCTGCCGATCTACGTCGACGACGGCGCCGCGATCTTCGAGGGCTCGGACATTTCGGGCGTGGCGCAGAGCGTCGCCCAGCAGCGCGAGATCCTCGCCGCCTGGATGCCCGAGATGCAGAAGGTGATGCGCGACAAGTTCGGCTCGATGATCGTGTCGACCTTCGCCTTCCCGCAGCAGGTCTTCTTCTGTCGCGACGAGATCTCCAGCCTGGCCGACATCAAGGGCAAGAAGGTCCGCGTGCAGGGCGTCTCGCAGTCCGACCTGGTGAAGGCGCTGGGCGGCTCGGCGGTCACCATCCCGTTCGGCGAGGTCGTGCCGGCGCTGGAGAAGGGCGTCGTCGACTGCGGCATCACCGGCACCCTGCCGGGCTACCAGGCCAAGTGGCCGGAAGTGGTGAAGTCCGTCGTCGACGTGTCGCTGGGCTACACCGCGGGCTTCGTGTCGGTGAACCTGGCCAGCTGGAACAAGCTCTCCAAGCCGACCCAGGAATTCATGAAGGGCCAGTTCAAGAAGCTCGAAGACGCCGCCTGGGCCAGCGTCGAGTCCGACACCAAGGAAGGCATCGCCTGCGACACCGGCAACGGCCCGTGCTCGGTCGGTCCGCCGGCCAAGCTGAAGCTGGTGATGCCGACGGACGCCGACCGCGCCCTGGTCAAGAAGGCGCTGAACGACGTCGTGCTGCCCGAATGGGCCAAGCGCTGCGGCGCCGAGTGCGCGGCCAAGTGGACCGAGATGGTCGGCAAGCGCTACGGCCTCGTCGCCAAGGCGAACTGATCGGCAGCGGGGCCCGGCCGGCCCCGCTCCAACCCTGGCTCGGGAAGCGCATATGGAACGTCTGTGGCGCGGCGCGTCGGCCGTCGCCCTCTGGGGGGCGTGGGCCGGCGGCGCCATGATCCTGCTGGCGGCGGTCGTGGTCACGGTCGAGGTGATCTGCCGCAAGCTGCTGGCCTTCCCCTTCTCCGGCTCCGACGAGATCGCGGCCTATCTGTTCGCGGTCGGCACCTCGTGGTCGCTGGCGCACGTGCTGGTGACGCGCGGCCATGTCCGCATCGACGTGCTCTACGGCCAGCTCGGGCCGCGGATCCGGGCCCTGTTCGACCTGGTGGCGATCGTCTGCCTCGCGATCCTCGTCCTGGCCATCGTCGACCGCGCCGGCGAGATCTTCATCGACAATCTGACCGGCGGGAACCGCTCCAACACGCCGCTGCGCATTCCGCTCGCCTGGCCGCAGGCGCCGTGGTTCGCGGGCTTCGTGCTGTTCCTTGCCGTCACCGCGCTCGCCTTCCTGCGCAGCCTGCTTGCCCTGGTGCGCGGCGACTTCGGCACCGTCGCGGCGACGATCGGCGTCGCGTCGCAGGACGAGGAGATCAAGGGCGAACTGGGCTCGCTGGGCATCGCCACGAACACGACGGCAAACACGACGGCAAACACGGGGACGAAGAGGTAACGATGCTCGGCACCGCGCTCCTTCTCCTCGTCGCCCTGCTGGCGGTCAGCGTTCCGGTCGCCGCCGTCATGGGCGTGCTGGGCCTGGCGCTCAACCAGTTCTTCTCGTCGATCCCGCTCTATCTCGCGATGGGCGACATCGTGTGGAACGCCAGTTCCGAATACATCCTGATCGCCATCCCGATGTTCGTGATGCTGGGCGAGATCCTGCTGCGCTCGGGCATCGCCCATCGCGTCTATGCCGCGATCGCGACCTGGCTCTCCTGGCTGCCGGGCGGCCTGATGCACGCCAACATCGGCACCTGCGCGATGTTTGCCGCGACCTCGGGGTCGAGCGTCGCCACCGCGGCCACGGTCGGCGTCGTGGCCCTGCCGCAGGTCAAGATCCGCCGCTACGACGAATCGCTGTTCCTCGGCACGCTGGCGGCCGGCGGCACGCTCGGCATCCTGATCCCGCCGTCGATCAACTTCATCCTCTACGGGCTCCTGACCCAGACCTCGGTGCCGCGGCTCTACCTCGCGGGCATGATCCCCGGCCTGCTGCTCACCGGCTTCTTCATGGGCATCATCCTGGTCTACTGCCTGGTCTGGCCGTCCAAGGGCGGCACGCCGGTGGAGAGCAACTGGCGCGACCGGCTGCGCAGCCTGAAGGATCTGGGCGGGCCGCTGTTCATCTTCGCCGTCGTCGTCGGCTCGATCTATGCCGGCTGGGCCACGCCCACGGAAGCCGCCTCCATGGGCGTGTTCGCGGCGCTGGTTCTGGCCGCCTGGGAGCGCGCGCTCTCCTGGCCGATGATCAGGGCGGTGTTCGAGGGCACGATGCGGACGACCGCGATGATCATGCTGATCATCATCGCCGCGCAGTTCCTGAACTTCGTGCTGGCCAATATCGGCGTCACCGACGGCGTGGCCAAGGCGATCGACGCGCTGGGGCTGGGCAAGGTCGGCACCATGCTGCTGCTGATCGTGTTCTACCTGATCCTCGGCTGCTTCATGGAGACGATCTCCATGATGATCCTGACGACGCCGTTCGTGTTCCCGATCGTGGTCGGGCTGGGCTGGGATCCGATCTGGTGGGGGATCGTGCTCACCATCCTGATCGAGGCGGCGCTGGTCACGCCGCCGGTCGGCCTCAACCTCTACGTGGTGCAGAGCCTGCGCGCGGGCGGCGCCATCGCCGATGTGATCCGCGGCGCCCTGCCGTTCGTGGCCTCGATGCTGGGCCTGATCCTGCTGCTGATGGCCTTCCCCGACATCGCGCTCGGCCTGCCGCGCCTGGTGATGGGCTGACGGATGGTGTTTCGTCCGCCGCTCAGGGCGCGCGGCCGGGCGGGAACTGGATGTTGAAGCCGGCGAAGACCTGGAAGCTCGGCTGGCCGATGCCACTCTGCACGACCGAGTATTGCGGCTCGAGATAGAGGTTCAGCACGTTGCCGTCGTTCAGGCGCGACACCCGGCCGATTCCCAGCCCGACCGGCACGACCGCGCGCTGGCGGCCGAAATCGATCGTCGTGATGCCGCTCGAGCGCAGGTAGAAGCCGTTCGGGAGATTGTAGAACAGGAAGGGCTGGACGGTGAGCGACCGCGCGCTGCCGTCGAAGGCCTGCTGGTAGGCGACCAGCGCCGCTGCGAGGCCCCACTCGTAGGGCGCGCTCACGACGCCCTGCGCACCGACCTGCCACTTGCGGTCGCCCAGCGCCGGGCTGGTGGCGGTCGGCAGGATGAGCAGCGGGCCTATTCCCATCTTGGCATTGGCGAGCTGGATCAACGGCACGTCGAACAGGGTGAGGTCGCCCAGCCCGCTCTCGGTGCCGGCCGGTCCCCACACCGTCGTCCCGGTGGCCAGCGAGGCGCGCATGAGCTGCGGCCACCCGAACGTGTCGTGCGGCAGGATCCCGCGCAGGAAGGGCTGGTCGGCGCCGCTGCCCGGCTGGCCGCTCATCACCGGCTGCAGGTAGTTCTGCACCTGGATCGCCGGGATGTCGGTCAGCGGATTGTTGGCGACGTTCTGCTGCGCAGCGGCCGGCGACGCCGCCAGAGCCAGCAGGACGGCGGCAGCCGACCGGGCCTTCGTCACTTTGCGAGGACGCGCAACAGGACCTGGTTGAACGCGTCGGCCGCCTCGTAGGCCACCCAGTGGCCGGCGCCCGGGATGACGTTCATCTCGAAGTCGGGCTGCAGGGCGCGGAAGAGGTCGATGCGTTCCTGGATGTGCGGGTAGGTCGTCGAGTCGAATTCGCCCCAGATGCCGGTGAGCGGCGTCCTCACCCGCGGCAGCACTTCGCTGAGCTTGAAGGCCTGGCCCATGATGCGGCTGCGTGTCTTCGCACGCGTGGTGTTCAGGATCTGCATGTGGATCGCGATGCCGTCGACGTTCTTCGGGTCGTGCAGCATCAGGATCTCGAGATTGCGCCGCGCCTCGGCCGCGAGGATCTCGGGCGGCATCTCGGGCAGCAGCTTGTGCAGCTTCGGGCCGGGCTTGCGCGTCGCCTTGAGGCCGCCGGCGCCGACCAGCGCGATGCGCTCGATGCGGTCCTCGAACAGGGTAGCGATATGGCCCGAGACCATGCCGCCGAACGAGAAGCCCGCGATGGCGAATGGCTTGTCCTTCGGCAGCAGTTCCTTCATCGCCGCCTCGACGCAATGCGTCACCGACCAGATGTCGTTCACGTCGTCGGGCGGGTCGCTGTCGCCGAGCCCCGGCAGGTCGGCGGCATAGACGCTGAAATGCTTGGAGAGCGGCAGGACGTTGCGGATCCAGTGGATCCACGATCCCGAGCCGCCATGGAACAGCAGCAGGATCGGCTTGTCGGGGGCGGCGCCGAACACGTGCCACATCATCCTGCCGCCATTTCCCATCGGCACGCGCACGACCTGCGAGTGGCTGGCGACTTCCTCGATGTGTTCGGCGGCGGTGCGGCCGTCCGACATACGCGGGACGGCGGAGAAGTCGAGGCTCATTTCCTGATCGCACCCAGCAGGCGTTCGACGAATTCCGGCGCCTTCTTGCGGTCGATCCAGCGCAGCACGGTGATGAGGTCGTTCTCGGGATCGATCCAGACGATGTGGCTGCCCCAGCCCAGCGCGAAGTAGCTGCTCTCCGACGCGGCGGCAAACTGCTTCCTGTCGGTATTGAGCCACCACATCAGCCCGTAGAAGGGTGCGACCGGGCAGGGCTTCACCAGCTCCTGCGTCCAGCCCTCGGGCAGGATCTGCTGTCCGTCCCAGACGCCGCCCTGGGCGACGAGCCGTCCCATCAGCGAGAGGTCGCGGGCCGAGATGACGATGCCGCCGCCCCAGTGGCCTCCGCCCGGCACCGACAGCATCGGCTTGCCGTCGATCGTGTCGTAGGAATTGCGGTAGCCGTCCCACTTCCAGGTCTGCGAGCCGCCGATCGGGTCCATGATGCGGCGCTTCAGCACCTGCGGCAGCGGCTCCTTGAAGACCTGCAGCAGCGAGCGCGACAGCCGGTTCACGCGGACGTCGTTGTATTCGTAGAAGCTGCCCGGCTTCTTCATCGCGCGGCGCGTGCCCTTGGGCGCATCCGCAACGGCCAGGCCGACCACGCGATTGTGGTCGATGCGGTCCTCCTTGCCGAAGACGGTGCCCGACCATTCGCTGGTCTGGGTCAGCAGGTGGCGCCAGGTGATGTCGCGGTTCTGCTCGCTGGTGAAGCCGTCGTCGAGCGCGTAGTCGGCGACCCGGTCGTCGAGGCTTTTGATCAGCCCGTCGCCCAGCGCCAGCCCGGCCAGCAGGGCGAGGTAGCTCTTGGCGACGCTGAAGGTCATGTCGGCGCGGTCGACGTCGCCCCATTCGGCGATTTTCTCGTTGCCGCGATAGACCAGGCCCGACGGCCCGCCGCGCGGCGTGACCGGGCCCAGCACCTCGTTGTCGGGTTCCTTCTCGCCCGAATCGTAGGTCATCACGAACTGCCCGTCGGGCATGTACATGCTGGCGGGCCAGTTGGACTGGGCGGCCAGGGCGAAGGCGACAGCATCGTTCAGGTCGTTCATGCCCGCAATCAACATTGGAGCCCGTCCGGGAGCAAGCGTAGAAAGCGGATCATGGCCTCCGCACACCCGACCCCCGCTTCGATCACCATCCGCCGTCCCGACGACTGGCACGTCCATCTGCGCGACGGCGCGATGCTGGCGGCCTGCGCCGTGCACACTGCCCGCCAGTTCGCCCGCGCCATCATCATGCCGAACCTGGTGCCGCCGGTGACGAAGGTCGCCGAGGCCAGTGCCTATCGCGAGCGCATCCGCGCCGCGGTGCCAAAGGACCTGAACTTCGAGCCGCTGATGACCTGCTACCTGACCGACGGCGCCGACCCGGCCGAGCTGGCGCGCGGCAAGGCGGAGGGCGTCTGGGTCGCGGCCAAGCTCTATCCCGCCCATGCCACCACGAATTCGGCGCACGGCGTGACCTCGATGGACAGGGTCGCGAAGGGGCTGGAGGCCATGGAGAAGGCCGGCATGCCGCTGCTGGTCCATGGCGAGGTTACCGATCCCGAGGTCGACATCTTCGACCGCGAGGCGGTGTTCCTCGACAAGGTGCTGGCGCCGCTGCTGAAGCGGCACGAGGGCCTCAGGATCGTGCTGGAGCACATCACGACCCGCGAGG
>JBKBLH010000014.1:0-130386 GCA_046296475.1 Reyranella sp.
GCCAACCCGCTGGGACTCGGCAGCGAGGGCCTATCCTTTCGATGCCAGCGTAAGCGGCGGTCGACCGGAGGTGTTCGCAGCAGAGTCGATTCCGGAGCCGTAATATCCGCGGTAACGCGAATAGTAGTCGCCATGATCGCCGTAGCCGTAGCGTGCGTGCTTGGCGAGGTTGACGCGGTTGATAACGATACCGACGTGCGTACTGACGTTCAACAGCGCCGAAATTGCAGTCTTCACGACTTCCCGCGGAGTCTTCGCCCACTGCACGATGAACACGGTGTAGTCGGCCAGTCGCGAGATGATGCGCGCATCCGAGACTGCCATTACCGGCGGGCCATCCAGGATCACGAGATCATAACGTTCCGCGAAGACGCCTAGCGCCGTCTTCATGGCATGCGATTCGAGGATTTCCGGCGCGTTGGGCGTGCTCGGACGGGCGCAAATGTAGTCTACGCCCGACCCGTCGTGGCGCCGTGTACATTCTTCCAGCGTCTTGATGCCCATGAGATACTCGTCGATCGTGCCGCCGCGATCCTTGAGCCCGAGCGCCGCCGACAGACGCGCCTGTCGCAGGTCGAGATCGACAACGAGCACCCGACGCGACGCATTCATCTTCGTCAACAGTCCGCCGAGTGCGGCAACGAAGGTGGTCTTGCCCTCGCTCGGCGTCGAGGAAGTGATGGCGATGATACGCGGCGGCCGGTCGAGGCTGCCGAGACTGATGGCGGTAAACACCGCTCGTATCGATTCAGCCGCCGGAGACGTCGTGTTCTCGAGCACGTGTGCAACGACGTTGGAACGCGTGGTCGCCGGTCCCTTGACCTCGGGCACCATGCCGAGGACGCCGACGCCGGTGGCTTCCTCTACTTGGGCGGCCGAGCGGAACACGCGATCCAGCTTCTCGGCGGCGATAGCGCCGGCCATGCCGAGCATCGAACCGATGATGAAAGCCGCCATCAAGCCCGTCTTGTAGTTGGGCGAAGAAGACGCGCCCGAAGGATGGGCATAGGCAAGTATGCGAGCATCGGCACGCTGGATGTCCTGCTGCTCGCGCAGTTCCTTGAAGCGCGTCAGGAATCCTTCGTACAAGGTCCGGTTGGACTGCGCCTCGCGCTCCAATTGCTTGAGCTCAGCCTCGTACTGGCTGGCAGCGCCGGAAACCACGGACGCTTTGTCGACCAATTCCTTGAGCTCGTCCTCCTCCGACTTGGCCGCGTCGAGCTCGGCGCGGACGGCAAGGGTGATGCGTTGCGTCTCGGTAATGAAACGAGCCCGGATCGAGGCCAGTTCGTTGCGAACCTGCTGGATCTTGGGATGATTTTCGCCGAGTTGCGACGAAAGCTCCGCGCTCTTGCGGGTGAGATCGACGTCCTGGATGCGCAGCGCGGAGAGGGTCGCGTTGCCCGACACTTCCGGGATGTTGGCGAGTTCACCCGGATTGAGGCTCGCCTTGCTGAGGGCAATCAAACGGCCTTCCCGCTCGATACGCCGGCCCTTGGCGGCAGTGTAGCGCGCGTTGAGATCGGACAACGTCTGAGTGGAAACGGCGCCCTCCGGGCTGCCTGCCAGCCCCTTGTCGCGGCGATAGGCGGCGACTGCCTCTTCCGCGACCTGGAGGTTGCGGCGCAGTTCTGCCAGTCGCTGCTCCAGCCACTCCGTTGCGCGGCGGTTGGCCTCGTTCTTGGTTTCGATCTGGTCGGCGAGATAGGCCTCGGCCAGCGCGTTGGCGATCCGAGCCGACATCGTGCCGTCAGGGCTTTCCACGGTGATCAGGATGACGAAGGTCCGGCCCAGCAACGTGACACTTAGGCGACCGGCCACCGCGCCGATCGCGGCGCGGCGACGTGGATCGCTGTCCGCAGGCGGTTGGCCGGTGCGGACGGGCGCCGCCGCTTGCGTCGCCTGCTGCGGCTTCGGTGGCGGCGCCAGCAGGGTGGAAATGCCGGTGCTCCACAAGTCGCGCAGCGGCTGCAAGGCATTGTCGATGAAGCCCGGTGGCTTCGTGCCGTTGAATTCGGGGTTGTTTGCAAGGCCGAGCTTGTCGACGACGCGGCCGATCAGGAACTCGGACTGGATAACCTCCAGTTCGCTCTGGATCGCGCCCATGTTGAGCGTGTCGACGCCCGACAGCGCAGCCTCGGTGCTCACCACCTTGAAAGTGCGCGTGTCGAGCATGATGCGCGACGATGCCTTGTACAATGGCGTCGCCTGGGCAATCACGAGCGCCATCAGCGCGGTCGCGATGAGGCCGCATCCGATGATCAACGCCTTGCGGCGGTTGAGCAGGCGCAGCCATTCCCAAAGTTCGTTGGGCGTTTCGACGGGACGGACCGGCGCAAGCGCCGCTTCCGAAGCGGGCACAATTCGAGTCTGGTTCGGCTCATCCACCATGTGGTCCGCCCTAGGCAACGATCCCATCCCACTACACTCCGCGAAAAAGACAACTCGCGACAACACCCGATCGAACGACGGGCCGCCTCGGTCCCTCGAGGGCCCGTGCTCCCGTACACCGTCGATCCGACGGGCGGCCCCACACCGCCCATCCCCAAGCCTTACGCCTTACGCCTTACGCCTTACGCCTACTCTAGAACCAACGCTCCGGCACCCGGATGATGTCGCCCGGTCCGACCGGGGAGTCTTCCGTAACCGTCTCTTCCTGCCCCTGCTGCGCATTGAAGCGCTGGATTGTGATGCGCGTCTTCGAAGCGCGCCGCGTGTATCCACCGGCGATCGCGATCGCCTGAACGACGTTGATCCCCGATACGTAGGGGAACGATCCAGGACGGCTGATCTCACCGATGATGTAGAACGGACGCCGCGAAACCAAGTCGACGCTGATACGCGGATTGCGAAGGTAGCCGCCCGAACGATAGCGGTCCGCCAGCATCGCCTCGATCTCAGGCATCGTCATACCGAGCACGACCACCCGGCCCGCCATGCGCGGTGAGATCATACCGGTCGAATCGACTTCGTACTCCCCGGACAGTTCGGTATCCGACAGGACCGTCACGCGAAGCCGGTCGCCCGGCGCAACGCGATACTCACCCAGCCGCAGATTCTGCGTACCCTGCGAGGGTTGCTGGATGGTCAACGTCGACATCGGCGGCTGCGGATCGCAGGCACCGAGCGCAAGTGCTACGAGGAGCGCCCCGACGCAGCGGGAGAGGAAACTAGTCAGATTCACCGGATCACCGCGCTCCAACAACTCGAATGGAAATCACTTCTCTGGTAAACGACGGACCACCATCGGCTACGTTGGTCGACCATCCGCTTGTATGTTCGTACAGAGGGCCGATCTGGACCTGCGGGCGCAGGGAATACAGCAAACCCAGAGACGCGCGCCAGTAGTAATCGGTCCGCGGCCCCACACCGGAGCCGGGCACAGGGTTGTATTCCGCAATATTGAAACCCGTGCCACCCACCATCTTCCAGGCGTCATGGATGTCGTAGGTGAAGTCGACGCCGAGCGTCGTCGAGACATAGTTCTGATAGTTGCTGTAGGCGGACTCATTGATGGACCGCATGAATGCCGGCCGGATCGTCAGCGGTTCATAGCCGTTCCAGGTGCCCGTCAATCCGAAGGTAAAGGCCGGAGTGGAAGTGCCGTCCGCCAAGAACGTCTGGTTCGTGTAGCCGACGAAACCCTCCAGTCTTGTCTTCTCCGTAAGCTTTACGGTGGCTCCGACGTTTACATACCACCCGTTCGAATCGCGCTGTTGCCCGAAGGCATTGATGAACTGGTCGTAGATCCGCTGATTCAGACCAGGGGCCACCCAGACATCGATCCCGTCGATGATCTCATAACCGATACGCACACTTTCTTCATATTCCCAGCGATCGCGGCTGGCACCCGGGAGGCCATCGATCGGGACGATGCTGTTGTCGATGTAGCGATAGCGGGTGGCCGAAAGCTTGGCGTCGTAGAAGAAGCGGTTGAAGCGCTGATATAGCCCGATCTGTACCGGAAGGGAGTCGGCGACGGTGGGGGAACTTGCGATCAGCGCGTTGGGGGTGCCGAGCGCTTCCGTCTGGCGCCGGACGCCGATGAGGCCGGTGACGTAGAAATCTTCCTGGATGTCGATCCGGCCGTCTATCTGGACGTAGCCGTTCCAGTAGTTCTGCGAGGTTGCGTTCGAATAGAAGCCGAAACCACCGCCCGCCGCAACGCGTAGCGAGTGGTTGAGCCAATCGGACTTCAACTCCACGACTGGCTTGATGAGCGTATAGGGCGATCCCACGGTCGGGGCCGAAGTGGCGTAGACGTTGCTGTCGAAGCCCCCTTGCACTTCAATCGAGGGATAGAGAGTGAAAGCGCCGATTGCGATGCCGACCTCGCCAGTCCCGATGCCCGGCGCTGCCGAGGATACCGGGACATCGGCCGGAATATCGACGGCTGGCGTCTGCTCGTAGAGAATCTCAGCGGCCGGCGACGCCGATTCCATCTGGGCATGCGCAACCGAAGCGGCACAGGTCAGCAGGACCCAGCCGACAAAGGGCGACCATATCAGCTGCGATCGATTCGCACGAATTACCATGGGTGCTTGCGGCCATCCAGGGAGCGGTCCGAGTGTCGGCTGGAAAAAACCTTCCCGCAGACGCCCCTGGACACTAATTCGGGCTCTGGTTCTGCGGCGTCGTCGGGTCATAGATAACCGGTGGAAGCGGCCCAGGCGGCCCCGGGAACGGCGGTAACGGGGGTTGCGGATTCGCGACCGGCGTGTACGGCGTCGACGGCGGTGGCGGCGGAAGGGTATTCACGAGGCTGGCGAGGGTCGGGCCCGAGGTACCTCCGGCCTGGCTCAACTGCCCGGCAATATACTCTTGCCAGATTGGGCCGCCTATCTGGCCAAGGAATTGTTGATCGTTGGGCGGCGGAATCAGGGGGTTGCCAGCCGTCGTCAAGCCATCGAGGCTTCCCGGCGGACCTCCATCCGGTGCCGTGTTCTGCAAGGGCGCCGCATTCTGCAGCGGACCCGCGTTTTGTAGCGGCCCGTTGCTCTGCAACGGGCCGGCACTCTGGAGCGGACCGGCGCTCTGAAGCGGACCCGCCGTTTGGATCGGACCGGAGCCCTGCAGAGGACCGGCGTTCTGGAGCGGACCGCCACCCTGTTGCGGAGACTGTTGCGCCTGCTGGGGGTCGCTCGCGGGACCTTCGCTGCCGGCCGGGCCGCCGGGGCCTGCCCCCTGCACCGGGCCAGCTCCCTGCATGGGCCCGGTTCCGTGCTGGCTTGGACCTCCCGCCGGCTGGGAGGCGCCCGGCGGCGCCTGTGCGACCTCGGGACCGACCTGCGCAGCCGATGTCGCGGCCCAAAGGAGGACCGACAAAGCCGCAAAACCCTGCGTCCGGAGTGCAATTTTTGACATAAAACCCAACCCGACCACGCATCTTGCGACGGCATAGTCAATTCTGCGGTGTCACCACACACCCACTTGGCCCAATCCGAGAAACTCGAACCGGTCCCACCCAAGCCAGCAACAAATTAGCGAATTACCTGCAGAAAGCCAAGGCCTCTGGCCAGACCAGCTTCCTTCGTCCTACGAACCGCCCGCGGCCCATGTACGACCGGGTCAGCAACAGTCTGACGGGGAATTGTGGCAGAATCCAAGAAAAGCTGCAGCAAAAACGCAAACAGAGAATATTGAGCCGCAGTCCGTGAGTCATCTTTTCAGTTGGATTCGCCTCACGAAGAGGAGCGTACACCCACGAACTGGTCTGCGAGCGCTTCGAGGGCCGCCGCGAAACCATTGAAATCTCCACAGGAAATCCGCCAGTAGCCTCCAGGCCCGGATCGAGCGAGCAAATCCACGTCCGATTCCCGACTGCCGACGAAAATCACCGGTTTGGCTGATTGGAGACAGGCGTAGATCTTGGACGGCATGACATAACCGACGAAGGGATCGCGCAGGGACACGAGGTGCGCGGCAGGCGCCCGCAGCAAGGCGGGCAGCTTTTCCAGCGAGACGGGAGCTGAGAGGTGGAACGGCAGTCCGGCGGCGCCGAGCCTGCGGACCACCTCCTCAGCGCCGCCCCCTGTGGCACAAAGCCACAGATAGACACGACCGCTTCCCTGTTTGTGATGAAGCTCGTAGCCGCGTACGACAGTCTCCACCTCATGCGCGACGCCGTAGTTGCCGGAGTATAGCAACACGCATTTGCCGGCGAGTTCCGCAGGCAGCGGCTCGACCGGACCGCCAGGTACGAACGTCACTGGGGAGCCGTCCCGTACCAGGGTAATGCGTTCGGCCAGAACACCGGTCATGTTGAGGCGCCTCCGTTGATCCTCGCCAAGGACCTCGAAGCCGTCGACGCAGCGACGCCAGAAGTTGGTCACTGCCAGCAAGAGGCTCAGAGCACGTGAAGGCCTGTCGCGCGCCGCGATCAAGCATTCCGGGTGGAAATCGGTGATCCGGTAGATCAGTCGCCCCCGCCACAGCAGCTTCAGGGGCACGAGCAGATGAATGAGGAAGGGCGGCGACCCCGTGAACAGGATGCCATCCGCTGTCCTCAGTGAATGGAAGGCCGCAAGGATCAGGCGGATATTCGTGGCGATCGTCCACAGCATCCGCGCCGGGAGCGACCCGCGGGGAACCGGAGCTGCCGAGAGCCGGACTTCCGTCAGACTCCCCCTGCCCCGCTCCTGATAAGTCTTCGATCTGGCCGCTGTCGACAGTCCAACCAGCGTGACGTCATGTCCCTGCTCCGCCAGCCGCTCTGCGCGCATCTGCATGTATTGCCCGACTGCGCCGAAATCCGGCGGCAACCAGTCTGCAATGATGACGACGCGGCGTTCCCTGGTCGGATCGAAGGGGCTCTGATCGAACAGCTCGGTCACGCGGAGGCTCCAAGCCGCGCGGTGCCGGCGATCGCACGGTAGAGGTCGGCCATCTGCCGGGCAACGGCCGGCCAGCCGTAGTGATCGATCACATGCCTCCTCCCCGCTTCGCCCCAACGGCGGCAGAGTTCCGGGTCCGCAAACATCGTCCGCAGACCTTCGGCAATGGCAGGAGGCGTCGGATCGACGACCAGTCCAGCCTGCGTGTCGCGCACGATCTCCGACATTCCGACATCGGGCGTGGCCAGAACCGGCACTCCCCGACGCATGGCCTCGAACGCGGCGATCCCGAAGTTCTCCGACAGCGACGTCATGGCGAAGAGGCGCGCCGCTGCGAACAGTGCCTCCTTGTCTGCGCCCGATACATGCCGCGCGATAATCTTCACCCGGTCGGCAACGCCGAGGCGTGCTGCCTCCGACGCCAGGAACCTGGCATGCCCGCCATCGTCGCCGGCCATGACGGCCCGCACCGAGGGCGCGTCAGCGAGCGCAGCGATCACGCGATCGAGCCCCTTCTCCCAACTCAACCGGCCGAACGACAGGACCATCGGCCCCCCCGAGATCGCCGCGACCACGTCGGCCGAAAGGGCCGCCCGCGACGGCGGCGGAGGATCGTCCACTCCATGGGGGATCATCGCGATGGGCGGCAGGCGCCAGCCGAAACTCGCGATGTGGCGCGCCTCGACGGTCGACGTCACATGCACCGCACTGGCGGCCTCCAGATTGGGGCGATCCACGAGACGGATCCACACCTCCTTGACCCAGCGGCTCTTCCGCCGGATCAGTTCCGGCACGAGCATGCCCCTCGGTGAGATCACATACGGGACACCACTGGCGCGCGCGGCACGCGCACCCGCGAGGATCGGCCACAGGAACACCGAATGCAGGTGCACGGCGTCGAAGCCCGCTGTAGATGCCGAAAGTGCGCGTCCCATCGGCGGAGACCAGTAGAGTCGGCGCAGCACACGACTCGGGAAGTAGGTAACCTTCACCCCTTCGACATCCACCGGAACCATGAGCGGCACGTCGCTGTCCGACGGACCGTCGACGCTGGTGGTGAAAACCTGGACGTCATGGCCGGCCGCGGCGAGTTCCCGGCAGAGCGCGTGGACGGAACGGATCGGGCCGCCATATCTCACCGCCGGCAGATAGGTCGGAACGACGTGTAGGAGGCGCAACGGATCGTCCACTGATTCGCGAGGGCTTGATGTACCGACGCAATTGATAGCATAGGTATTGCAGAAATGGGCTCCGCGATCGAATGAAGCTCCGAATCGATTTCCGGCCGTCGATCGTCGTGGCGCTGCTTGCCGCCGCGGCCCTGCTTTTCTGGCTCGCAACGAACGTCCCGGGCGCCTTCTGGATCGCCCTGCCCTTCGCGGTCTTCTACTCGATGTTGTTCGCCCTTGCCGCCCTCGCTCTGCTTCGGATCCGCATGATCGAGCGCTGGATGGATTGGAACGCGCCCGGGCGGCTGCTGATCCTGGCGCCCCACGAGGACGACTGCGTCATCTCGGCGGGCGGACTCGGCCTGCGCAACAGCAGCATGGGCGGCGCCACGCGCGTGGTCTACCTCGCGCGCGACGAAACGCCAGCCATGCCGGAGCGGCGAGAGGCGGAGGCGCGTGGCGCATGGAGCATCGCGGGCGTTGGCGATGACGACCTGCGATTCTTAGATCTCCTGCCACCGCTCGAGACTCGCGACCCGCAGAAACTGCACGAGGCGGCCGCGACCCTGCGCGATATCATCGATGAGTTCGGGCCGACCGCGATCGTCATGCCGGCCTTCGAAGGCGGCCATGTGCACCACGACATGGTAGCGGGACTGATCGATAGGCTGATCACACCGGCCGATGCTTTCGCCGTGTTCGAAGCGCCTGAATACACTCCGTACGTATCGCTCCTGAATACGCCGCACCGCGTCCTCGCACTTGTCGCACGCTGGTTGTTCGGCCTGGTCGCCTACAACGGGCCGCCGGACGGTGTCGATGGCCGCCCGATCCTGAAGTTGCGGCTGTCGTCGCAGGAACTGGCCGACAAACGTCGAATGCTGGCCGCTTTCGAGAGTCAGAATGCTCCTTCCCTGGTGGTGACCCGCGGCTATCCCGACCGGCTGATCGCGAGCTTGCCCGGCGGCTCCCGGCGCCGCCCGTTCGACTTCGATCGGTCCTACCTGCGCTTCGTGCTGGCCTTGCGCCGTCGGTTGCCGGCTCGCCTCGTGGACCGGGCCCTGCCGATCCAGCTCGGCACGATCGGTCGCATGGGCACCATCACCGATTGGGATTCCGAATGGGGCAAGGCATGATCGGCTTTGCCCGGGACCTCACCCATTCCACCTACGAAGCGCCCGACATCGTGGCGCTCTATGCCCGGCCTGAGGGGCTGCAAAAGCCCGAGCAGACACTGCTCAAGCAGCTCGGCACCGCGCTCGGCGCGATGGACATGCTCGACATCGGGGTCGGCGGCGGACGGACCACCCGCCACTTCGCCCCGCTCGCCCGCACTTATCTCGGCGTGGACTATTCGACCGCCATGATCGCGCGCTGCAAGCTCGAGTTCCCGTCGTTTCCGTTCGCCGTTGCCGATGCGCGCCGCCTCGCGTTCGCGGCCGACGAGAGCTACGACTTCGTCCTCTTCAGCTACAACGGCATCGATCACCTCGACCAGCGCGAGCGCACGATGGCGCTCTCCGAGATGCGCCGCGTCCTGCGGCCCGGCGGCCTGTTGGTCTTCTCGAGCCACAACGCCAACTATCTGCCCGCAATCGTCGATCGCTTCCGTTTCCGCGTTCATCCCAGCCTGCGCGAGACGTTGCGCTCCTTCAAGTGGTCTAGCGTTTTCTGGGCGAAGAACGGCTTGCTGCGGTACCGCATGCCTCTTGCCTCGGGTCGCGTCCATGACGGGACTCATTCCTTCCGCTCGTCTGCACTTATCTACGTTCGACCCGACATAGGCGTGGCCGAACTGCGCCGCCTCGGCATGGTGGACATCGCCTGTGCCGGCAACGAGAGCGGCGACTTCGTGCCCGGCGACGATCCGAGCCTGCCAGCCGATCCCAATCCCTGGATTTACTACATGTCGCGCAAGCCGGGACAGGTTTGACATGGCCCTGTCCGTGGAACTCGTCACCTCGGCGGATGCGTTCGAGCGCCTGCGGATGGAGTGGAACGAACTTGTCGATGCGATGGAGTTCTCCGAGATCTTCTACCGCTGGGAATGGAGCTATCTCTTCTTCCGGCACTGCCGTTCCGGCGACACGCCGTTCATCGTTGTCGCCCGCGGCGGGAGGGAGGGCCCGATCGCGGCCCTGGCGCCACTCTGCCTCAGGCGCACGCGATCTTTCGGCATCGGCGTCACCGTCGCCGAGACCATCGTGTCGGGCCTCGCCGACTATCAGAATTTCCTTGTCCGGGCGGACGTCCACCGAGGACGCGCCGTCGCGGCCATCCTCGATTTTCTCGCGACCCAGTCATCCCGCTGGGACGTGCTCGACCTCCGGCAGTTCTGCAGCCGCGATCCGACCACGTTCCAGATCGTCAACGCCGCCCAGGCGCGTCATGACTGGACCGTGCGCACGCATATCGAGACGCCCGTCGCCGTACGAGACCTGCGGCCCGGGAAGGCGACCGAAGACGGCGCGCGCCTGCGCCGCATCCGCAATCGGCTCAAGACGCTGCAGGCGCGTGGCTTCGAGATGCGTGTCGGGAGCGGCGATCTCGAAGTGCTCTGGCCCGCCGTCCGCGATCTCCACATCCGCACCTGGCCCGGCAGTCCCCTAGGGCGGGAAAAGGAGGGCCGGTTCTTCGACGCCCTGGTCGCGAGCGACGGCATGCGGGACCGCATCGACCTCTCCGTCGTCACCGTGGCAGGAAAAATCGCGGCAGGGCATTTCGGCTTCGCCGACGACCGCAAGGCCTATTACTACATGCCCGCGCGAGATCGCGCGTTTGAAAAGGATCGTGTCGGCGCCGCGCTGTTACTGGCACTCGTCGACCACCATGCGAAGACGCGAGCGATGTTCGACTTCATGCGCACGCTCGGCGCCTACAAGACCTGGTACACCGACAGGATCGACGTGAACTACCGGATCGTGGTCAACGGCAATGCGAACTTGAGGGCGCTCGCCTACGGCCTGCGCGACGTCACACGGCGCTTCTGCGTGGAGCTCGGCCTGCCCCGCGCGCTGCTTCGCCTTCTGAAGAGCAAGCAACGCGCGCCGTCGGTCACATAGAGCCGTACTTGTCGACCAGCGACAAATAGGCCATCGCCTGGCCTTCCAGCGTGAAGTTCTCGGCAATCATCTCTCGCGGGACGTAGAGGCCCGCCTCTACGCCGAACCAGAACCTGTCGAAGGTGGGCAGCAGGTCACCCCCGCCCTTGAACTTCATGCCGCACCGTTCGTCCCAATACGGCACCGACGTCACCGGCCCGAACCGGACGAGATGCGGCGCATACTTCGGGTCCTTCCACAATCCGCCTTGATCCCAAGCAAGGAGCGGTACGTCGGACGCCAGCATCTGCTGCGCGGCAAGGCCCTGCGTCTCGTGATGGCTGAGGTAGATCATAGCCCGCGTCCGCCGGCTGAGATCGTGCAGCTGTTCCTCGCGGTAGTAACCGTACCGAAGCGTCTCCACGGTGAGACGGCGCCGCCCTAGTTCGTCGCGCAAGGGCTCGACGATGGTGCGCATGTAGCGGCCGCGATGGCGGACGACCTTGTCGTAGATCAGCACGTCGACGTCTTTGTTCGCGCGTTTCGAGGGAGACCAGAAATCGGTGTCGATGCCCGAGGGCCAGACGCTGACACTCCCCGGCCAGACAGTCGAAAACATCCGTTCGACCCAAGGGCTCGGTACCAGGACACGGCATATGTTGCGGCGGCGCAACAGGTCCGGATCGTCGCTAGGGTGATTGTAGATCGACGTGCCGAACAGGATCGGCGTCTCCTGTGGAATCTTCGCAAGCACGTGTGGCTGTCCGACCACACAGGCCAGCTCGTGCGGATTCCTCCGGATATGGCCGTAGTCGTTGACGCGGTAAGGTACGTTCAGACGATCGAGACCGTCCCGCAAATTGAGATAGACGCGCATTGTTCCGCTGGGCACCTTCGGCCCGCGCAGCGCCCAGCGCACCATGCGCCGCGGATAGCGGTCCAGGACGACCCAACGATCGGAATCCGGTTCTTCGTAGAAGAGATTGAGGGGCGCGCGCACCGGCACTAGGAGATCGCCCTGCCGGTTTGCAGCCGGGCGGCCATGATCTCGCGATAGAGCTTCGCCATGTCCAGCGCCACATCGTCGATCGAGCGCGTGCGATGCATGTTGCTGGACAGACGTGCCACCTCGGCACGATCGGTCGCGGCGACCCGGATCGCTTCGGCCCACGGCCCGGGATCGTCGAACGGCAGCAGCCATCCGTCGACACCATCACGGACGCGCTCGGAGATGCCGCCAAGGTCGGCGCCCATCACCGGTATGCCAAGCGCCCGCGCCTCCTGCACGACGATCGGGCCGGTTTCCATGTAACGCGACGGCACCGCGAGCACGTCGATGTCGGACAGAAAATCGGGCACCCGTTCATGCTCGACCAGTCCTATCAGGTGGATGCGCGAGTCCTTGCGCGCCGCCTCCTCCATCTTGCGGGCAAAGCCGGCATCCTGACCGACGCCCGCGATGCGCAACTGTACGGGCAGATCCCGCGGCAGCCTGGCGAGCGCGCGCACGAGCATGTCGGCGCCCTTGTAGCGTTCGAGCCGGCCGAGGAATCCGATCACGATCTCCCGGCGGTCGACGCCTTCCAACGGCCGCGGCTTGCGGTCCGAAAACTCTGCACTGGCCGACTGCCCGGACACCACCACCTTTTCGAGGGGAATGGCATTCTCGGCCAGCGCGGCCCGTACCCATTCGCTGGGCGCCACGATGCGCTCGCTGAGCGTCGCCATCGAGCGCAGTTGTCGCGCTTTCGTCGCAGCGGCCGCCCGTGCCGAAAGCACCGTGGCGGCACGTTGCGAGAGGCGCGAGATCGCACTGTCGGTGGCGTCCCACCGCGGCAGACGCGACACGAGAAAAGCGGCCGGTGCCGGCAGGCCGCGGTCGAGCGCCCAGCACCGGGCGCAACGGCGGTCCTCGATCCGGCCATCGCACGGGCGCTCATCGTTGATGAGCATGGTACCGCGCATGCAGATCGGCGACGGGACGTGCATCGTGACGACACCGGGAATGTCCATCCGCGCCACCTGCCGGAGGTGGCGCAGGCCCGCGCCGCTCGTCCAGGAATGAAGGTGGAACACGTCCGGCTTCGCCGCCTCCACGATCTCCTGGAACATGGAGCGCCGCTTGCGAACGTCCTTGTCGCGGACTCGTTGAATCTCCGGGGCGTCGATCGGATACCGCACGACGTCCACGCCGTTCCATGAATATCGGTCGTAGGCGCCATCAGTCGCGGCGATGATGGTACCGTCCATCGCGTGCCGCGACAGTGCGGACACCAGGTCACGAACATAGACCTCGGTGCCGCCGGTCGAGTCGGGGAAATAGAAGCCGACGCAATGTACGACACGAAGTCGCCTGCCCCCGTCCGCAAGACCCGGAGTTCGCACTGACGCGGAGGTCATTGCTGCAGCGTCCTAAACCGAAGCAGACGCTCCGTGGTGCTGAAGCCCAGCACCTTGTAGGCCAGCGCCAGAGCCGGGCGCACCGGCGGTACGAATTCCGGATCGAGCCGGTAGATCCAGTCCACGACCTCGGCCGCTTCCCGAGGGTAAGCCCGGGCGAACGCTCTTACATTGGGCCACAGCATCCGGATCGCGGCACGCTTACGGCGCAGGGTGAGTTGACCACGCTCTTCGAGCAACCCGAGCGTCTTGCGGTAGATCGCGATGTGGGTCCAGAAACCGAGGTCACGCTTGAATCCCGCGGTATGCTGCAACCGTTCGCCGTGATGGCGACGGTGCACGAAAGCCGGCTCGCGGTAAATGGCCAGGCGAGGCTGGCGCAGAGCCACTTCGAGGATGAACAGCCTGTCGTCACGCAACGCGAAATCCTGGCGATGCGGAATGCCGCGGATCAGGTCGCGCCGGAAGAGGAAGGCCGAATAATGCGACGACCAGCCTTCGCCGAGCTGCTGGGCGATGAAGTCGTCGCAATCGTCCCACGCGTTGACCCGCCGCTCCCTGGAGTCGTCGTCGTAATCCTCGTAGCCGGCAACGACGAGGTCCGCGCCGGATGCACGGGCGAGCGCCAACTGGCATTCATTGGCGTCCTTGCAAAGCCAGTCGTCGGAATCGAGGAAGCGCACATAGTCGCCGCGCACCACCTGCATTGCCGTCTCGACTGCCCAGTCCTTGCCCCAGTTGTCGGTGCGGATCGCGACGATGTCCCGCTGGGTCTGCAGCCAGTCCCAGGTTCCATCCGTGCTGCCATCGTCGACGACGACGATCTCGACGTTCCCGCTGGAGGACCGGCACGACTCGACGGCCTGCGGCAAGGCCCACAGGCGATTGAAGGTCGGAATGACGACGGATATGTCGCTCACGCCATCACCTTAGCCGGTTACGGGAGGCAAGTGCATCGGCTGCCTCGAGCAGTCCTTCGGCGGCCCGCGCCGGCGAGTATAGTTCCATGCGCGCCGCCACCGCGCGACGCACCCTGCCGGTGTCGAGCGCGAGAACCGATGCGATCGCCGTCGCCAGCGCCGGCACGTCGTCGAGCGGCGCCACGGCCCCCGTGACCCCCGGCTCGACCAGGTCGGGCCCGCAGCCGACGGCATCGGACACCACCGCGGGAAGGCCGCAGGCCATGGCCTCGTTCACCACGAGCCCCCAGCTCTCGACCGCGGTTGACGGCAGGACCACCATGTCGGACGACGCATAGACCGAAGGCAGCCCGCTCTGGTTGACGAAGCCCAGGAATCGCGCGTCCACACCCCCGGCACGAGCGGCCTCTTCCATTCCGACCAACAGGTCGCCCGCCCCCGCAACGACGAGTTCGAGGGGCAGCCCCGTCAAGACGAGGCTGGACACGGCCCGCACCACGTCGAGCGGCCGCTTGCTTTCCACCAGCCGGCCGACGAACAGCACGCGCCGTCGTCCGCCCAGCGCATCCTGGCCACCGGCCGCCCGCGCCGCGTCGCTTCCACGCCTGAAGGCGTCGTTGTCGACGCAGTGGGGGGAAAAGAACATCCGGTCGGCCGGCACGCCATAGTGTTCGAGGTACTCGCGATTGCGCCGGCCGACATACAGGCAGGCGTCGAACTGCTTCAGCAGGTGCGGAAAGACCACGCCCTTGACGCGTCCTGCCGCCCCCCCGCGCTGCCCCGCGAGCTGGGAATCGCCACGCACCATGACGGGCACGCGCGCACGCCGGCACGCCCTCACCGCCTGCCAGTAGGATCGAAGGGACCAGCCCGGCACCACGAAAGCATCGAAGCCGCCCTCGGAGATCCGGTCGGCGATGCCTGGCGTGTTGCAGCCCGCGAAGGACTGGGTCGACGGGACACGGGCCACGTTCGTCAGGAAGCGGCTCTCGTAGCCGGACAGAAGATCGATGTCCCAGTCGAAGGCGACGCCGTAGCCCGCCTGACCCTGCCCGGTCGCGTCCTGCCGGTGGGCGAAGTACACGGTGAGATCGCAGCGCTGCGCGAGTTCGCGAAAGAGCGGCGTGTAGTACTGGATCGGATGGCTGACCAGGAAGCCGATGCGTCGCCTCATGCTACACCGCCGGTCGCGCGCTGCGCGCGCAGGCCCGATCCAGAGCCTCGGCGAACAGGCGCGTCGACTCGCGCGCCGAGTAGCCCTCGAAAACACTGCGGTCCACCGATGCCGCGTCATGGGCGGGGCGCACGATGAAGTCCCGTAGCGACGTCGCCACGGAAACGGCCGACGGCAATTCATCCTCGGTCAGAGTCAGAACCTCGCCGACATGGGCCGAGCGGATCATCGCGACCGCGGTGCTGTCGCGGTGCAGCAAGGCAAAGACCGGTCGCTCCGACAGCATCGCCTGGAAGACCTTCGACGGCGTGTAGTGAGGCTCCGTCGAGCCCAGCACGAGCACGGCGCTGCTGTTCATGAGATGGTTCAGCGTGTCGACATAGCCGATGCGATGGGGATGCTCGTCGACCATCTCCTCGACGCCGGCGGTGCGGGCGCGTGGCAGCACGCGATGGCCCTGCGGATCGTCGGGCGAACTGCCGGTTCCGACGAAGTGGACGACCAGCCTCGCGGCGACCTGCGGTGCCAGCTCACGCAGCGTGCGCAGCCCCGCCAGGAACCTGTCGAGCACGACGAAGCCGGCGGGCAGCAGCGCACCGGCATAGATCATGTGGAAGCGGCCGTCTGCGGGATCGAACAGGAACGGCGCCCGGCCCAGACTGCGCACCAGCCCATACTCCTCCGGTGCCGTGCCCATGGGCATGTAGGCCAGCTCCGATCGCGCCGCGACCTCGGGATTGCGCTCCAGCATGCCAGCGACGTAGCCCGGCGCCATCCCGGTGATCAGTGCCGCGTCGCGCACCGACCAGGGCTCGAGGATTTCGGCAAGCTTGTTGGAGGCCCAGGCGCGACTGAACGGCTTCTCGTTTCCGGTCCAGCGGTTGACCCAGGGATCCTGGTAGTCGATGCCGAACGGCAGTCCATGACGGAGATGCAGGAGGCGCCCCACTGGCGCGAGGAAGTTGGATGGGATCGTCACCATCACGAAGTCGATCTCGCGGGCCACTGCCATGCTCGCCAGGGCACGATAGCAGCCCCAGAAGGAACGGATCCCGATATCGCCGACCAGGCGCACCGGACGCGTCGGCAGGGTCTTCGCATGAACGACCCTCAGACCCGGCGCCACCAGCCGCTCGAGGTCCGGATCGGGGCGCTCCTCGTACTCTGCCGGATCACCGGTGACGATGACCGGATCCCAGCCGAACTCGGGCAGGTAGCGCGACCACAGACGCGCCCTCTGCGCACCCACGAGATTGCTCGGCGGAAAATGTCCGCTGACCAGGGCGAGACGGCGTGTCATGGGCTGGCGGTCATGACCGCGCCAGACGGGCGCGCACCTTCGAGTAGAGGTCGATGTAGCGCGCCACCACCGCATCGGCCGAGAAGTGATCGACCGCGCGGCGACGACACTCGGTGCGGTCGAGCGCGCCCACCCGCTCCACCGCGTCACAGCCTTCGTCGATGGAGTTGATGAGGAATCCGTCGACGCCCGGCCGCACGATCTCCGGCAGCGCGCCGCGCGGGCACGACACGACCGGGGCGCCGCAGGCCAGCGATTCGGCAAACACGATGCCGAAGGGCTCATCCCATTGGATCGGCACGACCATGGCCCGTGCGCTGCCCAGCAGGGCGTTCTTCTGCACGTCGTCGACCGGCCCGACATACTCGACGCCGCCCTTGCCGATTTCCGGCGCGATCCGCTCCCGCCAGAACCGCCCTTCCGGATCGTCCCGGTCGGAGTGATTGCCGGCGATGATCAGGCGGCGTCCGGTACGCCGCGCGATCTCGATCGCCCAATGCGCGCCCTTGATCTCCTCGACGCGACTGAGGAAGACGAGCGGCGCGTCGTCCGGCACCGAGGGGCTTCCGAGCGTGAGACCTTCGGTGTCCGCGAAGTTGGGAATTCCATGCCACTCGCCCCCCGCCGGCCGACCCCGGCGTGCAATGTAGTCGCTGCACCCCGTGAAGGTGAGGCGGCCGGGCGCGGCCAGCCGGACGGCGAGGCCGACGGTCCGGTGCGTCGGCTCGCGCTGGAACGACATGATGAGCGGAATGCGACCGCGCAGATGAGGCAGCAGGTAGGCAATGCGCGAGAAGCTGTGGACGACGTCCGGTTCGAAGGCGCGCACGGCGCGGGCGAGGGCCATCGTGTTGAGCACGGTATCGCGCCGCGACAGGGAGCTCAGTCCCGGCCAGGGGAAGAACGCGTCGTTGGGGCACGCCGAACCCGGCCGCGCCACCAGGCCGACCGTATGCCCGGCCGCCCGCAGCCGGCGGACCAGCACGTCCACGATGCGCTCGATTCCGCCATAGAGAAGCGGCGGGACCTCGATCTCCGGATCGGCCGTCAGAAGGAGGCGCATCAGCCCACCGTCTCCCGTCGCGCGAAGGCGGCGGCTACCGACTGCAGCAGCACGTCCTGCTCCTTCTCCCAGTTGTATCGTTCATGGCCGAGACGCCACGCGGCCGCGGAAGCCTCGGCGAGGACGGCCGGCGAAGCAAGCGCGTCGAGCGTCGCCGCCAGTCCCGCCGGGTCGGCCAGGTCGCAGAGCCGGGCCGCCACGCCCAGATCGGTCGCCAGCAGCTTCTGGGCTGGCGTATCGCTCATCACGACGGGAACACCGGCCAGCAGATAGGTGAAGATCTTGTTGGTGAGGCAGATGCGCCGATTCTCGCTGACATCCGTCTCCAGCGACAGGCCGACATCGTAGTCCGCGGCCAGCCGGACCATCTCGCCCGGCGGCGCCATCGGCAGCAACCTCACCCGGTCGGCCAGGCCGAGCGAATGGGCCAGCGCCAGAAGCTCATCGCCATGGCCCCACCGGTTGCTGCCCCGAATGTCGAGCGTCACGTGCGACTTCGTGCGGGCCATGGCCTGGATGAACGCCTGCAGGCCGCGATCGAGGCCGATCGTCTGGGAAAACCAGTAGGCCCTGACCGTCCGCGTCTCCTGCCCGGGCGGAACGCGCCGCGGCTCGGGGGGCGCCATCGACAGCGGGAAGACGTTCAGCACGGTGACCGGCTCGGCCACGCCATAGCGCGCCGCGTAGGCCTTGCCGATGAGGGGAGCGGCCGCAGTCAGGTGCGAGCACGACGGCAGGACGTCACGCTCCACGATCTCGATCATCTTCATCCGGAAAGCATCGCCCGGCGCCCCCGTGCCCTCGCCCGAGTGGAAGTCCTCGGCGTCGAACCCAAGGAGCGCGCCATGTCTTCGGGCCGCCGCCGCGACGGCCGGCAGGGCCGCCACATAGTGCGCGATGTAGAGATCGGCGGGCACCTCGGGCGCCCGCCGCATCAGGGCGGCGACCGGAGTGCGGGCGCTGCGCGCTGCCACGCCGGGCGGGACCGGGAGTGCCACGGCAGAAAGCGCCTGCGCGAGACCTGCGGCCATGCGGGCCACGATCCCTTCTCCGCGCGCGCGCGGCACCCGGATCACCTTCCAGGGAACCGCCGCCGCGATCGCGTCATCGGCCTGCCGCAGCACTTCGTTGTAGTCGCAGACGACCGCCGTGACGTCGTATCCGGCGCCGTGCAATGCGTCCGCTTCCTTCAATACCCGCGGATTGGACGCGAGATTGCCGGGACTGACGATGCAAACCGTGCGGCGCATGGCTCGGCGTCAGGCCGGCTCCTGCGGCCCGGTGTCGATGCGCAACGGCGACGCGAGCTGCATGGCGATGACGCCGTTGCCCAGGCTCTGCTTGAAGTCGTAGGCAACGCCACCTGGGCTCGAGGCCGCGACCCGAAAAGGGACTGCGTTTGCGACGCCGTGATCGACAACGATGGTGAGGGAATTGGTGGAAATGTCGAAGCTGTAATCGCCTGATGCCAGAAAAAGCGGCTGAAGGCTCAGGGTGCAGACGTGACGCCCCTGGCTCGGCAGCGGGGTCTGCGAGAAAATGCTGGATGAATAGAAGGCCACCGGGAGGTTATTGGCGTCGCGGAGCTGCAGCTCGAGGCCCAGGCCGGGCATGTTCGTCGTCTCGACCTCGATCTGAAGATTGAACGGCGTTCCCGGTTCGTAGGTGTCGGTAGGCTGCCCGTGCGCGTCGAGCAGATCGGCGGAGATGATTGCCGAATGATGCCCGCGTCCCCAATCTCGCGCTGCCTTTCCTTTGCTGAGCGAGGCCGAGTACTGCGCGATCGCGGTCTCGATCGGCCCGTCGAAGATGAGCCGTCCCCCCTTGAGCACGATGCCGCGTCGCGTGAGGGCGGCGACGGCCGCGAGATTGTGGCTGACGAAAAGCACGGTCCGTCCCGCGCTCGCCACCGCCGACATACGGTCGAGGCAGCGCTTCTGAAACTCCGCATCACCGACCGCGAGCACCTCGTCAACGAACAGGATCTCGGTCTCGAGATGGGCGGCTACCGAAAAGGCCAGGCGTGCATACATGCCGACGGAGTAGCGCTTCACGGGGGTGTCGATGAACTTCTCGACACCGGAGAATTCGACGATCTCGTCGAATCGGGCCAGCACTTCCTGGCGGGTCATCCCGAGAATGGCCCCATTCAGGAAGATGTTCTCGCGCCCCGAGAGTTCCTGATGGAAACCGGTGCCGACTTCGAGCAGGCTGGCGATGCGACCGTTCAACTCGACCCTGCCCAGTGTCGGCTCGAGGATGCGCGACAGGATCTTGAGCAGGGTCGTCTTGCCCGCACCATTGTGGCCGATGATGCTGACGACCTCGCCGCGCCGGATTTCGAAATCGACGTCGCGCAGGGCCCAGAATTCCTCGACCTCGTCACCTTCGACGACGGCGTGGCCGCGCAGCATGTCGGCGCCGCGGCGCAGAATGCCCCGGGCGCTGCGCACAAGCGCTTCGCCGAGGATCGCCGAGTATTCGACCTTGTGCCCGATGATGAACTTCTTGCCGAGCTTCTCGGCACGGATGACGATGTCGGACATGCTCAGATCAGGTCGGCGAAGCCGCGTTCGGTGCGGCGGAACGTGTGTATGCCGAGCCAGAGCATTGCGGCGGCAACGAGCAGGCTGACGGCGAAGCCCGGCAGATAGAGGGGGCTGTCGCCCCCCAGAATGGCCCAGCGGAATCCGTCGATCACGCCCACCATCGGGTTCACGCTGTAGAGGAGCTGCCACTCCGGCGGCACGACCTTTGCCGAGAATCCGACGGGCGAGGCGTAAAGGCCGATCTGGATGACGAACGGGATGATGAAGCGGAAGTCGCGGTACTTCACGATCATCGCGGCGGCCCACAACGCAGGGCCGATGGCCACCAGCACCGCCAGAATGACGAAGAACGGCAGTAGCAGTATGTGCCAGTCCGGTATCACGCCGTACCAGGCCATCACGCCGGCAAGGATGAAAAGACTCACGCCGAAATCTACTAGCCCCACCATCACGGTCGCGAAGGGAATGATGATGCGCGGGAAGTAGACCTTGCTAACGAGTTGCGAGTTCGTGACGACGCTGTTCGATGCGTCGTTCAGGATCGACGAAGCGAGCGTCCATGGCAGCAGGCCGGCGAAGACCAGTACCGCATAGGGTGCGTTGCCTTCGGTCGGCAGCCTGGCGAGCTTGCCGAATACGACAGTGAACACGACCATGGTCAGGAAAGGCCGGACGAATGCCCAGGCAAGGCCGATCACAGTCTGCTTGTAGCGCACCGCGACGTCGCGCCAGGCAAGGATGAAGAAGAGCTCTCGGTATCTCCATATGTCGCCCCAGTACTGGCGGTCGGCACGTCCGGCCTCGAGGATGAGCCGCTTCGAAGGGCGATTGCTGGACATCATAGGCCGGAAGTCATACGACGCGACTGGGCCCCTAGGCGAGCATAGAGTGCCCGCGCGGCGAGGACAAAATGGGACCGCCGATAGGGTTCGACGGCGGCCGGGTCGGCCCTGCCCCTTGCCAACTGCTGCTCGATCGCGGCTGCCAGCGAGGCCCGGTCTGCGGGATCGACAATCACACCGACCCGCTCGTCGGGAATCGCATCGGCCGTGCCGCCGCCCTTGCCACCGACGACCCGCAAACCGCAGGCAGCCGCCTCAAGATAGACGATGCCAAAGCCCTCTTCTGTGCTCGGCATCACGTAAAGGTCGGCCAACCGGTAGAGATCTGGGAGCTCCGCATCGGGCACAAAGCCCAGGAAGCGGACAGCGCCCGGAGCCAATTCGGCAGCCACCGCCTCGAGGCGCTCCCTGTCGTCACCGTCCCCTGCCACGACATGGACGAGATCGGGGAACTTCTTCCGCAACCCCGCGAGGACGGAGAAGATCGCCTCGTGGCCCTTGTAGCGCTCATTCGAGGCGAGCCGACCGACGGTGAGGAGGATGGGCCCGGAGCCAAGCTTCAGACGATCGCGCAGACCAACAGATGGAGAGGCTGGCGTGAAGGCATCCCGCACCGTATCCGGCAGAACGCGCACTCGCTCCGGCGGCAGGTCGACCCAGGCGAGCAGGATGCGACGCGTCTCGCGGCTGACCGTGGTGACCATGTCGGCATTCCGTATCAGCCATCGGACGAGGCCGCGGCGGTCCTGCCAGACGTCGGTGCCGTGTGCCTGCACCCAGTAGCGCGCGCCGAACAGCCGGGCGAGCAGGAAACCCAGGGGTGTCATGAAGACGTGACCGCAGAACACGGTATCGATGGGCCGGAACCGCCATGCCGCGCCGATCGCCGCCAGCGAGAAGCCCAGCCGGCCGAAGATCGACCGGTTCTGGTGAACGCCTGGAGGCAGCACCATCCCGCTTCCGTCGCCATGGCGTGGCAGGATCAGGATCTCCGTGCTGCCGTCGGCCAGCGCATCGAACAGGTCCTGATTGTAGCGCGCAATGCCGCCGCGCGAGCCGTAACAGTCGCTGACGAGCGCGAGGATTCGAGCGGCCATCGCGTGGGTTAGGCCGCCGCCGGACCGGTCCAGCCGGCGCGCCAGACATTGAGTGCCCAGGCCCGCGATGCTGAAGAGAGATCGATGCCAGGTTGGCGGGTTTCGCCGGCCGCTTCCTGCAGCCACCGACCGTGCGGTGTCGAGAAGCCGGTCTTGCGCCGGTGACGTACGCTCTCCGGGAGCGGCGGGTCCGGCACCTCGGCGATCACGTCCTTTGCATCCAGGCCGGCGAGGACCGGCCCGGGTGGAAGCGCCGCAAGGAAAAGCGGGTCGACGAATGGCACCCGGATTTCGACGCCATGCGCCATGCCCGCCCAATCGGCATCGCGGAGCAGCTGGTTGCGCATATAGAGCGACGTCTCCAGCGCCGCCACGCGATCGAAGTCCCCGAGCGACCGGCCAGCCTGGATGGCGGCCGCGATCCGACTGAGGGGCGCCAGGCGACGCACCCCCTCCCGCACCAGCGCCGGATCCAGCAGATCAGGGAGTTCCCATGGCATAAAGACGCCTCGACGCAGGAGATAGGCGCCCGCCCAGGTGCCGCCATACTGCAACACGCCGGCCGCCTTGGGATGCAGGCGAAGGCCGGCGGCGATGGCGCGCGACAGGCCGCGTCGTGCCAACGCTCCCAATCCAGGAAGCCAGGAGACCGGTCGCAGCCAGCGCACGCTGCGCGGCACGTCGGTGAAGGACGGATACCCGCCAAAGCATTCGTCGGCGCCGAGCCCGCTCAATGCCACCTTGATGCCCGCCTCATGCGCCGCCTTGGCGACGAACCAGGTGTTGATGCCGTCGACCGTCGGCAGGTCCATTGCATCCATCATCGCCGACAGGTCGCGCTCGAATTCTGCTCGACCGACAGTCCGGACGATGTGCCGCGCGCCATAGCGCGCCGCGACCTCAGCCGCTAGCGGCGCCTCGTCGAGGGCCATGCCCTCGAATTCCTGGAAGCCCAGAGTAACGGCGGTGATGTCGCGTACGCCCAGCCCCGCCATCGTACCGAGAAGGGTTCCAGAGTCTATCCCTGCGGATAGAAACACCGCGACCGGAACGTCTGCCACGAGGTGATGGCGGACGGAGTCCCTGACAGCCTCGGCTATGCGCGCACGCGAATCTTCCGGAACCGCAGCAGAGGTCGCCCGCTCCGAGAAGGCCGCCGCCACGTCATAGTAGCGCTGGGGAATGCCGGGTCCGGTGGCATCGATCGTGAGCGTCGTCCCGGCCGGCAGCGACTGGATACCGCGCCAGACCGTGAATGGCTCGGGAACGCTGCCAAAGAGATGGAATCCAACGATGCCGGCAGGATCGGGATCGCGTGAAACCGTGCCGCCGGCGAGGAGCGCCTTGGCCTGCGATGCGAAGCGAAGGGTCCAGCCGTCGTCGGCCCAGTACAGCGGCTTGATGCCGAGTGAATCTCGCGCCAACAGCAGCGTCCGCCTGTCGGCGTCCCACAGGCCGAAGGCGAACATGCCTCGCAGCCGGCCAACCATGGCAGCGCCATATTCCGCATACAGCTGCAGCAGGACTTCGGTGTCTGATTCGCTGCGGAAGACGCGGCCCCTGCGCTGAAGTTCCGCTCGAAGTTCGCGATAGTTGTAGATCTCCCCGTTGAACGTGATCGTCAGTCGGCCATCGCTTGCGTGCATGGGCTGCGCGCCGCCCTCGGACAGGTCGATGATCGCAAGGCGGACATGGCCGAAACCGACCCGGCCTTCGTCGTTCACCCACAGGCCGCTGCCATCCGGTCCGCGCGCAACCATGCGGTCGTTCATGCGAAGCAGTTCGCGGCGGTCGACCCGGGGCGCGACGTCGAGATAGGCGTGAATGCCTGCTATTCCACACATGATTCGCGCCGCAGTCTAACGCGCGCCGGTGCCGCGGAACACCACCGCGAAGGTCCTGAGGATGATTACCAGGTCGAGCCACAGCGAGCAGTGCTTGAGATAGTAGAGGTCGTATTCCAGCTTCGCGCGCATGGCGTCGGCTTCATGGGCATAGCCTTGGTTGATTTGTGCCCAGCCGGTGATGCCGGGCCGCACGATGCCGCGTAGGGCGAAATGCTCGATGTCGCGAACATAGCTCTTCTCGAGCGAGGCTGCCTCCGGTCTGGGGCCGACCCAGCTCATGTCACCCTTCAGGATGTTGAACACTTGCGGCAGCTCGTCGAGCCGGCAGCGTCTTAGAAAGTGGCCGCTTTTCGTGATCCGGGGATCGGCTGAAGTCGTGAAGCTGGGCCCCGGCACCCCGACGAACATCGTGCGGAACTTTATCATGTTGAACGCGCGACCGCGTCGGCCGACGCGGGTCTGCAGGAAGAACACCGGTCCGGCACTATCCAGCCGGACGACCAGCGCGACGACTGCAAGGATCGGAAGGAGCAGCGGCAGGAACAGGACGGTCAGGCCCAATTCGAGAGCGCGCCGGACGACGAGGTACTGTCGCGACGGCAGCAGGGATCCGAACTCGTTGGGCGAGAGGCCGCTGAGCGGCGTGCGGCCCGTCATGGTCTCCATGACATACCGACGGTCGAGTACCGGCACCCCAGCGATGGCCGCATCGGCGAGGGCCGCGAGTTGGCCTTCGCCGAACTCACCGCTCAGGTCAGCCACGATCGCATCGACCCTCAGGCCACGCAGGCGCACATCGTCGAAATCGAGCCACCGGCAGGTCGGAAGCCGCGGCAGCGAGGCGATCGCCGAATGCGGTGTGACGGCATAGTTACGCACGAGATAGCGTCCGCGGAGCTGGGCGATGACCGCCATCCACAGGACGGTGAGAAATCCGCTGCCGAACAACTGCACGCGCGAATAGTCCAGGCGCAGCAGCAGTAGGGTGGCAGCGATCAGGGCGTAGGTGATCACCGCCACCGGAGCGACGTGCGCGACATTGAGCCCCGCCCCTGGAAATGCGTTCAGTCGACGGCCGCCGTACCAGACGATTGCGTAGGCGATGGCGGTGGTGACGATTGTTAGTTCGGACGCATCGAACGGTCCGACGAACGGCTCGTCGGTCGCATAGAGCGGAATCGGCAGCACGACGCAGAACAGGAACCCCAGCACGGCATCAACCCAGCTTTCGATGAAGCGCTGAGGCGCCGCCCGCATGCGCGGCATGCCGGTGGTCTTTTCTCCGTCGGATGACACCTGACCTTCAGCCGTTATGGCTCTCGGCACACGCCCTCCCGATGTGGCGCGCCCGGAAGTCGCGTAGGTCCCCGGTCCGCCAACTCCCTGCTCATGCTGCGCTTCCTCTCCCCCCGGACCTTCCACCCCGGCCCGCCCAAGGATAATTGCACCTTCTATGATCTTATCTTGATCATCCCTGCGACGCAAAGCCTTGCGCGGCCCTTTCATTCCGACTGAACGACTGCGCCCATCCCATGCCGAGCACGGCTGCTGTCGAGAAGCCGATGGCCGGCATCTGTAGGCTGAAGTCGATCAACGAATGCAGGATCGGAACGGCGGCCACCGCGAAAGCCCCGGCGGGCAGATACCGGTAGGCCGGTCTGCGCGTCAGGCCGCCGCGCAAACAGACGGCCCACGGCAAGGCCACGACCACCATTGCCGGGATTGCCGCCAATACGCCGAGTTCGACCACCGTCTCCAGGGGCGTCGAGTGGGCGATGTCATTGGGCTGCAGGCTGTTGGCGGGCTGCAGGAGATTGAAGACGTCGCCGAAACTGCCCAGTCCCCACCCCATCCAGGGTGACAAGGCGATCGCCTGGAACGCCGCCGACCAGATTCGGAGGCGCGACGAATCGTCGACCGAGACGGCGAACTTGGAGAGCAGGCCGCTGCCCGCAATGCCGCCGACCAAGAGCAGAACAGCAAAGCCGACGAAGAAGATGCGCCCGAGTTGCGGGCGCGACCGACCGCGGCCCCGCAACAGAAGCAGACCGAGGAACAGGATCGCGACCATCGAGGCGACGAAGCCTGCGCGAGACGCGGACATCAGCATCCCTCCCAGCATCAGCAGGGAGAGGGCAACGAGGACGACGCGTGGTCCGGTAAACCAGTCCATGAGGCGGACATCCTCTTCTTCGTCGTAACCGTACGGTACTTTGACCTTCCTGACGCGACTGCCGAAAATCAACGCGTAGGCTGCGGCCACACACATGCCCATGTAGCAGGCGAACGAGTTGCTGTTGACGAAGGTGCCGCCCATTAGGCAGCGGTCGCCGAGGGTGTACTCATACTGCTTGCGCAGGTACCCGCCGAGATAACAGGAATTGGTCGACATCTGCATTGCGATGCCGTAGCTCACGACCAGTACGCCGCTGGCCACGAGCGCGACGAGCAACCACCGCGCATTGTCGCGGTCGCGACACAGGCCCCGGGCCATCAGGAAGATCAGTGCACAGGCCAGGCATTTCAGGAGAGAATTGCGCGCGGCGTCGGCGGCGATCGCCGGGATCGGCGCATGGGCACGGCCCAGGATCTCGGCGGCGCGAGTGAACAGCCAGGCATCGGCGGTGAGCGGCGTCCATGTCGTCATCTGCCACAGAGCAAATGCCGCAAACAGAAGCCAGCAGGCAATCAGCACCAGCAAGGGCAGACGTTCGAGCGCCACCACGCCATGCCCCCCACGAGCGCCGAGCCCCAACGACACCGGGATCGCGATCAGCCCAAGGAGCACGCAGAGCGGAGCCCATGCCCAGTCCCGATTGCCGCCCATGGGAAGCGCAGCCAGCACGACTGTGGCGAAGAAGACAAAAACCGCGGTCTTATCGATGGCGTGGCGGACGAACCAACGCCAGTCCCGGAGCACGACTACGCCCGGTTCATGGCCCTTCTCCGTCCACTCCGTCATGGTTTCCTCTTCCGGCGTTCCGTCAGCAGACGGGTGAGCTCATCCTGCGCGCCCGGTTCGCTGCGCACGAAGTAGCGGACGAACAGCTCGTCTCCGGGGGACCGGATGGCATCAGCGAACCAGTCGCGACGGGGCGACAACTTCCAGGTCCGCGCGACATAGATTGCGATCCTCTCACGCTGGTCGCGCGTCAGCGCCTGCCAGTTGTCGAGGATCAACCTCAGTCGCGCCGGCCACAGCAGCATGAGCATGGGGGCGGTATCGATCGACATGAGCAGGGGAGCAACCGTCCGCTGGGAGGGGCCTTCCAGTGCCAGTCGTACGGAGGAGAGGCGCAGCCACTGAATGCCGCGGGCGGGATCGTTGCCCAAGCCAGCCCAGAGATCGTCCTCGGCGCGCTTCAGCCATTCGGTCCGCTGTTGGGCCGTTGGCGCAAAATAGGGAGACAGGGCGGCACCGGCCAGCAGCTCGGATCGCTGGAAGTAGCGAAGCGCGATCGGATCAGCCTCGACCGCGCGGTCGAGCCTGTCGATGGCAGTCAGCACTGCGTCCAGCGAGATTTTGTAGTTCAGCCGCAGAGCCGTGGCCGCCGCGTCGGCATGCTGCGCTTGCCACGCGCTCTTCATCACGGGCCATGCGAACCAGACGAGAAGAACCCCGCCAAGGCCAAGCAAGCCACGCACCAGCCCGTTGATAGAGACGTCCAGAAGCCGCTCCCCGCATCATCGGGACTCGTTACCGCCCCTTTTTCGCACTCAACCGCTGTAATTCTAGGATGTCAAAGGGGTTGGTCGGGCCCGGTCCGGGCAGCGGGCGCCTCGGGCGCCTGAGCCAGCGCAGGCATCGGTGGCGGCTCGAGCAGCGACCCCGAGGTCAGGGATGGGGCCGGCTCCAGCGGAACCGCCGCATCGGCAACGGGCGTGGGGCCGAGTGCATGGACCCGGACGTCGACCGAGGCCTTCACGGTGAGCTCGGATGACCCGGTGAAGGTGCCCTTAATCGGCATCGCCTGCTCCGGATCCCGGCCGACCGCCACGCGGATCAGGCGCTCGCTGCCGATGATTCCGTTGGTCGGGTCGAACTCCACCCAACCGGCGCCCGGCAGGTAGACCTCCATCCAGGCGTGAGGATACGCATGGGTTGTTGCCTCGCCCAGGGCGGAATCGAGCGCGGGATCGTAGAGGTAGCCAGTGATGAAGCGCGCCGCGAGGCCGAGCGACCGGCAGCATTCTATCATCAGCAGAGCATAGTCGCGGCAGGTTCCGCCCCCGCTCTCCAGCGTGACCGCCGGTACCTGCGTGCCGATCTCGAACCGCATCGCATACGTGAGCTTCTGCTGGATGCCCAGGCAGAGCCGCTTGAGCAGCTCGAACGTATCGTTGCCGCCGTCCCCTTCCATGAATTGTTTGGTCCAGGGGCCGACGATCGAGTTGGGGTCCGGGTACGCGCGCTCGATGTAACGCGCGAGGTCGGGCGCCTCCTCGGCAGCATAACTGAACGGCAGGGTACGGGCGAATTCCTCGATCGGCGGAAGCTCCGGCGGCACCCCGAAGTGCTCGAGCTGGATGGTACTGATCAGTTCCAGCACCTGGGTAGCGCCTTCGAACGAGGCGATGGCAATGGAATTGCCGAACGGATCGTGGATCCAGCGCACCTGAGCGGCGGGCTCGATCACCAATCCGGTATGGAGAAGCCGCAAGTCGTGGCTGTCGCGCGGCCGAAACATCAGCCGATGATCCCCGAGCGACACCGGCTCGGAATATTCGTAACGAGTGCGGTGAACGATTTCGAGGGTGCGCATCAGGGGACGATAATGCCTGAAGGAACGGTCGGTTGCACTGGCGCCGACGGCGATTGTCGGGCTGCCCGTCGTCAGGCGAACGAGTAGGGCCCGGGAAAGTTTCCGATTGGAGCGACGTGCGTGACGAGTCCCGTGCCCGGGAGCCAGTGATGCAGGAGCATTGCTGGCGGCTCAATGTGCGAAGCGGGAATGGCGTCTGGCTGGAGCCGGAGCGCAATGGCCGTTGTCGTGGAAGGCGCGGTGCATAACGTCGTGCCGCCGAACCGCAGCTGCATGGCGCGATGGACATGGCCGCAAAGGATGCGCTCGACCTGCGGGTGGCGTGCCAGAACGGCGGAGAGCCGCCGTCCTTCCCGGCAGGAATAGAGGTCCATGTAGGGAATGCCGGTATCGAACGGCGGCTGATGCATCATCACGATCGTAGGGCGCACTGGTTCTTCCCCCAGCGCACGATCGAGCCAGGCCGCCGCCTCTTCGCTCACTACGCCGTGGTGATGCCCGGGCAAGGTGACATCGAGCGTCACGATGCGCACCGGCCCGCGGTCGCCCACCGAATAGTCGATCGGTCCTTGCGCCGGAAGCCAGGACTGGCCGGAAAATGCCCGGCGGAAGGCCTCGCGTTCATCGTGGTTCCCCGGAATCGCGAGCACCGGCACGTCGAGCGGCGCCAGCAACCGCGTCAGCATGGCGTATTCCTCGGCATGGCCGTGATCCACGAGATCGCCGCTCAACAGCAGCAGGTCGGGGCGCGGATCAAGCGCATTGACATGCGCGATCGCGGCCGCGAACTGCGCGTTCGAATCGACCACGCCCTGGTAGAGTTCGCCATGGGGGCGGACGTGCGAGTCGGACAGATGTGCGATCAGCATTCAATCCGACTTGCGGTCGAACCGCTCCAGACCTTCGCGCCCCTTCGGCGTGATTGCATAGACACCGCGCTCCACCCTCTCGAACCAGCCATAGACATCCTGTTGCAGGATCTGGGCCGCCTTGGGTGCATCGCCGGCCGCGCGCAGCGCCGCGACCTTCATCGGGCCGTTCGCCGCCAGCAGTTCCGCGCATCGCAGCGCCTCCTGCCGATAGGCGGTCATCAGCGGGGCCCGCATCGCCTGCCCGCCGAGATTGGGATCGCCGACGCGCCGCGCATGCTCGCCCAGCAACCGGCCCGCCTTGCGACTGTTCCGGCGCGGCGCATAGGGCAAGGGATCGAGCACCACATCGGCCTTCTCCTTCGCGACCACGATGAAGCCCAGCCCCAGCCTGCGGCAGAGCTTCTTGACGTTCTTCATCTGCCGGGGCCACTGGCCCACCGCGAGATAGACGAGATCGGTGAGCGCCAGGCGGTCGACGCCCTGAAGCACCAGCCCGAGGCCAAAGGTTCGCTTCAGTTCGACCACGACGGGTGGCTCCGTGCCGCGCACCGCCACCACGTCACATCCACGAACCTCGCCCTTGACGACGTACCCCTGTCCTTCGAGCAGGGTCTTCACCGGCGCATACAGGTCGCTCTCCAACGTCATCGCAGCGCACGCTATCATGCTATGGAAGTAGGCAGATGAGGAAAAACATGACCGAGTTGCTGGATCAGGGCGCTGCCGCCATTGCTGCTGCCGTGCGGATGGGCGAGACCACGGCACGCGATGTCGCAGAAATGGCGATCGGCCGCGTTGAGGCGCGCAACAAGCAGCTCACCGCCATCGTCGACTTCGATCCCGCCGAGGCCCGCGCCTCCGCCGACGCCGTCGATGCGCGGCTGAAGCAAGGCTTCGACGGCCCGCTTCTCGGCGTCCCCTATACGGTCAAGGACACGACCTGGGTGCAGGGCCGCACCGTCACGAACGGTTCGCTACTCTACAGGGATTTCAAGCCCCCGTGCGATGCCGTCGCCGTCGAGCGCCTCAAGGCCGCGGGCGGGATCTTCCTTGGCATGACCAACACGCCCGAGATGGCAGCCAAAGGTCATACCGAGAACAAGGTCTATGGCCCATCGCGCCATCCTATGAATCCCGCCCTCACGCCGGGTGGCTCCTCGGGCGGTGCCGCGGCAGCTCTCGCCGCCGGCTTTTCCCCTATCGCGCTCGGCACCGACGGCGGTGGCTCGGGCCGGCGGCCGGCCTCGCATTGCGGCGTGGTCGGCCTCAAGACCTCCGCGGGGGCCATTCCCTCGCCCTTCGGATTCGGCGGCGCCTACGGTCCGCTGTACGGAGTGACGGCACCCATGGGCCGCACGGTCGCGGATGCCAGGGTCGCCTTCGAGGTGATGGCCGGTCCCGACCGCCGCGACCCTCATTCGGTGGCGCTGCTCGACGTGCCGCCGCCCAGCAGCCCACGCGTTGCCGTGAGCCCGCGCCTCGGCCTCGGCGTCGCCGTCGATCCCGATGTCATGTCAGCCTTCGAAGCCGCCGTGGCGACGCTGCGCGCCGCTGGCTGGCGAATCGAGGAGGCCGATGTCTCGTGGCCCGGCGACACTTCCGAGACCGCATTCGCCGCCGTCAACAGTTCGGCGTCCGCCCTGCTCTATGGCGAGCGACAAGCTGTCGACAAGGACCTGTTTGGCGACAACATCTCGGGGCTGATCGAACGAGGCCGCTCTGTGCCGGGAACCGACGTCGTCGCCGCCTTCCGCTTTGCCGACGCCTGCGCCCGCACGGTGGCGCAGTTCTTCGCCAACTACGACTACCTGCTGACGCCGACCACGTCCTGCGTCTCATGGCCGGTCGAGCAGGTCTATCCCAATGTCATCGAGAACAGGGAGGTTGGCCCGCGCGGACACGCCGCCTTCACGCCTCTGTTCAACCTCGCCCTCGTGCCCGCCATCTCGATCCCTTGCGGCGCTGGTCGGGACGGGCTGCCCGTGGGTCTGCAGATCGTTGCGCCAAGACTGCATGACCGTCCCTTGCTGGCGATGGCGCAGCGCGCCGAGACGGCGCTCGGCGCCCGTTAGCCTGCGAACAGCACGCCCCCAATCATGCAGTTGACCGAAATCCTCATCGTCGTGGGCGTGGCATTCGTCGTCGCCATCGCCGTCAGGGTCTTCCGCGCCCGCCAGGCGGCGCGCAATCGCGGCCCTGCCCATATTCACGAGCCGCTGATGAAGCGCGCCGAACTTTACACCGAACGCAGCCCTTTTCTCAGGAAGGTGGTGAGCGAGTTCAAGGCCAACGGGCACGTCTCCAACCGCCAGGCCGAGGCCGTTGCAAAGGCCCTGAAGCGGTTCGAGGGGAAGTGAGCAGCAATCCGCATTGAATGCCCTCGGCACCTGACCGATAGTCGCCCCGCATCGGGGGAGCGCGGGATAAACGCATGACGCAACCGGGGAAGACGACGGCGGCCAATCTTCCGCTCTGGAAGAAGATACTCTTCAGCCTGATCCTGCTGGTGGGATTTCCCGTCGCCGGCATCCTGGCCATCGAGGGCGTGGGCTACGCCATTATACACTTCAAGTACGGCGTTCCCGGCAAGACCTACGGCCTTTGGACATACGATCCTGAACTCGGCGCCATCCATTCCCGCAACGGCTACAACTCGAACTCCGAGACGAACAATTACGGCTTTCGCAACAAGGAGGACGTCTTCGAGCCGAAGCCCCCCGGCTCGATCCGCGTCATCGCCTACGGAGGCTCGACCACTTTCTGCTACAATCTCGACACTGATCAGGCATGGCCGATCCGGCTGCAGGATGAACTGCGCAAGCATGCCGGGCCGAAGTCCCAGGTCCTCAATGCCGGCGCCATCGTATGGTCGATCGGTCAGGAAGTGGCCCGGGCCAAACGCGACCTCCCGAAGCTCAAGCCGGATGTGGTCATCATCTACTCCGGCCTCAACGAGGAGGCGAATGCAGGCCACCTCAAGCAAGAGGGCGTGAGCCTCAAGGATGCGGTCGCCCAGGGCAAGCACGGCCTGTTCGCGACGAACCTCGACCAGTCGCGCTGGCTGAAGCGCAATTCCCTGATCGTGCGCTACATCGAATACCTGAATCTGGGCGCGCCCACCCACAGCTCCGCGCCGGTGCCGGAGTATCCGATCGTCCCGGAAGTACGTGAGAACTTCAACCGGACGCTTCGCGAATTCATCGAACTCATCCGGCATAACGGCGCCAAGCCGCTCTACGTAATCATGGGCGGGTTGCACGAGATCGGCCAGAATCGGCTTCTCCTGCGCTACTCGCGCGAGGGTGCCGCGGTAGCGCGCGAAATGGGTGTGCCGGTCATCGACTCAAACGACGTCATCCGGGACTACAAAGGCAACAAGGCCGACCTTTTCGCACCCACCGGTGCGCACTGGTCCGCACTGGGAGCAGAACTGCTGGCGAAATTTATCGATGATCAGGCATTGAAGGCCATGGTCAAGCCGAACTGACCGCCGGCAGGCCGGGCATGCGCCTTTATCGATGGCCGTTGCCCGGCTGTGTGGAATAGTGTGGTGACGTGCCTTCCCGGAAACACAAGATCGGCAGCGCAGCCGCACGGCGCATCGCGCTGGCGGCGCAGGGTTTCGGTGTTCCACGTCCCGACGGCGTCGCGAATCTCGGCCATGTGAAGCGCGCCATCGACCGGCTGGGTCTCCTGCAGATCGATTCGGTCAACGTGCTGGCGCGCGCCCACTACCTTCCTCTGTTCTCCCGGCTCGGGACCTACGACAGCACGCATCTCGACGAACTGGCATGGGGTCGCAGGAGCCGCCGCGGACTGTTCGAGTTCTGGGCGCACGAAGCCTCGCTGCTCCCGCTCGCATCCCAGCCGCTACTACGCTGGCGCATGGCGCGCGCCGCCGCCGGTACCAGCAAGGGCACTCTTCAGAAGTTCCATCGCGAGAAGGCGGCCTATATCGAGGAGGTCCGCCGCGAGGTCGAGGATCGCGGTCCCATTGCCGCGTCCGAACTCGCCCAGGGCGGCCCCAAGCGCGGCCCCTGGTGGGGCTGGAATGATGGCAAGCTGGCACTGGAATGGCTGTTCTTCGCCGGCATCGTCACAACCGCCACGCGACGCGGCTCCTTCGAGCGGGTCTATGATCTCATGGAGCGCGTGCTGCCCGAGCGAATCCGGGCGTTGCCGACACCCTCGGCGGAAGAAGCGCAGCGGGAATTGCTGCGCCGGTCGGCCCGCGCGCTCGGGATCGCCACCGAGTTCGATTTGCGCGACTATTTCCGACTACCGGTCGCCGACACCAAGGCAAGACTAGCGGAACTCGTCGAAGCGGGCGACCTGCTCCCGGTCGAGGTCGAAGGGTGGAAACAACCGGCCTACCTTGACTCCGCCGCCCGTCAGCCCCGCCGGATCGAGGCGTGCGCCCTGCTGGCCCCCTTCGATCCACTGATCTGGGAGCGCGACCGCACGGAGCGGATCTTCGATTTCTTCTATCGAATCGAGATCTACACCCCGGTCGCCAGGCGCAAGCACGGCTACTACGTCCTGCCGTTTCTCCTGGGCGACCGCCTGGTCGGCCGAATCGACCTGAAGTCCGACCGTCCGAACTCGAAACTGCTGGTACCGGCGGCGCATCTCGAACCCGGCATCGCGGCGCGCGACGTCGCCGGCCCGCTGCGCGACGAGCTGCGACTGATGGCCGACTGGCTGGGCCTCGAAGGCCTGGCCCTGCCCCGGGATGGGGACCTGGGGCGCGAATGGAGTAGGATGAAAGCGTGATGTGCGTTGGAAGGACGAAACGAGCATGAACGATCTGGTTCTCAAGGGTGGACGCGTGATCGACCCGTCGCAGGGCATCGACCGCGTGACCGACATCGCCTTCAGCGGCGGCAAGGTCGCGGCCATCGGCGACGGCCTCTCGGGCCAGGACATGCGCGACGTTGCGGGCAAGATCGTCGCGCCGGGCCTCATCGACCTGCATACGCATGTCTATTGGGGAGGCACGTCGCTCGGCGTCGAGGCCGAGTTGCTCGCGCGCTCGGGCGGCGTCACGACCTTCATCGATGCCGGCAGTGCCGGGCCCGGCAACTTCCACGGCTTCCGCAAGCACGTAATCGAGACGTCACCGGTCCGCATCCTGCCGTACCTCAACGTCTCCTTCCCGGGCATCTTCGCCTTCTCCAAGGCCGTCATGGTGGGGGAGAGCGCCGACATGCGCCTGCTCGATCCGCGCGAGGCCGTGCGGGTGGCGCGCGAGCACAAGGATCTCGTGCTGGGCGTGAAGGTCCGCGTCGGCAAGTCGGCGAGCGGCGATTCCGGCATCATGCCGCTCGACATCGCGCTCGACGTCGCCGAGGAGACCGGTTTGCCGATGATGGCGCATCTCGATTCGCCGCCACCGTCGCGGCACGAGGTGGTGAGCCGCCTGCGTCCGGGCGACATCCTCACCCATTGCTTCCGCCCCTTCCCCAACGCGCCGGTAAAGGCCGATGGCAAGGTGCGCGACGAGATCCTGGCGGCTCGCGAACGCGGTGTGATCTTCGACATCGGTCACGGCGGCGGCTCGTTCGGCTTCGGCACGACGCGCAAGATGCTGGCGGCGGGTTTCCTGCCTGACGTCATCTCCTCCGACGTGCACGCGATCTCGATCGAGGGCCCCGCCTTCGATCTCCTCACCACCATGTCAAAGTTCCTCTGCCTCGGAGTGGACCTGTCCACGGTGATCAAGCTCGCAACCGCGAACCCGGCGGCCGCCATCAAGTGTGCCGACCTCGGCACGCTCGCAATCGGGAGCGTCGGCGAGGCCACGGTGATCGAACAGGCGAGCGGCAAATTCGACTATGCCGATTCGATCGGCGAGACGCTGATCGGCGACAAGCGGCTCTTGGCGGCGGGCGTGGTGCTTGCGGGCCGGTGGTGGCATCCGCTGTAGGGCTGGCGATGCCTACCGACGATCCCGCATCCCCCGCCTGCCTCGCGCACGAAGCCAACGACGCGTACATGGGCTTCGCAACCCGAGAGGAGATCGTCAAATTCCTGGCGGAACTGGACGCCGCCCCTGCTGCCCGGCGCGGCGACATGCTGTATCGGATGCTGCCGCGAATTCGGGACGACGTGCTCCATGCCGAACTGAGCGCGCGATTGGCAGCCGTTACGGCGTCGAAATCGACGACGTGAGTGGGCTCTCGATTATTTCACCGGCGAGCGGCAACCTTGCGGTACGAGGTGCCGTTGTTCGATCAGGTTGGATAATTGGTGTTGCCTCTGCCCCCGCTCAGCAACGCCTCTCTCCCCGTCCAGCCTCAAAGCCCGCTCCCGAGCCTCTCGGGGGCGGGCTTCCTCGTGGCGCCTATATCAGAAAGGCGACGGCGAACAGGCGGTCCGGGTCGGTCCAGGTGTGGGCGAGCGAGAATCCTCCCCACCCTGCCAAGGCGGCAATGTCCGCATCGTCATACTTGTAGGAATACTCTGTGTGGATCCGTTCGCCGGCCGCAAAGGAGAATTGGCGCCAGGCGATCGTGATCATCTGGTCCTGGAGACTGCGCAGGTAGATTTCGATACGGCCCTCCGCGTCATTGTAGAACGCCTCGTGAGCGAAGGCCGAGAGATCGAAACTGGCTTCCAGCTCGCAGTTCATTCGTCGCAACAGGTTCAAGGAGAACTGCGCCGTCACCCCCGCCGCGTCATTGTAGGCATCGTGCAGACGCGCAGGAGCTTTCTTCAAGTCAACGCCCAGGATCAGGGCGCCGTCGCGTCGCAGCAGCCCGCGAGCCCGCCGCAGGAACAGCACTGCTTCTTCGGGCGTGAGGTTGCCGATCGTGGAGCCGGGAAAAAATCCGATCCGGCGCGCGTCGTCGATCTCCAATGGCAGCGCTTCGAGCGCCATATAGTCACCGCACACCGGCTCGACGCGCAGCCACGGATAGCCTTCGCGGAGGCGCCGGGCCGTCGCGTCGAGGTGCCGCCGCGAAATGTCGATCGGGACATAAGCGTGAAGATCCAGCATCGCATCAAGCAGAAGTCGCGTCTTCACGCTGGATCCGCTGCCGTACTCGACCAGGGCGCATCTTGGCCCGGCGAGCCGCGCGATGTCGTCCGAGCAGGCCGTCAGGATGCTGGCCTCAGTCCGCGTCGGGTAATATTCGGGCTGCTCGCAAATCGCGTCGAACAGGGCCGAGCCCCGGGCGTCGTAGAGGTACTTGGCCGGGATTGCGCGCGGCGAGCCGCCAAGCCCCGCGAGTACGGCCCGGCGGAAGTCTTCACGATCGGCGACATCGCCCTGCTGGATCGCGAGAAGCGGCAGGTTCATCGGAGATCCTCCGCGAGACGGATCCCGCCGAACATCCAGCGCGCATCCGGGGGAAAGAAATTGCGATAGGTCGGACGGACATGACCGGGAGGCGTCGCGGCGCACCCGCCCCGCAGCACCATCTGGCTGGCCATGAACTTGCCGTTGTATTCGCCGATGGCCCCAGCTGCTTCTCGGTAGCCGGGATAGGCGACGTAGGGACTCGCCGTCCATTCCCAGACCTCGCCGGTGCCCTGGACGGCACCCGCCGCGATTTCCCACTCGGCTTCGCGCGGCAGTCGCTTGCCAGACCATTTGGCGAACGCGGCGGCCTCGAACGCGCTGACATGGCAGACGGGCCGGGAGGAATCGAGCGGCTCGAGGCCCGACAGGGTGAAGATATGCCAGTCGCCGTCCCTCTTCTCCCAATAGAGAGGAGCCTGCCAGCCGCGCTGAGTGACGCAATCCCAACCGGCTGACAGCCAGAATTCCGGTCGCCGGTAGCCGTCGTCCTCGATGAACTCGAGATATTCGCCGCAATTGACCGGACGCATGGCAAGAGCGAACGCATCGAGCCAGGAACGATGGCGCGGCCCCTCGTTGTCGAAAGAAAACCCCTGGCCGTCATGTCCCGTCTCGACCAAGCCGCCCTCGAAGTCCTGCCAACCCGTGGCGGGCACTGCCTGCGCCCGGGCGCACCGAGCCGCGCGATAGGCCGGCCGCAGTGGATTCAGGGAAAGCGCATGCTTGATATCCATGAGGATCAATTCCTGATGCTGCTGCTCATGGTTCACGCCTAGCTGTACGAGGTCGTGCGGGCCTTCGCCGTCGTTCAGCATCTCCAGCATCGCCGTCGATACGTGACGCCGGTATGCCAAAATCTCTTCGACTCCCGGCCGCGTGATGAGGCCACGTTGCGGGCGCGGATGCCGTGGTCCCACCGCCTCATAGTAGGAATTGAACAGATATTCGTAAGCGCGATCGAATACTCGATAGCCGCGCCTATGCGCTCGCAGCACAAAGGTCTCGAAGAACCATGTCGTGTGGGCGAGATGCCACTTCGTCGGACTGGCGTCCGGCATCGACTGCACGGTCTGATCCTCGGCGGACAGCGGCGCGGCGAGCGTTTCGGTGGCGGAACGCACAGCCCTGAAGGACTGGAGATCGTGCGGTTGCACGATAAGCATCGAAGAATTCGGCACGTAACCTCCGGGGAGCCTAACGTGGGGGCGCGCATGTCAGTTGCAAGGTCAAGGCCCGACGATCACCCTGCCAGGGTCCGCTCCAGGACACGAGGGAAGCAAGTGCCGATATGCGAGATCGATCCGTGGCGCGCTCAATATTTTGAGAAGGTGGATTGCCCGGCGAACGTGTTCATACCGACTGAGGACGCCGATGCGTGGAGTTGGAACCCGGACCACCGCTGGGTCTACGACAAGCTGGCCGTCGCCACCTGGCAGGGACTCGCGGCGGCGCCGCACGGCGTGGCGCCCCGGACCTATCCGGTCTTTTCCAAGCCGATCTACAACCTCAAGGGCATGGGCGTCGGTAGCCGCGCACTGCGTTCGCCGGCAGACTATGACGCGGCCTATCGACCGGGACACATGTGGATGTCCCTCCTCGAAGGCGATCACGTCAGCAGCGATGCCGCGCTGATCGATGGCACGCCCTGCTGGTGGCGCCACGCCAAGGGCGTACCCGCGGATGACGGGACATTCGACTATTGGGCGATCGATGCCCGTTCAAACCCGGACCTGGAAGGGAGCGTGGGCGATTGGTGCCGGCGCCATCTCATCGGCTACACCGGCATGGTGAATTTCGAGACCATCGGCGGCCGCATCATCGAGATCCACTTGCGGTTTGCGGACCAATGGCCGGATCTCTACGGAACGGGTTGGGTGGACGCACTCGTCCGGCTCTATTCACGGCGCGAATGGCGATATGACGATGGCGACAGGCGCAGCGGCTACAGCGTAGTCCTGTTCATGCCCCATGGCCGTCACTATCGGCATCCGCCGCAAGCACTCCTTCAGCGGGTCCGCGACATTCGTGAGGTGTCGAGCGTTCAGATCACGTTTCACGAATCAGTGGCACCAGAGCGACACGCGATGCCGCCCGGGGGGTTCCGGGTAGCCATCGTGAACTGCTGGGACCGCGCCGCAGGGAACGAGGCCCGATCCCTGCTCCGGGCTCACTTCAGCGCCTATTGATTGCGCCGGACGAAGCTTGCCAGCAGGCTCGCGACGAACAGGACGAGGGCAATCACGAACAGGATCTGCGCCATGCCGGCCGCGGTGGAGGCGATCCCGCCGAAGCCGAAGATCCCGGCCAGCAGCGCGACCACGAGAAACATCAGGGCCCAGTACAACATCCGATCGGTTCCTTGTGCAAGATTGGCAAAGTGCAGGATTGGCAGATGGCATGCGGCAAACGCCGGCACGCTTGCGCAGGTTCCGCCTGGGGCAACCCGCCTGCGAGCGAGGCGTTGAACAACCACCCAAGCCCCAACCCTGGAGCGCCCAATGCAGCCTGAAGTTACTCCCACAGAAGCCCGCAGCGGTGTCGTCACCGGTCGCGTGATTACCGTTCTCGTCATCTCCTTCATCGGAGCGGCCGGAGGCATGGCGCTGGCCTGGTATTTCCTCACCCAGTAAACTCTCGCCATGAAGACCTTCATGCTCAGCTACGTCGTGGCGATTGTCGTTCTGGCGATCCTGGATGCGTTGTGGCTGGGCGTGGTCAGCCGGGAGTTCTACAAGGCGCGGCTCGGCCATCTGCTGCTGGACAAGCCGATCTGGAGCGCCGCCGTTCTCTTCTACCTCGTGCATGCGGCCGGTATCGCGATTTTCCCGATACAACTCGCGCTGGGGGCCGGGACCTGGACGAGTGCCCTGCTCTACGGGGGGCTTTTCGGGTTCTGCGTCTATGCGGCCTACGACCTCACGAACCTCGCGACCCTGAAGGGATGGCCGATGTCCGTGACGATCGTCGACCTCGCATGGGGAACCGCAGTCACCGCTGCGGTAACATTCGTGACCTTCCTGGTCGTGAGGCCCTGATCAGCGACCGCTGTCGTCGAATTCCCGGTGCCGACGCACATAGGCCGCGACGAAGCTGCATGCCGGGACAATCCTGAACCCCGTTTTACGCGTGTCTTCGAGGGCGGCCTTAACAATCCGCGCACCGATGCCCTTTCCTTCGTCTTCCGGCGGCACTTCGGTATGGGTGAAAATCCGCGTATCGCCCTGCTGGCGGTAGACGGCGATCGCGACGCCATGATCCGCTGGAAGCTCGTATCGCTGTCGTGCGACGTTGTGTGTGACTGTCATCGCTCACCTTTCGTTGATGCGCCGCCTCGGCAACAAGGCGAGCGCTTCCATGGTTGCTCCTAGCGTTCGACTTGCCAGAACATGGGATAGGACGACTGGATGAGGTTTTTCAGATCGCTGCGATATCCGGCGGGTCTCGTGAATTGCCCCCACATCACGGCCGGGACCAACTCATAGGCGAGAACCTGGATTTCGGCAGCGATCTTCCGGCGTTCCTCGAGCGTGCCGGCCCGCGTATAGGCCTTCAGCAGATCGGAAATTCGATTATCGCAGGACCAGCCAGGGAACTCGTTGCAGGTCGCCGCGATGTAAAAATGCGTTAGCGGCGAGTACATGTCCGTGCCGTTGGAGTAGACTGGGAACATCGACCAGCCGTCTTTCTTGGCGCGACGGGCCAGCACGGTCGGCCAATCGCGCGGCTGCTGCTCCACGGTGAAGCCGACGTCCTTCATGTTCTGGACCAAAACCTGCGATGCGGTCTGGCTGATCGACCCGGCGACTTCGAGGATGATGACTGGCTCGCCCTTGTACCCCGAGGCCTTCAGCTCGGCTCGAGCGGCCGCGAGGTCGAACTTGTTCCCGTTAGCGCCGGCGTCCGTCGAGAGCGGTGCGCCGCACATCCAGAACGACGCGCAATTGGGGGTCTGGTACTTCTCCGGTACGCCGATCGCCATTAGCGTCGCGTTGGGATCGACGAGCTTCCACATGACCTTGCGCACCGCCGGATTGTCGAACGGCGGGGACGCATGATTCAGTCGGAAATTGCCCTGGAACTGGTGAATGCCGCCGAGGCCCAACAGCCTGACCGCCTTGTCCTTTTCCAGGACCGGCAGCATGTCGAACGGCAGGTACTGCATATAGTCGATCTCGCCTGCGATCAGTGCGTTGGCACCGGTCGACGGGTCCGGCATCACGCGCAGGACGAGTTGGTCGATCTTCACGTCCTTCCCGCCCGTCAGAAAATCCGGCGCTTCCTTGCGCGGGACGTAGGCGGCGTTGCGCCCAAGCACCATCGAATCGCCGGGCCGCCACTGATTCTTCAGGAAGCGGAAGGGACCGGATCCGATCGGCTCGGCAATGCGCTGGTCGGCAGGAGTCGCGGCCAGGCGGGCCGGCATCATGACGGGCAGCGGCGCGTTCGGCTTGCCCAGCACGTCGAGGATCAGCGGAAAGGGTTGCTTCAGGACGAACCTGATCGTCTTCGGGTTCGTTGCCTCCAGCGTCGCGGTATCGGCGATCAGCATCTTGCCGAGAGGGTCGCGCACCGACCAGCGCCGGAGCGAGGCCACACAATCGTCCGCAGTCACCGGATTGCCGTCGTGCCACTTCAGCCCGTCGCGCAGGACGAAGGTCCAGGTCAGCTTGTCGGGGCTGGCGTCGTAACTCTCGACCATCTGCGGTTTGATCTCGCCCTTGTCGTTCATGGCGAAGAGCGTGTCGAAGACGTGGGTGCCGAAGGTGCGGGTGATCGCGGCTGTGGTCGCGTGCGGATCGAGGATCGTCACCTCGGACTCCAGGACGACCGTCAATGCCTTGGCGGCCCGCGCCTCGCGGGGCCGGATCAAAGAAGCGCTCGCCAGAGAAATACCGCCTGCCAATGCCGTCCGACGTCCCAACCCAATGCTACGCATGCGAATTCCCTTCATTCCGGGCCGGCACCGTAGCGTTCTTTGAGGTCGAACGAAACGGCCGGCCTCCGATTTCGCGGAGATCGGCGGGCGTTTCTCTGGCCTGAAGAACGGTCGTCACTCGGGCTAAAGGAGCCGACAGGTCACCCGGTCGACGAACGTGGTGACCGGCGGTCCATAGACGGGAACACCCCAGCGCTCGCCGGGACCAGCGGGGGAAAGGACGACGCGCGTATCCTGGACCGGGCGTCCACCGTTGGTGAATGTACACCCCACCACCGGATCGACGACGTTCGCGCTGTTGTTGGTCACATATAGGACCGACAACCAGTTCTGCTGCGGCACGGCCTGCAGCCAGGGACTGTCGATGACGACGGCGGGCACCGTTGGCCCGGCGGTAATGGGGACGGTCCCCATGAGATTGCCGCGCGGCCGCTGAACCACGAGCTGCACCCCGACAGATTGACTGTTGGGATCGAACGCCTTGTCAGCCGGGGTCGACGGCGTCGCCGCTTGCTGCTGCGGCGTCTGATTGTCCTTGCTGACGTTTTCGGGTGTCCAGACCTTTCCTGTCCGCTCGTCCTTGAACTGGCTGACACCATTGGCAGAAACACCGACGCCGATCGTTCCCGGTGGCTGGGCGGCCGGCGACTGTGCGAGCGCGGAATTCCCGATGCCGAGCGCCAGAGATCCTACGAAAGCCGAGAGAGCGAGATAGCGGTTCATGGGCGGCTCCTCACATGTCCTTCAGGCGCGTCTTTTCCCACGCGCCAACCTGGGCTTCGGCCGCTTCGCGGGAAATGCCGTAGCGGGTCTGGATCTTGCCCACGAGCTGGTCGCGACGCCCCTCGATAGCCAGCAGATCGTCATCGGTAAGCTGGCCCCACTGCTCCTTCACGGCACCCTTGGTCTGGTTCCAGCTCCCCTCGACCTTCTCCCATATGGCCTGCGCATCGTTCTGGGTCTTTGTCGTCGTCTCGATTGTCGTCTGTGCACCGGCGTCAAGCGCCAGATGAGAGCCGGTGACCACAATACACGCCGCCAAGATGGCGATGGAACGCATTGGAAATCCTCCTGATTGGGCTCCCGCTAACGCCGGCGCCCGATGCCAAGTTGCCCGTTGCCCACCCGGCGCCGCTGACTTCACACCCAGAGAGACTTGAGAACGAAAGCGATCGGGATGACGATGAGCATTGCGACGTACAGATCCATCAGTTCACCGGCGAGCGGACCCTGGTCCGAGTGATTCGGGCTGATGTTCGAAGTTTCGGACGCCTGCTTGGACTTCATGTTCCCCTCCACGATTGCCCCATCCTCAACAGATGAACGCCACAAAATCGTGGGGGGTTGCAGCCGTCGCGCGGGATTGTCGTCGCGGATGGAAAAGTCAGTCAACGCGAGGCGGTATGATCCAGTGCCTGCTGCAGGTCGACCGACGAATAGGGCTTTGAAATGAACTGAATGCCGTCCCGGTGGAGGCTCGAACGACCGTAGCCGCTCGCAATCACGACAGGCAGCGTCGGATACTGCCCACGTACCTTTGCCGCGAGTTCCTCGCCACTCATCCCCGGCAATCCCACGTCGGTCACCAGAAGGTCATAGGCATCTTCTCGGGCGAGGATATCGAGAGCGGCCTCGCCGCTGCCCACGCCGGTCACGGAACAACCGAGCTGTTCCAGCATGTCGGCGGTCGACATTCGCAGCAGCACCTCGTCCTCGACCAGAAGGACACGCCGTACGCCACCCGCCGGCGGCGGGTCGGACTGTCCGGCGGCGGCGCTTGCGGGCACCGATGGCAGGGCGTGCCGGTTGGCCAGAACGCTGCGCAACTTCGTCGAGAGGGCTTCGCTGCTGTAGGGCTTGGCGATCATCGGATAGCCGGACCGCGTATGGTCCGGTATCAGGCCGCGCGCGAAGCCGGACGTCAGCAGCACGCCGATACCGGGCCTCAGGCGTTGGGCCAGGTGCGCGAGTTCGACGGCGGTCATCGTACCCGGCATCACGATATCCGTGAACAGGAGGTCGAACGCGGAGTCGCGTTGCAGTATCGCCGCGGCCACGTCGGGGTCCTCCGCAGCCTCTACGCGATAGCCCCACCCCTTCAACATGTCGACGACGGCTCGCCGGACGTCTTCGCTGTCCTCCACGACGAGGATCCGCTCGCTGCCACTCACGGCATTGATCGAGTCGGCCGATTCCTCGACGATCGGATCCTCAGTGCGCGGCAGGTAGAGCTTGATGCTGGTGCCCTGTCCGATGGCGCTGTCGATCCGGATATGACCGTTCGACTGGCGCACGAAGCCGTAGACCATGCTGAGGCCAAGCCCCGTGCCCTTGCCGTCACCCTTGGTCGTGAAGAACGGATCGAACGCCTGCGCCGCGATCTCGGGGGGCATGCCGGTGCCGGTATCGCTGACATCGACCAGGACGTAGGGGCCGGGCGTCACGTCCGGATGCAGTGCCGCATAACGCCGATCGAGGGTGGCGTTGGAAACATCGACACGCACGGTGCCGCCGTCCGGCATGGCGTCCCGGGCATTGATCGCGAGGTTCAGGATGGCGTTCTCGAGCTGGCCCGCATCGATCCGGGCGTTCCAAGCATCGGCCGCCAGCCTGAGTTCGATGCCGATGCGCTCGCCCAGCGAGTGACGCATAAGGTCGGCGAGATCGCCCACCAGCCTCGCGATGTTCGTGGGCTGCGGCGTCAGCGGTTGCCTGCGGGCGAAGGCCAGAAGCTGCTGCGTGAGGCGGGCGCCGCGATCGGCCGCCGCCGTTGCACTCTGAACGCGCGACAGCATCGCGGCGTTATCGCCGGCCTCGCCCTTCAGCAGATCGAGATTGGCCCGAATGACCTGTAGAATATTGTTGAAGTCGTGCGCCATGCCCCCAGTCAGCTGACCGGTGGCTTCCATCTTCTGGCCCTGTCGAAGGGCCGCCTCGTCCCTCAGCTTCTCGGTGATATCGACGCATCGCACGACCGCGCCGCCGCCCGACATTTCGCCACGGTAGATTTCGTAGTCCCGCCCGTCATGGGCCACACGGACCACAGCCGGGCCCGCGGCAGGAGTCCCGCCAAGATCGAGTGGCAGGAAAAGAGCCTGCGTCGCAGGCGAACGGTCGGACAGGAGCTGGTCCAGGGTGGGCGGCGCCTGTTTGCCCGGCTCCCAGTGCGCCAACCTGGTGAACGCTTCGTTCCATGCCACCACGTTCCGCTCCCCATCGATCACGAAGATGGGATCGCGCAGGCTTTCCAGGGTCGCCTGCAGGAGTTGCGACCGGCCGGCAAGAGCGCGCTGGCTGCGCTCCAGGCGACCGGCACCGCTCACAACGATGTAAATCCCTGCAATCAGGCAGATGAATGCGCCGCCCATCACAAGCAGGCCCGCCCTGTCGGCCTGCTCCTGCTCCGATCGCAAGGCCGTTAGACGCCGCGCCAGAAGAAGTCTCTGTCCCTCGACGAGCGCATCGCCGAGCAGCCTGACCTGGCTGAGCATCGCCCGCCCCGCGCCCGTCCGGTCGAGCGCCAGCGCCGCCTCGCGACCTTCGAGCTGGTAGGCTCCCACCGTGGCGTTCAGCTGCTCGAACTTTTGCGTCGTGACGTTGCGGAACTCATGAAACTGGCGTGTAGTGTCGGGGTCGCCCGAGACCGCGGCTTCGAGCTGACGCATGCTCGACTCGAGCCTGAGGCGGGCGCGCTCGTAGGGTTCCAGCCTGGTGACGTCGCCGGTCAGCAGGAAGCCGCGCAGGCCGATCTCGGCGTCCTGCACCGCAATCACCATCTCGCGCATCAGCGCCATCGTCTCGTAATTCGCCACGACCAGGCGCTGCTGGCGGGCTGCCGACTTCGAGTGCGTCAGTGCCAGCATGAGGCCCGTCGCGATCAGCACGGCGAGAGTGACGCCGGCGATGAAGCCGGTCGAGCGCGCCGATCGAAGCAGGCTAGGCATTACCCGGCTCATCCGCGGCGGGCGTCGGAAAGACGACGATGACCCTGTTGCCGCCATCCGGCTTGCGCTCGAAGGCGACCTCCCCGCCCAGCTGCATCACCAGCCCCCGGATCAAGGTAAGGGCAAAGCCGCTCTTCCCGTCGGGGATCGCCGTGCCGCCGTCGCGGGCGACGCCGTTATCCTCGATGACGAGCTGCACCTCCTCGCCACGCTCGCTGGTCTCGATACGGATCTCCGGCGTGTTGGCTTTGCTGAAGTCGTGCGTCAGCGCAATGCTCACGGCTTCGGTAACGATAAGTCCGATCGGAATGGCGGTGTCCGGCCCAACAGCCATGATCGGTGCACGGATGTGATAGCGGGGCGCCGACTGGCCTGACCGCGTTCGTCCCATCGATATCTGGCGAACGAGATCGCTGATGAACTGCTGGAAGTCGACCAGCGACCAGCTCGACCGCTCATAGAGGTGACGGTGCAGAATCGACAGGGTCAGCACACGGTTCTGTGCATCGCCAAAGAAGCGACGGATGCGTGGCGAACGGATCTCGCCGGCCTGGAGGTTCAGGAGGCTCGATATCATCTGCAGGTTGTTCTTCACCCGGTGATGGATCTCGCGGAGCATGTGGTCACGCTGTTCCAGGTTGGCCCGCAGGGCCGCCTCGCGACTAGCGATGGCCGCCGCCATGGCCGTCACGCCCGCCCCGACCGAAGCCATCTCTGGCGACCAGGGCCGTGGCGGCGACAACGTGATGTGTTCACCGCGGGCGACCTTGTCGGCGAAGTCCTGGATGTACCGGAGCGGCCGAACACACCAGCGGTCGGCGCCGACCCAGATCACGAGCAGCACCACCATCGCGGCCAGTGAGACGAGCAAGAACCCGGCCCAGGCTCCGACAAATGCCAGGGGACTGTCACCGACTGGCGCGGACACCACGACGAAAAGCGCATTGTCACCGACCGGGCGAACCAGAAAGTCGTAAAAGAAGCCATCCTGCCCGAAGTCTGATAACCTGGTCGAGGCACCGGTCAGTGCCTCGGCTAGGCGCGCCGGCACAGGCAGCCGCCGCATGGCCGTGGCATCGCCGCCGACGGCCGCCCCGGAAAGATCTACGACTGCCACCGCCATACCGCCGGGCGCTTCTGCCTGGGCGGTCACCCGGGCCAGTGCGCGGAGGGTGACTCCCACCGCGCACATGCCCTGAAACGCACCGTCGCGTATGACGGGTACCGCGATGGGAATGATGGCATGCGGGGTAACCCGGCTGGCAACCGTGCCGCCGATGACAAGTGACTTCGCGGACCGCACCTTCTCGAAGACGTCACGGTCGGCGAACGAGATGCCGACGGCCTTGGGGTCGTTCGCGCATCGCGCGACGCCTTGCCCATCCGTGACAACGGCACTCGAATATTGACCGGGATAGGTCGCCAGCAACTTCGACAGATAGCCTCCACATTGATGCACCGCTGCCGGCGACGGCTCGGTCGAGGCGCTCCGCTCGACGGATTCGTCAGCACATGCCGCCGTCACCAACCGACGCGAGGCTTCGAAAAGGCTGGCATAATGCGCCACCGCCAGTTCCGAGACTGATCCGAGCGCGGCAGCCCGCTGCGATACGACCGACGCCTCCTGGACTTCGGCCTGCCAGCCTGCCACACCGAGGATGGGCAGCAAGGCCAGCGCAACGAGCGTGACGAGCCTGGAGCGAAGCGACCATCGCACCACGACCCGTCCCGGGCTCAGATCGATACGGTATCGAGCGCCTGCGCGATCGCCGCACGAAGCAGATCCGGATCGAAGGGCTTCGAAATCACGAAGGCCGGTTCGACCTGCTTGCCCGTGAGCAATCGCTCCGGGAAGCCCGTCACGAAAATTACCGGAACGGACATCGACTTCATGATCTGGTTCACAGCCGAGATCCCACTGTCGGAACCACGGAGCTGAATATCGGCCAGCACGAGGTGTGGCGAGTGCTTCCTGGCAAGCTCGACGGCGGCCTTCTCAGTCGCGGCGATGCCCACCACCTCGTGGCCGGCATTACGCACGATGTCGGCAACGTCGAGCGCAATCACGGCTTCGTCTTCGATCACCAGAATGCGGACCGAGGCCACCCGCTGAAGCTCCCGGCGCGCTTCCTCGAGGCTGCGCTCGGCGGCATCGATGCCGATGCCGAGGATATGGGCGGCGTCGCCGACGGTGAAGCCTTCCAGTACAGTCAACAGCAGGATCTGCCGCTGCATCGGAGCCATCTCGGTGAGCGACTCCTTGAGGCGTCCACGGACACTTTCGCCGGCGCTCGCGGCTTCTTCCATATCGCCAAACGGCTGACGCAGCCGGTGAAACAGGGCGAACACACCGAGTTTGGTATCCTCTATACGGGCAATGAGCTCCGGCTGCTGAACCGCCACCTCGGCGCAAAGGCGAACCCACTCGTCCCCCTGCTGCTGCGAGCCCGTGACGGCCCGAGCGTATCGGCGCAGGAATGGCAACGTCCTCGTGATCGCCTCGGACACCTTCTTCGAAGCTACCTGCTCATCAGCCACGTCGTTCTCCCTCAATCACTCCAGAATCCCTCTGCCGCCGCAGGTCGCGCCAGTAATGCATCTACAGTACGCCGTGCGCGTCTGCAGACAACCCACTAATGCAACATCACTTGCCGACCCGCCGGGACGCTGCCCCGCGTCCACCTGCATAAAAATGGTTGCGGACGGGTCCGACGGGCCCGTCCGCAACTCCATTCCAGCGTCGGGCGTTCTCAGTGGAGCCAGCCCAGTACCCACATCAGCAACAACACCGGGATCGGCACTCCCAGAAACCAAAGAATTGCAGCGCGTCCCATTCGGTCCTCGTGGAAAGTTCGGCACAGAAACGCATGATCCCAGCACAGGTTCCCCTCGACCGATTCCGGCGATAGCTGCAACAACAAGCTCTCCTACATCTGGGTTGCTCCCGCGATTTTCCCTTTCACCATGGCGGCTCGATCCCCAGATGTAAGGCGATGAAGAAAGAGATCGTCGCACTTCTGCCCGATTTGCGCGCGTTCGCGCGCTTCATGTGCCGCGAGCGCGAGACGGCCGACGACCTCGTTCAGAACACCATTCTCGCGGCCCTCGACAAGCAGAGTCAGTTCACGCCGGGGACCAATCTCAAGGGCTGGTTGTTCACCATCATGCGCAATCGCTTTTATTCGGATCTTCGGACGCAAGGTCGCCGTCCCTTGACGATTGACAGCGACGCGGCGACGCCACTGGCCGCGGTGGACAATCCGGAGGCCACGATGGCGCTCAAGGAACTCTCGTCGGAGCTATGGAAGCTCAATCCGCAGTCACGGGAAGCCCTCGTACTGATCGGTGCGGGCGGCTTCTCCTATGAGGAGGCGGCTCGACTGTGCGGTTGCTCGGTCGGGACGCTCAAAGCCCGTGTTTCACGCGCCAGAAAGTATCTCTCGGAAAAGCTCCAATAGGAGCGGCACTATTTTTTATGAGCGAAATCAATGCCTTGAAAGAAATGTTGGCACGCGTGTAACCAACTCGACGCTCGGTCATTTCTTCTGCACGGCACGCAACTTTCTGGAGATCGCCAATGAGCACGCAGACCAAGCAGGATGACGCCACTCGGGACTTCCACGAGCAACTCAAGACGATCCTGCCTCGCCTGCGCATCTACGCCCTCTCCCTGACGCGCGATCGGGACGCGGCCGACGACTTGGTTCACGACACCGTGATCAAGGCGCTCACCGGCCGCAACAGTTTCCAGCCTGGCACCAACCTCGCTGCCTGGCTGTTTCGCATCCAGCGCAACGAGTTTATCTCGGGCCTCCGTCGTCGTCGTCCGACCGTTCCGGTCGATACGGCCATCGCCGAGTCTCTCTCCCATCCTCCGCACCAGGACAGCGGCCTCGTCATGAGAGAATTCATGTCCGCGTTCGGTAAGCTTGCTGCGGCGCAGCGGGAGGCTCTGCTGCTGGCCGTGCTGGAAGGCCTGCCCTATGAGACGATCGCCGAACATACAGGCGTTTCCGTCGGCACGGTCAAGAGCCGCATCTCTCGCGCCCGCGACACGCTGGAGCGGCTCCTGCTTGAGGGCGAAAGCCGCCAACCGGCCGAGTCTCGGCGGACCTCGATCGATCTCCGCGAAGACGAATCCGCCGTCGCAATCCGCTAAAGTTTACTTCCAACACCGACGGTAGAGTGCGACAAAGTCATGAGTGGTCCCAGGGGGAGAGTTGGATGGGTCGGACAGGATCCCGCGGAGTGGACGTTCGCCCCCGGGGAACATGTTATGGCCACTAACGACGACAAGCCCGACGCCGAACGCGGCGTTGGGCCGGCACGTGCCAAATCGCGGAGCAACGAGCGGCCGTTCGACATGTGGCTGCATAAGCAGCTTCATGCGATGTACGATGAGATAGCAAGCGAGCCGCTGCCTGAGGATCTCCTAAAGCTGATCGACAAGGACGCCGCTGCCAACAACCAGGCCGACTTGCCTGAAGATCCGCCGACGAAGTAGTCCCGTCGGCGCCGTCCGCCTCCCCGCTGCGCGCTTCGCAACTTTCGGGCGGCGGTCGAAGGCACAAACAACCTCGCCTAACCGATTTTCCCATCCCATCGAAGGAAATGGCGGCGATCTCGCGATCGCCGCCACCCTTGTTCGCGTCCCGGCGGTCAGCCCGGCCGACAGTTCGCGAACGCCAGAGCAAACGGCCCGCGACTGTTTCGGGTTCCTCTGATTCGCTATAGGCGGTGCAGGCAATAACGGGAGGTGGCGGTGGAGCTTTTTGATCTTGCCGGCCGGGTGGCCGTCGTCACGGGCGGCAACGGCGGCATTGGCCTCGGCATGGCTCTCGGCATGGCCCGTTCGGGTGCCACCATCGTCATCGCCGGCCGCGATGCCGCCAAGAACGAAGCCGCGGTCAAGCAAGTGCGGGCCACCGGAGCGACCGCCAGCTCGATCATCGTCGATGTGCTGAAGGAGGAATCGTGCCGTGCCCTCATCGGCAAGGCGCTCGAGGCTCACGGCCGGCTCGACATCCTGGTGAACAACGCAGGCATCAACATCCGCAAGCAGCCGCAGGAGTATACGTCGGCCGAATGGCATCAGGTGCTGGACAGCAACCTGACCAGCGCCTTCCTGTGCAGCCAGGCCGCCTACCCGGCGATGGTGAAGACAGGGGGCGGCAAGATGATAAACATCGGCTCGATGATGTCGATCTTTGGCGCCTCATTCACGACGGCCTACGCCGCAAGCAAGGGCGGCATCGTGCAGATGACCAAGGCGATGGCCACCGCCTGGGCCAAGGACAACATCCAGGTGAATGCGATTCTGCCGGGGTGGATCGACACCGCGCTTACCCAACGCGCCCGTCGCGACGTGCCGGCACTGCACGATTCGGTGCTGAAGCGGACGCCAGCCGGACGCTGGGGGACGCCGGATGACTTTGCCGGCATCGCGGTCTTCCTGGCGGCATCCGCTTCGGATTACGTGACTGGCGCCGCCATCACGGTCGACGGCGGCTATTCGGTTCAGGGTTAGGCGATCAGGGCGAGACGACGCGGCAGTCGGCGCGATCGACGAACAGGTCTGTCCTGGGTCCGAAAATCGTCAGCCCCCCGCGTACGCCGGCGCCGACGCCCGGCAGCAGAACACGGGTCTCCTCGACGAGTTTGCCCGCGTTGGTGAACCGGCAATCGATCATCGGCGCAAGTGTACCCGCGCTGTTGTTTCTCACGTAGAGGACAACCTGCCAGCGCTTTCCCGGAACGGCACGAAGGCTCGCATCGTCCATGGTCACGAGCGGCGTGCTCGGCCCAGCGCTCGGCGCCGACCAGCCGAGGGGCGAGAAGTTGGGACGCTGCACCACGACACCCTTTATCCGCTCGGCCTGTGCCAGCGGATCGAAGGCGAGATCGGCCGGCGTCGGCTTGCCGATCGGTCCCTGACCGACATTCTCCGGCGTCCAGATCTGGCCGGTCTTCGGATCTCGAAACTCTGGCACGCCGGGGGTCGTGGGGACGTCGACTCGACTGCGCGGCGGCGGCGTGGTCTGGGCGGTCGCGGCGGTTGCCAGACCTGTTGCGGCCAGGGCCGCGATGACTGTCTTTGCGATCGACGAAGGCATTGGCTCTCCCTGTTTCTCGCCCGATCTCAGCCGACCGTCAGCGCCGATGCAACCCAAAGACCGCCCATCGCAATGGCGGGGCCGTAGGGCAGTCTTCTCCGCAGGGCCACCTCACCCGCTGTCGCGGCGGGTCCGATGGGGGCACCGGCCAGTACCGCAACACCCAGCGCGCCACCCACCAGGGCCGTCACGAGCAAAAGGTCGACGATCCAGGCAGGGCCGGCAAACAGCCCCACAGCGGCGAGGAGCTTGACGTCGCCGCCCCCCACGATCCCGCCGGCAAAGGCCGCGGCGCCGACGACGAACAGGCAGGCTCCGCACACGATCGACAGGCCGAAGGCCTGCCACGTGTAGGAGCCGGCGATCAGGCCAAAGGCGGCCCAGCCGATGAACAGCGTTGCGATCGCAATCGACAGCCCGTTTGCGATGTGGAGAGTTCGCAGATCCTGCCAGGCCGCTGCGATCAACAGGCCGGACAAGGCGATCGCGAAGCCCGTCTGGAGAAGCGGTGCAAGGCCGGACAAGACGTCCCGCGGGGCGTCAGTTGAGAATCGTGGTCCCGAGCACGTGAGTCACCTTGTCGGTGACGGAGCGAATACAGGCGATTGCAGCAACCGCGATCAGGGAGGTGATCAACGTGTATTCGACGGCCGTGGCGCCCTGGGTGTCCTTCATCAAGCGACGGAAGATCGAAAGCATGCCCGCGTCTCCAGCTTCAACTTTCCGGCCCCACGCCGAATTAACTTAGCAAGGCTACTTAATGTAATTTCTCAGGTCAATGAATTCCGACGATATTGTGTCATGACTTCTAACATTCTGACTCTAATGGGGATTTTTTAGGGCTGCGGAATACCTGCTCGCCAGATCCCGAGTATCCCGACAATCAAGAATCAGGAATTCGATTCCGCGAGGAAGGTCTCGGCCACCCGGGCCGCCGCCGTCCAGAAGCACAGGACGGCCACCGCCCCGGCTAGCCACGGGAAAATGCCCGGAAAGAGGCAGAAGAGAACGAACGCCAGGATCGTCTCCGTGCCTTCGATCAGGCCCGCGGCGTAGAAGAAGGACTTGCGCCCTCTCGTCCCCGGGTCGCGCTCCCCGCGGCCGGCGGCGAGCACGGCACGGCCGAGGAACGAGGCACAGGTGCAGACGAAGGACGCGAGCAGTACCGCCGCAACGACGGCATTCTCCGGCCGTGCAAGGGCAAACCCCAATGGAATGGCTGCGTAAAAGGCCATGTCGCAAACGATGTCCAGATAGCCGCCCAAGGCCGTCGGACGAGTGTGACGGGCGACCGCGCCATCCAGCCCGTCGAGCAGCCGGTTGAGCAGGATCGCCAGAAGCGCCGCTTCATAGTGCCCGAGCGCCAGGATCGGCACGGCGGCCACGCCGACCGCGAGCCCCAGCAAGCTGACCGCGTTCGCGCCGATGCCGCGCCGCGCGACCCAGGCACCCACTCGATCGAGCGGCGGGCCGATCCAGCGGCGCAAGAGAGGGTCGAGCATTCCGGGTCGCCCTCAGTCCTGGGGCGGAGCTCCGGCGTCGACGGTCCGCAGCGGCACCACCGAAGCAGCCTCGGCGGCCTTTCGGTCCTGCAGCATCTGGCGCCGGTGCGCCATCACACTGAACGGGATCAGGCACATGTAGCCGAAGCCGATCAGCGACAGCGCGATCCACGGCGCGCTCGCGAGCACGCCCATCACCAGTGCCGCTGCCAGCATCGCCGGCAGGACGAGATGACGCGGAATCCTGCCCTTCTTGAACGAGAAAGTGGGCAAGCGGCTGACCATCAGGCCGCCGACGATCACCAGAACGGTTCCGACGACGGTGGCATGACGCGGCCAGGCCGCCTCGATCTCGAAGCTCAGCATCAGGGGCATCAACGCCAGGAGCGCGCCGGCAGGCGCCGGCACGCCGGTGAAATACGATCCCGTCCAGACCGGTGGGGGGGTATCCGAAACCAGCGCCGTGTTGAAGCGTGCGAGCCGAAGCGCCGAGCAGATGGGAAACATCAGTGTCACGACCCAGCCCAGGGCCCCGGCATGACTGAGGGACGCGAGGTAGAGGACGAGCGCCGGCGCAACGCCGAAACAGAGGAAATCCGAAAGGGAATCGAGCTCGGCACCGAATCGGCTGGTGACGCCGAGGCGGCGGGCCACGCGGCCGTCCAAGGCGTCGAAGATCGCTGCCACGATAATGGCGATCACCGCCAGCCGCATCTCACCCTGGAGCGCAAAGCGAATGCCCGTCAGGCCCGAGCACAGGGCGGCAAGCGTCAAAACGTTGGGAATCAACCGGTTGACGGAGAAGCCGCGCAATCCGCCGCGTTGCGAACGCAGGTCGCTGTCCATGTCGACACCCTAGAATTCGACGGCGAGACGCGGTCCGGTCACGACGGGGTCGAGCTCGGCCATGACCGTCTCGCCGCCGATCATCCGCTGCCCCGGAGAGACCAGAAGGCGCGCGCCTTCCGGCAGGTAAAGGTCCGTACGACTACCAAAGCGGATATGGCCGAAACGTTCCCCGGCAGCGACCGCCTTCCCCGGCTTCACGTAGCAGACGATGCGACGGGCCACATATCCCGCGATCTGCACGCAGCCGATGAGCCGCCCGTCGGCCCGGCGCAGGGCCAGCGCCATACGCTCGTTGTCCTCGCTGGCCTTGTCGGCGTTGGCGCTCAGGAACTTGCCCGGCCGGTAGGCCACGACTTCGACGGTACCCGCGCAGGGGCTGCGATTGATGTGTACGTCGAAGACACTCAGGAAGATCGAGACACGCGTCAGCGGCTTGTCGCCAAGTCCCAGTTCCTGCGGTGGCACGGCATCCACCACCATCTGCACCAGCCCGTCGGCGGGCGCGATCAGCAGTCCGTCATCCTGCGGCACGCCGCGGGGCGGATCGCGGAAGAAATAGATCGACCACAGGGTCACGACGAACATCGGCCAGAACAGCCACGCCACGCCCGTCAGCGCGGCCAGGAAGGTCGCGGCCGCAAAGAGGGCGATGAAGCGCCAACCGTCCGCGAGGATCGGCACCAGGAAATTGGCAAGCATTGGTCGCGCGCGCTCCGTTGTCCGAAGGTCAGTTGACGTTCGGCAGGCTGAGGATCTGCCCCGGATATATCAGATGGGGATTCTTAACCTGATCCTTGTTTGCGGCGAAAATGATGGTGTGACGCCAGCCCGCCCCATAGTGCGCCTGGGCGATGTTCCAGAGATTGTCACCCTTCACGATGTGCAGGCGCCTTCCGTCAGCGCTGGAAACCGGCGCCACCACGACCCGGTCGAACGGCAGTTCGAGACGCGCGACCGGCTTGCCATCCGTCGCGATGCGGTCGAGCCTGAGAAGGTGCCTGCCCTGCGCGATCGGATCCGCCGGCTTGAGACGCCAGCGACCGTCGGAGGCCGCCCGGCCTTCGGCAACCAGCCTGTCGTTCACATAGGCCCGGACGACGGTGCCCGGAGCGGCAAGGCCCGATACGGTGACATGGCCGCCGTCGTCGTAGTCCAGCGTCGAAAGCGAGAGGTCGGCGGACTTCGGGAGGCCGGCGGCAGTGGGCGGCTGCACCAGCGTCGCCGCGCCTGCCGGCGGCGAGATCATGACCAGGGTCTCGGCGCGCGGCTGGTCGGGCACGTTCGCCGCGGGCGGTTCCGGGACGACGGCGACCACGGCCTGCTCCGAAGTCAGGGGCGCCCTGCCCTCGATATGCTGCACGACGCGCAGCTCGTGCTGACCAACCGCGAGCGGCGGATCCTGGACGATGATCACCCACTCCCCACGCGCGTCGGACTGGCCCTTGGCGATCTCCTTGCCGCCGTCCAGCAGCACGATTCTGGCGCCGGGGGCTGCCCGACCCGCGATCACCGCCCTGCCGTCCGTGCCGATCCGCGCGACGTCGAACGATGGAAGGGCCACCGCGGAAGCTGGCGCCGGTGCGAGAGCCGGGACGGTCGTTGAAGCGGGTGCGGCCGACGCCGCGGGGACAGTGCCCCCGGCGGCAGGGGCAGGGGCAGGTGCAGCGGGAGCGGCAGGAGCGGCGGCGCCCGCGGGAGCAGCCGCAGCGGTCACGGTTTCAGGGCGCGGTGCATCGATGGCAGGCTTTACCGACTGGTCGATGGCGGCCTGCTCGCTGAGCTTCCCGCGCCATGAAACGCCCACCGCGATCGCGATAACCACCGCGCCCATAGCGACCAATCCGAAAACAGTTCGTGACATCGCCCTCCCAACGGTGCGACCACCATCCCCATTGGCGTCGCAGCCAGCCTTTGCGTAACAATACCACGTGACGCCCGTGCGGAAACGCACCGGATCGTAACAGAAAAGCAGCTTTCGTGCCCGAGATCACCCCCTCCTCCCTCTGTGTCTTCTGCGGTGCCCGCTTTGGGACCGATCCGGCCACCCGCGAGACCGCCATCGGCCTCGGGCGGCTTCTGGCCGCCGAGCGCATCACCCTGGTCTATGGCGGCGGCGGCGTCGGGCTGATGGGGCTCGTGGCGAATGCTGCGCTCGACGCCGGCGGCCGGGCCGTCGGCATCATTCCCAACTTCCTCCTGCAGCGCGAAGCGGGGCACCCGGCGCTCACCGAGACCGTGGTCGTCGAGACCATGCATGAGCGCAAGCTGCAGATGTTCGAGCGGTCGGACGGTTTCGTCGTGCTGCCCGGCGGCATCGGCACGCTGGAGGAGTTCTTCGAGGTCCTGTCTTGGCGGACGCTCGGCCTGCACAACAAGCCGATCGTGATCATCGATCAGGGCGGTTACTGGGAGCCGCTGGCCGCCCTCCTCCGCGGCGTCGTGGAGGGCGGGTTCGCCGAACGGAGCCATCTCGACCACGTCGCCTTCGTGAGCGAGCTGAAGGACGTGCTGCCCGCCATCGCGGCCATGCCCGCGTCCGCCGGCTTCGAGAAGCGGCTGGACAAGGTCTGATCCTTTGGCAAACCGGATGGCCAGCCGTCTTGCAGGCCACCCCCGGCGATGCAACAAGACAGCCCGATCAGCAAATCATCAACCCAGCCGAAACCAAAGCGGCGCACGGAGGTGCAGGTATGTCAGATCTCGAAATCGTCTGGACGAAGGTCGATGAGGCCCCCGGACTTGCGACCTATTCGCTGCTGCCGATCGTCGAGGCCTTCGTCGCGACAGCCGGTGTGAAGGTGAAGCTGAAGGACATTTCGCTGACCGGCCGGATCATCGCCAACTTCCCCGAGAAGCTGAAGCCGGAGCAGAGGATTCCCGACGAGCTGGCCGAACTCGGCAAGCTCACCCTGAAGCCGGAAGCCAACATCATCAAGCTGCCCAACATCTCCGCCTCGATCCCGCAGCTCAAGGCCGCGATCAAGGAACTGCAGGGCAAGGGCTACGACATCCCGAACTACCCCGACAGCGACGCCACGCCGGCCGACAAGGAAGTCCGCGCCCGCTACGGCAAGGTCCTCGGCAGCGCCGTCAATCCGGTGCTGCGGGAGGGCAACTCCGACCGCCGCGCCGCCGGCGCCGTGAAGCAGTATGCGCGCAAGCATCCCCACAAGATGGGCGCGTGGAGCAAGGACTCGAAGACCCGCGTCGCCCACATGACGGCCAACGACTTCTACGGCTCCGAGGTCGCCACGACCATCGCCGCGCCCACCAGCGCCCGCATCGAGCTGGTCGCCGCCGACGGCGCGACCACGGTGCTGAAGCCCAAGATCCCGCTCAAGGCCGGCGAGATCATCGACTGCTCGGTGATGAACGTCAGGGCGCTCCGCGCCTTCTACGCCGACGCGATCGAGGCGGCGAAGAAGGACGGCATCCTGTTCTCGCTGCACGTGAAGACCACCATGATGAAGATCTCCGATCCCATCCTGTTCGGTCATTGCCTGTCCGTGTTCTTCTCCGACGTGTTCGCCAAGCACGGCGAGACGTTGAAGAAGATCGGCGCCGATCCCGATACCGGTCTGGGCGACATGCTGGCCCGCATCGAGACGCTGCCAGAGGCCGAGAAGGCCGCCATCAAGGCCGACATCCAGGCCGAGTTCGCCAAGCGCCCCGGCCTCGCGATGGTGAACTCCGACAAGGGCATCACCAACCTGCACGTCCCCAGCGACGTGATCATCGACGCGTCGATGCCGGCGATGATCCGCGAGTCGGGCAAGATGTGGGGCGCCGACGGCAAGCTTCACGACTGCATCGCCGCGATTCCCGACCGTTGCTACTCGACGCTGTATCAGGCCGTCATCGAGGACTGCAAGGCGCACGGCGCCTTCGACCCGAAGACGATGGGCACGGTGCCCAATGTCGGCCTGATGGCGCAGCAGGCCGAGGAGTACGGCAGCCACGACAAGACCTTCCGCATCCCCACCGCCGGCAAGGTCAACGTCGTCGCCGAGGACGGCACCGTCCTGATGACGCAGAAGGTCGAACAGGGCGACGTCTTCCGCATGTGCCAGGTCAAGGACGAGCCGATCCGGGACTGGGTCAAGCTCGGCGTGCGCCGCGCACGGCTCACCAACACGCCGGCGGTGTTCTGGCTCGACGCCAAGCGCGGCCACGATGCGCAGCTTATCGCCAAGGTCGAGAAATACCTGAAGGAAGAGGACACCAAGGGTCTCGAGATCCACATCATGGCGCCGGTCGAGGCGATGAAGTTCTCGCTCGAGCGCATCCGTCAGGGGCTTGACACGATCTCGGTCACCGGCAACGTGCTGCGCGACTACCTGACCGACCTGTTCCCGATCATGGAACTCGGCACCTCCGCCAAGATGCTGTCGATCGTCCCCTTGCTGGCGGGCGGCGGCCTGTTCGAGACCGGCGCGGGCGGCTCGGCGCCCAAGCACGTCGAGCAGTTCCAGCAGGAGGGCTATCTGCGCTGGGACTCGCTGGGCGAGTTCCTGGCACTGGGCGCGTCGCTGGAGCATCTGGCCCAGACGACCGGCAACGAGGACGTGAAGGTGCTCGCGGAGACGCTCGACGAGGCTAACGGCCAGATCCTCGACAACAACCGTTCGCCCGCCCGCAAGGTCGGCGAGCTGGACAACCGCGGCAGCCACTTCTACCTGGCGCTCTACTGGGCCCAGGCCCTGGCGCGCCGCGACAACAGCACCGCCCTCTCGGCCCGATTCAAGCCGCTGGCCAAGACGCTGGAAGAAAACGAGGCCAAGATCGACGCCGAGTTGATCGCCGCCCAGGGCAAGCCGGTCGACACCGGCGGTTACTACCTGCCCGACCAGAAGAAGACTTCGGCCGGCATGCGGCCGAGTGCGACGTTGAACGCAGCCCTCGCCGCTCTCTGATACGGGCGACAGATCGAGCCGCCCCGGGCAACCGGGGCGGCTTTTTCGTGCAAGCTTCGTCGACTGCACTCTCTATGCAAGGCCGGGCCTGTGCAGACCGCGCCGGCATTTTTCGCACCGCCCATGCGGCCCAAACCCGACAAAACGCCGGGGAGGGCCCCTTCGTCTCCAGATGTTTCGTTTATTTCGCTTGTTTCGTTTATTTATCCACAATTTCCTTATGGTTATAACCCAGGAGGAGCCTTTGCCTTCCCGATGCGGCCGAGTGAGACGTTGAATGCCGCGCGGCTTGGGCTCTAATGCGCCCAGCGTCCCGGCAAGCGGGGCGACTTCTGGATTACGTGTTTCGGGACTGTGAGGGCCGGACGATGCCGAAGATCAAGGTGAAGAATCCGGTCGTCGAGATGGACGGCGACGAGATGACCCGCATCATCTGGGCGTTCATCAAGGACAAGCTGATCCTTCCCTATCTCGACATCGACCTGAAGTATTACGACCTCGGGATCGAGAATCGCGACCGGACCGCCGACAAGGTCACCGTCGAATCGGCCGAGGCGACGAAGAGGTACGGCGTCGCCGTGAAGTGCGCGACCATCACGCCCGACGAAGCGCGGGTGCAGGAATTCAATCTCAAGGAGATGTGGCGGTCGCCGAACGGCACCATCCGCAACATCATCGGCGGCACCATCTTCCGCGAGCCGATCGTCTGCAGGAACGTGCCCCGGCTCGTGCCGGGCTGGACGCATCCGATCGTCATCGGCCGCCACGCCTTCGGCGACCAGTACCGCGCCACCGACTTCGTGGTGCCGGGCAAGGGCAAGCTCACCGTCCGCTTCGAGGGCGAGGACGGCAAGGTCATCGAGCACGAAGTGTTCGACTTCCCCGCCGGCGGCGTCGCCATGACCATGTACAATCTCGACGACTCGATCGTGGGCTTTGCGCGCAGCTCGTTCAACTACGGGCTGATGCGCGGCTGGCCGGTCTACCTGTCGACCAAGAACACGATCCTCAAGCGCTATGACGGCCGCTTCAAGGACCTGTTCCAGGAGGTCTACGACAAGGAATTCGCCGACAGGTTCAAGGCGAAGAACATCCACTATCAGCACCGCCTGATCGACGACATGGTCGCCTCGGCCCTGAAGTGGCACGGCGAATTCGTGTGGGCCTGCAAGAATTACGACGGCGACGTCCAGTCCGACACGGTGGCCCAGGGCTTCGGCTCGCTCGGCCTGATGACGTCGGTGCTGCTGACGCCGGACGGCAAGACAGTCGAGGCCGAGGCGGCGCATGGCACGGTGACGCGTCACTATCGCGAGCACCAGCAGGGCAAACCGACCTCGACCAATCCGATCGCCTCGATCTTCGCCTGGACGCAGGCGCTCAAGTATCGCGGTACATTCGACGACACGCCCGAGGTGGTGAAGTTCGCCACCGCGCTTGAGAAGGTCTGCGTCGAGGCCGTGGAAAGCGGCAAGATGACCAAGGATCTCGCGCTGCTGATCGGCATGAACCAGGCCTATCTGACCACCGAGGAATTCCTCGCCGTGCTCGACGGTAACCTAAGAACCCAGATGGCCAGCTGGTAGGCCTCGATTGATCGTCGCCGGCGCCGACGGTTGCCGCACCGGCTGGGTGGTCTGCCGGCGCGATTACGATGGCACGCTGCAGGTTGCCGTCGTGAAGAGCCTCGCGGAGGCCTGCGAGGGTCTCTCCGTTCTGGCCGTCGACATGCCGATCGGTCTCGTCGACACACCTCGCCCCGGTCGCGCCTGCGAACGCGAAGCCCGCGCGCTCCTGCCCGGCAAGACGAGCTCCGTCTTCCCGACGCCCTGCCGGCCGGCCCTCGACTGCACGACGCACGCCGAGGCCAATGCCCTCAGCAAGAGGCTGGGCGTCGGGCTGACCCGACAGACGTTCAATCTCTTCCCGAAGATGCGCGAGGTCGACGCGCTGCTGCGCGGCAACGAGACCTTGCGCTCGATCGTCCGCGAGGCCCATCCCGAACTGGCTTTCGCGCGCATGAACGGCGGCAGGCCGGTGCTCAGCCGGAAGCGCCGGCCCGATGGCTTCGCCGAGCGCCTCGAGTTGCTTGCCCGTCACGGCTTCCCGTGGCGTCCGCGACCGCTCTCCGGCGCAGCCCGCGACGATGTCCTCGATGCCATGGCCGTGTGCCGTACGGCCCTGCTGATCGCCCAGGGTACGGCAGCCCGCCTCGGACCGGACCATGAGCGCGACCGCCACGGCCTGCCGATGAACATCTGGTTCTAGCGGGCGGGACCTGCCGGGGCGACGGACCACCGGCCGAACAAGGCGAACAGGCGTTTCTCGATCTCGACGACGACCAGCAGCGCCAGGCCCACGCCGATGATCGCCGCGCCCTCGCCGAGCGACAGGTCGCGCGTACCGAAGACCACCTGCATGGGCGGCAGGTAGGTGAAGGCGAACTGGGCGACGACGACGATCCCGACGCCGATCAGGACGGCACGCGTGCCGAAGACCCCGCGCCAGGTCAGCGAGCTGCCGTGAACGTAACGCACGCTGAACAGATAGAAGATCTCCATCACGACCAGCGTGTTGACCACCATGGTCCGCGCGGTCTCGATCGGAAGGCCGCGGGCTTCGGCCCAGGCGAAGACCCCGAAGGTTCCGGCGACCATCAGGCCCGAGACGAAGAGGATACGCCACAGGAGCCGTCCGGACAGGATCCGACTCCCCGCCCGCCGGGCCGGCCGCCGCATGGCCCCGGGCTCGGTCGGCTCGAACGCCAGGGTGAGGCCCAGGGCAACCGCCGTGATCATGTTGACCCAGAGGATCTGGACCGGCGTCACAGGCAGGGTGAGGCCGAACAGGATGGCCAGGATGATCGTCATGGCTTCGCCGCCGTTGGTCGGCAGCGTCCAGGTGATCACCTTGGTGAGATTGTCGTAGACGGTGCGCCCCTCGCGAACGGCCGCCACGATGGAGGCAAAATTGTCGTCGGCGAGAACCATCTCGCTCGCTTCCTTGGCGGCCTCGGTGCCCTTGCCTCCCATGGCCACGCCGACATCGGCGCGTTTGAGCGCCGGCGCATCGTTGACCCCGTCACCGGTCATCGCAATCACGGAGCCGTCCTGCTGCAGAGCCTCAACGAGCCGGAGCTTGTGCTCGGGGCTGGTGCGGGCAAAGACCGTCGACTGGCGAGCCCGGCGCTTGAACTCGCCTTCATCCAGGCCGTCCAGTTCCTGTCCGGAGACCGCTACCGGATCGGCCGCGAGCCCGAGTTGCCGTGCGATGGCGCGCGCGGTCGAGGCATGATCTCCGGTGATCATCTTGACGTGGATGCCGGCCGATCTGCACTCGGCAACGGCGGCGACCGCTTCCGGCCGGGGCGGATCGATCAGCCCCACCAGACCGAGCAGCGTCAGTCCCCGCTCGACGTCAGTGGGCGCGATTTCGCCCGCGTGTTCCGGCATGGTCTCGCGGGCGATGGCGATGACACGCAGGCCCTCGGTCCCGAGCCGCTCGATCTCGCGACGCCACCGATCCACGTCGATCAGGGCTTCGCCTTCCTGCGTGGCCGCCCAGGCACACATCTCGACGATGCGTTCCGGCGCCCCCTTCACAAAGACGACCGGTCCACGACCGTCGCACGCGTTCAGGGTCGCCATGTAACGATGGCGGGCATCGAAGGGGATCTCGTCGCGGCGCGCGAACCCCGTCCTTGCAGCCGCGGCGTCGTGTCCCGCCTTGCGGGCCAGCGAGACGAGTGCTCCCTCCATCGGGTCGCCGTCGACGATCCACTCCTCGCCCGACGGCCGGATCTCGGCGTCGTTGCACAGAAGGGCGGCCAGCGTGAGTTCCTCGAGAACGGGGTCGGCAGCCGGATCGACCGCCTCGCCGTCGACCACGAAGCCGCCTTCGGGACGATAGCCGACCCCTTCGACGACGATGCGACGGTCCGCCGTCACCACGGTCGTCACCGTCATTTCGTTGCGGGTCAGTGTCCCGGTCTTGTCCGAACAGATCACGGAGACCGCACCGAGCGTTTCTACGGCCGGCAATCGACGAATGATGGCATTGCGTCGCGCCATGCGCTGCACGCCGACGGCGAGCGTGATCGTCATGACCGCCGGCAGGCCCTCCGGAATGGCGGCGACGGCCAGGCCCACCACCGCCATGAAGGCATCGTCGAACGCATAGGACTGGGCGAAGGCGGCGTACAGGAAGACGAGCCCTGATACTCCCAGGATCGCGAAGGTGACCTGCCGAGCGAACTGATCCATCTGCCGGACGAGGGGCGTTGCCAGCCGTTCGACGGCGCCGATCATGACGCTGATACGCCCCAGTTCCGTGGCCGCGCCGGTGCCTGTCGCCACGCCCGTCCCCTGACCGGCCGTGACGAAGGTTCCGGAGTGCGCCATGCAAAGCCTGTCCCCCAGGGGCACCGCGACGTCGACCGCCGCGACCGTCTTGTCGACGGGGACCGACTCGCCCGTGAGAATCGCCTCGTCGATCCGGAGGTTACGAGATCTGACGAGACGCAGGTCGGCCGGAACGCGATCGCCCGCCTCGAGCAGCACGATGTCGCCGGGCACGACCTGATCGGCGGAAACCGTCTGGCGGTGACCGTCGCGGATCACGGAGGCGCGTGGGTCGATCAGGCCGCGGATCGCTTCGAGCGCCTTCTCCGCGCGCCCCTCCTGGACGAAGCCGATCACGGCATTGGCGATCACGACGGCAAAGATCACCAGCGCGTCGACCGTATGGTCGAGCGCCGCCGCCACGACGCCCGCCGCCATCAGCACATAGATGAAGAGGTTGTGGAACTGCTCGGCAAACCGCCGGAGCGGGCCGCGAGGTCGCCCCCGGGGCAGGCGGTTCGGCCCCCAGATCGCCAGGCGTCGCGCGGCCTCGATTGCATCCAGGCCTTCGACCCGGGTTTCCAGCGCCGTCAGGCATTCGCTCGGCTGCAGGGCCTGCCAGCCGCGATTCAAGTCGATCTTCGCTTTCACGCCCGATGGTGAGTCGGTTCCCGCCGATCTCGAATCCGAGGCGCCCGAGTCCGGCTTCGACATGGTCGCGAACTTTCCCGGGGTGTCAGTGCGAGAGCAGCACCGGCATCCGCAGTTCGGCGAACACGCCCGTGGTTGCGCCGCCAAGGACGAAGTCGCGGAAGCGGGAATGACCGAAGCCTCCCATGGCGAGCAGCTGCGCCCCTGCCGTCCGCGCCTTCTCCTGCAACGCCTGGGCGATGGTCATTTCGCCAAGGGTGATCTCGACGGGATCTGCCTTCACCCCCCGCTTCTCCAGCGAGGAAGCAAGAAGGCTGGCAAGAGGCGCGCCCGCGAGTGGCTTCTCGTCGCGAACCGTCAAAACCGTGACGCGACCACCCTCCGCCAGGAGAGGGAGGACATCGCCAAGCGCGCGGGCGGCGACCCGGCTCGCGTCCCACGCGATGGCGATATGGTCCAGCCGCGCGGCCGGCTGGGCGGAGCCCGGCACCAAAATGGCCGGCCGGCCGGATCCAAAAACGACGGCCTCGATCAAGTGCTGGGCGGAAGCCTCTTCCCGGGACCAGGGAAGCACCGTCAGGTCGTAGTATCGAGCCTCGGCCGCAGCAGCATTGAGCAGTCCACCCAAGAGGACTTCGCTGGTCGAGCAGTTCACGGCGGGAGGTGCGCCGATTCCGCCGACCAGCTTATGGAGGCGGCTGCATTCCGACCTGCTCTTATCCTCCGCGGCCTGAACCAGACCGGGGATATCGATGAAAAGGCCGGCCATGGGCGACGGTACCTGCGGGATGTCGACGGAGAACGTCGTGACCTCGAGCGTCCCGCCCAGCGAGATGGCGAAGCCGGCAGCCGCCAGGACCGCCTGATCGTCGACGGCTTCCGGATAGGTCGCCAACGGCATGTAAGTCCTGCGGGTCGTGATCATTTCTGCTTCTCCAGTTGACTGAGACCTGCGTGAGGTCGTCGACGCCCGAATCTCACACTGTGTGCAATTCTGGAGCAAGCCCTGGCGCCTGCCCTTGATTTGGGTCAAACGCAGCGGCGGAGCCTCCACCCGCTCAGTGGTAGATGAAGAGCGGAACCGGAGCGTTGTCGAACAGGTGCCGCGTCGTGGAGCCGAAGAGAATCTCCCGGAATCCACGATGACCGAAGGCTCCCATGACGAGCAGGCGTGCGGCTGTTTCCGAAGCGCGCCGCAGCAGGACATCGGCCGGGTTCTGCGTCGTTACGACCGCTTCCAGTTCGGCATCGACGCCATGCAGTGCGAGAAATGAACGCGCCCGCTCGGCGACCGAGAGGGCGGCCGGCTGCTCGCGGCCGATCGACAGGATGCGAGCCCCGGATGATCCGAAAATCCCCATCAGCGCCGCGACCTGCAATGCCTTCGCGGCCGGTGCGCTTCCATCGTAGGCCACCAGGACCGGGCCCTTCTCGAGCCACTCCGGGCCCGTCACCACGACGGGACGGCAGCCCTTGGCGATGATGTGGTGAACGAGGGGCGTCACGCCCTCGACCGCCTCGAGATGAAACTCGGCATCCCGGCCTGTGACGACGAGGTCGCACGTCTCGATCATCCGAAGCAATCCATCGCGCACGTTCGCTTCCATCATCGAGCACTCGGCGTCCATGCCCTCGTCTGCCAGGGATCGCCGAAACTCGTCCGGCAACTCGGTGATTCTCGCGCGTCTTGCATCCGCCAGCTTCTTGCGATGCTGCAACCGATCGTACGCATACTGCACACCCCCGATCGGAACCGGCTCGACGCGATCCAGATCGCTGACATCCAGTGCGGTCACGCCCCTCACCTGGGCGCCGCACTGACGGGCCAGCGACACGGCGAGCCCCCGGGCGGCAACGGCGGATGGCGTGTCATCGACTGTGACGAGAATCGAACGCATGGGAACCCTTTCCTTGTCTGGCGAGACGTCAAGGCCTCACGGCGAGAATGTCGCACGGAGGGTAGCTTAGAAGATCCTCGGCGACGCTCCCCATGACGACGTGCGAGATGCCGCTCCGCCCATGAGTGCCGAGAACGAGGAGGTCCGGCTTCAGCTGAGCGACCTGATCCTCGATCACGTCGCGGACCGGCCCCTGCTTCAGGACCGGAAACAGGCGAGCGGGCACCGCCTGCAGGAGGGAAAGCAGCGCCGGGAAGTCCGCCTTCACGAAGCGATCCATCTCTTCCTCGTGGCTCCTCGACACTTCCAGGCGGGTGTCTTCGCTCCTCAGGAAAGCCTTGAAGGGGACATCGAACGCATGGACGAGGTGAAACTCCGCTTCCGGGAACAGCTTCACCGCGAATTCGATGGCGCGCCGCGAGCAATCGGAGAAGTCGACCGCCACCATGATGCGGCGGTAGTCGGATCGCGGTCTCGCCTTGACCATCAGCACCTGGCACGCGCGGCTGCGAATGACGCGCTCGGCCGTCGTGCCACGAAAGAGCTCACGCGTCTCGTTGCGATGAACGCCGAGGACGATGAGTTCGCACCGGGAATTCCGGGCGGCGTCCTCGATCGCCTTGTAGTCCGTGCCGAGCACGACCTCGATGTCGGGCACCAACGCCTCCGCGCCTTTCAGGCTTGCGACATGCTCGCCGATCAACACCCTGGCCTCATCGACCAGTCGATCGGCGGTCCGCCGCGGAAGTTCCGCGTCGACCACGTGAAGGATCGTCACGGCCGAACCCGTCTGCTTCGCCAGAAGGACGGCCCGCTCGACCGCGCGATCGGATCGCGCCGACAGGTCGGTCGCGACGAGCACTCTGGAGGCTGTGGACGCGGCTGCAGCGGTCGTCATCGTGGACACCGAACGGTCATGACTGGCTCCCTCTCCAGCTTGCTTGCGCAATAGCACATCGACTGAAATTCAGTCCTGCGCTTTGACCTGGATCAACATCGGGACCAGCGATGCGGAGCCGCTCTCCCTATTCCGGCTTGACGCCGGCGGCTTTGAGCACCGGCACCCAGATCGGCTCCTGGATCTTCAACCAATCGGCAAGCTGCTCCGGCGTGCCGCCCATCGCCACGAAGCCGCGCTTTGCGAGGTCGGCTTTCTGCTCGGGCGTCGCCACGGCGGCGTTCAGGGCCTGGTTCAGGCGGGCGACGGTCGCCGGCGGCGTGCCTGCCGGCGCGAGCAGCGTGTAGACGATCGTGCCGTCGACGTCGCCCGCGCCCAGCTCCTTGAAGGTCGGAATCGTCGGCGCGACCGACGAGCGCTCGAGCGAGGCCATGGCGTAGGGCTTCAGTTTCCCGGCCGCGATCTGCGGAGCGACGCTGGTGATGCTCGACATGCCGAGCTTGATGTGGCCGCCCAGCAGGTCGGTCACCAGCGGGCCGGTTCCACGGAACGGCACGTGCGTCAGCCTGATGCCGTTCAGCATGGCGAACTGCTCGGTCGACAGGTGCATCGGCGTGGTCAGCCCCGCCGTGCCGTACTGCACCGAGCCCGGCGCCGCCTTCGCCGCGGCGATGATCGCTTTCAGGTCCGGCCATGGCGCATCGAGGCTGCCGACCAGAACCGATTCCTGCTTGGCGATGAAGCCGATCGGCACGAACGCCGTCTTCGCATCGAAGCCGAGCTTGGCAACGATGTGCGGATAGAGCGGCAGGTTGTTGGCGCTGACCACCATCCAGTGGCCGTCCGCCGGCTGCTTGGCCACGAATTCGTGAGCGATGCTGCCGCCGCCGCCGCCCTTGTTGTCGACGATCACCGTGCCGGCCAGCGCCTTCGCCATCGGTTCCTGGACCGCCCGTGCCAGCGCATCCGTGCCGCCGCCGGGCGGAAACGGTACAACGATATGCACGGGCTGAGACGGGAAGCTCTGGGCCCAGGCCGGCAGGCCGGCCGCGGCGATGGCGGCCGCCGCAGGCAGGCGCAGCACATGACGTCTCGAGACGATCGACTGACGAGCGGATTTCCGCATGGCATTCCTCCAGGGCCTGCTCCCGTTTGCCGGAGCATTCGCCGTGAAGCAGCCTAGCGACCGCGCGCCCCCTGCGAAATCAAAAACCGGTCGCGGTCAGCCTTCTCTCAGACCATGCCAAGGGCGTGCTTGTAGACGTCGAGCAGCGTTTCCTGCTCGGCCCGGTCGGCGGCATCCATGGCGCGCATCGACACGATCTTGCGCATGGTCTTGACGTCGTAGCCGACGCCCTTGGCCTCGCTGTAGACATCCTTGATGTCGCCGCCGATGGCCTTGCGCTCCTCCTCGAGCTTCTCGATGCGCTCGATGAAACTCTTCAGGCGGTCGGCCGAGATCGGGCCAGCCTTGGTCTTCTTGGAAACGCTGCTGCCGTCCGGCATGTCCTACTCCTTAGCACAGGGCCGGACCATAGGAGCAGCCGCCATGTCAGCTCAATGACGTCGATGCGATGAATGATGGGGATAACGGGGACGGCCCCCGCGCGTCGCGATCGCTGGCATTGCCAGCATCAGTGCTTGTGCTGGGCCTTGTCGAAGGCCTTCTTCTGGTCGGCCGACGCTTCCTTCTGATGCTTGGCCTTCCATTCGTCGTAGGGCATGCCATAGACGATCTCGCGGGCCTTCGGATCGGCGATCTCGATGCCCTGCTTGCCGGCCTCCTCGCGATACCAGCGCGACAGGCAGTTGCGGCAGAAGCCGGCCAGGTTCATCAGGTCGATGTTCTGCACGTCGGTGCGCTCCTGGAGGTGCGACACCAGACGCCGGAAGGCGGCGGCTTCGAGTTCGGTACGGGTCTTCTCATCCATGATCGCCTCCCGGGAATGAGGACACTAAAATCCAGTTGGGGATATAGGCTCCGCGGTCCTGATTAACCAGATGCCAGGGCCTTTTTGATCGAGGCGGAGATCGCCGGTGCCAGCCGCCGGCCCCAGGCGCGGGCGTCGTCCCGCGTGCCCATGAGGTCCTGCCGCACCTCCAGCGAACAATGGGGCAGCGCGCGCGGCCGCGCATGGGCAGTCAGCGTGTATTCGTAAGGTGCGCGCGCCGAATAGGGTTCGTTGTCGCCGACCACGAGTGAGGGATCGCGGCGTAGCTCTTCCAGCAGCGGCTCGGGCAGACGTGGATCGTCGTTCCACAGCACACCGACATGCCAGGGGCGCACGAACCCCTTCATCACCGGCGTGAAGCTGTGGACCACCAGCAGGCAGACCTGGCGGCCATCTGCCGTCATCGCATCGAGCAGCCGGTCGACCTCGCGGTGATAGGGCCAGAAGCAGGCCTCGGCCCTTGCATCGACTTGCTCTTTGGTCAGGTCCTTGTTGGCCGGGATGACCGTCCCGTCGCTGATCTCCGGCGTCGAGCCCTCGCCGCCCGGCCAGCGGTTGCAGTCGATGACCAGCCGCGAATAGCCGGACGCGACCAGAGGCGCGTCGAGCACCTTCGCCAGTTCGATCGCCGCATCGAGCCCGCCGATGTCCCAACCGATGTGGCGTGAAAGCTCGCTCTCTGCAATCCCGAGATCGCCCAGCGCCTGCGGCACCGCCTTGCTCGCGTGATCGCACAGCAGCAGCAACGGCGCCCGCCCCCGTTCGTTGAACAGGGAGAACGGCGGCGGATCGCCCGGCCGGAGCAATGGTTGCATCGCGCCCCTATAGTGCGAAGATCGGGCAAATGAAAGACGCTGACGCCCGCGCCCTGCTGCGTGCCCTGTTCGATGCCGCGCTCGCCGCCGCCCGCCCCGCGACCTGCCTCGCACCCTACATCGAGAAGCTGCAGCCGCCGAAAGGCCGGACCATCGTGATCGGCGCCGGCAAGGCGAGTGCGGCCATGGCGCGCGCCGTCGAGGACCGGTGGCCGCATCCGCTCGAGGGTCTTGTGGTGACGCGCTACGGCTATGGCGAGACCTGCAGGCACATCGAGATCGTCGAGGCCGCGCATCCCGTGCCGGACGACAAGGGTCGCGAAGCCGCCGGCCGCATCTACGAGCGAGTCCAGGGACTGAGCGCCGACGATCTCCTGCTCTGCCTGATCTCGGGCGGCGCCTCGGCGTTGCTCGCGCTCCCGGCGCCGGGCCTGACCCTCAACGACAAGCAGGACGTCAATCGCGCGCTGCTGAAATCGGGCGCCAATATCGGCGAGATGAACACGGTGCGGAAGCATCTCTCGGCCATCAAGGGCGGCCGATTGGCCATCGCGGCCCAGCCGGCCCGCGTCCTGTCCTGGCTGATCTCCGACGTGCCGAACGACGATCCTGGCGTGATCGGCTCGGGCCCCACCGTCGCCGACAGGACGACCTTCGCCGATGCCCTCGCCGTGCTTGCGAAGTACAAGATCGACCCGCCGCCTGCCGTGCTGAAGCATCTGCTGGAAGGCGCGGCCGGCCGCATCGAGGAAACGCCCAAGCCCGGGGATCGCCGTCTCGCCACCGTCGAGACGATCATGGTGGCGACGCCGAAGCGCTCGCTCGAAGCCGCCGCCGCGGTTGCCCGAGAACATGGCGTCGAGGTTGTCATGCTAGGCGACAATCTCGAAGGCGAGGCGCGCGAGCTTGGCGCCGCGCACGCACGGCAGGCGATCGAGATCGCCAGGCGCGGCGGCAAACCGGTGGCCATCCTCTCCGGCGGTGAAACCACAGTCACGGTGCGCGGCAAGGGCCGCGGCGGCCGCAACGTCGAGTATCTGCTGGCCCAGGCCATCGCCGCCAACGGCGCGCCCGGCATCTGGGGCCTGTCGGCCGACACCGACGGTGTCGACGGCGCGGAAGACATTGCCGGCGCGGTGTTCACGCCCGACACGCTCGCCCGGGCCCGCGCCAAGGGCCGCGATCCGCAGGCCATGCTCGACGACAATGACGGGCACGGTTTCTTCGAGGCGCTCGGCGACAGTCTCGTCACCGGTCCGACGCGGACCAACGTCAACGATTTCCGGGTCACCCTGATCGCGCCATGACGACCTATCCCGGTTCCTGCCACTGCGGCGCGATCGAAATCGCGCTGACCTCCGACAAGAAGCCCGAGGAAATGCGGGTCGGTCGCTGCGCCTGCAGCTTCTGCCGCCGCCATGGCGCACGCACCATGGGCGATCCCGGCGGCACCGTGGAATTCCGGGCCGAACCCGGCGCCCTGACACGCTACCGCTTCGGTCTCGGCATCACCGACTACCTGCTCTGTGCGCGTTGCGGCGCCTATGTGGGCGCGGTGATGCCACAGGAAGACGGCGCCATCGGCATCGTCAACGTCAATTGCCTCGACATCCGCGACGCCTTCGAGGCCGAACCGCCGTTGCACCACTACGATGGCGAGGACGAAGCCCGGCGGCGATCCCGGCGCCGAAAGTTCTGGATGCCTGCAACCGTCATCGCCTAGGGTCGGACATGGCCATTCTCGGAGTGATCGCCGACGACTTCACCGGCGCAACCGACATCGCGGGCATGCTCGTAAAGGGCGGCATGCGCACCATCCAGACGATCGGCGTGCCGGTGAAGGGCACGATTCCCGACGACGTCGATGCCGTCGTGGTCGCGCTGAAGACGCGCTCGATCCCGGCGGCCGATGCGGTCGCGCAATCGCTCGACGCGCTGAAGGCGTTGCAGGAAGCGGGCTGCGTCCGCTTCTTCTTCAAGTATTGCTCGACCTTCGATTCGACCGACGCCGGCAACATCGGGCCGGTCGGCGACGCGCTGCTCGACGCGCTGAAGGCCAGGCAGGCGATCTACTGCCCGGCCTTCCCGGTGAACGGTCGCACGATCTTCTTCGGCCATCTGTTCGTGGGCGACGTGCTGCTGTCGGATTCGCACATGAAGCACCATCCGCTGACGCCGATGACGGATGCCAGCCTGGTGCGCGTGCTGGCGCGACAGACGCCGCACAAGGTGGGCCTCGTGGCGCTGAAGCAGGTCCAGTCGGGTTCGGCCGTGTTGCGCGAATCGCTCGACAAGCTCGCGGCCGAGGGCGTGCGGCATGTCGTGGTCGATGCCGTGGCCGACACCGATCTCGGCATCATCGGCGAAGCGATCGGCGACGACATGCTCGTCACCGGCGGCTCGGGCGTCGCGCTGGGCCTTCCGGCCGCCTATCGCCGTCGCGGCCTGATGGAACATCGCTCCGGCGCCGACACGCTGCCGAAGATCGACGGGGCGGCCGCGGTGCTCGCCGGCTCCTGCTCCGCCGCGACGCTCGGCCAGATCAAGGCGTTCAAAGGACCGCATCTGGCGCTCGACACCGATGCGATCTGCCGCGGCGAAGACGTGGCCGGCAAGGCGCTCGCCTGGGCCAGGGGAAAACTCGGCAAGGAGCCGGTCCTGTTGTCGGCCAGCGACACCCCCGAGTCCGTAAAGGCGCTGCAGGCGAAGTACGGCATCGAGAAATCGAGTCAGGCGATCGAGAAGACAATGGCCGCCCTGGCGCGCGGTCTCGTCGAGGCCGGCGTCGGCCGCCTCGTCGTCGCGGGTGGCGAGACCTCCGGTGCCGTCGTGAGCGCGCTCGACGTCACGGCATTGCGCATCGGCCCCGAGATCGATCCGGGGGTACCGTGGACGGCGTCGGTCGGCGCGAGGCCGATCCTGCTCGCGCTGAAGTCCGGCAACTTCGGCGCGCCCGATTTCTTCACCAAGGCATTCGACAGGCTATGAGCACCGCAGAAACCAAGATGCGCGAGCAGATCTGCGCGCTGGGCGCCAAGCTCGCCGCGCGCGGCCTCTGCCCCGGCACCTCGGGCAACATCAGCGCCCGCATCGCCGACGGCTGGCTGATGACCCCGACCAACTCCTCGCTGGGCGAACTCGAACCCGGCCAGCTCTCCAAGATCGATCTCTCCGGCAAGCATGTCGCCGGCGATCCGCCGACCAAGGAAGCGCTGCTGCATCGCTCGGTCTACGACGTGCGGCCCAAGGATGGTGCCATCGTGCATCTCCATTGCACGCATGCCGTGGCGATCTCCTGTCTCGATCCGTCCTGCCACCACAATGCCGAGACGACCCTGCCGCCGATCACGCCCTACTTCGTGATGCGGGTCGGCAAGCTGCCGCTGGTGCCCTATTTCAAGCCGGGCGATCCCAAGCTCGCCGACGCCATTCGCGACTATGCGAAGGGCCATCGCGCGGTGCTGCTGGCCAATCATGGCCCCGTGGTGGCGGGCACCTCGCTGTCGGCGGCCTCCGCCTCGATCGAGGAGTTGGAGGAAACCGCCAAGCTCCACCTGCTGCTGCAGGGGTTCAAGCTGCGTACGCTCACGGATGCGCAGGTGCGCGACGTCGAAGAAGCCTTCCCTTCCTGATCGGACCGAAGCATGCCCAAGCTCGCCGCCAATCTCTCGTGGATCTACCAGGAAGTGCCGTTCCTGCAGCGCTTCGGCGCCGCGGCCGCACACGGCTTCAAGGCCGTCGAGATCCTGTTCCCCTACGAGGCTCCGGCAGCCGAGATCGCCGCCGAGTTGAAGAAGCACAAGCTCGCGCAGGCGCTGTTCAACCTGCCGCCGGGCGATGCCAGCAAGGGCGAGCGCGGGCTGGCGGCCCTTCCCGGCCGCGAGGCCGAGTTCGCCGCCGCCATCGACAAGGCGCTGGATTACGCCCAGGCGCTGGAGTGCCGGACCCTGCACGTCATGTCCGGCATGATAGCGCCCGGCGCCGACGTGAAGGCGATGCACCGCACCTTCATCTCGAACCTCAGGAAGATCTGCGACCGCACCGCCAAGATGGACATCACCATCGTGCTGGAGCCGATCAACCATCGCGACATTCCCGGCTACTTCACCAACACGACCGACCAGGTGAAGGCGATCATCGACGAAGTCGGTGCGCCGCATCTCCGCCTGCAGCTCGACCTCTATCACCTGCAGGTCACCGAGGGCGATCTGCAGAAGCGGATGGAGCGCCTGTTCCCGATCACCGCGCACGTCCAGATCGCGGGCAATCCCGACCGCAACGAGCCCGATATCGGCGAGGTCAATCACCTCTACCTGCTCGATGTGCTCGATCGGCTGGGCTACGACGGCCATGTCGGCCTCGAATACAAGCCCAGGACGACCACCGGCGCCGGCCTCGGCTGGGCCGCCAAGTACGGCATCAAGGCCTGATCCATGACCGACAAGAACACCCCCGTCGTCGCGTTCGTGGGCCTGGGCTCGATGGGCCTCGGCATGGCGAAGAACCTGCTGAAGCACGGCCACAAGGTGATCGGCGTCGATCCGAGTGCCACCGCGCGCGAGGCTTTCGTGGCCGCGGGCGGCACGACGGCCATGACGCCTGCCGAAGCGGCCGCGACGGCCGACGTCGTGATCGTCGCGGTGGTCAACGCCCAGCAGGTCGAAACGGTTCTCTACGGCGAAGGCGGCGCCGTGGCCGCGTTGCGCAAGGGCGGCCTCGTGATGCAATGCGCGACCTGCCCGGCCGCCTTCATCCGCAAGCTCGACGAGCACCTGGCGGTCAGCGGGCACGAGCTGCTCGACGCGCCGATGTCGGGCGGACGGGCGCGTGCCGAATCGGGCGAACTCACCTTCATGTCCTCGGGCAATGCAGGCGCCTTCGCAGCAGCCGAGTCCATCCTGTCCGCCACCTCGGCCAAGGTGTTCCGCCTCGGCGACAAGGCCGGCATCGGTTCGCTGGTGAAGACGGTGAACCAGCTGCTGGCCGGCGTGCACATCGCCACGGCCGCCGAGGCCATGGCCCTCGCGGCCAAGGCCGGCGCCGATACGCGCGCGGTGTATGAGGTGATCTCGGCGAGCGCCGGCAATTCCTGGATGTTCGGCAACCGGGTGCCGCACATGCTCGACGACGACTATACGCCGCTGTCGGCGGTCGAGATCTTCGTGAAGGATCTGGGCCTCGTGCTGGACACCGGCCACGAGCTGCGTCTGCCGCTGCCGCTGGCCGCCGCCGCGCACCAACTCTTCATCGCGGCCGCCGGTGCGGGCTGGGGCAAGCTCGATGACGCCGCCGTCGTCAAGGTCTACGAGGCGGCCGGCGACTTCAAAGTGTCGTCTCCGGTGAAGTAGACTGACCGCATGCGCCGCAATCGATTCACCAAGATCGTCGCCACGCTCGGCCCCGCCTCCTCGACCACGGAGCGGCTTCGGACCCTGTTCGAAGCGGGAGCCGACGTCTTCCGGCTGAACTTCAGCCACGGCCAGCACGAGGACCATCGCCAGCGGATCGAGCAGCTGCGCGCGCTCGAGAAGGAGTTCAAGCACCCGATCGCGATCCTGCTGGATCTGCAGGGACCCAAGCTGCGGCTTGGCACCTTCGCCAAGGGGCCGATGGTCGTGAAGAAGGGCCAGACGGTTCGCTTCGACATGAGTGCCGAACCCGGTACGGCCAAGCGCGTGCCGCTCCTGCATCCGGAGATCTTCAAGGCGGCGAAGCCCGACGGGCTGTTACTGATCGACGACGGCAAGGTGCGACTGCGAATCGTGGCGCACGACGAGGAGACGATCGACGCGGAGGTCGAGGTCGCCGGCACCCTCAGCGACCGCAAGGGCGTCAACCTGCCCAACCTCGTCCTGCCGATGTCACCCATGACGCCAAAGGACCACAAGGACCTCGCCTTCGGCCTGTCGGTCGGCGTCGACTGGGTCGCCCTCTCGTTCGTGCAGCACGCCAACGACATCGCCGAATTGAAGAAGCTCGTGGCCGGCCGCGCCGCCGTCATGGCCAAGCTCGAGAAGCCTCAGGCGCTCGAGCATCTCGACGAGATCATCGAGCAGAGCGACGGCATCATGGTGGCCCGCGGCGATCTCGGCGTGGAGATGCCGCCGGAGGCCGTGCCGCCGCTGCAGAAGCGCATCCTCGCCGCCGCCCGCACCGCCGGCCGGCCCACCATCGTGGCGACGCAGATGCTGGAATCGATGATCAACGCGCCGACGCCGACGCGTGCCGAGGTGTCCGACGTGGCCACCGCCGTCTATGACGGCACCGACGCCGTCATGCTCTCCGCTGAATCGGCTTCCGGCAACTACCCGGTCGAAGCGGTCACGATGATGGATCGCATCCTGAAGAGCGTCGAGGGCGATCCCCTCTATCGCCGCCTGATGGATGCGAGCCGGCACGAACCGGAGGCAACGACAGCCGATGCCATCAGCGCCGCCGCCCGCCAGTGCGCCCACACACTGTCGGCCGCCGCAATCGTCACCTACACCAACACCGGCTCGACGACCCTGCGCGCGGCGCGCGAGCGACCGGACGTGCGCATCCTCTGCTTGACGCCCAACGTCGACACCGCGCGCCGCCAGGCGCTCACCTGGGGCGTCCATCCGGTGCGTACCGAAGACGCCCACAATTTCGGCGACATGGTGCAGAAGGCCGTGCGCGTGGCCCGGCAGGAGATGATCGCCAAGGAAGGCGAGCGGCTGGTGGTCACGGCCGGTGTCCCGTTCGGCACGCCCGGCGCCACCAACATCCTGCGCATCGCCTACGTCTGACGTTCCTGCGCCGCACGGCGAGCGCATGATTTTCCGCGAGGGATGTTCGTTGTCGGCTCTCCGTAGTGTTCAGGTACGAACACAACGAGGAGTTCCATGTCTCGCCGCAATTTCGCCACCGTCGATGCCGTGCTCGTCGTGATCTGCATCGTCATCTTTGCCGGCGGTGTTCTGGCGCAGGGCCATGCATCCGCGCCGTCTGTCCCCGTTGCTCCCGCCAGTGGAGAGCGCCGATGAAGCGCCGCCGCCTGTCGCTCACCTGGATCGACTTGCTGGTCATCGCCGCCTCCGTCCTGACCTTCGCTGCGGTTGCCGGCGCCACCATCGGACACAGCTGACACAATCATCCTTGGTATCGCCCCAGTACGGTCGCGCGGGCGTCGGAAAGTGGAATCATAAGCAACCTTTCCAGCCCAGCCGTAACACCGGTTCCGGAGGCCATCATGCAACAAGGCCAGAAGAAGAAGCGGGCGATCGCCGTCCCCCATGAACTCCGCAAGTCTCGCTTCTCGTGGACCGACCTGCTCGTGATCGCTGCCGCCCTGGTCACGCTCGCCTTCGTCATCGATGCCTCGGTCGGCCGCGCCAAGGCAGCGGCGCCGGTATCTCAAGCGAACCTCATTACACCCGAAGTGAGCCAGCTTCCGGATGATCCCGGGCTGCTGAAGGCCCGAATTCGCCTGGCCTCGGGACTTTAGGGACCGTCCGTCCCATACGGGCGCCTTTGCGCAGGAGGGGATTTCACCTCTCCTATCTGCGACTGTCGCCGGTCCGCTCGTCTCTCGACATCGCGGCCTCATAGGCCTCCTCGAACCACTCGATGCGCTTCTCGTGAGCGCCGAGTATCGGAGAGCCCTCGAACTGATGAGCGATCGTCTGCATCTGCTCGCAGGCTCGGTGATCCTCGTCGCCGATCTTCTTGATGAAATGACGCGCGAGATGGGCGCGGATCACGTCAGCGATGGGACGCGTCCAGCGATCGATGGCCCGCTCCTTCACCGCAAACCCCGTCTCGAAAAGCCAGGCCTTATGGTGCGTCTGGCTTGCGGATGTCGGCGCGAAAAGCTGCACGAGGCAGTACCAGTAGGGTCGTGCGTTGAAAATCGAAACGGCAAGATTGGGAAAGACATTGAAGATGCGATAGCCGCTTGGACGATAGCGATTCTCCCGGCAGGCCGCCGACATGGATGCGAGCGTATCGCCATGGCCGGTGAAATGCGCGCTATGCATACCGAAGCGGAAGTAGGCAATTTCGCTGTTCTTCGCGTGCCGCTTTTTGTGATGGATCGCGACATTGTGGTAGTCGTCCAGCGTAATCTCCATCGGCAGTTTCCAGTTGGCTGCGATCTGACCGTCCAAACGCATTGGACGTCCGGGCATCGCGCACATGGCGTTGAGGATGGGGAAACCTTCGCCGAGATAGTCCTCGAGGCTCTCCGATCCAATCCCTCCCGGAAACCGACCAAAGATGAGAGACCCGCAGGTGGCAATGTCCAAGGTGACCAGCTTGGCGCCGACCTCGCGGGGGCTGGTGCCGAACAGTTCCAGGCAGTTGGGGATACCGACTGCATGGCCGTCCCGATTGTAGTGCCAGTGGTGAAAGCCACAGATTATTGGGCCGTTACCCTTGTCGGACGTACGCAAAGGGTAAAAACGGTGGGCGCAGCGATTCTCAAATCCTCGAATCGTGTCACCGAATCTCTGCACGAAGACCGACCGGCCGCCCAGGGTCGCGCGAAACCAGTCTCCATCCCCCTTCAGGTCGGGGGTAACCCCGAGAAGCGTCCAGCAATGACCCAGCATGACCTGCTCTTCCCTGAACGCCTGATGGTCGGTAAGGGCGCGCGCCCAGTGTGGCGAGATGGTCCGTCCCCGACCGGGCCTCGGCGAGTTTGCGGTGCCATGGCGATCGCTGTTGGTCAGCCAGTACTCGGTTTCCGCCACCCGCGCCGCAATGGGACCGCCGTCGCCCACCTCTGCGGGGAGGGCAAACGAAAAGGCGAACTTCCCGTCTCCGATACCGGCAGCCGCCAGATCCGAACGAAAAGTCTCGGCGCGCACGGCACCGACAAGGATGCCGCCGGCATAGATCTCGACGGAGAGCCGCTCGCCGGGACGTCTGGTGTCTTGCGCCCAACCATGGACGCGCCCATCGCTCAACGCGTCGAGGCTTCCGCGATATCGGGATGGTCGCAAGACGTCGAACATTCTCACTAAATTAGTCTGCCCCCGTGCGGAATGAGTCCGTTGGCCAGCGTCCGGTCGCAGTGGCCAACTGGTGGGCTGACCCGAACGGAGCGTAGGCAGGCCAAGGCCTGGCGACAAGGTGGCTGCGCCGTGCCGCACCCGAACCTCCTTGCGGCGATGAACAGCCAGTGCCCTGACGATGCATGATTCCAGGGCCGAAATCCCCTGGTCTCCGGGCTCTAACTCTTCGGCCGCTTGTCGATGACGCGCCGCGCCTTGCCCATCGACCGCTCGATGGATCCGGGTGCGGCGACCTCGACATCGGCCGACAGGCCGCACATTCCCTTGAGTCTGCGGGCGAGTTCGGCGGCCGACCGGAGCCGGCTGCCCTGATCCTGGACCTGTCGCGCCTCGACGCGCACCAGGAGATCGTCGAGCGCGCCCGTCCTCGTGAGTTCGATGACATAGTGGCCGCTCAGCGCCGGGTCGCGCAGGATCTGTTCCTCGACCTGGCTGGGGAAGAGATTGACACCTCGCACGATCAGCATGTCGTCGCTGCGACCGGTGATCTTCGCCATGCGCCGCATCGCCGTGACCGAGCCCGGCATCAGCCGCGTGAGGTCGCGTGTGCGGTAGCGCACCACCGGCATCGCCTCCTTGGTCAGGGTCGTGAAGACGAGTTCGCCCGGCTCGCCCTCGCCCACCGGCCTGCCGCTCACCGGATCGACGATCTCGGGATAGAAGTGGTCCTCCCAGATCGTGGGCCCGTCCTTCGTCTCGACGAACTCGCAGGCGACGCCCGGCCCCATCACTTCGCTGAGACCGTAGATGTCGACGGCATCGATGCCGAGCCTTCGCTCGATCTCCGTGCGCATGCCCTCCGTCCACGGCTCGGCGCCGAAGATCCCGATGCGCATCGCCGTGTCGCGCGGATCGATGCCCTGGCGTTCGAACTCGTCGGCGATCGCCAGCATGTAGGACGGGGTCATGAGCACGATGCGGGCACCGAATTCGCGAATGAGCTGGACCTGCCGCTCGCCGAAACCGCCCGACATCGGCACGACCGTGCAGCCGAGACGCTCCGCGCCGTAGTGCGCGCCCAGCCCACCCGTGAACAGACCGTAGCCATAGGCATTGTGGATGATGTCTCCGGGCCGTGCGCCACCCGCAAACAGCGAGCGAGCCATCAGGTCGCCCCAAATGGCGATGTCCTTCGCCGAGTAGCCGACGACGGTCGGCCGGCCCGTCGTGCCGCTGGAGGCGTGCAGACGCACGCAGCGTTCGCGCGGGACCGCCAGCATGCCGTAGGGATAGGCGTCGCGCAGGTCGGCCTTCTCCGTGAACGGGAAACGCGCGAGATCGTCGAGGCTCAGGAGCTGGTCGGGATGGACGCCGGCGGCGTCGCACTTGGCGCGGTACGGCGCCTGGTTTTCATAGGCGTGCCGGAGGGTTGCCCGCAACCGCTCGAGTTGCAGAGCCCGCAGCGCGTCGAGCGAGAGGCCGAGTTCCGGGAACAGGTTTTCGGTCATTTGCCGTCGAATCCGAATCGCCGATAGGTGTAGCCGAGGCCGATCAGCGCCGCACCAAGGCCGAGGAACGAGAAGACCCGCAGCAGGCCCTGCAGCCCCGCCATGTCGATCAGGAAGACCTTGGCGACCACGATGCAGACCAGCACCATCCCGGCATGCCGCAGCGCCGCCGCCTGCCGCAGGAAACCGAGAGCCAACAGGGCCACGCCGAACAGCAGCCAGGCGATCGAGTAGGCATAGAGCTCAAGCCCATGCGCGTCGAAGCCGCGTCGCTCGAAGCCGGGATCGAAGAAGTGGCGCACCTCGAACGAGACCCAGGCAAAGGCCAGGATCGAGGCCGTCGCGCCGACGAGAATCTCCACCCGCCGGTCGGGTTCGATGTCGACCCAAAGGCGCGCCACGGCCGCCATCGCCGCCGGCAGGGCATAGGCCAGCAGCAATCCGTTGAGGATGGGCAGACGGCCGACATCCGCCGTCTCGAACACCGGATTGGCGACCAGCACCTGCACGATCAGCACCACCGCGACCGCCGCGCCGCCGCTCAGGCGCCAGGCCCACAGCGCCACGAGATCGCCGTCGAGCCGCGCCTTCCACAGCGCCGCCAGTGCAAAGCCTCCCCAGACCAGGACGTAGGAGGCCCGCTCCATGAAGCCTGCCTCGGGCATCGTCATCGCCGTCGGCTGGAAGAGGCTGCGCACCTCCAGCGTCAGCAGGACGAAGGTGAGCAAAGCCACTGCCGCTTCGACAGCGCGGACCAGACGGATGTCGCCGTTCGGCCGCAGGAAGCGCAGCGCCACAATCAGGGCCGCGATCGAGATGCCGTAGCCCCAGAGCATCCAGTTGAGCACCGGCGTCAGACCGATCGGATATTCGAGGATCTCCGGATTGACGACGAAGCGTACGACCACAATGGCGAGCAGCGGCCAGCAGAGGCGGCGCAAGGCCACCAGCCCGAGCTGGGCGGAGATCGCGGCGACGGCGGCCAGCTCGATCGCATAGGCGACCGTGATCCATTCGCGGCTGAGTTCGAGGGGAATCGCGGCGCCGATGAAGAAGGTAACGCCGGCCGCGAGGAAGCCCAGCGCCTCGGTGGCGCCCGGCATCGTCTCGCGCCAGCGCGTGAGACGCTCGGCGCCGACGAGGAACGGCGCGGCAAGACCGATGCTGATGAGACCCCAGGGCACGCCGGGAGTACCGCGCAGCACATACCAGGCGAACAGGAAGTGCGAGAGAGCGGCCGATACGGACAGCGCGGCCCAGAAGCCTGGCCGAGCCGCATTCCACAGGAGCGCGAAGGCCGCTGCAGCGTAGATGCCGCCGAACGCCGTGACGAGCCAGCCGAACCGGCCATCGTTCCATTCGGCCGGCACCCCGCTGCCCGTCCACCACCAGAGGGCCAGCGCCGCCAGCGACAGCGCCGGGGCCAAGCCGGCCGCGAACTGGAACCGCGGCGCGGCGCGCGAGAAGACGAAGATGCCGATGCCGTGAACGGCAAGTGCCAGCCAGCCCGCCGTCTGCACCCCGCCGTCCTGCGCGATTGCCAGCACGAGCAAGCCGCCAGTGACCGCGAGCGAGGCCCAGACCAGGGCCATCACGTCCTTTGCCGGGTTCTCGCTCTCCTGCAGGCGTCGCCACGACGCCCAGACGAAGAGCCCCGCGAGCGCCACCAGGAAGAGCCCAACCCAATGCATCTCAGGCAGGTCGGGGTCGGCCAGCATCCACACGCACGTCCAGAGCGCCGAGCCCGCCAGCACGCCCCAGCCGAGCACCCACCAGCCGCGGAGCCGGATGACCGTGAGGGTCCCCGCGGCAATGGCCAGGAGATAACCGAACAGGACAGGCGTATTGGGCTGTTCGCTGCCGATGATCGCGGGGCTCAGGAAACCGCCGACGAAGGCGAGCGCCGCGACGAGGATGCCGTGACGCAGGGAGAGTGTGATCGCGAAGGCCGTGAGCGCCGCCGAGCCGCCCCCGGCGGCGACCTTGGAGATCATGTCGTAGAGTGCCACGGCCGACAGCAGCGAGCCGTAGAGCGCCGCCACGCCCGCCGCTGCGAGCGCCTGCGACACGCGATCGTCGCGCAGCCGCATCCGCTCGGCACCGGCGATCAAGGCGAAGCCGAACAGGGCCGCGAGGATGACGCGCACCTCGGGCGAGAGATACCCCTCCTCGATCGAGTAGCGGACGAGGAAGACGGCCGCCAGGGCGAGCGTGATGGCGCCGATCCACAGGAAAGCCCGGGCCCCGAGTCGTTGCTCCCATCCGCCCTTCACGGGCTCGATGGTCGGGAGCCCGGGCGGCGCCAAAACCTGCCGGGACGACGGAAGATCCTTGCCGATGACGATCGCATCGGGCTCGGCCTGCGGTTCCGGCTCCGGAACGAAAGGAGGCGCAGGAGGCGGTGGCACGGCGGCTCCGGCCGATGCCTCCGGGACGGGTCCGGACTCGACAGTCGGCGGCAGCGCTTGCGGCGCCGTCGTCGACAGTTGGCGCCGCAGGGCCACGAGTTCGGACGCGAGTCGCTCGTTCTGGCGGCGCAGGCCCGAGGTGCGGACCAGCGCCACGATGGCGATCAGCGGCGTGCCCAGCGCCCAGGCGATCCCGACGAGGATGAGGAAGATTTCTTCCACGAAGGCTCCGGGATCGCCCTTCTCCGTTCCCTACTCCGCCGCGACGCGAGTGGCTTCCCGGGCGAAGGCCGCCCGGTTGTCGCGGGCGACGATGCCGCGCTTCACCACCATCCGGTGGTTCTCCTTGCGGGCCGCGCGCTTGATGTCAGCCAGCGCGTCGCCGTCGCAGACCACGAAGTCGGCGACGTTGCCCTCCTTGATACGCCCGTGATCGGCCAGCCGCATGAGGTCGGCGGCACTCGCGGTCGCGAAGAACAGGGAATCGCGGGCCGAAATGCCGATGTCGCACATGAACTCGAGCTCGCGCGCATTCTCGCCGTGGCGGTTGTGCGGCGTGCCCGCATCGGTGCCCATGGCGATCCGGCCACCGGCTGCATAGTACATCTTGGTCGCGGCGATGTGGCGGTCGAACACGCGACGGCTCTTCTCGATCACATAGTCCGGAATCGAGCGGTCGCCGTCGTCGTAGCCCTTGAGGATGTTCTTCACGGCGGCCAGGGTCGGGACCAGCCAGACGCCCCGCTCCTTCATCTCGCGGCAGCACTCCTCGTCCATGAAGATGCCGTGCTCGATCGAATCGATGCCGCCGCGCACCGCGTTCAGGATGCCGAGCGCGCCCTGGGCATGGCTGGCGCAGCATTTGTGGAAGCGATGCGCCTCCGAGATGCCGGCCTTCATTTCCTCGGCGCTGTAATGCGCGTCCTCGGGATTGACGCCGGCGGTCATCACGCCGCCCGTCGCCATGATCTTCACCAGGTCGGAGCCGGCATGGACCTGCTCGCGTACCGCCTTGATCACCTCGTCGACACCGTCGGCGACGCGACCGGTGCGGTTGCCGTGGCCGCCGGTCATGCAGATCATGCGGCCGGCGCAGCGCATCGTGGGCCCAAGGAAGCGGCCGGCATGGTAGGCGTCGCGGATCGCGAACTCGATATAGTCCTTGCCGCCGCAGTCGCGCACGGCGGTGATGCCGCCTTCCAGCGTCTGGCGCATGAACTCCATGCCGCGCACCGTGAGCTGGGCGGCGCTCAGGCGGTCCTGCACCGCGCCGGGATTGCCCTCGGCGCCCGACAGCGAATGGACGTGGCAGTCGATGATGCCGGGGATCAGCGTCGCTCCCGACGTGTCGACGGTCTCGCCGGCAAAGCCCTTGAACTCGCCGGCCGGCGCCACGCGCTTGATGCGGCCGCCCTCTTCGAGCACCGCCTGCCCGTCCTGCACCTTCTCGCCGTCGAACAGACGGCCGCCGACATACAACGTGGCCATGGACAAACTCCTGAATTCGAACGTGACGCGACTTTGACTACGTCACGGGCCGGCTGCAACCCAGCGGGTCGACGTCGACACCCGCATCGCCGCCCGACTCCTTCAGCCGCTCGATCTCGCTGTCGATTCCCAGGATGTGCGGGTTCCACTTGCGTGCCAGCTCGAAGGCGGCGATGGCCCGCGCGTTCTCGCCCATCTCCGCGCGGATCATGCCGAGGCCGGAATAGGCGCCGAAGTGGCGCGGCTCGCGCTTCACCGTCTCGCAGATATCGGCCAGCGAGGCCGGGAAGTTGTCCGTCAGCCAGTGCGCCGTCGCGCGCTTGTTCCAGGCCTCGGAGAGGTCCGGTGCCAGGTCGATCAGGCGCGTGAAGGTCTCGATCGAGGCCTTGAGTTCCTGCTGTTGCATCTCGGCGATGCCGCGCATCATCAGCGCGCGCTGGTTCATGTCGGGCACCATCACCCATTGTTCCCAGATCGCCGCTTCGAGGTTTCGGATCGCCGACGGGTCGGTTGCCTCTCGGAGCTTGATGAACAGGGTATCGAGCATGCGGCCGCTCCCGGCGTCTTGCGCCAATGCGTTCGCCGCGAGCATCAATCCCAGAAGGGCCGCGAGGCAAGCGCGAAGAACCTTCATGCCTCCCCCTCGTTCGCGGTCAGTCGAGCGCGGCCGGCTTGGGGCCGCCGGTCGCCCAGTCGAGCAGCTCGACGGTATGAGCGATGGGTATGCCGGTACCCGCGGCGATGTTGCCGATGCAGCCGAAGTTGCCGGCGGCGATGACGTCGGGCTTCACGCTCTCGATGTTCGCCACCTTGCGGTCGCGCAGGCGGCGCGACAGGTCGGGCTGCAGCACCTGATAGGTGCCGGCCCAGCCGCAGCAGAGATGCCCCTCGGGCACGTCCTTCACCACGAAGCCCGCGTCGCGCAGCAGCCGCTTGGGCTGTTCGATCACCTTCTGGCCGTGCTGCATCGAGCAGGCCGAATGGTAGGCCACCGTGATACCCTTGGGCTCGACGTTCACGAGCCCGATGTCGACCATGACCTCGCTCACGTCCTTCGCCAGCTTCGCGACCTGCAGCGCCTTCTCGTGCCACTCGGGCTCGTGGGCCAGCATGTTGCCGTAGTCCTTGACCGTCGTGCCGCAGCCCGAGGCGTTGATCACGATGGCGTCGAGGCCCGCCCCGTCGATCTCGCGCAGCCAGGCGGTGATGTTGGCCTTGGCCAGCGCGATCGCCTGCTCGTTGCGGCCGACATGGAGCACCGACGAGCCGCAGCAGCCGGAACCCGCGACGTTCACCACCTCGATGTCATGGCGCGTCAGCAGCCGCACGGTGGCCTCGTTGACCTCCGGCGCCAGCACCTGCTGGCCACAGCCCGGCATCAGCGCCACGCGCCTGCGGCGCAGGCCCTTCGCCGGAAAGGTCTGTGGCCGGTCGACGGGCGAGGGTCCATGGATGCGAGCCGGCACGGCGTCGAGCATGGCGCGCAGCCGGCGCAGGAAGGTCGCGCCCCCCGGATCGGGGCTGGTCGCCGGCAGGAGCGGCGCGAAGGGTTTGGCGAGGCGGCCCAGAATCATGGCCCAGCGGAAGGCAGTGGGTCGCGGCATCAGCCAGGCCAGCAGTCCGCGCATGAAGCGGTCGGCCGGCGCCCGCGTATAGCTCTCCTCGATGCGATGCCGGCCATGATCGACTAGGTGCATGTAGTTCACGCCCGAGGGGCAGGTCGTCATGCAGGAGAGGCACGACAGGCAGCGATCGACGTGCCGGACCTCCTGCATGGTCGGCGCCCGGTCGCCCTCCAGCATCGCCTTGATGAGATAGATGCGGCCGCGCGGGCTGTCGCGTTCGTCGCCCAGCAGCACGAAAGTCGGGCATGTCGCGGTGCAGAAGCCGCAATGAACGCACTTGCGCAGGATGTGCTCGCTGCGCGCGTTCTCGGGATCGGCAAGCTGGGCCAGGGTGAAATTGGTTTGCACGTCAGCCCATCCGGCCCGGATTGAAGAGACCCTTGGGGTCGAAGCTTTCCTTCACCCGCGCGGCCAGAGCCGCAAGCGCAGGCGACTGCGGCTGGAAGACCGGCACTGCGGCACGCACGGCTTCTGGCGCGCGGATCAGGGTCGCGTGACCGCCGGTCGCGCCCAGCGCTCCACGAACCAGCGTATGGTCGGCGTCGTCTGACGGCGGCAGCGCCAGCCAGATCAGGCCGCCCGACCAGTCGTAGAAGGCCGGCGCTTCAGGACGCTGCGCCTTGATGTGCGTGAGTACCTCGGGGCCCTCCGTCGGCGGGCAGGAGATCTTCCAGACCACGGCGTCGGGCGCGGCGTTCAAGGGCGCGACGTCGCGGACCTCGCGCCAGAACACGCGACTCTCCAGCGTGCCGAGTTCCTCCATCTTCGCACCGGCAACTTCCATCAGTTCGCGCAGTCCCTTGAGGCGCGCCTCGACCGAAGGCGCGACGCCTTCGAGGCGAAGCGCCGTGCGGCCCGGAAGATGCGCCGCGCCCGAGACTTCGTGCGGGCTGCCCATGGCCGCGCACATCGCGCGCACCGCGGCCGCGTCGTCGAGGCCCAGCAGCAACAGCGTCGCCGTCTGGTCGGGTGCGGGCAGGACCTTGACCGACACCTCGTCCAGCACGGCGAGCGTGCCCCACGATCCGGCAAGCACCTTGGAGAGATCGTAGCCGGTGACGTTCTTCATGACACGGCCGCCGGACTTGAACGCCTCGCCGCGCCCGTTGACGCCACTGAAGCCCAGCAGATGGTCGCGCGCGGCACCGGCCGACAGGCGGCGCGAGCCCGCGAGATTGCCCATGACGGCACCGACCAGCGTCCCCTGCCCCGACTCACCTCCCAGCAGCGGGCCGAGATCCGGCGGCTCGAAGGCCAGCATCTGGTTGCGCTGGGCCAGCAGCGCTTCGACCTCACGCATCGGCGTGCCGGCGCGCAAGGTGACCACAAGTTCCTCGGGCGCGTAGTCGACGATGCCGGAGAGGCCCGACAGGTCGAGCACCTGGGCGCACTGCATCGGCTTGCCCAACCCGAGCTTGCTGCCCTCGCCGCGCACGTCGAGCGTCACGCCCTCGCCCAGCGCCCACTCCACCGCCTGCCGCAGCTCCTTCGCGTCGCGCGGCTTGATCGTGTTTGTCATGGGAGCGCGCAACTCCCGTTGCGCATTCTTTCATGAGCATGAGCGCAACTGGAGTTGCGCGCTCCTGGGAAGGCGAGATGCAACACTGTTAGAACCGCGGGATGTCGGGGAACGGGATGTTGTTCTGCGTCACGACCAGGCGGCCGAGTTCGGCGCAGCGGCGCAGCTTGGGGAACACCTTGCCGGGATTGAGCAGGTGGTCGGGATCGAAGGCGCACTTCACGCGCATCTGCTGGTCGAGATCGATCTCGGTGAACTGTACGCCCATCAGGTCGCGCTTCTCGATGCCGACACCGTGCTCGCCGGTCAGCACGCCGCCGACCCGCACGCAGAGACGCAGGATGTCGGCGCCCAGCTCCTCGCAGCGCCTGAGCTCGTCGGGATCGTTGGCATCGAACAGGATCAGCGGATGGAGATTGCCGTCGCCGGCATGGAAGACGTTCACGACCCGGAGCCCGTACTGCTTCGAGAGCCGGCGCATCTCGGCCAACACCTCGACCAGCTTGCCGCGCGGCACCGAGCCGTCGAGGCACATGTAGTCGGGCGAGATCTGACCGACGGCGGGGAATGCGGCCTTACGGCCGGCCCAGAACAGCACCCGCTCCTGCTCGTCGTGGCTCACCCGGATCGTCGTGGCGCCGCGACCGCGCGCGATCTCGGCGACCCGCTCGACCAGATAGTCGACCTCCACCGGCGGGCCGTCGAGCTCGACGATCAACAGCCCCTCGGCATCGAGCGGATAGCCCGCGCCGACATAGGCCTCGGCGCACTTGGTCGCGTCCCTGTCCATCATCTCCATGCCGCCGGGGATGATGCCCGAGGCGATGACGGCCGCGACGCAGTCGGCCGCGCCAGCCTCGGTCGGGAAGCCCAGCAGCACCGCGCGGGCGGTCGAGGGCTTGCGCAGGAGGCGGACCGTGACCTCGGTGACGACGCCCAGAAGTCCTTCCGAGCCGGTCATCAGGCCGAGCAGATCATAGCCGCCGGAATCGAGATGCTTGCCGCCCAGCCGCACCACCTCGCCGTTCATCAGCACCATCTCGATGCCCAGCAGGTTGTTGGTGGTCAGCCCGTACTTGAGGCAGTGCACGCCACCGGAATTCTCCGCGACGTTGCCGCCGATCGAGCAGGCGATCTGCGAGCTGGGATCGGGCGCGTAGTAGAAGCCCTCTTGCTCGACCGCCTTGGTGACACCGAGATTGGTGACGCCCGGCTGCACGCGGGCGCAGCGGTTGGCGTAGTCGATCTCGAGCACCCGGTTGAACTTGCCCATGGCCAGCAGGATCGCATCGCCCACCGGCATCGACCCGCCCGACAGCGAGGTGCCGCCGCCGCGCGGCACGACCTTCACCTTGTTGTCCTGGCAGTAGCGGAGGATTGCTGCCACCTGGGCCACCGTCTCGGGCAGCACCACGACCAGAGGCATCTGGCGGTAGGCCGACAGCGCGTCGCATTCGAAGGGGCGCATGCCGTCGAGATCGTCGATGACGCCCTCGCCGGGAACGATGGCACGCAGCGCGGCGACGATCTCCGACCGGCGGGCGAGGATGGCGGGATCGAGCGGCGGCATCTCCATGCTTCGCTCATACGCCAAATGAAAAAGCGGCGGAAGCCGAAGCTCCCGCCGCTTGTTCGCCAAGACGCTGACGCCGTCTTCAGCCCTGGCGGGCCTTGAAGCGCGGGTTGGTCTTGTTGATCACGTAGACGCGGCCCTTGCGGCGCACGATGCGGCAGTCCTTGTGACGGAGCTTCACCGACTTGAGAGAATGACGGATCTTCATGGCCCTAACTCAACAAAAAGCCCCGGCCGGGCCGGGGTGAATTCCGAAAGCGGGCGGAAAATACGGACCGGAGACGTTCCCGTCAACCCATTGATTTTCCACCCAACTTTCGCCGGCCCTTTTGGCCCGAATCGCCGAATTCGTCAATGATCGCAACGGCTTGCGGCAATGGCTGGTCCGGCGTCGCCCCCTATTCCTCGGGCTCGGTGCTGAACTCCAGGGGGTGGCCCGCGCCGCGGGCGATGTCGTTGGCCTCGCTCGCCTTGGATTCGGCGATGTCGCGGGTGTAGGTCGCGACCACGCAGGCGCCGCGCTGATGGGCCGTCATCATCACGGCGTAGGACTGGTCCTCGCTCATGCGGAAGACGGCCTTGAGCACCATGACGACGAACTCGCGCGGCGTGTAATCGTCGTTCAGCAGGATCACCTTGTAGAGCGGCGGCTGCTTGGTCTTCGTCCGCTCCACCGCCCGCGGCTTGGTGTCGATATCGCTCATCGGCCCCTCCTCGCCCTCCCTAGCGATACTCCTCGTCCAGGAAGCGCCGGACAAGCCGGTCGGCCCGGCTGCGGTCGGTGAACTGCAGGTGGCGGGCCAGGTTGCGGGCCGACGAGGCGAGGTAGAAGCGCTCGTACTGCTCGTTGCGGCTGGCCAGCGCACTGCCGGCGAAATCCCAGGCGAGCCGGAAGATGCGGATACGCTCCTCGGCCGCCATGCCCTTGGCCCCCGGCAGGTAGCGGTCGATCAGCGGCCGCAGGTCCGGATCGGCCAGCTGCGCCGCGGTCGGCGCGGCCAGGAGATTATGGGAACCGATCAGGCGCAGGATCTCGTTCACCCGCGGGAACCAGAGCGGCAGGGTGGCGCGCAACGCATGCAAAGGCCGGACGCCGCAGGTCCACAGGCCGGACGGCCACTCGCGGGCCTCCGCCTCGGCGGCGACGATGGCGGCGCGGGTGAACTCGGCGTAGCTCCAGATCTCGCCGATCAGGCGCTGCGTTTCGGGATCGACGGCGTTGATCGACGCCGCCATGCGCAGCGCGAGTCCCCAGGCGAAGTCGAGCTTCGTCCACGCCCGGATCATCGTCTGCTGCATGATGTTGGGCTGCCAGCTCGACGTCATCACCGTGTTGTAGGCGGCGAGGTTGCGGTCGATGAACAGACGGTCGCGCGGCACCTCGACGTCGTCGAAGATCACGAACGCATCCTGCTCGTCGAAGCGGCCCGAGAGCGGGAAGTCGAACCGGTTGTCCGGCGCCGACATCGAATCGCGACAGAGGAACTTCAGTCCCGGCGTACCCATGGGTATGCAGAAGGAGAGCGCATAGTCGTCGGAGCCCGGGGGCAGCGGCGCGCCGGGATAGACTGCGATCTCGTCGGCGAAAGGCGCCAGGGTTGCCAGCACCCGCGCGCCACGCACGACGATGCCATGCTCGGTGTCGCCGACCTTGCGCAAGGCGTGTTGGTTGCCGGCCGAGGGCGCATCGCCCATGGCCTTGTCGACGGTGGGCTGGACGATCGTGTGGGTGAGCGCCACGTCGGCGCGCCGCAGGAATTTCTGATAGTCGACCAGGCGCTCGACACCGGCCTCGTTGCCGTGCGCGCCCCATTCGTCGGGCCGGCCGGCGAACCCTGCGTAGGTGACGTTCATGTAGTCGGGCGTCCGGCCCATCAGGCCGACCGAGTATTCCGCCACCTCCCGCAGCGCCGAATGCCGACGCGCAAGGTCTTCCCGCGACCGCGGGATCAGGTGGCTGACGGGGATGGGCTCGCCGGTCTCGGGATCCGGCGCGAGGCAGGACGCGGCCGCTGCGTGGTGGAGATCGTAGACTTCCGCCAGCGCAAGGGCCGCGCCGCGAAGCTTCGGATGGTCGACGACATCGGCAATCTTCTCGCCGTCGACCCAGATATCGCGCGGACCGCGAAGTCCCTTCAGGAATTGTTCACCCGTCCGTGCCGACATTGCAGCCCTCCCCGGACGAGGACTGTCACCCCACCGGCATCGTCTCGGCAAGAGGCGGCAGCTTCACGACTTTTTCGTACCAGGCGGCGAGCTTCGGATGGCCCGGACGCCACGGCTCGCTGGCGTAGCGGAAATCCAGATAGCCCAACGCGCAGCCAATGGTGATCTCGCCGATCGTGGTCAGGTCCCCGAGCGAATCGGCCTGCTTCTCCAGCTCGTCGAGGGCACGGGTGACCTTGCCCTGCTGGAGCGCGATGTAGCTTTGACGGCCCTCGTCCTGCGGCAGTGCGATCTCGCGGCGGCGCGGCTGCGTCGCGTCGAGGATACCGTCGCCCAGCGCCTCCTGCGTCAGCGCCTTCCAGCGCGCCGGACCGGCCGGCGGGAACAGCTTGGGCGCATCTCCGATACTGTCGAGATACTCGCAGATCACCGGGCTGTCGTAGATCGACGTGCCGTCATCGGTGATCAGGGTCGGCACTTTGGAAAGCGGATTGACCGGCAGCAGCGCCGGGTCGGTCGTGCCCACCTTCCAGCGCTCGATCTTGTCGTTGAGCCCGCGCGCGATGGCGCAGGCCATCACCTTGCGGACATAGGGGCTGGCGGCGGAATAGGCGATCTTCATGGCGTTTCCTCAAGCATCTCGAAGCGACCCGCACGTTATCCCGCCTGGCGGGCGCGATGCCATGAATTTCCCGGCAGCAGCCGCTCAGTCGTCGCCCTGATAGTCCGACACTTGGGTAACGTAGCCCGCCGCCACGTCGGCCGCGAGCGCGGCCGCCGAACGCAGCTTCGGATCGCCATGGCCGCCGCCGCCCGGCGTGCCCAGCGAGACCGTATCGCCCTTGTTCAGCACATACTGTCGCTTGGGATCGGTCTTCTCGCCGTTGATGCGCAGTTCGCCGGGCGCGCCATCCCTGCCGCCCTCGATGCCGAAGGCGGGAAAGATCGTGCGCTCGGCGAGGAACGAAACGGCGATGGGAGTCTCGCTGCGGCTCTCGATCAGGATCTCCTGTCCCAGCCCGCCGCGATGACGGCCGGCACCCCCCGAGTCAGGGCGCAGCTTCTTGTGATGGAAGCGCAGCGGCGCGATGTGCTCGCTGATCTCGATCGAGGTCGAGCTGACGTTGGACGGCCACGAGAGACAGGTGACGCCGTCGCGCTGCGTGTTGCCGCCCATGCCGCCATTGTAGAAGAACATGTTGGCGTAGGGCTTGCCGCCCTCCCGTACGCCCGACTGGTTCATGCCCCACATCGGCGAGCCGCAGGCCGCCATCACCCGCTCCGGCACGATCTGGCCCAGGCAGCCGAACACCAGCATCGGGATGTAGTGGCCGATCAGCATGCGCGAGCCGCCCGGTGCGGGGAACTGCGGGTTGACGATGCAGCCCGGCGGCGCAGTGAGCGTGATCGGCCGCCACGCGCCTTCGTTGTTGGGCAGGTTGGAGTTCGTACAGACCTTGACTCCATACATGCACATCGCGTTCGTGTAGCACATGGCGCAGTTGATCGCCCGGTCGACCTGGGCATCGGTGCCGGCGAAGTCGATCAGGATCTCGTCGCCCTTGACGGTGAGCGCCATCCTGATGGTGATGGGCTTGTCCATGATGCCGTCGGTCTTGAGTTCGCTGCGATAGGTGCCGTCGGGCAGCTCGCGGATCGCCGCGCGCATCGCCGCCTCGCAGCGGCCCTGGATCTCGCGGGCGAGATCGGTGAGATCGGGCAGTCCGTAATTCTCCATCAGGACCAGCAGACGATCTTCCATCAGGTCGAGCGCCACGATCTGGGCGTAGAGGTCGCCCATCGTCTGGTCGGGCGTGCGCACGTTCTTGCGGATCAGCGCGACCAGCGTCTCGTCGGTCTTGCCGGCCGCCATCATCTTCATCGGCGGGATCTGCAGCCCCTCCTCGAAGACCTCGCGCGGCTCGGGGCTGCGGATCTTGCCGCCGATGTCGGGCACGTGCGCCGTGGTGGCGCTGAAGGCGATCAGCTTGCCGTTGCGGAAGATCGGCTTGGCCAAGGTCACGTCGGGGAGATGGCCGGTGCCCAGCCAGATGTCGTTGGTGATCAACACGTCGCCCGGCGCGAGCTGGTCCTCCGGGAAGTGCCGCAGGAAGTGCTTCACTGTCTCGGGCAGGGTGCCGATGAAACTCGGGATGCTCTCGCTTGCCTGTACCAGCGACTGGCCCGACGCATCGGTAACGACGCAGGAGAAGTCGTAGCTCTCCCGCACCAGGGTCGAGAACGAGGTACGCACCATCGCCGCCGCCGCCTCGTCGACCAACGAGATCAGCCGGCGCCAGAGCAGTTCCAGTTCGATGGCATCGAAAGTGCGTGACATCAGATTGCCTCCGCCAGGATGGAGCCGTCGGCGAGCAGTCGCGCCTTCGAATTGGGACCGACGATGAAAGTGCTCTCGTTCTCCTCGAAGACCGCCGGCCCGTCGATGCTGACACCGGGTTCGAGCGCGTAGCGGTCCCAGACCCGCGTCGGAAGTGTCTTGCCTTCGTCGGGGAAGAACACCGGCCGGGTGCCCTTGAGCGCGGCAGCCGAAGCATGGCGTGGCAGTTCGAGCTTGCCACCGGTGCCCGGCATCGGCGCGCTGACCGAGAGGCGCAGCGCCACGAACTGGATGGCCGCTCCCGGCGGCGTGCGGGCGAACAACGCCTTGTAGGCCGCCTCGAAGGCAATCTTCACGGCGCCCTCCGTCAGGTCCTCCGGCAGCACGACGGTGATCTCGCTGCCCTGCCCGATGTAGCGCATATCGGCGAGATGGCGGACGGTTCGGCCCTCGATGTCGGCGCCGGTCAGGCGCAGCACGTCGAGCGACTCCTTTTCGAGGCCGGCGAAGATGCGCCCGGCTGCAGCGAGGTCGGCGCCGGCCAACGGCGTCGTGAAGCTCGCGACGCGATCGACGCGCGCCGGTGCCATCAGCATACCGATGGTGCTGCCCGCGCCCGCGCCTGGCGGACAGACGACACGGCTGACGCCGAGCTTGCGCGCCACGTGCCAGGCATGGACCGGCCCTGCCCCACCGGTCGCCAGCAACGCATATTCCGAGGGCACGCGCCCGCGCTCGGCGATGGCCACCCTTGCCGCGCCGGCCATGTTCTCGTTCACGACGTCATGCACGCCGAACGCCGCGCGGCCCGCCTCGACCCCCAGGGTGCCTGCCAGTTTGTCGAACGCGGCGTTGGTCGCCACCGCGTCGATCTTCATGGCACCGCCCAGGAAGAAGTCGGCGTTGAGATAGCCCAGGGTGAGGTCGGCATCGGTCACCGTGGCTTCGGTGCCGCCGCGCCCGTAACAAGCCGGTCCAGGCTGGGCGCCGCTGCTCTCCGGCCCGACGTTGAGCGTGCCGAGATCGCTCTTGTGAGCGATCGAGCCGCCGCCCGCACCGATCTCGATCAGCTCGACGGTGGCTATCTGGATCGGCAGCCCCGAGCCGCGCAGGAAGCGCTTCTCGCGCGCCGCCTCGAAGCCCCAGGCCACCAGCGGCTCGCCGTCGTCGACCAGCGCCAGCTTGGCGGTCGTCCCGCCCATGTCGAAGGCCAGCACGCGTTCGAGGCCGGCATTGCGCCCGAACCAGGCGCCAGCGAGGGCGCCGGCCGCGGGTCCGCTTTCCAGCAACTGCACCGGTGCGCGCTTGGCCTCGCTGACATGGGTGAGGCCACCGTTCGACAGCATGAGGAACAGCCCGCCCGGAATCCCCTCGGCCCGCAGCGCCTGCTCGAGACGTTCGAGATAGATCTCCGCCAGCGGCCGCACATAGGCGTTGGCCACGGTCGTGCTGGCGCGCAGGTACTCGCGGATCTCCGGCGCGATGTCGGACGACAGCGAAATCGACAGGTTCTGGAAGCGCTCGGCCACCGCCGCGCCGATCTTCCGTTCGTGTGCGGCATTGGCATAGGAATGCAGGAAGCAGATCGCGAGGCTCTCCACGCCCTGCTCCACGAGGTCGGCCACCTCGGCCAGCGCCGCATCGACGTCCAGCGCGATCTCGACGCTGCCGTCCGGCCCCAGCCGCTCCCTCGCCTCGCGACGCCAGGCGCGCTGCACCAGCGGCTTCGGCATCTCGATGAAGAGGTCGTAGAGCTCGTACTTGCGCTCGCGCGCGATCTCCAGCACGTCGCCGAAGCCCGCCGTGGTGAGCAGGCCGGTCTTCGCGCCCTTGCGCTCGATCAGCGCGTTGGTGAACAGCGTGGTGGCGTGGACGACGCGGCCGATCTCCTGCGGCCGGGCGCCGGCCTTCTCCAGGACGCGCCGCGTGCCTTCGAGCGCCCCCCGGGCCGGATCGTCCGGTGTCGTGCTCTCCTTCCAGATGACGGCGCGCCCGGTACGTGGATCGTGAATGACGAGGTCGGTGAAGGTTCCCCCGATGTCGATCCCGAGGGAAAGCGGCGCACTCATTACTGTTCCTTTGCTATTGGGCCTTCACATTGCCCTGCTTGGCGACCCTCGCCCACCGCTCGCGGTCCTTCACGATGTAGGCGGCAAAGGCCTCGGGCCCCTGGCCTATCGGCTCGAGTCCCTGCTTGGCCAGCGTTTCGGCATTCTTCGGGTCCGAGATCGCTCCGATGAACAGATTGGCGAGCGCCGCCTTGATGTCGGCCGGCAAGGCCGCGGGTCCCACCAGCCCGAACCAGTTGTTGATGTCCAGCGCCGGGATGTCCTTGGTGAGCAGCGGCAAGTCCGGCGCCAGCGCGGAGGGCCTGGACGAGGCCAGCGCCAGCACCCGCACCTTGCCGCCGCGCGCCTGGCCGATCAGCTCCGACACGTTGCCGAAGAACATGTCGACATTGCCGGCCGCGACGTCCGCGATGGCCGGCGCGCCGCCGCGATAGGGAACGTGGATCAGCTTCAGGCCGCCCGCCTCGGCCGCCAGGAATTCGGCGCCGAGCTGGTTGGTCGAGCCGAGGCCCGTCGAGGCGTAGCTCACCTTGCCGGGATTGGCCTTCGCATAGGCAACGAATTCCGGGATCGTCTTGAAAGGTGCGTCCATGCGCACGATCAGCGCCATCGGTACGCCGACCAGGTTGCAGATCGGCGTCAGCTCCTTGTCGAGATCGAGCGGGATCTGCGAGCCCGGCACCACGGAGCCGACCGCGAGCTGGCCCATGATGCCGATGCCGACCGTGTACCCGTCGGCCGGTGCCTGGGCCACGGCCTTGAGGGCAATGAAGCCCCCGGCACCCGTCTTGTTGTCGACGATCACCGTGTAGCCGTGCTGCCGTTGGATGGTTTCCGCCGCGATACGCGCCGCCATGTCGGCGGTGCCGCCGGGCGCATAGCCCACCAGGATCTTTATCGGTTGCTTCGGCACCCATTGCTGGGCGCGCGCCGACGCGGCGGCAAGGACGAACGGAGCGGCAAGAAGGCTTCGACGGAACATCACGACCCCCAATCCCCAAACACGCAGCGTCACGCAAGCGTCGTGCCGGGTCAAGGCAATGGGCTTGAGATGACACCGTCTTCGGTTAGTCTCCGCCCCGCATGCCACTCGCCCAGCCCGCCACCGATGTCTGGAAGCTCGTCGCCGACATCGCAGAGCAAACGCCCGAAGCGCCGGCCCTCCTGCACGGCGACCGGACGATCTCCTTCTTCGAATTGACGGAGAGCGCGAGACGCGCCGCCCAGGGACTTGCCGACCTGGGCGTGGGTCCGGGCGACCGGGTGGCGCTGTGGCTGCCCAACGCGCCAGCCTATCCCATCCTCTATCTCGCCTGCATCCGCCTCGGCGCCATCGCGGTCGCGGTGAACACACGCTATCGCGCCGTCGAGGTCGCCGACATCGTCGACCGGTCCGGAGCCAAGGTGCTGGCCTGCGCACCCGGGTTCCGGCGCATCGACTTCCTCTCGATCCTGGCCGACATCGAACCCGAGGCTCTCGACAGGCTGGCGGCCATCGTCACCGTGGGCGACGAGCCCCCCTCGATCCCGCCGGCCATCGAACGGCTACGGCGCGTGCCCTTCGAACGCCTGCTCACGCGCCCGCGGCTCGGCCTGAACAATGCGAGGGCAAGCGCGCCCTGCAACATCTTCACGACCTCGGGGACTACGAGCGCGCCCAAGTTCGTCCTGCATCGCCAGGGCGCCATCGCAAGCCACGCTCAACAGGTCGCGCGCGCGTTCGGCTTCACGGCGCCCGACACGCTGTCGCTGTCGATCCTGCCCCTGTGCGGCGTCTATGGCTTCGATCAGACCATGGCGACGCTCGCGGCCGGCAGGTGCTGCGTGCTGGTCGAGTCCTACGAGATCGACGAGATCGCGCGCCTGATCGCACGCCATCGCCCCACAACCCTGTTCGGCAGCGACGACATGTACGCCCGCCTCCTCGAAGCGGTGCCGGGCGATCGCCCCTTCCCGTCGGTGAAATGGGCCGGCTACGCCGCCTTCAATGCCGCGCTCGACCACATCGCGGAAACCGCGGAACGGCGCGGCCTGCTTCTCTGCGGACTCTATGGAATGAGCGAGGTGCAGGCTCTGTACGCGATGCAGCCCGTCGATTCGGAGTTGGCGCGCCGCAGGAAGGCCGGTGGCATTCCGACCTCGCCGCTCGCTCATGTGCGCGTCCGCGATCCGGAAACCGGCGAACTGCTGGGCGTCGGACAACCGGGAGCGCTGGAGTGCGCGGGACCCTCGTTGATGGCCGGCTACTACGGAAACGAGGCGGCGACGGCGGAAACGGTGACTGCCGATGGCTATGTCCGCACCGGAGATCTCGCGGAGCTCGACGAGCATGGTGGCTTCACCTTCCTCAGCCGCATGGGGGACGTGCTGCGGCTCTCGGGCTTTCTCGTGAACCCGCTGGAGATCGAGACCCATCTGCAGAAGCTGCCGGGCATCGCCGGTTGCCAGGCCATCGCCGTCCCGCGCCCCGAGGGCGTGCGCGCAGTGGCCTTCGTGATCCTCGCGAGCGGCACAACCCTGGACGAGGCCGCGGCCATCGCTCACTGCCGACGCGGCCTTGCCAACTACAAGGTGCCGGTCCGCGTCTTCGCGATCGACGATTTTCCGAAGACGCCTTCGCCCAACGGCTTCAAGATCCAGCGGGCCCGCCTGCGCGACATGGCATTGGCACGACTCTAGAGGGGGAGAGAGACGATGGCGAACCGCAAGAGCATCAACTATCCGGGCTACAGCCACCAGAACCCGATTCCAAATGCCAGCCGCATCGGCAACATCGTGATGTCGAGCATCATGAACGGCACCGAGCCGGGCACGAAGAACGTTCCGCCCGACCTCGCGGCGCAGGTCACGAACATTTTCAGGCACATCAGGCTCTGCATCGAGGCGGCCGGCGGCACGCCCGACGACATCATCAAGATCAATTTCTGGATGAAGCAGCCATCGACCGGACGCGCGGCGCTGAACGACGAGTGGGTGAAGATGTTTCCCGACGAGGCATCGCGCCCCGCCCGCCACACGCTTCAGCTCTCCGGCGACAGCCCGCACCATGTGACGTGCGACTTCACCGCCGTCATCGGCAGATAGCCAGCAGCGCTGCCCGAGAGCCGGAATCCCGGTTCTTCAGCGGCCACTGCCCCGAAAGCCGCCGGCGAGCAGGAAGGCCCGCACGCCGGCGTCGTTGGTGAGGCCGGCCGCATGTCTTGCCGAGGTCCAGGCCGCTTCCTCGTCATCCGACAGCCACGAGACGCGGGCGCGCGCCGCCCAGTAGGGCTGATAGCGATCCACGTTCGAAATCCGGTCGAGTTGCGCCAGCGCGGCCGCCAGATCGCCGAACTCGGCATGAGCGACCGCGCGGGCGACCAGCACTCCGGTGGTCGGCGCGAACCGGGCCAGAACGTCGTAGAGGCGGACGAGCGGCTCGGCGAAGCGCTCCCCCGTCATCCGTTGGTGTGCATGTAGCGACTGGATCGCGGCTTCTGTCTGGAACCGGCCCGGCGCGGACTTGCGGGCAGCGGACCGGAGGTGGGCCTCGGCCTCTGCCATCATGCTTCCGGCCCACAGCGTCGCGTCCTGCGCCTGGAGCGGCACGAAGGCGCCATCCGCGGAGCGGCGGGCGGCGCCCCGCGCCTGACAGTGGAGCATCAGCGAGAGCAGACCCATGACCTCGGGGTCGTCCGGAAGCAGCTGATGCAGCAACCGGGCGAGCCAGATCGCTTCGTCCGCCAGGTCTCGAAGCTTGCCGTCGGCTCCCGTCACATCCTCCCAGGCGGTGCCATAAGCGGCATAGATGGCGGAAAGCACCGCACCGAGGCGTGCCGGCGCATCGCCGGGATCGGGAATGGCAAAGGCGATCCCGGCATCGCGGATCTTGCGTTTGGCCCGCACGAGCCGTTGGCCCATCGTGGCCCCCGACACGAGGAAGCTCGCCGCGATCCGATCCGCGTCGAGTCCGAGGACGGTCTGCAACATGAGGGGCGCCTGCGCCTCGCCGTCAATCGCGGGGTGGGCGCAAACGAACATGAGCGCCAGGCGGTCGTCCCCGAAGACAGCGGGACGAGCCTCGTCGCGTTCCTCATCCAGCATCCGAAGCACGCTCTCTGCCGCCGCCGCCGTCCGGCGTCGCCCCGCCGCGCGCCCGAAGCTGCGGCGCGCCACCGTCATGAGCCAGCCGACCGGATTGGCGGGTATGCCGTCGCGGGGCCACTGTGTCAGCGCGGCGGCGAAAGCATCGGCCAATGCGTCCTCGGCGGCCGCGATGTCGCGCGTTCGCGACGCGAGCATCGCGACCAGCTTGCCGTAGGAAGATCGCGCCGCGGCCTCCGCTTCGCGGGCGGCGGTGCGGCGCTCCCGTTCCATCACGCTTCCGGCGGCAGCATCACGGGACGGATCTCGACGGACCCGGCCGATACACACGGCGCACGCGCGGCCCATTCGAGCGCCGCGTCGAGATCGGCGACTTCGAGGATCACGTAGCCCCCGAGGATCTCCTTGGTATCGGCAAAGGGACCGTCGACGACGTGGCGATTGCCGTTCTCGACCCGGATCGTGGTGCTGACATCGGGTGGCTGCAGGCCATTGCCACTTACCATCGCGCCGCTTTGCGCAATGGCCTGCATGTAGGCGGTCCAGCCGCCCCAGTAGGCCTCCGCCTTCGCCGGATCGTTGCGCTTGCCGAGTTCCTCGGCCGTTTCGTTGAACAGCAGCATGTATTGCATCGGAACATTCCTCTCGGATCAGGAAGGAGACGCATCTCCGACCGAGCGACGATGGCCGCTCGGGAGTATGTGCGTCGGCCCCGTCGGATTTCGACAGCGCGTCGCCGAAAAACTGCTTCGAATGGCCCCGGCACCTCAGCCGAGCCCCCACCTGAAGACCAGGCGGGCGTTCCGGCCGAGCAATATCCCGTCACCCGAAGGCTGAACCTTCCGAGGAAGCCCCTACCGACCGGGCAGCCTGAGATTGGCCACCGCCGATCCGACGAAGATCTGCGGCTGCGAGGGCGTTCGGATGCCCATGCTCTTCTCCAGGTTCTGGACGCAGGCGCGCGTGGCCTGGGCAAGCTCGCCCCAGGTCGAGGCGGCGTCGAACTGCTGCAGCATGCACTGGTCGTAATAGGTGAAGCGGTCGCCCGCGCCGCAGCCGAAGCTGACACGGTCGGCCGCCGCCGCCGTCAGCACCACCCGGTTGGGCTGCCGCATCCCCGGCGTCAGAAAGACGCCGCTGTGGCAGGCCGAGACGATCACGACCGTCGGCAGCGTGCCGCAGCCCGCATCCAGGGCATTGTCGAGGGCGCCCGGCCCGACGAAGCCCTTGGCCTGGCGCAGCACCGCGCCGGCCTCGGTGCCGTGGCTGGTGATGAAGGCGAGGCAAGCCTCCGCCCCGCCGGCGTTGCGCAACGCGCTGGAGACATTGGCCGCGCTGGCGACCTCGGCCGACGGATTGCGCCGGGGGTCGGAGGTGAGGATGCGGATGTCCCGCACGCCGCGTGCGACCAGCTTGTCGCGCAGCGCATCGATGCCGTTGTCGAAGGACGGGCTGTTGTTGTCGCCGGCGATCAGCACGGCATGCCACCGTCCTGCCGGCACGTCGACGGACGCGGGCGCCATCGCCGTGCTGCGACCCGATGGCGGCGCCACGCCAGAGTCGGGAGTGCAGGCGATCAGCGACGCCAGCAACGCAGCCAGGGCCGGGAGGCGAATCCACATGCCGAGCAACTCCGGAAGAATCATGCCGATAGCGGCGTGGCGCCCACCATGCGCAGGGACATGTCGGTATAGAGCTTCGCCATCTGCTCCTCGGTGAGGTCGCCGCCCGGACCGTACCACATGGAGACGTGGGTGCACTGATCGAGCAGCGCCATGGCCATCGCCTTGAGATCGTGCTTTCCGTCGACACGCGGGGGATCGAACACGCCTTTGTCGACGCCATGCTGGAGGATCGTCACGACGATGTCGCGGATGGCGCGCCGGCTGCGCCGGATGTCGGCCACGCGCACCGAATCCAGCCAGCCGATTTCCCGATTGGCGACCAGCGCCTCTATGCGCAGCCGGCAATGCCGGATGACATAGACCCGCACGAAGGCCGCGAGTTCGGCGCGCGGATCGCCGCCGGCACCGGCGACGGCCTGCTGGCACTGCCGCTCCAGTTCGCCCTGGGTCGAGGCGATGATGTCGTGCAGCAACTCGTCCTTCGACTTGAAATGGTTGTAGAGGGCGCCCTGGGTCAGCCCGCAGGCCTTCATGATGTCGCGGACCGTGACGACCGGGTAACCCCGCTCGGCGAACTGGGCGAAGGCCGCGGCGCGGATCGCCTCGACCGGCGGCCGCGCGTCGCGTTCCGCGACGGCCGCGGTCGCCCCCTCGCCGGCAACGACGGTCTTGCGCTTGCTCATCGGGAGGCTCCGGACATGTTGGCGACGATCTCCCAGGCGAGGTCCGCCGCAGGCCTCACCAGCTTGCCGGAGTCGGCGGCGCGCACATTGGAAGCCGTGCCGTCGAGCGACCGGGCATAGACGCCCTGGCGTATGCAGGACACCCGGAACAGGTTGTAGGCCATGTAGAATTCCCAGAGTGACGGCTCAGGCACGCTCCGCTTCGACAGGGTGCTGTAGTAGTCCACCATCTCTGCCTCTGTCGGCAGGCCGAGCTGGTCGAGATCGTGGCCCAACAGCCCACCCCAGTCCTTCGGGGTGCGCCACAGCATGCAGAGATAGGAAAGCTCGGCCAGCGGATCGCCCAACGTCGAGATTTCCCAGTCGATGATGCCCAGCACCCGCGGCTCGGTCGCGTGGAAGATCATGTTGTCGAGGCGATAGTCGCCGTGGACCAGAACCGTCTCGTCGTTCGCGGGCAGGTTGGCCGGCAGCCATTCGAAAAGGCGGTCCATCGACTCGATCTTCTCGGTCTCCGACGCCTTGTACTGTTTGCCCCAGCGCGAGATCTGCCGGGCAACGTAGCTGCCGGGACGCCCGAAATCGGCAAGCCCCAGGGCGGCGTAGTCCACCCGGTGAAGTCGCGCGAGCGCCTCGAACTTGGCCCGGTAAATATCCCGCCGCCCCTCTTTCGGCACGTCCGGCAGCAGCGGATCCCACAGGACGCGACCGTCGCAGTATTCCATTATGTAGAAGGGCGTGCCGACGACGCTCTCGTCCTCGCTGAGGGCATAGGCCCGCGGAGTCGGCACGTCGGTGCGATTGAGCGCCGAGATCACCCGGAACTCCCGGTCGACCGCATGAGCGGAGGGCAAGAGCTTGCCCGGCGGCTTGCGGCGCAGCACGTACCGGCGCCCGGCGCCGTCGGTCAAGCGATAGGTCGGGTTCGACTGCCCGCCCCTGAACTGCTCCACTCGAACCGGAGGTGTGAACCCGTCCACATGGGCGGACATGAAGCGGCCGAGCGACTGCTCGTCGAAGCGATGCTTTTCCTGCACCGGCATCGTGCCGATATAGTCGTCTCCTCGCCGTGACACGCGCAAACCTCCTGAACGGCCGTTCACATTGGCCGGGAGTTTGCTCGTCCGCCGGGACGCATGCAATATCGACCAACGGGGACATCGACGCGTGGAATCGCTGCTTGCTACCTATCCGCCGGCTGCCTGGGTGGCGCTGTTGACGACGGGTATCCTAATCGGACTTCTCGCTGGCCTCCTGGGCGTCGGAGGTGGCGTCGTCGCCGTTCCTATCCTCTTGGAAATATTCGAGTTCCAAGGCGTCGCGGAAGCTCAAGCCGTGCCTCTTGCGGTGGGCACGGCCCAGGCGAGCATCCTGGTGGCGTCGATTACGGCAGCGGCGGCCCACTGGCGCGCTGGAACGATCGACCGCGAGCTGGTGCGGGCCTGGTTGCCGGCCCTGATGGCAGGCGCGATCGTCGGGCTGGCGGTGGGCCCGTTCGCGCCCACGCGGGTTCTGACAACGGTGTTCGCCCTGGTCGCGGCTGCGCTCGCGCTCAAGATGGCGGTAGGCGACCGCCTCATTATTGGGCAATCGCAACCGACGGGCTTGCTGTCGCAACTCTCGCCCGCGATGGTCGGCGGACTCGCGGCGGCCGTCGGTGTCGGCGGTGGAACGTTGAGCACACCCGTGCTGACGTTGTTCTCATTTTCCATCAAGCGCGCGATCGGGGCCGGCGCGCTGTTCAACCTGATCATCGCCGTGCCCGCCACGCTCGTCTTCCTGCAAATGGACCGCGACATGCCCGGCCGTCCCGCCGACGCGCTAGGCGATGTCGCGATGTTTTGCGTTGCGACCCTGTCGCTGCCTGCGCTCTTTGTCGCGCCGATCGCGGCACGATGGTCAGCAAAGGTGCCAGTGTCCCTGCTGCGGCGCTTGTTCGCCTTTTGCCTGGCCGTAATCGCACTCCGTCTGCTGCTGAGATAGTGCACTTAGCACTTGTATTGCACTTGGCACTTGGGCAAAGCGGCCGAATTGTGTTTAGCTGTTGGCGGTCTCGGGGTTCGGACCCAACAACACATTGAAGGCTACGCGTATCTGGGGGAGGCATCGTTGAATCGATTCCTGAGCAAGGACTTTTTGTCCGGGCTGATGTTCATCGGCTTCGGGCTGCTCGCGCTGTATTTTGGACAGAAGCTCGCGCTCGGCACGCCCGTCCGCATGGGACCCGGTTACGTCCCGAGAATGCTGTCGCTCATCCTCTGCGGATTGGGCCTGCTGGTCTGCATCGTCGCCCTCGTGAGCGGCAGCGAGCCCGTCGAGAGGCTGAAGTGGAAGCCGATCACCCTGGTGACCATCGGCATCGTCTGCTTTGCGCTTCTCTTCGAGCGGGCCGGGCTCATCCCTGCGCTGGTCGTGCTGGTCATGATCGCGTCGCTGGCCGGGGAGGAATTCAAGCTGTTGGAGGTGATCGGCAACATCGTCGTGCTGTCGGTGCTCTGCACGCTCGTCTTCAAGGTCGGGTTGAGCATGAATATCTACATCCTGCGCGGAGTCTGGTGAGATGGATCTGCTCGACAATCTCGCGCTAGGCTTCAGCGTCGCCTTTTCGTTCCAGAACCTGGCTTATGCCCTGCTGGGCTGTCTTCTCGGCACGCTGATCGGCGTCCTGCCCGGAATCGGCCCCGTGGCGACCATCGCCATGCTGCTGCCCATCACCTTCCACCTGCCGCCGACCGCCTCACTGATCATGCTGGCCGGCATCTACTACGGGGCCTCCTACGGCGGCTCGACCACCTCGATCCTGGTGAACCTGCCGGGCGAATCGGCCTCGGTCGTGACCTGCTTGGATGGCTACCAGATGGCCCGAAACGGGCGTGCGGGCGCGGCGCTTTCGATCTCCGCGGTCGGCTCGTTCTTCGCGGGTACGGTCGGCACGCTGATCATCGTGATGTTCGCGGAACCGTTGACCCGGATGGCGCAGAAATTCGGCCCGGCCGACTATTGCTCGCTGATGGCTCTCGGCCTCGTGGCGGCGGTCATCCTGGCCAGCGGCTCGGTGATCAAGGCCATTGCCATGATCTTCCTTGGCCTCCTGTTCGGCCTGGTCGGCACCGACGTCAACACCGGCGCCCAGCGCTTCACGCTGGACATGCCGGAACTGAGCGACGGCATCGACTTTGCACCGATCGCGATGGGCATCTTCGGCATCGCCGAAATCGTCGTGAACCTCGAACGCCGCCTCACCCGAACCGGCGGCACCATCAAGGTGACGTCGCTGTGGCCGACCATGGAAGAAGTCCGGCGAGCCATTCCGGCTGCGATACGCGGCACCTTCCTCGGCGCCGCGCTCGGCGTGCTGCCCGGCGGCGGCCCGACACTGGGCGCCTTCTCGTCCTATACGCTCGAGAAGAAGATCTCGCGGGACCCCGGCAAGTTCGGCAAGGGTGCTGTCGAAGGCGTCGCGGCGCCGGAATCGGCAAACAATGCTGCGGCGCAGACCTCGTTCATCCCGATGCTGACCCTCGGCATTCCGTCCAACGCCGTCATGGCGCTGATGGTCGGCGCCATGATCATCCAGGGCATTCAGCCGGGCCCCGAGGTCATGACCAAGAAGCCCGACCTGTTCTGGGGCATGATCGCCTCGATGTGGATCGGCAACGCCATGCTGGTCATCATCAACCTGCCGATGATCGGCATCTGGGTCAAACTGCTGACCGTGCCGTACCGCTTCCTGGCGCCGGCCATCCTGCTGTTCTGCTGCATCGGCGCGTATAGCCTGCAGAACAGCACGTTCCACGTCATGCAGGTCGCCGTCTTCGGTATCCTCGGCTACGTGTTCGTGAAGCTGGGTTGCGAGGGCGCACCCTTCCTCCTGGGCCTCGTCCTGGGACCGCAGATGGAAGAATATTTCAGGCGTGCCATGCTGCTGTCGCGTGGCAATGCCATGGTCTTCCTGGAGCGGCCGATCAGCCTCGGCCTGCTCATCACGACAGCCTTGCTGCTGCTGCTGATGGCCTTGCCGAGCTTCAAGAAGGCGCGCAAGGAAGCGTTCGTGGAAGAGGAGGGCTGACGCCCTCCTCCAGTTTCCGGAGGTGGAAATGTCCGACTTGCCCAAGCGGGTGACCATTGACGAGGAAGGCCCTCGCGAGGGCTTCCAGTCGGAGAAGAAGAATATCCCGGTGGCCGACAAGGTCCGTCTCATCGAGGCGCTGGCGGACACCGGGCTGAAGCGCATCGCCTGCGTTTCCTACGTCAATCCGAGGCGCGTGCCGACCATGGCCGACGCCGAGGAAGTGGCTTCCAAGATCGATCGCAAGCCCGGCGTGCAGTACAGCGCGTTGTGGCTGAACCAGCAGGGCCTCGAGCGCGCGCTTCGGGGCCCGCTGCATGTCGACGGCAGCGTCCGCGTAACCGCCTCCGACACCTTCTCCCGCAAGAACATCGGCAAGTCGGTACCCGATGCGATGGTCGAGCAACGCATGTCGCTCAAGACCTTCAAGGATCGCGGCATGCCGGTCGAATGGGGCGTCATCCTGGGCGCCTTCGGCTGCAACTACGAAGGCGAACTCTCGACCGAGCTGATCCTGCAGAGGGTACAGCTGGCCCTCGACGAGGCCGAGCTGGCCGGATTCACGCTGAAGGGCGTCAAGCTCACCGACGCGATGGGCTGGGCCACGCCCGCTTCGGTCGAACGGCTGATCGGCGCGATCCGCTCGAAGTGGCCGGACCTCGAGATCGCCCTGCATCTCCACGACACCCGCGGCACCGGTGCGGCCGCGGCCTACGCCGGACTGCGCATGGGCGTTACCAAATTCGACGCCTCGGTCGCCGGTCTGGGCGGCTGCCCGTTCGCTGCCACCGACGGCGCGGCCGGAAACATCTGCACCGAGGACTTCGCCTTCATGTGCGAGGAGATGGGCGTTGAGACCGGGCTCGACATCGAGCGCCTGATCGAGGTCGCGAAGCTCGCCGAGGAGATCGTCGGCCGCCCCCTGCCCGGCCACGTTATGCGCGGCGGCACGCTGAAGGCTGCGCGCCGCAGGGCCGCCGCATGAACGCCGAGACGCTGGCCGGGATGGCCCCGGACTCCACCTACGTCGACGTCAAGGCCGTGCCCTGGCAGCAGACCCGATTCCCCGGGGTCGAGTGGAAGATCCTGATGGAGCAGAAGGAGACCGGCCTCTCGACCGTCCTGATGCGCTGGGCACCGGGCGCCCGCCTGCCGGCGCACGAGCATGTCGCCATCGAGCAGACCTACGTGCTCGAGGGATCGTTCGCCGATCACGCCGGCGTCTGCACTGCCGGCAATTACGTCTGGCGGCGAGCCGGCAGCCGCCACGACGCCTGGACCGACGAAGGCTGCCTCATGCTCGCGGTCTTCCTGAAGCCCAACACCTTCTTCGATTAGAACCGGTCCGCGACCTCTGCTAATGCTCCGTCAGCCGGCCCGTCGAGGCCGGCGCAAGGGAGGCAGAGCATATGTCAGGCGTTCTCGAAGGCATCCGCGTACTCGACTTCGGCCGTTACATCGCGGGTCCGTTCTGCGGCACGATGCTGGCCGATCTCGGCGCCGATGTGATCCGCGTCGAGAAGCTCGAGGGCAGCGAGGACCGTTGGGTGACACCGGTCGTCGAGGGCGGCGAAGGCTCGATGTTCCTCCAGATGGGCCGCAACAAGCTCGGCCTCACCCTCAACCCGATGAAGCCCGAGGGCCGCGAGATCGTGAAGAAGCTGGTGGCGGCGTCCGACGTGGTGATCGCCAACCTGCCCTATGAAGACCTGCAGAAGATGGGCATCGACTACGAGAGCCTCTCCGCGATCAATCCCCGCATCATCCTGGCCACCACCTCTACTTTCGGCTCGGAAGGCCCCTACAAGACCCGCGTCGGGTTCGACACGATCGGCCAGGCGATGTCCGGCGCCATGTTCCTGTCCGGCGACGGCGAGACGCCGACCCGCATGAACGCCCCGTTCGTCGATTTCGGCACCGCACTGCTCAACACGGTGGGCGTACTCGCCGCCCTCATGGAACGTTCGAAGAGCGGCAAGGGCCAGAAGGTCGAGACCGCCCTGCTGCGCACCGCCATCAACATCACCAACGGGCACCTGATCGAGCAGGCGATGCTCAACCTCAACCGCATCGCCACGCTCAACCGCGGCTTCACGGCCGGCCCGTCCGATACGTTCAAGTGCAAGGACGGCTGGATCTACGCCATGACGATCGGCCAGCCGCTGTTCGTGCGCTGGTGCCGGCTGATGGGCGACGAGAGCCTCGCCGCCGACCCGCGCTTCAAGGACGATCTGGCCCGCGGCGACAATGGCGAGGCGCTGTCGGCGATCATGCAGAAATGGTGCGACAGCCGCACCGTCGCGGAGGCGTTGGCCGCCCTCGAGGCCAACCGCATTCCGGCCGGCCCGGTCTACACGCCCCAGCAGGCGCTCGACGACAGGCATGTGCAGGAAGCCGGCTTCTTCCACCCGATGGACTATCCCGGCGCAAAAATGGCCGTGCCGGTGCTGCAGGAACCGGTGAAGCTCTCCCGGACCCCCCTCACCATCCGGCGCCGCGCGCCGACCCTGGGCGAGCATACGGACCAGATCCTGCAGGAGCTGGGCTACGGGGCCGATGACATCGCGAGGCTCCGGGCCGACAGGGTCGTCTGAGGGGGCTGATCCGGGGGCTCCTTCGGGCGTATAATGGACACAGGAGCCAACACATGATGCGACGTCTGCTACTGGTATTGATGACCGTGGGATGCTGCAGCTCCGTGGGGGCGCTGGCAGCCCAGGACCTGCCTTACGGGCAAAGCCATGTTTTCGCCGCTTTCCGCAACGGCGAGCGCATCGGCACCCACACGCTCACGTTCCAGCAGAACGGCGACAAGAAGGTCGTCACGACCTCGATCGATTTCTCGGTCAAGGTGCTCGGCCTCACCATGTATCGCTACCTGCACCGCGGCCAGGAGGTGTGGAACGGCAACACCTTCGAATCGATCTCGACCCAGACCGACGACAACGGCACCAAGTATGCCGTAAAGGCCCGGCAGGAGGCTGGCGGCGTCGCGGTCGTGCGCGATGGCGGCAGCGCGCCGAAGATCACCGCCAGCGATGTCGGGTTCCAGCATGGCACGGCCCGGCAGGCGACGCTTCCACCGGGCGTCATGCCGTCGACCCACTGGAACCTGAACCAGGTCAAGCAGTCGGCGATCCTGAACAGCCAGAACGGCGCCCTCGCGAAGGTCCAGATCACGCCGCGGGGCCGCGAAACCGTCAGAACGGCAACCGGCACCCTGGAGGCCACGCGCTATTCCTACAGCGGCGACGTCGTGATGGACCAGTGGTTCGACGATCGAGGCCGCTGGGTGAAGGCCGCATTCAAGGCTTCCGACGGGTCGACGATCGAGTACATACTGCAGGAATGACGCCTGCGGATCGTTTCGCGAAGCTGCCCGATCTCCTCTCCGACGATGCCGACCTGCTGCGGCGTGGCCGCTGGCTCGACGTGGACTGCAGGATCGACATCGGCAGCGAGCCCTTCCACCTGACGCTCGCCCAGGGCGCCCTCGCGGCCTTCGATCGCGGCCCGAGGTTGATGCGCTCCACGGTCTTCACCGTGCGCGGCACGGACGAGGCGTGGCACCGTCACTGGATGGAAATACCCGAGCCTGGCTGGCACGACCTGTTCGCCCTGACCAAGCGCGGTGCCGCCTCGTTCGAAGGCGACCTGCGGCCTCTGCTGCAGAATCTGCAGTATTTCAAGGACCTGCTGGCCCTGCCCCGCCGTCTGCGGGAGGCACACTGACATGGCCCCCGCCCTCGACCCCATGGTCGGCCGCTACGTGCGGCTCGACATCGACGGCACGCCGCATCGCGTCTACTTCGAGGAAGCCGGACAGGGCATTCCGCTGGTCTGCCTCCATACCGCGGGCGCCGACGGACGCCAGTTCCGCCATCTTCTGGCCGATCCCGAGGTCACGAACCGCTTCCGCGTTATCGCGTTCGACATGCCCTGGCACGGCAAGTCGACGCCGCCCGACGGCTGGGAGAAGACCGAGTACCGGCTGACCACCGCCTCCTACACCGCCGCCATCCGCGCCTTCTGCCAGGCCCTGGAACTCGACCGGCCTGTGGTGATGGGCTGCTCGATCGGCGGCCGCATCGTGCTCAATCTCGCGATCGCGCACGCTGCCGAGTTTCGCGCCCTGGTGGCACTGGAGGCCGCGGACTTCCAGCAGCCCTGGTACGACACGGCGTGGCTGCATCGTCCCGACGTGCATGGCGGCGAGGTCTGCGCCGCGCTGATCTCGGGCCTGATCGCGCCGCAGAGTCCTCCGGTCAGTCGTCACGAGACGCTGTGGATGTACATGCAGGGCGGCCCCGGCATCTTCAAGGGCGATCTCTACTTCTATCGGGTCGACGGCGACCTGCGCGAGAAGGTTAAGTCGATCGACACCGATGTCTGCCCGCTCTACCTGCTGACCGGCGAATACGATTTCTCCTGCACCGCCGAGGACACGCTGCGCACGGCTGCCCAGATCCCAGGCGCGCAGGTGCAGGTCATGAAGGAACTGGGCCACTTCCCGATGAGCGAAAACCCGGCGAAGTTCCGTGAATACATCCTCCCGGTGCTGGAGAAGATCGCGGCGGCAAAAGGTTAGTCGCTCATTGGATCAAAGAATCTGGAAGACCTCGTAGACCGGGCCGGTGGGATCGCGGCGGCCGGTCGAGACGCAGACGATGCGGTTGAGGAAGCGGTACTTCTCCGACGCCGTCTCGAACCACGGCGTGGCGCGGAAGTAATACTGGCTGGGATCGACCTTCTCGCCCTTGTTGAGCTTCTCGATCACCCAGGCCGGGCCATGCCGCATGCCGCGGTAGCTCATGTAGACCAGGTGTCCGTCGTCGGTCTTGAGCGTGAGCCGCACGTCGAGTTGGAGGATGCCGTCGCGGCGCTGCAGCAGCCAGTCACCGGCCGGAGTGGGCAGCACGATGCCGCGCAGTTCCTCGCCCTCGAACGTGCCACCGGTGACCGTGGCGATGCGGCGCCGACCATAGGGCGTCTCGCCGACATCCGTGAAGTTCGGGTCGACCTGGAGGGTCAGCGTGAAGAGATGGGTGGAGCGGAGTGTCGGTTCGGTCATGCTGATCCTCTAATCCTGGCCATCAGATCTTCGCCGTCCGGCCTTCCCAATAGGGAGCGCGCAACTCGCGCTTCATGATCTTGCCGATGGTGCTGCGAGGAAGCGAGTCGCGGAACTCGACGGCGACGAGGCGCTGCGTCTTGCTGAGCTGGCCGTTCGCCCAGTCGCGCACGGCCTCCTCGCTCGGCGTCGCGCCGGCGCGGCGCACGCAGAGCGCCATCGGAGATTCGCCCCATTGATCGCTCGGCACGCCGATCACGGCCACGTCGATCACGTCGGGATGCTTCAGCAGCAGCACCTCGATGTCGGCGGCATAGACGTTGAAGCCACCGGAGATGATCATGTCCTTCTTGCGATCGAGCAGGATCAGGAACCCGTCCTCGTCGAGCTTGCCCATGTCGCCAGACTTGAAGAACAGGCGGCCGTCGGCGTCGTGCCAGAACAGTTCGCGCGTCTTGTCGTCCTGCTTGTAGTAGCCCTTCATCATCATCTCCGCGCGACCGGCGATTTCGCCGACTTCGCCCTGCGGCAACTCCCGGCCCTGCTCGTCGAGGATCTTCAGTTCGACGCCGAAACCCGGCGTGCCGACCGTATGGAGCTTGTCGGGATGCAGGTTGGCTTCGAGCATGCAGCTCCCGCCGCCCTCGGTGAGGCCGTAGATCTCGATCAGCCGGCCGGGCCAGCGCGCGAGGCAATCCGCCTTCACCTGCGCGCGCAGCGGCGCGCTGGTCGAGAGCTTGGCCTTGAAGGACTCGAGGTCGTACCTGTCGAAATCGGGATGGGCGAGGATGCGCTGGTACTGGACCGGCACCAGCATGGCATGCGTCACCCGCTCGGCCTGCGCCAGTTCGAGGAACTTCACCACGTCCGACTTGCGCATCAGGATCGACGTGCCGCCGACGCCGACCGTTGCCAGCAGAGCGACCAGCGTGGTGTTGGAATAGAGCGGCGTCGAGACCAGCGAGATCGTGTCCGGCCCGTAGTCGAAGGCCGGGAAACGCACGGGCAGCTGGCTGCGCAGCGCGTGGGAATGAAGGATGCCTTTGGGCAGGCCGGTCGTCCCGGAACTGTAGATGATGTTGAAATCGTCCAGCGGGCCGATCTCGACCTCGAACGGCGCATCGCTCGCCGGTGCCAACCAGGCCTCGAAATCCTGCCAGCCCGGGCGGGCGAAGTCGTAGGCGATGCGGCCTCCGGCCACCAGCTTGGAGAGGCGTCCCTCGTAGGGCTCAACCAGCGCCCGGTACTGGTCGGACAGGAACAGCGCTTTCGCGTCGCAATCGTCGAGCATCTTTTCGAGCGCATCGGCGGCGGCCATCGTCGAGAGCGGCACGACGCAGACGCCGGCCCGCAGCCCACCCATGAAGGTCTCGAGATACTCGATCGAATTGGCGGCGAGGATCGCGATCTTGTCGCCGCGCCCCAGGCCCATCTCCGAGAGCCGCCGGGCGATGCGGTTGATGCGCCCGTCGAACGCTCGCCAGTTCCGCACCGTGCCGTCGCACTTCACCGCCGGCTTGTCCGGATGGCTCTCTGCGTGCCGCGCGATATAGGCCGGGATCGACGTGAAGTCCGGTATGTCGTCGATCACCGGCTGCGGGACGATTGGTTGACCAGAGGGCGGCCGCTCGGCGCTCACGGGCGCGCCCTACTTTTTTGGCTCGACCGTCTCCACCGGGCCACCGGCCTTCTTCCAGGCGCCGAAGCCGCCCTCGAAATGGGCGACCGGTGTGAGGCCCATGTCCTGCGCCGTCTTGGTCGACAGGGCCGAGCGCCAGGCGCCGGCGCAGAAGAACACGAACTTGTTGCCGGTCTGGAAGTAGTCCTTGGCATACGGGCTCTTGGGATCGATCCACATTTCCAGCATGCCGCGGGTCACGTTGATGGCGCCGGGAATGGTCCCGTCGCGCCACAGTTCGCGCGGATCGCGGATGTCGATGAAGGTGACTCCCGGCTGGCCGTGGATCTTCATCGCCTCTTCAAGCGACATCGTCTCGATCTGGCTGTTCGCCTCGTCGACCATCTGCTGGACCGTCCTCTTGATCTCGAGCGGCATCGAACCCTCCTACGCGCTTCCTTCGAGCGTCAGTAGCATTTTGGCTGCAACGCGCAAACGACGGCCAGCCCGCCGCGTGAAATCGCGGCCGCTATTTTTTGCCGGCCTCCGGGATGGCCTTCATCTCCTCGAGCCAGACGTCCGGACTGCCGTCGGACGGCGCGCGCCAGTCGCCACGAGGCGAGAGCGAACCGCCGGACGAGATCTTCGGGCCGTTGGGCAGCGCCGAGCGCTTGAACTGGTTGGTGAAGAAGCGCCGCAGGAACAGGGCGAGCCAGCCGCGGATCTCCTCCAGCGTGTAGGCGCGGCGCGTTCCGTCCGGCAGGTTGGCCGGCCAGGCGCCCTTCTCGATATCGTGCCAGGCATTCCAGGCGAGGAAGGCGATCTTCGACGGCCGGTAGCCGAGCCGTGTCAGGTAAAAGAGATTGAAATCCTGCAGGGCATACGGACCGACGAAGCTCTCGGTCGCCTGCACCACGCCCTTCTCGCCGGCCGGAATGAGCTCGGGCGAGATCTCGGTGTTCAGGATGTCGTGCAGGATCTCCGCCGTCTCCCTGCTCACGTCGCCGGAGGCGGCGACGAAGCGGATCAGATGCTGGATCAGGGTCTTCGAGACCGAGCCGTTGGGATTGTAGTGGGACATGTGATCGCCCACCCCGTAGGTGCACCAGCCCAGCCCCAGTTCGGAGAGATCGCCGGTGCCGACCACCATGCCGCGCTGCTGGTTGGCCAAGCGGAACAGATAATCGGTCCGCAGGCCCGCCTGCACGTTCTCGAAGGTCACGTCGTAGACCTTCTCGCCCTTTCCGAAGGGGTGGCCGATGTCGGCCAGCATCTGCGTCGCCGCCGGCTTGATGTCGATTTCCGCCGCGGTGACTCCCAGCGCCTTCATCAGCCGCCAGGCATTGGTGTAGGTCTTGTCGGAGGTGCCGAAGCCCGGCATCGTGTAGGCGAGAATGTTCTTGCGGCTCAAGCCCAGCTGGTCCATCGCGCGGCAGGCGACGATCAGCGCATGGGTCGAATCGAGGCCTCCCGACACGCCAATGACGGCATTCTCCGTGCGGCTCGACCGCAGGCGCTGCGCCAGGCCCTGCACCTGGATGTTGTAGGCCTCGTAGCAATTGTCGCGCAGCTTGGCGGGATCCGAGGGCACGTACGGGAAGCGCTCGATGGCGCGGTCGAGGGCGACGCTGTCGGTCGGCGGATCGAAGGCGAACCTCACCTGCCGGAAGCGGGCGACCCTCTCCTGCTCCTGCAGCGCGCAGTCGGCGAAGCCATTGTAACGCAGACGCTCCTGGCGGATGCGACCGACGTCGACATCGGCCTGGATCATCGTGGAGTCCGTCTCGAAGCGCGAGGATTCGACCAGCTGGTCGCCCAGCTCGTAGATCGCAGCATGGCCGTCCCAGGCGAGATCGGTTGTCGATTCGCCCGGGCCCGACGCCGAGTAGGCGTAGGCCGCGACCGCCCGCATCGACTGGCTGCCGCACAGCAGCCGCCGCGCCTCGGCCTTGCCGATGGTGATGTTGCTGGCCGACAGGTTGACCAGAAGCTCGGCCCCGGCCAGCGCCGCATGGCTGGACGGCGGGATCGGCACCCAGACGTCCTCGCAGATCTCGACATGGAAGGTGAGATCGACACCGGTCGCCTTGAAGAGCAGGTCGGTACCGAAGGGCACGATCTGCCCCGCGAGCTCGAACTCCTGGCAGATGACGTTGGCGCCGGAGATGAAATGGCGCTTCTCGTAGAACTCGCGATAGTTCGGCAGGAAGGTCTTGGGCACCACGCCCAGCACCTTGCCGCGATGGATGACGACGGCCGTATTGTAGAGGCGGTTCGAGACGCGCAGCGGCGCCCCGACGATCAGGACGGGAAAGAGATCGGCCGACGCTGCGACGACGCTTGCGATCGACTCCTCGACTTCGTCGAGCAGCGCGTCCTGCAGCAAGAGGTCCTCGATGGCATAGGAGGAGAGTCCCAGCTCGGGAAAGACCATCACCGTCGCCCGGACCGCGTCGCCCTGGGCTGCAAGCTTCAGCGTCTCGGCAAGATTGTAGGTCGCATCGGCCACGCGGGTGCGCGGCACGCAGCAGGCCACGCGCACGAACTCATGGGAATACAGGGAGAAGAAATCGGACATCGGGACTCCAGCCATTCCCTACTGGTGCCTCGGCGATCGTTTTCGATCAAGGGGTGCTGGAGAGAAGGCGATGGTGGGCGCGACAGGGATCGAACCTGTGGCCACTGCCATGTCAAGACAGTGCTCTACCGCTGAGCTACGCGCCCATCACCTGCTGTCGCCGGGGTCCGAAAACCAACCGGTAACGCGGAAGCCCGGTCGTCTACATTGCCGCAAACGGATTGGCAAGAGCGCGAGCGTGACGTGCCCTGTCACACCCGCTATGAGCATGGGATGGATTTCCTTCCGGTCCTGCCCGATCACGAGGCCCTGGATTGCCGGTTGCCGGCGCACCAGACGGTTCCGTTGGTCGTGGCCTCGCCGCACAGCGGCTCGATCTACCCCGCGGCCTTTCTGGAACAGGCGGCGGTTTCGCTGGCGGCGCTTCGCCGGGCGGAAGACGCCTTCGTCGACGAACTTTTCGCCGCCGCGCCCTCGCTCGGCATTCCCTTGCTGGCCGCCCGCTTTCCCCGCTCCTACGTCGATGCCAACCGCGAACCCTACGAGCTCGATCCGGGCATGTTCGAGGGCCCGCTGCCGCGGCCGCTGAACCATCGCACCACCCGGGTGGCCGCCGGTCTCGGCATGATCCCGCGCGTGGCCGCCAGCGGCGAGGCGATCTACCGCGGCCGCGTGCCCGCCGACACGATCGAGCAGCGGCTCGAAACCTGCTGGCGGCCCTATCACCAGAGGCTGTCCCTGCTGGTCGAGCACACCTACAGCAGCTTTGGCGGCGCGCTGCTGATCGATGCCCATTCGATGCCCTCCTCGGCCTCCACCCTGGGCTCACGCGACCGCGACCAGCGGGTCGACATCGTGCTGGGCGACAATCATGGGGAATCCTGCGCGCCGGAATTCACCATGGCCGCAGAGCGCTGGTTTCGCGCACGTGGGCTGCGCGTTCTGCGCAACCAGCCCTACGCTGGGGGCTTCACGACGCAGCGCTACGGCAGACCGGCGCTGGCCCGCCATACCCTGCAGATCGAGATCAACCGGGCGCTCTATATGGACGAAGGCCGCCATGAGAGGCTTCCTACCGTGGGCGTCTTCGCCCGCCTGATCACCGGTTTGCTGGAGGAAATGGGCCTACAGGCCCAGCAGATACTGCAGCCGTCCCGCCCCCTGGCCGCCGAATAATCCTCGAGGATCAGGTCTTCGGGCAAAAAAAGGGGCCGTGACAAGCACGGCCCGAGTTTAGGGAGGAAACGCCCAAGACGGGCATACAGCAAACAAAGAGGCTACCGAGGTAGCGTTTGCTGCCCCCAAAGAATGGTGCACCTGCGAAGAGAATGCAAGAGCGAAAAAGAGCCCTGAATTCACATATTTAGCCTTCGTTGATGTCTGACCCGAGGTGTTGCGTTTCTGCAACGCACAATAATAGTGCGAGGCAGCTTTGCACCGGCAGCATTGCTTCAGCAAACGCGCGAGGTCGGGATTCTATAGGGTGTTCAAAGACTTAAGACCTTGGATGGAGGGTTTGTTGGCCAAGAAGTTCGTAGTCGCGATGATGATGCACGAGACCAATACGTTCTCGCCGCTGCCCACCCCCATCGAGTCGTTTGCCCGCGCGGGCGCGCTGAGTGGCCCCGGCGCCATCAAGGAGGCGGAGGGCACCAACACCTCTTTGGGGGGCTTCATCGAGGTGGCCCGCAAGGCCGGCGCCGAGTTCACCGTGCCGATGGCCGCTTCTGCCCATCCGTCGGGCCTGGTCACGAAAGCGGCATACGAGCAGATGACCACGGCTATCGTCGACGAAATCAAGAAGGGCTGTGACGCGGTCCTGCTGGCCCTGCACGGCGCCATGGTTGCCGAACACTACGACGACGGCGAAGGCGAGCTGCTGAACCGGATCCGCAGCATCGCGCCGGACGTGCCGATCGCCGTGGCGCTCGATTTCCACACCCAGATGACCGACGCCATGGTGAACGGCGCCACGATCATGGCGGGTTATCGCACCTACCCCCATATCGACATGGCTGACACGGCCCGCCGCGCCGGCCGGACGCTGATCCGGACCCTGGCCGGCGAGGTCGAGCCGAAGATGGTCTGGGGCAACCGCCCGATCATGAGCAGCTCGCTGGTTCACACGCCGTCGCGCGAACCGATGAAGACCTTGATGGGCATGGCCAACCAGGCCGAGGACACCGGTGAGGTTCTGAATGCTTCGGTGTTCGGCGGCTTCCCGCAGGCTGACATCCCCCACCTCGCTCTCTCCTCGGTCATCGTCTGCGACAAGCGGACGGCCGAGGGCGAGATCCTGCTCAACCGCATCCTCGATACGGCATGGGAGAAGCGCGAGGGTTTCCTGTTCCATCCCGAGCCGCTGTCGGTCCAGGTCGGGCGCGCCAAGGGTTACACCGAGTATCCCGTCGTCATGGCCGACCACGGCGACAACACCGCCTCGGGCGGCACTCAGGACGTTATGAGCGTCATCGAGGAAGCCATGAAGCAGGAACTCGATGACGCCTGCGCCGGCCCGATCTGCGACCCGGCCTGCGTCGAGCAGATGATCAAGGCCGGCGTCGGCGCCGAGGTGACGCTTGAACTGGGGGGCAAGATCGACATGCCGGCCATGGGCCTCAAGGGCAAGCCGCTCAAGGTCACCGGCAAGGTCAAGGCCATCACCGATGGCCAGTTCACCGTGACCGGCCCGATGGCGACCGGCACCACGGTGCGCATGGGCCGCACCGCCGTGCTCGACACCGGCAAGATGCAGATCGTCGTGTCGGAGAAGCGCGCCGAGCCCTACGATCTCGGCGTGTTCACGCATTGCGGCATCGATCCCCGGCGCAAGAAGTACGTCCTCATCAAGTCGCGCCAGCATTTCCGGGCCGGCTTCGAACCGATCGCCAAGCACATCGTGATGTGCGACGGTGACGGCTGCACCGCCTCCGACCTCAAGCTCTTCAAGTATGAGCGGGTCAAGCGGCCGCTCTACCCATTCGACCTCGACATGCGGCTCGGCCGCAACGAAGCCTAGGAGCCCCCATGGCCACTTACGATATCGTCATCCGCAACGGCCAGGTGGCCGACGGAACGGGCAAGAAGCTGTTCGCCGCGGACGTCGCGGTGAAGGGCGACCGCATCGCCGCAATCGAGGCGCCGGGCACGCTGCGCGGCGACAACGAAGTCGACGCCGCAGGCAAGGTCGTGGCACCGGGCTTCATCGACGTGCACACGCATGACGACACGGCGCTGATCGACAATCCGACCATGGCGATGAAGGCAAGCCAAGGCGTCACGACGGTGGTGTGCGGCAATTGCGGCGTCTCCGCCGCGCCCTACGTCCGGCCGGATGTCGGCCACTGGATGTCGCTGATCATCAAGAAGAAGGAGAATCTCTCGAAGAGCTTCGCCGACTTCGCAAGCAAGGTGGAGGCGGCCAGGCCCGCCATCAACGGCGCCTTCCTGATCGGTCACGGCACGCTGCGCATCAACACGATGGGTGACGACCTCAACCGCGTCGCCACCGGCGCGGAGATCAAGCAGATGCGCGAGTTGCTCGACCAGAGCCTCGAACAGGGCGCGATCGGCATGTCGAGCGGCCTGTTCTACGCCGTCTCCAGCCACGCCTCGACCGACGAGGTCGCGGAAGTGGCCGCGCCGCTCGGCAAATGGGGCGGCGTCTACACCGCCCACATGCGCGACGAGGGCGACCATATCCTGAAGGCGATGGACGAAACGTTCGAGATCGGCCGCCGCGTCGGCGCCGAGATCATCGTCTCGCATCACAAGTGCTCCGGCCGCTCCAATTTCGGCCGCATGAAGGAAACGCTGCCGCACTTCGAGGAGGCCATGAAGAAGCAGCAGATCTCCTTCGACGTCTACCCTTACGTCGCCGGCTCGACGATCCTGCGCAGCGACATGTTGGATCGCGCCGACAAGGTGCTGATCACCTGGTCCGACAAGGTCCCGGGCATGAGCGGTCGCGACCTCAGGGAGATCGCCCAGGAGATGGGCTGTTCGATGAAGGAAGCCGCCGACCGCATCCAGCCGGCCGGCGCCATCTACTTCATGATGTACGAGAAGGACGTGCAGGCCGCGATGTCCCATCCCGGCGCCATGATCGGCTCGGACGGCATCCCCTTCGATGCCCATCCCCATCCGCGCCTGTGGGGCACCTTTCCGCGGGTGCTCGGCCACTATTCGCGCGACCTCGGGCTGTTCCCGCTCGAAGACGCGGTGCGCCGCATGACGTCCTATTCGGCGCAGCGTTTCCACCTGGCCAAGCGCGGCGAGGTGAAGACCGGTTACTACGCCGATCTCTGCATCTTCGATCCGGCGACTGTGATCGACACGGCCACGTTCGAAAAGCCGATCGCACCGGCCAGGGGCATCGACACGGTGATCTGCAATGGTGCCTTCGCCTGGCGCGACGGCAAGCCCGGCGGCGGCCAGGCTGGCCGCGCGCTCAACCGCCAAGCCATGCAGGCGGAAGCGAAGGCCTGAATATCCCACCCGAGAAAGAAAAGGCCCGCTTCATGCGGGCCTTTTTGTTCCTCAGTCGTTGCCTTCGTCGCGGCGGGTGCGCTCCATGCGTTCGTGGCGCTCCTGCGCCTCGACCGACAGGGTTGCGATCGGCCGGGCCTCGAGGCGCTTCAGCGAGATCGGCTCGCCGGTTTCCTCGCAATAGCCGTAGGTCCCTTCCTCGATCGACTTGATCGCCTGATCGATCTTCGAGATCAGCTTGCGAAACCGATCCCTGGTTCTCAGCTCCAGCGAGCGGTCGGTCTCGGCGGTGGCGCGATCGGCCAGATCGGGTTGCGCCAGGCTCTCTTCCTGCATGTTCTGGAGCGTCTGGTTGGACTCCTCGATCAGTTCGTCCTTCCATTTCAGCAGCTTCTGCCGGAAGTACTCCTGCTGCATCGGATTCATGAAAGCTTCACGTTCTGTCGGCCGATAATTCTGCGGCAACGTAATCGACATCGTCGGCAACTCCACTCGAAGCCACGACGGTCTGCCCGGGAAGGGCCGACCCTTTTCGAAGCGCGCGGAGTATAGGGACGGGCTTTCGCGGAGCAAGAACGTTTCAGCGCCGCAGCCCGAATCAGCCGTGCGGTGCAGCAATTACAGCGACTGTAACAATGCTCGATTTTAGCGGCCAATCGCGCTGTTGATCAGCCCGGATGCTGCAGCGCAGCAAAAACCTCCAGCGACAGGAACCTGGCGAAGCCGGTGGACAGGTCGAAGGCCGGGTCGACGGAGACTGCAGCCTCTGCCGCCTCTCCCAAGGTGCCGCCCTCGGCCAGTGCCGCCACGAACGCCGCTTCCGAAGGCGCGAGGCTCGCGAAGGCGGCATCATCGGGCCGGCGCATAACCAGCACGCATGCCGGCCCTTCGTCGAGTGAAACCGCCCCGACCGTGGCACCCGGCTGTGCGGCAAGCCAGATGCAGTCGATCGGGAACGGCGAGCTAAGAAGGATCGACCCGGTGGCCAGGGCAGGCTTGAGGTCGAACAGGCGTTCGGCGGGCAGGTCGACGAGATGGGAAGCGGCGAGCCTGTCGCCCGGCGGCGCATGCAGAGCCAGATTGAGAGCCCAATCCAGTCTGGCCATGTCGGCGAGGTAGGGCAACGTCGCCGCCGGTCCATAGTCCGACACGAAGGCCGCAAAGCCCGCCCCATACTCGGCCAGCACCGGCTGGCCCGGCAGATCTCCCCGGATGAACCCCTCCGCCATGGTCCGGAAGAACGTCTCCCCGACGATCGCCTGCACGGTGGGAAAGGTCGATGCGAGCGCACCCACCAGGCTGTGCCGAACGTGATGGCGATGGACGCGCAGGCGGGCCGCGGCGGAGATCGTATCGCCCACGACGGTCCCGGCGAGTTCGGGCAGGTCCCCGCCCGACAGGTGCGCGGCGAATGCCGCCTGGAGATCACGCAGCGCGCGCATCTGTGCCGGCGTCGACACCGAGCATTCTGCCCGCCTGCCGCGCCTCCTCGAGCAGCACCCCGAGCGTCGGAAGATCGGTGTCCCATTCGACGAGTGTCGGGCGGGGCCCATAGCGCCGCACGATCTCGCCGAACAGGCTCCACACACCCTCACCGATCCGGCTGCCATGATCGTCGATCAGGATCGGCTCCCCGTCCGCATCGTTCACGGCATGGCCGGCGAGGTGATATTGCCCGATCGCCGCCGGCGGCAGCTCCCGCAGCCAGGCGGCGGTATCGAGGCGCAGATTGTGTGCCGTGACCACGACGTTGTTGGCGTCCAGCAGCACCCCGCAGCCGGTCCGGCGAACCAGCTCGGCCAGGAACTCGGGTTCGGACAATGTAGAGTGCGCGAACGCCAGATAGCAGGACGGGTTCTCGACCAGAACCTGCCGTCCGAGCCGCTCCTGCAGCCGGTGGACGTTGCGCTCGACCACGCCGAGCGCCTCTTCGGTGTAGGGCAACGGCAGCAGATCGTTGAAATAGCGGCCGCCCGCAACACTCCAGGCGAGATGATCGGATACGAGTGCGGGTTCGAGCCGCCGGATCAGTGACGCGACGCGGTCGAGATGTGCCTCGTCCAGCCCGTCCACCGAGCCGAGCGACAGGCCGACGGCGTGAACGGAGAATTCATAGTCCTCGCGCAGGCGCTCGACGGTGCCGAGGGCCGGCGAGTGCGCCAGATAGTTCTCCGCATGGATCTCGAGAAAGCCGGTCGCCGGCCGTTCGCGCGCGATCTCCGCCAGATGCGGCGAACGCAGCCCGATGCCCGCGACCGGCTCCATGCTCAGCTGGCGGTGAGCTTGCCGCCGACGATCTTCTCGCAGGCGCCCTTTGGAACGGAGATCCAGGCGTCGGCCTGTCCATCCTTCTTCGACGTGCCCGCGCAGGACGACTTCGCCGTCTGGCAGTCGTTCTTGCCGGCCTTCGCGATGCCGTAGCACTTCTCCAGGTTGCCTTGCGCCTGGGTGGTAGCGGCCGGCAGCGCGAGCGCGGCGGCGAGAGCCGAGGCGATGGCGAGGCGGGTCGAGTTCATTGTGTCCTCCATTGAATGACGGCGCCCAGTCTATACTGCAGATTGCGGCAGCAGGGCGTCGGCCCCGCTCCGACAACGTAGCCACAGTGGCGGAGTAACGGAAACTTGTTCGACAGGCCCGGCAATGGCGCCCTGAGCCCCGGCGACTTCGTGCGCCATCCCGGCCGGCCGGACTGGGGCCTCGGCCAGATCCAGTCGATGGTCGGCCACCGCATCACCGTGAACTTCGAGAATGCCGGCAAGGTCGTCATCGACGGCAACGTCATCGAACTCGCTCCAGACGACGCATCGCCTCGCTGAGCTCGGCCGGCGTATTGACGTTCAGGAAGGGCGCCGCATTGCCCGGCCAGGCGAGTTCCTCGAAGGCATAGCGCTGGGCGAAGGTCTCGACCCGGCGCATGCCCTCTTCGAGGATGGCGCGGCGCAGGTCGCGGGCGAGCTTCACAGACCAGATCGCAAGCGTGTGTTCGCGGCGCTTGCCGTGACGCACCATGAGGACGTCCGGTTCCGGCACGTGCATCAGCCCGCACAGCCGGACGGTGAGGTCGAGCGGCAGGAACGGCACGTCGGCGGGGGCTGTCAGGATCCAGCCGCAATGCGGATGCTGTTCCAGCGCCCATTCCATCCCGGCCAGGATGCCGGCCAGGGGCCCGAGCCGCCGTCCCTCGCGCCAGGCCATCTCCTGGATGTCGGGCGGGTCGCTGATCACCGGCACCGCCAGCGTGCGGAACTCGGGCGCCGGATCGTTGGCCACGACCACCAGATCCATGACCTGCGGACGCAGCCGATCCACGACGTACGCCACCATGGGCCGGCCCGCGAGGAGCCGCAGCGGCTTCAGCGCACCCGGTCCCATGCGCCGCCCCTCGCCGCCAGCAAGCACCACACCGACGACCGCACCGCTGCGTACGGGTCCGAATTTCTGCAACGCTTTCGCCGCCATGGTGGCACTATGCGACGCTGAAGGAATCAAGCAAGGGGGAGCCTCCAATGACGTTCAGCATCGCCAAGGCAGCCACGTGGCTGCATCAGGTCGACAAGGCGCGGGCCGTGGTCGGCTGGTGGCCCGAACGGTTCGCCACCGACGACGAGCGCCTCGCCTACAAGGTCCAGGACGCCTTTCTGAAGAAGCAGGTCGTCAAGCAGGGACCGCTGGTCGGCTACAAGATCGCGCTGACGTCACCGCAGATCCTGGCGCAGACGGGGCTGAAGGGGCCGGCTTACGGTCCGATCCGCAAGAAGCGCGTATTCGAGCACAAGGCGACGATCCGCGCCGATCGCTGGACGCGACTGGGCGCCGAACTCGAGATCATCCTGTTCGTCAACGCCGACGTCCCGGCACCGAAGGGCAAACCCTATGACCGTGACTCGATCGCGCCGTACGTCGGCGAGGCCCGCGCCGGCTTCGAGTTGATCGAGGATCGCGGCGCCGACTACAGCCGGCTCGCCGTCAATCCGCTGATCATGGATGCCGGCTGGAATGGCGGCTCGCTCATCGCCAAACCCAGCAAGAATTGGGCGAAACTCGATCTCGGCAACCTCCGGGGCTCCGTCTCCTTCGACGGCAAGGTCGTGCGCGAGGGCCATTCGGGCGACGTGCTGGGCCACTGCTACAATGCGCTGGCGTGGCTCGCCAACAAGCTCGGCGAGCACGGCAAGCGCCTGAAGAAGGGCATGATCGTATCGTCGGGCAGCATGGTCGCCTGTCAGTTCGTGCCGCCGGGCAGCACCGCCACGGGACGGATCGAAGGGCTGGGCGAGGTGACGCTCAAGTACGAGCTGCCGCGCTAGAGAGGCCGCGCCCCGATGTTAGGGGCCCGGGATGTGGCGGAGACGGAGGACCGTATCGTGAAGATCGCTGCCTAAGCTCGCGCGCGCTCTTCGAAGGAGAGAAGCATGGCCGACATTCGTCTGGTGCTGCAGGTGAGATTCGCCAACGGGCAGCACGCCGCCTTCCTCGACGTGCGCGCCACCGAAGGCGGCCGCAGCTACGCCCTGGGCAAGACCGGCGCCGACGGCCGGATCAACCGGATCCTGAGGCCGCGCCGCAAGTTACTCGGAATCGACGATCCGGCTGACAATCCGACGCTGCAGGTGACCGTCAGCGATCTCGATGGCCGCTCCGCCAGTCGGGCCGTTCCCCCGACACCCTTCCCCCCGCCCGTGTTCGTCCTGCCTCCCACGCTGTCTCCCCCGGCCGACGAGGCACCGACTGTTCCCGCCGGTGCCGCGGGATCGCCGTCCGCCGTGGCCGACCAGGCGCTGCGGCCACTGGTCTCGCCCAACGCCCCGGGCCACGTCCTGCTGGTGCGTAGGGACGGCGTGCCATGGGCGGACGCCACGCGCGGGCTGGCCAGGGTCGCGGCGCCCGGTGTGTCGGCGCGCGCCATGACCAACGACACCATCGTCCACCTTGCCAGCATGTCCAAACCAATCACCGCCACGGCGGTGGTGGCGCTTCTCGAAGACTGGGTCGAGATGCGCGAAGCAGTGGCCGCAATCGGCACGCCCGGCGCGCCCACCGTGCAGTTGAGTGTCTCGATTCCGGGTCGGCCTCAGACCGACAGGCGCACCCTCCAAGTACCGCGCGTCCTCGCTCCTCTCTTCTCGGACCGTATGCGCGCCCGTAGCTTCGTCGATGGCGCATGGCCCCAGCAGGTCGGTCCCGACCTCAGGGCCGCGCTGAGTTACTTCGTGCACGGCGGCCTGGTCTCGCCGCGGCCGGCCATCCCACCCGGCCATCTGGGACTGCTACGCCGTGTGTTCGATGGTGGGGCCGTGCCGACCATCGACAGCCCGTTCCTGCCGCTCATCCGCGATCGCCTGGGCGCCGGCCAGACCATCGGCGCGGGCGTCGCCGCCATCACCATCGGCGACCTTCTGAGGCATGGCACCAACATCAGCAGCTTTGCCATCGCGAGTACCGGGGTAGAGCCGGCGGGCGGTGTCGCGCAGGTCGACTATTGGGCCGAGTTGCGGCAACTGCTCGCCCTGCCCTGCAACCGCACCGCACCGCCCAACCGCAGCTACACCAATCACAACTACACATTGCTCACCGCCGTCGTCGACGCCTGCACCGACATGCGGTTCGACGACTACCTCACGCAACGCCTGTTCCTCGACCCTCGCTTCAACCGCATCCGGCGCCGCGTCGTCGAACCCGCCTTGGGCGCACTCTACTATCAGGGCGCCGCGCCGAACTGGGCCGGCGGCGCTCAGTACCCCGACTACGGCAACTGGCCGGGCAACGGCGGCCTCTTCGCCACCGCCAACCAGCTCACCGACTGGATGCACGCCCTCTACACCAGAGAGCCCGTTGCCCAGGTCTCGGGTGCCCGGCCACTGGTCTCGACCGCCGGCATAGACCGGCTCTTCGGCGCGACCGGCTACTTTTCCGGTGGCATCCCATCGCGGCCGGCTCCGCCGGTGGCCGCCCAGAGGCGCTATCAACACAATGGCGGCACGTCGGTTGCCGGCGGCGACGTCAACGGAAATGTCGCCATCGTGATCGGCCCCTCGGGCAGCGTCTACACGGCTCTCTACGTCGCAAACGGCCGTCTCGGCGCCGATCCGCCGTTCGAAGCTGCGGTGGGCGTACTGCCCTGGACCTGATCGCCCGTACGCCATCGCCCCAGCGGACTTCGAATGTCGATCGGTAGCGCCCGAGCCTCTCGGGCACCTCGTCAAACGACGAGGAAGTCGGCCGCCGTAAGAGTTCCCGTCGGCGACGTCAGCGTTGCGAACTGGACGGCGAGCCCGCTGCCATTGCCGTCGGCGTCATAGGACAGGGCACCGGTCCCGGCGTTGAAGACGATCCTGTCGTCCGCGTCCAACGCTGCCGAACCGATCCGGAACGCGTCGTTGGAGAGCGAGCCGGCCGACAGTGCGCTGAAGATCGCATCGTCCAGGATGATGATATCGTCGGCGACGTTGAAGTCGGTGATGGTATCCTTGTTCGTCCCGGTGAAGGCCGTGTCGAAGACGAAACTGTCGCTGCCTGTCCCTCCTGTCAGGTTGTCCGTTCCAAGCCCGCCGTACAGCATGTCATCGCCCTCGCCGCCGTCCAGAGTGTCGGCGCCGTTGCCGCCCATCAGAGTGTCGTTGCCGGTGCCGCCCTCGAGCGCATCGGCCCCCCTCGAGCCATCGAGCGTGTCGTTGCCGGCACCGCCGATCAGCACGTTGCTTCCGTCATTGCCGGTCAGGACGTTGTCGTGGTCGTTGCCGGTGCCACTCTGATCGGCCGTGCCCAGCAGGATGAGATTCTCGACGTTGGCGCCCAGCGTCCAGTCGACCCACGAAGTCACCGTGTCGGTTCCCGCACCGGCGACTTCAGTCACCGTGTCCGACACGTTGTCCACGATGTAGGTGTCGTTGCCGATGCCGCCCGACATCGTATCGGCGCCCGTACCGCCATCGAGGACGTTGTTGCCGGCGTTGCCGACGAGGATGTTGTCGAGCACATTGCCGGTACCGTCGATGTCAGCGCCTCCGGTCAGCGTCAGATTTTCGACATTGGCGCCCAGGACGTAGCTGATCGCGCTGTTGACCCGGTCGGTGCCCTGGCCGACCGCCTCGATCACCTGATCTTCGGGCGTGTCGACGAAGTAGATGTCGTTGCCCATGCCCCCGATCATCGTGTCGTCACCGCCCCTGCCGTTCAGCGTGTCGTTGCCATCGCCCGCGTCGAGGATGTTGGCGCCACTGTTGCCGAACAGCTCGTTGTTGAGCGAATTTCCGGTGGCGTCGATCGCCGCGCTGCCCAGCAACTCGAGGTTCTCGACGTTGGCGCCCAGCACGTAGCTGATCGTGCTGATGACGTCGTCTATTCCTTCGCCGAGCGCTTCGACGATCACATCGCCGACATTGTCGACGTGGTAGATGTCCTGCCCCATGCCTCCCACCATCGTGTCGGCGCCCAGGCCGCCATCGAGCGTATTGCTGAGCCCGTTGCCAATCAGCAAGTTGTCCAGGTCGTTGCCGGTCGCGTTGATGTAGCCGTCGCCGGTGAGGATGAGGCCCTCGACATTGGAGCCCAGCGTGTAGCTCACGGAAGCAAAGACCGTATCGACACCCTCTCCCACGGCCTCCGCGACCGTATCCGATGCGTCGTCCACGAAGTAGGTGTCGTTGCCGACGCCGCCGGACATGGCATCGACGCCGATGCCGCCATCGAGCGTGTCGTTGCCGGCGCCGCCGATCAGCACGTTGTCTCCGTCATTGCCGGTCAGGACGTTATCTTGGTCGTTGCCGGTGCCGCTTAGATTGGCCGTGCCGGACATGGTCAGGTTCTCGAAATGGGTGCCCAGCGTCCAGTCGACCTGTGTGATCACGGTGTCGATGCCGTCACCAACGACTTCCGTCACCGTGTCCGACACGTTGTCCACGATGTAGGTATCGTTGCCGATGCCGCCCGACATCGCATCGGCGCCCGCACCGCCATCGAGCACGTTGTTGCCGTCATTGCCGACGAGAGTGTTGTTCAGCACATTGCCGGTACCGTCGATGTCAGCGCTTCCGGTCAGCGTCAGATTCTCGACATTGGCGCCCAGGACGTAGCTGATCGCGCTGTTGACCCGGTCGATGCCCTGGCCGACCGCCTCGATCACCTGATCTCCGGGCGTGTCGACGAAGTAGATGTCGTTGCCCATGCCCCCGATCATCGTGTCGTCGCCGCCCCTGCCGTTCAGCGTGTCGTTGCCCGCGCCCGCGTCGAGGATGTTGGCGCCACTGTTGCCGAACAGCTCGTTGTTGAGCGAATTTCCGGTGGCGTCGATCGCCGCGCTGCCCAGCAGCTCGAGGTTCTCGACGTTGGCGCCCAGAACGTAGCTGATCGTGCTGATGACGTCGTCGACAATCCCGTCGTCGGACGCTTCGACGATCACGTCGCCGACGTCGTCGACGTAGTAGATGTCAGAGCCCATGCCTCCCACCATCGTGTCGGCGCCCAGGCCGCCATCGAGCGTATTGCTGAGCCCGTTGCCGGTCAGCACGTTGTCGAGGTCGTTGCCGGTCGCGTTGATATAGCCGTCGCCCGTTAGGGTGAGGTTCTCGACATTGGCGCCCAGCGTGTAGCTCACGGAAGCAAAGACCGTATCGACACCCTCTCCCACGGCCTCCGCGACCGTATCGGATGCGTCGTCCACGACGTAGGTGTCGTTGCCGGCGCCGCCCGACATCGCATCGGCGCCGACACCGCCATCGAGCATATCGTGCCCGGCGCCGCCCTGCAGGGTGTCATCGCCCTCGCCGCCGTCCAGACTGTCGGCGCCGTTGCCGCCCATCAGAGTGTCGTTGCCGGTGCCGCCCTCGATCGTATCGGCGCCCGCCATGCCGTCTATCGTGTCGTTGCCGGCACCGCCGATCAGCAGGTTGTTTCCGCCATTGCCGGTCAGGACGTTGTCGCCGTCGTGGCCGGTGCCACGGAGGTCGGCCGTGCCGGCGAGGACCAGGTTCTCGACGTTGGCCCCCAGCGTCCAGTCCAAAGCGGCAATCACCGTGTCGATCCCGGCACCGGCGGCTTCCGTCACAGTGTCCAGCACGTTCTCCACGAAATAGGTATCGTCGCCCGCGCCGCCCGACATGGCATCCGCCCCGACCCCGCCATCGAGGAAGTTGTTGCCGGCATTGCCAATGAGGGTGTTGACGAGCGCATTGCCGATACCGTCGATGTTCGCAGTTCCGGTCAGCGTCAGATTCTCGACATTGGCGGTCAGGATGTAGTTGACCGAACTCTCGACCCGATCGATGCCTTCGCCGATCGCCTCGATCACCTGATCACCAATCGTGTCGACGATGTAAACATCGTTGCCCAAGCCCCCGCGCATCGTGTCGGCGCCCACGCCACCATCCAGCACGTTGTTGCCGACGTTTCCGTTGATCTCGTTGGCGAGGCTGTTGCCGGTTCCGCCATTGTTGCCTTCGCCCAGGAGCGTCAGCACTTCGATTTCGGTGTCGGCGTCGATGGCAAACGACGTCCACGACATGACGTGGTCGAAGCCCTCTCCGTCCAGCTCGACCACCGTGTCGTCGGCATCCTCGACAAGGTAGGCGTCGTCACCCAAGCCCCCGCTCATCGTGTCGGCGCCGGCACCACCCACGAGGGTGTCGTTGCCCTCGCCGCCGATCAGCGTATCGTCACCGGCTTCGCCGTACAGAGCATCGTCGCCTGCGCCGCCGTCCAGCACGTTGTTGCCGACGTTTCCGTTGATTTCGTTGGTGAGGCTGTTGCCGGTTCCGTTATTGTTGCCTTCGCCCAGGAGCGTCAGCACTTCGATTTCGGCGTCGGCGTCGATGGCAAACGATGTCCACGACATGACGCGGTCGAAGCCCTCTTCGTCCAGCTCGACCACCACGTCCTCGGAGTTTTCGACCACGTAGACGTCATCGCCCCGCCCGCCGATCAACGTGTTGGCGCCGGCGCCGCCCATGAGCAGGTCGTCGCCCTCGCCGCCGATCAGCGTGTCGTCACCAGCTTCGCCGTACAAACCGTCGTTGCCGAGCCCGCCGTCGAGCACATTGTCCCCTTGGTTCCCGGTCAGCTCGTTATCAAGACCGTTGCCCGTTCCGGAGACGTTGGCCGCGCCCAGCAACATGAGGTTCTCCAGGTTGGCCCCCAGCGCGTAGGACACCCTCGCCTTGACGAGATCGGTACCCTCATCCGCGGCCTCGACAACCGTATCCCCCACGCTGTCGACGAAGTAGGTGTCGTCATCGGTGCCACCCGACATCGTGTCGGCACCCGCGCCGCCGTTCAGTATGTCGTCGCCCTCGCCGCCGACCAGCGTGTCGTCGCCCCCGCCGCCGTTGATCCTGTCGTTGCCATTCCCGCCATCGAGCAGGTTGTTTCCGTCGTTGCCGGTCAGGCCATTGTCGAGTTCGTTGCCCGTCCCCGCGAGGTCGCCCTTGCCCAGCAGCGTAAGCTTCTCGACATTGGCTCCGAGCACGTAGCTCACGCGGCTATTGACGAGATCGATGCCCTCGGCCGCCTGCTCCACGA
>JBKBLH010000015.1:0-130339 GCA_046296475.1 Reyranella sp.
GAGCGGAGCGCAGCGAAGTCGAGGGACCTCTCTTCGCCTCAACGCACTGTTCGTCGGGAAAAGAGGTCCCTCGACTGCGCCGCCCTGCGGGCGGCTCCGCTCGGGACGACGGACGTTATTCAAGCTTCCGACAGCTCTTGCAGGAGAGCTTTGGCGCCGTCTTCCGCCCGTCCTTGCGCGGGCGGGCCTCGGCGTGGCCGCAGACGGTGCAGCCGTCGATCTCGAAGTCGATCCAGTGGGTGGGGTTGCCACAGGCTTCGCAGGGCAGGCCGCGGCGCGACTGGATGCGGCCGAAGCCGGGGGCGTGGCATTGCGGGCAGAGGCACTGCAGACGTTTGGCCAGCTGCCAGCCCGCCGCACGCAGCACCTTCATGCGGGTGGGATTGCGGTGCGCGCGCATGTCCGAATAGAGGACCGCCAGCCCCTCCGTGGAGCGTTCGGCCTCGCGGTCCATCGTGGCGATCACCTCTTCCTCGGTGGCGAGACCCTTCACCGGATGGTCCATGTCGCTGCTGCAGGCGACGAACACGCCGTAGCGCGGGAAGCCCATGGCCCGCAACACGGAGAGACGCGCGGGATCACCAGCCCGGAAACGCGACAGGCGCCAGCTCGTATGGTGCGTCGGAAAGGTGTCGATCAGCCGGATGCCGCGCTTGCGATCCATGAAGGCCAGGATCTCGACGCCGCTCGAAATCAGCGGCACCCGGTCGATCGGGCCGTAACTGCCCTCGCTCGCGACGGCGCAATCGACGTCCATCGTCCGGAAGGCGAGTTCGGCCTTGAGCAGCGAGGTCTCGACCAGCGCATCCGGCCGCGGCACCTCACCGGAAAAGGTGCCGAGCGTGTCGGTGTCCAGCTCCGGCACGGCGACGATCTCGGCGCCCAGCACGCGTCGGAAGGCGGGCCCCAGCGCCCGCTCCTTCTCGTGCATGGTGGCCAGCCCGATGCGTTGTCCCGCATAGGGATGCGCGGAGGACGACACGATGCCGGGTGACGCCAGCGTGTCGATCGTGGCTACTCCGCCGCCTGCGGCAGGGCCTGACGGGCCAGCTGCTGTTCGACGAGGGTCGCCCAGTAGGACGCGCCGAGCGGCAGGATCTCGTCGTTGAAGTCGTAGCCCGGGTTGTGAACCATGCAGCTTCCGGCGCCGTCGCCGTTGCCGATCCAGATGTAGCAGCCGGGCTTCGCGAGCAGCATCCAGGCGAAGTCCTCGCTGCCCATGGCGGGCGTCGGGTTGCGGTTGACGTTCTCCAGCCCGACCAGCGAGGCGGCGGCATGCGCCGCGAACTCGGTCTCCTGCGTGCTGTTCACGGTGGCGGGATAGCGCTTCTCGTAGCGCCACTTCACGACCTCGGCGCCGAAGCCCGCCGCGACGTTGCGCGAGATCTTCTCGATGTTCTTCTCGATCAGGTCCTGCACCGGCTTCTTGAAGGTGCGGACGGTGCCGCGCAGCACGCATTCCTGCGGGATCACATTCCACGCGTCGCCGGCATGGATCTGCGTCGTCGAGACGACGGCGGTATCCATCGGATCAACGTTGCGCGCCACGATCGACTGCAGCGCCGTCACGATGTGCGCGCCGACCACCACCGGATCGATCGTGTACTGCGGCATCGCGCCGTGTCCGCCAACTCCCTTCAGCACCACCTCGAAGATGTCGTAGGCAGCCATCATCGGGCCGGGACGGACGGCGAAACGGCCGACCGGGATGCCCGGGATGTTGTGCATGCCGTAGACGCCCTCGACCGGGAACTTCTCGAACAGCCCCTCCTCCACCATCACACGCCCGCCGCCCTCGTTCTCCTCGGCTGGCTGGAAGATGAAGTAGACCGTGCCGTCGAAGTTCTTCGTCTCGGCGAGATACTTGGCGGCACCCAGCAGCATCACGGTATGGCCGTCATGGCCGCAGGCGTGCATCTTTCCCGGGATCGTCGACTTGTGATCGAACTCGTTGGTCTCGTGCACGTCGAGCGCATCCATGTCGGCGCGCAGCCCGATCGCGCGGTTTGACGTGCCCGAGCGCAGCACGCCCACCACGCCGGTCTTGGCCAGGCCGCGATGGACCTCGATCCCGAAGCTCTCCAGCTTCGCGGCCACCACGTCGGCCGTCCGCACCTCCTCGAAAGCCGTTTCCGGGTGGCTGTGGATGTCGTGGCGCCACGCGGTCATGTCCTTGTGGAACGAGGCAATGCGGTTGATGACCGGCATCCTGAAATCTCCGTTGAAACTGTTGCGCCGGATCGTAAGCGAGCCCCGGCACAGATCAAGCGCACTCGGCATCCGCCGACGCACATCAGGCCTGACCGAGCGGCTTGCCGGACGCGTCAGGGGCCGAGCGCGTAGCTCCGGTCCTCGATCGGCAGCCGGCCCTCCTCGATCGCGTGGCAGGCCACCGTGCCGCCCTCGATCGGCAGGGCCTTGGGGCGCTCGCTCTTGCAGCGGTCGTTGGCGAAGGGACAGCGCGGGTGAAAGGTGCAGCCGGAGGGCGGATTGATCGGGCTCGGCACCTCGCCGCCGACAGGGCTGCGCTGGCGGCCTGTCATGTCGAGATCGGGGATCGTGTCGAGCAGCATCCGCGTGTAGGGGTGCTTGGGCCGCCGGAACAGCGTGTCGGTCGGCGCCACCTCGACCAGGCGGCCGAGGTACATCACGCCGACCCGCGTGGAGATATGATAGACGACCGCGAGATTGTGGCTGATGAACAGATAGGTGAGCTGCAGCCGGCGCTGCAGGTCGACCATCAGGTTCAGAATCTGCGCCTGCACCGAGACGTCGAGCGCGGAGGTCGGCTCGTCGCAGACCAGGAACTCCGGCTCGCTGGCGAGCGCCCGCGCGATCGAGATGCGCTGGCGCTGGCCACCCGAGAATTCGTGCGGATACTTGCGGCCGTCGGCCGGGTTCAGCTTCACCTGCCGCAGCAGTGCCGCGACCCGGGCCTCGAGGTCGGCCTTGCCGGTGGATAGGCCGAAGGCGCGGATCGGCTCAGCGATGATGTCGAATACCCGCCAGCGCGGATTGAGGCTGGCGAACGGATCCTGGAAGATCATCTGCATCCGCCGCCGCAGCGCCGCCATGTCCGACCGGCTGTGGCGGCCCGCCATGTCGTTGCCGTCGAACTCGATGCGGCCGGCCGTGGGCGGATAGAGCCCGACGACGAGGCGGGCCACCGTAGACTTGCCGCAGCCCGACTCGCCGACCAGCGAGAAGGTCTCGCCCTTGGCGATCTCGATGTCGATCCCGTCGACTGCCTGCACGACCTGGCGCGGCCGGCCTTCGAGCTTGCGCACCAGCCAGGGCGCGGAGACGTCGAAGTAGCGCTTCAGCCCTTCGATGCGGACAAAATCGGCGCCTCCGTCAGGCATCGACCGTCTCCTTGAGGATGGGGGCGCCGACGCCGCCGCGATCGTGCAGCCAGCAGGCCGCCTGCGTGGCGCCGGCCGGCATCAGGTTCGGTCGCTCGACCAGGCACCGCTGTCCCTTGAAGGTGCAGCGCGGATTGAAGGCGCAGCCCGGTGGAATTTCCGTGAGACGCGGCATCGCGCCGTCGATCTGGGTCAGCTTCTCGGTGCGCACGCCGAGACTCGGGATCGAGCCCATCAGCCCTTTGGTGTAGGGATGCTTGGCGTGCTTCACGACCTCGCGCACGGGGCCGATCTCGGCGACGCGGCCGGCATACATCACCGCGACCCGGTCGGCGGTCTCGGCGATCACGCCCATGTCGTGGGTCACCAGCATCACCGCCGTGCCGTGTTCGCGGCAGAGCCGCTTCAGCAGCGCGATGATCTGCGCCTGGATCGAGACGTCGAGCGCAGTCGTGGGCTCATCCGCCACGATCAGCCGCGGGCCGGCGCACAATGCCAGCGCGATCACGACCCTCTGGCGCATGCCGCCGGAGAACTGATGCGGATAGTGGTCGATGCGCATCTCGGCGCCGGGAATGCCAACTTCCTTCAGCAGCTCGATCGCCCGCGCCCTGGCCTGGCCGGCCGAGAGCGGCAGATGGGTCTGGATCGTCTCGACGAGCTGGCGGCCCACCGAATAGAGCGGATTGAGGCTGGTCAGCGGGTCCTGGAAGATCGCGCCGATCCGTGCGCCGCGGATCTTGCGCATCTCCTCGTAGGGCAGATTGTCGATCCGCCGCCCTTCCAGGCGGATCTCGCCGCCCGCGACGCGGCCCGGCGGCTCGAGCAGCCCGATGATGGCATTGCCGGTCAGCGACTTGCCGGCGCCGGACTCTCCCACGACGCCCAGCACTTCGCCCGGCGCGATATCGAACGAAACGTCGTCGACCGCGAGCAAGGTGCCCCGGCGCGTCGGAAACTCGACCCGCAGGTTGCGGACTTCGAGAAGCGGCTGGTCGTTCGATGCGGCGGCCATCGGTCGTGACTATCGCAGTTTGGGATTGAGGGCGTCGCGCAGCCAGTCGCCCAGCAGGTTGACGGCGAGGACCAGCGCCGCGAGCGTGATTCCCGGAAAGACCGTGATCCACCAGTCGCCGGACTGCAGCACCTCGTTGCCGAGCCGGATCAGCGTTCCCAGCGAGGGTTCGGTCGACGGCAGGCCGACTCCCAGGAACGACAGGGTCGCCTCGGTGATGATGGCGAGACCCAGGTTCAGAGTGGCGATCACCAGCACCGGCCCGGTCACGTTGGGCAGAACGTGACGCACCATGATCAGCAGCGGCGACAGGCCGATCACCCGCGCCGCCTGGACGTATTCCTTGTTCTTCTCGACCATCACCGAGCCGCGCACGGTGCGGGCGTAGCTCACCCAGAAGGAAAGGCCGATCGCGCCGACGACGACGAAGATCGCGATCTCGTCATGCCGCTTCACCGAGATGAGGCCGCGCACGACCCCGTCTATGAGAAGTGCCACGAGGATTGCCGGAAAGGTGAGCTGGACGTCGGCCACGCGCATGATCACCGCGTCGATGGCGCCGCCGAAATAGCCGCTGACCAGGCCGAGCGATATACCGAGCACCATCGCCACCGCCACGGCGGCGAGACTGACGATCAGGGACAGGCGCGTGCCGTACATGATCGAGGACAGCACGTCGCGCCCCTGGTCGTCGGTCCCCAGCGGGAAGGCCCAGTCGCCATCGGGCGATATCAGGACGGGCGGCTTCAGCCCGTCGCTGAGGCTGAGCGTGGCCGGATCGAACGGCGTGTGTGGCGCCAGGATCGGCGACAGGAATGCCACGGCGATGATCAGAAAGGTGGCCGCCGCCGCCGCCACCGTCATGGGCGAGGACTTGAAGCTCCACCAGATATCGCTGTCGGACACACGATGCAGCCAGCCCGAAAGGCCCGATCTCGATGCCGTCGCCATGTCAGTGTCCCGCCACGCGCGCGCCGCCACCCTGGCTGCGCAGTCGGGGGTCGACGGCAAAATAGAGGAGATCGACGATGAGATTGACCAGCACGAAGAACAGACCGATCAGCAGCAGATAGGCCGCCATCACCGGGATGTCGGAGAACTGCACCGACTGGATGAAGAGCTGCCCGACGCCCGGCCACGCGAACACCGTTTCGGTCACGACGGCGAAGGCGATCAGGCTGCCGAGCTGGAGGCCGGCGACGGTGATCACCGGGACCAGGGTGTTCTTGAGCGCATGGCCAAAGTTGATCGCCCGGTCGGTCAGGCCACGCGCGCGCGCGAACTTGATGTACTCGGTGCGCATCACTTCGAGCATCTCCGAACGCACCAGGCGCATGATGAGCGTGAGCTGGAACAGGCCGAGCGTGATCGACGGCAGGATCAGCGCCTTGAGGCCCGACACCGTCAGGAAATTGGTGACCCACCACCCGACCTTCACGGTGTCGCCGCGCCCGAACGACGGCAGCCAGTGCAGCGTCACGGCGAACACCAGGATCAGGAGAATGCCGATAAGGAACGTGGGCAGCGAAATGCCGATCAGCGAGATCGCCTGCAGCAGCCGGCTCGACCAGTGCCTGGGGTAGAGGCCGGTATAGACTCCCATCGGCACGCCGACGAACAGCACGAATACGGCGGCGCATAAGGAAAGCTCGAGGGTCGCCGGCACCCGTTCCAGGATCAGGCGGCCCACCGGCTCCGACGTTCGGTAGGACAGCCCGAAATTGCCGCGCGCCGCATTAGCGATGAAATGGAAGAACTGCACCGGCGCCGGGTCGTTGAGACCGAGCTTCTCGCGCAGCGCGTCGCGCTCCTCCATCGAGGTGTCCTGGCCGACCATCGCGTTGACCGGATCGCCGACGTAGCGGAACAGCGAAAACGCAACCAGACCGACCGCCAGCAGCACGGCGCCCGATTGCAGGATACGTCGGAGGATGAAGGCGAGCATGTGTTGGCGTGATCCGGTGGCAGGCCTAGCAGGAAAGGCACCAAAACGGAACCGGCCCCGGTTGCAGGTCCTGCAACCGGGGCCGATTGGTTCTACGACCGCGCCGCTACTTCACGGTGACGAAGCGCAGCGGGAAGCTGTTGTCAGCGGGCTGCACCAGATCGACGTTCTTGCGGGTCGCCCACACCACCGCCTGCTGATGCAGGGGAACGTAGGCGAAGTCGTCGACGTACAGCTTCGTCGCGTCCTTGATCATGGCGTCGCGCTTGGCCTTGTCGGTCTCCTGCTCCATGGCGTCGGCCAGCTTGTCGAGCGCCGGGTTCGAATAACCGCCGGCATTGAACTGGCCCTTCTTGGTCGCCTTGTTCGGAGTCTGGATCAGCGCCTCGAAGACATTGTGGACGTCGTAGGTCTGAGCCGGCGACCAGCCCAGCATGTAGAAGCTGGTGTCGCCGGGCGACAGGTCGGATTTGCGCAGAATCTTGGCAAAGTAGAGGTTACGGGTCTGGGCCCGCAGGTTCACCTTGACGCCGATCTTGGCCAGCATCGCCACCACGGCCTGGCAGATCTTCTCGTCGTTCACGTAGCGGTCGTTGGGGCAGTCCATCCCGACTTCGAAGCCGTTGGGATAGCCCGCGTCGGCCAGCATCTTCTTGGCCTCTTCCGGCTTCAGGAGGGCCGGCCGCTTGTCGAGATCCTTCATGTAGCCGTTGATGCCCGGCGCCACCATCAGGTTGGTCGGGAAAGACTGGCCGCGCATCACGGTGCGCTTGATCGCGTCGACGTCGATCGAGCGATGAATGGCCTCGCGCACCTTCTTGTCCTTGAACGGGTTCTTGCCCTTGACGTTCGATTCGAGCAGTTCCGGGCGCTCCTGGTCGAAGCCGAGGAAGACGACGCGGGTCTCGGGGCCTTCCAGCACCTTGATGTTGGCGTCACGCTTGAGGCTCTCTGTGTCCGCCGGCGGCACCTCGTAGGTCATGTCGATGTCGCCGGCCTTGAGCGCGGCGACGCGGGTCGCCGGGTTGGCGACCGGCGTGAAGATCACTTCGGTAAGGTTGTGGACCGGCTTGTCCCACCAGTTCGGATTGGCCACGAGAACGGTCTTCTCGCCGGCTCGCCGCTCCTTCAGCATGAACGGGCCCGTCCCCATGGCATTGCGGGTGGCGAAGTTCTCCTCGTTCTTCGTCATGTCGGCCGAATTGACCGCGTTGTTCTTCTCGGCCCACGCCTTCGACATGATGCCGAGCGCCGCCCATTTGTCGGCCAGCAGCGGATCGGGATACTTGGTCGTTACCTCGACGCGCAGGTCGCCGACCTTCTTGATCTCCTTCACGGAGACGAAGTTGCTGCCCATGTTCGAGCCGGGGCCGTTGGCGCGATTGAGCGAGAAGACGACGTCGTCGGCCGTCAGCGGGGTGCCGTCGTGGAACTTCACGCCCGGACGAATGTCGAAGAACCATGTCGTCGGGTCGGTCTGGCCCCACTTCGTCGCCAGCGCCGGCTCGAGCTTCAGGTCCTTGTCGCGGCGGATCAGCGGATCGTAGATGTTCGAATTGAAGGTCAGGAGGAACGTCTCCTGGCGGGCATAGGGGTCCATCGAGCTGACGTCGCCCGAGTTGGCCCACTTGAACGTCTTGGCATCGGCCGACGGCACGAAGCCGAAACCGGCGCAGGCGAGCGCCGCCAGCGCCACTGAATGCCGCAGTGAGAAGTGCATGAATAGTACCCCTTCGATGGTCCCCGTTCGTCTGCACGCGGGGGCCTCCCCGGCCGCCGTCCTCGTGTCAGCGATATTGCAGTCAAATTGCACCCCGGCCCCGAGGCCGTCAATTGCACAAAAAATTTGCATGGCCAGATACAGTGTACTTCGGCCTCGGGCGGGCTATCGTGCGCGCTTACACTGTCCAGGGGTACCGGCATGAACGACGTTTCTCGCAGCTTCCGCGGCAATTCAAACGCCTCGCGGGACATCGCTCACCATCTCCACCCCTACACCAACTTCAAGAAGCACGAGCAGACCGGCCCTCTGACCATCGTGCGCGGTCGCGGCGTGTACGTCATGGACGACGACGGCAAGGAATATATCGAGGGCATGGCCGGCCTCTGGTCGGCGGCGCTGGGCTTCAGCAACGAGCGCCTCGCCACGGTCGCCTACGAGCAGATGAAGCAGCTGCCCTTCTATCATGCCTTCAACCAGCGCTCCCACGAGCCCGCGATCAACCTCGCGGAGAAGCTGAAGTCGATGGCGCCGGTCGAGATGTCGAAGGTGTTCTTCGCCAACTCCGGCTCCGAGGCCAACGACACCGTCGTGAAGATGGTGTGGTACATGAACAATGCTCTGGGCCGTCCGCAGAAGAAGAAGATTGTCTCGCGCACCAAGGGCTATCACGGCGTCACCGTCGCCTCCGCGAGCCTGACGGGCCTGCCGGCCAACCACCGTTCGTTCGATCTTCCGATCCAGGGCGTGCTGCACACGACCTGCCCGCACTTCTACCGCTTCGGCGTCGAGGGCGAGACCGAGGAGCAGTTCGCCACGCGCTGCGCCGAGGAACTCGAGGCGCTGATCATCAAGGAAGGCGGCGCCGACCAGGTGGCCGCGATGATCTGCGAGCCCGTGATGGGCGCAGGCGGCGTGATCGTGCCGCCCAAGGGCTACTACGAGAAGATCCAGGCGGTCTGCAGCAAGTACGACATGCTGTTCGTCGCCGACGAGGTGATCTGCGGCTTCGGGCGTACCGGCAATGTCTGGGGCAGCCAGACGATGAACATCAAGCCCGACATCCTGACCTGCGCCAAGGCGCTGTCGGCGTCGTTCCTGCCGATCTCGGCGGTGATGGTGAGCGAGAAGGTCTATCAGGCGCTGATGAGCGAGAGCGACAAGATCGGCACCTGGGGCCACGGCTTCACCTACTCCGGCCATCCGGTCGCCGCCGCCGTCGCGCTCGAGGCGCAGAAGATCTACGACGAGACCGACCTGTTCGGTCACGCCAAGCGCATGAGCCCGATCTTCACCCAGCACGTGCAGTCCTTTGCCGACCACCCGCTGGTCGGCGAAGCGATGAGCATCGGCATGATGGGCGCGATCGAGATCGTCGCCGACAAGAAGACGAAGGCGCCGTTCGACCTCGGCGCGCCCGGCGCCGCCGGTCTGCGCGTCTACAACCACGCCGTGGCGCGCGGCCTGTTCATCCGCAACATGGGCGACCGCGTCGCCATTTGCCCGCCGTTGGTCATCAACGAGACCGAGCTGGGCGACCTGTTCGGCCGTCTGCGCCAGGCCTTCGACGCCGCCCTGGCCGACCTTACGTCGGAAGGCCTGTTCAAGGGCTGATCGTGAGCGCTGGTTCCGAAGGCGGCGGCGCGACGGCCGTTCGCACGCCGCCCTTCGGGACGGGCCAGCGCATCCGCACCCGCGCGATCTGGGCGGTGTCCCTGTTCACCGCCGCGATCCCGCCGGCCGTCGTCGGCCTCGGCATCGCCACCGCCACCGACGACCAGGTGAATGTCGCGATGCCCCTCGCCCTGCTCTTCTGGGCGCTGGGATTCCTGTTTGCCCTGTGGGCGGCCGTGCCGACGTTGCGCCACTGGGACGGGCTGCCGACGCAGACGCGCTGGCTGGGCTCTCTCCCCCTGCTTTCGGTCTCGCTCTTTCTCAGCCTCGTGCTCCTCATTCCGCTGCTGCGCTGACGGTTAGTGCGAACCGTTCTCGTTTGACGCACGTCAACGCGACCAATTGTGGCTGCGGGCAAAAGCGCCTTGCGCTTGGACGGACTGCGCGGGAGACACATGCCCATGGACTACGAAGAGTTCTTCAACGGCCATCTGGGCCGCCTTCGTGACGAAGGCCGCTATCGCGTCTTCGCCGAACTGGAACGCATCGTCGGGGCCTTCCCGCGCGCCCGCCTCCATCGCGAGGGCCAGGCGCCGCGCGAGGTCACGGTCTGGTGCAGCAACGACTACCTCGCGATGGGGCAGCATCCCGCGGTGGTCGAAGCCATGCAGGCCGCGATCGCTGCCCAGGGATCCGGCGCCGGCGGCACGCGCAACATCTCCGGCACCAACACGCTGCATGCCGCACTGGAGCGCGAACTGGCCGCCCTTCACGGCAAGGAAGCGGCCCTCGTCTTCACCTCGGGTTATGTCGCCAACGAGACGACCTTGCAGACGCTGGGCGCCCTGCTGCCCGGCTGCGAACTCTATTCCGACGCCTTCAACCACGCCTCGATGATCGCCGGCATCCGCCATTCCGGCGCCACCCGCCGCATCTTCCGCCACAACGATCCGCACCATCTCGAGCAGCTTCTCAGCGCCGCCGATCCCGCGACGCCGAAGATCGTGGCCTTCGAATCGGTCTACTCGATGGACGGCGACGTCTCGCCGATCGGCGAGATCTGCGACGTCGCCCATCGCCACGGCGCCCTCACCTATCTCGACGAGGTCCATGCCGTGGGCATGTACGGGCCGCGCGGCGCCGGCGTCGCCGAGCGCGACGGCGTGCTCGACAAGGTCGACATCGTCCAGGCGACGCTCGCCAAGGCGTTCGGCGTGGTCGGCGGCTACATCGCCTCGACGGCGGCTACCGTGGACTTCGTTCGCTCCTGCGGCTCGGGCTTCATCTTCACGACCTCGCTGCCGCCGGCGATCGCCGCCGCAGCCCTGGCCAGCGTGCGCCTGGTCAGCAGCCAGCCGGAGCTGCGCGTCCGCCACCAGGAGCGCGCCGCCACTTTGAAGCGCCGTCTCGCCGCCGCCGGCCTGCCGGTGATGCCCTCGACCACCCACATCGTGCCGGTCTTCGTGGGCGACGCCGCCCTGTGCAAGCAGGCGAGCGACCTGTTGCTCGACCGCCACGCCATCTACGTCCAGCCGATCAACTACCCCACCGTGCCGCGCGGCACCGAGCGCCTGCGCCTCACGCCGACGCCGATGCATGGCGACGACGACATGACCCGGCTGGTCTCAGCCTTGCAGGACGTGTGGCACACGCTGGGCCTCGGCTCCCGCGCGGCCGCCGAGTAGCCGCCTACTCCACCGTCCGCATCGACCAGAGGCGCGAGCGCAGCAGGACGATCGCGATCATCAGCAGCATCGCGATCCCGCCGATCAGCAGCGCGGCCTCGAGGCCCCAGACCGAGCAGATCGTGCCGGTGAGGAGGGCGCCAATCGGGCCGCCACCACTCAGGCCGAGCTGGAACAACGACATCAGGCGGGCGCGGTGCGTGGCGGGTGCCACGATCTGCACCACGGTCCGGCTCTGGGTCATGGTGATGCCGGCGCCAATTCCCCAGATGAAAATCAGCGCAAGGAAAACCGGGAACGGCGGCAGGGTCGCGAGCAGCAGCAGGATCACCGCGCCTGTCAGCACCGCACAACCGATCAGCCGGCCGCGCAGGGTGAAGCGGCGTCCGAGACCGGCCAGCGCCATGCTGGCCATGATGGTCGCGGCCCAGAAGGCCAGGTTCATGTACGAAAGTTCCGCCGCACCGCCGGCATAATGGTCGCGAATCGCCAGCGGCAGCACAGCCATGAAGGGGCCGACATAAAAGACGCCCACCCCGAAGTTGAGCAGCATGACCGGCCAGATCTGATCCGACTTCGCGGCGGCGGACACGCCCTCGCCGATGCTGCGCCAGAAGCCGCTATGCCCGGACCTCGGATGCGGCGGCGGGTCGGGCAGCCGGTGCACGAAGATGCAACCCGCCAGAACCATCGCGGAATGCAGCAGCAGGAGCGGCAGGGCGCCGAACCGGTCCGCGGTCGAGGCGCAGGCGATGCCCAGTAGCTGGCCGCCGAACTGCAGCGCCGTCGCCAGCGCCACGGCCTTGGGCAGGCCGCCCTTGGGCGCCATGACCGGCAGAAGCGCGTCGCGGGTCGGGATGGCGAAGGCGCCGATCGCGCCGACGGCGAGACCGTAGGCGATCAGGAGTGGATAGCTCAGCCCGTCGGACCACAGGAGCAGCGCCAGCGCGAGCGGCGGCAGGGCGTAGATCAGGTGGTATCGCAGCAACAGCAGGCGGGCATTGCCGCGATCGGCCATCAGGCCGCCCAGCGGCAGGAACAGCAGCGAGGGCGCCATGAGGGCGGCCTGCGCGACGCCCACCGCAAAAGCGTCCATTTGCAGGACCACGGCGACCAGCCACGGAAACAGCACCATCTGGATACCCAGGGGAACGAACCAGGTGGCTAGTCCCGCGAGGTAGACCGGGAAAGCGTTGGCAGAGGGCTTGCCTTGATCCAATGCCTATCCATCTATATCTTGTAGGCACTTAGTGCCCGTTGCTCACGCGATAGTCAAAGGCGCCGACCGCACAGTGTCCACATTCAACCGCAACACCCTGGTCAAGGTCCTCGAGATCCTCGACAGCAGCCACGCCCAGGAGGCGCTGGCCGCCGCCAAACTCGCCTCTGCCATGGTGCGGGAAGCCGGCCTCACGTGGGACCAGGTGATCGACGACGCCATCCTGCCGCGGAGTGCGGCGCCCGCTGCGGCAGCGCAGGAGCCGATTCCGGAGCGCGCACCGGGTGCGGGTCCCTTCGGTTACCGTCGCGAGCGCGAACTCTCACCACACGAGCAGTTCTTCATGGTGCTGCTGAGCCCGCGCACACCGGTCGACATCAAGCGCAAGCTGCGTTCGTGGGAAGGCCGCGTCCTCGACGGCGAGATCACGCCGCAGGAAAGCGCCGACCTCCAGTTCATGTACCAGAGCTTCGTCGTCGGCTGACGAATCAGGCGGCGAGCAGGACGCTCTGCTCGCGCTCCAGGACGCGCTTCACGGCCGGGCGCGCCAGCATGCGGTCCTTCCAGGCCGTGTAGTTCGCGAGTTCCGCGACCGGCAGGCCGATGCGCTTGCCCCAGCCATAGAAAACCAGCGCATAGCCGTCGACGACGGAGAATTCGCTGCCCAGGATCCAGGTCTTGCCCGCGAGGAGGCCGTCGATCTCCTTGAGGTTGGCAAAGAAGTTCTCGCGCCCCACCGCCTTGAGATGGTCGAACACCGCCGTGTCGGTCGCGAAGCGCTCGGGCCGGCCGATATGGGTGAAGTTCGGATGCACCGCGTTGGAGAACCAGGCCATCAGGGAGATGGCGCGGGCGCGGGCCACCGGATCCGCCGGCATCAGGTGCGGCGCGTACTTCGTGGCGACGTAGTCGAGGATCGCCGTGTTCTCGACGATCGTCCCCTCGTCCACGACCAGCGCCGGAACGCGGCCGCGCGGGTTTACCTTGAGGTACTCCGGTGTCCGCTGCTCGCTCTTGGCGAAGGAAAGTGCCTGCGAATCGTACTTTGCCCCGCTCTCCTCGAGCCCGATATGCGAAGCCGTCGAGCAGGCGCCGGGGGCGAAATAGAGCTTGAGCATTCTGGCCTCGGTAAGGTTAGAGCGGCTTGGCAGCGTCGGCCGGCCGGTTGCGATGCAGGAACTCACGTCCGATCTTCACGCGCTTCTCGCCGTCATACTCGACGATGTCGGCGGTGGCGTAGGTCTCGGACCAATTGGATGGCAGGAACGACCCCGAGCCCACGACGTCGATCGGTGCCTTGGCCTCGGCCATGACGCGGCACTTGGCCGGACCGAAGCCCGACGAGGCCACGATCTTCACCTTGTCGAAGCCGTTGCGGTCGAGTTCGGCCCGCAGATGGAAGATCGCCGCGGCAGATACACCGGTGCCGACGAGGTAACGCAGCTCCTCCTCGCTGCGGTAACCGCGGATCGACTCCGGCGAGAAGCGCTCCAGCACCGCATAGGATGACGCGGGATCGAGTCCCTCGACATAGCGGCCGCCCGTCGTGTCGAGGCGGAGCGACAGCTTCCCTTCGGCCGCCAGTACGGGGAAGCGCCGGCAGACTTCGAGCGAGTCGGAAATCTCGCGCGCGAAATAGTCGACGAGGACCGTCATCCCTTCGTCCGGGAAGGTCTCGTGGAACATCTCGGCGGCACGCAGGGTCGAACCCGCATAACCGATCAAGGCGTGCGGCATGGTCCCCAGTCCGAATTCGCGGCCGAAGTAATGGGCCGTGGCGTGGGTGGCGTTGCCGATGAAGCCGACGGCACCGACCTTGCGCTTGGCGCGCGCCGATCCGACCGACGCGGCATAGGCCATCATCTCGGCCATCTCCCGGCCCGCGCAATGGCGCGCGTCCATGGCGAGGAAGGCCGACTTCGGCATGTCGGCGCACATGGTCCAGGCGTTGTAGGCAGCGACGCAGGCAGGCCCCAGCTTCTGCAGGAAGATCGTCTCGAGGTCGACCAGATGGAAGAAGGAGCCGGTGATGTACATCATCGGCTCGCCCGCTCCGACCCACTTGCCCTCGCGGTAGCGCATGTCGAGTTCGACCGCGGTATTGCGCGCGCGGCCGGTCTCCTCCAGCCATTCGAGCGCGAGCCGCGGCGCGAAGACGACCGGGCGCCGCATGAAGATCGCATAGGTGACCCTGCAGTCTCCGAACTTGCCGATCACCTGCTTCGAGCGGTTGAAATAGTGATCGGTGTAGCGGGCGATCTCGCCGTTCTCAGGATGCGTCATGGCCCTCCCCGGGCTCTCGCGCCACGCCTCGGTCGTCGCTCAGACGGCCGGGCGGGCCCTTGCGACGGACAGGCGCTCGGCCTTGAGCTGCTCGGCAAGCAGGAACGCGAGTTCGAGTGCCTGACTGGCGTTCAGCCTGGGATCGACCAGCGTCTCGTAGCGCTCGTTGAGGTTCTCCACCGTGATATCGGTCGAGCCACCGATGCATTCGGTGACTTCCTGGCCGGTCATCTCGAAGTGCACGCCGCCGGGGTGGGTACCCTCGGCGCGGTGCACCGCGAAGAACTCCTTCACTTCGCGCAGGATCGCGTCGAAGGGACGGGTCTTGCGGCCGTTGGAGGCCGTGACGGTGTTGCCGTGCATGGGATCGCACGACCACACGACCGTCCGCCCCTCCCGTTTCAGCGTCCGCACCAGTGTCGGCAGCTTGTCTCCCACCTTGTCGGCGCCCATTCGGGCAATGATGACGATGCGGCCCGCCTCGTTCGACGGGTTCAGCGTGTCGATCAGGCGCAGCAGATCATCAGTCGGCAGGGTCGGCCCGGCCTTGAAGCCGATCGGGTTGCGGACGCCCCGCAGGAACTCGACATGGGCGCCGTCGGGCTGGCGCGTGCGGTCGCCGATCCACAGCATGTGGGCCGAGCAGTCGTACCAGTCGCCGGACGTCGAATCGACGCGGGTCAGCGCCTCCTCGTAGGGCAGCAGCAGCGCCTCGTGGCTGGTGAAGAAGTCGGTCTCGGCGATCTGCGGCGTCGTCGCGGAATTCAGTCCGCAAGCCGCCATGAAGTTCAGCGTCTCGTCCAGACGGGCCGCGAGATCCTCGTAGCGCGCCGATGCCGGCGAGTTTCGAACGAAGTCGAGGTTCCAGCGGTTGACCTCGTGCAGATCGGCATAGCCGCCCTGGGCGAAGGCGCGCAGCAGGTTGAGCGTCGCGGCCGACTGGTTGTAGGCCTGCACCATGCGCTCGGGATCCGGCAGGCGCGCGGCGGCCGTGAACTCGATGCCGTTGACGTTGTCACCGCGGTAGGACGGCAGCTCGACATCGCCCACCTTCTCCACGTTCGAGGAGCGCGGCTTGGCGAACTGGCCGGCGATGCGACCGAGCTTCACTACCGGCATGCCGGCGCCGTAGGTCAGCACGACGGCCATCTGCAGGAGCACGCGGAACGTATCGCGGATGTTATTGGCGGTGAAGTCGGCGAAGCTCTCGGCGCAGTCGCCGCCCTGCAGCAGGAATGCCTCGCCGTTGGCGATCTTGGCCAGAGACGCCTTCAGCTTCCGCGCCTCGCCAGCGAAGACCAGCGGCGGGTAGCGGCGCAGGCGCGCCTCGGCATTGGCGAGAGCGGCGGCATCCGGATAGACCGGCATCTGCAACGCCGGATGGCTGCGCCAGCTGGTCGGCGACCAGTCGGCGGCGCTCGAACTGCGGGACTGCCCATTTGCGGCGGTTCGCGAATCGGTCCTGGATTGGCCCTGGATCGCGGTCATCGACTCCTCCTCGGCCCGCGGGCAAAAGGGGCCGGCGGGGTGGGTGAACCTATACGTGCTGTGGATAAAAGGCCAGCCGGCAGGCCAGCCCCGTTCTACTCCGCGGCTGCCCGGGTCGGGGCCGAATCCGCCCGTGCCGTGCGCATGGTGACGAACTCCTCTCCGGCGGTGGGATGAATGCCCACCGTGGCATCGAAATGGGCCTTGGTCGCGCCCGCCTTCACGGCCACCGCCAGGCCCTGGATCAGCTCGGCCGCGTCGTCGCCCACCATGTGGATGCCGACCACGCGATCGGTCGCGGCCTCGACGATCAGCTTCATGAAGGTACGCTGATGCCGACCGGAGATCGTGTACTTCATCGGCCGGAACGCCGCCGTATAGATGCGCAGCTCGCCCAGCTGCAACTTCGCCTGCTCCTCGCTCAGGCCGACATTGGCCATCTCGGGCTGGCAGAAGACCGCCGACGGCACGTCGTGATGGTTGGCCTTGCGCGGCTTCTTGCCGAACTCGGTGTCGGCGAAGCAGTGGCCCTCCATGAGGGCGACCGGCGTGAGGTTGATGCGGTCGGTGACGTCGCCCACCGCCCAGATATTGTCGGCCGTGGTCTTCGACCATTCATCGACCGCGATGGCACCCGCCTTGTTGAGCTGAACGCCCGCCTTCTCCAGTCCGATGCCGGATGTATTGGGCGCGCGGCCGGTGGCGTACATCACGCAGTCGGTTTCGAACATGCCGCCCAGGGGCGTGTGGACCTCGAAGGGGCCGCTCTTGCCGTCGGCCCCCTTGGCGACGATGCGGGCGATTTCCATCTCGGTGCGCATGCGGATGCCGCTGTCCTTCAGCGCCTCGTGCACGAACGTGCGGCATTCCTCGTCGAAGCCGCGCAGCACTCGGTCGCGTCGCAGGACGATGTCGACCTTCGCGCCGAGCCCGTGGAAGATGCCGGCGAATTCGACGGCAATGTAGCCCGCACCGACGATGGTGATGTGCCGGGGCAACTCGGGAAGATGAAAGGCATCGCTCGATGTGATCGCCAGTTCGCTCCCGGGAATCGCGGGGACAACCGGATGGCCGCCGGTGGCGATCAGGATCTTCTCGGCGGTGATCGTCTCCTCGCCGACCTGGATGGTGTGGCGGTCCATCAGGCGCCCGCGGCCCATGTGCAGCTTGACGCCAGCCCCGTCGAGCAGGCGCAGATACACCGCGTTCAGCCGGTCGACCTCCTTGTTCACATTGTCCCGCAGCGTCGCCCAGGAATGGGTCGGCGGGGCGACGGTCCAGCCGAAGGCAGCCGCGTCCTCGAACTCGTGCGCGAACTTCGAGCCGTACATCAGCAGCTTCTTCGGAACGCAGCCGCGAATCACACAGGTGCCGCCGACGCGGTAATCCTCGCAGATACCGACGCGCGCACCGTGACCGGCCGCAATGCGCGAGGCGCGCACGCCGCCTGACCCGGCGCCGATGACAAAGAGATCGTAATCATAGGCCATGGGTTATCCCCAGAGAGAACAAAACCTCAACGCGGCCACATTTCGGTCGCCGGGCAGACTATATCCGGGCCTAGACGGGCCGGTAAGGGAAATGGCGCGTGCAATGCCGTCTCCTGATACAACCTAGAGGATAGACAATGCCGAGACTTTCCCTGCTCGCGACGGCCCTCCTGATCTTGGCCCCTCCTGTGTTCGCCGCGCCGGGCGACACGACAGCCCCCCAGGCGGCCTCCGCCGCCCCCTCGCCGCGTCCGGCGCGAATCGACGGCGGCGTGATGCGTTACGACACCAACAAGGATGGCGCCGTCACGATCGAGGAATGGAAGGCCGGCCAGCAGGCACGGTTCAAGCGCCTCGATGCGAACGGCGACGGCAAGCTCGGCAAGGACGAGCTGTTTGCCCGCACGCCGGCTGTCGGCAACAGCGTACTCCCGACGGACCGGCAGGCCAGCCAGCAATCGAGCTACTTCCTGCTGCTCGACACAGACAAGGACGGGTTCGTCACACTGGTGGAGTTCATGGTCGGCGCCGACCGCAATTTCACGCGGTGCGACCTCGACAAGAACGGCCGCATCGACACGGCGGAGTGCCGCCAGGCGCTGCAGCGCAAGCCGGCAGAGCGCTAGCCTCTCCCCAGGCATCGGAGCAAAGAAAAGGCCGCCGGGCGATGCCGGCGGCCTTCGATTGAATCCAGGACGGATACTCAGGAGCCTTCGGCGGACATGATGTCGCCGAACAGTTCCCAGGTCTCGCCCTTGAAACGGGCGAGCCGTACCGACTGGATGGGATAATAGTCGGTCGGGCTGGTGCTGACCGTGATGCCTGGCAGCAGCAGGGGCACCCTGTACTTCTTGAAGCTGGTAGCCTGCTTCATCAGATTCTCGCGCGTCAGCGTGTCGCCGCACCGCTTCAGCGTCTCCTCCATCAGGGTCGAGACGGCATAGGCGAAGATGTAGTTGCCATCGTCCTGGTTGGCGCCCGGCATGTACTTGCCCATCCAGGCACGCCAGGTCTTCATCTCGGGATTGTCGTTCCACTGCTTGTCGGTGGGATCCATCAGATAGAGCGCGGTGATCAGGCCCTGGCTGTTCTCCAGACCGGCCGGTTTGAGCGTCGACGCGACCGAGGACGAGACGTTGTTCAGGTACTGGACGGGCTTCCAGCCGATGTCGGCCGCCTTGCGGATGGCCTGGGCCGCGAACTTCGGAATCGAGATGTTGAAGAACACGTTTGCGCCGGCATCCTTGAGCTGGATGATCTGGCTGTCGACCGTCGGGTCGGTCGTCTCGTAGGTGGCATGCTTGACCACCTTGTTGACGTCCTTGCCGAGTCCTTCCTTGAAGCCTTCCCAGTAGTCCTTGCCGTAGTCGTCGTTCTGCATCAGCACGCCGATCCTGGGGTCCTTCACGGTCGCGAGGATGTGCTTGGCGTAGATGACTGCTTCGGTATGATAGTCGGGCTGGAAGCCCATCGTCCACGGGAACTCCTTGTATTTGCCCCACTTGGAGGCTCCCGTTGAAACGTAGAGTTGCGGCACCTTCTTCTGGTTCATGTAGCGATGAATCGCCGAATTGGTCGGCGTGCCCAATGTGTTGAACAGGCACAGTACCCTGTCCTGTTCCACCATCTGGCGGACCACCTCGACGGTCTTGGCCGGATTGTAGCCGTCGTCCATGGTGATGAACCTTACCATTCGGCCGTTGATGCCGCCGCGCTCGTTGACGCTCTTCCAGTAGGCTTCCTCGCATTTGCCGATGACGCCATAGGACGAAGCAGGTCCGCTGTAGGGGTTGGTGTGGCCGATCTTGATTTCCTTATCGGTCGCACCCTCGTCGTATTTCTTCTGCGCGAAGGCTCTGCCCGACGCCGACAAAACGGCGACTGCCGAAACGCCGCCCAAAAAGGTACGCCTGTAGGTCTTCAATGTTGCCTCCCTTGGTGAACCGTCTCTTCCCGCTTCTTGATTCGCTTTGCGGAATATCGTTGCGCAGATCGGACTGCTTGGAAAGGCAAAATCTTCGTCCGGGCGGCCTGTCTTGATGCTGCAGCGCGGGATCGAACAAAAAAAGGCCGCCGGGGTCGCCGGCGGCCTTTCGCGTCATCGATGGAAGCTCTGGCTTCAGGAACCTTCGGCCGACATGACGTCGCCGAACAGATCCCAGGTCTCGCCCTTAAACCGGGCGAGCTGCACCGACTGGATCGGATAGTAGTCGGTCGGGCTGGTGTTGATCGTGATCCCCGGCAGCAGCAGCGGCAGCTTGTATTTCTGGTAGTTGGCCGCCTGCTTCATGACGTTCTCGCGGGTCAGCGTGTCACCGCACTTCTTCAGCGTCTCCAGCATCAGGTTGGAAACGGCATAGCCGAACACATGGTTGGCGTCCGCCTTGTTGGCGCCCGGCATCCATTTGTCCATCCAGGCGACCCAGGCCTTGAAGTCGTCGGTATTCGCCCACTGCTTGTCCGTCGGATCCTTGAGATACTGCGCCGTGATGATGCCCTGGCTGTTCTCGAGGCCGGCCGGCTTCATCACCGAGCCCACCGAGGCGGAAACGTTGTTGAGGTACTGCGCCGGCTTCCAGCCGATGTCGGCCGCCTTGCGGATCGCCTGGGCGGCAGCCTTGGGCGTCGCGATGTTGAAGAAGACATTGGCGCCGGAATCCTTGAGCTGGATGACCTGGCTGTCGACCGTCGGATCGGTGACCTCGAAGGTCACATGCTTGACGATCTTGCCGGTCTCCTTGCCAAGCCCGTCGCGGAAGCCTTCGTAGTAGTCCTTCCCGTAATCGTCGTTCTGCATCAGCACGCCGATCTTGGCGTCCTTGACGTTGGCCAGGATGTGCTTGGCATAAATCGCACCCTCGGTGTGGTAGTCGGGCTGGAAGCCCATCGTCCACGGGAATTCCTTGGGCTTGCCCCACTTCGACGCGCCGGTGGCCACGTAGAGCTGCGGCACCTTCTTCTGGTTCATGTAGCGATGGATCGCCGTGTTGGTCGGCGTGCCCAGCGTATTGAACAGGCAAAGGACCTTGTCCTGCTCGACGAGCTGGCGCACCAGCTCGACCATCTTCGGCGGCGAGTAGCCGTCGTCGCGCGTGATGAAGTTGATCATGCGGCCGTTGACGCCGCCGGCCTCGTTCACCGACTTGAAGAACGCCTCGATCGTCTTGCCGATCTGGCCGTAGGACGATGCCGGGCCGCTATAGGGGCCGGTGTGGCCGATCTTGATTTCCTTGTCGGTCGCGCCGTCGTCGTACTTCTTCTGTGCGAAGGCCGAATTGGCTCCAAGAACCGCGAACGCCGAAGCGCCCGCCACAAAACCACGCCTGCTCGTACGCATTGTTTTTCCTCCCAAGTGACTAACGGAGCCGGAGCTTCGTCTCGATTCCGGCCAGAAAGAAGGCCGCCTTCCGGCGACTTTCGGACAAAGGGGCCCGGGTTACGCCCGTGCACCCCGCAGCTTGCGGTAGGCCATGTACAGCCCGCCGGCGATGCCCATGGGCATCAGGTAGATGATGGCGATCAGCAGCACACCGAAGACCGTGTAGGCTGAAAGGTCGAACGGCAGGCCGAGGTCGTTGCGGATGAACTGGGTCAGCGACTGCGCCGAGTTGTCGACCAGCACGTAGAAGATGCCGCCCAGAACCGACCCGAGCAGCGAGCCGATGCCGCCCACCACGAGTCCGATCAGGAACTTGATCGACAGGAAGATGCCGAAGCTGTCGGGCGCGACGAAGGCGATGGCCGAAGCCGACAGGGCGCCGGCGATGCCGGTGTATGCCGCGCTGATGCCGAAGGTCACGGTCTTGTAGAGGGCCGTGTCGATGCCCATCGTGTCGGCAGCCATGTACTGGTCGCGGATTGCCATCATGGCCCGGCCGCTGCGGCTGTTCAGCATGTTGGCTGCGCCCCAGAACAGCACGATCATCACCAGGAGGCAGAAATAGTAGAGCCACTGGTCTTCGCTGAGAGGCAGGCCGAACGGCACTTCCGGCTTCAACAGTACGATGCCCTGCACGCCGCCGGTCAGCCCCTCCAGCCATTTGTATTTCAGGATCTGCGGCACAGCGAGCGCCAGCGCAAAGGTCGCGAGCGCGAGATAGTGTCCCTCGAGCTTGAGCGCCGGCAGGCCGAACAGGTAGCCGACGATGAAGCACACGATGGCGGCCGCCGGGATCGTCGCCCAATAGGGGACGTTCAGCTTGTCCATGAGGATTGCGGCAGTGTAGGCGCCGACCGCGTAGAAGGCGCCGTGGCCGAGCGAAAACTGGCCGTTGAACCCGGTGAGCAGGTTCAGCCCGAGCACCGCGATCGCGGCGATGATCATGGTGCTGATCAGGAACAGGCGGTAGTTGGAGATCACATCCGGGAAGACCGGCTGCAGCAGCGGCACGAGCACCGCCAGGACGATGACTCCCAGCACCCACTTCTTCGATGAGCCGGCCATGATCAGACCCTCTTCACGACGACGCGGCCGAACAGGCCGGCGGGTTTGACCGTCAGGACGAAGATGACGATGATCAACGCCACCGTGAGCTTCTCGCCGTTGCCGATGATGTAGACGCCGGTCGCCTTCTCGATCTGGTTGCCGGCGTAGGCCACCATGTTCTCGAGGATGCCGACGATGAAGCCGCCGGCCACCGCGCCCGCAGGATTGGAGATCCCACCGACCAGGGCACTGGCGAAGGCGTAGAGGAGGATGCCGCCCATCATGTTGGGCTCGAGATAGACGATGTGGGCGACCATGATGCCCGCCACCGCCCCGACCGAAGCCGCAAGCCCCCAGCCGAGTGCCAGCATCCAATCGACGCGGACGCCGACCAGCCGCGCCATCTGCGGGTTCTGCGCCGCCGCCCGCATGGCCAGCCCAAGCGGCGTGTAACGGAAGAACACGAACAGGAGCCCCAGCACGATCAGCGTGACCAGGACCACGCCCAGCTGATGCGGTCCGATCACGCCGGCGATGCCGAAATCGGACTTGGGGAACGGCGACGGGAATTCCTTGATCAGGTAGCTCCAGAAGGCGCCCGCCATCGAGTTGAAGATCGCCAGCAGGCCGATGAAGATCACGATGATCGACAGCACCGGCGCATTGTGAAGCGGCCTCAGGATCAGCCGCTCGATCAGCACGCCCATCACGAAGGAGATCATCACGGTGAGAATGAAGGCGACCCAAAAGCTCATTCCCCAGCTCATGAGCTGCCAGGAAATGTAGGTGCTGAACATCGCCATTTCGCCCTGGGCGAAATTGATATGGTCGGTCGACACGTAGATCATGACCAGCGCGAGGGCCACACACGCATAGATCGCGCCGTTGGCAAGGCCCGAGGCGAATTGCTGAAGTAACTGTTCCATTGATATCTGCCTCAGTAGCCGAGGTAGGACTTGCGGACGTTCTCGTCGTTCTTCACGACGTCGGACGGGCCCGACATCACGACCTTGCCGGTTTCCAGCACATAGGCGTGCGTGGCGAGGTCGAGCGCCAGCGCGGCATTCTGCTCGACCAGCAGGATGCTCACCTTCTCCTCCTCATTGATGCGGCGCAGGATGCGGAAGATTTCCAGCACGATCAGCGGCGCCAGGCCGAACGACGGCTCATCGAGCAGCATCAGCCGCGGCTTCAGCATAAGCGCGCGGGCGATCGCCAGCATCTGTTGCTCGCCGCCCGACAGGGTGCCGGCCTGCTGCTGGATACGCTCCTTGAGCCGCGGAAAGTAGGCGAACACACGCTCCAACTCGTCCTTCACGCCCTGCTTGTCCTTGCGGGTGTAGGCGGCGATGCGGAGGTTCTCGTCCACGGTGAGCGTGGTGAAGGTTCCGCGTCCTTCCGGCACGTGGGCGATCCGCTGACGAACGATTTCTTCCGTCGCCATGCCCCGGATGTTCTTTCCGTCGAAGCGGATGGTGCCGTCGGTGCGGACCATGTTGCAGATCGCCCGCAGCGTCGTCGTCTTGCCGGCGCCGTTGGCGCCCAGCAGGGTCGTGATTCCGCCCGTCGGGATCTCGAAGCCTACGTCATAGAGCGACTGCGTCTGGCCGTAGAAGGCCTTCAGTCCGCTCACCTCCAGAAGTGCGGCCATCACGCGGTCCCCAGATAGGCGCGGATCACTTCCGGATCGCGCTGTACTTCCGCCGGCGTGCCATCGGCGATCTTCCTGCCGAAATCGATGGCGACGACCTTGTCCGAAACGGACATGACGAGGCTCATGTGATGTTCGACGAGCAGCACGGTGACGTTCTGCAGGTCGCGAACGCGCTTGATCTGCCCTTTCAGCACCTCGATCTCGTCGTGGTTGAGGCCGGCCGCCGGCTCGTCGAGCAACAGCAGCTTCGGGCTCGAGGCCAGCGCCCGGGCGAGTTCGACCCGCTTGCGAATGGGGAAGGGCAGCGGCCCGGCCAAGGCGTCGGCGAACGGCACCAGATCCATGAATTCGATCAGCTCCCGGGCGCGCCGGGTGATCGCCTCCTCCTCCCCCTTAACCTTTGGCAGCCGAAGGGCGTTCTCGAAGAAGCTGGTCGAACTGACGCTGTGACAGCCGACCTTGACGTTATCGAGGACCGACATCTTGTCGAACAGGGCGACGTTCTGGAACGTGCGGCCAATCCCGATCTTGGGAATGGCATGCCGGGGCTGGTCGAGAATGGTCCGCCCCTCGAACTGAACATCGCCGCTGTTGGGCGTGTAGAGGCGGCTCAGGCAATTGAACAGGGTCGTCTTGCCGGCGCCGTTGGGGCCGATCAGGCCGGCGATCTGCCCTGACAAGACGTCGAAAGTTACGCCATCGAGGGCGACGATACCGCCGAACCGGACGGACACGTCGCGCACGCTGAGCAGCGGCGAGCCGCGGGATGAAGTTGGTTCTGCCATGTGAATGCCGGTTTCGCCCGCCAGCGCATTACACACGCCAACCACGCGAAATTACCCTGTCCTCCCAAGTACTTGCGACCCTTCTCCGGAGTCTGCACTCTAATAACGATGGCCGATTCGGAGCGGCCGTGCAACTCAAATGGACGAATGCCATGCTTTCGGCGCGATTGCGCCGCAGGTTGGCTGTCGTTGGCGGACATTGACAGGCCGCTCTTTGCAACCGATACGAAATCTCCCCTTCCAAAAGCGGGCTCACCGCAATGAATCGCATGTTCCGCCCGATCCTCTTCCTCACCGCCACGGCCGGCTTCGCTCTTCCGGCGATGGGCCAGACGCCCCCGACCCAGGCTTGGCCCCAGAACAGGCCGCCAGCGCAGGCCGCCCCGCCTGCACCGGCCCAGCCGGCCGCGCCACCCGCGGCTGCGGCCACGCCCCCCGGCACCGCAGCGGCCCCGGCTCCCGGTGGCGCCGTCCCGCTGCCGCAGTGGTTCGTCGACATCGACGTCGACAAGAAGGGCGAGGTCACCCGCGCCGACTTCCTGAAGTACCGCATGAAGTCCTTCGAGACCCTCGACACCAACAAGGACAACAAGCTGTCGGTCGAGGAATTCATCAAGGTCGTCGAGCCCCCGGTGACCCCCGCCGACGCGCCCGGTCTACCGCCGCTCGAGGAGCGCCGCAGCCGCGCCCGCGCCGAGTTCCAGAACCTCGACACCAATCGCAACGGCTTCGTCGAGCGTGGCGAAGCCGAGGCCCTCGTCCATGCCGAGTTCAACAATTACGACACCGACCGCGACAACAAGATCACCGAGCCCGAGGTTCGACTGATCATCCAGCGCGCGATGCAGCGCGAGGCGGCCGAACGCCAGCAGGCCGAGGCCCGTCGCCGTCAGGGCATGATGACCCTGAACGAGTTCATGGACATGCAGCTTCGCCAGGGCGACGAACTCGACAAGAACAAGGACACCAAGATCAGCAGCGCGGAATACGCCGTCCTCGCCGGGCCTGCGGACGGGCCGCAGGCCAAGAACCTGTTGCCGTTCGACATGCGCAAGAAGATCGCCATGCGCAAGTTCGCCGAAATCGACACCAACAAGGACAACCAGATCGACCGCGTCGAGCTGACGGGCTACGCGCTGAAGCAGTTCGAGGAGATGGACCTCAACAAGGACCGCTTCATCAGCGAGGAAGAGTTCAAGAAGGCGCAGGAGGCGGAAGCCGCGAAGATCCGCGCCATCGTGCAGACGATGATGCCGGCCCAGCAACCGGCCCAGCCCCGTCCCGCCCAGCCCCAGCCGCGGGGTGGCCAGCCGGGACCGGTGCCCGCAGGCCCCCCGCCCGGCCTGCCCCAGGGCACACGCTGAGCATCATGGAGAGCGAGAGCCGCGGGACCGCAAGGTCCGCGGCTTTTTCGTGCCCGCCCGACGGCGCTATTCGACGGTGACGCTCTTGGCCAGATTGCGCGGCTGGTCGACGTCGGTGCCCTTGGCGACAGCCGTGTAATAGGCCAGCAGCTGCACGGGGATCGTGTAGAGGATCGGCGCCACGACCGGGTCCACCGCCGGCAGCGTCACCGACGCCGCAGCCTGCGATCCCAGCCGGGCCACGCCCGCGGCGTCGCTCACCAAGACCAGCTTTCCACCGCGCGCCTTCACCTGCTCGAAGTTGGAGGCGGTCTTGTCGAAGAGCGAATCGGAGGGCGCCACCACGACGACCGGCACCTGCTCGTCGATCAGTGCGATGGGACCGTGCTTCATTTCGCCGGCGGCATAGCCCTCGGCGTGGATGTAGGAAATCTCCTTCAGCTTCAGCGCGCCCTCGAGGGCGATCGGGAAGGAGGTGCCGCGACCGAGATAGAGAACGTCGCGGGCCTCGGCGAGGATCGCCTCGGAAATCTCCCGGTACCGTTCCTCCAGATTGAGCGCCTCGTTGACCAGCGCCGGCAGCTCGATGAGCGCCAGCCCGAGTCTCGCCTCGTCGGCCTCGCTCAGCGTGCCGCGCACCCGGCCGGCGGCGATCGCCGCGCAGAGCAGGACGGTGAGCTGGGTCGTGAACGCCTTGGTCGAGGCGACGCCGATCTCGGGCCCGGCCAGCGTCGGCAACACGCCATGCGACTCGCGGGCGATCGCGCTCTCCGGCACGTTGACCACCGCGAGGATGGCCTGCCCATGGGCCTTGGCGTAGCGGATCGCCGCCAACGTATCGACCGTCTCTCCGGACTGCGAGACCGCGATGCAAACGCCATCCTTGGGCATTGGCGGCTCTCGGTATCGCAGCTCCGAGGCGACCTCCACTTCCACCGGCAATCGCGCCAATTGCTCGAACCAGTACTTGGCCACCATGCAGGCATAGAATGCCGTCCCGCAGGCGGTCATGGTGAGACGGCTGACTTTGGCCCAGTCGACAGGCAAGGCCGGAAGGGTCACCGTCCGCGTCGCCGGGTTCAGATAGCTGTGCAGGGTGTCGCCGATGACCGCCGGCTGCTCGTGGATCTCCTTCAGCATGAAGTGGCGGTGATTGCCCTTGCCGATCATCGCCCCGGAGATGCTGCTCTGGCGGACTTCGCGAATGACTTCCCTGGTGCCCTGATAGACCTTCGCGCCGTGCTGGGTGAGCACAACCCAGTCCTCGTCCTCGAGATAGCTGACGCGCTTGGTGAAGGGTGCCAGCGCCAGAGCGTCGGTGCCGATGTACATCTCGCCCTCGCCGTAGCCGACGGCCAGCGAGCTGCCGCGGCGCGCCCCCATCAGCAGGTCGTGACGGCCGCTGAACAGAACGGCGAGCGCGAAGGCGCCGCGCAGCCGCTCCATCGCCGTTCCCATCGCCTGTTCGGGCGACATCTGCCGCTCGAGATAGGACGTGATGAGCTGGGCCACCACCTCGGTGTCCGTATCGCTTTCGAAGCGGCGGCCTTCGGCCTCCATCTCCGCCTTCAGCTCCTGGAAGTTCTCGATGATGCCGTTGTGGACCACTGCGACCCGGTCGGTGGCGATCGGATGGGCGTTGCGCTCGGAGGGCTTGCCGTGCGTGGCCCAGCGCGTGTGCCCGATCCCGATCGTACCAGCCAGCGGATCTGCCTTCAGCCGCGCTTCCAGGTTCACCAGCTTGCCTTCGGCGCGGCGCCGGTCGATGTGGCCGTTCACCAGGGTGGCGATGCCCGCCGAATCGTAGCCGCGGTACTCGAGCCGCTTCAGCGCGTCGACCAGGAGAGGCGTGACGGGCGCTTTGCCGATGATGCCGATGATGCCGCACATGGTGTTCAGTCCCGATCGGAGGGGGCTATTTCTTGCCGGACCGTTCCGCCGCCGCCTTCTTGAGTGCTGCGGCGCGGTCCTTGAGCTTCGCACGAAGCGTCGCCGCGCGCCCCTTCTTCGTAACCTGACGGGCGCGACCGAATGCCAGGGCGCCGGCGGGGACATCCTCCGTCACCACGCTGCCCGCGGTCACGTTCGCGCCCCGTCCGATCCTGAGCGGCGCCACCAGGGAACTGTTGGAGCCGATGAACACGTCAGCGCCGATCACCGTGCGGTGCTTGCCATAGCCATCGTAGTTCACGGCTATGGTGCCGGCGCCGATGTTGCTGCCGGCCCCGATGTCGGAGTCGCCGAGATAGGCAAGGTGATTGGCCTTGGCGCCTTTCGCCATCCTCGTGGCCTTGAGTTCCACGAAATTGCCAATGTGGACGTCGTCGGCCACCTCCGAGCCCGGCCGGATACGCGCAAACGGGCCGATCAACACGGCCCGGCCGATGCGCGCGCCCTCGATGTCGCAGAAGGCGTTGATGACGGTGTCGGCCCCGACAGTCACCCCCGGGCCGAAGCGGACATTGGGCCCGATCCGGACGTCCGTGCCGAACTTCGTGTCGGCCGACAGCCAGACCGTGCCGGGATCGGTCATGGTGACCCCGCCCGCCATCGCGGCATCGCGCAGCCGCTTTTGCAGCGCCTGCTCGGCCGCGGCCAGTTCGGCGCGCGAATTGACACCCTGGAACTCCGCCTCGTCGCCCGCGACGGCGATCGCCCTATGCCCGGATTCCCTTGCCAGCCGGACGACATCGGTCAGGTAGAATTCGCGCTTGGCATTGTCGTTGCGGATCGCGTCCAGCAGCGAGGCGATCAGCCTGCCGTCGATGCACATGACGCCGGAATTGCAGAAGGCGACCGACCGCTCCGCCGCGTCGGCGTCCTTGCTTTCGACGATCTTGATCAACTCGCTGTCCTGCATGATGAGCCGGCCATAGGGCGTCGGATCGCGGGCGACGAAGCCCAGCACACCGACCGCCGCCCTTGCCCTTGCGCAGGCCGTGACCAGCTTGCGCAGGCTGGCCGCCGTCACGAGCGGCGCGTCGCCGAACACGATCAATACCGGTCCCTTGTGTCCGGCGAGGGTACCCAGGGCCGCCTTCGCAGCGTGTCCGGTACCCAGCGGCTCGCGCTGTACCACCGTCGGATGGGGCACGAAGGCCCGGGCCACCTCGGCGGCGCCGGGCGCGATCACGCCGACGACGAGGCTTGGCTTCAGCGCCGCTGCATTGGCCAGCACATGGGCGACCATGGGGCGATTGGCCAAGGGATGCAGGACTTTCGGCAAGGCCGACTTCATGCGGGTTCCGGCGCCCGCCGCGAGGACGACCACGGCAATGGGTGATTTCATGCCCGTCGGATGCCATGGGGCTGGCGGGCGGGCAAGGCGGATGTGCTAGAGGAAACGGCATGCAGACAGATGCCGCGAAACTCATCACCGCCCGCTTTGAGACAGTCCTCTACGACCTCGACGGTACCCTGATCGACAGCGCGAAGGACATGCAGCTCGCCGTCAGCCATGTTCTGGCCGACCACGGCCTGCCGCCCGTGACCGAGGACGATGTCCGGATCTTCATGGGCCAGGGCAGCAAAGTGACGATGGGCAAGGCCTTCGCCAAGCATGGCCGGTCGCTCTCCGACGAGTCGCTGACCGCGGCGACGCGCGAGTTCGTACGCTACTACGAGGCCGACCCGATCAGCCATACCACCGCCTTCGCTGGCGTCGCCGACGTGGTCAGATCCTTCGCCGGCCTCGGCCTCAAGCAGGGCGTCTGTACCAACAAGTTCGAGAAGCCGTCGCGCATCATCCTCGAGCATCTGAATCTGATGCCGCCGATCAGCGACGTGGCCGGCGCGGACAGTTTCCCGGTGCGCAAGCCCGACCCACGCCACATCCTGATGCTGCTGGAACGCATGGGCGGCGATCCCAGGCGCGCCGTCATGATCGGCGATTCGATCCACGACGCCGAGGCCGCGCGCGGCGCCGGCATCCCGGCGGTGCTGGTGAGCTGGGGATATACGGCGAAGCCTGCGAGCGAACTCGGCGCCGATGCCGTGATCGATCGATTCGACGCCCTGCCCGAGGCCCTCGCCCGGCTCGCATCGGCCCGTTGACGGCCAAGCCCGCCTGCCCTATACGCGCCGCTTCCGGGCGCTTAGCTCAGCGGGAGAGCACACCCTTCACACGGGTGGGGTCGTAGGTTCAATCCCTACAGCGCCCACCACGGATCAATAGGGCTCCGAGGCACTTCGCTTCGGAGCCCTTTTTCTTTGCTCTCGGGTCGATTGACGCTGAAAGACGCGCTAGGCGCGCGTGCTCCTTCTGCCTCTCTGGCGGCCGCCGTCATCGTGCCCAAGGGCACCAACGGTCAACGTCAATTCACTGAATGAACCCAAAGCCACGAGCAATGGCGCTGTATAGGGCTTTTTCGGGCGTGACTGCTCAACCCGTTCGCCCTCGTCGCATTCGTGCTGCGCATCCATGGAAACCGCCTCTCTGCCCGGGACCCCACGTCACGGACACCCACCCCACAATGACGCCAATTAGCACCACGCCCACACGAGGCACAAGACACCGCAGTCACGATGCAATAAATTTCACTGCGAGGGAAGTTTTCCAGCAGTCATCTGAAAAGACCGCCGCCCCGCAACGGCATGCCAAAGACGATTCTTCGGCTGAACTCATGCGCACGCTGGGACATCGTGCGGCGAACGACTGTCGTGTGGACGCAGGCCTTCACGAATGGTGAATACCGCCAGGGTGCCTCCTCGCCAGCCAGTGATCGAGAACGTGGACGGCCAGAGCCCGGGCCCGCAAACGGTCGGACAAGTTACCGGCGGATACGAGTGAAACGTTGACGTAGCGATCCAGCGACCTGTTCCGCGACAGGGCCGGAAGTCCATCGCCAAATGGCAATGTCGACTCGTTAGGCACCTTTCTCCGCGCGAGCACCTCATGCGGCAGCCGCCCACGCATCGCCTCGCGCAGCAGCAACTTCTCCCTCGTCCATGGCAGCGTCGGTACGGAAAGCATGAATTCGAGTACGCGCAAATCGAGAAACGGATGACGCAGGACAATGGGCCCGAGGGATTCCTCCAATTCGTAGTCGGCAAAGACGGCCGGCCATATGGGATCGTTGAAGCTGGCGACCGCTCTCGGGCGCCAGGGATGGCGAGGCGCACGATCCGCTCCGACACCGCCGGGACGCCTTGCCTCCCCAACCCGCCGCTCCAGGTCAAGGCGGCGGACCAGCGACGGTTCGATCCACGGCGGCACCCCGATGAACGCTTCATCGGAATGGCGGCGTCCACCAAAGCGCGCGAGAGTTTCCCACCAGCCCGCCAGTCCCTTGATCCGCAGATAGAACAGGCCAGCCGCTGCGAGCCGCATCCAGTCCCGCTGGCCGGCCAGCCACGACAGATAAGCATCTCGCTCGAATATGAGGGCATTATCCGGCCCTTCCCCATGGAACCAGACGGAGGCTCTCTCCGCCCGTTCGCACACGACCTGCCGGTCGAGATGGGCGGTGGCAATCAAGTCCGAAGGCTCCGGCGTCGTCATCGATCTCGCCCACCAACGTGCGTCATATGCAAGATCGTCACCCGGCCGGTGCCGGAGCTCGATGCCAAGCCGACCGGCCACCAGTGAGCTGAGTTCCCGTTCTCCTGCAGACGCAAACCGCTCGAAATGCAGGCTTTCGGCTACGACGCGCGACGTGTCTCCCGTCACCTTCACCGCACAGGCCGCGAGCGTGGTGGAATCGAGGCCACCGCTCATGGCGATGCCGACCCTGCCGGGAGGCAACCTGTCGGCAATCGACTTCGACAGGAGATCCACGAAGCCCTCGGTGTACTGGCGGCGGTCGCGATAGTAGAGGGGATCCCCGATCTCCAGTCGCCAGTATCGGCGAATCGCGGCGCGGGTACCGGAGATCGTCAACGCATGCGCCGGCGCCAGCCGCCGGATGTGCCGATACACCGTTCGCTCGGGATCGAGAGAATAACCTACCGTCAGGAAATCGGCGATCCAGGTATCGTCGAGGTCGCGCGAAACGGCGCTGTGGGCAGCAATCCAGTCCAGCGAGTCGCTGACAAACCAGACGCCCCCGACCTCCGCATGAAAAAGCGACCTTATGCCGAGCTGGTCGCGGGCACAGATCAGACGCCTGCGCGGCTCGTCCCACAGCACGAAGCAGAAGTCGCCGGCCAGGTGCTCCAGGAACGTGTCGCCCCAGGCGGCATAGGCGCGGAGGCAAAGTTCGCCGTCGGATACCTCTCCCATCGGCCCCCGGGCATGAGGCGAAAGCAGCGACCGAAGCTCGCCGCGCGCATCGAGCCGCACGCGACCGACGATCCGGTATTGCCCGCCGAGGCCCCGGATACCGATCGATTCGCCGGAGGCCAAATGGGAATCGGCATTCGAGCAAACAAAGGCAACTTGGCTGACCTGGTCAGGACTCTCGACGTCGAGTCCGGCAGTACCGAACCGCGTTTGATCGACGGGTCTGCCGTCGACATAGAAGATGGCGGCGAACACCTGTCAGGCGGCAAGGCGCAAGGCGCGCGACACCGTTCCGGTGTCGAGCGCGCACGGTCGATGAACGCCGAACCGAGCCCGTGCCGCCCCAACCGCAGCGAGAGTTTCGCTGGCTTCGAGCCCAAAAGTCCGGGCGGCCGAGGCATGGGGCGAGATGCGTGTCATGACCATACTCCATCATCCTCCCGGCGGAGCCGCGGACTGGTCCGAAGCGGCACGTACCGCGCGGTTGAACTCCTCAACAAGGACCTCCGAATTCTCAGGGTCAAGCATGCTGACATGATTGCCTCGAACGGGGACGATGCTCAGGTTCTCGGTGCGAGCATGCCAACCCAGGTCAACGCCGCCCTCTTCCGAACGGAACAGCACTACCGGGACGTTCAAGCAGGTGAGTGGCGCGTGCCGGATCCAGGACTCACGATGAAACTGGACGAGCATCGAGCGCAAGTGCCAGCTCAGCCGGAACACCAAGTGGCTGTTGGCCTTGAAGCCGAAAGACAGAAACAGCCGCAGCGCATGAAGCCCCACCGGCCCAATCACCAGGGGCGGTGTCAGGAGTACTTCCGCAATCGTTCCCCAGTCGCGATTTCCCACGAGGCGACACAAAGTCGAAAGCCGTTGTGCGAGGCTGCGCCGTTCCGGGGGCGGGGCCGAGTCGTAAGTCTCGGCATCCGTATCGAGCACCAGAAGCGCCGAGATCCTCCGACCCTGCTTCGACAGCTGGTCGGCGACGGCGACGGCAAAATCGCCGCCCAACGAATATCCGGCGAGAATAATGGGCCCTTCCGGCGCAAACAGTTCGATCTGGGCCATCAGATGCGCAACGACATCTTCAAAGCCACCCCGCGCGAGACAGCCGAGATCGGGATAGCTCGTCGGGACGACCCTGATGCTTCTTGCGCAGGCCATTCGGAAGCGGGCAAGCAGAGGCGTGTCGCCCCACTTCCCCGGCACCAGGAACACCATCGGCAGTGAGTCCTGAAGCGCGGGCGATGGCCCCTCATTCAGGCGATCCAAAACCAGAGCGAACTCCGCGGCCCGGAGTCCAAGGTGGAATTGATCCAGCGAAAGCGAACGACCGCAGGATCGTTCCAAGTGGAGGACGAGGAGGAGCAACCGAAGAGAATCGCCGCCCGCCTCCGCGAAGCTGCTGCCATCTGCGGGTGGCGGCCGCCCGAAGGTCCGCCGCCAGGCCTGGCTCACGGTGGCGATCGAGCGTTGCGTCGGATGCGCCATGGTGGGCTCTGGCGAAGAGGCTGACGGGGCAAGCGCTTGCCGGTCGGCATAGGCCAGCAACGCTTCCTCGTCGACCTTCCTGCCCGGCAACAGTGGCAGCCCTTCGAGCACGAAGAGATGAGATGGCTGCATATAGGCCGGAAGTCGTTCCTGTAGATATTTTCGGACTGGGCCAGCGGTGGGCGAAGCGCCCAATCGACGCGGAACGAAGAAGGCGAGCAGTTTCGGCTCCCCCTCGCCCCGGCGGGCGACCACTGCCGCGTCCGCAACGTCGGGTGACTGCCGAACAACGCTCTCGATCTCGGCGAGTTCAACACGGTTACCCAGAATCTTGACCTGTCGATCCTTGCGACCCAGCATCACGAACAGCCCGTCGGAGCGCCTGCGCGCGATGTCGCCCGTGCGATACACCGGCGCCGACAGGTCGCCCGGATCCTGCTCGAAAGGACCAGGGTGAACGGCGCCTTTTCGCCAAATCCCGAGCGACATCCAGTTGCTCTTGACCACCAGTTCGCCCGGCTCGCCGTCCTTCACGACATTGCCGGACTCATCGAGCAGGGCGAAAGCGAAACCAGGCAACGGATAACCGGTCGGCACACGCGGTCCATCGCCTGGCACTTTCGAGGACACGAACCACTGCAGCAGTGCCGGCGCCTCGGTTGCACCATAGACGGAGAGTACGTGGCAATCGGCGGGCAGCACCCGCCGAAGGAGTTCGAGGTCGATAGTCAGTAGCGCGTCGCCCGAGGACTGGATGCATCGCAGGGACGTGAGGGCCGATGCCGCATTGTCGATACCTGCGATGCTGCGCCACACGGCCGGCGTGGAAAACATCATGGTGAGCTGCCGCTCGCCTATCACCTGCAGGACCGTGCCGAGGCCCGTCCGCTGGAGGTCGAGCTTGACCAGCGTCGCACCCGACAACATGACTTCGAAAATTTGCTGCAGGCCGCCGATCGTGCTGGGAGACGCGAGCGACAGCACCTTGTCGTCAGGGCGCAGATGGACTGCGTTGACGAGCTGACGCGCGCGATGAAGCACTGCGCGTTGGCTAAGGACGATGCCCTTCGGATTCCCTGTGCTGCCTGACGTGTAGACGATGAAGTTCGCTTCGAGGGGAGGCGCCGAAGAGGCGGGAGGCCTGTCGGGGACGGGCCCGTCCCGCAAGGCGTCATCGATAACGAGGGTGCGAAATCCCGCGGGCGACGGCAGGCCGGCGACGCCGTTCGATCGTCTCACGATGATCGCCCCGAGGCCCGCGTCGCGAACGATGGCTAGAACTCGATCTTCGGGATGGTGGCGATCGATCATCACACAAGGCCGGTTCGCCGCCAGGCAGGCCAGGACCGCGACCGGATACGCGGCTTCGTTCGGAAGCAGGATGCCAACCGGCTTTCCCGGGGGAACGGCGGCATCGATCGTGTGACTGAGGCGCCGACATGCCGCCCAAACCTGCGCGTAGGTCAGATGCCCGGCAAGATCCTCGCAGGCGACCCGATCTCCAAACTCCTCGGCAGCAGAGCGGAACAGGTCGAGTGCCGGCCGGGCAACCCAGTCCTCGGCAAACGGGCGAAAGGAATGGGTCGGACCATTCAGGTCCAGCGGCGGACCGCTCGGATGGGACCATGCGATTTCTGACGCTTGAACGCGGGTCATCTCGATCCGGATGAATTCAATAGCGTTAACATGAAATGTAATGGCAGTTCTAATGAATGCTTGTGGTAATGGCCATTGTGCATGCGGCCTCTGATGCCCAACGAAGGCTAGGCTTGGTCGTCGGCGCTGGTCTCGACATGTCCCACCGGTGCTGGCCCATGGCTCCTGCGGCTCTGTGCTGAGCAGCGGCTGCTGCGCGACGACCCCGATTTCCCACGACATTTCATCGGATAGCGAGCCGACGTGCCATGACACCACCCGACCTCTCCCGCCTCTTCTCGCCGCGATCCATCGCCGTGCTCGGCGCCTCGGCCAGCCTCGACAAGCTCGGCGGCCAGGTTTTTGCCCGGCTCGCCGCATCCTTCAGCGGCGAGCTGATCGCCATCAATCCCGGCGAAAGCGCTATCGCGGGCCGGACTTCCATACCTTCGGTGGAGGCGCTGCCCCACCCGGTCGACCTGTTGATCGCCCTGGCTCCGGGAGAACGTCTGATCGAGGCGGTCGAGCGCTGTCCCGACGGCCTCGTCGAATTCCTGCTCGCTATCCCGAGCGGATTTGGCGAGGTCCCGAACGAAGGGCCCGATCTGCAGCATCGGCTGGCGGCGGCGGCGCGCCGTGCCGGTATGCGCGTCGTCGGCCCCAACTGCGTCGGCCTGCTCAACGGCACCATCGGGCTGAACGCCTCGATCATCCCGCTGATGCCGCCAGGCGGCGCGGCCGGACTGGGCGTGGCGACGCAAAGCGGCGGCTTCGGCATGGCGCTCGCGATGTACGCTGCCGACAGCGGCATGGCGGTTTCCGGCTTTTGCGACGTCGGCAACACAGTGGACGTCTCGCTTGCCGACTGCCTGGCGCACCTCGCGAGCGACCCTGCGACGGGCGTGATCGGCCTTTATGTCGAGTCGGTGCGCGACCTGCCGTCGTTCACGCGAGCCCTGTCGGCAGCCATCCGGGCCAAGCCGGTCGTGGTCTGTCCGCTCGCCCGCACCCCCTTTGGCCAGGCCGCGTCGCTCGCCCATGTCGGCATCCCGGCCGACGGCGCGCGCCTGGCGGGCAGTCTTCCCGACGATGCGATCGTCGTGCACTCCGGTCTGGATCTGCTCCATGCGGCGCGTGCCCTGCTCTGGCAGGGCCGCCCGCTCCGCGGCAAGCGCCTTGCCATCGTCACCGGCACTGGCGGCATTGGCACCGAGATCGCCGATCTGGCAGGAGAGCAGGGCATGAGCGTTCCGCGCTTCTCCGCTCGACTGACGGCCGCCATCGCTCGTCACCTGCCGCCCTATGCCGCCAGTGCCAATCCCGTCGATCTCACCCCGGTGTGGCGCGACTATCCGCGACTCTATCCGCTCGTGATGGCCGAGATCGCTTCTTCCGGCGAAGCCGACCTGATCGCGGTCTCGATCACGGATGTCCCGACCACCTGGCCCGATCTCGCCCGGAGCCTGGCGCGCTCGGTGCCAAAGCTCGGGCTCCCAGTGGCAGTCTACTGGGCATCGCGCGACGCCGACGTGGTCAACATGGCAGCGCTCAATGCTGCCCATATTCCCACGTATCGCGCCACGCGCGAACTGGCCTTGGCGCTGGGCGCGCTCGCCCAACATGGCACGGCGATGGCCCGCCATGCTGCATGATGCAGCCTTCGCGCGCTGACCAGGGTTCATCCGCTGGTTCGCGCCATCCGTGGACTTGGCATCGCCATGTTGATCATCGAGCACAAGGTGCGCGTCAGGGCTACTCTCGCGGACCGCGTCGTGGTTCTCGACCGCGGCGAGAAGATCGCCGATGGGCCGGGGGCCGAGGTCCTCACCGATCGCCGGGCGCTCGGCGTCTATTTCAATACGACTGCATGAGCCGGCGGCTCAGTCGCGAAACAGGGGTTGGGTCATGCCGCGGCGGAGCAGGAACGGTGTTCGTGCCGCGCCGCGAGGCAGGAAAAAGTAGACGCGTCCGCATTCCTGCCAACCGAGCGCGCGCAAGCCCTTGTGTGCGTCGGGCCGGTCGGTTTGGCCCAGCGTGTAGGCATGACGAGCACCCTTCCGTCGCGCGTGTTCCAGCATGGTGCCCAGCACCAGGCCATGAACGCCCTTGCCGCGGAAGGCCGGTGGCGTGAAGGCATCGGTGGTGTAGACCTCGCCCGGACGCAGCCTGATCGGATGTCCCGGCAGGGCATCGCCCCAGGTGAAGCAGGTCCAATTGGCGTGCGCCAAGGTGCCGTCAACGAAGGCCAGGAAGCAGCGCTCGCCGCGGCGGAGCCGGTCGAGGTAGAGCCCGCGCGCTGCCTGGTCGCGCGGTCCGTCACCCAGCCAGAGCCAGGGGTCGTCCGCATAGAGTTGGCAGATCACGTCGAGGTCGGACTCGTCCGCCAGCCGGATCGAGGCACCGAGCGGGTTCGGCGGCGGCTGCACCGGCTCGGCCAGCGAGCGCTCGTAGAAGAGCGCGCAAGTGAGTTCGCCAAATGACGCCGTTACACGTTTCGACCACTGCCACGCCCGCTTCGGTAGATCACCCATGATCCCAGTCTAGGGCGCTCCACTTGGTACCGTAAATTGCCCGTTCGGACCGCGCTGAACGCGGGGCGTGGCTCGCAACCGTTTGCATCAGGGAAGGTTGAGTCACGGCACTGGAAACGGAGTTTGATCATGGAGCGCACCATCGTCACCCTCTTCGAAACACGGCGCGATGCCGACTTGGCGGTCGAGCATCTCGTGCAGGAGCACGGCGTCGCGCGGACGGATATCTTCATCCGCGCCGGGGGACAATCGAACTCGGCGGGAGTCAAGGCCGCGGGCGCGGATGTCGAGAGCGGCCATGCTCCGCAGAAGCGTGGAACGCCGGAGCTGGGCGGCGAGATCGAAGTATCGGTCGACTGTCATGGCCGTGAGACGGAGATCGTTCGCAAGGCTCTCGAGGCCGCGGGCTCACGGTCGATCAAAGCACGGTGAGGAAGAGGCCTCATCGTGGACCCGTGGGAAGACACCCCATAACGTGTCCGGGTGTCAGCCTTTTCTGCGTTTACTCGGACCGCTCCCTCGCGCCGTGCCTTCGTCGGAGGCTTCGTCGCGTTCGCGGCTTGGAGTGGCAGCCGGCCCGTTTCTGCTGGGACTGATTTGTGGGCAACCCTGCGGCGTCCCGGATCCTTTGCCCTGATGCGCCATGCAACGGCGCCTGGAACCAGCGACCCGGCAGGGTTCCGCCTCGAGGACTGTGGGACACAGCGAAACCTGTCGGCCGAGGGAAGGGCGCAGTCCGCCCGGATCGGCGACCTGTTCCGCAGCAACGGCATCTCAGCGGCCGAGGTCTATTCCAGCCAGTGGTGTCGCTGCCTCGATACCGCGCGCCTGATGGCGCTGGGTGAAGTGCGACCGCAGCCGCTGCTCAACTCGTTCTTTCAGGACCGGTCGCGCGAAGCCGGCCAGATCGAAGCGCTGCGGCAATGGATCGGAAAACTCGACCTCGCGAACCCGACCGTGTTCGTGACGCATCAGGTGGTGGTGACGGCGCTCAGCCAGGTCTTTCCCGGCAGCGGCGAGATCGTGGCAATGCAACGCGGCGCCGACGGCCGCCTCACGGTCCAGGGCCGCCTGCCGACCGCCTGACGGACGTCGGCACTGCCCGGCGCGACCGAAGGCTGCTATGAGGCCGCCATTCCGCCTGTCGCGGACAGTGAAAATGCCGCGCATGCGAATGACGAAACCGCCGATCTGGCTGCTGATGAGCGCCACTGTGTCCTCGCAGATGGCGCTGACCATTTTCCTGCCATCCCTGCCGACCATTGCGAACGACCTCGGCGTGTCCTACGGCACCGCCCAGCTGACACTCTCGATCTATCTGTTCGCATTCGCCTTCGCCCAGCTGGCCGTGGGCCCGCTTTCGGACAGCCTGGGCCGCCGCCCCGTACTGCTCGTCAGTCTCGTCGTGTTCACGGTCGGCAGCGTGAGCTGCGCGCTGAGCCCGACGATCGAGACCCTGATCGCCTCGCGCCTGGTCCAGGCCTGCGGCGCCTGCGGCGGTGTCGTCCTGGGCCGCGCCATCGTGCGCGACAGCCGCACCGGCCCCGAGGCGCCCCGGGCGATGGGCTACATGGCCTCTTCCATGGCGCTGGCGCCGGCACTTTCGCCACTGCTGGGAGGTCAGCTGCTCGGCTACTTCGGCTGGCGCAGCAATTTCTGGTTCACGGCCGCGTGCGGGCTGGCGGTGCTGGCCGTCGTGTGGCGCATTCTCGGTGAGACCGCGCCGAAGGCGGCGCCGCGCACGACGGGCGTGGTCCGCGACTATCTCGACGGCTTCCGGGCGGTGCTCGGCGAACGCCGCTTCATCGGCCTCATGATCGCGGCGACCTGCGCCTCGGCCGGCTTCAACGTCTTCTTCTCCGGCGGTCCCATCCTGCTCATTCAGGTCATGGGCGTGGCCGTGGAGACCTTCGGCTGGTTCACCCTTGCCTGGGCGGGCAACTTCGTCGTCGGCAGCCTGGTCTCCAGCCGCCTTCAAGGCCGGGTCAAGAGCCTGATCCTGATCCCGGTGGGCCAGGGCATCCTCACCGTGGGCGCGCTGGCGATGATGGCGACGGCGGCGCTTGGCTACGTCACGCCGCTGGCCCTGATCGTGCCGCTGTTCCTGATGGGCTGGGGCAACGGGCTCAACATGCCGAACGCGATGGCGAACGCCTTGTCGGCCGTCCCCGCCACCCGGGTCGGTGCGGCCTCCGCCCTGATGGGCTTCGTGCAGATGGTCACCGCCGCGGTGCTGACCCTGCTGATCGGCTACGTGCCGCACGACACGCAGATGAACATCGGCATCGGGGTAGCCTTGACGGGCATCGTCGGGCTGATCGGCTGGTGGACCCTCGTGCGCCGGCCTCCCGCCCCCGGCGCGACCCGCAATTCCCGCACCAGGTGAGAGCACCATGCAATTCATGAACGGTACGGAGAGCCTCGTCGTCGACGCGATCGATGGTCTGTTGCGCAGCAGCGGCGGCGCCAACCTGGCGCGTCTCGATGGCTACCCGGACATCAAGGTCGTCCTGCGCACCGACCACCGGCCCGGTCGTGTGGCGATCGTCGCCGGCGGTGGATCCGGGCATGAACCGGCGCACGCCTCCTTCGTGGGCAAAGGCATGCTGACCGCCGCCGTTTGCGGCGAGGTCTTTGCCTCGCCGACGGTCGACGCCGTGTTCGCCGCCATCATGGCGGTGACGGGCAAGGGCGGCTGCCTCGTCATCATCAAGAACTATACCGGCGACCGGCTGAACTTCGGCCTCGCCGTGGAACGTGCCCGGGCACACGGCAAGCAGGTCGAGGTCGTGATCGTGAAGGACGACATCGCGCTGCCGCACGTCTCCCAGCCCCGGGGCATCGCCGGCGTGGCGATCGTCGAGAAGATTGCCGGCCACTATGCCGAGAAGGGTGCCAACCTGAAAACCGTCGCCGCGATGGCGCGGAAGGCCGCTGAGGATGTCGTCTCGCTCGGCATCTCGCTATCTTCCTGCACGCTTCCGGGCAGCGGGCGCGAAGAGCGCGTCCCTCACGGCAAGGCGGAACTCGGACTTGGCATACACGGCGAGCCGGGTGTCGATCTGGTGGCCTTCGAGAGCGCGCGCGAGACGGCAAGGGTGCTCGTCGACCGCCTCTTCGCCGCCGTTCGGCCCGCGCGGTCCTATGCCCTTCTGGCGAACAATCTCGGGTCCACCACGGCGCTTGAGATGAACCTGCTCACCAACGAGGTGCTGGCGAGCAAGCGGGGGGCTAAAATTAGGCTGGTGCTGGGGCCTGCCACGCTGGTGTCCTCGCTCGACATGCATGGCTTCTCCCTGAGCCTTCTGCCGCTCGCGCACGAATTCGAACAGGCACTGCGCTCGCCGGCCGGCCCGCTCGTCTGGCCGCCGGTCCGTCTCCACGAAAAACCAAAGCCTGTAAAGCTGCCGCGGGAACTGAAGAGAAGGCCCGTCCGCGCGAGCCGCAACCCGACGCTGGAGGCCTTGGTGAGGCGGGCCTGTGACGTCCTGATTGCCGTCGAGGGCAAGCTCAATGCGCTCGATGCCCGGGTGGGCGATGGAGATACCGGTTCGACCGTCGCTACCGCTGCCCGTCACCTCCAGGCCGCTCTGCCCCTGATGCCGCTCGCCAGGCCCGATCGCTTCTTCGCCGCGATGAGCGAGGCGCTGTCCCGCTCCATGGGAGGATCCTCGGGCGTTCTGCTGGCCATCTTCTTCGAGGCCGCGAGCCAGTCCGCCTCGAAGGGTGCGCGTTGGCAGGAATCGCTGGCATCCGGACTTGCGGCGATGATGGCCCATGGCGGCGCCAAACCCGGCGACCGCACCATGATCGATGCCCTCGCACCGGGCCTCCGCGCCCTGCCGCAGGGCCTCGACGACGCCGCGAGAGCCGCCCGCGCCGGCGCCGACGCCACCGCCCGGATGCCGTCGGCACGCGCCGGCCGGTCGACCCACGTACCGGCTTCGCACCTCGAAGGCGTTCCGGATCCGGGAGCGGAGGCGGTTGCCCTGTTGCTGGAAGGGCTGGCCAGAGCCTGAGCGCGTTTGCGGGCCCCGCGAGCTTATCCACAGACTGCGTCGAGTTGCGGCGCCCGCAAGCCAGGCCTTCCGGTATCGTGCCCACCCCTCCCCGCGGTAGCCCCCGAACGAACGATGACGAACATGCTTTCTCTCCGGCCCGGGGACCGTGTCCCCGACTTCGTGCTGCCGGGACTCGACGGAAAGCTGCGAAAGTTCGTCTGGTCGTTCAATGGCGACCCGGTCGCCCTGGTCTGCGTGACGGATCTCGCGGCCCTCGACGCCGCGCAGTTCGCCTCGTTGCGCGACGCCTGCGCCGCGGCGGCGACGCAGCTCGTCGTCGTCGCCGGCAATCCGGTCACCGCGGCCGGGCCGCTCTGGAAGAAGCTCGGCGCCGAGCCTGAAAAGCCGCTGCTGCTCTGCGACGGCAAGGGACAGTTCCTGCCGGCATTTCTCGCCCAAGCCGGCGCGGTGTCGTTCGGCCAGGGCATGGGGCTCCGCCAGCGCGTGATCGTGCTCGACCCCAACCTGCGGGTCGCCACGACATTCGACACACGCGCTCTGCCGGCGGCCGCCGAGACGATCAAGAGCATCGCCGACTCCGTGCGGGCCGACGGCGGTGCTGACCTGCGCCTGACCACCGCAATGGCGCCGGTCCTGGTCCTGCCGCGCGTGTTCGAGCCTGAGTTCTGCACCCAGCTGATCCGTCTTTGGGGTAAGGGAGATCACAAGGACTCCGGCGTCTCCAGCCGCTACGGCAATGTCGACATGTCGGCCCTCAAGCGGACCGAGGACTACATGATCGTCGAGCCGATGATGCTGAAGGCGGTGTCCGACCGGCTGGCCTATCGGGTCGGTCCCGAACTGACCAAGGTCTTCGCCTTCGATCGCGAATTCACCTTCGATGCCCATGTCGTGCTGTCCTACAGCGTGGAGGGCCGACACTTCTTCGCCGCGCATCGCGACAATGGCGCACCTGCGACGGCCGATCGCGCCTTCGCCGTGTCCTTGAACCTCAACGACGATTTCGAGGGCGGCGAACTGGTCTTTCCGGAATATGCGGCCGTGAGAGTGAGCCCGCCCGCGGGGGCGGCCGCCGTCTTCTCCTGCTCGCTGCTGCATGCCGTTGGCCCGGTGACCCGGGGGCGCCGCTACGCGCTCACGACATTCTTCCGCCAGAAGCGCTGAACTCAGGCCGCAGTCGCCGGAATCCAGCTCTTGCTCTCGCCTGCGTAGTAAGCGCCGGGATTGCCGTGCACCGTGGTGCGCCACATCAGCCGGCCCTCGCGATCCCCGTCGAACCAGGTGGCGGCGTGGACGAGGCAGCGATTGTCCCAGATCAGGAGATCGCCCTCCGTCCATTCGTGGGCATAGCAGAAACGACGCTCGGTGTAGTGCGCCATGATCTCGTCGAGCAGGGCCGCGCCGGCGCCATGCGGTCCCGGCTCCATGCCGACGAAGGGTCCCTCGAACCAGTCCATCTGCCCCCACTCGCAGAGGTAGAGCGACTTCTCGCCCGTCACGGGATGGGTCCGCACGACCGGCTGCGGTTGCGAACGCTCGTGGGCTGCGAAGGCGCGCGGCGTGCGCCCGGCCAAAGCCGCCTCGCGCGAACGGCCGGTGCCCGGCTGGGCATGCAGGCCGACCAGGGTATCGACCTTCTCCCTCAACGCCGGCGGCAAGGCCTGGTAGGCCAGGATGCCGTTGGCGAACAGGGTCTGGCCGGTGTCACGCTGCGCCGGGGTCACGGCATAGAACAGCGAGATGTCGGGCGGCGGCCGGCGATAGCTCTGGTCGGTATGCCAGCCCATGCGATGGGGATACTGGGTCGGGATCAGACCGTCGGCAGCCATCGGCGGCTCGGGCCGCTTGGGCGGCGCCTTGGAGACCGGCGGCATGTTGGAGACCAGCAGGATCTCGGGCACCGAGACGTGCACAGAGTTCAGGTTCGTGAGCGTGTGGCGGTAATCCTCGACCTCCGGGCCGAAGACGCGGCTGAGGCGGATGAGCAGGTCCGGATCGTCGGAGATGCCGTTCATGCCCTGGATGAGCAGCAGGCCCTTGGCGTCAGCCAGCGCCGCCGGCAGAGCCCGGGGATCGCGCTCCGCCGCGGCCACGATCTGTGCGGCGTCGCCGTCCAGCCGCAGGGTCGCGCCGAACAAGGCGCCCGGGAACGGAGATTCGCGTGTGAATTTCATGGACGCTGCCCCGCATAGGGATCGTTGACGCCGTCGAGCGGCCAGATCGGCCGCCGCAGCTTTGTGAACTTCAGCCGCGAGATGTCCGGCGAGCAGATGCCGCCGGAATCGACCAGCACGATCTCGCGGGCGATCGGCGCATAGGCCGCCCGGAAATGCTGCACGCTCTTCACCACCACCACGCTCTTGGTACGCGGGTCGATGCCCTGGCTCAGGAAGACCTGGAGGTCGATGGTCTGGATGCGGTTGGAGATGGTCACCACGTCGATACCGCCGATGCGCAGCACCGCTGTCGGTCCCATCGAGGTCTCGACGCCGGCATTCATCGGCCCGTCGTTCTTGAACGATCCGTCGGACAGCATCTTCACCAGCGCCCGGGCCTTCACCGGCGCACCCATCGAAGGATCGGTATGACCGCCCAGCTCGACGTCGATCTCGGCGCCGACGCCCGCCTTGATCGCCTGCTGCACCGTGCCGGGATCGTAGATCGTGCCATAGGCCACGTTCTCGACCTTGGCATCGATCAGCGCCTGCAGCACCGGCGTCGTGTCGTTGTAGCCGCCACCACCCGGATTGTCGGTGCCGTCCGCCACGACCAGCGGTCCTTCCTTGCCCGTGCCGGCCTTGGCGGCGGCGATGGCCTCGGCCACGGGACGGTAGTTCGAGGTGTTCTCGGTGCGACGCTTCCAGATCTCGTCGAGCAGCGCGGCGGCCACCTCCTTCGCGCGGGCCTCGGCGCCCGGCTCGTGGCTGACGGCGACCGACGGGCCGGTATAGGGAATGTCGGCCCAGGTGAAGCCGGCCTGGACGCTGACCACGTTGATGCCCGGCTCCTTCTCGAACTCGTCGGCCTTGGCGAGCAGGTCGCGCATCAGCCCGGGCTGCGTGGTCTTGCCGGAATCCGCGCCCTGCAGCATCGCCGGCTGGACCAGCAGGCACTTCGGCTTCTTGCGGCCCTCCAGCGTCTCCTGGACCAGCGCCGCGGCCTGCACCGCGCGGTCGTAACCATCGATGTGCGGATAGGTGCGATAGCTCACCAGCGCGTTGGCGTGGGTGGCCATCTTCACCGTGGCATTGGCGTGCAGGTCGAGCGTGGCGACGATCGGGATTTCCGGCCCGACGATGGCGCGCAGCGCCTCGAGCAGCGCACCCTCGGCGTCGTCCTCGGTTTCCGTGACGGCCGCGCCGTGCAGCGACAGGCAGATTGCGTCGAGCTTGCCGGCCTTTTTCGCGGCACCGAGGATCAGGTCGCGGATATGCTCCCAGGTTTCCTTGGTGAGCTTTCCCGACGGCGTGGCATTGGCCGCGGCCGCCCAGACCGGCTCCCAGCCATACTTCTTCAACGAGTCGATATAGCCGCCGACCTCGTTCCGGGTGCCGGTGAAGCGCGGCACCATCTCCTCGCCCTCGATCAGCCAGCGCTTGCGGTAGTCCTCCAGCGTCGTCTTGAGTTTGCTGAAGGTGTTGGTCTCATGCATGAACTGCGCGATCAGGACGCGGTACGCCATCTCTCTACTCCTACGCTCGATGCCTACAGCTTGGCCGTCTTGAGCCACTCGGCCTGGCCTTCTTCGCCATCGACGCCCATCGACTCGAGGAAGCGGCAGACCATCATGTAGTAGCCGATGGTCAGGGTGAGTTCGACCAGGGCGCCCGCCGTCAGGAACGCCTGCACCGCCTTCAGCGTCTTGTCCGACGCACGGACGTTGCGCACCACGTCGTCGGTGTACCGCAGCACCGCCTTTTCGTTGTCGGTGAAGGCCGGCGCCTCGATGGTGGCATCGCGCAGGGCCGCGATCTTCTCCTCGCTGACACCGACCTCGCGGCCGATGCGCTCGTGCTGGAAGACCTCGTAGGCGGTACGGCTCAGACGGCCGACGCGGATGATGGCGAGTTCGCGCAGCACGGGGTCGAGCTCGCAGCGATAGAGCAGCCCGTTGCCCATGCGCAGGAAGCCCTTCGCCCCCTGCTCGGAGTTGGCCAGCATCCGATAGATGTTGAGCATGGGGTTGAGCTTGCCGAGCAGCTCGGCATGCTTGCCCGTGGCGTTTTCGACTTCGTAGTACGGAATGCGCGGCATGGGGTTCCTCTCCTCAGGCCACAAACCTGAAGGGAACCCCTTGCGCGGTCAACGATGCTTCAGATCAAGCCGCGACTGACCAGCGGATTGAGCCAGCGGCCCCACGGCCCCGTCAGCACGATTGGATTCTCCACCACGATCAGCGCGATACACGGCTCGCCGGGATCGGCAATCGGCTCGTGGCGCTGCGCGCCCGGCCCAACCGCGAAATCGCCGACACCGTAGTTGCCGGTCTCATCCGTGTATCCGCCCTGGAGGACGACGGTGTACTCATAGCCGGCATGCTTGTGCTCCGGCAGGCCCCGCCCCGACTCCAGACGCAGCACGGAGACGCGGTGGAAGTCGCCGGGCAGGTCGAGGCGGATCTCGTCGAACTTTCCCATCACGCGGCGCCAATCCATTCCGGGCCGCAGATGCGGCACAAGGGGTGCCGGCGCCCAGTCGAACGCGGGGTGCCGCCTGTTCGAGACCGGGGACGCCGGCTCCACGGGCACGTCGTCCAACCGCGCCAGCGCCCGCTCCAGCGCGGCGGAATCCGCTTCGCCGAACTCGGCAGCAGGCTCGCGCTCGATCAGCGCACCACCGACGGCGTTCAGCCGGTCAACCAGGCGCTGAGACTGCGGATCCAGGGCAACGTGCAGCGCAACGGCAAGGGCCGGCCCGTCCGGCAGGGCGCCCGCAGCGTAGTCCAGCAGAAGTTCGTCGGGCGCCGGGTGGCGACTCATGGCTCGTCTTTCTCCAGTGCTTCCCGCAGGCGGGCCAACGCCAGGCGGATGCGCGACTTCACCGTCCCGAGGGGTAGTTTCAATTCCTCGGCGATGGCCGTGTGGGTCTTGTCCTCGAAGAACGCCTTCTCGATCACCAGCATCTGATCGGCCGACAGCCCCCCGAGTAGTTCCTTCACCCGCGTATACGTCTGCCCTGCGAGAACGGATTTGTCGGCATCGCCGTCTTCCGGTGCAAAAACCGTGAGCCAGTCGTCGGTATCGATCGCCGGCCGGTTGTTGCGCCGCAGGTGATCGATCCGCTTGTTGCGGGCGATGGTGTAGAGCCAGGTGGAAGCCGAAGCCTTCGCCCGGTCGAAGCTCGCGGCCTTGCGCCAGACCATGATCAAGGCTTCCTGCGCGACCTCCTGCGCCGCCTCGGGATCGGCCCCGCTCCGCATGATGAACGCCTTCACACGCGGTGCAAAATACTGGAACAGGCGCGAAAAAGCCGCGCGGTCCTGACGGGTCGCGATGGCTTCGATCAGGTCTGCAGCCTCGTCGGCGGAGAGCATCGGGCGTAAGCCTAGCCCGGCCGGCCCTGCGCGCCCAAGTCCCAGAACAGGCCGGTCATCAGCCTCAACCCCTCGCGGGCCACCGGCGCCAGCAGGTGCTCGTCCGGGGCATGCTGCGAGCAGGCGGCGTAGGAATGGGGCACCCAGACGGTGGGCAGGCCGAGAATGTCGGTGAACACCTCGTTGGGCAGCGATCCGCCCAGGTTGGGCAGCATGTTCGGCTTCTGGCCCGCCGTCTTCTCGATCGAGCCGGACGCGAATTTCGCCCAGGGGTTTTCAGGATCGAGACGCGTTGCGTTCATGATCACGTCGCGCGCCTGCTCGATCTCGATCATGCCGAAGCCGTGTCTGTCGAGATGGCGGCGCAGGGCCGGAATGATGTCGTGCGGATCGGTGCCGACGACGAAGCGCAGCTGACAGTAGGCGACGGCGCTGGGCGGGATCGCATTGACCGGCCGGTCGGGGTTGCCGGTCTTGAAGGCCAGGACCTCGAAGCTGTTCCAGCCGAACACCCGCTCCACCGGGGTCAGCGACTTCTCGCCCCAGTCCTCGTTGATCTCCGGAGCCCCCTCGCCGGCATCGACATGGGCGTCGGCCAGCGCCGCCCGGATCGAGTTGGTCAGGGTCTTCGGCCGCCACTCCGGCACTTTGATCTGCCCCCGCTCGTCGGTGATGGTCGCCAGCGCATGGGCCATGATGATGCCGGGATTGGCAAGCAATCCGCCCCAGTTGCCCGAATGGTGCCCGCCCTCGCGCATCGTGAGTTTGAGATTGAAGTTCAGCGTGCCGCGCGTGCCGCCGAAGATGGTCGGCCGGCGATGGTCGAGCCGTGGTCCGTCCGATCCGATCAGGGCGTCGGCCTTGAGAGCCGCCCTGTTGGCCTTGCAGAAATCCGCCAAGCCGGGCGAGCCCGTTTCCTCGCCGGTCTCGATCAGGATCGTCGAATTGAAGCCGAGGGATCCGCGTTCCTGCATCACGCAGGCCAGGGCGGCGATGTTGATCGTGTGCTGGCCCTTGTTGTCGGCCGTGCCGCGGCCGTACATCCTGTCGCCCTCGATGACGATCTTCCAAGGCGACAGGCCGCTGCGCCACTGCTCCTCCTGGCCGCGGATCACGTCGCCATGGCCGTAGGTCAGGACGGTCGGCCTGGCGGGATCCTCGACCCGGCGGGCGATCAGGAAGGGCCCGTATTCGCTGCGCGGGTTGGGCAGCACGGTGCAGTCGTAGCCCAGCTTCTCAAGCGACTGGGTCATCTCGCCAGAGACGTATTCCTGAAGGGCGGGCATCGAGCCCTGCTCCTGGCTGGTCGTCGGAATGGCCACCCGCCGCTGCAACTCCTCGAGGAAACCGCCCTCGTCGAAATATTTCTCTGCGCGGGCGATCGCGCCATCCCGTGTCCCGGTCATGCTTTCCCTTGCCAGTTTTCGACGCCACGATAGCAAAATTACAGGGAGATGAGCATGACCGCTTCGGGCCGCGTCGTTTTCAGCAGGATGGAGGAAGTCGTCTACGGCCGGCCAGCCGCAGAGGCGCTGCCGGACCTGGTCGAACGCTACGGCGCGAGCCGGGTCTTCCTGATGGTGAGCGGCACCTTGAACCGCGAGACCGACGAGATCGAGAAGCTGCGCCGGGCGCTCGGCAACAAATGCGTCGGGACCTTCGACCGGATGCCGGCACATTCGCCGCGTAGTGCCGTGGTCGCGGCAGCCGAGCAGGCCCGTGCCGCCGGAGCCGACCTGATCGTCACCCTGGGCGGCGGCTCCATCACCGACGCCGCCAAGGCCGTCCAGCTCTGCCTGTCCAACGACGTCCGCACGCCCGAGGATATGGACCGGATCCGCGGCCTGGCGGACGTGACGCCGCCGGCCGTGCGGCAGATCTCGATCCCCACGACCCTCTCCGCCGGCGAGTTCTCCGCCATCGCCGGCGTCACCAACGAGGCCACGAAGGTGAAGGAGATGTTTCGCCATCCCCTCACCATCCCGCAGGCCGTGATCCTCGACCCCGAGGTGACGCGCCACACGCCGATGTGGCTGTTGCTGTCGACCGGCATCCGCGCCGTCGACCACTGCGTCGAGGGCGTCTGCTCCAACGAATCCACCGAGTACAGCAATGCCTCGTCGCTGCATGGGCTGTCGCTGCTGGCCCGCGGCCTGGCCCGCGTGAAGGCCGATCCTTCGGACATGAAGGCCCGTCTCGACTGCCAGACCGGGGCCTGGCTCTCCATGACCGGCATCGCCGCCGGCGTGCCGATGGGCGCCAGCCACGGCATCGGCTACGTGCTGGGCGCCGTGTTCGACGTGCCGCACGGCCATACCTCCTGCATCATGCTGCCGTGGGTGATGCGCTGGAACAAACCGGCCAACGCCGATCGCCAGGCCCTGATCGCCAATGCCATGGGCCATCCCGGCGAGGACGCGGGCGACGTGCTCGACCGCTTCATCCGCGGCCTCGACATGCCCCGCACCCTGTCCGACGTGAAGATCGGCCGCGAGCATTTCGACCGCATCGCCCAGCAGGCGATGGGCACCCCCTGGGTCCCGCGCAATCCGCGCCCGATTCCGACGCCGGCGGAGGTCAAGGAGATCCTGGAGCTGGCGGCGTAGAGCCGTGGGGGCGCCGCCCCGAGCCCCGTACCGCTGGGGGCCGGGGGCGGTTCAAGCACGCCGCCTGCGCAGATTTCGGAAATACCAGGCCGCCGCCCCCCGGATTCGCCTTCCCAGGGGTTTCCCGGACAGTTGCTTCGTTTATTTCGTTTATTGCGGTTGTGAGCCACGACCACGCCCGAATTCTTCGGAAATCATGGCTTTTGAGGTCAGTCCCACTTCCGATCGAGGAAGCGCTTCACGTCGTCGGTGAACTGCTGCGGCGCCTGCAGCATCGAGAAGTGGCTGACTTCCGGCTGCAGCAGCAGCCCCGCATTGGGGATCGCCCCTGCCATGAATTCCGTGTTCTCGCGCTTGATCGCCTCGTCGTGATCGGCGTCGACGATCCAGGTATGGACCTTGATGCCGGCGAGATCGGCCGCCGTCCAGTTGGGCTGCGTCGCCCACATGGTGCTGATCTCCTCGACGAACTTCTTGTATTCGCGCGGCGTCGCTGACAGCGCCTCGTATTCCTTCTCGCCGCGGGCGATGAACGCCGTGAACACGGGGCTCTTGTTCACGTCCTTGACGCCGCCGGGGTCGGAGTTGGCGGCGAAGGCGAAGAGCCGCGACACACGCTGCGGATGGGACATGGCCATGCTGAGACCGATGATGGCACCGTCGCTCCAGCCGACCACCGCGGCCTGCGGCACGCCCAGATAGTCCAGCAGGCCGATGACGTCGGAGGCCATCAGCGCATAGCCATAGGGCTGGGCGTCGCGCGTGCTGCGGCCGTGGCCGCGGCTGTCCATGACGATCACCCGGTGGGTCTTCGCCAGTTCCGGAACCTGGTGGCCCCAGTAGTTGGAATTCGCGAGGCCGCCATGAAGCAGGATCACCGGCGGCCCGCTGCCGAAGGTTGCATACCAGATCGAGATGCCGTTGACCGGCGCGTGCCCGCTGCTCGCGGCCGGCGGCAGGGTGGGCGTGGGCGGCAAGGTCAGCCAGCGCGGCACGGGCTGGGCCGAGACGGACGAGGCGACGAAGGCAAGGAGCAGGCCGAGCAGATAGGTACGCATGGACCGAGGATAGCGCCGTCGCCCGGATCGAAGCCATACCTGCCAAGAGCGAAGCGTCAGATCCGCCCCTTGCGCCTCGCCACGGATTCCGAGAGCAGGCAGAGGATCTCCCACATCATCGTGACGCCGACGAGCGCGGTGTTGCCGCTCATGTCGAAGGGCGGCGAGACCTCGACGACGTCGCCGCCGACCAGGTCGAGACCGCGCAGGCCGCGCAGCATGCGCTGGGCCTCGTGCGGGGTGTAGCCACCGATCTCCGGCGTGCCGGTGCCCGGCGCATAGGCCGGATCGAGGCCATCGACGTCGAAGCTGACATAGGTCGGGCCGGCGCCGACGACGCGGCGCGCCTCGGCGATCACCTTCTCGACGCCGAGGTCGAAATATTCCTCGATGGTGATCACGCGCATGCCCTGGTCGAGCGCCCATTGGTTGTCGTCGGCCTTGTAGAGCGAGCCGCGGATGCCGATCTGCACCACGCGCCTGGGATCGAGCAGCCCCTCCTCCACGGCGCGGCGGAACGGCGTGCCGTGCGTATATTTGAAGCCACCGAAATAGCTGTCCCAGGTGTCGCTGTGGGCGTCGAAATGCACCATACCGAGCGGCGGCAGGCCTCTGCGGATGCCGCGCATGATCGGCAGGGTGATCAGGTGGTCGCCGCCGGCCGACAGCGGCACCACGCCGGCGGCGTGGAGCTTGGCATAGTGCTTCTCGATGCGGTCGAGCGAATCGTCGAGGCTGGCGGGATTGACCGGCGCGTCGCCAAGGTCGCCGCACCGGGCCAGTTCATAGGGCGCGATACCGGTCACATGGTGGATGCGCCGCATCATGGTCGAGAGGTCGCGCATCTGGCGCGGGCCGTGCCGCGCACCGGGACGGTTGGTCGTGCCGCCGTCCCACGGCACGCCCACCATGCCGATCTCGACCTCCGACGGATCGCGGAACAGCGGCAGCCGCATGAAGGTGGCGACGTCGCCGAAGCGGGGCACCACGGTGCCGGGTACCGGCTGGGGGAAATCCTGGCTCTTGGTCATCCCCCACTGTAAGCCGTCAAGACGGCTGCAAAAGGGCCTTTCGCGCCGAAACGAATTCTTCGACCGCCGCGACGAAACGGTCGCCTTCGGCGTCACCGATCATGATGTTGAGCGCGACGAAGCCGCGCCGGGCGATCCAGATTCCGGCCGCCACCATGTCGAAGTAGAACAGCTCCTTGGCGTCCTGGTTGCTCGAGGCTAGGTCGGCCGCGCTCTTGATCGGCCGCGTCGTGGCATGCGCCGTCATCATCGAGCCGATGCCCGAGAACTGGAACTCCACGCCCGCTTTCTTGCAGATCGCGTTCAGCCGCTCGCGGATCCTGTCGCCGCGATCGTTCAGCTCCTTCGCCGCCTCGGGCGTGTAGACCTCGCCATAGCCCGCGACACCCGCGGCCATGGTGAGCACGTTGTTGTTGAACGTGCCGGCATGCGGCAGCGAATCGGGCTTGGTCGGATCGAACAGCTCCATGATGTCGCGCCGGCCGCCGAAGGCACCGAACGACATGCCGCCGCCGATATACTTGCCGAGCGTCGTCATGTCGGGAATCACACCCGTCTTCTCCTGCAGGCCGCCGGGCGACAGGCGCGAGGTCATGACCTCGTCGAAGATCATGGTGATGCCGCGTGCCTTGGTCTCGCTGCGAACCATCTGCAGGAAGTCGAGATTGCCGGGCAGGCAGCCGCCGCTGCCCTGCATCGGCTCGAGTAGAACGGCGAACAGCTCCTCGCCATGCCTGGCGAGCAACGCTCGGGTGCCTTCGACGTCGTTGTACGGCGCCACGACATATTCGTAGGGCATGTTGACGGGCGAACCGCCGCTCACGAAGTAGAGTACGCCACCGTGATAGCCGCCGTGGAACACCATCACCTTGGTGGCCTTGGTGCGGCCGTTGCGCTGGGCGAAGACGCGGGCGCCGGCAAGCGCCATCACGTTGCCTTCGGTGCCGGAGTTGGTGAAGCGTACCAGGTCGATCGACGGCATGCGGTCGACCACGAGCTTGGCGAGCTTGCCTTCGCTCTCGTTGCGGCCGGCGAAGTTCCAGCCTTGGTCGAGCGCCTTGTCGATCGCCTTGCGGATCACCGGATGGGAGTGGCCGTAGATGCCGGCGGTGTATTCGCCCAGCACGTCGATGTACTCGTGACCGTCCGCGTCCCACAGCTTGCAGCCCGCGCCGCGCACCACGGTCAGCGGGAACGGCGCATTATGCAGGGTGGTGCGGGTGTTGCCGCCGGGCATCGCCACGCAGGCATCCTGATGGCGGGCGAAGCTCCTGGGATTGCGGTCGACATAGGCCTGCCTGGCCTCGGTCAGGGCCGATTGCAGATCCGAATTCACCAGCGCTTGATCGGGCACGTCACTCTCCTCGCGTGAGGCGGGGAGTATCACACGACGTTCAGCTCGCGGATAGGCCGGCCGGCGGAGAGACGGTCATAACCAAAAGGACTGAGGTCGAGGGTGCGATAGTCCCCGTGCACGATCAACTCGGCGACGGCGCGGCCGACCGCCGGCGACTGCTGGATGCCGTGGCCCGAGAAGCCCGTGGCGAAAACCAGGCTCTCGATCGCCGGATGGCGTCCGACGATGCCGTTCTGGTCGAACGTGTTGTATTCGTAGTAGCCGGCCCACGCGTTCACGACCTTGGCCGCCTCGAAGGCCGGCACACGCGCCGCCAGCGTGGGCCACACAATCTCGTCCCACTCCTCGTGCTGCACCTCGAGCGGCGCGCCGGGCGCATCGTTGCCGTCGGCCGGCGTCGTGCCCGCGATGTAGAAGCGGCCCTCCGGCCGGAACCAGGTTCCCGACGGATCGATGGTGAGCGGCGTGAGGCCCGGCGCCTCGCGCACGTCGAACACGAAGACCGAACGCCGCCGCGGCTCGACCGGCAGGGCGATGCCCGACCGCGCCGCCACCTCGCCGGACCAGGGCCCCGCCGCCAGCACGACCGTGCGCGCCTCGAGCCGGCCGCCTTCCCTGAGATCGACGCCGCCGGCATCGAACGAAACGACCTCGTCGGCAATGTAGGTCGCGCCGAGATCGCGCGCGGTGCGCCGGAGCCCCTGCATCAGCGCCGGCCCGTCGAACCAGCCCTCATTCGCCGTACCGTGCGAGGCGAGCGCCAACCCCTCCTCCGAGATCCAGGGGAAACGCGCCTTCAATGCCGCCGGATTCAGCAGCTCGACCGCGCATCCCTCACCCGTCTGGATGGCATGGTTCGCGCGCAACACAGCCTCCCCGGCCGGGGTCGCGAGGAAGAGATAGCCGGGCTCCCTGAGCCCGAGATCGACGCCCAGCAACTCGCGGGCGCGCCGCAGGAAACCGATCCCGTAGCGCGACAGATAGATGTTGAGCGGCGTCGAGAATTGCTGCCGGATCGAACTGGCCGAGAGCGCGGAGGAGGCTCGCGTATAGGCCGGATCGCGCTCGACGACGGTCACGGTCCCGGCAAAGGAAGGATCGGATTTCAAATGGTACGCGACGGACGAACCCATCGCCCCGCCTCCGATCACCACGACATCTGACTTCATCGTACGCCCGGCCTATCCTCACACCCCTGACAGCGCTTTATACCGCCATCCTCTGCTTCGGCAGCTTCATCGAGTCCAACCCAAGTCGACATTGCGCTTGATGCGCATTTGCCAAAGGCCGAAGATGGCGCACGCGCGCGACGCAAGAAGGCTTGGCCTGGGGCGAAGCCGTGCAAACAAAAAAAATACCGTCACCTTAGGGAGGAAGAAAATGATGCAGAGAAGGACCTTGCTGGGCGGCGTAGCCGTTTCAGCAATGGCGGCCCCGGCGCTATTGCGCGCCCAGGAACCGCTCAAGATGCGGCTGTCGCTCGATACGTCGGCCGCACACACGCGAACGATGCAGATGAAGGAGTTCGCCACGGAGTTGGAAAAGGTCGCCAGCGGCAAGATCAAGGTCGAGCTCTTCCACTCCGCGCAGCTCTTCCGTGACCGCGACGTCGGCAAGGCGTTGCGCCAGGGCGGCGCCGAGATGGGTGTGCCCGGTCCGTGGAACCTCACCGGCATCGAGGCCAATCTCGACGTCACCCAGTCGCCGGCTTTCTACGGGCGCTCGGCGGCCGAGGTCTACAAGGTGATCGACGGTGATGTCGGCCGCGCGCTGAACGGTATGCTCGAGAAGAAGCTCGGCGTGCACATCGTCGGCAAGTGGCTCGACCTGGGTGCGTCGCACACCTTCTCGACGGCCAAGCCCCTCAACGCACCCGACGACCTCAAAGGTCTCAAGATTCGCACGTCAGGCGGCGCGGGCCAGATGGTGCGCGTCAGGTTTTTCGAGGGCGTGCCGAACTTCACGGCCTGGCCGGACGTGCCGCTGGCGCTCAGCCAGGGCACCTTCGACGCGCTGTTTACCACCAACGAAAGCGTGAAGTCCGCCAAGCTGTGGGACTCCGGCGTGAAGTACGGACTTCAGGATCAACAGTTCTTCGCCCAATACATTCCGATGGTGAGCGAAGCGTTCTGGAAGAAGCTGGGCCCGGATCTGCAGAAGATCGTGACCGAGCTCTGGGCTTCCAAGATCGGCGGCTGGCGAGCGGCCATGGCGGCCAGCCAGGCCGAGGCGGTCGACATCATGACGAAGGCCGGCATCAAGATCGTCGTGCCCGAGGCCTCGGTGCTCGAGGCCACACGCAAAAAGCTGATGGTCACGCAGGACGCGGTGACCAAGGAGCTCAAGCTCGATCCCGCCCTGGTCGCACAGGCCAACGCCGCCTTGGGCATCACCGGCAAGAGCTGATGTGTCGGGGTGTCCGTTTCACAGGGCACCCCGATCCTCTTCTGCACGACGTGATCGGGGGGACTCGCATGCTCGAAGCATGGGACAGGCTCGAACGCTGGCTGATCGGGCTGCTGGGTGCGATCGGCCTCGTCATCTATCTCACCCAGATCATCGGTCGCTATGTGACGACGGCCGTCGACTTTTCGATGGGCGAGGAGCTCACGGTCTACATCATCATCTGGTCGGCGTTCCTGACGGCCAGTCTGCTGGTCAGGGAGGACGGCCACGTGCGCGCCGATCTTCTGCTGCGCATGCTGCGGCCCGAGCGCCAGCGCTGGGTCGAGGTTGCCAATTGTGCGATCGCGCTCGGCTTCTGCATCGGCCTGACCTGGTATGGCTGGCTGCTCTCCTGGGATTCGTTCGAGCTCGGCGAGGTCAGCAACACGGCCCTCGGCTTTCCGCTGTGGTTGTACTACGCCGCGCTGCCGGTTTCCGCCGCCCTGATGTCGATGCGCTATGGCCGGCGGCTCTGGCAGTTCTGCTTCGCGTTCGATCCAAAGACCATGGAAGTCCATTCGGGACGCGAGTAGACGATGACCAAGATATTTGCCGCCATCTTCTTCGTCCTGCTCGGCATGGGCCTGCCGATCTGGCTGGTGTTGGGCGTTTCCGCCGGCACGATGTTCGCCGTCGAGGGCAAGCCGCTGGTCGGCATCGCCCAGAAGATGCTGGACGAACTCAACTCGACGACCTTGCTGGCCGTTCCTTTCTTCGTCATGGCGGCATCGTTCATGCAGCGCGGCGGCATTGCCAAGGCCCTGGTCGACGTGGCGGCCGCCTGGGTCGGCAACGTCCGGGGCGGGTTGGGCGTCGTCTGCGTGATGGCCTGCGCCATGTTTGCAGCGATCTGCGGCTCGAGTGTCGCCACGGCCCTCGCCATGGGAACGATCCTGATTCCCGCGATGCTCGATCGCAACTACGACCGACCCTTTGCGTTGGGCGTCACCGCCGCCTCCGGAACGCTCGGCATCCTGATCCCGCCCAGCCTGCCGCTCATCCTGTACGCGATCATCGCCGACGAATCGGTGCCACGCCTGTTCCTGGCGGGGGTCGTTCCCGGCGTCCTGCAGGCGAGCCTCTTCGTGCTCTATGTTCTCTGGTATGGGCGCCGGAAGAATCTCGCCCGCGAACCGCGTCGCTCCCCAGAGGAATTCAGGCGGGTCAACATCAATGCCATTCCGGCGCTGTCGATGCCGGTGATCATCGCCGTCGGCATTTACGGCGGCTGGGTGACGACGACGGAAACGGCAGCGGTCGCAGCCGCCGTCGCGTTGCTGATCAGCCTATTCTTCTACAAGGGGTTCAAGCCGTCCGAAACGCTGACCGTCATCGGCGAGTCGATCAAGAACGCCGGCACCATCATGATCATCATCGCCACCGCTCTCGCATTCGGTCACTGGATCACGGAGTCGGGGATACCCGCCGCGCTCGTGCAATTCATCCGCGACAACGGCTTCACTGCCTGGCAGTTCCTGCTGGCGATCAACGTCATGCTGATCATTCTCGGCATGTTCCTGGAAGTGGCATCGATCCTCCTGATCGCCATGCCGATCATCATCCCCGTGCTGAAGCCGCTCGGCATCGATCCGGTTCATTTCGCCATCGTCGTCACCGTCAACATGGAACTGGCCCTGATCACCGCGCCGGTCGGCCTCAACCTCTATGTCCTGGCGACGGTTTCCAAAACGCCCATCGCCACCGTCATCAAGGGCGTCAACCCATTCCTGTTGATCCTGGTCGGACTGGTACTCCTGATCACCTATGTCCCGGAGATCAGCCTCTGGTTGCCTCGACTGGTCTACGGATAAGCGCCGACGTTCGACTATCGCCGCCGCCACACCTGCAGGCGGGCGAACAGGAAGCGGTCGGCGATCAGGTGGGCGGCCTTGACGGCCGCCGAGGTCAGCACGATCACGACGCAGAGCGCGGCCGCGGCCGCCGTCGTCCCCGCCTCCTCGATGTTCACCGCGGCGACCGAGGCGAGCTTGGTGTCGGGCGAGTAGAGGAAGATCACCGACGAGACGGTCGTCATGGCGTTGACGAACAGGTAGATCGCGATGTCGAGGATCGCCGGCAGGCAGATCGGCGCCGTCACGCGCGCGAAGGTCTTCCAGATCGGCACCTTGAGCGAGGCCGAGACCGCTTCGAACTCGGGGTCGATCTGCTTCAGCGCCGTCGTCGCCGTGAGATGTCCCACCGTGTAGAAATGCGCCACCGTATTGATCACCAGGATGCCCATGGTGGCGTAGAGGAAGTTGAGCGGGTTGTTCGGCGCGTTGAAGAAGAAGATGTAGCCCAGCCCCAGCACCAGGCCGGGCACCGCCATCGGCAGGAAGGCCAGGAACTGCACGACGCCGCGCATCGCGCCGAAGCCGCGCGTCTTCTCGTTCAGCCACGCGCCGGTGAACATCAGCACCGTGCCGAAGACCGCGGCGCCCAGCGCCATCCGCACCGAGTTCCAGTAGGAATCCCAGCCGTTGGCGTCGAACTTGGCGAAGTCGTAATTGTCGAGCGTCAGGCTGAGATTGTACGGCCAGTACTTGATCAGCGAGCCCCAGATCGCCATGCCGAGGATGGCGAGGATGGCCGCCGACACCACCAGGCAGAACATCGTGAAGAAGACGTCGCGCGCGAACTTCGGCTTTGGAATCAGAGGCACGGCGCGCGCGGTCAGGAGCGCGACCTGCTTGCGCTGCACCAGCCGGTCGACCAGGAAGGCCAGCGCCGCCGGCGCGAGCAGCACCATGCCGACGACCGCGCCCATCGAGAAGTCCTGCTGGCCGATCACCTTCTTGTAGACGTCGGTGGCGAGCACGTTGAAGTTGCCGCCGATCACCTTGGCGATGCCGAAATCGGTGATGACCAGGGTGAAGACGACCAGCGCCGCGCTGATCAATCCGTACTTCGCGCCCGGCAGCGTCACGGTGAAGAAGACGCGGCGCCTGGAGGTGCCCATGACCTCCGCCGCCTCGTAGAGGCGCGCATCGGCGGTGGCCAGCGCGGTCGTCAGGATCAGCGTGGCATGTGGGAAGCAGTAGAAGACCTGCGCGATCACGATACCGTCGATGCCGTAGATCGACCCCTCGCCCAGCAGCGCCTTGAAGAAGCCCTGCGTGCCGAACAGGTAAATCAATGCGATGCCCGGCAACAGGGACGGCGCGAAGATAGGGATCAGCGAGATGCCCTGGAACAGCCAGCGCATCGGCAGCACCGTACGGGTCAGCGCATAGGCGTAAAGGAAGGCCAGCGGCACGACGAGCGCGGTGGTGATCGTCGCGACCTGGAGGCTGTTCAGCGCCGACTGGAACAGCGCCGGCGTGGAGAAGTACGAGACGTAGTTCGCCAGGCCGACGAATTTGCCGTCGCGATCCTCGAACCCCTTGGCGAGCAGCGCCCAGAGCGGCAGGCCCACCATGACCAGCAGCACGCCCGCCAGCACCACCACGCCGGCGCGCATCATCAGGTCGTCGCGCGACAGGCCGACCTTCAGGCCGGGGACGGCGAGGCTCACGCGCAACCCATCAGGCGAAGACCCTGAGCCGGTCGGGCGGCAGGGCGATGTCGAGTTGCGTGCCGATGTCGACACCGAGGTCGCGGATCAGGTTGCTCGAGAAATCGGCCGTCACGGCGACGTCAGAGGCCGCGCGGGCCTTCAGGGTCGCGCGGCAGAAGGCGCCGACGAAATCGAGCTCCGCCACCTCGACCGGGACGCGGTTCGGGATGTCGGCCGGCAGGTCGCGCACCCGCACGTCCTCGGGCCGGATGCAGAGGCTGACCTTCTGGCCAGGCGCCAGCCCGTCCTGGACGGGACAGGCAAGTTCGACGCCGGCGACGCGCACCCTGTCCGGCGCCATCAACGTGCCGGCCAGGAAGTTCATGGAACCGACGAAGTCGGCCACGAAGGCGGTCGCCGGCTGGCGGTAGACTTCCTGCGGCGTGCCGACCTGCTCGATGGCGCCGTGGTTCATGACCACGATGCGGTCGGCCATGGTCAGCGCCTCTTCCTGGTCGTGCGTCACCATGATGGTGGTGACGCCGAGCGTGCGCTGGAGCGCCTTGATTTCATGCCGCAGCCGAAGACGCACCCGCGCGTCGAGCGCCGACAGCGGCTCGTCGAGCAGCAGCAGCCCGGGCGAGGTGGCGAGCGCGCGTGCCAGCGCCACCCTCTGCTGCTGGCCGCCCGAAAGCTGGGCGGGATACTTGGGCCCGGCATCAGGCAGGCCGACCAGCGCCAGCAGCTCGGCGACGCGGGTGGCGATCGCACCCTTGTTCTGTCGCCGGTTCACCAGCCCGTAGCCGACATTCTCGGATACGGTCAGGTTGGGAAAAAGCGCATAGGACTGGAAGACGATGCCGAAATCGCGCTGCGCGGGCGGCAGCGCCGAAACGTCCCGCCCCTTCTGCCGGATCGTGCCGGACGTCTGCGGGTCGAGACCGGCAATTGCCCGCAGGAGCGTGGTCTTTCCGCAGCCCGAGGGGCCGAGGAAGCAGACGAACTCGCCCTCGACGACGTCGAGCGAGACGTCGCCGAGAGCGGTGAAGGTGCCGAACTGCTTCGAGAGGTTTCGGACTTCGAGATAGTTGGTCATGCTGGTCACTGTCATCCCGAGCGGAGCGAAGGATCCTTCGGCTAAAGGAAAGATCCCTCGCAGCGCTCGGGATGACGCGCTTCGCGCGTCACTTCGCCTTCGGTGCCGACTTGCCGTCGTAGCGCTTCGTCCACTCCGCCAGGATGCGGTCGCGGTTCTTGGCCATCCACTCGACGTCGTTCTTCACCATCACCTTCTCGAGGTTCGGCGGATAGTTCGGCGGCGTGTTGGCGACGCCCGGATAGGCGACGATGGGATAGGTCTTGGCATAGAGCTCGTTGGCTTTCTTGGAAGCCGCCCAGTCGGCGAGCTTCTTGGCGGCTTCGAGATTCTTGGTGCCCTTGACGATCGCCGTGACCTCCAGTTCCCAGCCCAGGCCCTCCTTGGGGATCACCAGCTCGAGCGGGGCGCCCTTGGTCTTCTCGGAGGCGCCGCGGGTGTCGAGGCCGATGCCGATCAGGCGCTCGCCCTTGGCCGCCTGCACGCAGGGCGCCGAACCGGAGTGAATGTACTGCGCGATGTTCTGGTGGAGCGCGTCCATGTATTTCCAGCCCGCTTCCTCGCCCATGATCTGTAGCCAGGCCGCGACGGTGAGGTAGCCGGTGCCCGATGAGGCCGGGTTCGGCATCACGATCGAGTTCTTGTACTCCGGCTTGATCAGGTCGGCCCAGCTGGTCGGGACCGGCTTGTTCAGCTTCTTGCCCTCGGCCGTATTGAAGCAGACGAGCGACAGATAGGCATCCATGCCGACCCATGTCTGGGGCTGCTTGCCGCTCAGGAACATCGGATTGAGCGCGGACGCCCCGGCCGGCGTGTACGGCTCGAGCATGCCCATCGCCGCCATCAGGCCGACGTTGGAGGCAGCGAGCCCCCAGATGATGTCGGCGCGGGGATTGTCCTTCTCGGCCATCAGCTTGGCGGCGACCACGCCCGTCGAATCCCGCACCCAGGCGATCTCGATCGTGGGGTTGTCGGCCTCGAAGGCCTTCTTGAACGGATCGAGCTGGTCGTTCTCCAGCGCGGTGTAGACCGTGAGTCGGGTCTTCTGCGCGAAGGCCGGCGATGCCAGGCCGAACATGGCGAGTGCGGCCGCGCCCGCCAACGTGGCGCGCCTCAGAATGGTGCGATCGATCATTTTTCCCTAGCCCCCTGGTCTTCAACCCCTGTCGAACGCCTGCTGCTACAGGCCGTTCATGACCTTTATGTTACACCTCCCGCAAACCGGTGCACGCGGCCTTCTCAAACATCCCCAGACAATTTGTTGCCGACGGCCACGAGCCACCGCCGAACGACGCGCTCCTCGTCGCCATCCAGCAACTCGAGAAGCCGGCCCTCCACTTCCATCACCCGCGTCCGGCAGCGCTTCAGAAGCGCAGCGCCCTGCTCGGTCGCGTGAAGCCTCAGGATGCGGCCATGCACTGCGTCCGCCGACTTGGTCACGAGTTCCGCCTTGACGAGGTTCCGGACGATCACGTTGATCGTCTGCGGCGTCAGGAACGTCAGCCTAGCAAGCTCCGCGCCAGAGATGCCGGGATAGTTGACGACCATCGTCAGCACGGCGAATTGCGGCGGCGTGACGTCGAGATCGGCCAGCGCCTTCTCCATCGCCCCGCGCACCGCCGCATGGGCCTGCCGCATCAGATAGCCGAGATGTCCCTCCGGACCGCGCTTGCCCTCGCCCGCCGCCGGCACCGCACTCTTGCGACTCATATCAGCACTCTTGTATATTATCAGCACTCGAATAATACGGGACGTCTCCCATGGACCCCAAGCTCGCCGACCTCGCCCGCCGCCATCTCCTGGCCGAGAACGAACAGGACCTGGAAGCCACGCTCGCCACCCTTCACCCCGAATGCCGCTTCGACGACCTTGCGACCGGCCAGACGTGGCATGGCCGAGAGGGCGCCGCCGCGCATTACCGGCAATGGTGGACCACGTTCGATGTCGAGGTAAAGCGCGGACCCGGCCAGGTCTCCGCCTGGACCGCCGACGATGTCTGCATGGCCGAGGCCACCTGGCACGGCCGCCATGTCGGCCGCTTCCTTGGCATCGAGCCGACCGGTCGCCCGATCGAGCAACCCTTCGTCGTGGTCCTCGGCTTCCGCGACAGTCTGATGGTCAGCGAGCGCTTCCACTACGATCTCGGCGCCCTGCTGCGCCAGATCGGCGGTCCCGCCCTGCCCGCGCTGGATCAGTTGCCATATCGCCGGGCTGCCTAGCCGCCGAACACCTTCTTCAGCTCGCTGGTCGGCATCGTGTCGCGCATCCACTGGAAGCTGCCATCCTTCATTGCTCGCGCGCCGTTCATGAAGGCCGCCAGCGCCAGCCGTGACAGCGCACCGCCGACGCTGATCCGCTTCACGCCGGTCGCCGCGATCTGCTCCGCCGTCAGGTCCGGATCGCCGGCGCTCATCACCACGTTCAGCGGCTTCGTCACCTCCGACGCCACGGTGCGCATGGTCGCGAGGTCGCGAAGGCCCGGCGCATAGAGCACGTCGGCGCCGGCCTTCTCGAAGGCCTGCAGGCGGCGGATCGTGTCGTCGAGATCCTTCACGCCGCGGATCAGGTTCTCGGCCCGGGCGGTGAAGGTGAAGGGCACGTCGAGCGACCGCGCCATTTCGGCGCCGGCCGCTACACGCTCGACCGCATGGTTGAAGTCGTAGATGCGTTCGCCGCTCCAGTCCTCGATCGAGCCGCCGACGATGCCGACCGACGCGGCATCGCGCAGGATGGTCGCGGCTTCCGTGGGATCGTCGGCATAGCCATTCTCGAGATCGGCGTTCACCGGCAGCTCGGTGGCGTTCGCTATGACCCGGCAATTCTCGATCAGCTCATCGCGGCTCACGGCGTTGTCGCCGTCGACGCGGCCCAGCGCGTTCGACATGCCGAGGCTGGTCGTGGCCAGCGCCTCGAAGCCCAGCGACTGAAGCAGTTTGGCCGTCCCCGCGTCCCAGGGATTGGGCAACAGGAGGAGGCCCGGCCGCTCGTGCAGCGCACGAAACACCCGTCCCTTTTCAGCCTGGCTACGCATCCGGTTCCCTCCGCTTTCTGCTAAGGAACACCGATGGACATGACAGCGCAACGGGAACTCGCCCGCCTCCTCGCTTCCCTCCGGCGCGAGCAGCGCAGCCAGAGCGGCCTCGCCCCGCATCTGGTGCCGCCGGACAAGGCGACGGCCTATCGCATTGCCGGGATGGTCGCCGAGGAACTGGGCTGGCCGGTGCTCGGCTGGAAGATCGCGGCGATGAAGGAAGAGATGCAGCGGGCGCTGCGGACGGACTCGCCGATCTATGGCCGCGTCTATTTCGCGAAGGAGACGCCACACAGCGCCGTGCATGCAACGCTGGCAAGCCCCATCCCCGAAGTCGAATACCAGGCAAAGCTCGGCCGCGATCTGCCGGCGCGCGACAAACCCTATACGGTCGAGGAAGTGACCGACGCAGTGGCGTCGCTTCATCCCGGACTGGAACTGGCGGAGTGTCGGTTCATCCACGACGAGTCGTTCCCGCCGCTGCCCGCCATCCTGGCCGACGGCGCCGGCTCCGGCACGATCGTCTACGGCCCTGCCATCGACGACTGGCGGAACCGCGACATCCCCGGCCAGGAAGCGACGCTGTCGTCCAACGGCCGGCTGCGCCGCAAGGGCACGGCGACCGCCGCGCTCGACCATCCGATGGTTCCCCTCACCTGGCTCGCCAACGAGCTGTCCCGTACCGGCGTCGGCATGAAGCAAGGCCAGATGGTCAGTACCGGCACGCTCACCGGCATGCTGGCCCCCAAGCCCGGCGAGACCTATGTCGCCGACTTCGGCCCCTTCGGGTCCGTGACCGTCGCGATTACTTGAGCGCTACTTCGAGAACACCATCGCCTTGTCGCGCAGGGACCCGTGTCGCAGGGTCAGCAGGTCGAGCACGTAGTTCTGGTAGAGCTTCCAGGGCCGCTTGCTGCCCTGCTTGGGCTGATGCGGCAGCGCGCGCTGGATGTAGCCGGACGAGAAGTTGACCCACGGTTCCTCGGTCAGGGTCGGATCGCTGTTGTGCGGCACCGCCTTGGTGAACCCCTTGCGGTCCATATAGTTCAGCAGCCGGCAGACATATTCGCAGACCAGGTCGGCCTTCAGCGTCCAAGATGCGTTGGTGTAGCCGAAGATCGACGCGAGGTTCGGCACGTCTGAATACATCATGCCCTTGTAGATCATCGTGTCCGACGGCTTCACCGGCTTGCCGTCGACCACCAGCGCCGCGCCACCCAGCGGCTGCACCACCAGGCCGGTCGCCGTCACGACCACATCGGCTTCCAGCTCGGTGCCCGACTTCAGCTTGATGCCTTTCTCCGTGAAGGTCTCGATCGTGTCGGTCACCACCGAAGCCTTCTTCTTGCGGATGGCACGGAATAGATCGGCATCCGGCACCAGGCAGAGCCGCTGGTCCCAGGGATTGTATTTCGGCGTGAAGTGCTTCGCGACGTCATAGTCCGGCCCCAGCATCTGGCGCACGCCGCCCAGGATCAGGCTCTTCACCTTCTCCGGCTTGCGCTTGCACATCTGGTAGAAATACATGCCCATCAGCACGTTCTTCCACCGTGTCAGCATGTAGGCGAGCTTGAGGGGCAGGCGGCGCCTCAGCTTGTTGGCGATCGGGTCCTGTGCGGGCCGCGCCACGACATAGGTCGGCGAACGCTGCAGCATGGTCACGTGTTCGGCCGTCTCTGCCATCGATGGCACGACGGTCACCGCCGTGGCGCCGCTGCCGATCACCACGACCTTCTTGCCGGCATAGTCGAGGTCCTGCGGCCAGTGCTGCGGATGCACCACCCGGCCCTTGAATCCGGCGATGCCGGGAAACTCCGGCAGGTAGCCCGCCTCGTAGCGATAGTAGCCGCTGCACATCCACAGGAAGCCGCAGGAGATGAACACGGGCTCCCCATCTCGCTCGACTTCCACCGTCCAGCGGGAGTCCGGCGTCGACCACGAGGCCCCGACCACGCGATGGCCGTAGCGGATCTGGCGGTCGATGCCGTGATCGCTCGCGACCTCCCGGATGTAGCTCAGGATCGCCGGTCCGTCGGCGATCGCCTTGGGGTCCGTCCACGGCCGGAAGCGGTAGCCCAGGGTGTACATGTCCGAGTCCGAGCGCACGCCGGGATAGCGGAAGAGATCCCAGGTCCCGCCGCTCGCCGCTCGGCCCTCGAGGATCGCGTAGCGCTTGCCCGGACAGTTCTTCTGCAGATGCCAGGCCGCGCCGATGCCTGAAAGGCCGGCCCCGACGATCAGCACGTCGAAATGTTCGGTTGTTGTCGTGTTCCGCGGCGCCGGGGAGATGATCGTGTCCATGGCGACTTTCATTGCGGAAAGAATTCCGACTGGCAACTCGCGTTTCCGCCACGCCCCACAGGAAGCCGCCGCGGCCCGGCAGCCGGTGGATCGCGACCGAGGACTTGGCCGGTGCCCTCGGATCAGGCGCGCGCCCAATGTCGCCGCTGCTCATGTTTTGCCCGCCAACTCTTCGGGCGGCACCCTGCGCCCACGCCGGCCGCCAATGAACAGCGATGCGCAACCGACGAGCGTCACGACCGCGGCGATGGCGAAGCCCGGCCCGTAGCCCCCGAATCCGTCGCGCAGGAAACCGAAGAGCGCCGGCCCGAAGGCCGAGGTGAGCTGGATCACGGTGGCGGCCGTGCCGTAGGTCGCGCCGAAGGCCGACGCGCCGAACTCGCGCCGGACGACGACCGGACCGAGCGTCGTCACGTGACCGATGCCATAGCCATAGACGAGGCTTGCCGCGACCAGGACCGGTACGGTCGGCCAGGCGGAGATCGCGAGCAGTGAGACGGCCTGGGCGATCATGACCGCGCAACCCAGTCGCCGCGCGTCGACGCGGTCGACGATGCGCGCCAGGATCAGGCGGCCGATGAAGGCGGCGACTCCCGCGGCACTGACCAGCAGGCCCGCCCCGGCCCGTCCCATCAACGGTTCGGCCAGGGCGACATGGTGGGTGATGAAACCGATCTGGATGGTGAGGCCGAGGGCGAAGGCGACGGTTGCGCTCCACAGGAGCAGGCGGCGATTGGCCGGCGTGGCAATCGGCGCCGGAGGCAGGCGCGGCGGAACATCGCCCTGGGCCACCTCGCCATCGCGCAGCAGGCCGAGATCGGCGGGACTGCGATAGCGCAACACGATCGCGATCAGGGGGCCGAGGAGCAGGATGGCGACGATTGCGGCCGCGATCAGACCTCGCCCGAGGCCCAGTTCACCTATGGACAGTAGCAGCAACGGGACGCCCGCGATGGCGCCGACGCTGGCGCCCATGATGGCCAGGGTCATCGACCGGCCCTGGTGGCGCTCGAACCACGGCGCCACCGTGGTGGTGATGCCGGTCATCGAGAGCGTCGACCAGCCGAAGCCCAGCAGGATGAAGCACGGATAGAGTTGCCACGGCGACGATACCTGGCCGATCAGCGCCACGCCGGCCGCCATGCTGGCGAGCCCGGTCAACAGCACCGGCCGCGGCCCGTAGCGATCGATGCTGCGGCCGACGATGCGCTGCACGCTCGCGCTCACGAGGAAGAACAGCGTGATGGCCGATGCCACCTCGGCGATCGGCCAGCCATGCGTCGAGGTCACCGCCTGCAGGTAGACGCTCGATCCGAAGAGGCCCAGCGACCAGGCGACGGCGGCAATGAAGAAACAGGCCGCGACGACCCGCCAACCGTAGAACAGGCCAGCCAATCAGTCCCGCTCCCCGGAATACGAATACGACATGGCGGTTCCCTCGCAACTTTCTGCTTTGCGGTACCGTACACGAAAGGCAAGACTCTCCACCGAGTGCATACGGCCGATATCCACAGGGAGGAATTCATGCCCACCAGCGTCAAGCAGATGATGGAAGCAGCCAACGCCGCCGTTCCAAGGGTCACGCCGGCAGAGGCCAAGGAAATGATCGCCAAGGGCAACACGCTGGTCGTCGACGTGCGCGATGCCGCCGAAGTCGCGAACAGCGGCAAGGTCGCGGGTGCCGTCCACGTCTCGCGCGGCATGCTGGAGTTCCGCGCCGACCCCGAGTCACCGGCGCACGACAAGGCCTTCGACAAGAACAAGACGGTGATCGTCTACTGCGCCTCGGGCGGCCGCTCGGCGCTCAGCGGCAAGGTGCTGAAGGATTTCGGCTACGCCAACGTCTTCAACCTCGGCGCCTTCAAGGACTGGGCCGACAGCGGCGGCGCGATCGACAAGGCCTGACCTCGGGACATGCCGGCGGCCAGGACATGCCTCGTCTGCGGCCGGTATCCCGGGCGCCCTACTCCTTCATGAACGCATTGAGTTCGCCTGTCGGGATCGCACGGTCGAGATAGGTGAAGGTTCCCTTCTCCTTCACCTCGGTCGCCGCATCGATCAGGCCGGTCATGGCGGCGCGGTAGAGCGAGGTGGCGAGGCTGATCCGCTTCACGCCTGCAGCCTCCAGTTCGGCCTTGCTGAAGGATTTTCCCTTGATGCCGACCATGAAGTTGAAGGGCTTGCGGAGCGCGCTGCAGACTTTCCTGACCGACGCCAGGTCGGGCAGGCCCGGTGCGAACAGGACATCGGCGCCCGCGGCCTCGTAGGCCTGAAGGCGCCTGATCACGTCGCCGAGGTCCGGCTTGCCGCGCAGGAAACCCTCGGCACGCGCCGAGAGGACGAAGGGCACGGGCAGCGAACGTGCCGCCTCGACCGCCGCCTTGATGCGTGCCGTCGCCGTTTCGATATCGAACAGAGGCTGGTCGGGGTTGCCGGTCGCATCCTCGATCGAGCCGCCGACCAGCCCGACGCCCGCCGCCTGCCGGATCGTCTCGGCCGCATCCTCGGGCAAATCGCCGAAGCCCTTCTCGAGGTCGGCCGCCACCGGCAGGTCCGTGGCGTTCACGATCAGCCGCGCATTGGCCAGGGCTTCGTCGCGCGTCACCCTGCCGTCACGCTTGCCCAGCACGCCAGCCTTCGCGCCGCTCGAACTCGCCAGCGCCTCGAAGCCGAGTCCGGCCAGGATGCGAGCCGAACCGGCATCCCATGGATTGGCGATGACGAACGCTCCGGGCCTCTCATGGAGCGTCCGGAACTTGCGGGCCTTCTCGGCCTGGCTGACACTCATGGAACTCTTCCCTTCATTCGGATGATCCGGCGGATTTTGTCTCGCCCGCCCGTTGCCGGACAATCGAGATTATTTCAACGCCACCTCATGTCTGGCTCCGACCAGCCGGCGCCACCGCGTGTAGGGCAGCGTGATCGCCACCGAGACGGCGATGTAGATCGAGATCACGACGGCCGTGCGCGCGCCGGGCAGCGACGTCGCGACGACCACCGCAACGCCGATGTGGCGGGTCGCGCAGGCGACGGCCAGTGCCGAACGGTTTTCCTCCTCCGGCCCGCCCGCGAGATGGCCGATGACCAGGGCCATCAGGATCAGCAGCGCGAGAGCGGCGATACCCTGCCATCTGACCTCCAGGACCACGTGCCAGTTCACGGCCATCAGCGCGACCGCAGCCAGTGTCATCGCCAACCCCGCCAGCCCGACCACCCGTCCGCCGGACCATGCCGCCAGTTTCGGGAAGAAGCGGCGCACCGCCATGCCGGCCAGCAGCGGGGTGAAAAACGATTCGCCCAGCACCAGCGCCGTCTTCTCCGGCGCGAGCCGCGGCAGGCGGGGGAACAGCGAACTGAGCATCTCGAGCCACAGCGGCACGAGGATCACCGCCAGGACCGACGAGACCACGACCAGGCTGAAGATGTATGCCCCGTCACCGATGCCCAGCAGCTTGCGCGGAAGCAGCGGCGCCCCGGCGGAGACCGCGAGTACCAGCAAGGCGGCTTCCGCCCCTGCTGGCAACGGCAGCAGAATCACCAGCCCCACCGCCGCCAGCGGCACCAGCACGTACATGGCGAGCAAGGAGCGCAACAGCAGCGCGGGATGCCGGAACAGGCGAACCGCGTCATGCAGCGTCGAATCGAGGCCGATACCGAAAATGACGATCGTGACGGTGATCTTGAGGACGACGAGAAGTGCGACGGTCATGACTGAGACTTACTCGGACCGGCCCGGCATGACACACATCGAGAGCGGGAGCTAGCCCGGCCAGGGCAGCGACCAGGTCTTCACGTTGGTGAAGCTCTTCATCGCCTCCAGCACGCCTTCCTTGTAACCGAGGCCCGAATCCTTGATGCCGCCGAACGGCGACATCTCGATACGGTAGCCCGGCACCTCCCAGACGTTCACCGTGCCGACCTGCAGCTCGTCGACGAACCTGGTGATGTAGTCGAGGCGATCGGTGCAGACGCCCGACGACAGGCCGTAGGCCGTGCCATTCGAGACCTGGATGGCGTGGGCGATGTCCTTCACGCGGATGATCGGAATCGCGGGACCGAAAGTCTCCTCGCGCACAAGCTCGGCCTGCGGGTCGACATGGTCGACGACGGTGGGCGGAAATAGTGCCCCCTGGCGGTCGTTGCCGTGCAGCAGCTTCGCGCCGTGCCTGGCGACAGCCTCGCTCACACGGTTCTGGAACAGCGTCGCCGCGCGCTCGTGGATCACGGTGCCGACATCGGTCTCGGGATCGAGCGGGTCGCCCGCCTTCAGCTTCTTCGCCTTGGCCAGCACGCGCTCGACGAAGGCATCGGCCACCTTGTCGACGACGAGGATGCGCTTCACGGCGGTGCAGCGCTGGCCGGAGTTCTTGGTGGCGCCGGCGACGGCCAGCTCGGCCGCCTTGTCGAGATCGGCATCCTCCATGACGATCAGTGGATCGTTGCCGCCGAGCTCCAGGACGATGCGCTTGTAGCCGGCCTTCTCGGCGATGTACTTGCCGACCCGGACCGAGCCCGTGAAGGTCACGAGGTCGGCGCGCGGATCGACGATCATCGCGTCGCCGATGTCGGAGGGATTGCCGGTGATCACCGACAGCATCTCCGGCGGCAGGCCCGCTTCGTAGAGCGTGTCGGCTAGGAACAGCGCCGTGAGCGGCGTCAGCTCCGTGGGCTTCAGCACCACGCAGTTGTTGGTCGCGAAGGCCGGCGCCAGCTTGTGCGCCACCATGTTGAGCGGATGGTTGAACGGCGTGATCGCGGAGATGGCGTTCAGCGGCTGGCGCAGGGTGAAGATCTTGCGCGACTTGCCGTGCGGAGTGAGATCGCAGGAGAAAGTCTGGCCGTCGTCCAGCATGCAGAGCTGGCCGGCGAAGGTGAAGACGTCGTAGGCGCGACCGACCTCGTAGAGCGAGTCCTTGAGGCAGAGGCCCGATTCCAGCGTGATCAGGCGCGACAGCTCTTCCTTGCGCGAGACCAGCAGGTCGGCGGTCTTCAGCAGGATCTGCTGGCGCTGATAGCGCGTCAGCCTGGGCCTGTAGTCGTGCGCGATTTGGAATGCCTCGGCCACCAGCTCGGGGGTGGCGCGCGGCACGGTGCCGACGAGGCGATTGTCCCAGGGGAAGCGCACTTCGAGACGCGCCTTAGTCTCGACCTTCTTGCCGGCAATGCGGAGATATTCGTGCCGGACGTCGGAGTCCGCGCGGGAGATGGTGTCCATGGAACTCACTCAGGCGACGAGGTTGAGGGCGAGATCGAAGGCGTCGAAGTTGCGCCAGCGATGCGCACCGGTGTCGCCCTTCGCGAGCTTGCGGTTGCAGAGCAGCGGGACACGCTGCTCGGAGACGCCGCCGTGGCTGCGCAGCGGCTCGGTCAGGCCCGAGAGATCGTGGCGTGAAGCCGAGGTGCCCAGCACCTTGTGCTTGGTCGACACCACGATGAGGTCGCCCAGGCGATCCGCCGGCAGCTCGAACCTGGCCGCTGCTTCTTCCTTGGTCAGCGCCAGTTCGATGCCCGGCATCGCCTTCAGCCTGGCCGCCCATTCCTGCGGCTCGTCGCAATAGACGACCGCGAAGGAGCCCAGCGCGCCGTGATGCACCACATAGGGATCGGTAATCGGCAGGATGACCCTGGCCTTGTCCTTGCCCACCCAGCCGTCGAACAGGTCCTGCAGGTAGATCACGTCGGGTCGGCCATCGCTGCCGAACTTGGCGTTCATGCCGTGGTCGGCGGTGATGACGATGGTGCAGCCCATGGCGTCGAGCTTCGCCAGATAGCCGTCCATCATCGCGTAAAAGTCGTTGGCGACCGGGGTGCCGGGCGCGTGCTTGTGCTGGATGTAGTCGGTGGTCGACAGATACATGATCTCCGGCCGGTCGCGCTCCATCAGCTTGACGCCGGCGGCGAATACGAACTCGGAGAGGCCGGCGCTGTAGACGTCCGGCACGCCCATGCCCACCAGCTCGTTCACATGGTCGATGCCGTTCTCCGCCAGTGTCGCCTTGTCCGACTTCTCCGACGAGAAGGAGCAGGCCTTGCCGGCGCCAAGCTCGAGCCCCTTGCCCAGCAGGCCGCGCAGCTTGTCCTTGGCGGTGACGACGGCGATGCGGCAGCCGGCGCGCTGGAAGGCCGGGAACAGCGTCTCGACCCGCAGGAACTTCGGGTCGTTCATCATCACTTCCTTGCCCGTGTCGGGATCGAGGAAGTAGTTGCCGCAGATGCCGTGGACCGAGGGCGGACGGCCGGTGACGATCGACAGGTTGTTCGGGTTGGTGAAGCTCGGCACCACGCAGTCGCCGACGAGGTTGGTCCCTTCCTTTAGGACCTTGGCAAACCACGGCGCCAGGCCCGCCTCGACGGCGCGCTCGATATAGCCCGGCTCCGAGCCATCCACGCAGACCACGACGACTGGTTGCCTGGGCAGACGATAGGAGCGGCCGTTGACGGAGATGTCGCCGCCGCTGACGTTGATGCTGTCGGGTGCCATGTTCGTTCCCTACTCTGCGGCCAGTGCCGGGCCGCCATTGGTGACGCGCATCTCGTCCAGCACCTCGCGCACCGCCGCCAGGGCGCCGCGCATGTGGTCGGGATAGAGCCGGCCGATGCAGCCCATGCGGAACGAATCCGCCACCGTGAGCTTGCCCGGATAGATCACGTAGCCGCGGTCCTTCAGCCCGTCATAGAAGCGCTGGAAGACGAACTTGGGATCGGTCGGCATGTGGAAGGTGACGATGATCGGTGCCTGCAGCTCGTTCGGCAGCAGCGTCTGGAACCCCATGGCGCGCATGCCGTCGATCAGCACCCTGGCATTCTCGCGATAGCGCTTGCCGCGTCCCGCAACGCCGCCCTCTTCTGCATGCTCCTCGATCGCCTTGCCCAGTGCGACGATCACGTGGATCGGCGGCGTGAAGCGATACTGGCCGCTCTTGGCGAAGCCTTCGGCCTGGTCGAACAGGTCGAGCACCAGGGTGGTGGCGTTGCCCTTGCATTCGGCCAGCGCCGAGTTGCGGCAGACGACGAAGCCGAGGCCCGGCACGCCTTCGAGGCACTTGTTCGAGGAAGCGGCGAGCGCATCGTAGTGGACGGTCCGCGCATCGATCTCGATCGCGCCGAAGGCCGACATCGAATCGACCAGCAGGCGGCGCCCCTGCTTTTTCACCAGAGCGGCGATTTCCGCGATCGGGTTCAGGATGCCCGAGGTGGTCTCGCAATGGACGGCGAAGACGTGGGTGATGGCGGGATCGCCCGCCAGCATCGACTCGAGCTTCGCGAGATCGGGAGGCGTGTCCTCAGGCGTTTCGTAGGTCGCGACCGCGCGGCCGGCGATCTCGGCGATCTTCTTCGCCCGCTGGCCATAGGCGCCGTTGATCACGACCAGCAGCTTGCCCGACTTCGGCACGAAGCTGGTGATCATCGCCTCGACGGCGAAGGTGCCGGAGCCCTGCACCGGCACGGTGACATGGGTTCCCTGGCCGCCGGCCAGCTCGACGATCTTTTCCAGCACCATCTTGTTGATGGCGATGAAGCCCTGATCGCGGGAGCCCCAGTCGTGGACCATGGCCTGCTTCACGCTGGCCGAGGTGGTGAGCGGGCCGGGCGTCAGCAGGAGCGGATCGCCGGTTTCGGAGGCAGCTGGCTTGGTGGTCATGGCGCGGATGATCGCCTCGCGGTTTCTATCCGTCCAGTATATAATCCGTATGTTAACTATCGGTTTATCATATATGACACCCACCCAGCTCCGCGCCTTTCACCTCGTCGCCGAGGCCGGCTCCTTCTCGGCCGCCGCCCGCGCCTCGGGGCTCAGCCAGCCCAACCTTTCGGGTCAGGTCACGGCCCTGGAGAAGGCCTATGGCGTGAACCTGTTCGACCGCCGCGGCCGCAGCGTCACGCCCACCGAAACCGGCCGTCAATTGCACGGCGTCACGACCCGCCTGTTCGCCCTCCAGGACGAGGCGCAGGCCCTGCTGCAGGGCGAGCGCGCCCTGACCCGGGGTCATCTCCGCATCGCCGCCGATTCCGCGCACCATGTCGTGCCGATCATGGCGGCACTGCGCAAACGGGCGGGCGGCCTCACCTTCGCGCTCTCGATCGACAACTCTGCCGTCGTGCTGGAGCGCCTGCTGCGGCACGAGGCCGACGTGGCGGTGATGGCCAAGAGCCTCTCCGATCCGCGCCTGCATGCCGTTCGGTTGCGCACCGACCGTCTGGTCCTGTTCGCGCCCGCCGGTCACGCACTGGCCAGACGCGGGCGCGTACCCCTCTCCGCGCTGGCCGGCCAGGAACTGGTGCTGCGCGAACGCGGCTCGATCACGCGCGAAGTGCTCGAACAGGCGATGGCAGCCGCCGACATCAGACCGGCGTCGATCGTCGAGGTGCAGACCCGCGAAGGCGTGCGCGAAGCGGTGGCAGCCGGGTTCGGGGTCGGCGCGGTATTCGCGAGCGAACTCGGGGAGGACCGCCGCTTCCGGCGCATCGTCATCGCCGATCAGGATCTCGCCGTCGCAGAATATGCCGTTTGCCTGCAGGAGCGTCGGCGCGTTGCGCTCGTTAGAGCCTTCATGGAAGACGCCACGCGTCTGGCTTCATGAAGCATGTAGCGCAACAAAACTGTCAAAAAACTTTCATCGCCAGGGGCCGAGGCGTAGGATTCCGCGATCATGCAAGGCGTCGACACCATCCTGAACGTTCTCGGCAGCGTCTGCCTGCTGCTGTGGGGCGTGCGCATGGTGCGCACCGGCCTGACGCGCGCCTTCGGCGCCACCCTGCGCCGTGCCATCGGCGCCTGTTCCCGCAACCGCTTCACGGCCTTCACGGGAGGCATGGTGCTGACGGGCGTGCTCCAGTCCAGCACGGCGACCGCCCTGCTGCTCGCCTCCTTCGCCGGCCGCGGCCTGATCTCGCTGTCGATCGGCCTCGCCGTGATGCTGGGCGCGAATGTCGGCACGACGCTGACGGCCCAGGTCCTGTCGTTCCCGCTCGCGTGGGTCTCGCCGCTGATGATCGCGGGCGGCGTCATAGCCTTCCTGTCCAACGGCTCCGACCGGGCGCGCCATCTCGGCCGCGTCGCCATCGGCCTCGGCCTGATGCTGCTGTCGCTGCACCTGCTGGAGGCGGCCGCCCTGCCGCTGCGCTCGGCACCGGCCTTCGTGGCGGTGCTGGAAGGCCTGCAGAACGAGTACGTCATGGCCGTGCTGGTGGCGACCGCCGCCACCTGGTTCATCCATTCGAGCCTTTCGACCGTGCTGCTGGTCATGTCGTTCGCCTCGACGGGCATCATCGATCCCAGGCTCGGCATGGCGATGGTGATCGGCGCCAACATCGGCGGCGCGATCGCCCCCTATTTCGACCAGGCCGCGACCGACACCGAGGCGCGGCGCCTGCCGCTCGGCAACCTGATCACGCGCGTCGCGGTCGGCGTCGCGCTGCTGCCGTTCCTCGGCCAGATCCACCAGTGGCTGACGATGCTCGATGCGGCGCCCGCCCGGCTGCTGGTCAACTTCCACACCGCCTTCAGCGTGGTCGCAGCGATCGTCTTCCTGCCGCTGATCGACCCTGTGGCGGCGCTCTGCAGGCGACTGGTGCCCGCCCGCCCGCAGGCCGAAGATCCGGGCAGGCCGCGCAGCCTCGACCCCAACGTGCTCGACACGCCCGCGGAGGCGCTGGGCTGCGCGATGCGCGAGACGCTCAATGTCGGCGACAGGGTCGCCGACATGCTGCGCCAGACGATGGACGTGCTCGAGAAGAACGACGCGCGGGCCATGAAGGCGATCGAGGCCGCGGACGATGCCGTCGACAGCCTCTACGAGGCGATCAAGCTCTACCTCATCCAGACCTCGCGCACGGAACTCGGTGAAGAGGACGGCAGGCGCTATGTCGAGATCCTGACCTTCGTCACCAATCTCGAACATGCCGGCGACATCATCGACAAGAACCTGATGGAACTGGCCGCCAAGAAGATCAGGAACCGCTACGCCTTCTCGGCCGAAGGCACGGCGGAGCTGCGCGCCTTTCACGCCCGCGTGCTCGACAATCTCAGGCTGGCGCTGAACGTCTTCACGACCCGCGACATCACGCTGGCGCGCCGGCTGGTGGCGGAAAAGACGGCGATGCGCGAGGCCGAGGCACGCGCCGCCGACAGCCACTATGCGCGCCTGCGCGAGGGCCGTCCCGAGTCGATCGAGACCAGCTCGATCCACATGGACGTGATCCGCGACCTGAAGCGCATCAACGGCCACCTGACGACGGTGGCCTACCCGATCCTCGAAGCCGCCGGCGAGCTCGCCGAAACACGCCTCAAGACGACGACGGATCAGCCCTTGATCCGCAGCCCGCTGGGATCGTAGGGCGCGCGCAGCGAGACCTTGGCCGCCAGCTTCGTGCCAGCCAGGTCGACCTCGAAGCGTCCGCCCTCCAGCCACGCCGCGTCGATCGCCGCACCGTCACCGCGCTTCACGTAGCCGAGGCCGACCGACGCGCCGAGCGTGTGGCCGTAGCCGGCCGAGGTGAGATCGCCGACAGGCTGGCCGTCACGCAACAGCGCCTCGCCGCCCCACAGGAGCGGCTCGCCATCCTCCAGGACGACCGACACCAGTCGCCGCGCGAGCGGCTTCGTCCTGGCCTCGACCAATGCCTTCCGGCCGATGAAGCCGCCCGGCTTGTCGAGCTTCACCGCCCAGCCGAGGCCGGCCTGGAAGGGTGTGTCGTCGGGGGTCAGCTCGCGGCCCCAGGCGCGATAGCCCTTCTCCAGCCGCAGCGTCTCGATCGCGTAGTAGCCGGCATCGCGCAGACCGAACTCTGCGCCCGCCTCGTGCAGCGTCTCGAAGACGGTGACGGCGAACTCGACGGGCACATAGAGCTCCCAGCCCAGCTCGCCCATGTAGGTACGGCGCGAGGCCAGGACCGTGGCGTAGCCGATGCCGATCTCGCGGATCGTGGCGAACGGGAAGCCCTCGTTCGAGAGATCGGCCTTGCTCACCTTCTGAAGCAGCGAGCGGCTCTTCGGCCCCATGACGGAAAGCACGGTCCAGCCCGACGTGACGTCCGTCAGCACGGCGTGGGCGTCCGCGGGCATGTGGCGGCCCAGCCAGTCCATGTCGCGGATCGGCTGGGCCGAGCCGGTGATGACCAGGAACCTGTCAGGCGCCAGCCGCGCGATGGTGAGGTCGCTCTCGAAGGTGCCGCGCTCGTTCAGCACGCCGGTATAGACGGTGCGGCCCACCGGCACCGCGACGTCGTTGGCGCAAAGACGCTGCAGCACCGCTTCGGCATCGCGGCCCTGCACCAGCAGCTTGCCGAACGAGGTCTCGTCGGCGATCGTCACGGCCTCGCGGGTCGCGCGATGCTCGGCGGCGACGGCGTCGAACCAACCACCGGGGGCCCCGCGCCCCCAGCCATACTGCATCTCGGGCACCTTGCCGGCGCCCGCGAACCAGTTGGGCCGCTCCCAGCCCATCTTGTTGCCGAACCAGGCGCCGCGTGCCTTGAGGCGATCGTAGAGCGGCGAGCGGCGGAACGGCCGGCCGCTCTCCTGCTCGCGCTGCGGCCACGGCATCTTGTAATGAAGGCCCAGGGTCTCGGCGACGCGGCTGCGCAGCCACGCATCGTTGCCGTGGAAGCCCGCGAAGCGACGGATGTCGACCGGCCAGAGATCCATCGTCGGCTCGCCGGCGACGATCCATTCGGCCAGCGCCATGCCGGCGCCGCCCGAGCTCGCGATGCCCATCGAGTTGAATCCGGCGCCGACATAGAAGCCGCTGAGCTGCGGCGCCTCGCCCAGGATGTAGTTCAGGTCGGGCGTGAAGCTCTCCGGCCCGTTCATGAAGGTCTTGATGCCGGTCTTCTCCAGCGACGGCACGCGGATCAGCGCATTGTCCATCAGGATCTGGAACTGGTTCCAGTCGTCGGGCAGCATGCCGAACTCGAAATCGTCGGGGATGACGTCCTTGTTCCACGGCTTGGCCTCGGGCTCGAAGCCGCCCATCAGCAGGCCGCCGACCTCTTCCTTGAAATAGATGTAGCCGTCGGGATCGCGCATCACCGGCAGGTCGCGCGGCACGTTCTCCATCTTCTCGGTGACGATGTACATGTGCTCGCAGGAATAGAGCGGCACCGTCACGCCAACCATGCGGCCGAGCTGGCGGGCCCACTGGCCGCCGCAGTTGACGACGATGTCGGCCTTGATCGCGCCTTCCGTCGTCTGCACGCCGGTGACCCGGCGCCCGCGCGCCGCCTCCTCCGTGTCGATCGCGGTCACCCGCACCTTCTCGAAGATGCGGACGCCGCCGTTGCGCGCGCCCCTGGCCAGCGCCTGGGTGATGTCGGCCGGATTGGCCTTGCCGTCGCCCGGCAGCCACACCGCACCCACCAGATCGTCGGTGCGCATCACCGGATACTTGTCGCCGGCCTGTTGCGGCGTCAGGGGCTCGCAGACCACACCCTGGGCATTGGCCATCGCGGCGGAGCGGCGCAACAGGGTCATGCGCTCCTCGGTGCGCGCCACGGTGAGCGAGCCGCACTGCTTCCATCCGGTGGCGAGACCGGTCTCGGCCTCCAGCTTGGAATAGAGTTCGGTGCTGTAGCGGATCAGCCGGGTCAGGTTCTGGTAGCTGCGCAACTGGCCGACGAGCCCGGCGGCATGCCAGGTCGTGCCGCCGCTCAGCCGCCCCTGCTCCAGCAGCACGATATCCTTCCAGCCGAGCCTGGCGAGGTGATAGGCCGTCGAACAGCCCATGATCCCGCCGCCGATGATGACGACGCGGGCATGGGACGGGAAATTGGCGGTCGGCGCGGGAGAGGGCATCAGATGATTTCCATGTAGCGGTCGAGTTCCCAGTCCGTGATGGCCTTGCGGAACTCCCGCTCTTCCCATTCGCGTGTTGCGGAATAATGATCGACGAAGGCGTCGCCGAAGAGGGCGCGCGCGGGCTTCGAAGCCTTGAGGCGGCCGGCCGCTTCCATGAGCGTCCGCGGCAGCTGCGACTTCGCCGGATGCTTCCTGTCGTAGGAATTGCCGGTGACGGGCTCGCCGGGGTCGATGTCGTTCTCGATGCCCCACAGGCCCGAGCCGATGGCGGCGGCGATCGCGAGGTAGGGGTTTGCATCGGCGGCGGCGACGCGATACTCGACGCGGGTCGACTTGGCCGAGCCCGGGATGACGCGCAGCGACGTCGTGCGGTTCTCGACGCCCCAGGTCGAGGCGGTCGGCGCCCAGAAGCCCGGGATCAGGCGGCGGTAGGAATTGACGTTCGAGGCGACCATGCCCAGCAGCTCCGGCATCAGCGCCGCCTGGCCGCCGACGAACTGGCGCATCGTCCGGCTCATGCGATGCGGGGCCTTCTCGTCGAAGAAGACCGGCCTGCCGCCCTTCCACAGCGACATGTGCATGTGGCCGCCGCAGCCCGGCCAGTCCTTCGACCACTTGGCCATGAAGGTGGCGAGCCAGCCGCGCTTCTGCGCCAGCACCTTGGTGAAGATCTTGAACAGGGCGGCCTTGTCGGTGGCGGCGAGCGCATCGTCGACCCGCAGCGCCGCTTCGAGGACGCCGGCGCCGGTCTCCGTGTGCAGGCCCTCGATGCCCATGTCCATCGCCTCGCACATCGCGAGCAGGTCGCGATACCAGTCGGACAGGACCGAGTTGCGCAGCATCGAGTAGCCGAAGAAGCCGGGCGAGATCGGCTTCAGGTTGCGATAGCCCTTCTCGCGGATGGATTCGGGGGTCTCGGCGAAGACGAAGAACTCGTATTCGAAGCCGACCTTGACCTCGAAGCCGAGCTTCTTCGCGCGCGCCAGCACGCGGCGCAGCGTGCCGCGCGGGCAGATCTCCTCCGCCTTCCCCACGAACTCGCAGAGGAACAGGAGGTTGCCGGGCTCGGTCGCGATCTCGCGGCAGGTCTCGGGCAGGATGCGGACGGTGGCGTCGGGATAGCCGGTGTGCCAGCCGGTGTAGGTGACGTTGTCGTAGAGCTGATCGTTCATGTCCCAGCCCAGCACCACGTCGCAGAAGCCGAAGCCTCCCTCGAGCGCGGACCGGAACTTGTCGACGTGGATGTACTTGCCGCGCAGGACGCCGTCGATGTCGTGCACGCCGACCTTGACGTGGGTGAGCCCCCGCTGCCTGACGATCCTCAGTGCATCGGCGGGCGTCCTGACCTGTCGCGCTTCCATCCAGCTCTCCCGTTACGCCACGGCAGACTAGCTGCTGAGGTAGCGCGGAAGCCAGAGGGCAATGTCGGGGAACGCCGCGAGCAGCATGGTGAAGAAGACCATGATCGAGAGGAAAGGCAGGGTCACCCGGGCGATGTAGCCCAGCCCGTCCTCCGTCAGCCCCTGGATCACGAACAGGTTGAAGCCGACCGGCGGCGTGATCTGCGCCATCTCGACGACCATGACGAGGAACACGCCGAACCAGATCGGATCGAAGCCGGCGGCCTTCACGATCGGCATGACGATCGGCAACGTCATCACGATCATGCTGAAGCCGTCGAGGAAGCAGCCGAGGATCAGGTAGAAGGCGATCAGCGCGACGATCAGCATGAACGGCGAGAGACCGAGGCTGCTCACGAACCCGGCGATGGCCGCCGGAATGCCCAGGAAGGCCGCGGCACTGCCCAGGATCGACGCGCCCAGCACGATCAGGGCGATCATGGCGCAGGTCTGCACCGAGCCCATGGCGATGGCCTTCAGGGCGGGCAGCGACAGTTCCCGCTGGATGCCGGCAACGATCAGCGCACCCAGCACGCCCACGGCGGCGGCCTCGGACGGCGTCGCGAAGCCGCCATACATGGAGCCGAGCACGCACAGGATCAGGAATACCGCCGGGCCCAGTTCGCGGATCGAGGTCAGGAACTCCGATGCGCTGGCGATCCGCACCTTGCGCTCGGCCTCCGGCACGAGGTCCGGCTTCAGCGTCGTGTAGACCATGATCCAGGCCATGAAGCAGCCTGCCAGCAGCGCTCCGGGGATGAAGCCCGCCGTGAATAGCTTGGCGATCGAGACGTCGCCCAGCACGCCGTAGATGATCATTATGTTGGACGGCGGGATCAGGAACCCGAGTGTGCCGGCGCCGGCCAGCGAGCCCACGGCGACGTCCTTGGAATAGCCGCGCTTCAGCAGCTCCGTCAGCGAGATGCGGCCCACGACCTGGGTCGTTGCCGCCGACGAGCCCGAGATGGCGGCGAAGATCGTGCAGCCGATGACGTTCACGTGCAGCAGCCGCCCCGGCAGCATCGCCGCCCACGGCGAGAGGCCGCGGAACAGGGTCTGCGAAAGACGGGTGCGGAACAGGATCTCGCCCATGATGATGAAGAGCGGCAGGGCCAGCAGTTCCTGCGTGGTCAGGATGTTCCAGGTGTACTGCGCCAGCAGCTTGTCGAGCGGGATGTCGCGGAAGACCGCCAGCAGCACCGTGCCGGTGACGGCCAGGGTCCAGCCGATCCACAGGCCGCCCGCCAGGAAGGCGAACAGCACGACGAACATGGTGAGGACGACTTCAAGCATCGGATATCGACTCGCGCGGCAGGCTATTCGGCGACGGAACCGGCGCGCATGTTGAGGTCCTCGAGCGGCAGGCCGAACAGGGCCTGGAAGAACCGCGCGATGAACTGCATGACCAGCAGGCAGATTCCGAACGTCACGAGGGCCTGCGGAATCCAGAGCGGTGTCGCACTGGAGATCGACACCTGCTCCGACACGAAGCTGCGCCAGGTGAAGTTCACCATCGCCACCGCGAGATAGCCCGAGAAGGCGACACCCAAAGCCGCGAGAACCGTCTCCAGCCAGCGGCGGGCCTTCGGCCCGATCCGCGCCAGGACGAGCGTCACGCGGATGTGGCCGCCGGCCCGCAGCGTCATCGCGGCACCGAAGGTGAAGGCGGCCGCCATGAGATACGAACCGTATTCCCATGCGACGGGAATGTCCGCCGGCACCCATGGGAAGATGTCGGAGAGGGCGCGGACCAGCACCTCCCCCAGCATCAGGCAGGTGAGCGCCACCAGGCAGGCGGCGCCCATCCAGCCATCGAGGCGGCCCAGCACGTCGATCCCGTCGAGGAAGGCGCGCAGCACGGGCGGCGCACCGGCGTTGGGATTGGGGCCGCGACCGCTCACGCGCGCTTCATTTCGGCGAGATAGGCCTTGATCGGCTTCTCGGCCGCGGGAACGCGCTTGTAGAACTCGGCGATCATCGGCGCCGTCTTCTTCTGCAGTTCGGCCGTCATCGCCGGCGGCGGAATCACCAGCTGCATGCCGCCGGCGATCAGCCGGGCCTTGCTGTCCTTGTCGGCCTGCAGCGACGACTGCCAGAACTCCGGCTCGAGCTTCTTCGCGAGATCGACCATGATCTTCTGGTTGGCCGGCGAGATCTTCTTCAGCGTGTCGTTGTTGATCGTGACGATCTCGGACGACCAGGCGTGGTTGGTCTGGTGGAAGAACTTCAGGAACTCCCAGAACTTGCCGTCCACGGCCGATACCGACGAGGTCGACACGCCCGCCACGGCGCCCGACGACAGGGCCGCGATCGTCTCGCCCCACGGGATCAGGGCCGGCGCCATGCCGATGGCGCTGCACATTTCCTGCGCGTTCTTGTCGGGAACGCGGATCTTGATGCCCTTGAGCGCATCGAGCGATTCCGCCTTGACCTTGAGGTGCAGGTACTGGGTCGGCCACGGCACCGTGTAGAGCATGGTCTGGTTGTTCTTCAGCAGCACCTTCTCGAACTCGGGCCGCACGTACTTGTGCAGCACCTTCAGCTCGTCGATGTTGTTGCTGATGAAGGGGATGCCCTCGATGCCGAAGATCGGCTCGTCGCCGATCTGCTGGATGTTCAGGATGTCGGCCATCGGCACGAGACCGTCGCGCACGGCCCGCATCTGCTCCGGGCCCTTGAAACCGAGCTGACCGCCCGCCTTGACGTCGATGTCGACGGCGCCGTTCGTCGCCTTCTTCACTTCCTCGGCGAAGCGCTTGACGTTGACCGTGTGGAAGTTCCCATCCGGCCACACCGTCGCCAGCGGCAGCTTCAGCGGCGCCTGGGCCCTCACCACGGCCGGCGCACCGACCATCGCCATTGCGCCCACGCCCACGCCGGCCTTCAAGGCCGTCCTGCGTCCCAGTTTCATTGTAGCTCCCTTGGTTGAAGTGACGCCGTTCCCCGTATCCGGCCGCCGGGCCTATTCGGCGGCCTGCGGCGGCTTGAAGCCGTAGACCTTCTCGGCCGTTTCCGCCGAGATCAGCCCGTCGGCGAGATCGTTGGCGACCTGCGTGCGGTCGCGGTCGCGCGGCGCGCCGATGCCGGCGCCGCCCGGCGTCAGGATCATCAGCCGCTCGCCCGGCGGGATCAGCTGGAAGCCCTTGCCCTTCAGCGTCTTGCCGGACTTGAAGGCGACCACGCCGGCCTCGCCGTCGGCACCGCCGTCACGTCCGCGCGCCGGATGGTCGATGCGGTCGAAGGCGGCCAGCAGGTCGAACGGCTCGTCGATGCCGCTCTCGATCTCCATGATCTGGCCGAGGCCGCCGCGCGTGCGACCGGCGCCGCCCGAATCGGGGCGGAATTCCTTGCGCCAGAAGAGGAGCGGCGTCTGGGTCTCGGCGATCTCGACCGGCGTGCCGCGCACGCCGCTCGGATAGGCCGTGGCCGACAGGCCGTCCTTGTCGGGCCGCGCGCCGGTACCGCCATTCGAGGTGATGGCCATGCCGAAGCCGTAGTTGCCGCCCTCGCCGCCCTTCACCCGGCCGCGCACGTTGATGTTCCACAGGCACGAGGTCCCCTCGGCCGGCACCTTCTCGGGCACGACCTGGCGAAGACAGCCGAAGGTGACGTCCGGCAGCATCTGGCCGATCACATGGCGCGAGGCCACCGCCGACGGCTTCGGCGCGTTCAGGATGCAGCCCTCCGGCGCCGACACGGTGAGCGGCTCGAGCGAACCGGCATTGTTGGGGATATGGGTGGAGACCACGCAGCCCAGGCCGAACACCGTATAGGCCGTCGTATAGGCATGCGGCACGTTGATGCCGCGCCGCGACACGCCCGTCGTGCCGGTGAAGTCGACATGGATGCCGGTGTCGGAGATGGTCAGCGCCGCCTTCAGGGTCACCGGTTCGTCGTAGCCGTCGACCGTCATGCTGTTGTGCCAGGTGCCCTTGGGCAGCTTGGCGATCTCGGCCAGCACCGCCTCGCGCGAACGCGCGATCACATGGTCGCCGAGCTCGTCCAGCGAATCGATGCCGAACTCATCCATCATCTCGACCAGGCGCCGGGCGCCGACGTCGTTGCAGGCGGCCAGGGAGTAGACGTCGCCCTCGGTGTCGACCGGCTGGCGGGTGTTGGCGCGGATCATCGCAAGAAGGGTCTCGTTCGCCTTGCCCTGGTCGAACAGCTTCAGCATCGGAATGTAAAGCCCCTCCATGAACACGTCGGTTGCGTCGGGGCCGAAGCCGATGCCGCCGATGTCCATGAGGTGGCTGGTGCAGGAGAACAGCGCCACCAGCCTGCCGTTGCGGAAGCAGGGCGTGGTGATGACGAAGTCGTTGAGATGGCCGGTGCCCATCCAGGGATCGTTGGTGATGTAGGCGTCGCCCGGCTTCATCGTCTCGACCGGGAAGTGGCGCAGGAAGTGCTTCACCGACTCGGCCATCGAGTTCACATGGCCCGGCGTGCCGGTCACCGCCTGGGCCAGCATGCGGCCCTGCAGGTCGAACACGCCGGCGGAGAGATCGCCGCATTCGCGCACGATCGGGCTGAAGGCGGTGCGCATCAGCGTCTGCGCCTGCTCCTCCACCACCGCGATCAGGCGGTTCCACATGATCTGCAGATCGATCAGGCCGACGCTGTTGGACTGGCTCATGGGTTACTCCTCACGCTGCCTTGCGATCCATGACGATACAACCGGAAGCGTCGATATGCGCGGCAAAACTGGCCGAGACATAGGTCGACGTCTCATCCTCGGCGACGATGGCGGGGCCATTGAAGCGGCTGCCCGGCGGCAGCGTCTCGCGGCGGTACACCGGCACGTCCGCGGTCTTCCCGCTGCGTCCGTCGAACACCGGGCGGCGGCCGACCGGCTGAGGCTCGGGGGCGCTGCCCGCCTTGCCCTGGACCTCGGGCCGGTGGGCCTCGGTCGAGACCTGGACCGACCAGCTCAGGATCTCGATGGCGGCGTTCGGGATGTGGCGCTCGAACAGCACGCCGTAGTCGCGTTCGTAGGCCTCCCGCAGCGCCGCGGTATCGGCCGCGGTCAGCGGCCGCTGCGGCAGGGTCACCATGATCTCGTGGCCCTGACCCACGTAACGCATGAACGCGACGCGGCGCTCGAAGGTCGGCTGCCCGCGCGCGCCCGGCGCCACCAGCGCGGTCGCCTCCCGGCTCATCTCGTCGAGCATGGCGCTGGCGACCTCCGCGTCGAACGCGTCCAGGCGCATGTAGCGGCTGCGCACCAGTTCGAACGACACCGGCGCGGCGAGGAACCCGACCGCGGATCCCACGCCGGCATTGGGCGGCACGATCACGCGCTGGACGCCGATCTTCTCGGCTACGCGCGCGGCATGGAGCGGCGCACCGCCACCGAAGGCGATGAGCGTGTACTGGTTGACCACGGAACCGCGCTCGACGGCATGGACGCGCGCCGCGCTCGCCATGTTCTCCGACACCATCTCGTAGACGGCGTAGGCCCCCATCTCGGTGGAGAGGCCGATGCCTTCCGCCACGTCGCGCTCGATCGCGCCGCGCGCCGCGTCGATGTCGAGGGCGATCGAGCCGCCGGCAAAGTGCGCCGGGTCGATCGTTCCCAGGACGACATTGGCGTCGGTGACGGCCGGATGCCGGCCGCCGCGGCCATAGCAGGCAGGGCCCGGCTCGGCACCGGCGCTCTCGGGGCCGACCGTGACCCGCTTCAGGGCGTCGAGCCGCGCGATCGAGCCGCCGCCGGCGCCGATTTCCACCATCTCGATCACCGGGATGCGGACGGGCAGGCCCGAGCCCTTGAGGAAGCGGGCTGCACGGTCGACTTCGAAGACGCGGGCGGTGTGGGGCTGGTAGTCGTCGATCAGGCAGATCTTGGCGGTGGTGCCGCCCATGTCGTAGCTCAGCGCCCGGGCTTCGCCCGCGCGCGCCGCCACCTGCGCCGCGAAGATCGCACCGCCGGCCGGGCCGGACTCGACCAGCCGCACCGGAAAGCGACGCGCCGTCTCGATCGCCGTGAGCCCGCCGCCGGACGTCACGAGGTAGATCGTGCCGGCGAACTTCTCCGCTGCGAGCGCCGCCTGCATGCGGGCGAGATAGGAGTCCATGAGCGGCTGCACATAGGCATTCGCCACCGCGGTCGAGGTCCGCTCGTACTCGCGGACCTCTGGGCAGACTTCGCTCGACAGCGTCACCCACAGGTCGGGCAGCTCCTCCTTCAGGATCTCGCGCACCCGCCGCTCGTGCGCGGGATTGACGTAGGAGTGCATGAAGGCGACGGCGACGCTCTCGATCCCCTCGGCCTTGAGCGTCCCCGCCAAACTCCGTACCGCGCCTTCGTCCAGGGCAAGGCGCACCCTGCCATGCACGTCCATGCGTTCCGGAAGGGTGAACCGCATCGCGCGCGCGACGAGCGGCCTGGGCTTCTCGATGCTGAGATCGTACTGGTCGTAGCGGCTCTCGTTGGCGATATCGAGAACGTCGCGAAAGCCCTCCGTGCCGATCAAGGCCGTGCGCGCACCGCGCCGCTCGATGACCGCATTGGTGGCCAGTGTGGTGCCATGCACGAACACGCCGACGTCGCCGAATCTCTTCCCGGCATCGCCCAGGATGAGACGCACCCCTTCGAGGACGGCCTCCTCCGGTCGCTGCGGTGTCGTCAGCAGCTTGCGGGTGATGCGACGGCCCCCCTCTTCCAGCACGACGTCCGTGAACGTGCCGCCGATATCGACGGCAATGCGCAAATCGTTGATCACCTTGAGTGCAAACCTCTGTCTGGGGGGATGACCGGACGGTAGACCGGGCGCCGCCGCGTTGCAATTCGCAGGCCAGCCCGCCTATGGTCGCACCGTGACGGTCAAAGAAAAAACGCTCAGGGCGCAGATGTTCGGCCTGCTGCGCCCCAACGATCCGACGCCGGGGGCCCGCCGCTGGCGGAAGGCCCAACTGGTGGTTCTCGGCATCGGACTGCTCGCCGTCATCCTGCTGTCGATCGACGAGTTGCCTCACACCGAGCGGGGGATCCTGCGTGGCGCCATCTGGTGCGTGACGCTCTTCTTCTTCATCGAGTACCTGATCCGGCTGTGGGTGGCGCCCGAACTGCCGCAAATGGCCGACACCACTCCCCTCACGGCGCGGCTGCGTTGGGTCGCCAGCGTGCCCGGCCTGATCGGGTTGCTCGCGATCATGCCCGCGATCATGCTGGCAGGGGGCTACAGCATCGTCGGCACCGACGCCGCTTCCGTCTTCTGCATCCTCTGGATCCTGAAGCTCGGTCTCCACGCGCCGGCCTTCGGCACCCTGGCGCGGGTGATCTCGAACGAGCGCGCCCCCATCACCAGCGTGCTGATCGTGTTCGCGATCCTGCTGATGTCCGCCGCCACCGGTGCGCACATCGTCGAGCGCGACGGCCAGCCGCAGCAGTTCGGCACCCTGCCGAACGCCATGTGGTGGGCGGTGGTCACCCTCACGACGACCGGCTACGGCGACGTGGTGCCGCTCACGCCGGTTGGCCGCATCATTGGCTCGCTGCTGATGATCAGCGGAATCGCGGTGCTGGCGTTGATGACTGGCGTGCTGGCGACCGGCTTCGCCCAGGAAGAACGGCGGCGCGAATATCTCCGGGTCTGGGACCAGGTCTCACGCGTTCCGATCTTCGCGTCATTGGGGGTCGTCACGCTGTCCGAGATCGTGGGCAAGCTGCGGACCCGCTATTATCCGGCCCGCGTGACCGTGTTGCGCCGCGGAGATCCGGGCGACTCGATGTTCTTCATCTCCAATGGCGAGGTCGAGGTCCGCCTGCCGACCGGCGGCACGGTCCGGCTGAGCGACGGCGCCTTCTTCGGCGAGATGTCCCTGCTCAACCGGCAGCCTCGCGCCGCAACCATTGCCACGACCACGCCGACGACCCTTCTCGTTCTCTATGCGAGCGACTTCTACGAAATCGCCTCCCACATCCCGGCCCTTGCCGAGGCGGTGGAGAACGAGGCGCGGCGCCGGCGCGAAGAGAATCTCGAGCGCCAGGCCGGAAGTGCGCCGCACGGTGGGGAGAAGCCATGATCGAAACGGACCTTCTGGTCGTCGGCTCAGGAGCCGCCGGCTTCTCGGCGGCCCTGACGGCCTCCCATGCCGGCCTGAACGTGCTCATGGTCGAGAAGGAGAAGCTGTTCGGCGGCACCACCGCCTACTCGGCCGGCGTGATCTGGATTCCCGGCAACCGGCACGGCCGCGCGCTCGGCATCGCGGACTCGAAGGAAGAGGCGCTCACCTACCTGCAGCACGAAGCAGGCAACCGCCTGAACCTCGAACTGGCCAACGCCTTTCTCGACAACTGCAATCCCGCGGTCGAGTTCATCGAGAACAAGACGCACGTGCGATACGAGGCCGTGCCGATCTGGGCGGACTACCATCCGACCAAGCCCGGCGCCGCCCAGGGCGGCCGTTCGCTGCTGCCCCTGCCGTTCGACGGACGCCGGCTCGGCAAGCGGTTCAAGCAGCTGCGGGCGCCTCTGCGGACCATGATGGCCTTCGGAGGCATGATGCTCGGCCGCAACGACCTGCCGCATGTCTTCAAGATGACGCGGTCCGCCCGGTCCGCGCTGCACGTCGCGGGCATGACGGCGCGCTATGCGATCGACCGGCTGAACCACGATCGCGGCACCCGTCTCACCAACGGCAACGGCCTGATCGCCGCTCTCGCCCTCTCGGCCGAGGAACGCGGCATCGAACTCTGGCTCGAGAGTCCGGTCGTCGAACTGGTGCAGCGCGACGGCGACGTCACCGGTGCGATCGTGCAGCGTGACGGAAAGCGCCAGGAGATCCATGCTCGGCGTGGCGTCGTACTGGCCTGTGGCGGCTTTCCGGCCGACGACGAACTCAAGGGCCGGTACTACGGCCATGTGCGCGACGGGCACTTTCATCGCTCCGCACCACCGCCGGGCAATCGCGGCGACGGAATCCGGCTCGGCCAGTCAGCCGGTGGCGCGATGGCCGAGGACGTCGCCTATCCCGCGGCCTGGGTTCCGGTCTCGCTGGTCCCGCAGCCGGACGGCTCGACCCTGCCGTTCCCGCATTTCTACGAGCGCGGCAAGCCGGGCTACATCGCGGTCGATCAGACGGGCCGGCGCTTTGCGAACGAATCGGCCTCCTATCACGACTTCGTGCCGGCCATGGTGGAGGCATGCCGCGGCCGCACCGAGACGAGCGCCTGGCTGCTCTGCGACCATCGTGCCATCCGGCGCTACGGCATGGGCGCCATCGGCCCGGCGCCCCTGCCGCTCGCGCCTCATATCCGCAGCGGTTACCTGCTCACGGCACGGAGCTGGGCGGAACTGGCGGGCAAGATCGGTGTCGATTCAGCCGCCCTGCAGTCCACGATCGATGGCTTCAATGTTCACGCCGCACGGGGCGAAGACCCCGATTTCGGCAAGGGGACCGACGCCTATCATCGCTTCAACGGGGATCCCACGCACCGCCCCAACCCCTGCCTCGCGCCGCTGGAACAAGCGCCCTACTACGCCATGAAAATGGTCCCCGGAGACATCGGCACCTTCCTCGGCCTGCGCGTGGACGGCCATGCCCGCGTGCTCGACGCCCGGGGGGCTCCCATCCGGGGCCTCTATGCCGCCGGAAACGACATGACCAGCGTCATGGGCGGCACCTATCCGGGCGCCGGCATCACCATTGGCCCGGCCCTCACCTTCGGCTATATCGCGGCCCGACACGCGGCCGCAGAAGCCGCCCGCTAGGCCCCCCAGGCAACGAAAGCTTCGAAATGTCGCTCATCACGCCCGTTATCCTCGTCGGAGGCTCCGGCAAGCGCCTGTGGCCGCTTTCGCGCGAGAGCATGCCCAAGCAGTTCGTGCCGCTTCTGGGCAAGCAGTCGACCTTCCAGCAGACGCTGCTGCGCGTGGCCGACCGCAGCCTGTTCGGCAAGCCGGTGATCGCGACCAACGACGCCTACCGGTTCATGTGCGAGAGCCAGGCGCGGGAAATCGGCGTCGAGATCGACATTCTGGTCGAGCCGTCGCGCCGTGACTCGGGCCCGGCGATGGCCGCCGCCGCCGCCTACACGCGCGACCTCGGCGCCAAGGCCGTGCTGGCGCTCGCCTCCGACCACCTGGTGATCGGCGCCGAGGAGTTCCTCGCCGGCTGCCGCGAGGGCCTCGCGGCGGTCGAGAAAGGCGGCATCGTCACCTTCGGAATTCCGCCGACGGAACCCAAGACGGACTACGGCTACATCCGTCCCGGTACCGAGAAGATCGGCCCCGTCATGAAGGTCGCGGCCTTCGTCGAGAAGCCCAATGCGCAGAAGGCGATGGAGTACATCGCCGAGGGCCTGCTGTGGAACAGCGGCAATTTCCTGTTCCCGCCCGAGCTTCTCCTGTCGGAAATGACCCGCTTCGAACCGGAGATGGCGGCGGCCGCCCAGGAGGCGGTCAGCAACGCCCGGAAGACCGGTTCCACCGTGTTCCTCGACGCCGAGGCCTTCGGCCGGGCGCCGGCCAAGTCGATCGACTATGCCGTCATGGAGCGCACCGACAAATGCTGGGTGGTCCCGGCCCGCTTCCGCTGGTCCGATCTCGGCACGTGGGACGCGCTGCTCGATGTCGGGCACGCCGACAGCGCAGGCAATGTCACCGAAGGTCCGGTCGAGATCGACCGGGTGCGCAACTCCTACATCCGCTCCGATGGTCCGCTGACCGCCGTGATCGGCGTCGAGGACGTCGTCGTGGTGTCGATGAACGACGCCGTGCTGGTCGGCCATCGCGACAACCTCCCGCGCCTGAAGGACGTGGTGCAACGCATGTCCGACGGCAAGCACCGCGCCGCGACCGAGCACGCGGTGATGCATCGCCCGTGGGGCAGCTATCAGGACATCGATCGCGGCGAGCGCTTCCGCGCCAAGCGGCTGACGGTCAAGCCCGGCGGCAAGCTCAGCCTGCAGAGCCACAATCGCCGCGCCGAGCACTGGGTCGTGGTGAAGGGCATCGCCGAGGTCACGCTCGACGGCAAGGTCATGACGCTCCGCGAAAACGAATCGACCTACATCCCGATCGGTGGCGTCCATCGCCTCGCCAATCCCGGCAAGGAGCTCCTGGAAGTGGTCGAGGTGCAGACCGGCGACTATGTCGAGGAAGACGACATCGTCCGCTACGAGGACATCTACGCACGGGTCTGAACATGCCGTTCGGCGCACACCACGAGTGGGGCACGCTCCGGGAAGCGGTCGTCGGCATTTCGCCGGCCGAGGATTTCGTCGTCTTCTACGAGGAATCGGCACGCTGGATGACGCCGGAGGTCGCCGGGTTCTCGCGCCGTCATGCCGGCCGCCGCCTCGTCGACATCGATCCGGACTGGGCACGAACCTGCGAACGGCAGGTCGACGCCTTCGCCGATCGGCTTGCGGGCGAGGGCGTGACTGTTCATCGGCCGCAGCGACTGGCCGGCGCCGAACGCACCTTTCTCGCCCCCAACGGCGAAGGGCTGCAGCTCTTCCCCCGCGATCCCATGATCGTCGTGGGCCATCACGTGATCGACGCGTCGCTGCGGCTGATCTGCCGCCAGCGGGAACGGTACGGTCTGCGCCAGATCATCCAGCGCATGGTCCATGAGCGCGGCGCGCGATGGTCCACCGCGCCGCTGGGCTCGCCCAACTGCGTCGACGGTCCCTACCTGGAAGGTGGCGATACGCTGCTCAACGGGCATGAGGTCTATGTCGGCATTTCGGGCTGCGCTTCGGATCTCGCCGGCGCGGACTGGCTGCAGGCGCTGCTGGGTGCACCCTACCGGGTCATCCCCGTGGCCATGAAATCGAATGTGCTGCACCTCGACTGCGCCCTCGCGCTGGTCAGGCCGGGCCTCCTGATCTACTGCCCCGAAAAGCTCATCGACGGCCTTCCCATGAGCCTGCGCAGCTGGGACAAGATCGCGGTGTCGGTCGACGAGGCCAGTCGACTGGCGACCAACGGCCTCATTCTCGAGGAAGGCCGCATGATGGCCGATGCCGACAACGTTCGCGTCATCGGCGAACTCCGCGCCCGGGGCATGGACGTCATTCCGGTTCCCTTCGATGGCCCCATCCGGCTGGGCGGAGGCCTGCGCTGCGCCCACCATCCCCTGCTGCGCGAGAGCGTCCTCGACTAGGTCCCGCGCTTGGGCGTGCGGTCGAAGACGACCGGCTTGGGCTTGCTGAACATCTTCCGGAAGTGGACGCCGAACGAGCGCACGACGGTCGCCACCTGGCCCCCGACGAAGCGCAGCAGCACCACGCCGAACTGGAGCGGCGGGATCTCGCCGCCACGGATGAAGTTGTGCCCGGCCCGCAGAAAAGTTGTCGCGCAGACGAGCACCCACGCCACCGTAACGACGAACAGCGTGAGCAGAAGCGGCACCAGCGACGGCGCCAGCAGGCCCGCGAGAATGCCGGAGACGACACCCACCAGCAGGACCGGCTGGTTCAACGCCATGCACAGATGCAGCAGCGCCGCCAGCTTCGCCGACGGGGTGATGTCCCGGCTCTTCAGGATCTCCGGGAACATCCGCAGCGAGACGTGGCGGAAACCGTCCTGCCAGCGCTGTTGCTGACGCAGCCAGGTCTTGGTGTCGGCCGGCAGTTCGCCCGGCACGCCGACACTGGTCAGGAACAGCGCCCGCCAGCCCTTCACCCAGCCGCGATAGGTGAGATCGAGATCTTCCGTGACGGTGTCGCCCTTCCAGCCACCGCCGGCCTCGATGGCCGCGCGCTGCCAGATCCCGCAGGTCCCGTTGAACGGCAGCGGGTGCCCCGCCCAGCATCGGGTCGCCTGCTCGATGCCGAGATGGGCGTCGAGCGTCACCATCTGCATCTCGGTCAGCGCGTTCTCGTGCGGATTGAGAAAGTCGAAGCGGGCCTGGACGAACGCCGTGTTCGGCTCGGCGAAGAAGGGCCGCATGCAGACGCGGAGGAAATCGGTGGGAGGAATGTAGTCGACGTCGAAGATCGCGAAGAAGTCGTAGGGCGTCTTCTGCATGGCCTCGTGCAGCGCCCCGCCCTTGTAGCCGCTGCGATCGGTGCGCTGCAGCGCCACCACGTCGAAGCCCTTGGCGCGCAGCTCGGCCGCGACCTGGCGGACCATCTCGGCCGTCTCGTCGGTGCTGTCGTCGAGCAGCTGGATGTGCAGCTTGTCGCGCGGCCAGTCGAGTGCCGCCGCCGATTCGGCGCCGCGGCGCACCACCGGCCCTTCGTTGAACGACGGAATCTGCACGACGACATGCGGCAGGTCCGCATCGGCCGGCAGCGGCGTCGACAGCAGCGTCTCCTCGCGACGGAGGCCCCTCGCCTTCAGGCGATGATGAAGCACCACCATGTAGAGCAGGCTGCCGATGAAGGCGGCGAGCAACAGGCAGCACACCGCGAATACGGCGCCAAACAGAAGAGCCAGGGTGGCGAGGATGGCCATCGACGCTGCCTCAGACGCCCGTCTTGGGCGTGCGGTTGAATTCCGTCTTCCTGCCGAACCCCGCGCCGACGATCGCGGCGGCGTTGGCGACGGCGAGGTATACGATCAGCGCGGGCACGCTGGCAGCCGTGACCAGGTAGCGCACCGTGTTGCCGCGCTCGAGGCGGCGGTAGGCACCCCAGGTCATGCCGAACAGCACGACCAGCATCCCGATCAGCCACAGCCAAAGCCCGAACTGGAAGAGCCCCAGCAGGCGACCATGGCCGACGATCGAGATGGCCAGGGCGACGACCCCGACCACGAGCAGCGGAAAGATGAGCTGCTGTGCGAGGGCCACGGTCGTGGTCAGCTTGGCCTCGGTCGGCCAGGCCGACGTCCAGATCGGCCGGAGAAGCTTGCGGGCGACCTGCACGAAACCCTTCGACCAGCGGCTCTGCTGGGCGCCGAAATCCTCCACCTTCTGCGGCAGCTCGCCGACCACGTGCGTGTCCATCAGGAACACGCCGGTCCAGCCCTTCAGGTAGGTCCGCAGGACCAGGTCGAGATCCTCCGACAGGGTGTCGTGCGACCAGCCGCCGGCCTCCTCGACGGCCGCACGCCGCCAGATACCGCCGGTGCCGTTGAACTGGAAGGGCACGCCGCGCCGCGCCCGGACGTCCTGTTCCACCGCGAAGTGCGCGTCCTGCATGAGGCGCTGCGCCCGCGTCAGCCAGTTGCGCCCACCGTTGCCCCACTCGATGCGGGTCTGGACGAAAGCGGCGCGCGGGTTGGCCAGCATCGCGGCCATGGCCGCCTTCAGCCAGCCCGGCGGTGGCACGAAATCGGCGTCGAACACCGCGACATAGGGTGCGTCGTCGAGGGCAAGGCCCGCCGCCAGGGCGCCGGCCTTGAAGCCGCCGCGGTCGCTGCGGCGGACGTGATGGGCGTCGATGCCGGCCTTGCGCAGGCGCGCGATGGCGTGCGCGGCAATGTCGGAGGTGATGTCGTTGCTGTCGTCGAGGAGCTGGATGGTCAAGCGGTCCCGGGGCCAGTCGAGGGCGCCCATCGCGGCCATCGAGCGCTCCACCACCAGGGGCTCGTTGTAGACCGGCACCTGCACCAGCACGCGCGGCAACTCCCCCGGTAGCGAGGGGGCCGGGGCTTCATCGCGCGGCAGCTCGAACAGCCAGTAGACCAGGTAGAGGAAATAGCCGGCGATCGCGAACTGTGCGGCGAGGCACAGGAACACGAGGAGATCGATCAGGAACAGCAGCATGCCGGGGCCGCCGCGCTCAATGATAGTGAATGGGAACTTCGAAGCAGCGGCCGTCCTCAATATGGAGGCGGCGCGAGGCCACGTCGAAGATGCGCTCGTCGTGGGTCGACAGGACCACGGCGCACTTGGCGCGCATCGAGAGATCCTTGAGCTGGTCGACCACCAGCCGCCCCGACACGCGGTCGAGCGCCGAGGTCGGCTCGTCGGCAATGATCAGGTCGGGCAATCCGATCATGGTGCGGGCGATGGCCACGCGCTGCTGCTGGCCGCCCGACAGTTCGTCGGGCCAGGCGGACGCCTTGTCCCCCAGTCCGAGCATGCCGAGCAGATGCCGCGCCCGCGGTTCGTCCCAGGCCGGATCGGCGAGCGGCGTGGTCGAGACGCCGGCGATGACGTTCTGCAGCGCCGTCAACGAAGACAGGAGATTGCGCTTCTGGAACAGGAAGCGGATGCGGTTGCGCAGGACGTCGAGGTCCGAGCCGCCGAGGCCCACGATATCGGTCCCGAGAAGCCGCAGCTTTCCCTCGGACGGCTTGCGCATGGTGCCGAGGATGGTGAGCAACGTGGTCTTGCCCGAGCCCGACGGGCCGGTGACGATCACAAGCTCGCCCTCGCGGACCTGCATGTTGATGTCGAACAGGACATCGACGCGCTGCGGCCCCTCGCCGTAGTGGTGATGAACGTCGACCGCCTCGACGACCGGCGGCCCGAACCCCTGGGTGTCTGCCATCGCGGTCACTCGAACAGCATGATGGGGTCGACCCGCCACAGGCGCCGGATGGCGAACAGGCTCGAGACGAGGGTCATGATCAGGCAGGCGACCAGCGCCACGACCATCTCGCGCAGGCCCATCGACATGCCGAGGTGCATGGCGGCCTCGGTGGCGCCGTAGACGAAGCGCGCAAGGGTGAAGGCCACGAGGAAGGCCGGCGTGATGATGGCCGCCCCGATCTGGGCGATCATGAAGAGGAAGAACCACCAGTCGTAACCGAGGCTCTTCAGGATGGCGTATTCGGGCAGGTAGAACCGGATGATCTGGTACTGGGCGTAGTAGATGAAGACCATGCCGATCATCACGCCCATCACGAACCCGAGATCGGTGATGTAGCCGACCGGCGTCTCGCGCGACCAGTAGGTGCGTTCGCGCTTCTCGAAGTCGCGCAGGGTGACGACCTCGCCGCGTCCCGCCAGCGCGGTGTTGAGTTCCTGGCGAACCTGGTCGACGTTCGAGCCCTTGGCGAGCTGGATCGCGATGAAGGCCGGCCGCTCAGACCACCACGAGCCGAACACCTCGGCCATCGTGTCCTCCGACATGATGATCGAGCCATCGTTCAGGACGTTCGGGCCGAGCGCGAAGGTGCCGACCACGAACAGCTGACGCAGCAGCCCGCGCGTATCGGGTGGTCCCAAGACCTGGAATTCCGGCTTGCCGGGCCCCACCTGCTCGGCGAGGTCGCCGAAATAAGGCCTCGATTCGCGGTCGTAGAGCAGCCGACGGGCTTCGCGAAGACGGTAGAGATTGTCGCGCAGACCGGGCACGTCGATGGCGGGCCGCTCCACGTCGAGAGCATACCAGGCGATACGGCGGCTCGCTTCCATCCCTTTGTGGGTCATCGACATGACGCCGAACCAGAAGGGCAGTGTGTTGGTCACCGCCGGATTGGCCGCCAGGACGTCCATCATGGACGCCGGCACCTCGGCATGAAGCTGCAAGGACTTGAAGCCGTGGGGAACCAGCACGAGGTCGCCGACGACGGAGCGGTGCAGGCGGATCGCCGAATCGTAGACGGCACGCTCGATGCCGAGCTGGGCGAAGATCACCAGCAGGCTCGCGGTGACTCCGGCGAGCGACAACAGCGTACTGGTCCGCTGGCGCTTCAGCTGCTGGGCGCCCAGCGGCATCCGTGTGGCGGTGACGGCCGCCGCCCGCAAGCGCGCCAGCGAGAAGCCCGCCCACCAGCTGAACCAGCGCCGCGGCCGCAGCGGCGGATTGCCTGGCAGCGTGACAGCCATCAGAGAAAGGTGACGCGCGTCTCGCGGCCCAGAACCTGGGGCATGCTGGACGGGTCGTCGAGCTGGATCTCGACCTGGACCACGCGTGCGTCGGTGGAGGAACCGCCATCGGGCTCCATGCGCTGCATGCGCTTCACCGTCGGCGCGACCCGAGAAATCGTTCCCATGTAGACGGTCGGACTGCCGCGAAAGGTCACCTCGACCTTTCCACCGGCCGCAATGCGCCCGACGTTCAGTTCGTCCACCTCCGCCAGTACGCGAAGCTGGGACAGGTCGACGATCTTGGCGATGCCGTTCTGCGAAACGCGCTCACCCTGCCGGGAGTAGATCTGGATGACGATGCCGTCGAGCGGAGAACGCACCAGCGCCTGCTCGCGCGTGTTCCGCGCATTGTCGAGCTTGGCCTTGATGATCGAAATGTCGGTATCGATCTGCTGCAGATCGGTCTGCAGCGTCTCCTTCATGACGCGCAGCTTCGCCTGCTCGCGCTCCAGGCTCTGAAGGGAAATGCTCTGCTCGAGCTGCTTCTGGTCCGGCGGCTTGCCCGAACGCTGCATCTCCAGGTTCTTGAGCTTGACCTCTTCGGCCGCCGACTTGACCATCACTTCCTGCATGGCGATCTCGGCGGTGCGATAGCCGCTGACCATCGACTCGCGCGCCCGCTCGGTCTTGACGAGCTCCGCCTCCGTCGTGCGCACGGCGATGTCGGCCTTGGGATAGTTCGACAGCACGGCGATGATCTCGCCACGCTGGACCTTCTGGCCATCGGTGATCCGCAGTTCGATCAGCACCCCGCCGCCGGCCGGATCGCCGGCGATCAGGGCAGTGCCCGCGGGCGCGTCGGTGTAGCCTCGGGAGATCAGCGGAGGCAGCGGACGGGGACCGTCCTGTGCGCTGCTGGTCTGCCGGCTGGGAGCCATCCACAGGACGAGGGCCGCGCCGACGAGCAGCACGACCAGTCCGGCGGCGCTCCAAGTGAATTTTCTTACCTGCGCCATAACAAATAGTACCAGAAAACCCCTGGGGACGCTGCCCCTAGTTGGAAGTTCGGCGTCAGAAGCCTGTCGTCAGAACATTGCCGCGCGCCACGCCCACGATCGAGAAGGTGCGATAGATCGACGTCAGGATCTTGTCGTACTCGTACAGCGGCGCGTTCGTGATGTAGACGACGTCCTTCGGCAGCACTGGAAACTGCTGCGCAATGAAAATGGACACTGGCTGGTAAAGGTCAAGGCGGAAAACCCGCGCCCGAGCTGTGGGATTATTCTGCAAATCCCCCATCCTGAACACATAAACGCCCGTTTTGTTGGCGCGAGAATCGTTCAACCCCCCGACCGTGCCCATGGCCTCGAGCAGGCTGATCGAATGTTTGGACATGTCGACATTGCCCGCCTTCACGACCGCGCCCAGCACGGTGAACATGCGCGGATTGGGGCGCACCACGATCTCGTCGTTCTTCTGGAGACCAATGTCGCCGCCGGCCAGCAGGTCGGAAAACTGCGACTGCAGGATGATCTGGCCGTTGCGGCGCACGACCACCTCGAATTGATTGGCACCCACGCCATTGGGAGCCTGCCCACCGATGCCCGCCGGGCCGCCGGCCTTGTTGATCGCCTCGACGACGGTGCGCACCCCCTCGAGCAGGGATACTCGACCCGGGTTGCGGACGTCCCCGGAGACCATGACGGTGTGGGTGCGGTCGGCGACGAACTCGACGATCACCTGCGGGTCCTGGGCCTTCCCGGACGTCGAGACCTGCTGGGCGATTTTCTTCTCGATCTGGCCGAGGTCTAGGCCTGCCACCTTGACCGTGCCCACGAACGGCACGTTGATCGTGCCGTCGTCGGTGACGCGCTGGACGCCGAAGTCCGCGCCGGGCCGCTGGATGGTCGGGAAGATGCTGCCTTCGTAGGGTTCGAAGATGCGAACCTTTATGGCGTCGCCGGGCGCCACTGCAATTCGACCCCCGGCCGGCAGACGGCTCACCGTCGAGGCACGGTCGATCTGAGGCGGCTGGCGGTAGTTGGCGATGGTCGTTGGCGTCAGGTCGATGACGTCGAACGGCAGGGCCTCCGTCGTCGTCGTGGCTGCACCCCCCATCCAGGGACCGTCGCCGGGCATCGCGGTACAGGCCGCCAAGCCGACAACCAGGCCGAGGACAATGGCGGTAGGTCGCGCGGTAGCACGCAGCCAGCTCCAGATTGTCAAATCCCGATCTCCGTCCGGAACGGTCGCGATCTGAGCCGCGCCTCGCTCCAACTCATTGATACATCACTCAGCCCGGACCGTAGTTAACCCGCGGTGCCGCGCGGGTGCAAGCTTTCCCCGGCGGAGAGTCGCGGTTCCCGCTCGAGCCTGGCGACAGCCTCCTCCGACGTCCCGGCGATCTCCAGCAACTCCGAGAAACCGCTGACGAGGAGACAATCCCAGGCCGCCCCGGCAAACCTGCAGAAAACGATTCGGGCCTCTACGCTGGTCGCCTGATGCAGGACGGACGCGAAGGTCCGGACGCCGGCCGCGCTCATGTAGGCGACCTGGCTGCCATCGACGACCACGCGGGCACCTGGCCGAAGAGCTGCGAGCAGCGCCTCCTCCACGGTCTTCGCGGTCACCGAATCGACCTTCGCCGGCAGCATCACGGTGGAGATCGGCTGCTTCGTGCTCATTCTACTCATACGGACTTCCCGGATGCGGCATCCCTCTGCGCGTCATGGGAGGCCCGATGGCGATCACGCCATTGCCCCCCAAGATCGCTACCACGCCAATAGATTGTCCGGCCCCACAGCGCATTCACGATCAGGACCGGCGCCAGGATCTCGCGCGCCAATGCCGCGGACGCCGCGACCATCCCGAAGGAAAGGCCTCGGCCCGACATGAACCATTTCTCCGCCAGCAGCCAGGCGACGGTATGGACGACCAGGGCGCCGACGACCAGGGCAGCGTTCGCCCCCGAACAGACGAGGGCGCCACCGCCTGCCAGGCCGGTGGCCGCCCAGCCGATCGCCGGCTCCCACAGCACCAGCGGCCAGACCGGCAGCCGCAGCCGCGTTCGCGCCCAGCGAACCTGGCGTCGCCATACGGTCGGCCAGGACCGCTGCCCGAGCGGCAGGCGCGGCATGACATCCCCGAGCTGCGTGCGGAGCCCCAGTTCACGTACCGAGCGCACGACCGAATAGTCGTCGGCGATCCAGCGATTGAAGCCCCGCCAGCTGCCGATGCGCTGGAGCGTCTCGCGGGTCATCAGCGTGACGCCGCCCGACGCCACGGCGAGCCCCAGCCGGTCGGCGGCGAACAGGAACCTCGCCTGATGGCCGTCGATGTAGGCGCGCTCGATCTCGGCCGCGAAGGTCCCGGGCGCTTCCGCGGCCTTGAGCGCGAGCACCAGCCCCACTCCCGCCGCCAGGGGGGCAGCCGCACGGCGCAACTCGTCGAGGCCGAGCTGGATGCCGGCATCGCAGAGGCCCACGACCGGGCGGCTGGCGGCCTCGAGCCCCTTGCGCACATTGTTCATCTTCGGATTGAAGGTGTCGTCCTCACCCACGAGGATCGGCGCCTCGGGCCAAAGGCTCCTGACCGGCGCCACGGCCTCATCGTCGGGCCGGGCGACGCAGATCAGCACCTCGGCCCCGGCCTCCGCCAACCGCCGCAAGGCCTGGACGTAGGCTGCGGTCACGTCCCCGGCGCCGGCCATCGGCGCCACGATGCTGAAATCGCTGGCCCGGTGAGCGGAGGCATGCGTGCTTCGGGGCTTACGCGCCAGCGCGGCGCTTGCCCACTGGATCGCCGAACCGAGCGACCACCAGCCGAAGCCGAGCCACGCCAGGGTCCCCGGCTCCATGCCTTTTCACTCGCCCGCGGCGACCTGCTTGATGCTTCCGGACTGGGCGTTTCCGGACGAGAAGCGCTGGACGTCGTCCTTCTCGACCAGCAGGGCACGGTGATAGGAGCGGATGACGTCGTTGGGGTCGCCCTGCTCGCGGATGCGCCCTTCCTCGATCCAGATCGCGCGTGTGCAGAGGCGGCGGACCTCGGCCATCGAATGGGACACGAAGAGCAGCGTCCCCGTCTTGCGGAAACTGTCGATCCAGTCGAGGCACTTGCGCTGGAACGCGGCGTCGCCGACCGACAGGGCCTCGTCGACGACCAGGATGTCGGCCTCGACATGGGCACAGATCGAGAAGGCCAGGCGCGTGCGCATGCCCATCGAATAGTGCTTCACCGGCTGGTCCATGTACTCGCCGATGCCGGCGAACTCGGCGATCGAATCGAACTTGCGCAGGACCTCGCTGCGCTTGAGCCCAAGCACGGCCCCGCCGATCAGGACGTTCTCGCGGCCCGAAAGCTCCATGTCGAAGGTCGAGCCGAGCGCCAGCACCGGCGCGATGCGGCCATTGACCCGGAGTTCGCCATGGCTCGGCAGGGTCATGCCGCAGACCACCTGCAGAAGGGTGGACTTGCCGCAGCCGTTGCGGCCGAGGATGCCGATGCTCTCGCCCTTCCTCACCTCGAGGCTGATGTCGCGCAGCACCCAGAACGGCTTGAAGTAGGCCTTCCACCAGCCGAACAGGACCTGCTTCAACCAGTCGTTGCGATGAGCATAGAGCTGGAAAGCCTTGCCGAGGTTCTTGGCCTCGACGACGATCTCAGAGGACGTCGACGATGACATTCCGATACCTGTCGAAGAACCAGTAGCCGAAATAGAAGCTGAACAGCGAAATGAACAGCGTCCAGCCGTAGAGGATCATGTTGGGCAATCTGCCCCCCAGCACCAGGTCGCGCAGAATTTCGACGAAGCAAACCAGCGCATTGCCATACATCCAGAAATCGTAGGGTGCCGGCACCATCGACGGCAGATAGAAAATCGGCGTCGCAAACATGAAAAGAGGCACGATCGTGATCATCAGATAGCCGGCATCGCGCGTGAAGGCTCCGAGAGCGGCCAGGAACCACGACATGCCGATCAGGAACGCCATGAACGGGATGAAGATGAACGGCAGCAACAGCACCGTCACGGGCAGCTCGCCGATCACCGCCAATTGGAACAGCAGCATCACCCCCAGGGAGATCAGCGTATAGGCCGTGGCGCGCAGCGTCGAGATCACGGCCAGCATGTCGCTGGGAAAGATCGTCTGCTTGATGAAGTGGGTGTACTCATGCAGCAGCATCGGTGCACGAAACGCCATCTCCGAGAAGAAATTGAAGATGATGAGGCCGCCGAAGATGAACAGGGCGTAACCGGCCTGGCTCTTGGCCAGATTCTCGGGCAGCGGCAGAGTGAGGGCCGTGCTGAACACCAGGGAATAGACGGCGATCATCAGCAGGGGCGCGATGATCGCCCAGATCCAGCCGGCGATCGACCCCTTGAAGCGTTCCCGCACTTCGCGCCGCAGGATGGCGGCGATCAGGTCGCGATGCTGCGACATGCGGACGAACGGCTTCACGATGAAGCTGAAGTGGCGCTCGATCGGACCGAGGTTCTCGACCACGATCTGCTTGCCGTTGACGACTTTCACCGACGGCATGAACCGTTCTTCTCCTTGTTGGATCCAGTGGTGAGCCCGGTAGGGATTGAACCTACGACCACCTGATTAAAAGTCAGATGCTCTACCGCTGAGCTACGGGCTCTTTCCGGTTCCGCGCCGCGGGCCTGTCCGCCACGCGGCGCCCATATAAAGTGCGGGCGGCCGACGGTCAACGAGGCCTCCGCGAGCCTCAATTCTTGCCGAATTTCGCCTTCAGCCGCTCGAATACCCTCTTGGAGACGAATTGCGACGTGTCTCCCCCCAGGCGGGCAATGTCCTTCACGAGGGACGAGGCGATGAACTGGTGGCGGTCGGACGCCATCAGGAAGATGGTCTCGATCGCAGGCTCCATGCGCGCATTCATGTTCGCCATCTGGATCTCGTACTCGAAGTCCGAGACGGCCCGCAGCCCGCGGATGATGACCGACGCCTTCACGTCCCGCGCGAAGTGGATCAGCAGCCCCTCGAACGGCACCACCGTGATGCGATCGCGGTCCGCCTGTGGAAAATCCGCGATGTCCTCGTTGATGATCTCGATCCGCTCCTCGAGCGAGAACAGCGGGCCCTTGCCCACGTTGATGTGCGGGCCGATCACCAGTCTGTCGACGAGGCGCAGCGAGCGGCGCACCACTTCCATGTGCCCGCTCGTGATGGGATCGAACGTGCCCGGATACACCCCGGTGCGTTCTGCGGCCATGTCTCCCCCTTGTACGCAGACTGCGACCGCGAAGTCTTAGCGACACGACCGATCCTTATCCACCGCTAGTTTCGGAACTTGGCTCGGAGCCGCCATCGCCGTTGCCGCCGCCGTTTCCGGCGTCGTCCTCGCCGATGCGTACGGCCGTGACGACGCGCTCGCCCTCGCTGACGGTGACGATGCGCACGCCGCGCGTCGCCCGTCCCGCGATGCGAATTCCATCCACCGGACAACGGATCAGCGTGCCCCCGTCCGTCACCAGCATGATCTCGTCCGCATTCCCCACGGGAAGAGCCGCGACGATCTCGCCGCCCTTGGCGAGGTTCATGAGTTCGACGCCCTTGCCGCCTCGACCGGTCACCCGATACTCGTAGGCCGACGTGCGCTTGCCGAAACCCGACGAGGCCACGGTGAGCACGAACTCCTCCTTGGCCTGCAGTTCGGCGAAGCGCTCCGGCGAAAGCGTGGTGGCCGGCGCCGCCGCCTCCTCGCCCGCGGGACTCTCCTCCTCCGTAGCCGCCTCGCCCGCTTCCGCCGCGTTCTCGGCCTGTCGCAGCGCCCGCGACTGCCGAAGGTAGGCGTCACGATCCTCGGTCGGAATGCCCTTGCCGCCGTCGACCAGCGACATGGAGATCACCTCGTCTCCTTCGGCCAGCGCGATGCCGCGCACGCCGGTCGAATTGCGGCTGGCGAAGACACGCACCGTCGAAACCGGGAAACGCATGGCGCGGCCCTGGCGCGTCGCCAGCAGCACGTCCTGCTCCTCGGTGCAGACACCGACCCCGATCAGGCGATCGCCCGCATCCTCGCCATCGAACTTCATGGCGATCTTGCCGCCCTGGTTGACGCTGGTGAAGTCGCTGAGTTCGTTCCGGCGGACTCCGCCGCGCGCCGTCGCGAACATGACGTTCAGCTTGGCCCAGCTCGATTCGTCCTCCGGCATCGGCATGACGGCGCTGATCGTCTCGCCCTCGCTGAGCGGAAGCAGGTTCACGAATGCCTTGCCGCGCGCCTGCGGCGCGCCGAGCGGCAGGCGCCAGACCTTGAGCTTGTAGACGATGCCCCGGCTGGAGAAGAACAGCACCGGCGTATGCGTGTTGGCCACGAACAGGCTCGACACGAAATCGTCCTCGCGGGTCGCCATCCCGGAGCGGCCCTTGCCGCCTCGGCGCTGCGCCCGGTAGGCCGAAACGGGCACCCGCTTGACGTAGCCGCCATGGGTCACCGTGACGACCATGTCCTCGCGCTGGATCAGGTCCTCGACGTCCTGTTCGAACTCGTTGTCGACGATCTGGGTGCGCCGCGGTGTGGCGTACTTGTCCTTGATCTCGCGCAGCTCCTCGCCCATCAGCGCGAACAGCTTGTCGCGATCGCCCAGCAGTTCGAGATAGCCCTCGATCAGCTTGGCGACCTCGGTCAGCTCTTCGGCGATCTTGTCGCGCTCCAGGCCGGTGAGGCGCTGCAGCCGCAGTTCGAGGATCGCGCGGGCCTGTACCTCGGAGAGTCGGTAGGTCCCCTCGGCCGAAACCTCCCGGCCAGGCTCGGCAATCAGGTCGATCAGCGGCTTCACGTCGGCCGCCGGCCAGTCCTTGGCCATCAACCGCTCGCGCGCCACGTTCGGATCGGGCGAGCGGCGGATCATCTCGATCACTTCGTCGATGTTGGCAACGGCGATCGCGAGACCGACCAGCACATGGGCGCGGTCACGCGCATGGGTGAGCTCGAAACGGGTGCGCCGGGTGAGCACTTCGGCCCGGAAGCGGATGAAGGCCTCGAGCAGTTCCTTGAGGCTCATCAGCTTCGGGCGGCCGCCGTCGAGCGCCAGGGCGTTGACGCTGAAGCTCGTCTGCAATGGCGTGAAGCGATAGAGCTGGTTGAGCACGACGTCGGCCATGGCGTCGCGCTTCAGGTCGATGACCAGCCGCACGCCGTCCCTGTCGCTCTCGTCGCGGATCTCGGAGATGCCCTCGACCTTCTTGTCGCGCACCACCTCGGCGATGCGCTCGTGCAGGCGGGCCTTGTTCTCCTGATACGGAATCTCGGTGACCACGATCGACTCGCGGCCACCGGATTTCTGCTCGATGTTGGTCTTGGCCCGCATCACCATCGAGCCACGGCCGAGCTCGAAAGCGGCGCGGATGCCGTTGCGGCCGAGGATGATGCCGCCGGTCGGGAAATCCGGGCCCGGCACGTATTCCGTGAGCTGCGGCACGGTCAATTCCGGGTTGGCGATCAGCGCCAGGCAGGCATCGATCAGCTCGCCGAGATTGTGCGGCGGGATGTTGGTCGCCATGCCGACCGCGATTCCGCCGGCGCCGTTGGCCAGCAGGTTCGGATAGGCCGCCGGCAGCACCGTAGGCTCGCTTTCGCGCTCGTCGTAGTTCGGCTGGAACTCGACCGTATCCTTGTTGATGTCTTCGAGCAGCGTCTCGGCGACCGTGGCGAGTCGCGCCTCGGTGTAACGCATTGCCGCCGGCGGATCGCCGTCCATCGAGCCGAAATTGCCCTGCCCCGAGATCAGCGGCAGGCGCATCGAGAAATCCTGGGCCATGCGCACCATGGCGTCGTAGATCGCGCTGTCGCCGTGCGGGTGATACTTGCCCATCACGTCGCCGACGATGCGCGCGGACTTGCGGAAGGGCCGCGTGGAATCGTAGCCGCCCTCCTTCATCGCGTAGAGGATGCGCCGCTGCACCGGCTTCAGGCCGTCGCGCGCATCGGGCAGCGCGCGCGACACGATCACGCTCATGGCGTAATCGAGGTAGGAGCGGCGCATCTCCTCTTCGATCGTGATCGGGGCGATATCGTGCGGCGAGGGCTGTGGCGGAGGCGCGTCGGGGGGCGGCGGCGCCGGCGGAAGGGTCGTATCGTCGCTCACGGAGACCTGGATTTTTCTCGTTCTTGCAGCCTGTCCGGAGACTCCGGCAGGGGTATTGGTCAACCTAGCAAACTAGCCCCGCGAGACCAACAAAAATCGGCCGTCGAACCGGCCTTTAATGCGTTGATATTATTGATTAAATTCGCACCGAAAATACCCCGTGGAAAGGCAGCGAATTGCCCCCAGAAAATGCCCCGTTCCGCCCCTCCGTCGTGGTCTTCGACATGGGCGGCGTCCTGATCGACTACAATCCTCGGCACCTCTACCGGAAGCTGATCCCGCAGGAGGCCGCGATGGAGGAATTCCTGTCCACGGTGACCACCCGCGAGTGGCACATGCGGCAGGACTACGATGGCGATCCCGCGACCGCCACGCGCGAACTGCAGGCGCGGCATCCGGGCAAGGAAGCCCTGATTGCCGCCTACTATGACCGGTTCGACGAGATGCTCGATCACTCCTTCGCGCCCATGGTCGATCTGGTCGAGCGCCTGGATGACGGAGGTGTGCCGCTCTACCTGCTGTCCAACGCCCCCGGCTTCCTCGACGCCTGGCTGCGCGGGCCGGCACGGGCGAAACACCCCTTCGTCGGCCGCTTCCGCGATTTCGTCGTTTCCGGCAACGTCGGTTGCTGGAAGCCCGAGTCCGCGATCTTCGAACTGACCTGCCGTACGGGCGGTTTCCGCCCCGAGGAGGCGGTGTTCGTCGACGACGTCGTCGCGAACGTCGATGGAGCAAGAGCCACGGGCATGCACGGCATCCATCACCGCTCGGCGGCCGAGACGGTGGCGGAGCTGCAGGCGCTGGGCTTTCCCGCGTGATGCTTCCGGCGGCCCTGACGGCGCTGCCGCAGCCCCTGTACTTCTTCGACGGCGAGTGCGTCCTGTGCAGCCGGTTCGTCGCCTTCTGCCTGAACCGCGACCCCGACGGGCTTCTCAAGTTCGCCAGTGCGCAGTCGACTCTGGGTCGGCGCGTGCTCTTCGGGCTCGGCTTGCCCGACGATACGCTGGACCGCACGATCCTGCTGATCGAGGACGGCCGGGTGTACACGCGCTCGACCGCCGCGCTGCGAGCGCTGCGTCATCTGCAGGGCCCCGCGCGCTTGCTGTACCCGCTGGTCCTGCTCCCCAAGATCCTGCGCGACCCAGTCTACGACATCATCGCCCGCAACCGGATCCGCTGGTTCGGCCGGCTCAACTCCTGCCTCGTGCCCACGCCGCAGACCCGGGACCGCTTCATCGACCTGTGAGGAAGCCGCGATAGCGCACCAGCCGGCCGATCCACGGCAGGGCGATCTCGACGTCGAAGCAGAAGCGCCCCTGCTCGTCCTGGGTCTCGGCCGCCCTGACGACCGGCCAGCAGAAGCGCGGCAGCGGCACGCCCGCGAACCGCATGCCAGCCATCACCAGTTCGAGCCGGCCGTCCTTCACGGGCACCGCGAGGTCGAAGGCGAAAGGCCCGAACCGTTCGACGATCCAGCCGGAAGGACGGCGCAGTCCGATGTACTGCTCGGACCGCATGGCACGGCCGCCGACCCGCCGGATCCAGGTCTCGCGTCCACCCTCGACCACGAAGTCGACTTCGATCGGCGCGTCCGCAGCAGCGGCCGGCAGTGCGAACAGGCGAGCCACGAAGCGCCCCGCGAGCGTCGCGGGTCCCTGCACCGAACACCGGCCGTGCCAGGTGCCCCGGGTGCCGTCATGAAGTTCCTGCCCGGCTTCGGACATCGCGTCGTAGGCTCTGCCCAGGACGCGGCGATAGAGCGAGGGCCGGAAGCAGGCCCCGTCCTCGCCCCATCCGGAGGCGATGCGCAGCGAGGCCCGTCTCCATTCGGCCTCGATCTCGGCCAGCGACAGCAGGCCGACGCACGGCATCGCACCCCGCTGGCTCACCTCCCCGCGCGCCAGCTTGCGTACCAGTGCCGCGGCCGGTGTGGCGGGCACGAAAGGACCATCGCCGCCCTCCGCCACCAGCGACCAGCTTCGCCCCCCGGATGGACCCTCGAGATCGATCCTCAGCCCACCTTTGTCGGTCCCGAATACCCGCAGCCGGTCGGCGACCCAGGCCAACGGCGTCGCAGCCGGCGCGAGCGACCGCAGCAATCCGAGGCGCACGGGCATGGACAGCAGCCATAGGCCGAGGTGCAGAACCGAAAGTTCGAGCCCCGCGCCAGCGTAGGTACCGGCAACACCGAACCGCTCACGAAACAGTGCGGGCTCCGGCAGGTCGCAGGAGGCCGCCCAGCGGCGGCCCAGTCCTGGAACGGAGATTCGCCGAAGGCTGCCCCAAACCGTCCGTCCCGGCTGGTCGGGAATGGGCTTGCCGGCGCCTGACAGGATGGCGTCGATCAGCGCGCGGCCGCGCGGGGCGTCGTTGCCGGGCACGATGGCGAAGGACACGCGATCCACGACCATGCCCTCCTCGAGGGCCTGTTGCAGCACCGCGCCAGTGAGCGCGGGCGCCGTGCTGGCGCCCGCGCAGACGAGCACGCCCGCATCCCGCGCCGCCGCATCCAGCTGGTCGATGCCGCAGACGAAGGCGCGGTCGTCGGAGAGGTCGAGATAGTGGACGCCATGGCGGATGCAGGCCGCCGCCACCGAATGGTCCTGGCCCTGAAAGGGTCCCGCCACATGGACGAGCAGGTCGAACCGCCGCGAGGCGAGAAGCCGATCGAGGTCCGACCGCCAATCGAGCACCAGGCCCGAGATGCCGAGTTCCGACGCCAGCGCCGCGACCCTGTCACCATCGCGCGCGCCGACCGTCAGATCGAAGAGAGGATCGTTCGCCAGAAGGCGGCACAACCGGCCGCCGAAGACGCCCGTCCCACCCAGGACGAGCGTCCGCACGGCCTAGAACGGAATGTCGTCGTCGAGCTCGGCCTTGCCGCGCGGTGCAGCCCGGCCGCCGCCGCCGCCGCTCGACATGCCCCCACCGCCGGACATGCCGCCACCGTAGTCGTCGTCCATGCCGCCGCCGTCACCGCCCCCGCCGCCGCTGCGGCCGTCGAGCATGGTGAGCGTGCCGCCGAAACGCGGAATGACCACTTCGGTCGTGTATCGTTCCTGGCCGCTCTGGTCGGTCCACTTGCGGGTGGTGAGCTGGCCTTCGAGATAGACCTTGGCGCCCTTCTTCAGGAACTTCTGGGCCACTTCGGCGAGCTTGTCGTTGAAGATCACGACGCGGTGCCATTCGGTGCGTTCCTTGCGCTCGCCGCTGTTGCGGTCGCGCCAGGTCTCCGATGTCGCCACCGACATGTTCACCAGCGAACGGCCGTCCTGCATGGACTTGACCTCGGGGTCGCGGCCGAGATTTCCGACCAGAATGACTTTGTTGACGCTGCCCGCCATGGGGGCCTCCCTGGGCTTTCCCGGCGCCGCGGGACGCGGCACCTACCTCACGGCCGGCAACCTAGCCCCGGCCGCCTGTGGGCAGCCACCTAATAACGGTTGTGAAGTGAGGTCTGCTCATGGGCGCCCTCCGACAATTCATTGGTTGTGCCGGCAAAGTCTCCCGTATCTTCCTCGGCCATGAGCAAACCCTTCCATGTTCCCCAGGTTTCGACCGGCCAGGCCTACGCCATGCTGGGCGGCGCGGCGCTGATGATGACCCTCGCCATGGGCATCCGGCAGAATCTCGGCCTCTTCCAGGCGCCCGCCTCCAAGGAACTCGGGATCGCGATCTCGGACTTCGCCCTGGCGATCTCCGTCCAGCAGGTCGCCTGGGGCGTGAGCCAGCCGATCGCCGGCATCTTCGCCGACAAGCATGGGACGCGCTGGGTCGCGATGATCGGCAGCGTCCTGTTCATCCTCGGCATCTGGCTCACCGCCACCGCACAGGGCGCGCTGCCCATCATCCTGGGTGCGGGCATCCTGATCGGCGTGGCGCTCGCGTGCACGACGTCGGGCATCACCGCCAACATCGCCGCCCGCGTCGTCGAGCCCGGCCGCCGGACGCTGGCCTTCGGCATCGTCTCGGCCGCGGGTTCCGTCGGCACCATGGTGACGGCCCCGATCGCGGCCTATCTCCTGAACAGCGACGGCTGGCGCGCCGCGGTCTGGGCCTTCGTCATCCTGGCGCTGGCCATGCTGCCGGCCGCCTGGATCGGCAGCCGGGCCGACAAGCTGCCCAACACGCTGTCGACCGACCGCAATCTCACCCTGCTGGGAGCGCTCGGCGAGGCGCGGCGCCACACCGGCTACGTCGTGATGGCGCTCGCCTTCTTCGTTTGCGGGCTGCAGCTCGTGTTCATCACCACCCACCTGCCCACCTATCTGGCGCAGTGCGGCATGGACCCATCCTACAGCGCGGTGGCGCTGATGCTGATCGGCGGTTTCAACATCCTGAGCTCGTGGCTGTTCGGCTGGCTCGGCGACAAATACCCCAAGCGCCTGCTGCTGGGGGCGATCTACCTGCTGCGCTCGCTGACGGTCGCGCTGTTCTTCCTGTTCCCGCCGACGCCGCTCTCGGTCGTGCTGTTCGGAGCCGCGATGGGCACGCTCTGGCTGGGCGTGATCCCGCTGGTCAACGGGCTGGTGGTGCAGATCTTCGGGCTGCGCTTCCTGTCGACACTGACCGGCATCGCCTTCCTCAGTCACCAGGCGGGGTCCTTCCTCGGTGCCTGGGGCGGCGGTTATCTCTTCGATCTGATGGGCTCCTACGACATCGCCTGGAAGATCGGCGTGCTGATCGGGCTGATCGCGGGCACCGCGCAGCTTCTGATGAACGATCGTCCCACGGACCGGGTGCTGGCAGCGCAAGCATCGCCAGCGTGACGCAGGGCACTGGTGGAGTCGGGGGATAAACGCCATATGCGCTGATCCCGCGCATCCCTTATTGTTCCGGTCCTGATGGCCAAGTCCCGCTTACAAGCTGCCGAGCCGCATCGCTTCATCTCCGTCCGGGGGGCGCGAGAGCACAATCTCAAGAACGTCGACGTGGACCTGCCGCGCGACAAGCTCGTCGTGATCACCGGCCTCTCCGGCTCGGGCAAGTCGTCGCTCGCCTTCGACACGATCTACGCCGAGGGCCAGCGCCGCTACGTCGAGAGCCTCTCGGCCTATGCCCGCCAGTTCCTCGAACTGATGCAGAAGCCCGACGTCGATTCGATCGAGGGCCTGTCGCCCGCGATCTCCATCGAACAGAAGACGACCTCGCGCAACCCGCGCTCGACGGTCGGCACCGTCACCGAGATCTACGACTATCTGCGCCTGCTGTTCGCGCGCGTCGGCGTGCCCTATTCGCCGGCGACCGGCCTGCCGATCGAGAGCCAGACCGTCTCGCAGATGGTCGACCGCATCAAGACGATGCCGGAGGGCACGCGCCTCTATCTGATGGCGCCGATCGTGCGCGGCCGGAAGGGCGAGTACCGCAAGGAACTGCAGGAGCTGCAGCGCAAGGGTTTCCAGCGGGTCAAGATCGACGGCAAGCTCCACGAGATCGCCGAGGCGCCGGCGCTCGACAAGAAATTCAAGCACGACATCGACGTGGTCGTGGACCGCATCGTCGTGAAGCCAGACCTCGGCAACCGACTGGCCGATTCGCTCGAGACCGCGCTCACCCTGGCCGAAGGCCTCGCCATCGCCGAGAACGCCGACACTGGCGAACGCACGGTATTCTCCGCGCGCTTCGCCTGCCCGGTCTCGGGCTTCACGATCGAGGAGATCGAGCCGCGCCTCTTCTCCTTCAACGCCCCTCAGGGCGCCTGCCCGTCCTGCGACGGTCTCGGCGTGAAGATGTTCTTCGATCCCGAGATGGTGGTGCCGGACGACCGGCTGTCTCTTTCGGAAGGCGCGGTGGCGCCGTGGGCCGATTCGTCGGGCCAGTATTACATGCAGACGCTCGAGAGCATCGCGAAGCACTTCAAGGTGAAGACCTCGGTGCCCTGGCGCGACCTGCCGAAGAAGGTGCGCGACACGATCCTCTACGGCAGCAGCGGCGAGTCCATCGCCATGCGCTACGACGACGGCATCCGCCAGTACCAGACGACCAAGCCGTTCGAGGGCGTGATCCCCAATCTCGACCGCCGCTGGAAGGAGACCGACTCCTCCTGGGTGCGCGAGGAGCTGGAGCGTTTCCAGCACGAGAGCAAGTGCGAGGTCTGCAACGGCGCCCGCCTCAAGCCGGAGGCGCTGGCGGTCAAGATCGCCGGCCTCAACATCAGCCAGACGACCGAGTTCTCGATCGGCGAGGCGGTGAAGTGGTTCCTGGCGCTCGATCCCAAGCTCACGCCCAAGCAGCGCGAGATCGCCGCCCGCATCCTGAAGGAGATCAACGAGCGGCTGGGCTTCCTCGACAATGTGGGCCTGTCCTACCTGACGCTCAATCGAACGTCGGGCACCCTTTCCGGCGGCGAGAGCCAGCGTATCCGTCTCGCCTCCCAGATCGGCTCCGGCCTCACGGGCGTGCTCTACGTGCTCGACGAACCGTCGATCGGCCTGCACCAGCGCGACAACGACCGGCTGCTGAAGACGCTGACCCGCCTGCGCGACCTCGGCAACACGGTGCTGGTGGTCGAGCATGACGAGGATGCGATCCGCGCCGCCGACTATCTCGTCGACATGGGTCCGGGCGCCGGCGCCCACGGCGGCACCGTGATCGCCCAGGGCACCCCCGACCAGGTGATGGGCAACAGCGCGAGTCTCACCGGCCAGTATCTCTCAGGCTTCCGTCAGATTCCGATTCCCAAGGTGCGACGCGAACCGCCGCCGAAGAACGGCCGCTGGCTGACCCTGAAGGGCGCCCGGGAGAACAACCTCCAGAACGTCACGGCCAGCATTCCGCTCGGTACCTTCACCTGCGTCACCGGCGTGTCGGGCAGCGGCAAGAGCACCCTGATCGTCGAGACGCTCTACAAGGCGCTGGCGAAGAAGCTCAACAATGCGCGCGAACATGCCGGCGCCCATGCCGGCCTGGACGGCGTCAACCATCTCGACAAGATCGTCGACATCGACCAGTCGCCGATCGGCCGCACGCCGCGCTCCAACCCGGCGACCTATACCGGCGCCTTCTCGCCGATCCGCGACTGGTTCTCGCAGCTCCCCGAGTCGACCGAGCGCGGCTACAAGCCCGGGCGCTTCTCCTTCAACGTGAAGGGCGGCCGCTGCGAGGCCTGCCAGGGCGACGGCGTCATCAAGATCGAGATGCACTTCCTGCCCGATGTCTATGTCGAGTGCGACGTCTGCAAGGGCAAGCGCTACAACCGCGAGACGCTCGAGATAACCTTCCGCGGCAAGTCGATCGCCGACGTGCTCGACATGACGGTCGACGAGGGCTGCGAGTTCTTCAAGGCGGTTCCGGTCATCCGCGACAAGCTGCTCACCCTCCAGCAGGTCGGTCTCGGCTACATCCATATCGGCCAGCAGGCGACGACCCTGTCAGGCGGCGAGGCCCAGCGGGTCAAGCTCGCCAAGGAGCTCTCACGACGGGCCACCGGCCGCACGCTCTACATCCTCGACGAGCCCACGACGGGTCTCCATTTCGAGGACGTGCGCAAGCTCCTCGAAGTGCTGCATCGCCTGGTCGAGACCGGCAACACGGTGCTGGTGATCGAGCACAATCTCGAAGTCATCAAGACCGCCGACTGGGTGCTCGACATGGGCCCCGACGGCGGATCCGGCGGCGGCCGCCTGGTCGCCGAGGGCGCACCCGAAGCGGTCGTGAAGGTGCCGGAGAGCTATACCGGCCAGTATCTCGCCCGCCTGCTGCCCCGCAGCGCGACGGCGAAGAAGCGGGCCTGAAGCGAAGTCAGCGGCGCTCCCAATCGATCGCTCCCAGATCGTAACCGAACTGCCGCTCGACGACGGAGGCGGTCGCGTCTGATGCGTCGCCTTTCCGGTCCGTCACGCGCTGCTGCGCCACGGACTTCGGGACGTCGAGCCAGATGCCCTGGAAGACTACGCCGACCTTTCGCGCCAGCGCCTCGGCGGCGGCCCGTTCGTCGGGGCGGGCGAAGACGGCGTCGAGCACGACGCTGTGCCCCGCCCGCAGCACGCGTTCTGCGCGCGCGAGACACGCGGCGTAGATGCGAGCCGACGCCTCGGGCGAATAGCTGCCCGCCGGCATGCGCTCTTCCAAGGGGATGCCGGCCTGTCGCTTGCGCTCGACGTCGGTCCGCACCACGACGGCGCCAGGGGCACGGCCGATCCCGGGTGCCAGCTTCAGCGCCAGCGTGGTCTTCCCGCTGCCCGACAGGCCGCCGATGGCGACCAGGCGCGGCGGCGCGGGCTGCAGAAAGGCCAGCGCCGCCTTCTGGTAGGCGCGTGCCGGCGCATTGTCGGCGCCGCTCACGGCCGTGACCGCCGAATCGACATAGGCGCGGATCGCGGCCCGGCGTGCGAGGAACATCGGCAGCAGCGCCAGCGCCTCCTCGTGCGAGGCGCCTTCGACCTCCCCGACCCGCCACAGCCATTCGTTCAGCAGGCGGTTGGCCATCGCCCTCAGCCCCTGTCGCGCCAGATCCATCAGCGCGAAGGCAAGATCGTAGAGCACGTCGATGTTGGCGATCTTGTCGGAGAATTCGATGGCGTCGAACGGCACCGGCTGGCCGTTCAGGGTCACGATGTTGCGCAGGTGCAGATCGCCATGGCAGCGGCGGATCGCCCCGGCCGCGACGCGACGCGCGACGAGATCGAGGAAGGGTTCGAGCGAGCGCGGCATCGCCTCGGCCAGCGCGTCGCTGGTCGGCGGATCGAGCCGCTCCCCCGCCTCGCGCATTTGGCGGACATCCGCGGCCACCGAGTGACGGTAATCGTCGGGCGAACAGAAGCCCGAGGCGATGGCGGACAAGCCGTCATGGAATGCGGCCACCCGCGCCCCGAGCGCGGCCATGAGTTCGGGCGTCAGCGCGCCGCGCGCCGCCATGCGGTCGAGCAGCCCCTCCTCGTCGAAGCGGCGCATCACGACCAGCCAATCGACGGCATGGCGGGAGGTCTCGCCGACTTCGCCCAACGCCAATGTGCCGTTCTGCCGCTTCACCGGGGCGACGCCGAGATAGATTTCCGGTGCGGAGCGTCGGTTCACCTCGATCTCGGCGGCACACATTGCGGCGCGCCGGGCCTCGGTCGAGAAGTCCATGTAGGGAAACTTCACCGCCCGCTTCAGCTTGTAGGCGCGCTCGCGGCACAGGAAGACGACAGCGCCGTGCGTGTCGACGCGCCGCTCCGGCTTCAGCTCGGCCTCGAGGAAGGCAATCGTCCCGGACTGATCCTCGACGACGAAGGAAGGCCTGCCTGTCATGGCGCGGCCGAAGGATCGACGTGAATGATGATCTCCGCGCCGGGAAAGGCCCTTGCGATCTCGGCCTGAACTTCGAGCCCGATCGCGTGGCCGAGCACGACCGAGAGGTCGCGATCGACCTCGATATGCAGCTGGATGAATTTGGTGAGACCGCTCGACCGCGTCTTCATGTCGTGCACGTCCTTCACGCCGGGATGAGCCCGCGCGATCGCCTCGATCTTCCGGCCATCCTCGGCCGGCAGTTCGCGATCCATCAGCACGTCCAGCGATTCGCGCGCCACGTTCCACGCGCCGTGCATCAGATAGAGTGCCACCAAGGCCGCAACGCCACTGTCGATCAGCGGCTGGTCCAGCAGCCCCGACAGGAAGACCGCGGCGCCGGTGACCAGGGTCGCCACGAGATCGGTGCTGTAGTGTGCCATGTCGGCATTGATGGCGAGCGAACCGCTGCGCCGTACGACGTACTTCTGGAAGGCAACGAGACACAGCGTCAGTCCGATCGCCAGCGCGCTGACGGCGAGGCCGATCCCCTCTTCCCGAACCTGCTTCGGATTGCCCAGCCGTTCCACGATCGCAACCAGGAGCGCACAGCTCGAGGCGGCGATGAAACCCGCCTGGATCAGGCCTGCAAGTCCCTCGGCCTTGCCGTGCCCGAAGCGATGATCGTCGTCGGGCGGAACCAGCGCCTGGCGCACGGCGAGGAAGGTCACGAACGAGCTGACGAGGTCGAGCGACGTATCGACCAGCGAGGACAGCATGCTCACCGAATCGGTGAGCCGCCAGGCCACGAACTTGACCGCGATCAGGATGAGCGCCGTCGACATCGAAGCGACGGTCGCCAGTCGCATCAGCCGTTGGGGCTCCATCGCCGTCACGCCCTCAGGGGTAAAGCGTCCGCGTGGTCCACGGCTCCGCCGCCGAGCCGCGGCGATATTCCAGTCGGTCGTGCAGCCGGAACGCCCCGTCCTGCCAGAACTCGATCAGGTTCGGCTGCAGCCGAAAGCCGGACCAGTGCGGCGGCCGAGGCACGGTCCCGATCACGTGCCGGGCGCCGTATTCCGCCACCCGCTTCTCGAGCGCGAACCGGCTTTCGAGCGGCCGCGACTGTTCCGAGGCCCAGGCGCCGATCTGGCTCCCGCGGGCCCGGGTCGCGAAATAGGCGTCGGCCTCGGCTGCCGTCGTCGGGGTGACAGGCCCCTCCAGGCGAACCTGGCGCCGCAGCGACTTCCAGTGGAACAGGAGGGCGGCCTTGGGGTGGGCCAGGAGGTGGCTGCCCTTGCGGCTTTCATAGTTCGTGTAAAACACGAAGCCGGCGGCGTCGTAATCCTTCAACAGGACCATGCGTGCGGCCGGCGTGCCGTCCGGACCGACCGTGGCCAGGGCCATGGCCGAGGGGTCGTTGGGCTCGGAATTGGCGGCTTCGCCGTACCAGGCGGCAAAAAGCTCCAGCGGATCGGTGGTTTCCCTGATCATGACCACAATATGAGGGGGTCGGCCGCGTTCCACCACCGGCATCTTGTCCCAATAGCCGTCCCCAGCTAGAACCACAGCATGACCGCAGCTGCACAACTGATGGCCGGCAAAAAAGGCCTCGTAATGGGCGTCGCCAACGAACGCTCGATCGCCTGGGGGATCGCCAAGGCCTGCCACGACCAGGGGGCCGAGGTGGCCTTCACCTTCCAGGGCGAGGCCCTGGAGAAGCGTGTGCGGCCGCTGGCGGGCTCGATCGGCGCCAAGATCATCGAGCCGTGTGACGTGACCAATGCCGCCAGCATCGACGCCGTCTTCGCCAAGCTCGAGAAGGAATGGGGCAAGCTGGACTTCCTGGTCCATGCCATCGCCTTTTCGAACAAGGACGAGCTGCGCGGCCGCTATCTGGACACTACGTCCGACAATTTCAATCTCACGATGAACGTGAGCGTCTACTCCTTCACCGCCGTGTCGCAGCGCGCCGTGCCCCTGATGAAGGACGGCGGCAGCCTCCTCACCCTCACCTACTATGGCGCCGAGCGGGTGATCCCGCACTACAACGTCATGGGCGTGGCCAAAGCCGCCCTCGAGGCGAGCGTGCGCTACCTGGCGGCGGATCTCGGCCAGCAAAAGATCCGCGTCAATGCGATCTCGGCCGGCCCGATCAAGACGCTGGCCTTCGCCGGCATCAACGACGGCCGCTACATCCTGAAGTGGAACGAGCTCAACTCTCCGCTTAAGCGCAACGTCACGACAGAGGAAGTCGGCAATGCCGGCCTTTATCTCCTGTCCGATCTCGGCACCGGTGTGACCGGTGAAGTGATGCACGTCGACGCCGGCTACCACGTCGTCGGCATGATCAACACCTCGTCCGCGAAGCAGATCGCCGACTTGCTCGGCAACTTCGAAGGCGAGTAGCGCAGGAGGCCGGCGATCATGGCCGGCAGCAGTTTCGGTACCCTCTTCCGGTTCACCAGCTGGGGCGAAAGCCACGGCCCCGCCATCGGCTGCGTGGTCGACGGCGCGCCGTCGCGCATCCCGTTGAGCGAAGCCGACATCCAGGTGTGGATGGACAAGCGCCGCCCCGGCCAGTCGCGCTTCGTCACCCAGCGCCAGGAGCCGGACACGGTGAAGATCCTGTCCGGCGTGTTCGAGGGCGTCACGACCGGCACGCCGATCGGGCTGCACATCGACAATGTCGACCAGCGCAGCCGCGACTACGGCGAGATCAAGGACCAGTTCCGCCCGTCCCACGCCGATTACACCTATCAGATGAAGTACGGCGTGCGCGATTATCGCGGCGGCGGCCGCCAGTCGGCGCGTGAAACCGCCGTGCGCGTCGCCGCCGGTGCCATCGCGCGGAAGATCCTGGGGGATGGCGTCATCATCCGCGGCGCCGTGGTCCAGATCGGCACGCAGAAGATCGACCGCGCCAACTGGGACTGGGACGCCACCGGCGACAATCCGTTCTGGTGCCCCGACCGGCAGGCGGCCCAGAACTGGGAAGGCTACCTGGACGATGTGCGCAAGCGCGGCAGTTCGTGCGGCGCGGTCATCGAGGTCGTGGCCTCGGGCGTGCCCGTTGGCCTCGGCGACCCGGTCTACGACAAGCTCGATGCCGATCTGGCCAAGGCGCTGATGAGCATCAATGCGGTGAAGGGCGTCGAGATCGGTGACGGCTTCGCCGCCGCCGCCTCGAGCGGCGAAGAGAATGCCGACGAGATGCGGATGGCGGACGGTCATCCTGCCTTCCTGAGCAACCATGCCGGCGGCATCCTGGGCGGGATCTCGACCGGACAGGACATCGTCTGCCGCCTCGCCGTCAAACCCACCAGCTCGATCCTGACGCCGGTCCGCAGTGTCGACCGCAACGGCCGCGAGATCGAACTGCGCACCAAGGGCCGCCACGATCCGTGCGTGGGCATCCGCGGCACTCCCGTGGCCGAAGCGATGGTGGCGTGCGTCCTCGCAGACCACCTGCTGCGCCATCGCGCTCAGGCGGGCTAGCGCCGCGGTGGCCGCCCGGCAAGCCTTGCACGTGCGCTACGGCACCCTTCACAATCTGGGAATGGCCGCCGTCTCGCTGCTGATGATCGCCTCGGCGATCATGCACTTCACATCGGGCGAATCGGCCAACGCGCCCACGCTCTCGCTGAGAGACCCGCGTTTCGTGATGTTCGCGCTTCTGGCGCTGATCATGGCCTACTACATCTTCCTCGGCATCAGTCGTTATCTGGATCGGACGCCTCAGGTCGTGATCGACCACGAGGGCATAAGGCTGGGGTTCGGGCGCAACGCCCGTCTCGCCTGGGACGACATCGAGTGGGTGCGGCTGCGCCGGCTCGCGATGCGGGCTCAGCTCCAGATCGGCGTCGAACCGCAGGCCTTCCTCGCAGCGGACCTGCGGCTTTCCCAGTTCAACGTCGATGACAGCCTGCGCCCCATCCGCGGCGTTCCGGCGGCCGTCATGGTCCGCGACAACGGGCTCGATGCGAATGCCATGGCCATGCTTGACGCCGTGAAGACGTTCCGGCCGAATCTCGTCCGCCCCTAATCAGCATCCATCTTCAGAGGGAACTCTCGCATGCGGCGGTTCATCGTCGGCTTTCTTGCGACCATTGGCACCCTCGTCCTGCTGGCAGTGGCTGCCGGCGTGGCCTTCCTTGCCTCGGGGCCCTTCTCGCCCAAACCGCTGCCGCAGCAGATGGTGCTGTCGCTGGATCTCCGCTCCCTGCCGCCCGAAACGACGTCGACCGGTCTGCTGAGCGGCGGCCTGTTCGGCAGCTCGCGTGACATCGTCGAAACGGTGCAGCTCCTGTGGCAGGCCGCGGACGATCCCCGCGTCGTCGGCCTGTATGTCGAAATCGGCGACGAGACGGCGGGCCTCGCTCGCGTGCAGGAGCTGCGCCAGGCGATCACCCACTTCCGCGGCAAGGGCAAGTTCGCGGTGGGATTTGCGGAGTCCCTCGGCAGCGGCGGCAATCATGTCGCCGACTACTATCTCGCCGCCGCGCTCGAGGAGATCTGGCTGCAGCCCAGCGGCGGCTTCGGCGTCACCGGCATCGCCGTCGAGACACCGTTCATCAAGGACGGCCTCGACAGGCTCGGCGTCAAGGTCGAAGGCGGCCGGCGTTACGAGTACAAGAGCGCGCCCGACACGTTCCTCGAAACCGGCTACACCCGACCGGCCCGCGAGAACCTGCAGCAGCTGATCGACAGCCTGTTCGGCCAATTCCTGAACGATGCAGCACGCGACCGCAAGATGGAACCCGGGCAGCTTCGCCGCCTGATCGACACGGCGCCGCACGAACCCGAGCAGGCGCGTCGGGACGGTCTCGTCGACAAGATCGGCTATCGCACCGATGCGCTCGAGGAGGTCTACCAGCGCGCCAACGGCAAGCGCGATCTCGTGCCGCTTGCGGAGTATGCCGGCGACGAGGCGCGACCCGCGTCAAGCGGCGAGGTCATCGCCCTCGTGCGGGCCAGCGGCACCATCGCCTCCGGCACCGGGAGCGCCAATCCGCTCGAGGACGAGGCGATGGCCAACTCCGACGACGTCGTCGAGGCCCTGGAGAACGCCGCCCAGGCCAAGGACGTGCGGGCCATCGTGCTTCGCATCGACTCGCCCGGGGGCACCTACCCCGCCGCCGACGCCATCGCCGACGCGGTCGGCCGGGCGCGCTCTGCCGGAAAGCCCGTCATCGTCTCGATGGGCGACGTGGCCGCCTCCGGTGGCTATCTGGCTGCCGTGCGCGGTGACGTGATCGTCGCCCAGCCCACGACCATCACCGCCTCGATCGGTGTCTTCGGCATCTGGCCCATGGCCCAGGAGCTGCTGACCTCCATAGGCGTCAACGTCGAGCGGGTCTCGGTCGGCCGCAACGCCGGCATGCACTCGACCTTCCAGCCGCCGACGCCGGCACAGCGCGCCGCGGTCAACCGCGAGCTCGACGCCATCTACGCGGCCTTCACGACCCAGGTCGCCGAGTTCCGCAACCTCGACGCCAACCGCATCGACGCCGCCGCCCGCGGTCGTGTCTTCAGCGGCATCGATGCCAGGAGCGCAGGCCTCGTGGACGAACTGGGCGGCCTGCAACTCGCCCTCAACATCGCCAAGGCCAAGGCGGGCATCGGCGAGGGCCGCAAGATCGAGATCCGCCGCTATCCCGACGAGGGCGAGCGCTGGGAGAAGATGATCGACCGGCTGTTCAGGTTGTCGGGCGTTGCATCGGCCCCCGGCGTGGGCATTCCGCGCGAAGTGCGAGAGGCGCTGGCGAAGTTCGGCATTGCGGCGCGGCCCGGCAACGTCCGCCTGCCGCCCCTGCCGCCGCTCTGGCGCTGAGACGCCTTTCGTCGAGACGCGGGACGATCGCCTTCATGCGCCAAGGCGGGCGCTGGCCACCGCTTCGAGCCCGTCGCCCGTTCGCCGCAGCAGCGCCAGCTCCTCGACCCGTCCGGTCATGGGCAGGTTCTGCCGCCCGACGATGCGCGCCACCTGCTCCGCCTCGGCGGCGCTGCGGAACCGGCCGAGCGTGATGTGAGGCTCGAACGGCTCGCTGCCGGGAAACGGATTCAGGACGTCGTGGAGCGTCGACAGCTCGGCGGCGCCGTCCGACGGCTCGGCATACAGATAGAGATCGGAGCGAACGATACGCTCGATCATGAACCAGAACGGGCGTTGCGCTACAGAGTGCAAAGCCGCCCGCAACTCGGCCTCGCGTTCGGCCGCAACACCGAACACGAGGGTGAAATGCGGGCCGATCAGATCGGCCTCCTGCGGATGATACTGCGCCCGCAGGCGACGCAGCGCCGTGTCGTCGGCCTCGCCCAGCACCGGCCAGGCCACGACGTAGAGCATGTCAGCTGTAGCTCTTGGCCATGCCCGCCGCCGGATCCATCACCGCGCCATAGGGCGGGAACGGATAGCGCAGGCCGTTCTTGCCGAGATGACCCATGCCCTCGACTGCGCGCAGCAGTTCGTCCGGCGGGCAGGCCATCAGCAGCTCGTCATCGGCCACACCGCCGTAGCGACGTTCCGCGAAACAGGGCAGCGACAGCGAGGTCTGGCGGGTGGCGAGCGCCCGACCCCACGAATCGGCGCAGGCACTCTCGCCCGTCACGGTGAAGTCGTAGCGGCGGTAGCGGTGGTACTGCAGCCCGTTGATGAAATAGATCATCTGCCCGGGTGTGCCGTAGAACAGGCAGATGTCCGGGGGATCGAGGCGCGCCGAGCGCAGCGGCGACACGACGAGGCCGTTGTATTTTCCGTCGGGCACCCGGGGCATCTGCGCCTGATGGGCGGCCGAGGCCTCCTTGTTGCCGAACCAGACGCCATTCATGTGGTCGCCCGACAGGAAGCCTTCGCCCGGATGGTTGAGGCCGACCACGCCGCCGCAATTGCCGCCCCGGGTATTGTCGACGGTGATGCCGAGCGTGAAGCCGTACCAGCGCGACTGCGTCACCATCTGGCACATGGTGAACTTGAAGCCCTCGGTCGGCTTGCGCAGGCCCTTGATCTTCTCCATCTCCGCCGGATCCTCGAACAGGCGCATGCCGATCGGCTGGGTGCGGATGCGCAGCAGTTCGATCAGCTTGTTGCTCGCCTCGGCCAGCATGGCGCCGGTGATGGTCTCCGGCGGCGTCCATGGGGCGGTCTTGTAGCCCGGCGGCAGCGTCTGGACGTTCATTGTCGTTTCCTCCGTGTCTGGCTAGGTGAGGTTCAGCCCACCGTCGGCGATGACGATCTCTCCGGTAACGTAGTCGTTGGCGCAGAGCGCGGCCACCAGATCGGCGATGTCCTCCGGTTTCGCAGGTCGCTTCATCGGGGCCTTCGTTTTCCACGCCTCCAGCATGTCCGGCCAGTTCGCCGTCATCGGCGTCTCGACCAGTCCCGGCGCCACGGCGTTGACGCGGATTTCAGGTCCCAGCGACAGCGCGAGCAATCGGGTCACGTGATGCAGCGCCGCCTTGGACGCGGCGTAGGGGATCGACGAGCCCTTGGGCCGCGAGCCGGCATGCGTGCCGATATTGACGATGCAGGCCGGACGGCCGCCCGATGCGGACCGGCGCAAGGCAGGCTCGGCCTCCGCCGTCAGCACGAAGGGCGCGATCAGGTTCACCTCGAGCATCTGCCGCCACAAGGGCGGCGTCGCGGCCTTGAGGTCCGTGTGCGGAATGCGGATCGACAGGCCGGCATTGTTCACCAGCACGTCGAGGCGCCCGTGCCTCTCCAGGACCGACGCGACGAGACCGCGCGCCGCCGTCTCGTCGCCGAGATCGGCCTGATGATAGCTCGCGTCGGGCAACTCGCCCACCATCGCCTTTCCAACGTCCGCTGAACGGCGCGAATGCAGCGCCACGGCGTAACCGTCCCGCGACAGGCGGCGGGCGATGGCGGCGCCGATTCCGGAGGTCGAGCCGGTGACCAGAGCGACGCGATCAGACACGGGACTTCAGGGCGTCCAGCGTCTCGTCGGGCCTTTCCACCGTCATGAAATGCCCGCAGTCCGGAATCACGACGGCGTGCGAACCCGCGATGGCGGCGACCAGCGGCCTGGCCTTGGCGGCGGGGGTCATGAGATCGCCGTCGCCCAGCACGAATACGGTCGGGCATGTCACGCCAGCGGCCCGCGCCGGCGCGTCCTTGTAGGCATTGCAGGCCGCCAAATCGGTATGGATCACGTCCGGCTCGTTGCCCGCCAGCACCGCCAGCGACTCGCGCCGCAGCCACAGGCCGGGCGAGACCATGCCCCCTTTGTGCAGGGCGTTGCCCATTCCCCAGAAAGTCATGAGCTCCTGGACCTTGCTCGTATTGGCCTTGGCCGATTCGAGCATTTCCGGATGCACCGGCATCTCCGAGGCGACGCCGCACAGGCCCAGTGCCCGCACCTTGTCGCCATGCCGCGCGGCGCAATCGAGGGCAACCAGCGCGCCCATCGAATGACCGACCAGCGCCGCCTGCTTCAAACCCGCAGCCTCGATCAGGCGCGCCGTCCAGTCGGCCATCGCCGCGATACTCTCCAGTGCAGGTCCGTCGGACCAGCCATGGGCCGGAAAATCGACCGCCAGGACGGCGCGGCCGTGATGGGCGAACCAGCGTGTCTGCAGGCGCCAGGCGGTGCGGTCGAATCCCGCGCCGTGGAGGAAGACGATGGCGGGCTTGCCCGGATCGAATTCGGCGCCGCCAGTCGTCGCGAAGACGGCCCGGCCGTCGACGGTGAGCTTCATGGTCAGCCCTTCTGCGAGGCGCGCAGCGCCGGTCCGAGATCGTCGATCAGGTCATCGGCATCCTCGAGGCCGACCGAAAGCCGGATCATTCCCTCGCCGATGCCGGCCTGGTGGAGCGCGGCCGCGTCCAGCTGGGCATGCGTCGTCGAGGCCGGGTGGATCACCAGCGACTTGGCATCGCCCACGTTGGCGAGATGCGAGAAGAGTTTCAGCCGTTCGATGAAGCGGCGCCCGGCCTCGCGCCCGCCCTTGATGTCGAAGCTGAAGATGGAGCCCGTACCCCTGGGCAGCAGCTTCTGCGCCAGCGCGTGGTCGGGATGATCGGGCAGATCGGGCGAGGCGATGCGCTCGACCGCTGGATTGCCCTTCAGGAACGCCATCACCTTGCGGGCATTCTCGACGTGACGCGCGACCCGGAGCGGCAGGGTTTCGAGTCCCTGGATCAGATAGAAGGCGTTCTGCGGTGACAGGCAGCAGCCGAAGTCGCGCACGCCCTCGGTGCGGGCGCGCATCACGAAGGCATGCGGGCCGAACTCCTCGGCGAAGTCGATACCGTGGTAGCCCGCATAGGGCTCGGTGAGCGTCGGGAACTTGCCCGAGGCCTCCCAGTCGAAGCGGCCGGACTCGACGATCACGCCGCCGATCGCCACGCCATGGCCGCCGATGAACTTGGTCGCGGAGTGGAAGACGATGTCGGCCCCGAGGGTCAGCGGCTTGCACAGGACCGGCGAAGCGAAGGTATTGTCGATCATCAGCGGAATCTTCGCCGCGTGGGCGATGGCGGCGATCGCGGGGATGTCGAGCACCTCGCCGCCGGGATTGCCGATCGTCTCGCCCAGGATCAGGCGCGTCTCGGGACGGATGGCCTTGCGGAACCCCTCATGGTCGCGCGGATGGACGAAGGTCGTCTCGATGCCGAAGCGCGGCAGGGTCAGCGCCAGCATGTTGCGCGTGCCGCCATAGAGCGATGTCGAGGCGACGATGTGGCTACCCGTGCCCATGAGCGTGGCGATGGCTATGTGCAGCGCGGCCTGCCCGCTCGACACCGCGAGCGCCCCCGTTCCCTCCTCGAGCGCGGCCATGCGCTCCTCGAACACCGACACCGTCGGGTTGGAAATGCGGCTGTAGATGTGGCCACCGACTTCGAGGTTGAACAGGCTCGCCGCATGGTCGACGTCGCGGAACACGAAGGACGTCGTCTGGTAGATCGGCACGGCGCGCGCGCCGGTCGCCGGATCCGGATGCTGGCCGGCATGCAGCGCCAGCGTATCGGGCCTCAGGAACTTGGCTTCGACCACGTCGTCTCCCTATCCGCGGGCGGCCCTGCCGCCGCTATTTCTTGAAAAGCGAGGCAGCTGCCGCGGCATGGCTCCGCTTGGCCTCGATCTTGGCCTCGACGCGCTGCAGTTCGGCCTTGAGCGCGACCGCGTATTCCTCGAGGTCCTCGACGTTCATAACGTCGAGATTGCGGGGCTGCGACTTCTTCTGTCGCGGATCGAGATCGTCGAGATCGAAGGCCATGGCGCGTCTCCACGGAAGCGGCTAAGGCAGCACTAGCACCGCTCCACCCGCTTCGAAAGGCCGACCATGAGTGCCCTGCCCGCGACGATGACATGCGTCGAGATCACCAAGTATGGCGCCCCGGACGTGCTGGTGCCGGCGACCCGGCCGGTGCCCCGGCCCAAGGCCGGCGAGATCCTGATCAAGGTCGCGGCCACGGCGGTCAATCGGCCCGACATCGCCCAGCGCATGGGCAATTATGCGCCCCCGCCGGGCGCCTCCGCCCTGCCGGGCCTCGAGGCCGCAGGTACCGTCGCCGAACTGGGCGAAGGGGTCAGCGGCTGGGCGGTCGGCGACGAGATATGCGCGCTGACGCCGGGCGGCTCCTATGCCGAATACTGCATCGTGCCGGCGCCGCAGTGCCTCCCGCCCCCCAAGGGCTTCGACCTGTTGCACGCGGCGGCCCTGCCGGAGAACTACTTTACCGTCTGGCACAACCTGTTCGAGCGCGGCCAGCTCGAGGCCGGCGAGACCGTATTGATCCATGGCGGCGCGAGCGGCATCGGGACGACCGCGATCCAGCTCGCCAAATCGTTCGGTGCGACGGTGCTCACGACGGTGCGGACGAAAGAGAAGGCCGATGCGGTGAAATCCCTCGGCGCCGATCACGCGATCCTCTACAAGGACAACGACTGGGCGGCCGAGGCCAGGAAGCTGTCGGGCGGCGTCGACGTCGTGCTCGATATGGTGGCCGGCGACTATCTGCCGAAGAACCTGTCGCTGCTGAAGCTCGACGGACGCTGCGTGGTGATCGCCGTGCAGGGCGGCGCAACCGCGACGATCAGTGCCGGCTTCCTGATGGTCAACCGCCTCACCCTCACGGGTTCGACCCTCAGGCCCCAGAGCATCGAGAGCAAGGGCCGGATGGCACGTGGCCTGAAGGAGAAGGTCTGGCCGCTCCTCGAATCCGGCCGGATCAAGCCGATCATCTACAAGACCTTCCCCTTCACGGATGCCGCCGGCGCACATGCCGAACTCGAGCGCGCCGACCATGTGGGAAAGGTGATGCTGTCGGTCTGAGCGGGATCAGAACTTCCCGTTCACGAAGTACATGGCGATCCAGGGCTGCCAAAGCACCAGGCCGAGGCTCGCCAGCATCAGCAGGATGAAGGGCGCGGCCGCCCGGCAGAGCACGCCGAACTTCTGCTTGAACGCACTCATCGCGACGATGAGGTTCAGGCCGACGGGCGGTGTCAGGTAGCCGATCTCCAGGTTGAGGATCATGATGACGCCGAACAGCACCTTGTCGAATCCGTAGGCGGCAGCAACCGGGGCGAGCAGCGGCCCCAGCACGAGGATCGCCTCGCCCGTGGTCATCAGGCAGCCGACGATGAGCAAGAGGACGTTGATCAGCAGGATGAAGACCAGCGGACTGTCGATGTAGCCCTGCATGAAGGCCACCATGCCCTGCGGGATCCGGTGTTCGATCATGATGATGTTGAGGCTGAGCGCGACGGCCAGCACCGGAAACAAGGACCCACCCAGCTTCGAGGCATCGAGCACGACCGCGTAGAAGTCGCGCAGCTTGAGCTCCTTGTGCACGAAGACTTCGACCACGATGGCGTAGGCGAGCGCGACGGCCGCCGCCTCGGTGGCGGTGAACAGGCCGGAGTAGATGCCGCCCAGCAGGATGATGGGCATCAGGGCCGCCCAGATGCCACGGCTGAAGGCCGTCCTGGCTTCAAGCAGATCGAAACGCTCGCGCGGGCGATGGCGGTTCACCCATATGGCATAGGCCGAGAGAATCACGACGAGAAGAATCCCGGGGCCGAAGCCCGCGAGGAACAGGTCGACGATCGAGGTCTCGGTGACGAGGCCATAGATGATCATGGGGATCGACGGCGGGATGATGATGCCGAGCGTTCCGCCGGACATGAGAGCGCCCAGCGTGAACTTGTTGTCGTAGCCCGCCTTGAGCATCGCCGGATAGAGCACCGAGCCGACGGCCAGCATGGTGACGATCGACGAACCCGAGATCGCGGCGAACACCGCGCACGACAGGACGCAGGCCACGGCGAGACCGCCGGGGAGCGGCCGCGTGACCGCCTGCAGCATGGCGACCAGGCGCTGGGCGATCGAGCCGCGCGTCATGACGTTGCCGCACAGGATGAACAACGGAATCGACAGGATCAGCTCCTTGTCGATGCCGACCCACATGTCCTCGACGATGTAGTCGAGCTGGCCACGGCCCCACACGAGGTGGATGTAGGCTGCGACCCCCAGCAGGATGACGACCAGCGGCTGGCGCAGCACCAGCAGCAGGACAATGAGGCCTGCCAGCAGTAAGCCACTCATTCCTGGAACTCCGGCGGCTCCGGACGCAATTCGGGCCAGGCCGCATAGACGAAATAGCGCAGCGCCGCCGACAGGAAGCCGAGCGGGATCGCCGCCTGCAACGGCCAGACCGGCCAGTCCAACACCGGCATGCGCAGCCCCGTTGCAGCTGTCGACATCACGAAGACCAGGCCGAACCAGACGAAGCCGAGGAGGAACAGTCCTGTGACGACATCGGCGATGCGGTCCAGCGCTGCGCTCCATCCGGCCGGCACCCAGCCATAGGCCACGCGCGGTACGAGGTGACTTCCCGTCGCCGTGGCGATCCCCACACCCATGAAGCTGCCGATGATCAGGGCGATCATCGCCAGACGGCCGGCGGCAAATATTCCGGTCGGGCCGATGTCGATGCCCAGCGCGGCGAGGATTGGGCCGAGCAGCTCGCGGCCGAGGACGTCGAGCACCATGATCAGGGCTATGAAGGCGAAGCAGACCACGGCCACCCAGCACTCGATCCGATGCCAGACCACGAGGGTCCGGCGTAGCCAGGGCGGCGAAGTTTGCGGTCGGGGTTCGGCCCCGGCTGAAGGCGACTGGGTCATGGATGTCGGGGGTCGTGGAAGAGGCATGTCCAGCGCGCACGCGGCGCGCCGGCGTTACGTTCGAATGCCAGCCGGCGCTGCGCCGATCAGGCGCCGCACTTCTTCTTGGCTTCTTCCATCAACTTGAAGAAGGCATCGGCATTGCCGCCGACCGCCTTGACGATCTCGGGCCAAGTCGGCTGAAGAGCCTTCTGCCACTGTGCCCGCTCCTCGGGCGTCAGGGTGACGATCTGCCCTCCGTTCTTGAGGTGGAGTTCCAGGATCTTCTCCTCGAAGCCACGGATTTCCCCCCTGAGCTGGGCGGCCGAGCGTCTCGCGACGGCGGCCTGCAGAGCGTTGCGCTGGTCGGCCGTCAGCTTGTCGTAGACCGCCTTCGACATCACGACGATGCCGCCCGAATCGACGTGATTGGTGCGGGTGTACACGGGAGCGATCTTGCCGAGGCCCGATGGCACGTAATAGGTAACCGGCGCATCCGATACGTCGACGAGGCCGGTCTGGTGGGCCGATGCCCATTCGGTGATCCCGAGCGGCGTGGGATTGGCCCCGAGTGCCACCCAGAATGCCGCCGCGGTCTTGGTCGGCGCCGATCGTGCCTTCAGGCCCTTGACCTCGGCCGGCGCCTTGTAAGGCTTCTTGCCGACCATGTTGACCGAGCCGACATGCGTCCAGCCCAGGAACACCACGCCCTTCTGTGCCAGCGCGTTCCGAGTGTAGGGGATGAGCTCGTCGTAGACGCAGTCCTGCTGCTTCGCACTGTCGAAGTAGAAGGGCAGGCTGGTCAGCGACAGCTCGGGCACCAACGCGGCCGCCGCGGCGACCGAGAAGCCACCCAGGTCAATTCGTCCGCGTGCCGTCTGCTGCATCGTGTCCTGCTCGTTGCCGAGCTGGGCATTGATGAAGGGGTTGATCTTGATCTTGCCCTTGCTCTCCTCGTCCACGTCCTTGACGAAGCGGTCGAGCTGCATCACCCAGGGTGTGTTGGGCGGCGCGCCGGTCGTGTAACGGAACTCGACGGGCTTGTCCTGCGCCACCGCCGCTCCGGCGAGCGCAACGACAAGGCTGGCGCCCATGGTGGCGAGCGCTCCGGTCAATCGCTTCATATCGACGTCTCCTCCTGCATAAGGTCCGGCGCACTTGCGGCGCCGTTCTCCCCGCATGCAGTCTGCCGTTCTTCGTGCGCGATGGCGAGCACGAAGTTGGCACAGGCGTCAGTCTTGTGGCACCTCGCTGACGTCGGGCTGGTCGGCTTCGGCCGGATCGACGTCAGCCGCCTCCCCGACCACGCCCGCCTGCGCCGATTCCTTCTTGCGCGAGGCGTCCTCGCGAGCAGCCTTGCGGCGCGCGCGATCGACGGCGTCGTTCAGGTCCTTCAGCGTACAGAGGCCCAGAGTCACAGGATCGCGCGGACGCACGTTCTGCATGTTCCAGTGCGAACGGTCCTTGACCGACTGCACCGTGCTCTTGGTCGAGCCCACCAGCTTGGCGACCTGGCTGTCCTGCAGTTCGGGATGCGTCTTGAGCAGCCAGGCGATCGCGTCGGGGCGATCCTGCCGCTTGGCGACCGGCGTATAGCGCGGGCCCTTGGAACGGGCCTGCGGCATCGGCACGTCGCGTGGGCTCAGCTTCAACCGCGCGTTGCTGTCCGCCTCGACGCGCTTGATCTCTTCCTTTGTCAGCTGGCCGTTGGTGGTCGGGTCGTATCCCGTCATGCCACCCGCGACTTCGCCGTCGGCAATCGCCTGGATCTCGAGCGGATGCAGGCCGGTGAAAGCCGAGATCTGATCGAATGTCAGGGTCGTGTTCTCGACCAGCCAGACGGCGGTCGCCTTGGGCATCAACACTTGCGACATGAATTCACTCTCCTGCGCCCGGATATAGAGGCCGGCCCCGGCGACGCCAACCCGAAAAGCGCACGGCTGAAAAAAGGAAACGGCCGGGGTTGCCCCCGGCCGTTCCAGAAGTTCGTGCTTCAGATCGTCTTACTGGATGACGATTTCGACGCGGCGGTTCTGCGGCTCGCGGACGTTCGGGCCGGTCTGCACCAGCAGGCCCTGCTCGCCACGGCCCACCACCGCGATCGCGGTCGCCGGCACGCCCTC
>JBKBLH010000016.1:0-128272 GCA_046296475.1 Reyranella sp.
CCTTGTCGGCGTTGCCCTTGCCGGTGACGTGCCGCTTGATCGTGCCGACGGGCACGCCCTGGTACGCGATCGCCCTCTGCTCGCACCACGCGGTCAGCGTCGCCAGCAAGCCGCCGTGCACGTGCGCGGCATCGGTGCTGAGATGTCGGCGGACTTCTTCATAGTACACTGCAGCGATGCGGCCGGCGTCTTCGGCGACCGAGTCCAGCCACGCCCGGAATCGCAGATACCGGATCCCGCCGCCATCGTAGCGGCTCGGCCGAAAGGACACCGTGCCGCTCACGATGCCTCCGTCGGGCGGCGCCATGGCCCAGCCCGTGGTGGTGCCGAGGTCGAGGGCGAGCAGGCTCGCACCGCTGAAGTCAGGAACCTGCGGTACAGTCGCCGACGATGCCGGAATGCTGGCGGAGAGATTCATCATGAAGGCTCACGAAAAGTGGGCCTTCGGCTTCGGTCGGAACGAATTGTACGACTGGCGCATCAGCGCGACAACATCATCGATCATAGGAGCTGGCGACTGCGGGCGATTGCGTAGTTGTCACCAACCTCCTCCTGAAAAATCAGGGGTTGGTGACAAGCTTTTCTCTATTTTTTTCAGATGGTTAACCCCATCTGTCACCAACCTCTCTGTCACCAACGGGGGTCAATCACTTCTCCTTGGGAATAAGTCCATTGAGAGAATGTGGACTTCTATTTTCCACGTATACATCTCTGACCCGTTGGTGACGTTGGTGACGTTGGTGACGTTGGTGACAGCGTTGTTTTCATTGGCTTTTTCCTGTCACCAACCTCTGCTTTGTCACCAACCTCCCGCCAGAGGTTGGTGACAGCGGGCAAGAAAAAAGGGCCCGAAGGCCCTCCCGTAACAGAATACTTCAACGCCGATATCGCCATTCTCGACCGACATCAGCCCGCGCCTGATATCGGCTCCAGCCATTGGCCTTCAGCCAAGCCGTCACCCGCATCTGGTCAGCCCGGGTCCAGCGGCCCGGCTCGATGCCGATCGCCTGTTCGAGGATCTCGCCCACCGATACATCGGTGAGCGGAGCGGACCTCCGGACTTCCTCTTCCTGCCAGTCGTCGTACCCAGTATAGCCGCGATTGACGCGTCGACGCTGAAACCCGATCCAATGCTCGATCAGCCCATCCCAGGCGTCAGACTGCATACGCTCCGATTGCGCGGCGTCTGCCATGGCGATCAGCACCGGATCCGCCAACCACCAGATTGCGCCCTCGCGAAAGCGCACGACAGCCTCGGCCCACAGCTGGTCGCGGTCACGTCGCAGGCCATCGAGATCGATCGCACCGCAGCGCAAGGGCCAGAAGCGGCGATTGCCGGTCTCGTCACGCAGATAGGTGTCAGGATTGACGCTGCCGGCGAACACGCACTGGCGCGGCACGTCGATGACGTAGCGTCCATACGGCGGCCGGTATCGGTCGACGGTGCGCGACAGGAAGGCCTTGATGCGCGATACCTCGGCACGACCGATGGCGTCGAGCTCGGCGATTTCGATGATCCAGACGCCGCGCATCTGCTGGGCAGCATCCTTGCTGCCGATCTCGGCGAGCTCATCGGTGAACCAGTCCGCGCCGGCCAGAACCTTTAGCGCCGTGGATTTCCGGGCGCCCTGTGGGCCTTCGAGGATCAGCATGTGGTCGGCCTTGGCACCGGGCTGCATGATGCGGGCGATAGCCGAGATGGCCCACAGCGCACCGAAGGCCCGATTGAGCGGCGTGTCTTCGGCGCCGAGATAGGTGAGCGCCCAGGCATCGAGACGGGACTCGCCGTCCCAGACCAGAGCGTTGAGATAATCTCGCACCGGGTGGATGCGAACATCCCGCGCCACCGCCGTGATGCTGCGGCTGACGACGACCGGAGGCACATTGATTTCGCGGCGCTGCAGCCACTCGGCGCAACGGACGTCGTCGGCGTCCGCCCACGGCCGGGGCAACGGCAAGGCCTGATCGTCCCAGGGCAGTTTCCGGGCGACCATGATCTCCTGCCGGAACTCGTCGAACACAAGGGCGCCGGCGAAGGCTTCGTCGCAACTGAGCGCAGTGATGACGTTGGCCTCATTGCGTTCGGGCGCACCGGTCAGGTCCAGCCGCAGCTGGTTGGCCCAGCGCGGGCGGATCGGTCGGTGGTGGATGTTGCCGGTGCCGTTCAGCCGGCGCCGCAGCTCACCGATCTGCTTGTCGAGGATCGACACGGGGATGCCGGTGGCGGTCTTGATAGCCGCCAGCACCTGCCGCTCGGGCAACGGGTCGAGCCTGGCCATGACCAGCTGCCCGATCAGCGTGCCGAGCGCCGACACGTCGGGCGGATTGCCCAGACCGCGCGCGACAGCCTCGAACTCGGCGACGGTCGCAGGCACCGGTGGCTGCACCACGGCGGGCTCCGCTGGCTCGGCGACGGGATAGTCGGCGACTGTCGCGCCACGGCGCAGGTCGTCGTTGAAATCGTCACCATGCAGCGGCAGGACGACCCGGCTCGGGATGTTGGCGACGTTGAGCCGGTAAACTAACGTGGCCGCCGCCTGACGGCCGGCATCGCCCGCATCGGCGAAGATGGTCACCCGCGCGACGCCGTCCGGCCACTGCCAGCGCCGTAACCCGTCGGCCGAGAGAGCAGCCCACGTCGGTACCCCGAAGATTGAATGGGCCGCGAGCGCCGTCTCAATGCCCTCGGCGATGGCCAGATGGCCGTATTTCGGCAGTGCCGACAAACGCACCGACCCGCCGGCTACGGCTTCCAGCATCTTCTTACCTGCCGGCGCCTTGTCCGCACCGTCATCCAGCAGGAATGTCCGGTGGATGCCGCCGGTCGGCGTGCCCGTACCGTCACGGACGATTGCGACCATGCCGGGCCAGCCGCGCTTGGTCTCGTAGTCGGTCAGGTCTGGGTGAAACAGTAGGTCGGGCGATACAGGATCCTGCAGACCGCGGCTCTGCAGGTAAGTCTCGGCAACCGACCCGGCAAGCGGCAGGCAGCCTTCGAGAATGCGGGCCACTTCTCGAGCATGGTCGCGCGGCCGGTCTGACACGGACGACGCCGGTCGGGCCCGCACGAGACGCTCTATCCGCGCGAGCCGTGCCGCCTCCTCGAACAATGCACGCTCTGACAGCCCGGTGGCGTAGTGAACCAAGTCGATCGGACCAGCCGACTCACCGGTTGCGTGATCGTACCCCCAGCCGGCCCGCGGTCCCCGCAGATGAATGATGCAGGATCCTTCCTTGCGCGGCGGGCGGCCAGACAAATCTGCGCAGCGCAGCGTCTTGCGGTCCGATGACAACCGCGCCTGCGGAAACAGGTCTGGCAGCCAGTACTCCGCCGTGGCCATCAGACGCTCACGTACCGCCGCAAGATCCAGACGGGCGGGCGGCTGCCAGACATCGTTGAGGTCGATCATGCCCGGTCCCTCAGGCAAGGATCACCAGCCCCTGCTCGGCACGGGTGATCACCGTATAGAGCCAGCGCCGGCGGTCTTCTTCGGTGCGAGCAAAGCCGTCATCCCAGACGACCACGTTCTGCCATTGCGACCCCTGAGACTTGTGCCCAGTGATGGCCCAACCGAAGGTCGCTTCGGTCAGATGACGCTTCTCTTTCCAGTCCCGGTCGTGACGGTGACGGTCGAACGCGACATGGTCCTCGAAGTGGCCCTTGTAGAGGCGCAGGCGCCCCGGCTTGCCATCCTGCCCTGGTGGGCCGATGCGATTGCCCTCCTCATCGGTCACCGCGGCCGAGAAGAACAGGCTGCCTTCGTCGACGATGTCTTCCAGCGTGACGAACATGCCGTTGATCAGCCCGAGGTCGTTCTGGTTTTTTAGGCAAATGATCTTCTCGCGGGGCCCTGTCGGCAGCCAGGTCCCACCGAAGCCGGCGGCGGCACGCATCGCATTGTTGAGCTGCAGCCGGGTCGCGTTCTTGCCGCAGATGACCTGGCCGCCGCGCAGGGCCTGCTCGGGCGTGACATCCGTCTTGCGCATTTTCCCGACGAAGGAATCGTACTGGCCAAAGCTAATCGGCTCGCCCTGCCGGGCCATGGTCGCGAGCCGGATGATCGCGCTCTCGCCTGCCTGACGATGGATCTCTCTCAGCATGATGTCGGGATCATCCTTGGTGAAGGCGCCCGCGCCGTGGATCGGCGGCAGTTGCCCGGGATCGCCCAGCACCAGGATGGGCTTCCTGAAACTCATCAGGTCGCGGGCCATTTCCTCACCGACCATCGATACCTCGTCGAGCACGATCAGCCGGGCATGGGCGGCATCGCTCTGCGGGTTGAGCGAGAAGCTCGGCTTCTTCATGCCCGACAGGGCCTGACGCATCGCCTCGATGCCAGCCTCGGCGGCAGTCCGGTCGAAGCCGGAGAGTGTGCGCGCCTTCTTCTCCGCCTCCTCAATCTTCACGACGGCCGCAGCCACCTCTTCCTCGGTCGCCGCGATGACGCTGTAGATCAGGCTGTGGATGGTTCGCGCCGGAGTGCCCTTGCGGCGCAGGACCAGGGCCGCCTTGCCGGTGAAGGTCGCGGTCACGACACCCGGCACGCAGTTCCCTCCCGCGCGATCGCTGCGATGCGAATCGAGACCCAGCTCGTCCAGGGCGAATTTCAGGACCGTGGACTTGCCCGTACCGGCATAGCCGAACAGGCGAAATACCTGCTGCTCGTGAGACCGGTTCTGGAACCAGTCTTTTATGGCGGCGATGGCGCGGGCCTGGATATCCGATGGGGTGACAATCATGCCCGCGTCCCCCAGCAGCGCCGCGCGTAGGCACACCAGCGACAGAGATAGAAGTCGGGGTTCGAGGCAATGCGCGGGGGCAGCTCGCCCGACTCCGCGGCGCGGAGGACCCCGACGGCCTTGTCGGACAGGTCCTGCGCAGCACGGACATCGAGCGGTACGATCTCGTGATGGAGCGCCTGTGTATCCTTGTTCAATGCCGTGAACAGGGCGGTCTCCAGCTCCATGTAGGCCATGTAGACCTGCAGCTGCGCGTAGTAGACGGGCTTCGATCGCTGCACCCTATGCCGTGCCAGATCCCCCCAGGACCGGGCATTCAAGGCCTTGTGCTCCCAAAGCGCCGGCCAACCGATGCCGATGTCAGGGCCACCGACGATCACGCCATCGATGTGGCCGCGGATTCTTCCATCGGCGGTCGCGAACCCGAACTGCTCGCCATCCTGCCGGTGGGTGCGCAGGTCGAAACCGGCAGCGCGCAGCCAGCGGATCGACAGCGTCTCGAACTGGTGACCGACATCGAAGATGCGCAGCGTGCGTCCCTCGAAGCCCTTGTCAGCATCGATCTCCGCGCGTGTCAGCTCGTACACCAGCTTGCGGGAGCACGGCTCCCCGATGCGGCTGCCGCCGAGATAGGTGCGGGGTGTCTGGCGAGCATTACGATCGACCAATGCGCTGTCGATTAGCGCATTGATGCGATCGGCGACGGACAAGGCCAGCGGCAAGCCATAGCTCTCGCGGGAGCCGTGATTCAGGTCCAACATGTGACGCTCCTTAGAATGGCATTGGGTCATCGAGTGTTGTGCCGGTCCGCTCCTTGACGGCGCCCTGGCGCTGCATGCTCTCGACGAAGCCGGTGATCGCGGCCTCCAGCAGTTGGTCGATCTCGGCGGCGGTGCGGTGATAGAAGGCGTCCATCAGGCCGATCTCGGTCAGCGCCTCGGCGAACGGTTTGCGGGCCTCCTTCAGGGCCTGAATCTCACGAGCGGTCTTGTCGATCATGCCGTTGTTCTCCCGTGCCAGCGCCGAGCCCTCATCGAGGCAGCGCATCGAGCAGAAGCGGTAGTATGGAAAGTGATCCCAGAGCAGCCGGTGGACGTAGCCGAAGCCACCGGCCTCCCGGCTGCACAGGGCGCAGGGCGCTAAGCGAGCAAGAACCGGGTCAGGGCCCCGGCGTCGGCCGGGCGATCCCTGATCCGCTCCATGCCCAGCACGACGAAGCGCGAGATGGCGTTGATCGCCATAGCCTCCAGATCCCCCAGCGCGAGCGTGGCGATGGGCTGGTGGAGCCGTCCGCGTCCTTCGAGCCATGTGCCGATCGCCCTCGCCGCTTCCCGGGTCACGTGTGCCTGCCATTCATCGTCGGTCATGGCGGTCAGCCGTTGAGCCACGAAGGGCCAGCCGGGGTCGGGGACGAGGCCGGCGGCGCGGATACGGGCGCAGCTGCTGGCGCAGCAGGTGTCGGCTGAGACGACCAGGGCTTGTCTGCGGCGGCCGCAGGTGCATTCCACGCCGGCGCCTGCAAGCTCGCGGCCGGCGCCTTGCGGGCCCGTGCCTTGACCGGATCGGCGGCCACGGACTCTCCGCGCATGATGGCCGCGTAGGCCGGCTCACCCGGCACCACGACGTTAGCCAGCTTGTTGCCGTCCTTGTATTGCGGGTCGGACGAGGGCTCGACCATGATGCGTCCGGCGAACACGATGCCCTCAAGCTGTTTCAGCCCCTGGATGATCCGCTTCTGCTTGGCCGTCGGTGATTCGTCGCGCGGATCGAGGCCCAGGGCGCTGTCGATCATGGCGCGGAAGGTGGCCTTGGAAATGTTCCAGCCCTTGGACTGGCCCTTGTCATCGAGCTTGCCACCGGAGACGGTGAACATCTGCCAGAACTTGCGCCGGGCAAAGGGTCCTTCGACCACCGTGAACTCGCAGTCGAGCAGCTTGGCATCGCTCGACCGGGAGGCTTTGAGCAGGCCGGCATCCATCGCCGTGGCACCGTGAGCGCCGCCCGGGCGGATGCCCATCCGCAGCTTGGCGAAGGTCCCATCGGGGACCAGGTCACTGGTCGGCGTCATCTGCGGGCCGGCATCGTTCATGTCGTACATCGTCGTTCTCCTGTGTTGGAAAGGTCAGGCTGAAAAAGCGGTTGCTGCGGTGGCGGAGCCCAATGCGGGCCAGGACGGCGATGCCGTGCGGTTGATCTTGGTGAGCAGCGCGCCAAGGTCGGGAGCCTCGGTCATATCGAGACGGCCCGAACGGTCCTTGGCGGGAAGGCCGAAGGGATTGCCGGCGCGGCACACGAGCCGGCGCTCGGTCGCTCGCTCGTCGAGCACGAAGCCACCCTCGGCATCGCGCGCAAAGAGGTGCATGGAAATCACCTGGTCGACGATGCCGGGCAGTTCGCGCCCTGCCTTCGAACCTTCCATCTGCGGCTGCCAAGTGACGGCGTGGGATTCGTCCGTCACCTTCTCCAGCACGCCGACGAAGATCACCGTCTTGCCGGCCGCATGCTGCAGATGTTTTAGCGCCTGGATCACTTCCCGCCCCAGCAGGCCATAGGCGCCCCGCACATCCGGCTTGCCGGTCCGCTCGGAGAAGGCCTCCGGCTGCTGCTTGGCATAGGCCATCGCTTGCCGGGTGAGGTCGGTAATCGAGTCGACAAACACGATCGACTTCGAGGCCAGGTACTCCTCGACGCCGGTGCCGGCGTACACACTGCGGGCATGCTGGTGATGCTGGGCGCTGTACCAGGCATTCGGATCGGCGGCCGGATCGGGCCCGCCGATCAGCACGGCGAGGTCGCGGAAATCCGAAAAGCTTCGGACCGGAATGCTGCCGCCCGGCCAATCCTGCACCGACTTCATGCCCGCCTCGAGATCGAGGCAGACGGTGTCGGCCGCAGGCAACGTCTTGAGCAGGGAGGTTTTGCCCGAGCCTGGCGGACCGAAGATGGCAAGCGAGGTCTTGTTGGCTGCGGCCGAAAGCCTCTCGTCGGCTGTGATGATGCGTACGGGCACGTTTGGCTCCTGGCTGACCGGCAGTGGCCGGCGGTTGTGGATCGGTTCAGGAATGAGAGGCGGCGGGGCGTTGACCGGGCGCCGAAGGGATGCCTGCCTGTCCTTGCGGATGAGGCAGCCCCGCCGCTTTGCTTCGATCTAGGGGTGTGTCTCCTCGCCGAGGCTGAGCCGGAACGTCTGCTTGCCGGTCTTCACCGTGCGGGCGGGCGCGAAGGCGGCGCGGATGTTCTCGGGCCAGGCGGTGTACTTGCGCTCGGGCACCTTGATCGCGACGTCGACGTACTGGTTGGGGTCGTCGCCGGCGGCGCGGATGCGTTCGACCACGCCCGCGATGAGGGTCTGGTCCCAGTCGACCTTCTTCGGCAGGTCGGCCACTACCGTCACGCCATCCCGATCGAAGCGGACAATGCCGGTGTCCTTGCCGGCCTCGCGACGCAGCGCCTGAACGTGGTCGGCGAAGCGCAAAGCGATGGCACCATCGATCCAGTCCACGACGATCTTCGCCGTCTTCAGGGCGGCAGCCGCCTCCTGCTGCAGTAGTGCGAGGTACTCGGCCGGAAGCGCGGCCACCTCGCCGACCGGCATCTTACGAGTGGCATCCAGGGTCGGACGATTGGACAGGTTCGACATCAGCCGTTCTCCGTGGACATGAGCGTTGCGAGCGAAACCGGCGCCGCACTGGCGCGAGGCCGCACGATCGCGACGTAGAGGAACTGGTCGGGCGCGAGGCGATGCTGCACGAGGTGCAGAAAGCCGCGCTGGGCGAGGCTGAAGGCGCGAGTGCGCATACGGTTCAGCACCGTGCGCTGGGCTTCGGGCATCGTCCGGCTGAGCGGTCCAAGGTCGACGGCGAGGAACCCCTGGTGGTAGGCCAGCGTGTCCCCGGCCTCGCCCTGCGCCACCCAGGCGCAGAACTGCACCTCGTCGAGCACGGAAGCCGCGGGTGCCTGGCTGCTCATCGCGCGCCCCGAGCTGGCACGATAGAACGATCCACCTGACCTGACCGCTCCGGATTACGCAGACGCGATTGCTCGAAGGCTTCGATGTCTTCCAGCCGGTAGACCGCTCGCCCCCCGATCTTCAGGAAGGCAGGGCCCGTCCCGTCATGACGCCAACGCTCCAGCGTCCGGTGGCTGAGGCCCCAGCGCCGTCCTAGCAGTTTGCTGGTGAGACTTTCGATCCGATCCATCGTCTCTATCCCGCTCCATCTGTTGACGGAGAGAGGATCCAGCATCGAGGCGTGGGATGTCGTGTAGACTAGCTGGTGATCAAGCGTGGGAAGAGGGTGGGATCAGCAGCGGACCGAGGGGATCAGAGTGGAACAAGCGTCCTACCCCTGTGGAAAAGCCCGTCGCGCTCAAATATCGAGCGTCTCTCGGTCACCACAGTTCGTCGTCGGCAGTGTGGCCAGCACATACGCTCAAGGGTACTGAAGCGCCCTCCTTACCACGGCACTTGTGGTACAGTGACCGGAAATGAAGAGAGTGCTCAACCGAACGACGGCGCTACTTGGGGTCGAAACTGGAAAACTATTCGTCGGAGCACAAGCGGACTGCAAGGGCTTCCTCCGCAGCGTCTCCCAAAACTACATTTACATCCTACGCCGGCCCGACGGCCGCCCCTTCTACGTTGGTCAAGGCAAGGGGGCTCGCGTTTTCTTCCATGAGAACGAAGCCAGGCATGCAAACAACTGGAAGACCAACGACCATAAGCTGAATGTGATCCGTTCAATCTGGCGGGCCGGCAAAGGCCTCACGTACGAGATTGATTTCGTGAGTGATGACGGCAATGCAATCAATCAGCGGGAAGAGGAACTGATCAAACTATTCGGACGTCTTCACGAAGGCGGCTCACTCACCAACAGAGCGCCAGGTGGCCGCTCTCTCGAAGCCCCTTCCCCGTTCTCCAAGGAGAAGCACAGAGCTACGCTTTCGGGCATCCCGGAGAACAACCCCGATCAGGCTGCCTTGAATCGCTTTGTGCTGGCAATCGCACCAATGCGATCAGCCGTGCTCAAGCCCGTAAGCAAGAAGTTCATCCCGAAAGCGACCCAGCAGAATCGCCTCAAGATGGAACCATCACTCCGCCAGGCTGCTGCACTTGCCGCTTCTGCGGCCGCCAATAGTGTCTTCCTGGATGGGCCGTGCGATCTCCCGCGTCGAGTCACCGTCGATGGAGTCAATGGCTTCATTGAGAACGGGGTTTCTTGCGACATCATGGTCAGCCAGCTCGCAACTGTCTTGCCTGCCGCGGACCCCGCCGATGAAGTTTTTCGGCTGACGGCCAAACAGGCCGCGACAGTTGTCCGACTTGTCGGCGTACAGAAGTGCGCTGACCTGGGCATACTGAGCCTCGATTCCACGGATTCGCCAACTCGTTAGCGAGGTAGTTCATGTCTCGAAGGAATCGAAGGAGTTTCCGGAGGGAGGAAGGTGTCTCGCGATACGTCGGCAACCTCATCAAGACCACCCGTCAATCCGAATGCTGCAACGACATCCACAGTGCGGGATATGCTCACATCAAGACGTGAGACTCTCCAGGTAGCACGCGGCCGGCCCCGCGGAACAGGCGGATGCGGCGGCGTTCCGGCGACAGTGCCGTCGCGGTGAATCGATAACCCCCCTTACCGTCCGCCTGCACCAGCTGACGCCACACCGGCCGGCGCTTGAATAAATCAGCGAGCCGCAACGTCGTCGCCCCGACATCGCCCAGCAGTCGCTTGCCATCACGCCATGGGTCGTCCGCCTCACTCGCAAGTTTCAGGAGACGCAGCACGGCTGCCTGCTTCGGTCCGAAGCTATGCCATTGGCCAGCCACACGGACTTTGGTGAAGTCCTCATTGTGGGAAAACTCCGCGTCGGGGAGAGCGTCGATGGGTGCCGAGGCGCCGTGCTCGCGCTCGAAGCGGTCGCGTTCCTCGCGCGTCACGATCAGATCGTCACGACGCACCACAATCGCCGTCACATCCGACCTGATGTGCAGGTAGGTGTTGGGTTGCTGGCTCCGAAACGCTCGAACCTCCGCCTGCTCATCGCGGAAGATCGCCAGCAGGTTGCTGCGCAGCAGCGGCTGGGGGCCGTTCAGGATCGGCAGATCCTGCAACAGCGGACCTTCACCCGGCTGGTTTCCTTCCCAGCTGCCCATCTCCGCTGGCAGGTCGACCACAAACACCGAGAGCTGCAGCATCTCGTCCAGGGCGTAATCTTCGAGGTCGCTCGTGGCGAGCGACCAGCGTTTCGCAACCTCGGCGATGCGGAACCAACGCTTCTGCGGCAGTGGCATGTTCCCCTCTTCCCCCTTGTGCCTTCACGTCAAGCCGACATGGAACGAAGACAGTCCCCCTGACTGCTGCCCCTCAGTAAACGAGGCCGTAGCGATGCAGCCGGTATTCGATGAATGTCGCGGAAACGCCGAATCGCTCGCCGAGATCGACCAACAATTCCTCGACACGACTAGGATCGCTCTTCTTGTCCAGGACCGGCTGGCTCTCGCCCGCGTCCCGCAGCGCAAGTCCCAATGCAATCGAATGGCGGATCAGTTCGCGATGGAGCAAGAGCCGAGGTACCAGCAGGGCGCCCATGAACTCGTTGGCACGGAACTCGCGCCAGTCCATGCCATTGCGTCCACGGACCGCCGTTTCCAGGTGCCCTTCGTCCGGCGTCACCATCGCGAAAGCCGGCTTGCCCGCCTGACGCAGCATCGACGGGCCATCGAACACAGCATGACCGAGCTCATGCGCTAGCGTCGATCGCTTCAGGTAGTCACGGTCAGCGATCAGCTCGGCGTTCAGGCTGATCAGCACAATCCCCGGCACCGCCGGATCGGCTTCCGTAACGCCGAGTGCCTGACGGCCCTGGCTATCGCGGATGATCCGTTCAAGATCCCATTGCATGGAAACAGCGGTGCCATTCACGGACATGCCTCCGGTCGCGCGCGTCACGCGCTCCAGATCGAGCCGAGGCACATTCGGTCGTGCCGTCAGCTGCCGGCGAACTTGGCCCGCTACGCCCCAAACCTGCTGGGCGGTCATAGGCCGAGGCTCCTTGCTCGCGCCGACATACGGGTAGGCAACCTCCAGGGTCATCGCGACCTCCCCGCCGCCTGTTGCCGGTAGACCGCAATCACATCCTCGGTCCGTGCCCGCAGATCAGGCGGCAGACGCCGGGCCGCTGCAAACACATCGTCGACCGGCAGGCCCAGCTCCCGCGCCAGCGCCGTCATCAGGCGATCCGGCGGCGGGTTTTCCCGCTCGCGTTCGATGCGCGACAGGTAGGCAATGGAGACTTCGACACGCCGCGCCAGTTCTGTGAGCGTCATCTCCCGCTCCTCGCGCTCGCGCCGGATAAATCTACCGAAGGCCATGGGCTTTCCTCCTGGCTGGCGGTTTTGCGCAAACCGGTCACACGACGGCTTGTGACCGACTGATGTTCCCTATATGTTCTCCTTCGTTCGGAGTCGAATCGATTCGTCAGATGAGCCCCAAATGGCCGACCAGATCGTCATCACGGAGAAGACCAGCCAGGCGAAGGATGTTCGCGCGGCCGTCGGCGCCCGCTACGGCGCCATCCTTCCCGCCGAAGGCCATTTGATCGACCTGCAGGAACCAGAGGATGCGGACCCCGCGTGGAAGCGCTGGTCTGCCATCCTGCTAAGACCCGAAGGGCTCTACGGCACACGCCCCGCAGTGGGTGGCAACAAGGCTGGCAAGCTGGCGGCCATCAGGCAGGCTTTACGCTCAGCAAAGCGGGTGTGGCTGGCGACGGACTGCGACCGCGAGGGTCAGCTGATCGGTCAGGAGATCCTCGAACATTATAACTATCGCGGCGAGGTCATGCGGGTCCTGTTCACGGCTCAGGACTCCCAGACCATCCGCAACGCATTTGGTAGCGCCAAGCCCAACTCCGAATATTCCCGCCTGTATGCCGCCGCCGTCGCACGCAGGCAGGCCGACCAGATTTACAATCTTTCCCTCACCCGCACCGCGACTGTGATCCTGGGACAGGGTGCCCGAGGCGTGATCGGTGTCGGGCGCGTGAAGACGCCGACGCTGGCGATCGTTTGCAAGCGTGAGCTAGAGATCAGGAACTTCGTACCGGTGACGTATTTTGAAGTCGTCGCCACCGCAAAGGTCGCGAGCGGCGAGTTCAAGATGCGGTATGCACCGCACGATCGCATCCTGAAGAAGGAAGTCGCCGACACCGTCACATCAGCAGCCCAGGACTTCGAGGGCCCGCTCGCTGTGAAAGTCGAAGACAAGAAGCAAAGCCCACCCAAGCTGCACGACCTTCCCTCCCTGCAGAAGCTATGTTCGTCGCGGTTCGGCTGGTCAGCGGCCAAGACGCTGGAAGTGGCGCAGGAGCTCTATGACGGCCAGGGCAAGAAGATCATAACCTATCCCCGCGCCGAGGTCCGCCACCTGCCCGAGAGCCTGATCGCCGACGTGCCCAAGATCGTCGCCGGCCTTCAGGTCGGCCAATCCTTCAAGGCCGTTCCCGTACCCGATCCGCCGATCGTCCGTCGCGGTGCGAGCGGTACGTTCCATGAGAAGGGACTCGAGGGCGCCAGTCATCACGCCGTCATCCCCAACGCCAACACGGTCGACACTCTCCGCGAGGTCTGGCCGCGCCTTTCGATCGACGAGAAGAAGCTGTTCGACCTGATCGCACGAGCCTATCTCGCCGCCCTGATGCCTGACTTCCGTTACCGGCAGACGACCGCGACGCTCGACGTAAAGGGCTTCCCCTTCAAGGCGACCGGTCGCCAGCCCATCGATCTCGGATGGCGCGCTGCATTCCCGGAATGGCAGCCGGCCGACGAGAAGGGCGATGGCGGGCAACTGCTTCCTGCGATGCGCGACGGCGAGACCGCACGCCTGCACGATCTGACCGTCGAGACCAAGGAGACCAAGCCCCCTCCCCGCTACAGCGAGGGCACGCTGATCGAGGCAATGCAGAATGCCTGGCGGTTCGTGGATGACGAGGTCCTGCGGGATCGACTGAAAGAGGCCAAAGGTATTGGCACGCCGGCGACCCGCGCCGAGATCATCGGCGGGCTGAAGCGGCAGGATTTTCTGGTCGCCCAGGGCAAAAACATCGTTCCTACCGAGACGGGGCTAAAATTGTTCGGCCTCCTGAAGCAGGCTGACCCCGCCCTGGTCGATCCCGGCGTTACGGCGCAGCTCGAGTGCCTCCTAGACGATGTCGTGGTTGGCAAGCAGGAGATGGTGGACGCCATCGATGCCGTCTGTGATGTGGCCCGGCGCATTATCGGCAAGCTGACGCAGGGTCCCGCGTCTGGCGGATCTCCATTGCTTGGCCCTGCACGCGGCAGCAGCGGCGGCGAACGTCCACCGACGCCGGCGGTGAAGCAGTTTGCCGTGGTGCTTGCTCGTCAGAAAGGCGTCAAGCTCCCAGCCGGTTATGGCACGTCGGGCTCCGTCTGCCGTGCGTTCCTCGAGCAACATGCCCCCAGGAAGGCCGGTGGAGAGACTGCAGTAACCCCTGCTTCCAGGGCGACAAGCACCGCGCAAGGCTCGGGAGCCGAGGGCACTCAACCCGCCCGCAAACGCCGCCGGGCCAAGGACTCGACGGCTCCTGCCCCGACGCCCACGAAAGCGGTGCGAGCCAAAAAGCCCCGAAAGCCGACATTCGGTAACCCGCCGCTAAAAGCGCCCGGCCTTCACCTGCGTGATGTCGGCCGCAACACTCCGCTCAGAATTCCTTACGGCAACAAGGAAGTCGCGCAAAAACTCGGGGCGCGTTACGGCGCCGATGGCTGGTATGCGCCTCCCGGCATCGATCTCTCCGCCTTCAAGGAAAACGGCTGGCTATGAGTTCCTGGCATCTGCTTCTACGTTGCGGCCGACCGGTCGACGGTCGACACTCCATCGCGAAGGCAAGATGCGATGAACGCGCGACCGACCTGGAGAAGTGACGCGTGACCAACTACGTCGTTTTCGACCTGGAAACCGTCCCCGACCTCGTGATCGCCCGGCGTCTTCTTCGCCTCGACGCCACGGTCCCTGATGAGATCGTACGCCGCGCCATTGCCGAAAAGTATGCGCGCCCGGATCAGGATCCCGCCGAGACATTTCTGAAGGCGCCCTTCCATCGGGTGGTCTGCATCGGCGCCGTATACGCCGAACGTGAGCATGACGGGCCGTTCACGGTGCGCAGCCTCGGCGCTCGCCATATCGGCGACAAAGACGAAGCCAAGCTGATCGGCGATTTCATCGCGAAATTGCCGCAGGAGCATGCCGGCAAAGGCCCCATCCTCGTGAGCTTCAATGGCGGCGGTTTCGATCTGCCAGTACTGCGCTATAGGGCGCTCGCGCACAGCATAGCCATGCCCGCGATGTTCCGTGGGAGCGGTCGCGACTATTGGTACCGCTACGGCTGGGATCACATCGATCTCTGCGACATGCTCTCCGGATTCGGCGCATCGTCGCGGCCGAGCCTCAATGAATTGGCTGCCCTCCTCGACGTTCCGGCCAAGCTCGACCGAATGGACGGTTCGCAGGTCGAGGCCTTCGCGGCCGCCGGCCGCCTCGACGACATTGCAAGCTATTGTCTCGGCGACGTCATCACGACGTTCCGGCTTCTGCTGCGCTTCGCACTCGTCCGCGGTGAAATCGACAAGGGGATGCTGGCTCGATCCGAACAGTCCCTCGACGAAGCAATCGAGCGGCAAGCGAAGAGTCGCCCTCTGCTATCGGCGATGCGACAGCCGTCGCCGAGGCCGAACGCTGGCGAACCGTCGTGATGTCGATGCTGGCCCGGCCCAACGCGTCCTACCCGAAGCGATCGCTTTCGCTGCTTTGGTGCGTCTTGGTCGTCCTGATCAGTTTACCTGCGCGGGCGGGAGAACCGATCATGGGGACGGCGACGGTCATCGATGGCGACACGATCGAGGTCCATGGCACGCGGATCCGCCTTCACGGCATCGACGCACCCGAGAGTCGGCAGGAATGCACACGGCCAGACGGCACCACTTGGCGCTGCGGACAGCAGGCGGCGCTCGCACTATCCGATCGTATCGGCCGCTCCATCGTCCGCTGCGACCCGCGCGATCGCGATCGTTATGGACGCACCATCGCCATCTGCTTCAAGGGAGCGGAAGACCTCAATCGCTGGATGGTTGCGGCCGGGTGGGCCGTTGCGTATCGCAAGTACTCGCTCGACTATGTAGGCGACGAAGAAGGAGCGCATGCCGCCAGGCTCGGCGTCTGGTCGGGGAGTTTTCAGATGCCTTGGGATTGGCGCTCACGGGAGACAAGACATTGAGTGCTCTACTGAAGCAGCCACTTCTGTTCCTGCTGCTGTCCATATTTTTGAGCGGCTGCACCGGAATTCCCGAGGGCGTCGAGCCGGTACGTCCCTTCGATGTTCAACGCTACAAGGGCGAGTGGTTCGAGATCATGCGCCTCGACCACAGCTTCGAGCGCGGACTGACAAACGTAACGGCGACTTACACGCTGCGCGCTGACGGATCCGTCAGCGTGCTCAATAGAGGCTTCGATCGCCAGAACTGCCGCTGGAAAGAAGCTGATGGCCGTGCCGTATTCCAAGGTGACCGAGATACCACGAGCCTTTCCGTAACGTTCTTCTGGCCGTTCGCCGGCGGGTATCACGTCTTCGCACTCGACCAGCAGGAATATGGCTGGGCCCTGATTTCGGGTCCGTCGAAGGACTATCTCTGGATCCTGGCGCGCCAGCCAGATCTCTCTGCCGATATCCGGAACCGCCTGGTCGACAAAGCGCGAAGCATGGGCTTCCCGGTCCACGATTTGATCCTGGTCGACCATGGCAAGCCGGTCTGCGCCTCCGGTCAATCTCCCCCCAAATGATCCTTACCTCAACTCCGATTGGCCGATCGCGATTGGTTCGGTGAGCAAGGCGCAGCCCGCGTAAACCCGCACAACACCGCGCAGACCCGCGTGGTTCGGCCGACATGTTCCGGAGGCCAATTCTCTCGGTAGATTGATCGCCCACGCAATTCGCGGCGCGATCACGATGTCTCCTCTTCATCCCGACCACATGACCGGCACCGACCGCCTGGCCGAACTCGGCCAGATCCTGGCCGCCGGCCTCATGCGCCTCCACGCCCGGAAGTCCAGTCAACTATCTGCCGACCGGGGAGACAGTTCCGTCGACTTCCTGCCCGACCGAAGCGGTCATGCCGCCGCCCTCACACGGAGAACGGCATGAAGAATCAAGATACAGTGTTGGCCCGCATTGCGGCCTTGAAGGCGATGCCGACGGCGAAGCTGAAGGAGCAGTGGACGGCGCTCTTCGACCGGCCGGCCCCACCTTATAATAGGCGCTTCCTGGAAAGCCGGTTGGCCTACCGGATCCAGGAGCTGGCCTACGGCGGCCTGAAGCCCGAGACGGTGCGCCGGCTCGAGCAGCTGGGCGAGCAGCTGGACGGCGGCAACATCTCCGTGCGCCGGGTGCGAGGCAGCGACATCCCGATCGCCGGCACCAGGCTGATCCGGGAGTACCAGGGCGTCGAGCACACCGTCACGGTGATGGCCGACGGCTACGAATGGCAAGGCCGGCCATACAAGTCGCTGTCGGCGATTGCGCGGGCGATCACAGGAACGCGCTGGAATGGCCTGCTGTTCTTCGGGCTCAAGAACCGGCGGGCTGCCGCATGAAGAAGCCCTTGGTCCGCAAAGTCCGCTGTGCCGTCTATACCCGCAAGTCGAGCGAGGAAGGGCTCGACATGGAGTTCAACAGCCTCGACGCCCAGCGCGAGGCCTGTAGCGCCTACATTGCCAGCCAGCGCTCGGAGGGGTGGGTTGAGCTAGCCGACCAGTACGATGACGGCGGCTTCTCGGGCGGTACGCTGGAGCGACCGGCACTGCGGCGGCTGATGGCCGATATAGAGGCCGGCAGGGTTGACGTCGTGGTCGTCTACAAGATCGACCGGCTGAGCCGCGCCCTGATGGACTTCGCCCAGCTGGTCGAAGTGTTCGACCGCTGCAGCGTCACCTTCGTGTCGGTGACGCAGTCCTTCAACACGACCACCAGCATGGGGCGGCTTACGCTGAACGTGCTGCTGTCCTTTGCCCAGTTCGAGCGCGAGGTCATTGGCGAGCGTATCCGCGACAAGGTCGCAGCTTCGCGCCGGCGCGGCATGTGGATGGGCGGGTTCGTGCCCATGGGCTACAGGGTCGAGAACCGCAAGCTGATCGTCCACGAGCCCGAGGCGGCGGTCATCCGCCGGATCTTCGAGCGCTTCCTGAAGGTCGGCTCGGCGACGCTTCTTGCACGCCAACTCCGGGCCGAGGATGTCCGCAGCCATCGAGGGCGGGTTGTCGACAAGGGAGCCCTGGACCGGATCCTCCGGAACCAAGTGTATGTCGGGCTGGCCGTCCACAAGGGCGTGGCCTACCCCGGCGAGCACGCCGCGATCGTCAGCCAGCCACTCTGGGACAAGGTACAGTCGATCCTGCAGGAGAGTCCCCGGGTCCGGGCCTGCCGGGCTCGGGCAGCTACTCCCGCGCTCCTCAAGGGGCTGCTGTTTGGCCCTACGGGCCGCGCCATGAGCCCGACGCACACCCGCAAGCACGGCAAGCTCTATCGCTACTACGTCTGCCAGGCCGCCCTGAAGGGCGAGGTTGAGCCGTCACCCATCCGCCGGGTCTCAGCGGCTACCATCGAGGCGGCGGTCATCGACCAGCTGCGGGCCCTGCTGCGGTCCCCTGAAGTCGTGATGGCGACCTGGCGGGCTGCCGGGCCTCAAATCGAGCAACTGTCGGAGGGCGCGGTCCGAGAGGCCCTGGAGCGGCTCGATCCGCTCTGGGAGGAGCTCTTCCCCGCTGAGCAGACCCGCATCATCCAGCTACTGGTCAAGCGCATCGACCTCAAGACGGACGGGCTCGAGCTCCAGCTGCAAACTCAGGGGCTCGGCCATGTGGTCCAGCAACTGGGGGATCTCCGGAGGGCTGCTTGATGCCGCGGCAAGAACCCGCCCTCGTCACCATCAAGGTTCCCTTCGCCGTGCGCAAGCGGGGCGGCCGGAAGCTGGTCCTGGCGCCAGACGGCGCGCCTGTGCCGGCCATGGTGCCGCACATCGACAGCACGCTCGTGAAGGCCATCGCCCGGGCGTTCCGGTGGCAGAAGATGCTGGAGACAGGCCGGTACGCGACCATCAGGGAGATCGCCAGGGCCGAGAGGATCAACCCTTCCTACGTCTCACGCGTGCTCAGGTTGACGCTGCTCGCGCCGGCGACTGTGGAGGCGATTCTGGATGGGCGCGCCGATCACGCGCCGACGCTAGCGGAGGCGATGGGGGTGTTTCCGGTTGTGTGGGCGGCGCAGCGACGACAGGTTCCTGGTCTATAGAGCAGTATCGGGTTTCTATGTGCCGCGCCCCGTTCCGGAGCACCGCTCCGGTGGCCAGGCGAGGACATGCTGATGGTCTTGCTCATAATGGCTCCAACTTCTCAAGAGTTGGAGCCTCCGGCCATTCCAGGCGGTTCAGCGTACGGATCAACTAGCCGCGTCGAAACTCTGGGAAATCCCGGTACTGGTCCTTGAATCGGTCGTCTGGCTCCCCGCCGCGGAGCAAATAGCCCTTCGGATCAGCGAAGCCAAAGATACTGCGCTTCGGACGGTCGTGCCAATTGATGTTGAATGCAGCGAGCTTCGGAAAGAACTGGAGCCTGTTGTACGGAAGGTGGTCATGTATCCAATAGGCCAGCGGCCGCCAGTCCTTGGTATGGGCATAACGATCCGCGAACCAGGGTACTACTACGCAGGCCGTGGCCCCCCGACCGCCCTCGGCGTCCAGATGGTCCCAGATGTGTCCGGCGTAGTTCTTTTCGTTCGATGCGCAGTTATGGCCCTTCTCGTTCCCTAGAGCGTTCACCGTGGGGGATCGATACGCGGAGCGGATCGCGATCCGGCCAAACGTCGCATTCAACGGCTCAAGAAGTTCCTCGCAAAGCCTAGTCCCGACTTCGATGGCAAGGTTCGGATTCTCTGGGATGTTCGGGATTCCGTAGAAATTTGCGATCTCGCTGTACAGAAAGTCGCGCATGAAGAACGAACGAGAGAGACGAACTCGCCCTAGTTCTTCAAGCGCCGTGATGGATGTAAGTTTTGTGGCCAGGCGACTATCCGCTGAAATCATGGATAGCACACTGCATAACTTTTTACACATATTCTAGTCCGCAAGGCGCTCCTTCTCTATGCGTACAGACGACTGGATCTGGAGACCGATCCCGCCCCGTGGCGCCTCCAAGATCAGAAGATTTTGCGCCTGAACCTCGATACATTTCATCCGGAGATGGTAAGCTTGACGCAAATGAGCGGTTCGGCGCCCCAACCTTACAAGATGTCGTTCGCCACAGGCGGATTGCTGCTCAATGAGAGCGTCGCAGTAGCCCGAATGCACGGACCGTCGGAAGCATGGGCCGCCACACTACAACGCGCAGTGGACGACGGTATCGCGACCCTACCCAAGATAGCGTCGCGCCGCAGGACACTTCGGGAGATCGTCAATCGCATTTCTACCCTGGATAGAGATGAGCTTGATTATCTCGTTGAGGGAGCTGATCGTCAGGACCAACAAGCGCTATTGTGGCTCGCAACCTGCAGAGCGTATCGATTTGTCCGTGAATTCGCGACGGAAGTCATCCACGAGCGATTTCTATCGTTCCAACTCGACCTTCCCTTGGAAAGCTTCGACATCCTGTTCGCAGCGAAAGCGGAATGGGACGAAGGTCTTGCTGGGGTCCGTCCTGTGACCCGCGCAAAGCTGCGCCAGGTGCTATTCCGGATGATGCGCGAAGCGAGCGTAATCTCAGAGGATAACCGGATCCTCTCAGCCTATGTTTCACCGCGGCTCAAAGCGATGTTGGCAGAAAAAAACCCACGGGACCTCGCCCTGTTTCCGGGATTGAGCCGAGATGGAGCCACTGCATGAGAAAGCCCACCAGCCGCAAAGAGCGGGCAGAGCATCTATTCAAGGTCGTCACCAGCCAGCGGTTCCTGACCAAGCAGGGTCTTGGCAATGAGGTGCCGTTCTTCATCTGCCCCTATCCAGCAGAGGAAGGGCTGTCGATGGTTGATGATCGGCTGGATCTGGTAACCCGGATCACACACGCAGGGGTCGCAGTTCTGGACCTGAGCCTTTACGATCTTTCTCTTGGCATTCTGGAAGAGCGCGGCATTCTCAAGCAGATCCTTGAGATCGAGCAGGAAACCGACAAAAGAGAGATCAGGGAGCTGCTCCAATCTGTCCTAGATCCCAACGCTAACCTGATCCCAAAGATCGGCGACGCCATCGACGCCGCACCGCATGACGTCATCTTCTTGTCCGGTGTCGGCGAGGTCTACCCCTACATCCGGTCGCACAACGTGCTGAATAATCTGCAGAGCACAGCGAAGGACAAGCCCACCGTCCTCTTCTTTCCTGGCAGCTACACCCATGCACTTGCGACAGGGGCTTCGCTCGATCTGTTCGGACGCCTGCACGATGACAAGTACTACCGGGCCTTCAATATTCTGAACTACGAGGTTTGATCCGATGCCGATTGCGATGCGCGAAATATTTGAGAAGCCCGTCGACCGCGCCATTGACGGTGTCATCAAGGCAGATGATGAGGCAAGCCTCCGGATCGAACTCGACGAGTATGTGATTACTGGTGAAATCCGGCAACGCCTTGAGCTGTTCCTCGATGCCTACAACAACTATCAGACTGCGAACGGCGTCTGGATTTCTGGTTTCTTCGGCTCTGGAAAATCGCACCTGCTGAAGATACTAGCGCTCTTGCTGGAAAACCGCGAAGTCGACGGGATTAAGGCCTTCGACATCTTTACTGGAAAGCTCAAAGACGAGCCGATGCTATCTGGCGCCTTGCGCAAGGCAGTGTCTCTCCCGTCAAAGTCGATTCTTTTCAATATAGATCAGAAAGCGGACGTGATCTCGAAGAGCGACATCGACGCACTTCTTTCGGTGTTTCAAAAGGTCTTCGACGAGATGTGTGGCTATTACGGCAAGCAGCCGCACATCGCGCAGTTTGAAAGACAGCTCGATGAGCGTGGTCAGTTTGACACTTTTAAGGCGGCGTTTTTAGAGCTCTCAGGAAAGCCTTGGGAGACGCGAGGCCGTGAGGAAGCTCTGCTGGAGGGACGCAACGTAGCTGCGGCCTTCGCGCGGGCAACCGGCGCGGACCCGGCTAGTGCAAAGGACATCCTTTCACAGTACCGGAGGGATACGCGGGTCTCGATCGAAGACTTCGCCAACACGGTGAAGGCCTGGATCGACCGGCAGGTACCAAACTTCCGACTAAACTTCTTTGTCGATGAGGTGGGTCAGTACATTGCCGACAACGTCAAGCTAATGACGAATCTCCAGACCATTGCCGAAAGCCTGAACACGAAGTGCAAGGGACAAGCGTGGATTATCGTGACCGCGCAGCAGGCCATCACCGAAGTCGTAGGTGACATGACGGCACGGCAGGAAAACGATTTCTCGAAAATCCAGGCCCGCTTCGCCAATCGCATGCCCCTGAATTCAGCAGACGTGGCCGAAGTCATTCAACGCCGCCTGCTATCCAAGACCGATGCGGGTCAGATTATGTTAGGCAACCTGCACGACAAGGAGGAGAACAATCTCAAGACCTTGTTCGACTTCGCAGACGGCTCAATCCGGCTGAAGAACTATCGCGACCGCGAACACTTCGTCGCAAGCTATCCGTTCCCACCTTATCAGTACACGCTCTTCCAGATGGCGATCACATCGCTGTCTCAACATAACGCTTTCGAGGGCAAGCACAGCTCGGTTGGGGAACGTTCCATGCTGGGCGTGTTCCAAGAGGTAGCCAAGACGCTGGCGGACCGTTCGGTTGGCGGGCTAGCCACATTCGATCTAATGTTTGAGGGCATCCGCACAGCGCTCAAATCCTCAGTCCAGCAGTCGATCCACATCGCCGAGCGGCATCTCGACGACCCCTTCGCTGTTCGCGTTCTAAAGGCCTTGTTCCTCGTCAAATATGTCAAGGAATTCAAGCCGACAGTACGCAACATTAGCATTCTTCTGCTGTCGGAATTCGAAGTCGATCAGGCGGGACAACGTCGCAAGATCGAGGACGCTTTGGCGCGTCTTGAGCGCGAAACCTACATTCAGCGCAACGGTGAAGTCTACGAGTTCCTGACCAACGAGGAGAAGGACGTCGAGGCTGAGATCAAAGCGCTGGATGTCGATCCGAGCGAGATAAGCAAAGAACTCGAAACCCTTGCCTTCGACACGATCCTCAAACACCGCAAGATCAAACACCTGACGACCAGCTATGAGTATCCCTTCAGCCGGAAGCTCGACGACCACCTGCTGGGGCGGGAATACGAGCTGGCGATCAACATTCTCAGCCCGTTCAATGACGATGTCGCTTCGCCCGAGGCTGTCCGCATGCGCAACCTGGGGCGCGAGGAACTGGCAATCGTTCTGCAACCGGATGTCCGTTTCATTCGGGATCTGACGCTGTTCCGGCAAACCGACAAGTTCATCCGACAGTCGCGCAGCGGCTCGCCGCAGCCTGGTCGTGACCGGATCATTCTCGAAAAGGGCGAACAGAACGGTCGCCGCGTGAAGGATTTGGAATTTCGACTGCGAAAGCTGATGGCTGCAGCACGCCTATTTGTGCGGGGCGACGAACTCGACATCGGCGGGGACGACCCCCAGGAGCGCGTCATCAAGGCCTTCCAAGCGCTTGTCGACAAGGTCTACGTGAACCTGCCTATGCTGCGGGGCGTAAATTACGTTGAAACCGACATCGCTAAGGCGGCCAGTCCCACCTCAAACCTATTCGGAGAAGCCGGCACCGGCCTGACCGAGGCCGAACTCGATGTGCTGAACCACATTCAGGGTCAGGCCCGCAACGGGGTGAAGGTGTCTGCGAAATACCTCACCGAGCACTTTGGTGCGAAACCCTACGGCTGGCCGACCGTCGCCACGCTCTGCCTCACGGCCAGCCTTTCCGGCAAGGGCAAATGCGAAGCTCGGTCGGACGGCACGCCGTTGGAGGGGGGCGAGCTCGCACGTGCGCTCAACAACAGCCACATGCTGGGCAACATCCTTCTCACCCCACAGCTGGAGTTTACCGCTTCGCAGATTCGCGCCGCGAAGGATCTTTACAAGGAGCTCTTCGGCCTGCCTGCCGACGGCTCCGATGCGCGCGTCCTCGGTGGCGAATGGGCCGAAAGCATCCGAAAGCTGGCGGACGAGCTGAACCAGCGCGTCACTGAGCAGCATAAATATCCTTTCGTGACGGCGCTTGAACCCATGCGCGACCAGATCGTCGGCATGATCGGCAAGCCCGCGACCTGGTACGTCACCGAACCCGTTAAGCACGAAGACGCTCTGCTCGACGCCAAGGAAGGCATTCTCGACAAGATCCGCAGTTTCATGGGCGGGGCGCAGAAGGAGATCTACGACGATGTCCGCGACTTCCTGCAGGCGCAAGAGGCCAATATCGGCTACGTCGATGCGAGCGCCGGGGAAAGGTTGCGCGCTGCCCTACGTGATCCCAACTGCTACAAGGGCACCGCGATCCAGTCGCTGAAAACCGACCTCTATGCCCTCAAGGATAAGGTCGAGCTCGACGTCCTGAAAGAACGCAAAGCCGTCATCGCAGCGGTGGATGACTGCGCCGACGAGGTCACCCAGACGGCAGAGTTCAAGGCCCTCACCCCCGATCAGCAGGACAAGATCCACCACTCAGTGGCCTCGCACAAGGCAGGTCTCGATGCTGTCACTATGATCCCGATCCTGCGCGATCGGGCGAATGGTGCGCGATCCAGTCTAATGAGCCAGATGCTGGCTGACATCGCCCGCATGGCTCCGCCAGCATCCCCCCCCGCCACCCCCGGCGTTAACGAGCCGCCGGCGCCCAAGCCCCCCTCCTATGTCAACGCCTCCGACATCAAGGTGGACTTTCCGCGCCCCTATCTGGCTGAGGCAGCCGACGTCGAGCAGTACGTGGGCGAACTGAGGAAGACCCTGATGGACCAGATCCAGCAGGGCAAGAAGGTTATCGTCTGATGGACACCAACGCGCTCAAGAGATTCGCTCAATCCGCGCGTAACCTTCTGATTTCTCAGGTCACCGCGAAGCTGGCCGTCGTCATCGATCCGGCATCGGCCGCCCGCCGCGAGAATCCCGCGGCGATGAAGAAGCTCGATGCCGCTACCGCGCAGAACGGCAAGGCCGAGATCATCGAACAGGTCGCCTACACCTGGTTCAACCGCTTTACCGCGCTCCGCTTCATGGATGTGAACGGCTACACAAACCCGCGTGTTGTCTCACCTGAAGGCGACGCAACGCGGCCCGAGATCCTGGCCGAGGCCATGGCGGGCAATCTGCCCGAGGGTGCGCACGCCACCATCGCCGCCCTTCTCGATGGCCGGACTCCGTCGCGCGATCCGCAGGCCGAGGCATATCGCCTGCTGCTAGTACACGCTTGTAATGTGTGGCACGGGCCCATGCCCTTCCTGTTCGAAAAGGTGGGCGACTACACCGAACTCCTGATGCCCGAGGATCTGCTCTCGCCGAACTCGATCCTCGCCCGCCTGCGCGACGCCATGCCTGAGGACGCGTGCAAGGACGTCGAGATCATCGGCTGGCTCTACCAATTCTACATCTCGGAAAAGAAGGACCAGGTCTTCGCGGGCCTGAAGAAGAACCAGAAGATCACGGCCGAGAACATTCCAGCCGCAACCCAGCTCTTCACCCCGCACTGGATCGTCCGTTATCTGGTCGAAAACTCGCTGGGGCGGCTCTGGCTGCTTAACCGGCCGGGGTCGAAACTGGCCGAGCGGATGGACTACTACATCGCGCCCGAAGGACCCGAGACGGATTTCCTGAGGATCAGCAAGCCGGAGGAGATCAAGGTCTGCGATCCGGCCTGCGGGTCGGGGCACATCCTGACCTATGCCTTCGACCTGCTCTACGCGATCTACGAGGAAGAGGGTTATGAGGCCGACAAGATCTCTGCGCTGATCCTGCAGCACAACCTGACCGGGGTGGAGATAGACGACCGCGCGGGCGCGCTGGCGGCCTTTGCGCTTGCGATGAAGGCGGCGGCTAAGTTGGGGCGGCGCCGGTTCTTGCGAATGGAGGTGAAGCCCGACATCGTCGTGCTGCAGAACGTGACGTTCACGCCGGCGGAGATGCAAGACGTGACCGCTGTGGTCGGGCGCGACCTGTTCACCGATGAGCTACTCAAGGCGCTGCTGCAGTTCGAGCAGGCCAAGAACTTCGGCTCGCTGATCGTGCCGAATCTGCGCGACCCGGCCGAGACTCTGCGGGTGGTTGAAGCGCGGGACTTCCGCGGTGATTTGTTGCTGAAAGATGTACAGGATCGTGTCGTGGCCGTGCTGCGCATGGCCGAGGCACTGTCGTCAAAGTATCATGTGGTGGTGGCCAACCCGCCGTATATGGGCGGGAAAGGGATGAATTCGGAAATCCAAGACTTCACAAAGAAACACTATCCAGACGGGAAATCTGATCTCTTCGCTGCTTTCATTGAGCGTGGTCTAGGTCTTGCGGTTGCGCGTGGCTTCAGCGCGATGGTCACAATGGAAAGCTGGATGTTTTTGGGGTCATTTCAGAAGCTTAGGATACGCCTTCTCGAAGAAACCACAATTCAGTCGATGGTCCACATGCCATACCTTGGCAAGGGTGGGACAAGCATGGGAATTAACTTTGGAACCTGTGCCTTCGTCTGCGAAAAGTCATCAAAGGCTGAGTTCAACGGCAGATTCTGCTGCGTTCGATATTATGAGACCGATGATCACGGAGTTCCGCTCGAGTTCCCGCCAGATAACGAGCGTCTCTCGATGGTTTCATCTAAGGATTTTGAAAAAATTCCAGGCAGTCCAATTGCCTACTGGGTGAGTGATGCGTTACGGGAGACGTTCCCACGCTCAACTTTACTTGGCGACTTCTGCGACTTTAGAATTGGGATGGCCACTGGAAAGAACGAGTGGCACGTACGCCAGTGGCAGGAAGTATCATGGAAGCGAGCTGAGTTCGGAGCCGCGTCTCGAGAGGCGGCCAAGGCATCCGGGAGAAAGTGGTTTCCCTATGCAAAGGGTGGGGATTTCCGGAAATGGGCAGGGAACGAAGAAAGCCTTGTAAATTGGGAGAATGACGGTTTCCTGCTTCAAAACACTAAACACCCGACGAGTGATAGGATCTGGGCGCATAATTTTAATCTTTCAAATATTTTCCAGCCCGCGATCTGCTGGACGGTTGTCACAACGGGTCGCAATGGATTTAGAATTCACTCTGGTGGCTTCGTATTCGACGCCGCGGCTGGTCTATGTCAGCCAAAGACTGATGTCGAAATCGAGTATCTGCTTGGGCTGCTGAACTCCAAGATCACAGAATCCGCTCTGCCCTTGATCAATCCCACGATCAACCTTCACCCGGGTTATCTATCGTCACTTCCCGGCCTTGCGGTAAAACAGGTTGATCAAGTTCGATCCCTTCGAAATCTCGCCAAATCCGACTGGGACGCCTACGAAACCTCCTGGGATTTCACCACGCTCCCGCTGCTCTCACCCGATCACCGGGCCGGCACGCTGGAGGCCACCTACACCCGTCTGCGCACCCATTGGCAGGGTATGATGAACGAGATGCAGCGGCTGGAGGAACAGAACAACCGCATCTTCATCGACGCGTACGGCTTACAAGACGAGCTGACTCCCGAAGTACCGGTCGAGCAGATCACCCTCACCTGCAATCCCGCCTATCGCTATGGCGTGAAGACGTCCGAAGAAGACCGCGAAATCCGCCTGCGTGCTGACACCATGACCGAATTGCTCGGCTATGCCGTGGGCTGCATGTTCGGCCGCTACAGCCTCGACTCGCCTCGCCTGATCCTCGCCAACCAAGGCGAGACGCTGGCGGATTACCTTTCCCGCGTGCCGAACCCGAGTTTCATGCCGGACAAGGACAACGTCGTCCCCGTGCTAGATGGCGACTGGTTCGCCGACGACATCGTTGCACGGTTCCGCACCTTCCTGCGCGTCACCTTTGGCGAGCAGCACCTACGCCAGAACCTCGCCTTCGTCGAAGCCCAGATCGGCGACATCGGGAGGTATTTCACGAGGAGCTTCTCCGACGACCACGTGAAGCGCTACAAGAAGCGCCCGATCTACTGGATGTTCTCGTCCCCCAGGGGCACGTTCCAGGCGCTGGTCTACATGCACCGCTACCGACCTGACACCGTCTCGGTGCTGCGCAACGAGTATCTCGTCGAGTTCATCCGCAAGCTCGAGGCTGAACGGGCTCGTCTAGAAAAGCTTGCCGACGATCCCTCCGCCAGCCAGGCCAAGCGCACCCGCGCAGTGAAGGACGTGGCCACGGTCATGAAGCAGATCGCCGAGCTGGAGGAATGGGAGCGCGATGTCATCTTCCCGCTGGCGCAGGCAAAGATCGAGATCGATCTGGATGACGGGGTAAAGCGGAACTACTCGCTGTTTGGCGCGGCGCTGAAGCCGATCAAAGGGCTGGAGGCGGCGGATGAGTGACCGCATTGCAGCTAGCCTGCAACAGCTGTTTGAGGAGTACCGGATCGTCTTCTGGTACGATGCCGATCGCGACATGCGAGCGGAGTTCGACGCGCTTAACCTGTCGAGCGTAACTAAGCTGGAGATCGCTAACAACGAATTCGGGCTGAAGTACCGGATCCTACGACAGGACCCGCGTGGGCGGTTCTTGCTGTTTAAGGACAGTGCCGAGCCCGAAATGGCCGACAACTGGCTCCTGGACGTGCAATTGGCCTCGGCGGTATTCAAAGCCGACCAGGCGGCGATCTGGCTTGCCGAGCTGGGACTGCCTTTGCAGTTCGAAAACGTGGTTCGCGGGCATATCGAGTTCTTCCGCGCCAAGGCCCGCGTTGATGCGCTGAAGCGACTGATGCAGGCGTCCGACACCCAGACTCAGATGCGACTGCGGATGCTGGCGGTCTGCGTGGGCGCCGAAGGCGGGCTGGACACGGTTGTCGAGGCACTGCTGGGCGATCTTGCAGTGGGAAAGGACGACGCCCTGCGCTTGATCGAGCGCTCCGGCCTGACCGATTTTCTCTGGACGCAAGTCAGCCAAGCCTACGGCTACAAGTCCGAAGCACCCGATTTCGAGGATTTTGCAATCGCGCTCTTCCAGTCGGCCTATGCCCGCGCCTTGGGAGAAGACGGGAAGCTGAGCGCCGAGGCGCTTCTTGTTTTCCGTCGCTGGAAAAACAACCGTCATTGGGCCAAGACCTTCGAGGTTTTGTCGGCCAGGTATCAGGAACTGCTGAAGATTCCTGCGGATCTACAAAAACGCGACTTCCGCACTGTGGTCAGCGTCGATCATTTCGAGGAGATCGATCGCCAGATCATCCGCGAGATCGTCCGGGCCATGTCGACCCAGTCAGTTAGCGCGTCAGAAGTCTTGACCTGGGTGCGCGAGCGGCGGCAGAGCCACTGGTATCCCACCTTTGAGGACATCTACCTCGCGATCGGCTTCGCCACCGAGTTCCAGCAGGCGCTGGCGGAGGCGAACCTTGGCATGATCAGTCCTGCCGATGGTGTGCGCCGATATGTGACCAGTTGGTATCGGCTGGACCAGCTGTATCGCAAGTTCACCTACCACATGCAGAAAAGCGGTCAGGCGTCGCTGCTCGGCGGCCTCTATGAATCCGTCGAGAACCGCTACACCAACAGCTTCGTGCTGGCATTGAATGATTCCTGGCAGGACCAGATCGCCGGCCTCACCGAATGGAAGGTCCCCGGATATACGTCGCAGGCGGACTTCTATCGAGATCAAGCGGCGGAATATCGGCGAAAAGACCAGAAGGTCGCGGTGATCATTTCGGATGCGCTGCGCTTTGAAGTGGGCGAGGAATGCCTGCGCCGCATCCGCGCTCTTGACCGCTTCGATGCTGAACTAACGCCGATGATCAGCTGCTTACCCAGCTACACCCAGATCGGTATGGCGGCGCTCTTACCGCACCAAACGCTCGCCATGGCGGAAGACGGCAGCGGCGATATTCTTTCGGACGGGGAAAATACTAAGGGGCTTGCAGCGCGCGAGAAGCTACTTGCAGCTGGTCGCAAGGGCGACAGCGCCAAGACTCTTAGATCCGAAGACCTGATGAACATGCGCACCGAAGAGGGCAAGGCGCTCTTCCGCGATCATCATATCGTCTACGTCTACCACAACCGCATCGACGCCATTGGCGACAAGCTACAAACGGAAGACAAACTGCCGGAGGCAGCCGAAGATGCGATTGAGGATCTGACCAAACTTGTTCGCAAGCTGACCTCAGCCAATTTTTCGAACATCCTGATCACTGCAGATCACGGGTTCCTATATCAACACCGTGCGCTCGAAGAGAGCGATTTTGCCATCGCCGATCCACAGGGCACCGAAATCCTGTTCCGCAACCGGCGTTTCGTGATCGGGCGAGGCCTCGCGCCGACGGCAGGCATGAAGCATTTCAGCGCGGCGGAAATAGGACTTGCCGGAGATCTGGATGTTCTAATCCCGAATTCGATCAATCGAATGCGAGTGAAGGGTGCTGGCAGCCGGTTCGTGCATGGCGGCGCAACCTTGCAGGAAATCGTCATTCCGGTCATCCGGGTTGGCAAACAACGCGAGACGGATTTGGGCCAGGTTGACGTGCAAATCTTTGTTGCGGGTCGTAGCCTGATTTCCTCGGGCCAGACAGCGGTGACGCTCTATCAGACGCGGCCCGTCTCCGAGAAGATGCGGCCTCGGGAACTCCTGGCGGGGATCTATGCGACCGATGGCACGCTGATCTCCGACGAGTACACACTGCTTTTCGACTTCCGGTCTGACAATGCTCGTGAGCGGGAAATGCCGCGCAAGTTCCTTCTCTCGCGCAACGCAGACCGCTTCAACAATCAGGATGTCATACTGAAGCTGCGCGAACGGGTCGGAAAAACAAGCCACTATCAGGATTATGCCACCCATCACTTTCAGTTGCGACGCGGCATAACCACCGACTTTGATTTCTGAGGAGCCTGCGGATGAGTGACCTCGACGCCAAAATCAACGAGCATTTCGCGGGGTTCGTGGTCCGAAAAGACCTGGTGAAGTCGGTCAAGGGCAACGCAATCGTACCGACTTATGTGTTGGAATACCTGCTGGGACAGTACTGCGCGACCGACGATGAAGCCTCGATCCAGACCGGTATCGAAACTGTCAAAGACATCCTGCGCAAACACTATGTACACCGAAGCGAGGCTGGACTGATCCAGTCGACTATCAAGGAAAAGGGCCGTTACAAGGTTATTGACCAGGTGAGCGTCGCTCTCAACGAAAAGACCGATAGCTACGAGGCCGTGTTCGACAACCTAGCTATCAAGAAGGTCGCCGTCGATAGCGGCACGGTGAAAGCGCATCCCAAGTTGCTCGTCACCGGGGTCTGGTGCATCGCCGATGTGCAATACGAATTCACAGAGGACGCACGAGTTTCACCCTGGATTCTGGAAACGATCAAGCCAATCCAGATCGCTAAAGTCGACTACGACCAATACCGTGAGCGGCGGTCCGCTTTCTCCACCGACGAGTGGATCGATCTTCTGATGCAGAGCATTGGGTTCAAACCTGAGGCCTTTGGCCGGCGCAGCAAGCTGCTGCAACTCCTACGGCTGATCCCCTATGTCGAGCGGAACTACAACCTGATTGAGCTCGGCCCCAAAGGGACCGGCAAGTCGCACATATACTCGGAGTTTTCTCCCCATGGTCAGCTGATATCTGGGGGTGAAGTATCAATCCCGAAGCTCTTCGTAAACAACTCGAACGGTCGCATCGGTCTGGTCGGTTATTGGGATGTGGTGGCCTTCGATGAATTTGCAGGCCGCGAAAAGACCGCGAACAAGGCGCTGGTCGACATCATGAAAAATTACATGGCCAACAAGTCATTCTCGCGCGGTGTCAACCCGATGGGGGCCGAGGCAAGCTTTTCCTTCGTGGGCAACACCGACCATAACGTCCCTTTCATGCTTAAAAACAGCGATCTTTTTGAGGCGCTACCGAGCCAGTTCCACGATTCGGCCTTCATTGATCGTTTGCACGCCTATCTGCCCGGCTGGGAAATCGATGTGATCCGCGGTGAGATGTTCACCAAGGGGTATGGCTTCATCGTTGACTACCTTGCCGAGATCCTACGACACCTGCGTTCTGAAGATTTCTCGAACCGGATCGATCAATTTTTCAAGGTAAGTGAGAGGATTTCTACACGGGATCGCGATGCAATCTACAAGACCGTTTCGGGTTTACTTAAGCTGATCTTCCCTGATGGCAGCCAGACGGAGGCTGAGGTTGAGGAACTGCTGCGGCTTGCGATGGAAAGCCGTAAGCGAGTCAAAGACCAGCTAGCACGGATCGACAGCACTTATCCCGAGGTCGATTTCCATTTTCTCGGTTCGGACGGTGCGAAACGGCGCGTTACCACCATTGAAGAAGAGGAATTCCCTCAATTCTATCACTTAAAGCCGACGCTGGCAGCCATGGATCAGAACGAAGGCGCGGCGACGGCCATCAGCACGCAGTCACTGTCCACCGAAGATAGAGGCGTGGCTGCGCCGGCTGCTTCGCCCATGCCCATGGTCAAGCCTGTTTCAGAGCTTGCTCAGGGCCATCACGTCTTTCCGGAAAGCCGCAAAGGCGTCAGCTATGACAAGCTTTTTGGGCCGTATATCGACGGAGCGAGCCGCATAATCGTGACGGATCCGTATATCCGATTGTTCTACCAGCACCGCAATGTCATGGAATTCGTCGAGATGGTTATCCGCCGGAAGCAGCCGGAGGATCAGGTCCTGATTCATCTCGTGACAGGGCCAGACGACGGGAACGTACCCCGCCAGCGCGAACTGCTTGATTCAATTACGATGGCCTGCGCGGGCACAGGGGTCGATTTTAGCTATGCCTTCGACACTTCCGGTGCAGCGCATGCCCGAGATATCGTCACAGACACTGGATGGAAGATTGTCCTAGATCGAGGCCTCGATATTTTCCAGCCACCGGTCAAGACGGACGGCTTTTCACTCGGCGATCGGCTTCAGGATCACCGGACTATCAAGGGCTTTTATGTAACCTATGTCAGGGTCACGGATGAGCAAAACAAAGCCTCATGACCCCCCGCTCGATCAACATATTCCTTCTCGAAGGCGAGACGCCATCCGCAAGCCTGAAGGGCCTGCGGGTCAATATGAGTAAGGAGGGCGCAGCGCCCGTCGAGATGCCACCGCCACCTAGCCCCCACAAGTACTGGACGCACAAGGGCATTGCCGAATGACTGGTGCAGCTGCAACACGTTATTGAAGCCGCTGAGGGCTTGCCCCGAGCACACATAGTTGGCTCTCAGTTCATGCGACCGACCGCCCGCACAATCGAAACACGCAGAACTACGCTCCGGATTCGCTTTTTATTACAGGCCCTTACAAGAAGCGTACTAAATCCCGAAGTCATCAGCTTTGGAGAGAATGGGCCGCAGAGAGAGCCAAACGGCCCTTGGGACGGCAATGCCGGTCAACAGGTCCAGCGGGCAATGTCCGCAGCTATTGGGCTTTGGGTAGGCCCGCCAAGGCGGGAGAGACTGTCATATCGGCGGTGAATGGCGGAGAGGGTGGGATTCGAACCCACGGTACGCTTGCACGCACAACGGTTTTCGAGACCGTCCCGATCGACCACTCCGGCACCTCTCCGAGCGCGGGGTTATAGGCGGGCGACCTTGGGGGAGCAACAGCTTCCGGCGCGGAACGGTGCGGCATGCGGGAAAAAAGGCCGGAATCGCACGCCGGGCGACGCGGGGGTGGCCCGGACCGGGCCCAGGTCCTTGAAACGACTGGCTTTTCGGCCTCCGGAGGCGGTCCGGGCGGCGGAGCGACCCGGCCGTCTCCGACATTGACTCAAGGGCCGGCGTGCGTATATTCCGCGCTTCTTCGGCGGGCCCTGTGGGTCCGCCGCGTTCTTTCGTGTTTTTCGGCAGTTCTGGCCGGGGAACCTCAAGCCGGGTGTCATCATGATCGCCGTTATCCGCACGGGTGGGAAGCAATACACGGTCGCCGCCGACGACCAGCTCACGGTCGAGAAGATCGAGGGCGAGGCCGGCGCGAAGGTCGAGTTCACCGACGTGCTGATGGTCGGCGAGAAGGTCGGCGCGCCGACCGTCGCCGGTGCCAAGGTCGTGGGCTCGATCGTCAAGCAGGCCCGCGGCGAGCACGTGATCATCTTCAAGAAGCGCCGTCGCCAGAACTCGCGGCGCAAGAACGGTCACCGTCAGGACCTGACGGTGGTCAAGATCGAACAGATCGTCGCCTGAGCAGAGCGACCGGAGTAGGACGATGGCACATAAAAAGGCAGGCGGCTCGTCGCGTAACGGCCGTGATTCGGACGGCAGGCGCCTCGGCGTCAAGCGCTTCGGCGGCCAGAAGGTGATCTCGGGCAACATCCTGGTCCGTCAGCGCGGCACCAAGATGAGCGCCGGCGAGAATGTCGGCATCGGCCGCGACCACACGCTGTTCGCCACCAGCGACGGCGTCGTGTCCTTCCGCACCCGCTCGGGCGGCAAGGTCGAAGTGAACGTGATCCCGGCACCGGCGCTCGCCGCCGAATAACGCCGTTCATCCCATTGGATTTGTGAAGGGGGAGCGGCTCGCCGTTCCCCCTTTTCGTTTCTGGACCCCATCCCATGAAGTTCCTCGACCAGGCCAAGATCTACGTCCGCTCCGGCAACGGCGGCGCCGGATGCGCGGGCTTTCGCCGTGAGAAGTTCATCGAGTTCGGCGGTCCGGACGGCGGCGACGGCGGCCGCGGCGGCGACGTCATCCTCGAATGCGTCGACGGGCTCAACACGCTGATCGACTACCGCTACGCCCAGCACTTCAAGGCCGAGACCGGCCATCACGGCATGGGCAGCCAGCGCACCGGCGGCAAGGGCAAGGACATCGTGCTGCGCCTGCCGCGCGGCACCCAGGTCTTCGCCGAGGACAACGAGACGCTGCTGGCCGACATGACCGAGATCGGCCAGCGGGTCGTCATTGCCAAGGGCGGCGACGGCGGCTTCGGCAACCTGCACTACAAGAGCTCGACCAACCGCGCGCCGCGCCGCGCCGATCCGGGCTGGCCCGGCGAGGAGCTCGCGCTTTGGCTGCGGCTGAAGCTCATCGCCGACATCGGCCTGGTCGGGCTGCCCAATGCCGGCAAGTCGACGTTTCTGTCGTCCAACACCAATGCCAAGCCCAAGATCGCGGACTATCCGTTCACGACGCTGCATCCCGGCCTCGGCGTGGTGAAGGTGGGCGAGCGCGAGTTCGTGATGGCCGACATTCCCGGCCTGATCGAGGGCGCGCATGAAGGCGCGGGCCTCGGCACGCGCTTCCTCGGCCATGTCGAGCGCTGCCGCGCCCTGCTGCACCTGGTCGACGGCACCCAGGACGACGTCGCCGACGCCTATCGCACGGTGCGCCGCGAGCTGAAGGCCTATGGCGGCAATCTCGCGCGCAAGAAGGAGCTGGTGGCGCTGAACAAGACCGACGCCATGACGCCGGAAGACATCGAGGCCAAGCGCTCGGCGCTCGCCAAGGCGAGTCGCAAGACGGTGCACGTGATCTCCGGCGTGTCCGGCCAGGGCGTCCAGCCGCTGCTGCACGAGCTGATGAAGCTGGTCGACAGGCAGCGCGCGCCCTCCCGGGACGCGGCCAAGAGCGCGGCATGACACCGCTGGCCGGCGCGCGGCGGCTGGTCGTCAAGATCGGCTCCTCGATCCTGGTTGACGAGACGAAGGGCGAGGTCCGGCGCGACTGGCTCGAAGCCCTGACCGACGACGTGGCGCGCCTGCACAGAGGCGGCTGCGAGGTCGTGCTGGTCTCGTCCGGCGCGGTCCGGCTCGGCCGCACCCATCTCAAGCTGGCGTCGGGGACGCTGCGTCTGGAGGAGAGCCAGGCGGCCGCCGCCACCGGGCAGATCCGCCTCGCCCAGGCCTATCAGGAGGCGCTGGCGCGGCATGGCATCACCGTCGCGCAGATCCTGCTGACCCTGACCGATTCCGAGGAGCGCCGCCGCTACCTCAACGCGCGGCAGACCGTGGCGACGCTGCTGGGGCTGGGCGCCATCCCGGTGATCAACGAGAACGACACGGTCGCCACCGACGAGATCCGCTTCGGCGACAACGACCGCCTCAGCGCGCGCGTCGCCGAGATGATCTCGGCCGACACGCTGGTCCTGCTGTCGGACATCGACGGTCTCTATACCGGCGATCCGCGCAGCGACGCCTCGGCGACGTTCATCCCCGAGATCCGCGAGATCACGCCGGAGATCGAGGCGATGGCCGGCGTCGCCGCGTCCGAACTGTCCAACGGCGGCATGGTGACCAAGCTGATGGCCGGCCGCATCGCCATGGCCGCGGGCTGCCGCATGGCGATCGCCGACGGCCGCAAGGTCGGCGCGCTGGGCGCGCTGATCCACGGCACTGCGCGCTGCAGCTGGTTCCTGCCCGAGGCCTCGCCCCTGTCGGCGCGCAAGAAGTGGATCAAGGGGTCGCTCAAGCCCGCGGGCACGCTGATCGTCGACGATGGCGCGGTGCGCGCGCTGTCGTCGGGCAAGAGCCTTCTGCCGGCCGGCGTCACCGCCGTGGCGGGCGAGTTCCGGCGCGGCGACGTAGTCGACGTCAAGGATCGCGGCGGCAGGGTGCTGGCGCGCGGCCTGGTCGCCTATGCCGCCGAGGATGCGCGCCGCATCGCCGGCCGCAAGAGCATCGAGATCGAGCGGCTGCTGGGCTTCCGCGGCCGCGACGAGATCGTCCATCGCGACGATCTCGTGGTCGAGTGAACAGACGGAGCGTCCGATGAACGTCCAGACCAAGCCCGCCGCCGAAGACGTCGTGGCGATCGTCGCCGAGCTCGGCCGCCGCGCGAAGGCCGCCGCCGCGGCACTGCGCACCGCCCCGACTGCCGCCAAGAACGCCGCTCTCCTGGAGGGCGCGCGGCTGATCCGTGCCGAGAAGGAAGCGATCCTCGCGGCCAATGCGCGCGACATCGAGGCCGCGAAGGCCGCCGGCATGACGGCTGCGCTGCAGGACCGGCTGCTGCTGAACGAGGCGCGCATCGAGGCGATGGCCAAAGGCCTCGACGACATCGCCGCCCTGCCCGATCCGGTCGGTGCGGTGATCGAGGAATGGCAGCGCCCCAACGGACTCGCGCTCAGCAGGGTGCGCGTTCCGATCGGCGTCATCGGCGTGATCTACGAGGCGCGGCCCAACGTCACCGCCGATGCCGGCGCGCTGTGCATCAAGTCGGGCAATGTCGTGGTGCTGCGCGGCGGCTCCGACAGTTTCCATTCTTCGCGCACCATCGTCGAGCTGCTGCGGCACGCGCTCGCCGGCGCCGGCCTGCCCGAGGATTGCGTGGCGTTGGTACCGACCACGGATCGCGCGGCGGTGGGCGAGATGCTGCGCGCCATGGACTGGCTCGATCTGATCGTGCCGCGCGGCGGGCGCTCGCTGATCGATCGCGTGACCGCGGAGAGCCGCGTGCCGGTGCTGCGCCACTATGACGGGATCTGCCACGTCTATGTCGACCGCGACGCCGACGTCGCGATGGCGCGCGATCTCGTGGCCAACGCCAAGATGCGCCGGGTCAGCGTCTGCGGCGCCGCCGAGACGCTGCTGATCGACCGCGCCGCGCTCGACACGCACCTCAAGCCGGTGCTCGACAGGCTGCACGAGCTGGGCTGCGAGGTGCGCGGCGACGAGGAAGTCCGCAAGCGCGACCCCAGGGCGGTGGCCGCCACCGAGAAGGACTGGCGCACGGAATATCTCGAGCCGATCATCTCGGTCGCCACGGTCGATGGCGTCGACGGCGCGATCCGCCACATCGCGCGCTACGGCAGCCAACACACCGAATCGATCGTCACCGGCAACGAAGCGACGGCGCAGCGATTCCTCGGCGAGGTCGACAGCGCCATCGTGATGCACAATGCGAGCACCCAGTTCGCCGATGGCGGCGAGTTCGGCCTCGGCGCCGAGATCGGCATCTCGACCAACCGCATGCATGCCCGCGGCCCGGTCGGCCTGGTCGAGCTGACGACCTACAAGAACATCGTGCGCGGCAAGGGCACGCTCCGCCCGTGAGCCTCTCGTCATGAGCCTGCACCCGATGCCGGGCGTGCCGCTTGCCACGACGCGGCGCATCGGCCTGCTGGGCGGCTCGTTCAATCCCGCGCATGACGGCCACCGGCACATCAGCCTGGAAGCGCTGAAGCGGCTCGGCCTCGACGAGATCTGGTGGGTCGTCTCTCCGCAGAACCCGCTGAAGAGCGGCGACGGCATGGAGCCGCTCTCGACCCGCGTGGCCCGCGCCCGCCAGATCGCCCGCCATCCGCGCATCCGCGTCGGCGCGCCCGAGCTGCTGCTGGGCACACGCTACACGCTCGACACGGTGCAGGCGCTGAAGCGCTTTTACCGGGGCGCGAAGTTCGTCTGGCTGATGGGCGCCGACATCCTGCCCCAGCTGGTCGACTGGGCGAACTGGCGCACCCTGTTCGCGACCGTGCCCATTGCCGCCTTCGCTCGACCCGGCTGGGGCCATGCCGCGCTGGCCTCGCCGGTGCCGCGGACCTTCGCCCGTTTCCGCCTGGGTGCGGACCGGGCCCGGCAGCTGGCCACTTGCGAGCCGCCGGCCTGGTGCTTTATCCCGAGCAGGTTGGATGAACATTCCGCGACGGCCATCCGTGCCGGGCGGCCCCGACGGACCAGAACGAAAGGAAAGACCATCCCCGCCCAGACCCGCACGCTTCCCGATCGAAGCAAAGCCTCCGACGCGCTCCTCGAGCTGGTGCGCGAGTCGCTGGACGACAACAAGGCCGAGGACGTCGTCGTCATCGACCTCAAGGGCAAGTCGGCCTTTGCCGACTACATGGTGATCGCCTCCGGCCGCTCGACCCGCCAGGTCGTGGCCATCGCCGAGCATCTGGCCGACAAGCTCAAGCAGACCGGCCACGGCTACACGCCCGTCGAAGGCAAGCAGACCGGCGACTGGGTGCTGGTCGATGCCGGCGACGTGATCATCCACGTCTTCCGCCCCGAGGCGCGCGCCTTCTATGCGCTCGAAAAGATGTGGGCGCTGGAGGACGAGGCCGCCGCCAAGCCGGTCAAGAAGCCCGCCGTCCGCAAGACGGCCGTGAAGAAGGCGGCCGCCAAACCTGCCGCCCGCCGCAAGCGCGCCTCGTGACGGTGGCGGCGTGAGCTTCGGTTGAAGATCACGATCGCCGCGATCGGCCGCGCCGCGCGCGGGCCGGAGCGGGAGCTCTACGAGCACTATGCCGGCCGCATCCGCTGGCCGCTCGTGCTGCGCGAGATCGAGGAGAAGCGGAAGCTGCCGGCCGCCCAACTCATGCAGCGCGAAGGCGAGCTGCTGCTCGACGCGGCGCCGGTCGGGGCGACGCTGGTGATGCTGGACCGCCGCGGCAAGGTGCTCGACAGCGAGGCCTTCGCGGCCCGTTTGAGCGGCTGGCGCGACAGCTCGGTCTCTGACGTGGCATTCCTGATTGGCGGGGCCGACGGACATACCGAAGCCATGCTCAAGAAAGCCAGTCTGGTCCTGTCGTTCGGCGCCATGACCTGGCCCCACCTGCTGGCCCGCGGGATGCTGGCCGAGCAGATCTACCGCGCCCAGCAACTTCTCGCCGGACATCCCTATCATCGCGCCTGAAAAGGCGATTTTGCCTCTGTTCTGACGAAAAACCGGGGCTACATTGGCGCCATGCACCCCTTCCCCCGGTGGCTCCTGGCCACCACGTCCGCCCTCCTCCTGGCAGCCGCTTCGAGCGCCGCGAGCGCCCAGTCGGCGAATCCGACGAAGCCCGTGCGCAGCATCCCCTACGTGTCGATCACCGGCGAGGACGGCAAGCAGCGCCACTACGAGACCAACGCCATTCCGCTGCTGTTCCACCGCGCCTGCTTCGGCTGGCGGATGTATCTCGGCGGTCCCAACCGGGTCGTGTCGCTGAAGGAGGTGCTGACCACCTCGCAGCCGGCCGAGCAGGTGATCGCCGGTCCCGAGACCGAGGTCAGCGCCGACAAGACCAAGGCGACCACGCGCATGCTGGAGACGGTGCAGGACGGCGTGCTGCAGCGCTCCTGGTGCATCATTCCCGGCGATCCGCCCGGCACCTACACCTATGACGTCAGCATCGACGGCGAGCCGCGCGGCGAGTTCGTGTTCTGCGCCATCGAGGTGCCCGACCAGAATCCCAACACCGATCCGCGCGAACTGAGCTGCCCCAACAAGTTCAACGCCGTCGAACGCGCCCAGCCCCAGATCCGGAAAGCATCGTAATGGCGTCTCCCGCTCCGCGTCCCGTCCTGCTCTGCATCCTCGACGGGTGGGGTCATCGCACCGATCTGTCGAACAACGCCATCCTGGGCGCCCGCACGCCGAACTTCGACCGGCTGGTGGCGACCTGCCCGCAGGGACTGATCGACGCCTCCGAGACCTTCGTCGGCCTGCCCAAGGGCCAGATGGGCAATTCCGAGGTCGGGCACATGAATCTCGGCGCCGGCCGGGTGGCCGTGCCCGACCTGCCGCGCATCGACAACGCCATCGAGGACGGCTCGCTCGCCCGGAGCCCGATCCTCGCCGAGACGATCGAGCGGCTGAAGAAGAGCGGCGCGGCGCTGCATCTGATGGGCCTCGCCTCGCCCGGCGGCGTGCATGCCCATCAGGACCATCTGGTCTTTCTCGCCAACCTGGTCGCGGGCCACGGCGTGCCGGTGTGGATCCATGCCTTCCTCGATGGCCGGGACATGCCGCCGCGCAGCGCGCTGGAATGCCTCGATCATATCCAGGCGGGCCTCAAGCCCGGCCTGCCGATCCGCTTCGCGACCGTGACCGGCCGCTTCTACGCCATGGACCGCGACAAGCGCTGGGAGCGCGTGACGCTCGCCTATGACGCGATGGTCGATGCCCGGGGCGAGACCGCCGCGGCGCCCAAGGAGGCCGTCGAGAAGGGATATGCCGCCAAGCTCGACGACGAGTTCGTCCTGCCGACCGTGATCGACGGCTATGCCGGCATGAAGGACGGCGATGGCCTGCTGATGTTCAACTACCGCTCCGACCGCGCACGCGAGATCCTGACCGCGCTGCTCGATCCGCGGTTCGACGGCTTCAACCGCAACCGGGTCGTGGCCTTCGCGACCGCGATCGGCATGGTCGAGTATTCGGCGGCGCTCAACCCGTTCCTGAAGACCCTGTTCCCGCCGGAGATCATCCGGATGGGTCTCGGCGAGACGGTGTCGCGTGCGGGGCTGAAGCAGCTGCGGATCGCCGAGACCGAGAAGTACGCGCACGTCACCTTCTTCTTCAACGGGGGCGAGGAGCGCGTGTTCGAGGGCGAGGAGCGCATCCTCGTGCCGTCGCCCAAGGTGAAGACCTACGACATGAAGCCGGAGATGAGCGCGCCGGAAGTGACCGACAAGCTCGTCGAGGCGATCGGCTCGGGCAAGTTCGACCTGATCGTGGTCAACTACGCCAACACCGACATGGTGGGCCATACCGGCGATCTCGGTGCGGCGACCCGGGCGGTGGAGGCCGTCGATGGCTGCCTCGGACGTCTGATGCAGGCCATCGAGGCGGCCGGCGGAGTCATGTTCGTCACCGCCGACCATGGAAATGCCGAGCAGATGTACGACGAGCAGTCGCATCAGAAACACACCCAGCACACGTTGAATCGTGTCCCCGCGCTGCTGTTCAATGGCCCGGCGTCGGTGCACTCGCTGGCCGACGGCAAGCTGGCCGACGTCGCACCCACCATGCTGGCGCTGATGGGCGTTCCGCAGCCTGCGGAAATGACCGGCACGTCGTTGCTGTCGACCGCCTCGCGACCGGCAATCCTCACCGTGACGCGCGCAGCGGCCGCGGCGTCTGCCTGATTTGTGAAGGGGCGCCGGACCGCGGCGCCTTGATCCTGCCAAAGACGCCCCTGTATCCTCCCACCCACGCTGAAACACCGGATTGCCGGGCCCTCACGGCCCCTGGCGACTCCCTCTTGAAGGCACACAAATGACCTTTCTGCGCTTCGCATCCCTCGCCACGGCCGTGGCTTTCCTGGCCACCCCCGCCCTCGCGCAGACCAAGGCCGATCCCAAGGCCTCCGGCGGCGACAAGAGCGAGCTCTACCAGCAGCTCAACCTGTTCGGCGACGTGCTGGAACGCATCCGCCGCGACTACGTCGAGCCGGTCGAGGAAAAGCAGCTCATCGAGAACGCCATCAACGGCATGCTGACCGCGCTCGACCCGCATTCCAGCTACATGAACCCGAAGTCCTACAAGGACATGCAGGTCCAGACGAAGGGCGAGTTCGGTGGCCTCGGCATCGAGGTCACGATGGAGAACGGCGTCATCAAGGTCGTTTCGCCGATCGACGATACCCCGGCCTCCCGGGCCGGTATCCAGCCGGGCGACCTGATCTTCGCGCTGGACGGCGAGCCGGTGCAGGGTCTCACCCTGCAGGAAGCCGTCGAGAAGATGCGCGGCAAGGTCGGCACGCCGATCAAGGTCTCGATCCGCCGCGGCACCAAGGATCCGTTCGACGTCTCGCTGACCCGCGAGACCATCAAGGTGAAGCCGGTCAAGTTCCGCCTCGAGGGCGGCGACATCGGCTACATCCGCGTCACCTCCTTCACCGAGCAGACCACCCCGGGCGTGCTCGACGCCGTCGAGAAGCTCAAGAAGGAAGCCGGCAACAAGCTCAAGGGCTACATCATCGACCTGCGCAACAACCCGGGCGGCCTGCTCGACCAGGCCATCGCGATGTCGGACGCCTTCCTCGACAAGGGCGAGATCGTCTCGGTCAAGGCGCGCAAGAACGACGAGGTCCAGCGCTGGAACGCCAAGCCCGGCGACGTCGCGGGCGGCCTGCCAATCGTCATCCTGATGAACGGCGGGTCGGCCTCGGCATCGGAGATCGTGGCCGGCGCGCTGCAGGACCACCGCCGCGCCATCGTTCTCGGCACCCGCTCGTTCGGCAAGGGGTCGGTGCAGACCATCATGCAGGTGACCGGCGGCGGCGCGATCCGCCTGACCACGGCGCTGTACTTCACGCCGTCGGGCCGCTCGATCCAGAAGGAAGGCATCAAGCCGGACATCGAGGTCGAGCCCGCGAAGATCGAGAACCTCCAGCAGCGTTCGAGCTTCCGCGAGGAAAACCTGCGCCGCTCGATCACCAACCCGAACGAGAAGCCGGTGGCACCGCCCCCGCCGCAGGCCAAGCCGGGCGAAGCCAAGCCCGAAGCCGGCAAGACCGACGGCAAGACCGACGACAAGGCGGCCGGCCAGACCGCGCCCCAGACGGCGCCGGTCGATCCGGACGAGCCGCCGAAGGAGCAGGCCGCCGACTACCAGCTGCTGCGCGCGGCCGACCTGATCCGCGGCATCTCGCTCTACAGCAGCAAGGCCAACTGACCGGGCTTCCGGGATGACGGCCTGACCATGTCCGGCGACGGGTCCAGCCGGCGCGTCGTGATCGTGGCAAAGAAGCGGCCGGCCCCTCGTGGTCTGGTCGCTGCCTACCTTCTGGTCTTCGGCCTGATCGCGGCGTCCGCTGCCATCGCCTTCGGCGGCTTCGACGCGGACACGCCGCACATCGTCGACACGGCCGAGGCGGCCTCGGCGCCACCCCCCGCGGTCGAAGACGCCGGCACGGCCGCCCCGCCGCAAATCCAGTCCCTGCCGCTGCCGCAGCGTCCGCCGAAGCCGTCGGGATTCCGGACCCTTCCGGCCGAAGAGCTCGCTGCGATGGTCGAGACGACTCCGGAAGGGCTTCGCCTACCCCGGGTTGCACCGTCGGGCTGGATGCCGTGGATCGCCCATGCGAGGCGCTTCGATCCGGCCGGACCCCCGGCGCGTCTCGGGCTTCTCGTGATCAATGTCGGCCTCGACGAGGCCGCGATGCGTCGTGCCATCGAGGACCTTCCGCCCGAAGTCAGCCTGGCGTTCCTGCCCGGCACGCCCGACCTGCCGCGCTGGCTGGCACGGGCCCGCGCGTTCGGTCACGAGAGTTACCTCATGCTGCCCATGGACGATCCCGCCGTGGCCGAGCGCGGTCTCCGGCCGATCGAAGCCGCGGCCGACGAGGCGGAGAACCTGCGCCGGCTGCGCGCCGCCCTGGCGCGCGGCGAGGGCTATGTCGGTCTCGTGATCTCGCCGCCCGGTCGCGCGGCGCAATCGGAGACGGTGATGCGGCCGCTGGTTGCGGAGATCGCCGAGCGGGGTCTCGCGCTGATCGAGGTCAATCCCGCGCCGGGTGCGACTCCGATCCAGCGCCTGACGAAGGCGCTGGGAGTGGGCTATGCCCGCAGCACCGACGTGCTGGACTACAAGCTCGCGGGCGACGGCGTTGCCGGCAATCTCGACCGGCTCGGTGCCTGGGTTGCCGAAAGCGCTCCGGGGCGCACACCGCGCCATGCGTTCGGCGTGATGCAGCCGGACGACGAGGCGATCACCGCCATTGCCGCCTGGTACAAGGGCCACGAGGGCACGACCGCCCTGTCTTTCGTGCCGGTCATAGGGCATTTCGAGTGCCGCACCGCCTGCATGACACGCCTGCAGGCCCAGCCTGCTCAACTTCGTCCCTGACGAGCGCCATGACCCTCGCCACCACACCCCAAGACTATCGACGCAACGTCGGCCTGATGCTGATCGCGCCGGACCGCCGCGTCTTCGTCGGCTGTCGCATCAACCAGCCGGATGCCTGGCAGATGCCCCAGGGCGGCATCGACGAGGGTGAGACGCCGGTGGAGGCCGCCTGCCGCGAATTGCACGAGGAGGTCGGCACGACCAAGGCGCTGCTGCTGCGCGAGAGCGCCGCGTGGATCTCCTACGAGGTTCCGGAGGAGCGGCGGCCGGCCTACTGGAAGGGCCGCTGGCGCGGCCAGGCACAGAAATGGTTCGCGCTGGCCTTCACCGGCACGGACGCCGACATCGACATCCACGCCCATGACCAGGAGTTCGCGACGTGGCGCTGGATCGCCCCCGGCGAACTGTCGACGCTGATCGTGCCCTTCAAGCGCGCCGTCTACGACGCGGTGTTCGCAGAGTTCGCGGATCTGATCTGAGGCCAAGAAAACGAAAGATCCCTCGCTTACGCTCGGGATGACAGGGCATTGTGGTCACGCCACCCGGTGTCATCGCGAGCGTAAGCGAGGGACCTTTTCTCTTGCGGTTACGCCCCCTGCGACGCCAGCTTGGCGGCGTTGCGGCGCAGGAACCAGAGGCCGGCGCGGGTCATCAGGTTGTTGAGGCGGCCCTGCGGCTCCAGCCCGACCGCCTTCAGCACCATGGCCATGGCGCGCTGGACGTGGGTCGGGCGGTAGAGCGGATAGGCGCGTCTCGCATAGGCCTGCATATTGCGCTTGCGGTCGTAGACCGCGCCGGTCGGCTCGTTGGCGGCGAAATAGGCGTAGGCGAGTTCGTCGTCCTCGCTCTCGGCGAGGCGGCCCCAGCCGATGCGCAGCCGGGCCCAGCGGTTCAGCCGGTCGCGCTTCAGGCAACGATTGAGGTGTTCGTAGAAGAGCTTGTAGTGGCGGAACTCGTCGGCCGCGATCTTCTGGCAGACCTGCCTCAGCACCGGCTCCTCGGTCGCGTCCTTGAGGGCGCTGTAGTAGGAGCTGGTCCCGGTCTCCACGATGCAGCGCGCGATCATTTCGCCGGCCTGGCTGCCGCGCACCGATTCGCTGACATGGAGCGGCACCTGATAGCCGCTCCGGAACCGTTCGAAGGCCGCATCGAAATCCCATGACGGGTCGGCCAGCTGCGCCCAGCGGCCCAGCGCCATTCCGTGCTGGACTTCCTCGACCACCCAATTCTCGACGGCGCGCATGAACTCGGGATCGTCGACGAAGACCCGGCCGAGATAGATGCCGTAGTCGCCGCCGTTCCGCTCCACCAGAGCCGCGGCCTTGATGTTGCGGAGAATTTCGGGATCGACCTTCGAAGCATCGAAGCGATCCCAGGCAATCGTCTCGAGTGTCCAGTTACCCATGAACGAGCACCCTCGGCGCGTTGACTTACCAGCGTAATAAAGACACCTCCGGCCCGCCTTTCAATGGCAGACCGGGGTCCTTCTCGACTGAAAAATAGCGCAGTAGCGCTGAAATCAGCGGCTGGCGTAGAAGGCCTGTGCGCGCTTCAGATCCTGGGCGATCCCCAGGTTCTTCTCGGCGGCGGCCCTTTCGGCGGGCGTAGCGGCATCGGTGATGTCGTTCCGCGCGCTGCGCTCGCGCTCGTCGAGCTGCGCGACGGTGACCTGTTCGAAGGGCACGGCCTCGTCGGCCAGCACCGTGCAACGCTCCGGCGTGACCTCGGCAAAGCCGCCGGCCACGAGGAAGCGTCGCTCGACCTTGCTGCCCTGGTAGACCTCGAGGACGCCGGGGCGGACCGTCGAGACCAGCGGGGCGTGGCCCGGCAGGACGCCGAAGTCGCCTTCGCTGCCCGGGACGACGACCATGTCGGCCTCGGTCGCGAGCAGCTCGCGCTCGGGCATCACCAGACGGAAGGAGACCTTGGCCATGGGCTTAGGCCGCCTCGGCCGCGAGCTTCTTGGCCTTGGTGACGGCTTCCTCGATCGTGCCGACCATGTAGAACGCCGGCTCGGGAAGGTCGTCGTACTCGCCGGCGACGATCGCCTTGAAGGCCTTGATCGTGTCCTCGAGCTTCACGAACACGCCCGGCGTGCCGGTGAACACTTCGGCGACGTGGAACGGCTGGCTGAGGAAGCGCTGGATCTTGCGCGCGCGGCTCACGACCAGCTTGTCCTCTTCCGACAGCTCGTCCATGCCCAGAATGGCGATGATGTCCTGCAGCGACTTGTACTGCTGCAGCACGCGCTGCACCGAACGGGCGACGTTGTAGTGCTCCTCGCCGACGACGCGCGGGTCGAGCATGCGCGAGGTCGAGTCGAGCGGATCGACGGCCGGGAAGATCGCCTGCTCGGCGATCGAGCGGGAGAGCACGGTGGTGGCGTCCAAGTGGGCGAACGAGGTCGCCGGCGCCGGATCGGTCAGGTCGTCGGCGGGCACGTAGATGGCCTGCACCGAGGTGATCGAGCCCTTCTTGGTCGAGGTGATGCGCTCCTGCAGGGCGCCCATGTCGGTCGACAGGGTCGGCTGATAACCCACGGCCGACGGGATGCGGCCAAGCAGCGCCGACACTTCCGAACCGGCCTGGGTGAAGCGGAAGATGTTGTCCACGAAGAACAGCACGTCCTGGCCTTCGGCGTCGCGGAAGTACTCGGCGACGGTGAGGCCCGAAAGCGCCACGCGGGCGCGGGCGCCGGGCGGCTCGTTCATCTGGCCGTACACCAGCGCCACCTTCGAGCCGGGACCGTCGAGCTTGATGACGCCGCCCTCGATCATCTCGTGATAGAGGTCGTTGCCCTCGCGGGTGCGCTCACCGACGCCGGCGAACACCGACACACCACCGTGCGCCTTGGCGACGTTGTTGATCAGCTCCATGATCGTCACGGTCTTGCCGACGCCGGCGCCGCCGAACAGGCCGATCTTGCCGCCCTTGGCGTAGGGCGCGAGCAGGTCGATGACCTTGATGCCGGTGACCAGGATCTGCGCTTCCGTCGACTGCTCGACGAACTCCGGCGCGCTGCGATGGATCGGCAGGGTCAGTTTGTTGCCGACCGGGCCGCGCTCGTCGACCGGCTCGCCGATAACGTTCAAGATGCGGCCGAGGGTCTCGGGGCCGACCGGCATGGCGATCGGGGCGCCGGTGTCGACCGCCTTCTCGCCACGGACCAGGCCGTCGGTCGTGTCCATCGCGATGGTGCGGACCTCGGACTCGCCGAGATGCTGGGCGACTTCCAGCACCACCAGGCGTCCGTCGGCGTTCACATGCAGCGCGTTCAGGATGTTCGGCAGCTCGCCTTCGAAGCGAACGTCGACGACCGCGCCCGTGATCTGGGTGATCGTGCCGATGTTGTTGGTAGCCATTGCGGAGCCCTTTCCTTCGATTGCCTGGCAGCCGGCCTAGATGGCCTCGGCGCCCGAGATGATCTCGATGAGTTCCTTGGTGATCGACGCCTGGCGCGAACGGTTCATCTGCAGCGTCAGCTTCTTGATCACATCGCCTGCGTTGCGCGAGGCGTTGTCCATCGCCGTCATCTGCGAGCCGTAGAAGCTCGCCGCATTCTCCAGCAGGACGCGGAAAATCTGGACGGTGAGGTTGCGCGGCAGCAGGTCGGCGAGGATCTCGCCCTCGTCCGGCTCGAACTCGTAGATCGCGCCGCCGGCGGCGGCCGGCGCGGCCGAGGCTTCCGGCATCGGCGGCGGGATCAGCTGCTGGACGGTGACGATCTGCGTCATCGCCGACTTGAACTGGTTGAACACCACCTTGGCGACGTCGAACTCACCGGCGTCGTACATCTCCATCACGCGCGCGGCCACCTTCTGGGCGTCGCCGAAGGACAGGCGCGGGCGGCCGAGGTCGGTCATCGTCTCGACGATCAGAGAGCCGAAGTCGCGACGCAGCTGGTCGCGGCCCTTGCGGCCGACGCAGAAGATCTTGACCGTCTTGCCTTCGTTCAGCAGGGCGCGGATCTGGCGCCGCGCCTCGCGAACGATCGTGCTGTTGAAGCCGCCGCAGAGGCCGCGGTCGCCGGTGGCGACGATGACCAGGTGGACCTGATCGGAGCCGGTGCCGGCCAGCAGGCGCGGGCCGCCGGTCGCGCCCTGGAAGCTCGCGCCGAGCGAAGCCAGGATCTTGTCCATGGCTTCCGCGTACGGGCGGGCCGCCGTGGCCTGCTCCTGGGCGCGCCGCAGCTTGGCGGCGGCCACCATCTTCATGGCCTTGGTGATCTTCTGCGTCGACTGGACGCTTCGGATCCGCAGCCGGTAGGTCTTGAGACTGGGCATCTAAACCTGCGGGCGCCTTAGGCGAACTTCTTGACGAAGTCGCCGAGGAACGCCTTCAGCTTGTCGTCGGTCTCCTTGACGATCTCGCGCTTCTCGCGGATCGACGCGAGGATCGAGCCCTCGGCGCGAATGGCGTCGAGCATCTGGTGCTCGAAGTCGTTGACCTTGTTCACCGGCAGCGAGTCGAGGAAGCCGCGGGTGCCGGCATAGAGGGACACGACCTGCTCCTCGACCGGCATCGGCGCGAATTGACCCTGCTTCAACAGCTCGGTGAGGCGCTGACCGCGCGCCAGCAGGCGCTGGGTCGAGGCGTCGAGGTCGGAGGCGAACTGGGCGAAGGCGGCCATCTCGCGATATTGCGCCAGCTCCAGCTTGATGGTGCCGGCGACCTGCTTCATCGCCTTGATCTGCGCGGCGGAGCCGACGCGGCTGACCGACAGACCGACGTTAATCGCCGGACGGATGCCCTGATAGAAGAGCTCGGTCTCGAGGAAGATCTGACCGTCGGTGATCGAGATGACGTTCGTCGGGATGTAGGCCGACACGTCGCCGGCCTGCGTCTCGATGACCGGCAGCGCCGTCAACGAGCCCGAGCCGTTCTTCTCGTTCAGCTTGGCGGCGCGCTCGAGCAGGCGCGAATGGAGATAGAACACGTCGCCGGGATAGGCTTCGCGGCCCGGCGGGCGGCGCAGCAGCAGCGACATCTGGCGGTAGGCGACGGCCTGCTTGGAAAGGTCGTCGTACACGATCACGGCGTGCATGCCGTTGTCGCGGAAATACTCGCCCATGGCGCAGCCGGTGTAGGGCGCGAGGAACTGCATGGGCGCCGGGTCGGAGGCCGTCGCGGCGACGACGATGGAGTATTCCAGCGCGCCGTTGTCCTCCAGGGTCTTCACGATCTGGGCGACGGTCGAGCGCTTCTGGCCGACGGCGACGTAGACGCAGTAGAGCTTGCGGCTCTCGTCGGTGCCCTTGTTGATGCCCTTCTGGTTCAGGAAGGTGTCGATGGCGACGGCGGTCTTGCCGGTCTGGCGGTCACCGATGATCAGCTCGCGCTGGCCGCGGCCGACCGGGACCAGCGAGTCGATCGCCTTGAGGCCGGTCTGCATCGGCTCGTTCACCGACTTGCGGGGAATGATGCCGGGCGCCTTGACTTCGACGAGGCGGCGCTCGGTCGACTGGATCGGGCCCTTGCCGTCGATCGGATTGCCGAGACCGTCGACCACGCGGCCGAGCAGACCCTTGCCGACCGGGACGTCGACGATGGCGCCGGTACGCTTGACCGTGTCGCCTTCGCGGATCGTGCGGTCTTCGCCGAAGATCACGACGCCGACATTGTCGCTCTCGAGGTTCAGCGCCATGCCCTTGATGCCGCCGGGGAACTCCACCATCTCACCAGCGCGGACGCTGTCGAGACCGTAGACGCGCGCGATGCCGTCACCGACGGAGAGGACCTGGCCGACCTCTGCGACTTCGGCCTCGGTGCCGAAATTGGCGATCTGCTGCTTCAGAATGGCCGAGATTTCGGCGGCACGGATATCCATTAGGCGACTCCCTTCATGGCAAGCTGCAAGCGCTGCAGCTTGCTGCGGACGGACGAATCGAACAGGCGCGAGCCGACCTTCACGACGAGACCGCCGAGAATGTCGGGTTCAACGCGCGCGTCGATGGAAACCTTGTTGCTGCCCAGCACCGAGCGCAGCGCATCGCTGAGCTGCTGCAGCTGGGCGGGCGACAGCGGAACGGCCGAGGTGACCGTCGCGGTGGTCTCGCCGCGGCGCGCGGCCAGTTCGGCGAGGAACGCGGCGGCCATGGCCGGCAGGTCCCGGGCGCGGCCATTGGCGGCCACAGTACCGACGAAATTGCGGGTCAGACCGGAAATGCCGGCGGCGTCGAGCACGGCGAGCAACGCCTTGCCCTGCAGGGCGCGCGGAATGACCGGGCTGGCGATAAGGCGCGCGAGATCCGTGCTCTCGGCAACGAGCTTGCGGAAGGTGGTGAGGTCCTGCGCGACCTGATCCAGGGATTTGGAGCCGTCCGCGAGCTCAAAAAGGGCGCTGGCGTAGCGTCCGGCAACGCCGGTGGTTGCGGTGGTCACGTCGAGAGCCTTCCCCCTGCTGCGGAACGCAGCCGGCAAGCCATTGAATTTACTCGCTTTTCTTCAGCAGAACGCCCCGCGTCGCTTGCCGCCCCACCCCGGAAAAGCGCGCGTTGCTACCATGCTGCATTTCCCGGCGCAACGTCGGCAAAGCACTGTTCTACAGCGGTTTTTCGGCGCGGGGGGTCTCAGAGGAACGAATAGGGGTCGACATCCACCTGCAGACGCACCGAACCGGGCAGGCCGATCCGTTCGAGCCAAGCGTGCAGCAGGGGCTGCACGGCAGTATCGCGCGCTGCCTTGAGGAGGAAGCGCCGCCGGTGCCGGCCGCGCAGCAGGGCCATCGGCGCGACCGAGGGCCCCAGGATCGTGACGCCCGCCTCCTGCGGCGCCCGGCGGCCGAGCGCGGCGCAGACATTGTCCACCGCGGCGGGATCGGGCCCGGAAACGATCAGCGAGGCCAGCCGTCCATAGGGCGGCATGCCCGCCGTCGCCCGATCGTGGAGCTCGACCTCGACGAAGCGGTCGCGATCTCCCGACACCAGCGCCTGCATCACGGGGTGGTCGGGATTGTGCGTCTGGATCAGCGCCCGCCCGGGCCGCCCGTCGCGGCCGGCGCGGCCGGCCACCTGGTAGAGGAGCTGGAAGGTCCGCTCGGCTGCCCGCAGGTCGCCGCCGTTCAGGCCGAGATCGGCATCGATCACCGCGACCAGGGTCAAATGGGGGAAATGATGGCCCTTCGCCGCCATCTGCGTACCGATCAGGATATCGATCTCGCCCTTCTCCATGCGATCGACGGCGGCCGACGCCTCGTCGCGGTTCATCAGGCTGTCCGAAGTGAAGAGTTCCAGCCGCGCCTCGGGAAACAGTTCCAGCGCCTCTTCGGCCAGGCGTTCGACGCCGGGGCCGCAGGCGACGAACTGGTCGACCGCGCCGCAGTGCCGGCAGGTGTGGGCCGGCGGTTCGGAATAGCCGCAGTGATGACAGACGAGCGTGCGGCGGAACCGGTGCTCGACCAGCCAGGCCGAACATTGCGGACATTCGAGTCCGGAACCGCAGGCGCGACACAGCGTGATCGGTGCATAGCCGCGGCGATTGAGGAACAGCAGCGTCTGTTCGCCTGCCGCCAGCGTCTCCTTCATGGCCTCGACGACGGGCGGCGACAGCCAGCGCCCGCGCGGCGGCGACGTGCGCCGCAGGTCGATGGCCTTCAGGGTCGCGAGTCGATGCCCGCCGTGGCGGCCCGGCAGATGCACCTCGCCATAGCGGCCGGACTTCACGTTGACGATACTCTCGAGCGACGGCGTGGCCGATGCCAGCACGATGGGCGCGGACGCGAGCCGTGCGCGCACCACCGCCATGTCGCGCGCGTTGTAGACGACACCCTCGTCCTGCTTGAACGAGGTGTCGTGTTCTTCGTCGACCACGATCAGGCCGAGATCGGCAAAGGGCAGGAACAGCGCGGAGCGTGCACCGACCACGACCCCCACCCTCCCCTCTGCGATGGCCCGCCAGGTCTCGCGGCGCTCCAGGCCGGTCAGGCCGGAATGCCACGGCGAGGGCAGCGCACCGAAGCGATCCTCGAAGCGCTTCAGCCACTGCGCCGTGAGTGCGATCTCGGGCAGCAGCACCAGCACCTGCCGGCCGGCAGCCAGACAGGCGGCGATCGCCTCGAAATAGACCTCCGTCTTGCCGGCGCCGGGCACGCCGTCGAGCAGGGTGGCGGAGAAGGCATGCGCCTTCACTTTCGCGACGAGTCCGTCGGCGGCGATCCGCTGTGCCGGCGACAGGGTCGGACCGGCATGCAGCCCGTCCGGCCGCGGAAAGGATCGGCGCACGGTGCGTTCCTGCACCTCGAGGAGTCCGACCTGCGCCATGCTCTTCACGACCGACGTGCCGACGCCCGCGAGATGCGCCAGTTCCGACGCGGTCATCGCCGGTCCGTCCTTCAATTGCTCGAGCACGCGGCGGCGCGCTGCGGTGAGCTTGAGCGCCGTGTCGTCGGTCGACGCGGCCGGGCGGTAGACGAGTTCGGTCTTGGGCGCTTCGAGCGCCGAGGGCACGCTCATCGCCATGCGCAGTACCGCACCCGCAGGCATCAGCGTATAGGCCGATACCCAGTCGATGAAGCGTCGCATCGCATCGGCCATGGGCAATGCCGGAAGCACCGCGATCACGTCGCGCAACTTCTCCGGCGCGACGCCGCCCGTGCCCGCGCCCCAGACGACGCCGATGGTCTCGCGCTTGCCCAGCGGCACCACCACGAAATGTCCCGGCAGCAACGCCATGCCCTCCGGAACGCGATAATCGTAGGCATCGCCGAGCGGCAGCGGCAGCAGGACCCTGATCGTGTTTTCCACCGGTTCGCGACGCGACGAGGCGATCCCCTTGGCTTGTGGCTCCGAAGGGGAATCGCTAGAAATTGTGGCAACAGGCGAGTCCGAACCACTGGCCATTGGGGTAGTTTATATGAAGTTCTTCGTCGATACCGCCGATGTCGCCGATATCACGGATCTGGCGGCCTCCGGCCTGCTCGACGGGGTGACGACCAATCCCTCGCTGATCGCCAAGTCCGGCCGCCAGATGCTCGACGTCATCAAGGAGATCTGCGCCATCGTCCCGGGCCCGGTCAGCGCCGAAACCGTCGCGACCGATCACAAGACGATGCTGGAGGAAGGACGCAAGCTCGCCAAACTCGCGAAGAACGTCGCCGTGAAGGTGCCGCTGACCCCTGACGGTCTCAAGACCTGCAAGGCACTCACCTCCGAAGGCACGATGGTGAACGTCACGCTGTGCTTCTCGGCGGCGCAGGCGCTGCTGGCCGCCAAGGCCGGCGCCACCTTCGTCTCGCCCTTCGTCGGCCGGCTCGACGATATCGGCCAGGACGGCATGCATCTGATCGGCGAGATCATGACGATCTATCGCCAGTACCCGCACTTCAAGACCGAGGTCCTGGTGGCTTCGATCCGTCACACCCAGCACGTGATCGCCGCCGCCAAGCTCGGCGCGCATGTCGGCACCCTGCCGCCCAACGTGCTGCGCCAGCTGTTCAAGCACACGCTGACGGACAACGGTCTCAAGGCCTTCCTCGACGACTGGGCCAAGACCGGCCAGTCGATCCTCTGACCCGGAGACGGGCGCATGGCCAATGACGGTACGATCCCGGCGCCCGACGGCTCGGGCCGGCAGGTGAAGCTGATCACCGCCGACGACGTCGTGGCCTATCTCAGGGCCCATCCCGACTTCTTCGACAAGCATGGCGAGCTGGCGGCCGAGATGGGCGTCACGCCGCGGGTCCAGGGACCGGGCGTCATCGACATGCAGCAGGCGATCCTGAAGCGCCTGCGCGGCGAGATCGAGAAGCTCAAGGTCGAGCGCACCGAGATCATCGCCAACTCCAAGCAGAACCAGATCGTCCAGAACCGCATCCAGGCCGCGGTCATCAGCATCATCCAGGCGACGACCTTCGAGAAGATGATCCATGTCGTGACGCACGAGCTGCCCGAGCTGCTCGACGTCGACTTCATCACGCTCGCGATCGAGGCCAATGCCGATGCGCCCAAGCGCGTGCCGGTGCGCGGCGTCTACGTGCTGGCACCGGGCGCCATCGATGCCGCCATCGGCCCCGACAAGCATGCCCGCCTGCGCTCCGACATCGTGGGCGAGGAGGCGTTCTTCGGCGACGTGGCGCGCTTCGTGAAGTCCGATGTCCTCATGCGCCTGCAGGTCTCGTCGGGTTCGCCCGACGGCGTCATGTGCTTCGGCGCCCGCGATCCAGAGGCGTTCGGGCCGGAGATGGCGACCGAGCTGCTGTTCTTCCTGTCGAAGGTGCTGGAGAACACGATTCGCGCCTGGCTCGACCTGCCCGAGTAGCCTCGAGGTGAGTGTCGCAGACGCTAAGGCGGCGTGGCGCGACTGGCTGAAGAGCGAGCGCCGCCTCGCCGACCACACGCTCATCGCCTACGAGCACGACGTCGCGACCTTCCTCGGCTTCATGTCGGCCTATCTCGACGAGGCGCCGACGCTCGAAGCACTCGCACGGCTGAAGCCCGCAGAGTTCCGCGCCTGGCTGGCCGAGCGCTCGCGCCAGGGGCTGGCGCGCTCCTCGACGGCCCGCGCCTTCTCCTCAGTGCGCTCCTTCTTCCGCTTCCTCGACAAGAACGGGCTCGCGCACAATGCGAGCATCGCCACCATCCAGACGCCCAAGCTGCCGCGCGCCGTGCCGAAGGCGCTGAGCGAGCGCGACATGGAGGACGTGCTGGCCGCCGAGCCCGACCGGGAGCGCGCGCCGTGGATCGACCTGCGCGACGCCGCCGTGCTGATCCTGCTCTATGGCGCGGGGCTGCGCATTGGCGAGGCGCTGGCGCTCACCAAGGGGGAGGTCGACGAGCTGCTGAAGAGCGGCCGCGACACGCTCGCCGTCACCGGCAAGGGCAACAAGACGCGGCTGGTGCCGCTGCTGCCGCAGGCGCTGCAGGCGCTGCGGAAATACCGTGCCGCCTGCCCGTGGCTCGCGGCGGCGAAACCGTCGGACCGCGTCTTCATGGGCGCGCGCGGCGGCGCCCTCGATCCCGCCATCGTGCAGAAGCGGGTGCGCGAGATCCGCCGCGATCTCGGCCTCGCCGAAAGCGTGACGCCGCACGCGCTGCGCCACTCCTTCGCCACCCACCTGCTTGGCGCCGGCGGCGACCTGCGCACGATCCAGGAACTGCTGGGGCACGCGTCGCTGTCGACGACGCAACGCTACACCGACGTCGACGCCGCCCGCCTCGCCGCCGTCTATCGCGCCGCCCATCCGCGCGCCAAGGGCTGACCATGACCCGGCATATCGGCATCGTCGCGTGCTCGGCCGAGGGCGCAGCGCTCTGCTACAAGACGATCTGCGTCGAAGGCGCCGCCTTGCTCGGCCCGCACGCGCATCCCGAAGTCTCGCTGCACACCCACTCGCTGGCCGACTATGTCGCGTGCCTGGAACGCGGAGACCGCGCCGGCGTCGCCCGGCTGATGCTGTCCTCGGCTCACAAGCTCGCGCGCGCCGGCGCGGATTTCCTGATCTGTCCCGACAACACCATCCACCAGGCGATGGACGAAGTGTTGCCACGCTCTCCCCTGCCCTGGCTGCACATCGCCGAAGTGGTCGCCGCCGAAGCGGCGGCGCGCGGATTCCGCAAGCTCGGCATCACCGGCACGCGCTGGCTGGTCGACAGCGAGGTCTATCCGCAGAAGATCGAGGCCCGTGGACTTGCCTGGCAGCGCCCGACCGAGGCCGAGCGCGACGAGACCAGCCGCATCATCATGGACGAGCTGGTCCGGGGCATCTTCAGGCCGGAAGCCGTCGCCGCCTACCAGCGCGTTATGGCGTGCATGAAGGCGGCTGGCTGCGACGCGGTCGTGCTGGGCTGCACCGAGATTCCGCTGATCATGAACGACGGCAACTCGCCCCTGCCGACGCTCGATTCGACGCGACTGCTGGCGCGCGCGGCGCTGCGGCGCGCCGTTACAGCGCTTTCCGGAAGATGATCTGCCCGTCTTCCTGGCGGCCGGTCTCCTTCCAGCCATTGGCCCGGTAGAAGCGCTCGGCGCGCGTGCCGGGCCCGGTGGTCAGGGTCGCCTCGGCGAAGCCCGCGACCCGCAGATCCTCGCAGGCGCGCGGCAGCAGGGCCTGGCCAAGTCCACGGCCCTCGTAGTCCGGATGGATGAACAGCCCGAAGATCGTGCCGTCGCGGGGATCGGCGACGGAAAACCCCTGCACGGCGCCGTCCTCCTCCCAGACCCAGAAGGTCGCGTTCTCGAAGATCCAGTCGGCGGTCGCCTCGACCTTGTCCAGGGACGTGGCGCCGAGCTGGTTCTCGCGAACGGCGAGGCGCACTTCGAAAATGCGGGGACGGTCGGCGCGGGTCGCTTTTCGAATCATCGAGGCCTCGAGAGTCGACGAGGCAGGCGACGTTACACGGCCCGCTGCAGAACGCCAGCATCGTGCGCCGACGGCTGCCGCTCGAGTTCGAGTATCTCGATCTGACGATCGATCTCCGCGACGACCGACTTCGCGAAGGGCCCGAGATGCAGGTAGAGCGTGATCTGGATGACCACCACCTCGAGGGCCGAGGGATTGTGCCGCGCGACGTCGAGGAAGGTTCGCCAGAAATGCCGGGCAAGAAACGGATGGGTGACGGTCATTCTCCACATCAGGCGCAGCAACGTGTTGCGGTCGCGCGGCGAGACGACCGGCCGGGCCGTCACCGGATGGCTGGGCCGCCGCAGGTTGAGGCCCGAGCGGCGGACGCGCTCGAAGTAGGCGGCCGGCCGATAGACGGATTCGAGGATCGCCTTGTAGTCCTTCAGGATGTCGATGCGAGGCCGCCGCGTCACGAAATTGAGCCCCGCGGTGCATTGGTCGCCGAGAGTCTGGTCGGCAAAGGGCAGCAGGCGGCCTTCCTTCTCGAGGCGGCGCGTGAGCTGCGTGGTCGGCAGGGCGGTCAGGAGGCCCACCATGCAGACGGGGATGCAGGTCGCCTCGATGCACTCGATCATCGTCTCGGCGACGCGAAGCTCCTCGGTGTCGAAGCCGACGATGAAGCCCGCGATCACCATCATGCCCGCCGCGTGGATCCTGTGAACGCTCTCGGCCAGGCTGCGGCGGGTGTTCTGCTTCTTGCGCGTCGAGACGAGGGTCGCGGTATCGGGACTCTCGATGCCGACGAAGATCGCGAAAAAATTCGCGCGCCGCATCATGTCGAGCAGCTCGGCATCGTCGGCGAGGTTGATGGAGGCCTCGGTCGAGAACATGAAGGGATAGCCGGTGCTCTTCTGCCAGGCCTCGAGCGCGGGGAGGAACTGCTTCAACGCCTTCTTGTTGCCGATCAGATTGTCGTCGACGAAATCGACATGCCCCCGATAGCCGGCATCGTGCAGCGCCTGCAGTTCGGCCAGCATCTGCGGCACGGTCTTGGAGCGCGGCACGCGGCCGAACAGCTCGATGATGTCGCAGAACTCGCAATTGAACGGACAGCCCCGCGAGAATTGCACGCCAATGAAGAGGTAGTGATCGAAATTGAGGAGGTCGAAGCGCGGGATCGGGCTCGCGGTGATGTCGGTCTTGAACTTCTCGGCCTCGAAGCGCCCCGACCTTGCGCCCGAATTCCACGCCTCCACGAACTGCCCGATGACGCCCTCGGCCTCGCCGATCACCAGGAAATCGGCATGCTCGAAGGCTTCGGGGCTGGACATGGCGTCCGGCCCGCCGACCACCACCGGCTTGCCCTCCGCCTGCGCCATGCGGATGACCTCGAGCGAATCGACGCGCTGCGGCAGCATCCCGCCCGTCATCACCATGTCGGCCCAGGCGAGGTCGGCGGGATCGAGCGCCTCGGCGTTACGGTTCACCAGCCTGATGTTCCAGTCGCGCGGCAGCAGCGCCGCGAGCGTGATGAGCCCGAGCGGCGGCGCCGGACAGCGCGCCCCGTAGATGTCGCAAGCCGCCTGCAGGCTCCAGAAGGAGTTGGGATTGAAGCGCGGGAAGATCATCAGAACATTCGGTATCGTCACGGCCGCTCCTTCGCCTGGTCTCAGGAAAAAGCATCAGCAAACGTCGAGCGAATGGCAGTTCGTCGGCTTACTTACACAAGTCGTGACGTCGAACTCCTAGGAATATGAACATACGAACGCCCCCGGCACAATCGCCGCCCCCCGCGCTGTTCCCGCAGTCACGAGATGGTTCTAACGTGTCGCTTCGTAGACGACATGCAGTGCGCCAGCGCTGCGCGGCTCGCACGATTTCAACGCCAGCTTCAGTTCCGGCGTGCCCGGCGCGATGAGCGGAATACCGTCTCCCAGCACGATCGGCACGATCGCCATCTCCAGCACGTCCAGCTTGCCGACCGCGATCATGCCGCGGATCACCTGCGCGCCGCCTTCGATCCAGACGCGCCGATATCCACGCGCTTCGAGCTCCGCGGCGACGACCGCGAGATCGCCCGAGCGCGCCTCGACCGCGGGCGGCGCATCGGCCAGAGGCCGGTTCGTCATGACGATAGTGGCCTTGTCGCCATAGGGCCATTCGCCGAAGCGGCGCATGACTTCGTAGGTGTCGCGCCCCATCAGGATCGCATCGATGCCCGCCATCAGCGCGTCGAAGCCGAACTCCTGCGGCGGATGGCGCTCCAGCCAGTCGAACGATCCATCGGCCCGCGCGATCTTGCCATCGACCGACATCGCGATGTGACAGTGCCAGATCGTCTTTCCCATCCCGTCCTTTTGTCAGACTAGAACAGCACCGTCACGCGCAGCGAGAAGACCGCCGCCACCTGCTCGGCAGGTGTCAGGGCGGGCTGGAAGTAGAGTTGTAGGTCCGGCGTGATCAACAGGTGTCGGACCGACCACGACCAGTAGAGTTCGACCATCGACTCGCTGGCACGGGCGAAGGTGCCGGCATAGAGCGCCTGGTTGACCCTGTTCCACGCGAAGCCGAGCCCGATCTGGTCGAGCGGCGCGCGCCCCAGCGGGTCGTTGTAGACCGCGCCGGCCGCGATCGACGACTGGATGGGCTGGCTGGAATTCCACACGGTATTGGCGCGCAGGAACGCGCCCCATTTATCGCCGAACGGCTGCGAGGCGTTGAACGACAGGCCGGAGCTGGCCTGCGGCTGCATCCCGACGCTCGGCAGATTGTAGTAGAGCAGCGAATAGCTGCCCTGGCGCAGCAGTCCCGTCGCGGGCGACCAGGCGCCGTAGAGAAACCAGGAATACTGGCCCTGCCCCACCGTATTGAACTGGATGTAGTTGGAGGGGAGTACGTTGTTGGCGTCCTGGAAACCCGCGGCAAAGGTCAGCTGCTGCGTCGGATTGATCTGCACGTAGGCGCCGAGGCTGCCCTGCGAGTAGTTCTGGCTGCCGTTCTGGGCGAGCGAATAGCTGATGAAGTTGACCTGCTCGTTGTTGGAGTAGGCGTTGCTGTCGAAATTCGAGAACGGATACTGGCCCACCGTCAGCGACACGACATGGCCGGGAAAGTCGTGCGTGTAGCTCACCTGCGCGAAGGTGAGCTGGTTGGCCGGATAGTCGTTGACCTGGCTGCCGAGGCCGAGCCGGTTCTGCAGGCTGACGCCGGTCTGGCCCGACCAGTACTGCGTCGCGAGATAGGCGAACTGGAAGGAGCCGGCGCCGATCCCCGGATCGTCGTACATCCGCCAGTTCAGCACCGGGGAGAACTGGGCCTGGACCGCACCATAGGCGCTGCCCGGCGCACCCCACTGGCTCAGGACCGACGAGGTCAACGAATAGAAGTCCCGGTCGAGTCGAGGATTTCTCTCTTCGCCTCTGCATAGCGCCGCGAGGCATCGTCGAAGGGATGTTCGAGGAGGTACTGTTCGCGCGCCTCGGCCGCGCGCAAGCGGTTGTGGACCTTGCCGACATGACGCACACCGTCCCTGCCGGAGACCTCCTGGGCCCCGGCGACCACGGGCAACAACAGGGCCGCCAATCCGCCAACCCATACCGTCGAACGCATGCCGCCCCCGCCGGCCCGACCTATGGCTTCAGCGCCTTCTCCAGGAAGGCCTTCACGTCGATCACGAACTGCTTCCAGGCCGGTTCGTGCGCGCCGTAATGCGCCCCGCAGCATCCGCCGGGCTTGCTGCGGTTGCCAACCCCGTCGAGATAGCGCACCGGGAGCCCCAGCGCATCGAAGCTGTGATGAGCGTTTTCGTACACTTTCGTTTCGACCAGCTCGCGACCGCGCACCACCCGCTCCAGCACCGCCCGGCACTGCGAGACCGGCGTCCAGTCGTCGAGCGCGCCCATCGCGAAGAGCGTGGGCTGGCGCACGGCGAGCCGCGGCCCCAGCGCATCGGCCAGCGCACAGTCGGGATAGACCAGCACGACCGCACGGGCCGCGGGGGGCGTGCGGTCTTCCGGCTTGCCCGACAGAGCGCGCAGCATCGTCACGCCGCCACCGTAGGAATAACCCATGTAGGCCAGCCGTTGCGGATCGATGCCCGGCTGCTTCGCGAGCCAGGCGAGCGTCGCATCGATGTCGCCGGCCCGCGCCTCGGCCGCCGTTTGCGTCGGCCAGTTGCGCCCGCAGACATCCTTGAGGCCGCGCGCCGAGAAACTGTCGACCACCAGCGCCGCATAGCCCCAGGAGGCGAGCAGCCCCGCCATGCGCGCCGTGTTCTGTCCCGGCCCGCCGCAGCCGTGGAACACGGCGACCGCGGGGACATCCGCCGCCGCCTTGGCCGGCCGGAACAGCTGCGCCGCCAGCTGGACCGTGCGCCCCCCTTGCTCTACGGGAACGCGCACGTTCTGCTGGGCCAGCGCAGGTGTCGCGCAAAGCAGAGCGAGCAGGAATGTCAGTCTGGCGAACATGGCCGGACGGTAAACCAAGCAAGAGCGGATACAACAGGCGGATTGCCCGTGAGCGAAACCATCTACACCATCTCCACCTGGGTGATCCCGGCCCTGCTCGCGATCACGCTGCACGAAGCCGCGCATGGGTTCGTCGCGCTGCGATTCGGCGACCGCACCGCCTGGCAGCAGGGTCGCGTGACGCTCAATCCGTTCAAGCACATCGACCCCGTGGGGACGATCCTGCTGCCGGGCCTGCTGATCTTCCTGCGCGCACCCTTCCTGTTCGGCTACGCCAAGCCGGTGCCGGTGAATTTCCGGGCCCTGAACAATCCCAGGCGCGACATGGTGTGGGTCGCCGCCGCCGGACCGGCCACGAACGTGGCGATGGCCCTGGCGGCGGGGCTCCTGGCGCATCTCGCCATCCTGCTGCCACCCGACGCCGCGCGCTGGTCGATCCAGAACATCGAGAATGCGATCCTGATCAACGTCCTGCTCGCCGTGTTCAACATGGTGCCGCTGCCGCCGCTCGACGGCGGGCGCGTCGCCGTGGGGCTGCTGCCGGACGGTCTCGCACTGCCGCTCGCCCGGCTGGAGCCCTATGGCATGCCGATCCTGCTCGGCCTGATCTTCATCCTGCCGCTGATCGGCAACCAGCTCGGCATCGACCTCAACGTGATCGGCTGGCTACTGAGCGAGCCCGTCGGCTGGCTGGTCAACCTCGTGATACGCGTCACCGGCAACGGCTGATCCTGCGTGCTCAGGTGTGGGCCCCGCCCGCCTCCGCCGGCCCGTCCCCTCCCTCGGCCTGCGGCGGCGCGAGGTTCATGGCCTGGCGCTCCTCGGCGATGCTGGCGACGGCGGCGCGGACGCCGGGATGGCGCGCCATGAACTGGTTGAAGTCGCGCCGGTCGAGCACCAGGAACTGGCAGAAGTCGACGGCGATCACGTCGGCGGTACGCCGCTCGCCGGTGAGCAGCGCCATCTCGCCGAAATAGGCACCCGGCTCGAGGCGGATGACGCGGTCGGCGACATGCACCTCGACGGACCCGGACGAAATGAAATACATGCCGTCACCACGATCGCCGGTGCGGATCACCCGGTCGCCCGGCGCGGCCGTTTTCGGGCGGAACATCAGCAACAGCGATTCCTGGTCCTGCCGCCCGACGAGCTGCAGCATCGGAAACAGTTCCAGCAGGCTGTTCAGCTTCAGCTCCTGGGCCTTCGACCGTTCTTCCTGGCGGGCCTTGATGATCGCGAGCTGACGGCCCAGCGCCTCGTAGCGACTCTGGCCGTAGAAGGCCGTGCCGGCCGGGCGGGCGATGCGCTTCTGGAGCAGCCCGACAGCATGGAAGACCAGCGGGTTGAGCATGATCGAGAAGAGCGCGCCGCCGACCACGAGATCCCGCGCCTCGTTCGGCACCAGGCCGGCCGAGATGCCGAGCGCGATCAGGATGAAGGAGAACTCGCCGATCTGCGCCAGGCTCGCCGACACGACCAGGCCGGTGCCGATCGGATAGCGCAGCAGCAAGATGATGGCGAAGGCGATCAGCGACTTGCCGAGGATGATCAGCGCCAGCACCGAGAGCACGGCGCCGGGCGAGCGGTAGAGGATGGCCGGATCGAACAGCATGCCGACCGAGACGAAGAACAGCACCGAGAAGGCGTCCTGAAGCGGCAGCGAGTCGGCGGCCGCCTTGTGGCTGAACGAGGACTCGCTCAGCACCACGCCCGCGAAGAAGGCGCCGAGCGCAAACGAGACGCCGAAGACTTTCGCCGAGCCGTAGGCGATGCCGAGCGCGACTGCGAGGACGGACAGCGTGAACAGCTCGCGCGAGCCGGTGCGGGCGACGCGCGCCAGCATCCACGGCACCACCTTCGGCCCGATCAGCATGGCGATGGCGGCGAAGGCCGCGACCTTGGAGAGAGTGATGGCCAGTTCCAGCGCGATCGGCATGTCCGACGGGGCATGGCCCTGGGTCGGCTTGCCGCCCAGCAGTTCGGCGAAGGCCGGCAGCAACACCAGCGCCAGCACCATCGCCAGGTCCTCGACGATCAGCCAGCCCACTGCGACCCTTCCGTTGGGACTGTCGACCATGTTGCGCTCTTCCAGCGCCTTCAGGAGCACGACCGTACTGGCGACGGACAGGCTGAGACCGACCACGAGGCCGGTGCCGAAACTCCAGCCCCACAGCGAGCACAGGCCGATGCCGAGCAGCGTCGCCAGCACGATCTGGCCGATCGCGCCCGGTATGGCGATGCCCTTCACGGCGAGAAGATCGGATGCGGAGAAATGCAGGCCGACGCCGAACATCAGCAGGATGACGCCCACTTCGGCGAGCTGGGCCGACAGTCCGGCATCCGCCACGAAGCCCGGCGTGTAGGGGCCGATCAGGATTCCGGCGACCAGATAGCCGACCAGCGGCGGCAGCCTGAGCCGGTCGGCGATGTAGCCGAAGCCGAAGGCGAGCACGAAGCCGATGGCAATGGTGGAGATCAACGCTGCTTCGTGATGCACGTTTGCGGTCCGTCGACGGTTTGGGGCAGGGCGTCATTCTAGAGAGGCCGTGCCGCAATTACACCTCCTGTGCACCCGACATGGCGCCCATCGATCGACACGTCGAGATTTTTCGGAGGCGTGCGGGAATAAGCCAACACGCGTCGGCGTCTCTCATCTGCAGACCAAGACTGCAAGGGAGCCTGTGAATGTTGAAGTCGATCCTCGCCGCCACCGCCGCCCTGGCGCTTCTCGCCGCCGGCACCGCTTTCGCCGCCGAACCGGCCTCCGCCACACCGCCTGCGAAGAAGGACGGCATGTTCGTCACGGCGAAGGGCATGACGCTCTACACGTTCGACAAGGACACCACGCCGGGCAAGTCGGTGTGCAACGGCCCGTGCGCCACGAACTGGCCCCCGGCCCTCGTCGCCGACGGCGCCAGGGCCTCGGGAGACTGGACGATCATCACGCGCGACGACGGGCTGAAGCAGTGGGCCTACAAGGGCAAGCCCGTCTATGCCTTCGCCAAGGACACCAAGCCCGGCGACAAGACGGGCGACGGCTTCCTGAACGGGGCCTGGCACATCGCCAAGTAGCGCGCGCGGAAGGCGCCGGTCCCGATCGGCCGGCGCCGTCCTCATGTAGAGTGATGCGATGGCCGATGCGGAAGCCCTGCTCGAACCGCTGATTCCGGCGCTGCGCCGCTACGCCTATGCGCTGCTGCGCGATCACGACGCGGCCGACGACCTGGTGCAGGACACGCTGGAACGCGCGCTGTCGCGCTGGTCGCTGCGCCGCAGCGATGGTGATCTCAGGGCGTGGCTGTTCACCATCCAGCGCAACCTCCATGTGTCGGGACTGCGCCAGGGACAGCGGCGCGGCACCCATGTCGAACTCGACGAAGCGACGACTCCCGCAAGTGCCGCGCAGCAGGAAAGCGGCATCGAGGTCCAGGACATACTGGCGGCGCTCGACCAGCTGCCGGAAGAACAGAAGTCGCTGCTGCTGCTGGTGGGCGTCGAGGATCTTTCCTATGCCGACGCGGCAAAGGTCATGGGCGTGCCCCCGGGCACGGTGATGTCGCGCCTGTCGCGCGGCCGCCAGCGGCTGCGTGCACTGCTGGAGACGGGGCGCACGACGCTCCTGCGGAGAGTGAAATGACGGGGAAGGCGTTTCCGATCGGCGAGGACGAGTTGCAGGCATTCGTCGACGAGCGGCTCGACGGCGAACGCCGTGCGGCCGTCGAGGCGCATCTGGCCAGCCATCCCGAACTCGCCGAGCGCGTTGCGCTGGAGCGGCGGCAGCGCGCGATCCTGCGCAGCCGCCTCGAAGCGAAGTTCGCCGAACCGATCCCGGCCCGGCTGCGGATCGCCCAACTGCGCGCCGCACGGCGTAGTTCGTGGACGAGAGTGTGGCCGCGCGCCGCCGCCGCGGCGATCGCGCTGTTCGCAGCGGGCGTGACGGCCGGCTGGTTCGCCAACCGGATTGCGCCGTCCACCCTGGCGCCTGCGCCCACCGTCAGCGTCGCCCAGGGCGCAAAGGCTGCCTATCGCACCTTCGTCGTCGAGGTTGCCCATCCGGTCGAGGTCGGCGTGCAGCAGGAGGCCCATCTGCTGCAGTGGCTCTCCAAGCGGCTCGGCCGCAAGCTGGCCGCGCCCGATCTCTCGCCCTTCGGCTACAGGTTGATGGGGGGCCGCCTCCTGCCGGGCGGCAGTGGCGCGGCGGCGCAGCTGATGTACGACGATGCGAGCGGCCGGCGGCTCACCATCTACGTACGCGCGACCGAGGGCACGGAGACGGCCTTCCGCTTCCAGAAGGAAGGTGACGCCGCGACCTTCGCCTGGATCGACCAGGGCTTCGGCTTTGCGGTGACGGCGACGGCCACCCGCGAAGAGCTGCTGCCGATCGCCGAGGCCGTCTATCGCGGCTTCGAGGGGAAGAACTGACCCTACTTCGACGGGTCGGTGTGGTCCTCGAACTTCTTGAGGTGGCGCGGCGCCCATTTGTGGTCGCGCGCCTTCACGATCCATTCGTCGAGCTTGGGCCAGCGGCGGCGGGCCGACGTCACCCATCGGCGCCCGGTCTCGAATTCGGTCGCCAGCAGGTAGAGCGCGAGCACGAAGAAGATCCATCCCTGCAGGATGGGGATGAAGCCGCCCACCACCGACATCACGAGGCAGGCGGCGATCGCAAGCGCCATCAGGGTCTGGCGCATGGCGGCCTAGAGGTGAATGGGCTTTTCCCAGGCTGCGAGCGCGGCTTCCTTGAGCGCCTCGTTGACCGTGGGATGGGCGTGGCAGACGCGGCCGATGTCCTCGGCGGAAGCCGAGAACTCCATGGCCATGGCGGCTTCGCCGATCATGGTGCCGGCCTCGGCGCCGAAGATGTGGACGCCCAGCACCTTGTCGCTCGTCTTGTCGGCCAGAACCTTCACGAAGCCCTCCGTGGCGCCGTTCGCACGGCTGCGCGGGTCGGCGGTGAAAGGATACTTGCCGACCTTGTAGGCAACGCCGGCTGCTTTCAGTTGTTCCTCGGTCCTGCCCACCCAGGCCACTTCCGGCTGGGTGTAGATGATCGAGGGAACGAGATCCCAGTTCACATGACCCTTCTGGCCCGCGATGGTCTCGACGCAGGCGACGCCGTCTTCGCTCGCCTTGTGCGCGAGCATCGGCCCGTCGATCACGTCGCCGATCGCATAGATGCCGGGCACCGAGGTCTGGAAATGGCCGTCGACGGCGATGCGGCCGCGCTCCGTCATCTTTACGCCGGCCTTGTCGAGACCGAGGCCCTGCACGAACGGACGGCGGCCAATGGAGACCAGCACGACATCGGCCTCCACCGTCTCGGCCGCACCGCCCTTGGCCGGCTCGACCGTCAGCGTGACGCCCGCATCGGTCGTCTCGGCCTTCGTGACCTTGGCACCGAGCTTGAACTTGAGCCCCTGCTTGGCGAGCGTCCGCTGCAGGAACTTGGTGACCTCGTCGTCGACGCCCGGGGTGATGCGGTCGAGGAACTCGACCACCGTCACCTCGGCGCCCAGGCGGCGCCACACCGAGCCGAGCTCGAGGCCGATGATGCCGGCGCCGACAACCACCATGCGCTTCGGCACTTCCGATAGCTCCAGCGCCCCGGTCGAGGAGACGATCCTCTTCTCGTCGATCGTCACGCCAGGAAGCGGCGTCACTTCCGAGCCGGTGGCGATCAGGATGTTCTTCGCGGACAATGTTTCCTTGACCGCGCCGTCGTCGCCCAGCACCGCGACGGAACCCGGCGCCTCGATGCGGCCCGCGCCCGTGTACGAGGCGATCTTGTTCTTCTTGAACAGGAAGGCGATGCCTTTGGTGGTGGCTTCGACGACCTCGTTCTTGCGCTTCATGAGCTGCGCGAAGTCGAGCTTCGGCGCCGCCACGACGACGCCGTGCACCGCGAGATCGTGGCCCGCTTCCTCGAACAGGTGCGAGGACTGCAGCAGTGCCTTGGAGGGAATGCAGCCGACGTTGAGGCAGGTCCCGCCCAGGGTCGCGCGCTTCTCGACGACGGCGACCCTGAGGCCGAGCTGCGAGGCGCGGATCGCGGCGACGTAACCGCCGGGGCCGGCGCCGATCACCACCAGATCGAAGGATTCGTTTGCCATGTCATTGCACCGGCTGATCCACTCTCGATGTCATCCCGAGCGCAGCGAGGGACCTTTCGCGGCGCCCGACCAAGGGTCCCTCGCTGCGCTCGGGATGACACCGGGAGCGAGGCAATCGTCGTGCCTCTTAAACGCCGAGCAGGAGCCGCTCGGGATCCTCGATGCCTTCCTTGACCTTGACCAGGAAGAGCACGGCCTCGCGGCCGTCGATGATGCGGTGGTCGTAGGACAAAGCGAGGTACATCATCGGCCGCGCCTTGATCTCCCCGCCCACGACCATGGGCCGCTGCTGGATCTTGTGCATGCCGAGGATGGCCGACTGTGGCGGATTGAGGATCGGCGTCGACATCAGCGAACCGTAGACGCCGCCGTTGGAGATCGTGAAAGTGCCGCCCGTCAGGTCGGCGATCGACAGCTTGCCGTCGCGCGCCTTGCGGCCGAGATCGCCGATGCCCTTCTCAATGCCGGCGAAGTCCAGCACGTCGGCATCGCGCAGCACCGGCACGACCAGGCCTTGCGGCGAGCCGACGGCGACACCGATGTCGTAGTAGTTCTTGTAGACGATCTCCTCGCCCTCGATCTCGGCGTTGACCGCGGGCAGCTCCCTCAGCCCTGCGATACAGGCCTTCACGAAGAACGACATGAAGCCCAGCCGCGCGCCGTGCTTCTTCTCGAAATCGTCCTTCAGCCGCTCACGCAGCGACATGACCGCGGTCATGTCCACCTCGTTGAAGGTGGTGAGCATGGCGGCGGTGTTCTGAGCCTCCTTGAGGCGATTGGCGATGGTGCGCCGCAGGCGCGTCATCTTCACCCGCTCCTCGCGGTCGGCCTTCGGGCGCGGCCCAGCCGGCCCGGCGGGCTTCGCGGCCGGCGCGGCCGCCGCGGAGATCGACGAGATTGCGGCCAGCACGTCTTCCTTGGTGGCGCGGCCGTCCTTGCCGGTCGGCTGGATGGCGGCGGCCGGCACGCCCTTCTCCTCGGCGAGCTTGCGCGCGGCAGGTCCCGAGGCGGCGAGATTGGCGCCCGCCGGCGCCGCGGCAGGCGATGCCGCAGGAGCTGCGGCAGGCGCCGGAGCCGGCTTGGGCGGCGCAGCCGGTGCTGCAGCCTTCGGCGCGGCCGCTCCGGCGGCGCCCGCCTCGATGTGACAGAGCACGCCGCCCACCTGCACCGACGCACCTTCCTCCACGGCGAGGCCGGCGATGGTGCCGGCGACGCTGGCGTTCACCTCAACGGTGACCTTGTCCGTTTCGAGTTCGCACAGGGGCTGGTCGACGGCGACCGCATCGCCCGCCTTCACCAGCCACTTGGCGACGGTTGCCTCGGTGACCGATTCACCCAGAGCCGGAACCTTGATCTCGACGGCCATGACTACAATTCCTCTTCTCTACCCGCGCTCAACCGACGGTGAGAGCGCGGTCGACCAGATCGGCCTGTTCCTTGAGATGCGTGCGCGCCGATCCGGTGGCGGGCGACGCGGCTTCGGCACGGCCGACATAGAGCGGCCGCTTGGCCTTGACATCGATGCTCGCGAGAGCGCGCTCGATGCGGCGGTCGACGAAATGCCAGGCGCCCATGTTCTCGGGCTCCTCCTGGCACCAGACGACTTCGGCGTTCGGATACTGCGCGAGCCGCACCCCGAGCCGCGTGAACGGAAACGGGTAGAGCTGCTCGATGCGCAGGATGGCGATATCTTCGATCTTGCGCTTGCGGCGTTCGGCGACGAGGTCGAAGTAGACCTTGCCCGAGCACAGGATGACGCGGCGGACCTTGGCGTCGTCCGCGAGCTTGTCGGTCTCGATGAGGATGCGCCGGAACGAGCTGCCCGGTCCGAAATCGGCCAGGGTCGAGACGCAATCCTTGTGACGCAACAGCGACTTCGGCGTCATGACCACCAGCGGCTTGCGGAAGGTGCGGCGCATCTGCCGGCGCAGCGCATGGAAGTAGTTGGCCGGGGTCGTTGGATTGATGACCTGCCAGTTGTCCTCGGCCGAAAGCTGCAGGTAGCGCTCGAGGCGGGCGGAGCTGTGCTCCGGACCCTGGCCCTCGTAGCCGTGCGGCAGCAGCATCACCAGGCCCGACATGCGCAGCCACTTGCTCTCGGCCGAGCAGATGAACTGGTCGATGATGACCTGCGCGCCGTTGGCGAAGTCGCCGAACTGGGCTTCCCACAGGACCAGCGCATTGGGTTCGGCCAGCGAGTAGCCGTATTCGAAGCCCAGCACGCCCGCCTCGTTCAGCGGGCTGTCGATCACCTCGAAACGAGCCTGACCCTCGGCCACGTGATTGAGCGGCACGTACTTGGCCTCGGTCGCCTGGTCGACCAGCACCGAATGGCGTTGGGAGAAGGTGCCGCGGCCGGAATCCTGGCCGCTGAGGCGCACCGGAGTGCCTTCCGCCAGGAGCGTACCGAAGGCCAGCGCCTCCCCGGTCGCCCAGTCGATGTTCTCGCCGGTGTCGATCGTCTTCCGCTTCTCCTGGAGCTGTCGCACGATCTTGCGGTTGAGCTCGAAGTTCTTCGGAGGCTCGGAGATCGCATGGCCGACCGCCTTCAACCTGTCGAGTTCGACGGCGGTGACGCCCTTGCGATCCTCCTCGCCCGGCGCGACCGTGATGCCGGCCCATTTGCCTTCGAGCCAGTCGGCCTTGTTCGGCTTGTAGTTGCTGGCCGCCTCGAGCGCCTTGTCGAGCTTCTCGCGCAGCGCGTCGTCCAGGGCGGCTACCTCTTCCGCCGTCACCACGCCCTCGGCTTCGAGCTTGGCGGCGTAGATTTCCTTCACCGAACGGTGCGCGCCGATCTCCTTGTACATCAGCGGCTGGGTGAACATCGGCTCGTCACCCTCGTTGTGACCGTGCCGGCGGTAGCAGAACATGTCGATGACGATGTCCCGCTTGAAGTGCTGGCGGAACTCCGTCGCGATGCGCGCGACGTGAACCACCGCCTCGGGATCGTCGCCGTTCACGTGCAGGATCGGCGCCTGCACGATCTTGGCGACCTCGGTGCAGTAGGGACCGGAGCGCGATTCGGTCGGCAGGGTCGTGAATCCGATCTGGTTGTTCACGATGAAATGAATGGTGCCGCCGATGCGGTAGCCTGCGAGATCCGACAGGTCGAGGCTCTCGGCCACCAGGCCCTGGCCCGCGAAGGCCGCGTCGCCGTGCATCAGGATGCACATTACCTGGCTGCGGTCGGTGTCGCCGCGCTGGTCTTCCTTGGCGCGCGCCTTGCCGAGGATCACCGGGTTCACCGCCTCGAGATGCGAGGGATTGGGCGACAGCGAGAGGTGGATGACGTTGCCGTCGAACTCGCGATCGGCCGAGGCGCCCAGGTGGTACTTGACGTCGCCCGAGCCGCGCATCTCCTCGGGCTGCGAGGAGCGGCCCTGGAACTCGGAGAACAGCGCGGTGTAGCTCTTGTGCATCACGTGCACGAGCGTGTTGAGGCGGCCGCGATGCGGCATCCCGAGCATCACTTCCTTCACGCCGAGCTGGCCGCCGCGCTTCAGGATCTGCTCGATGCCGGGGATCAGCGATTCGCCGCCGTCGAGGCCGAAGCGCTTGGTGCCGACGAACTTCACGTGCAGGTAGCGCTCGAGCCCCTCGGCCTCGCCGACCCGCTCGAGAATCATCTTGCGGCCGGTGACCGTGAACTCGGTGTGGTTCTCGATGTGCTCGATGCGCTCCTGGATCCACGCCTTCTGGTCGGGATCGGAGATGTGCATGAACTCCACGCCGATCTTGCCGCAATAGGTCTTGCGCAGCCGCTCCATGATCTGGCGCAGCGTCGCAGACTCGCCCAGCGCCAGCGAGCCGAAGATCAGGATCGGACGGTCCCAGTCGGCGTCGGTGAAGCCGTAGGTCGCGGGATCGAGTTCGCGATGCGGCGCCTGGCGCACGAGGCCGAGCGGATCGAGGTCGGCCTCGAGATGGCCGCGGATGCGATAGGCGCGGATCAGCATCAGCGCCCGCGCCGTGTCCTGGGCAGCGGCGCGGATCTCCTCCTGGGTCTTGCCGGCGATCGCGGCAGCCGCCGGGGTGGCGCCGTTGCCGCCCTTTACGTTGCGGTTGGCCGCGGGCGGAACGGCGTCGGGATCGACCGCGCCGATCACCCGGGCACCGTTGGGTGCCCAGGAGGCGCCGCGCACCTCGGCCAGCACGTCGCCCTTCTGCTCGGCCAGCGCGCCGAAGAAGGTCTGCCATTCCGCGTCGACCGAAGCGGGGTCGGCGAGGAAGCGCGCGTAGAGTTCCTCGATGAAAGGCGCGTTCGCACCGAACAGGAACGACGTCTGTTCTGCTCTCATGGCCCGATACTCCCTGGCCTGTCCTTGCCGGCCGCCCGTCAGAGGCCGGGCGGCAATACCGCTCGTCAGCCCTTCATGGCCTTGAGCATTTCCTCGCCCAAGGCCGCCGGCGACTCGGCAACCCTGATGCCGGCCGCGCGCATGGCGTCGACCTTGAACGCCGCGGTGTCGTTGCCGCCCGAAATGACCGCGCCGGCATGGCCCATGCGGCGGCCCGGAGGCGCGGTGCGGCCGGCGATGAAACCGACCACCGGCTTCTTCGTTCCGGACGCCTTGAGGAATTCAGCGCCCTTCACCTCGGCATCGCCGCCGATCTCGCCGATCATCACGATGCCCTCGGTCTCGGGATCGCGGATGAACATGTCGAGGCATTCGATGAAGTTCGTTCCGTTCACCGGGTCGCCGCCGATGCCGATGCAGGTCGTCTGGCCGAGACCGGCGGCCGTGGTCTGCGCCACCGCCTCGTAGGTGAGCGTGCCCGAGCGGGACACGATGCCGATCCTGCCGCGCTTGTGGATGTGGCCCGGCATGATGCCGATCTTGCACTCGCCCGGCGTGATCACGCCCGGGCAGTTCGGACCGATCAGCCGCGACTTGGAGGCGGTGAGCGCGCGCTTCACCTTGACCATGTCGTTCACCGGGATGCCCTCGGTGATGCAGACGATCAGCGGGATCTCGGAATCGATCGCCTCGAGGATCGAGTCGGCGGCGAAAGGCGGCGGCACGTAGATCACCGACGCGTTGCAGCCGGTCTTCTCGACCGCCTCGGCCACGGTGTCGAACACCGGCAGGTCGAGATGCTTCGTGCCGCCCTTGCCCGGCGTCACGCCGCCCACCATCCTGGTGCCGTAGGCGATCGCCTGCTCGGAGTGGAAGGTGCCCTGCGAGCCGGTGATGCCCTGGCAGATGACCTTGGTGTTCTTGTCGACCAGGACGGCCATCAGTTGTTCTCCTTGACGGCCTTGACGATCTTCTCGGCGGCGTCCGCGAGGTTCTCCGCCGAGGTGATCTTGAGGCCCGATTCCTTGAGGATCTTCTTGCCGAGGTCTACGTTGGTGCCTTCCAGCCGGACCACCAGCGGGACGTGCAGGTTGACCTCGCGCGCCGCCGCGACGACGCCTTCGGCGATCACGTCGCAGCGCATGATGCCGCCGAAGATGTTGACCAGGATGCCCTCGACGTTGGGATCCTTGAGGATGATCTTGAACGCCGCCGTCACCCGCTCCTTGGTCGCGCCGCCGCCCACGTCGAGGAAGTTCGCCGGCTCCGAGCCATAGAGCTTGATGATGTCCATAGTGGCCATCGCGAGGCCCGCGCCGTTCACCATGCAGCCGATCTGGCCGTCTAGCTTCACGTAGTTCAGCGCATACTTGGCGGCCTCGGTCTCGGCCGGGTCCTCCTCGTCGACGTCGCGGAGGTCCTCGATATCCTTGTGACGGTAGAGCGCGTTGTCGTCGAAGTTCATCTTGGCATCGAGGGCCACGATGTCGCCGGCACCGGTCACGACCAGCGGGTTGATCTCGATCAGCGAGGCGTCGAGGTCGACATAGGCGCGGTAGAGATTGCCGAGCAGCGTCGTGAAGGCGCCGACCTGCTTGCCCGTGAGGCCGAGCGCAAACGCGATCTTGCGGCCCTGGTAGGCCTGGTAGCCGGCCGCCGGGTCGATCGCCTGGGTGACGATCTTCTCGGGCGTCTCGTGCGCCACGGTCTCGATGTCCATGCCGCCCTCGGTCGAGGCGACGACGGCGATGCGGCCCACGGCGCGGTCCACCAGCATCGACAGATACAGCTCGCGTTTGATGTCGCAGCCGTCCTCGATGTAGAGCCGTTTCACGGTGCGGCCCGCCTCGCCCGTCTGCTTGGTCACGAGGTCCTGGCCCAGCATGGCCGCCGCGTGCGTCCCGACATCGTCGGCGGACTTCGCAATGCGAACGCCGCCCTTGCCGCCCGGATCGTTCTTGAAGTGACCCTTGCCGCGGCCGCCGGCATGGATCTGCGCCTTCACCACGGTGACGGGGCCACCCAGCTTGCGGGCGACATCCATCGCCTCGTCTTTGGTGTAAGCGACGCCACCCTTCAAAAGGGGGATGGCGAATTTGGCCAGGAGGGCCTTGGCCTGATACTCGTGGATATTCATGGGGTCCTATCGTTCGGGACGGCGTGCGAGAAACGCGGCCCCTCAGTTTTAAAACGCAACTGACCAAGGGATGCGGCACTTTATGAGCGCCGCACTCCCTTGGCAACGATGGATCGATGAACGTTTGGGGTCGGTCGACTAAAGTCGAAAGACCCTACTTTCCTAGCGGCCAACGATCTTGTTGGTGGCGTCGATCAACGACTGCACGGCCGCGACGGACTTGTCGAACATCGCCTTTTCCTCGGCGTTGAATTCGACCTCGACGATGCGCTCGACGCCCTTGGCGCCGATCACGACCGGCACGCCGATGTAGAGGCCCTTCACGCCATACTCGCCGTTCAGCCGCGCGGCGCAGGGGATCACGCGCTTCTTGTCCTTGAGGTAGGACTCCGCCATCGCGATGGCCGACGCGGCCGGGGCGTAGAAGGCCGAGCCGGTCTTGAGATGGGCCACGATCTCGGCGCCGCCGTCACGGGTGCGCTGGACGATCGCCTCGAGGCGCTCCTTGGTGGTCCAGCCCATGTCGACCAGATCGTGCAGCGAAATGCCGCCCACCGTGGAGTAGCGCAGCAGCGGCACCATCGTGTCGCCATGGCCACCCAGCACGAAGGCCGTGACGTCCTCGACCGAGACGTTGAATTCCTCGGCGAGGAACAGGCGGAAGCGGGCGCTGTCGAGCACGCCGGCCATGCCGACGACCTTCTCCGGCGCGAAGCCGGTGACTTCCTGCATCAGCCCGACCATCGCATCGAGCGGGTTGGTGATCACGATGACGAAGGCGTTCGGCGCATGCTGCTTGATGCCCTTGCCGACCGAATCGATGACCTTGGCGTTGATGCCGACCAGGTCGTCGCGGGTCATGCCGGGCTTGCGCGGCACGCCGGCGGTGACGATCACGACGTCCGCGCCCTCGATGTCCTTGTAGTCCGACGAACCGCTGTAACGGGCGTCGAAGCCTTCGACCGGGCTGAGCTGGGCGATGTCCAGCGCCTTGCCCTTGGCGGTGCCTTCGGCGGCCGGGATGTCGAACAGGACGATGTCGCCCAGTTCCTTCTGGCCGGCGAGCAGCGCGAGCGTGCCGCCAATCTGTCCGGCGCCGATCAGCGCGATCTTCTTGCGAGCCATGCGAAAAACTCCCGTTCTTAAAGGCGCCGCGTGGTAGCGCGATTCGCCCGGGGCAGCAAGACAGGCCGGTCAGACCGGGTGTTTCGCCAGGTGCGCCAGCAGGAGGTCCGTGGCCTTCGCCGGCGCCTGGTCCATGACGAAATGACCGACGCCCGGCAGCACTTCCATCGCGAAGGTGGGCTTCACGAAGTCCGCCGTGCCATAGGCCGCGTCGGGCCCCACCGTCGCATCGGCGTCGCCCCAGATATAAAGGGTGGGGATCGCGATGGTGCCGATATCCGCGGCCAGCCCCTTGTTGGAGCGATACCAGGCGAGCGCCGCTTCGAGGGCCTCGGGATGGCCCAGCACCGACAGATGTTCCTCCAGTGCCTGCGCGGGCACCCCCTGACCGAACAGCCCGTCGCGCAGGCGCTTGGCGTCGTCGGCCAGCAGCAGCTTGCCGGTCTCCGGTTCCAGGAACGCGCGATGGTGGCGCGAGCGATGCTTCTGGTCGCCGTCCTCCTTCAGCAGGGCCCGCCGGAACGACTGCGGATGCGGCCTGGACAGGATCGTGAGCGATGCCAGGCGATCGGGATGGGCGCCGGCGACTCCCCATGAAACCTGCCCGCCCCAATCGTGACCCACGAGATGGAAGCGCTTGCCGTCGTAGCCGGCCGCTGCCGCGATCTCGATCGCATCCTCGATCAGCCGGGCGAACGCATAGTTCGAGAGGTCGGCCGGATCGGGCCGCGCACCGGGCGAATATCCGCGCTGGTCGGGTGCGACGGCCCGATAGCCGTGCGCCGCCAGCACCGGCAGGGCCGCCCGCCAGCTGTGCCGCGATTCGGGAAACCCGTGCAGCATCAGCACCAGTGGCGCACCGACCGGGCCATCGACATCAGTGGTGAATGCGAGGCCCGTTCGGGTCTTGAGGTCGATCGTCTCGGCCATGAGGCCGATCAGACACCGTTGGCTTTGAACCAGGCAAGTGCCTTCTTCCACGCATCCTCCGCCTGTTCCTTGCGGTAGGACGGGCGGTAGTCGGCGTTGAAGGCGTGCGGCGTGTCCGGATAGGTGTCGATCTGCGACTTCTGCGCGGCCGGGCTGCCGGCCTTCAGCGCCGCACGCATCCGGTCGACGGTCTCGTTCGGAATGCCGGTGTCGGCGCCGCCGTAGAGGCCGAGCACCGGTGCCTTGAGGTCCTTGGCGATGTCGACCGGGTGCTTCGGCGTGTTCGGCGTCGAATCGCCAACGACACGGCCGTACCAGGCGACACCGGCCTTGAGCCCCGCGCTGTGCGCGGCATAGAGCCAGACGATGCGGCCGCCCCAGCAGAAGCCGGTGATGCCGAGCTTGGCGGTGTCGGCCTTGCCCTCGCCCTTGGCAAAGGCGACGGTCGCGTCGAGGTCGCCCATGACCTGCTCGTCCGGCACCTTGGAGACGATCTCGCGCAGCAGCGCCTGCACGTCGCTCATGGACTTGGGATCGCCCTGACGGAAGTAGAGTTCGGGGGCGATCGCGTAGTAGCCGAGCTTGGCGAAGCGGCGGCAGAGATCGGCGATGTGCGCGTGCACGCCGAAAATCTCCTGAACGACGAGGATCGTGCCGAAACCCTGGCCCGTCGCCGGCATGGCGCGATAGGCGTCCATCTCCTTGCCGTCCCTGGTCTTCACCTTGACGACGCCGGCCGTCAGCCCATCCGCCGGTGTGACGATCATGGTCTGTGCCTGGACCGGCTGTACCGAGAGCGCGAACGAGGCGCCGAGCGCCGCGCCGGTCGCCGTTGCCTTGATGGCGCCGCGCCGCGACAGGCCGCCCTCGTTCAGGGAAATCATGCGATCGCCGTCCATATCCTGCCTCCCGGAAAGTCTCTGAAAAACGCCGCAGAGCCTATGCCGCGGGCGGACGGGCCCACAATCACAATTAGGCGATGTGATCGAGGTTCAGATACTCCGGACTCTGCATTTCCATGAGTCGCGAGACGGTGCGCTGGAACTCGAACGAGCCGTCGCCTTCGGGGTAGAGACCGCCCGGATTGGCGGCGGCCGAACAGATGAACTTCACCTTCTTCTCGTAGAAGGTATCGATCATCGTCACGAAGCGAACGGCCTTGTCCTTGCTGTCGGGCCCCATCTTCGGAATCTCGGCCACGATCACCGTATGGAAACTGTCGGCGATGCACAGGAAGTCCGCGGCGCCCATCGGCTTCGCGCACCAATCCATGAAATGCGCCATCGCGACACCGGGCGCCGCCCGCGGCACCTCGACGTTGCGGCCCTGCGTGCGCAACATGCGCGGCTCGCCTTCGGCACCGTTGCTGAGTGCACGGAATGCCTCGTCGAGCTTCTTCGTCGCCCAGGCGCCGAGCGGAGTGAGGTAGAGATCGAATTCGCGCAACCGGCCCATCCGGTAGTCCTGCGAACCGCCCAGTTCCAGGACTTCGAGACGCTGCTTCACCAGCTCGATGAACGGCAGGAAGCGGTCGCGCTGCAGGCCGTTCTTGTAGAGATCGTCGGGCGCGCGGTTGGAGGTGGCGATCACCGTGATCCCCTCCTCGAACAGCGTCTCGAACAGGCGGCCGAGGATCATCGCATCGGCGATGTTGGTGACCTGGAACTCGTCGAAACAGAGCAACCGTGTCTCGCTCGCGATCTCCTTGGCGATCGGCACGATCGTGTCGGATTCGGGCGGGGCACCCCTGGCCGCGAGCTCCTCGCGACGACGGTGCAGCCTCGCCTGCACCTCGAGCATGAATTCGTGGAAGTGGACGCGGCGCTTCTTGGCCACCGGCGCATCGGCGAAGAACAGGTCCATCAGCATGGACTTGCCGCGACCGACCGAGCCCCAGATGTAGAGACCGTGCGGCCCTTCCGGCGGCTTGGGCGCGTGACCCAGGCCGAGGCGCGCCAGGAAGCCCGTCTTGACCGGCTGGGCATTCGCCATCGCTGCGAGCTGGTCGTGGATCGCCTGCAGTCGCAGAACGACTTTTTCCTGCACGGGATCGGCGTGGATCTCGCCGGCGGCGCGGCGTGCAGCGAGGTTGGCGAGCGGGCCCTTGCCGGTCGATTGGGTACTGGCTTCCATTACGGCGGCATACCTAGCTCACCACCGCGCGGCTGCCTATAAGGTGCGGCGATGAAGATTGCGTTCCTCGGCACCTCCGCCTTCGCCGTGCCGGCCCTCCGCGCCCTGGCCGAAGCCGGCCACGATATCGCCTGCGTCTACACGAGGGCCCCCAAGCCCGCAGGTCGCGGCCAGCAGGAGCGCAAGACGCCCGTCCACGAGCTCGCCGACGAACTCGGTCTGACGGTGCGCACGCCGCGCTCCCTGAAGACGGAACAGGAGACCGAAGCCTTCCGGGCGCTCGACCTGGATGCCGCCGTCGTCGTGTCCTATGGACACATCCTGCCGAGAAGCTTCCTCGATGCGCCGGTCCTCGGCTGCATCAACATCCATGGATCGCTGCTGCCGCGCTGGCGCGGCGCCGCCCCCATCCATCGCGCCATCCTCGCCGGTGACGCCGAGACCGGCGTCACCATCATGCGCATGGACGAAGGTCTCGATACCGGCCCGATGCTGCTGGCGGAAAGCACGCCGATCTCCGCCGCCGATACCGCCGAGAGCGTGCACGACCGGCTGGCCGATCTGGGCGCGCGGCTGATCGTGTCGACCCTCGACGGCCTGCTGCGGCGGAGCATCGAGCCGGTGGACCAGCCGGCCGAGGGCGTCACCTACGCGCACAAGCTCGGCAAGGAGGAGGGCATGCTCGACTGGCGCCGGCCGGCCGCCGAGCTGGAGCGCAAGGTGCGCGCCTTCCATCCCTGGCCCGGCACGTCCTTCGAGGCACCCAAGGCAGGCGGTACCGAACGCATCAAGGTCCTCGCGGCCGCACTCACGCTGGCGGGCGGACCGCCGGGCAGCGTGACCATCGCGCGCGACGGCTTCCCGGTCGTGGCCTGCGGCGTCGGCGGGCTGAAGCTGCTCAGGCTGCAGCGGGCCGGCAAGTCGGCGCAGTCCGCAGACGCCTTCCTGCGCGGCTTTGCCCTGGAGACGGGCACCGTGCTGGCGCCGCCCGCCGTGGCGTCCCTGCCGACCTGATACCGTGCCGCGCTACAAGCTCACGATCGAGTATGACGGCGAGCCGTTCGTCGGATGGCAACGCCAGCCGAATGGCCCTTCGGTGCAGGTCGCGCTCGAAGAGGCCGTGTTCGCCTTCTCCGGCGAGCGCCCGCCGGTCCAGGCCGCCGGCCGCACCGACACCGGCGTGCATGCGCGCGGCCAGGTCATCCATCTCGACCTGTCGCGCGAGTGGCCGGTCGAGACCATCCGCTCGGCGATCAACTTCCACCTGAAGCCGCAACCAGTCTCCGTGCTCGTCGCCGAACCGGCTCCCACCGGTTTCCATGCGCGTTTCTCCGCGACGTGGCGGCGCTACCGATATCGCATCATCAATCGCCGCGCGCCGCCCGCGCTCGACCGCGGCCAGCTCTGGCACGTGCCGGGCAACCTCGACGAGGCGCTGATGGCCGATGCAGCCACGGTTCTGGTTGGACGACACGACTTCAACAGCTTCCGCTCGACCTCCTGCCAGGCGCCCTCGGCACTGAAGACGCTCGACCTGCTCGATGTCACGCGCCATGGCGAGGAGATCCACGTCGATGTCGGCTCGCGCTCCTTCCTGCACAACCAGGTGCGCATCATCGTGGGCACGCTGCATCTCGTCGGACGCGGCCAGTGGAGCCGCAGCGACGTTGAAGCAGCACTCGCGGCTCGCGATCGGGCCCGTGCCGGACCGACGGCGCCGCCGCACGGGCTCTGCCTGATGGAAGTGCGCTACGGGTCAGGTACCGACCGCGACGGCGACGCCGAGGTAGCGATCGACGATCAGTGAGAGGAAGATCGAGGGCACCCAGTTGACGATCAGGAGCAGGACCGCCACCGGCCAGGTGGCGCCCAGCACCATCCGGCTCGTCACCAGGAACCAGTAGAAAAAGAGCGCCTGCAGCCCGATGCGCATCAGCTCGCCGGGCAACGGCGGCAGCAGCGACGCCAGCACCACGCCGATCACCGCCACCATCATCGCCGGCAGGTTGACCCAGTTCAGCGCCGAGATGTAACGCGGAAAGCGGTCGAGCCAGTTCCGACGCCGCGCGATCTCGTAGAACAGGACGGGAAACAGGGTCCATTCGACGACGTAGCGCAGCGCCTCCGCCAGCACGATCTCGAATTCGTCGGCCGTCGACGTCACGGTGGCATACCGCAACATGATCAGGGCCGCGTGCAATGGTGCCACCAGGATCATCACCTGGAACGACCGCACGCAGGCTTCCCGCGTATTGTCGAACCAGGATGGCGCGACCGGGTCGCGCTTCAGGAACCCGAGCGCGCCGTGGATCCCCCGGGCGATTTCGCCTGCGCCGAGCACCAATCAGACCGCGAAGTAACGGTCGAGAACCGTTTCGTAGACGCGAGCCAGCATCTTGAGGTCGGCGACCGCGCTCTTCTCGTCGACCTTGTGCATGCTCTCGCCGACCAGCCCGAATTCGAGGACCGGACAGTAGCTGCGGATGAACCGCGCGTCGGACGTCCCGCCCGTGGTCGACAGTTCCGTCTCGACGCCCGCTATGTCGCGGACCGCGCCGGCGACGAGGTCGCTCAGCGGCCCGGGCGGCGTGTAGAAGGACTCGCCGGAGACCTGCACGCTGTATTCGACGGTGCCATTGCCGCCCAGCGCCTCGTTGGCGCGCTCGATGCGGTCCTTGAGGTGGGCGAGCAGCGTGTTCGAGGTCCAGAGGTCGTTGAAGCGGGTGTTGAAGCGCGCCCTGGCGGTGCCCGGCGCAATGTTGGTCGCCGCATTGCCGACATCGACGGTCGTGAACTGCAGCGAGGTCGGCTGGAAGTGGGTGCTGCCCCTGTCGATCGGCTCGCGCACCAGCGCCTCGATGATCGCCGACAGACGATGGACGGCATTGTCGAGCCGCTCAGGGTACGCCACATGCCCCTGGATGCCGCGCACCACCATATCGACGTTCATGCTGCCACGGCGGCCGATCTTCATCATGTCGCCGAAACGCTTCGAACTCGTCGGCTCGCCGACGACGCAGGCATCGATCGTTTCGCCCCGGTCGGCCAACCGCTGCAGCATCTTGACCGTGCCGTTGACCGCCGGCCCCTCCTCGTCACCGGTGATCAACAGGCTGATCGAGCCGCCGAAATCACGGCCGCGACGGCTGAGGAATCGCGACACCGCGTCGGTGAACGCTGCGATCGCGCCCTTCATGTCGGCGGCACCGCGCCCGAACAGATAGCCGCCGGAGAGTTCGGCTGCGAACGGCCCGATCGTCCAGGAGGAGAGATCGCCGACCGGCACCACGTCGGAATGGCCGGCAAAGCAGAAATGCTTACCGCCGCTGCCGATGCGGGCGTAGAGGTTGGCCACGTCGTCGGTGCCGGCCTCGGTGAAATCCATCCGCTCACAGGTGAAGCCGAGCGGCGTCAGCGTCTGCTCCAGCAGTTGCAGGGCCCCTGCTTCGCGTGGCGTCACGCTCTCGCAGCGCACGAGCGTGCGCGTCAGTTCGATGACGTCGGTGACGTTGGTGCTGATCGTATCGGGCATGGGCCGGACACTACAGGCCCGCCCCTGCCCTGAGAAGGGCGGCCCCGGAAGCAGGCAAAGAAAAGGGCGCCGTCAGGCCAGCCGGCGCCCAGTTTTTTGAGAGGAAGATAGTCTTGCTTGTTTAGGCTGAACTCTTTCGGGCCGACCTAGGCCACCATGCGGTCGGCCTCCTGCAGGTTGACGGACACGAGCTGGGAAACGCCCCGCTCGGCCATGGTCACGCCGTAGAGGCGATCCATGCGCGCCATGGTGACGCGATGGTGGGTGATGATCAGGAAGCGCGTGTCGGTGCGGCCGGCGATGTCGTTCACCAGGCCGCAGAAGCGCTCCACGTTCAGATCGTCCAGCGGTGCGTCCACCTCGTCCAGCACGCAGATCGGCGCCGGGTTGGTCATGAACACCGCGAACAGCAGAGACAGGGCCGTCAGGGCCTGCTCGCCGCCCGAGAGCAGCGACATGACCTGCAGCTTCTTGCCCGGCGGGCTGGCGTGGATCTCGAGGCCGGCCTCCAGCGGATCCTCCGACTCGGTGAGCCGCAGCTCCGCCTTGCCGCCGCCGAACAGCTTGGTGAAGAGCTGCTGGAAGTGGCCGCTGACCTGCTCGAAGGCGGCGAGGAAGCGCTCGCGGCCTTCGCGGTTCAGGCTCTGGATGCCCTGGCGCAGGCGACCGATGGCGGCCACCAGGTCGTCGCGCTCGGTGGTCATGGCGGTGATCTGCTGCTCGAGCTCGTTGGCTTCTTCCTCGGCCCGCAGGTTGACTGCACCCATCGTCTCGCGCTCGTGCACCAGCCGCTCGAGCCTATGCTCGGCCTTCTCGAGATCCGGCAACTCATCGAGCGACTGGACTTCGGCCAGCGCCATCACGCCATCGGGCTCGCAGCGCAGCCGCTCGACGATGCGCTCGACCACCGCTTCGCGATCCTTCGTGGCCTGCTCGACCTGACCTTCGCGGCGGACACGGGTCTCGCGCGCCTGCGCCATTTCGGTCTCGGCCTGACGCAGAGCCTTGTCGGCCTCGGCAAGACGGGTCTCGCCGATCGCCAGCCGGTCGGCCGCTTCCTGGCGGTTGGCCTCGGCCTTGTCGATCTCCTCGCCGAGCACGAACCGCTTCTCCTCGATCTCCGCCGGCTTGGCCGCCAGTTCGGCGATCGCGGCGGCTGTCTGCTCGCGCCGCGCGTCGAGTTCGACGATCTGGCCCTCGGCCTCGCGCAGTCGCTTGCTCCAGCCCTCGTGGTCCTGCGCGATCTGCGCGAGACGCTCGACCCGCATCTTCGATTCGCGCGCGAGCCGGTCGCACTGGCCCTCGGCCTCGACCAGCGCCGCCCGCAGTTCGGCGATGCGCACGCGCAGCGCGCCGGCCTCCGCACGGTCTGCCTGCGTGTCTGCAATGGACGACAGGCGCGCCTCGCGGAATGTGCGCCGCATCTCGACCTCGGCGATGTCGCCCAGCACTTCCGCCACGACCGTCTCGATGCCGGCCAGACGGGTGCGCAGCTGGTCGGTGCGCCGGGCAATCTCGACGTGGCGGTCACGGGCCTGTGTCGCCAGGCGCTCGGCGGTGCCGATGGCCGCCTGGGCGGCGCGCTCGGCGGCCCGGGTCGCCTCGCCGGCCTCCTGCGTCTTGCGACGCGCGGCGTCGGCCACGCTGCGCTCATGGGCGCGGGCCTGGTCGACGCAGGTCCTTTCGGCATCGCGGGCCGCGGCGAGCCAGATCTTCTCGGCATCGACGCGCGCCTGCTCGATCGTCTGCTCGCCGACGATGCCGTCGATCTGATGGCGGATCTCGGCCAGGCGGTTGCGCTGGCTCAGCCGCACGGCCGCGGTGGACGGCGCACCGGCCCGCATCGTGTAGCCGTCCCAGCGCCAGACGGCGCCCTCGCGGGTGACCAGCTGCTGGCCGGGCTTGAGCGCGCCCTGCAGCGCCGCACCGGTCTCGTCATTGGCCACGATGCCGATGAAGGCGAGGCGCCGCGCCAATTCGGGCAGGGCGCCGACATGCGCACCCAGCGGCGTCGCGCCTTCGGGAAGAGCCGGTGTCTCGGCCAGCGCCTCGAGTGGCAGCCAGTGCACCGGTGCGCCGCGGTCCGACGAAGCCTCGAGTTCGTCGCCGAAGGCCGCGCCCAGGGCCTTCTCGAAGCCTGGCTCCACGGAAAGCGCGTCGAGCAGCGGGGGCCACAGCGAATCGGCGGCCGACTTCAACGCGGCGGCGACGCCGGCTTCCTCGGCGCGCAGCTTGGTCAGGCGCGCATTGGTCTTCTGCAGCGCCTCGACGGCGCGGGCGTGGCTCGCTTCCGCGGCCTCGCGTTCGGCCGCACGGGCCTTTTCCATGTCGAGGCGTTCGGCCTCGGCCCTGGCGACGGCCTGACGCGCGGCGTCGGATTCGTAGCGCTCGGCCTCGCGGGCAGCCTCGATCGCCTCCTGGCCGCTGAGACGCGCCTCTTCGAGCGCGGCGCGGGCGGCTTCGAGTTCGGCCTCGACCTCGGGCAGCGCCGGCAGGTTGGAAAGTTCGGCCTGAAGCTGCTGCTGCTGCGCCCGGACTTCGTCGCGGCGCGACGACAGGCGGCGCAGACGATCCTGAAGCTCCGCGATCTCGCGCGATACGCTCTGGCGCAGGGCCTCGTCATCGGCGATCTGGCGGGTGAGGCGGTCCAGCTCGACCTCGGCCACACCGGTCTCGCTGCGCGCCGTATCGCGCGCCTCCTCGGCGGCGGCGGCACGATCCTCCTCGCCGAAACGCTCCTCCTCGAGACGCTCACGCTGGGCGCCCAACTCGGAAATGGCGGCTTCGGCGTCGTTCCTGCGGCCCTGCTCGCGCGCCAGATCCTGCTCTGTCTGCAGCAGGCGGGTCTCGGCTTCGAGCTGGGCGGCGGCCACGCGTTCGGCCTCGGCCGTCAGCGCATCGTGCGCCACGCGCAGGCGCTGCAGCGCGGCGGCGGCGGCGGCCTCGTCGTTGCGCAGCGGCGGCAGCGCCGTCGCGGCTTCGGCCTGGGCGGTGGTGGCGAGGCCGACCAGTCGCGTCAGGTCGGCGACCTGGGCCTCGGCTTCCTTCAGCCTCTCGGCCGACTGGGCGAGATCGCGCTCGGCATTGGCGAGCTTCAGGGCCAGCACGGCGGCTTCGGCGCGCCGGATATGGTCGGACAGGTTGCGATAGCGGCTGGCCTGCCGGGCCTGGCGCTTCAGCCCCTTGTGCTGTTCCTCGAGGGCCACCAGCACGTCCTGGACGCGGGCGAGGTTCTGCTCGGCGGCGCGCAGGCGCAGCTCGGCCTCGTGCCGGCGGGCGTAGAGACCGGTGATGCCGGCCGCCTCGTCGATCACCGAACGGCGATCGGCCGGCTTGGCGTTGATCAGCGTACCGATGCGGCCCTGGCTGACCAGCGCCGTGGAGCGCGACCCCGTGGCGGCATCGGCGAACAGCGTCTGCACGTCACGGGCGCGGATCTCGCGACCGTTCACCGAATAGGCCGAGCCGTGGCCGCGCTCGATGCGGCGTACGACGTCGAGCTGGTCCGTGTCGTTCACCGCGGCGGGCGCGGTACGGGTCCTGTTGTCCAGCGACAGCATGACCTCGGCGATGTTGCGCGCCGGCCGCTGGCCGGAGCCGGCGAAGATGACGTCCTCCATCTCGGAGCCGCGCATCTGCTTGGCGGACGTCTCGCCCATCACCCACTTCAGCGCCTCGACCAGATTCGACTTGCCACAGCCATTGGGTCCCACGATCCCCGTCATGCCGGGCTCGATCACGAGCTCGGTCGGGTCGACGAAGGACTTGAAACCGGAGAGCCGGAGCTTGTCGAACTGGACCATTACACCACGCCTGTCTGGTTGCTTGCCCGAAGGTCTACTTGGCGAGCTTGGAGAACACGCCGTCGAGTTCCTCGACCGAGCGCGAGCCGCGATAGAGCTGGCCATTGATGAACAGCGTCGGCGTCGAGTTGACGCCCATCGCCTCGCCGGCCTTGTAGTCGTTGATCACCGCATTGCTCATCGCGTCGTTGGCGAGGCAGGCCTTGATCTCGTTCTCGCCCATACCGGCGATGCGCAGCGGCTTGGCGAGTTCGGCCAGCGGATCGGCCGCCGCCGCCCATTGCGGCTGACCACGGAAGATGATGTCGACGACACCGAAATACTTGTCGTTGCCGGCGCACTCGGCGATCTGCGCCGCCTTGGCGGCGACCTGGTCGAGCGGGAAGTCGCGATAGACCAGCTTGACCTTGCCGGTATCGATCCACTTCTTCTTGATCTCGGGCAACACCTGCGTGTGGAAATGCGCACAGTGCGAGCAGGTAAGCGAGGCGTACTCGATCACCGTGATCGGCGCCTTGGGGTCGCCCAGCACGTGGTCGCCGGGCTGCACGCTCTCCAGGGCCGCCTTGTTAGGCGCGGAAGCGGCCGCGACCGGCGGCGGGGACGAGGGCGCGCCGGTGCCGAAGTAGACGCCGGCCGCAATCGCTGCCACCGCCACGACTCCGCCGGCGACGATCAAGATATTCCGCATTTTCCTCTGTCCTCTCCACTACATCTTGGGAATTACGCCTGTGGGGAGTCAAACGTTAACGGCCCACCTGTCGCAAAATCGCCGCGATGGCATCGATTCCGCCCGGATTGCCGTAGCCCTGCTCGTTGATGAACACCGTCGGGGTGGAATTGACGCCCAGCGCCTGGCCGGACTGCACGTCGGCGATGACTTTGTCCAAAAGCCGGTCGTTGGCGACACAGGCCTGCGCCGCCGTTTCGCTCAGCCCCTGCCCCGCCAGTACCGACATCAGTTCCGAGGCCGGGTCGGGCGCGGTCAGCCACTGGACCTGGGTGCGGAACAGCGTGTCGACGGCGGCGAAAAACCCGTCCGGCCCGGCGCACTCGGCCAGCAGGCTGGCGCGCGTGGCCAGTGCATCCGATGGGAAATGGCGATGGACCAGCCTGAGCTTGCCGGTATCGATCCAGTCGCGCTTGAGGGCCGGCATGACGGCATTGTTGAAGGTGGCGCAGTGCGGACAGGTGAAGGAGGCGTAGTCGATCAGCACGTTGGGCGCATCGGGACGCCCCAGGACGTGATCGTCGGGCAGCGGATCAAGGAATTTTGCCGCTGCCCTCGGCTGCGCCCGAACCTCGTCGCCGAGACAGAGCGCGCCCAGGCCGCCGAGCAGGAAGCCGCGGCGCCCGCCGGCGATGCGGGCCCCCAGCCGGGTCAGCGCGGCACGCAGCTCGGGATCCTCAACCGCCGCCGTGCGGCTGGCCACCGCCTGCTCGACGACGGGATCCGGACGCGGTGCCGGGCGTGCCGGCGGCCCCGCCGCAACGACGCCCTGCACGATCCGCACGTCGTCGATCGCCCTGTGCCCGAAATAGGCATTCACCCGTTCCACGATCTGGCTGCTCCTGTGCTGGACCTCGAGCGCGGCCGCGCCCGACACCTTCAGGCGAAGGGCCTTGCCGGCACGGCCTCCGCGGCCGGCCAGCAGCGCATCGGGCCGCGTGGTGCGCGCCAACTCCGGCCCGACGACCGCCGGCCAGTCGGCCTTCAGTCGAACGAGGGGATTGCCGCGACTCCCCTTGGCCCCAACGCGGGTCATGCCCGACGTGAGCTTCTGGGCCAGACCGCCGATCGCACGGAAGCCGTTTTCGCGCATGGACCCTTCCAAACTCCGCTCCGTATGGTAGGCCACGCCCCCTCGACTGACCATGACCCACGCCGACCGACTGCTCGCCTGGTATGATCGACATCGTCGCACCCTCCCCTGGCGCGCAGCGCCGGGAGAGCGCACGCCGGCTTACCGTGTCTGGCTCTCGGAGATCATGCTGCAGCAGACCACCGTCGCCACGGTGGGCGAGTATTTCCGCCGCTTCGTCGACCGCTGGCCCACCGTCGAGGCACTGGCCGCCGCACCGCTCGACGAGGTGCTCTCGGCCTGGGCCGGCCTCGGCTACTACGCCCGCGCCCGCAACCTGCATGCGTGCGCCCAGGCGGTTGCCAAGGATCATGGCGGCCGTTTCCCCGAGGACGAGGCGGGCCTGCTCGCCCTGCCCGGCATCGGCCGCTACACGGCGGCGGCGATCCAGGCCATCGCCTTCGACCGTCCGGCCTCGGCGGTGGACGGCAACGTCGAGCGCGTGATTGCGAGGCTATGCGCGATCGACACTCCGCTACCCGGCGCCAAGCCCGACATCCAGGTCCGCGCCGCGCGGCTGGCGCCGCAGCAACGGGCCGGCGACTATGCCCAGGCGATGATGGATCTCGGCGCCACCGTCTGCATTCCGCGCGGCCCGCGTTGCGTCATCTGTCCGCTGATGCAGGGCTGCAAGGGCCGCAAGCTCGGGATCGCCGACGAACTGCCGCGTCGCGCGCCCAAGGCGGAGAAACCGACCCGCCGCGGTCTCGCTTTCGTGCTGCTGCGCAAGGACGGCGCCGTGCTGTTGCGCAAACGGCCCCCGAAGGGACTGCTGGGCGGCATGGACGAAGTGCCGTCGAGCGCCTGGCGCGAGGGTCCGTTCGTCGAAGCGCCGGCGCTCGCCGAAGCTCCCGTGCCGGCGCGCTGGACGGTGATGGACGGGCTGGTACGTCACACCTTCACGCACTTTCACCTGGAACTCACGGTCGCGCGTGCCATGGCGACGACGGGCCGGCTCGCAGCGCTGGCGCCCGGCACGAGCTGGGCGGCGCTCGACAAGTTGGACGAACGCGCCCTGCCCACGGTCATGCGCAAGGTGATCGAACACGCCGTGAAGGCTTAGAGGCCGGCGCGTACCTGCTGGCGAAGATGATCGATGGGGCGTCGCGCCCCTGCGACGTCGATATGCCAGAAGGTCCAGCCATTGCAGGCCGGTGCGCCCTGCACCGCCGCGCCCACCTGATGGATCGAGCCGCGATGATCGCCCAGCGAATTCGTGGCCGAGAGCGAGCCGTCGGCCCGCACGCGGGCATGCCACCGGCCGGTAGGGTCCGACAGGACCGTGCCGGGCCGTAGCAATCCCGCCTCGATCAGCACGCCGAACGGGATGCGCGGCTCGGCCCGCTTGCTGGGCTTGGGCGTCACGTCCTCGGGCGCCAGCGGCTCGATCTCGGCGATGCGCTTGCGCGCGATGGCGGCATAGTCGGGATCGCGTTCGAGGCCGATGAAGCGCCGGCCCAGGCGGCGCGCGACCGCGCCCGTCGTGCCGGTGCCGAAGAACGGATCGAGGATCACGTCGCCCGGATTGGACGCCGCCATGATGCAGCGGAACAGCAGCGCCTCGGGCTTCTGCGTCGGATGGGCCTTCCTGCCGTCCTCGCCCTTCAGCCGCTCTCCGCCGGTGCAGAGCGGCAGCAGCCAGTCGGAGCGCATCTGGGTGCCCTCGTTCAGCTCCTTCATCGAATCGTAGTTGAAGGTGTACTTCTTGTTGTTGCGGTCGCGCGCCGCCCAGATCAGCGTCTCGTGCGCGTTGGTGAAGCGCTTGCCGCGGAAGTTCGGCATCGGGTTCGACTTGCGCCAGACGATGTCGTTCAGCAACCAGAAGCCCTGGTCCTGTAGTGCCGTGCCGATGCGGAAGATGTTGTGATAGCTGCCGATCACCCACAGCGTGCCGCCGGGCTTCAGGGCGCGCCGCGCCGCCTTCAGCCAGGCGTTGGTGAACTGGTCGTAGCGCGCGAAATCGGCGAACTTGTCCCAGTCGTCGTCGACCGCGTCGACTTTGCTGTGGTCGGGCCGCAGCAGCTCGCCGCCCAGCTGGAGATTGTAGGGCGGGTCGGCGAAGACCATGTCGACGGAGGCTTCGGGCAGGCTCCGCATCAAGTCGATGCAGTCACCGACGAGCACGCGATCAAGTTTATCCACAGGCATCGGTGGAAGATGAGTCCACAGGGATTCCCGGTCAAGAAATCAATTGAATCAATTACTTACATACCATATCGAGTCGAGGACCTCACACTGAACCACTATAGCTGGGGTGCTTCGAGCAGGCATGAGCGGAACGCGATCGCTGAACGACGACGACGGCAGAGCGGGACTGAAGCGCCGTGAGGCGCTTGGCGCCGCTATGGCGGGTGGCATCGCGCTATCGGGTCTCTCGTCGCCGGCGAAGGCGGCCAGTGGCATCCGCACCCTCACATCGCCCGAGCAGCTTCGTGCGACCTATGACCATGTGATCGTGGGAGCGGGATCGGCGGGCTGCGTGCTGGCGCATCGGCTGGGGCGGGCCGGACGGCGCATCCTCCTGATCGAGGCGGGCGGGCGGGCCGATCTGCCGGCCGTCGTGTCCCCGCCGGCCTGGCCGACCCTGCAGGAGAGCGCGCTGGACTGGCGGTACAAGACGACGCCGCAGCCCGGGCTGGGCGGCCGCGCCATCACCTGTCCGCGCGGCAAGGCGGTCGGCGGATCGAGCATCATCAACGCGCTGGCCTACCAGCGCGGCCATGCGGCAGCCTACGACCGCTGGCCGGCGGGATGGCGTCATGCCGACCTGCTGCCCTACTTCAAGCGCGCTGAGACTTTTTCGGGCGGCGCCAGCGCCTGGCGCGGCGGCGACGGCCCGCTGCATGTCCTGTCGCTGGCCGACGTCACGGACCGCACGCCGGTCGCCGCGGCCTTCATGGCGGCGGCGCAGCAGGCGGGTTTCCCGGTGACGCCCGACCTCGGCGGCGAGGTGACGGTCGGCGTCGGCTGGAACCAGCTCAGCATCAGGGGCCACCGCCGCGACGATGCCGCCACGGCCTATCTCGACAGACTGGAGGGCGGTCCGGGCGAGGCATCGGTCGACCTGCTCGCCGGCACCGAGGTGCTCGGCCTCGAGATCGAGCGTGGCCGGTGTCTCGGCGTGCGTCTGGCCGGCAGCGTCGTGCGGCCCGAGGGCGACGTCCTGCTCTGCGCCGGGGCGATCGATTCGCCGCGCCTGCTGATGCTCTCGGGCATCGGCCCGGCCGACGCGTTGCGCGCGCTGGGGATTGCCGGCGTCGTCGACCTGCCCGATGTCGGCCGCCATCTGGAGGACCACCCGCTGCTGGCCGGCGTGGCCTACCAGGCGCGCCGCCCGGTCCCGGCCTCGCACTACAATCACTGCGACTCGCTGCTCTACGTGCCGCACGCGACAGCCGGCCAGAGTCCCGACATCCTCGTCATGTGCCTGTCTGTGCCGTTCGTGCGGCCGACCGTCGGGCCGCTGGCCGCGCCGGCCTATGTCCTGGTGCCCTGCCACCTGCAGCCGCGCAGCCGCGGCAGCGTCCGGCTCGTCTCCAGCGATCCGCGGGAAGCGGCGATCATCGATCCGAACTACCTGGGCGACCCCGACGATCTCGCGGTGCTGGCCAAGGGCGTCGAGATCGCGCGCGAGATCGGCGCGGCCAAGGCCTTCGACGACTGGCGCGCGAAGGAGGTCTATCCCGGGCCGGCCTGGACGACCGAAGCCGGTCGCACCGACTTCATCCGCCGGGCGACGGATTCGTTCCACCATCCCGTCGGCACCTGCCGCATCGGCGCCGTCGTCGACGACGAGTTGCGCGTGAAGGGCATCGCGGGCCTGCGTGTCATCGACGCCTCGGTCCTGCCCGGCCTGCCGGCGGCCATGAGCAATGCCGCCGTGACCGCGGTCGCCGAAAAGGCCAGCGACCTGGTGATCGCGGGTTAGGCGCGGTTGCGCCGGAACAGCAGGGCGACGATCGCGCCGCCCAGCACCGAGGCGAGGACCATCAGCGCGAAGAAGCCCACGGCGGCCCAGATCGCGTAGGTGCGCGCCTTGGCGCCGGCTTCATCGACCCTCTTGTCGATGAGCGTCCGAACTTCGCTCACCTGCGCCTTCATCTCATCGCGCAGCGCCTTCAGCTCCGGCCCCAGCGCGCGCGCCCGCTCGGCAGCGGCGTCCTTGCCCTTCTCGATCGTCTCTCGGGCCGTGGGCGGCGTCTGCTGAGCGACCACTGAAGCGCTTCCTGCTGCCATGAGGCCGAAAACCAAAATCAGGATCGAGAGAAGTCTGGACATGGCATGGCCCCATCGAAGCGGTCCTGCATGAATGCAGGCTTGCGCAACTCTCGCCCGGCGACGCGCTGCAAGCAACGGGGCGAGCGGAATCACTCGTCGGAGAGCGACGTGATCAGGGCACGCTTGTATTGTGCCGTGTCCATCGGATTGTCCGGCAGCCAGCTCATCGCCGAGAGCAGACGCCGGTGGGCGCGCCATTCGAGGGTTGGATCGGCTCGATCACCGAACATGCGAATCACTCGGCTTTCTATGTCCTCGAAATATGACGGCAGCAGCGTCGAAGCGAGATCACGGGCAGGATCAAAACGGATGCACGCAAGCAGGCGCTCGTTCAAATCCACGAAGTTCGATCCGAATTCGATGAAACCATCCACACCGTAGCCGAAGCTGAAGGAGCGACTGAAACGATCCTGAAATCGGGATTGGATCCTTTTTATATTCTGAAACTGTGCTTCTTCCAGCTTGAAGGCCGGCGACACTTCCAGCTCCGCAAAAGCGCCATAGAAAACATAGGCGTCCAGCGCATCGTTTATCGAGGTTCGGGTCAGCAACCTCGATTTCGCGTTGATGAACCGCACATACTCTTCGAACTGCCGCTGCCACTGATCCGCGCAATCGGTCTTCTGCTGCAAGTTCTCACCCGCCGCGAATGCCACCCGCAATGGAAATTGCCCCGGTGGCCATCGAAGACTCGCGAACTTGACCGACTCTATCGCGATCTCGCGCGATATCCGTTCGAGTTCGTCCTCGGTCAATGCGGTCTGCGACGCAGCCGGCCCTTGGATCCCTATTGCCAGAGGAAGAACGACGACGCTTGCCGCGACCATCCGCAAAAGCAAATTGCGCCGTCCAGGATCGCTCAAGCGGTTTCCTCGGCGATTGCCTTCTTCACGCCCGGCCGCTCCGACATGCGGCGGCGGTGATCCATTACGCGCGGAATGCGCGCCGGATCGACGCCGTCCTTCTCCAGCCACTGGGCGAGCGTGAAGAGATAGGGGTCGCAGACCGTGTACTGGTCGCCCATCACCCACGGGCCCTTCAGCATCTCGCGCTCGATCAGCTCGAAGCCGGCGCCAACCGATTCCGGCACCTTGCGCTGCATGGCGGCGATCGAATGGGCGTCGTCGGCATCGACCCAGCGATGGCCGCGCATGCGGTGGGCATGGGCCACGTGCACGCTCGAGCAGAGATAGGAATTGAACGACTGGATCTGGGCAAAGAAGAAGGGGTCCTCCATCGGCGCGAGCCGCGCCTGCGGGAAGCGCTGCGCGACATAGACCAGCATCGCCGGCGTCTCGGTGAGGATGCCCTCGTCGGTCACCAGCGCCGGCACGCGGCCCTTGGGATTGATCTTCAGGTACTCGGCCGACTTCTGCTGCTCCTTGGCGAAGTCGATGCGCACGGTCGAATAGTCGGCGCCCACTTCCTCCAGCACGATGTGCGTGGCGAGCGAGCAGGTACTGGCGGTGTAGTAGAGCTTGAGCACGGACGATTCTCCTGCCGTCAGACTTCGGCGTAGATTTCGATGACGTTGCCGTCGGGATCGCGGAAGAAGAGTGCGCGATGGCCCCAGGCCGGGATGTCGCGCGGCGGGCCCATCAGGTCGACGCCGGCGGCCGCCAGCTCGGCCTGGATCTCGTCGATCTCGGGCGGCGCGACCCTGAAGGCGAGCTGCACGGAGGCCGAGCCCGGCGGGGCCCCCGCCCCGTCCTGGAACATCCCTTCGAGCGTGCGTGGCCGCAGGCAGAGCAGACCCGAGCCGACATGGAAGCTCACCCAGCGCGGCGTCTCGCGCTCGATGCGGAACTTCATCACCTCAAGGTAGAACTGCCGCGCGCGGGCCAGGTCCTCGCAGAGCAGGACCACGTAGTCGAGATTGCGGATCGAACCGAGCCCCACCGTCTCACACCAGTCGGGTCACGGGCGCGAAGCTGCGCCGGTGGTGCGGGGTCGGCCCCAGCAGCGACAGCGCCTCGAGATGCTCCTGGCTGCCGTAGCCGCGGTTGGTCTCCCAGCCATAGCCGGGCCAGGTGCGCGCGAGCGCATGCATGTAGCGATCACGCGTCACCTTGGCGAAGATCGAGGCGGCGGCGATCGAATAGGAATGGGCGTCGCCGCCGACGATGGTCTCGGCGCGGCAGCCCAGTTGCGGCGGCGCACGGTTGCCGTCGACCAGCACGACTTCCGGCTGCTCGGTGAGCGCCTGCACGGCGCGGCGCATGGCGAGATAGGTCGCCTGCAGGATGTTGACCCGGTCGATTTCCTCGACGCTCGCCTCGGCCACGGCGAACTGCACGACGCCGGAGGCGATCATGGCCTCGTAGGCCTCCTCGCGCTGTTCGAGCGTCAGCTTCTTGGAATCGTCGATCATGCGCAGAAGCTTGCGCGCCGCCCGCGCCCGGTCGATCACCGCCACCGCGGCGACCACCGGACCGGCCAGCGGGCCGCGCCCGGCTTCGTCGACGCCGGCCACCCTTGCCATCCCTTGGCCTTCACAACGCAGTTCGAATCGAAAGCTCGGCATTATCCCCATCGAGGCCGGCTAGACTGGGCCATGTCCATCGTCGCCCGCATCATCGCAGAAGACTCCATCGCGATGGAACAGCTACGTGCGGTGCGTAAGCTCGACCTGCCGGACTGGTGCATCGCCGCGGGATTCGTGCGCAATCGCGTCTGGGACCATCTCCACGGCATCGTGCCGGCGCGGCTGCCTGTGGATATCGACGTCATCTATTTCGACCCGGACGAGGTCTCGCGCGAGAGCGAGGTGGAATTCGAGCGCCGGCTCGACGCGCTGCTGCCCGGCCTGCCCTGGCAGGTGCGCAACCAGGCGCGCATGCATGTCTGGAAGGAGCTGCCGCCGCATCGCGACACCGCCGACTCGATGGTCTATTGGCTGGAGTCGGTGACGGGCGTCGGCGTGCGCCTGGAGGCCGACGACACGCTCACCGTCATCGCGCCACTCGGCACCGACGATCTGCTGAACCTGCGTTGCCGCCCCACGCCCTACGGCCGCACGCGGCGACACGAATACGATGCCCGGATCGAGGCCAAGCGCTGGCGCGAACTCTGGCCCCGGGTCGCGTTCCTCGACTAGACTCCCGTTCCGATGATCGCTGCGTTCCTGCCTCTGGCCGCCATCGCCCTGCTGGGCGCCCTGCTCCGCCACTTCATTCCCGGCATGGAGCAGACCCGCCAGTCGATGAACAAACTGGTCCTCTACGTCTTCCTGCCGGCGCTGGTGTTCCGCACGGTCATGGACGGCACGATCAGCCGCCTGTTCCTCGAGATTCCCGCGCTTGCCGCGATCGGGACGCTGTCCTGCCTCGCCGTGGGCTTCCTGGTATTCCACTTCCTGCCGATCCCGGGCCCGACCAAGGGCGCGATGATGCTGGGCGCGGCCTTCGGCAACGTCACCTATCTCGGCCTGCCGGTGCTGCTGGGCGTCTTTCCCGGCCAGGCCGACCAGGTCTCCGAGGTCTCGGTCCTGTTCGAGGTCACCAAGTCGTCGCTCAACCTGACGCTCGGCGCCATGATCGCCATCGCCTATGGCAGCCAGGAGCCGATCACCTTCCGCCGCACCGCGCTGGAGGCGCTGAAACTGCCGCCGATCTGGGCGCTGGTCGTCGCCGTCCTGTGGAAGCTCTCGGGCGTTCCCTGCCCGGCGATGGTCATGGATGCGGCCTCGATCCTCGCCGTGGCGGTGAGCGGCATCATGATGCTGTCGCTCGGCATGGCGCTGCGCTTCTCGGCCACGAAGCTGATGGCGCTGGCCATCCCGGTCTCGGCCATCAAACTCGCCTTCGCACCGCTGGTCGTCTTCGCAGCCGTCACGCCGCTCGGCCTCTCGGGCGTCTATGCCAATGCCGCCATCCTCGAGGCGGCGATGCCGAGCCAGCTCCTGTCCTTCATCATTGCCGGCAAATTCAAGCTCGACGAGGAGACGCTGGCCTTCGTGATCATGGTCGACACGGTGCTGGCGTTCGTCACCCTGCCTCTGGTGCGAACGCTGCTGCTGGCGACCTGACCGGCGCCTGCCCCATCAGCTCGAGGGGGCCAGGGAGGCCATGAACTTCGCCCCCTGCTCCTGTGCCCGCAGCGCCGCCGGCCGTCCGACATGGAGCCCGGCATAGGCTTCGAACACCGGCCGCTTCTCGATGCCGCCGAACATCATGCCCCAGTGCAGGAACGAGGCCATGTAGAGGTCGGCCGCGGTGAAATGGTCGGCGGCGATGGTCGGTCGCTTCGCCACCGCCTGGGCCACGGTCTCCAAAGTGCGCTCATACGAACCGTAGCCGAGTTGCACCTGAAGTTCGGGCGTATCGGGCTTCCAGCCGGCGGCCTTGTTGCCAAGGGCCGGTTCGCCGCAGCCGGCGACGAAGAACAGCCAGCGATAATAGGCGCCGCGCTCGCCGGGCGGCGGCGCGAGCTTCGCCTCGGGGAAGAGGTCGGCGAGGTAGCAGAGGATGGCGCCACTCTCCGTGACGACCGTGTTGCCGTGGCGCAGCGCCGGCACCTTGCCCATCGGATTGATGGCGAGATAGTCGGGTGATTTCATGTCAGGCCCGAACTGCTTCACTTCGAGCCGGTAGGGACAGCCGATCTCCTCCAGCATCCAGTGGATCATCGCGCCACGCGACTGCGGATGGGTGAACAGGATCAGTTCGTCGGCCATGACTTCACTCCTCTAGAACAATCTCATCTGCCTGGCGTCGCGTTTGGCATCGACCAAGGCCGTGCGGGCGGCGGCGGGAACGGCGAAGCACATCGTGTCGAGGCGATAGCGCACACGATTGAGGTCGAGGCGCTTCACCGCGGCGGCAAACCGCTTGCTCAAAAGCTGCGCGATCGGGCCCTCGCCCTTCATGCGCGTGCCGAACTCGGCCTTGTAGAGTTCGCCGCCGCGCATCTGGCGCACCAGCGACAACACGCGTTCGGCGCGGTCGGGCCGGTTGGCGCGCAGCCATTCCTCGAACAGCTCCTTGATCTCGAGTGGCAGGCGCAGCGCCGTATAGCCCGCGCGCGTGGCGCCGGCTGCGGCGGCCGCATCGAGAATCGATTCCATCTCGTGATCGTTGAGGCCGGGGATCATCGGTGCCGTCATCACGCCCACCGGGATGCCCGCCGCCGCGAGTTCGCGGATCGCGTCGAGCCTGCGATGCGGCGCCGAGGCGCGCGGCTCCATCGTGCGGGCCAGATCCTTGTCGAGCGTCGTCACCGACAGGAACACCTCAGCCAGGTTGCGTCTGGCCATGTCGCCCAGGATGTCGATGTCGCGGGTGATCAGGTGGTTCTTGGTGACGATGCCGACCGGATTGTTGAAGTCGCTGAGCACCCGCAGGATCTGCCGCGTGATCTTCAGGTCGCGCTCGACCGGCTGATAGGGATCGGTGTTGGTGCCCATCGCCACCACGTCGCAGCGATATTTCGGCGAGGCGAGTTCGGCGGTCAGCAGTGCCGCCGCTTCCGGCTTGAACAGAATCCTGGTCTCGAAATCGAGGCCGGGCGACAGGCCGAGATAGGCATGGGTCGGCCGCGCGAAGCAGTAGATGCAGCCATGCTCGCAGCCGCGATAGGGATTGATCGAGCGGTCGAAGGGCACGTCCGGCGAGCTGTTGCGCGCGATGATGGTCCGCGTCGCGTCCTTCGTCAGCGTCGTGCGCAGGGTCGGCAGCTCGTCCTCGATGTCCCAGCCGTCGTTGGTGCGAATGCGCTTCTCGTCGTCGTAACGGCTGGTCGCGTTGCTGAGCGCGCCCCGTCCGTTGTGCTGCGGCTCGGCGATCTGGTCGTCCGGATAGAGCGGCGGGACGGGCACTTTCATGCGCCGAGTCTTGGAACAAAAAGAGAACGAGTCAAGCCACTGTCCCTTGGGGTTCATTGTCTCCCGATACGACCACCCCTAGAGAGACACCATGAGCGCCATCGAGCTACGCCCCGCCCGCCCCGAAGACCGCGACTTCCTGCACAGCCTGTCGCCGCGCCTGTCCGGCGTGCCTGGCCCCGCCTGGCACGATCGCGCGGCCATGGACGGGTTCCAGGACCGCTACATGTCGGCCACCTTCGCCGACATCGATCCTGCCTCGCAGACGCTCATTGCCTGGTCGGCCGAGGGCAGGCGCCTGGGCTACATCCACATGCGGCCGTTCAAGGACGGGGTGACGGACGAGCCCTGCGGCTACGTCTCGTTGCTGGCGCTCATCGAGGAGGCCGAGGGTCGGGGCATCGCGCACCTGATGATGCAGTCGGCCGAGACCTGGGCCCGGGCGCAGGGCTACCGCTTCCTCTGCCTTGACGTGTTCGCCGACAATCGCCACGCCGTGGAGTTCTACGAACGCCGCGGCTTCCGGACCGAGACGCTGCGCATGGTGAAGCCGCTATAGCCACTCCGCGCGGATCGAGCGGATCGTCTCGCGCTCGAACGACAGGGCGATCCGCGAGCGCAGATGCTCCCTCATTGCCGGCGACAGGCCGGCGTCGCTCCATTGCGACGGATCTGACGGATCGCGCGGTGCTTCCGTCTGGACCTTCCAGCGGGCCATGAAAAGGGTGGTGCGCAGCCAGGTGAGGCGGCGCATCGGCTGCAGCCACGGGCGCAGCCCAGCGGCGCTAGTCTCCCTGATCTGCGCGAGATAGCTTTCGTAGAAGTGCGCGACCTCGGCGAGGGAGAGAACCTTGCCGACTTCGGGATGCCAGACGGTGGACGTCGGCAAGGTCGCATGCGCGAGGTCGATCGCCGGCGAGCCGACATGCACCTTTTCCAGATCAACGAACCAGGCGAGGCCGGCGCGATCGACGATGAAGTTGCCGGGATGCGTGTCGGCCAGGGCGATCGACAGCGGTTGAGGGCGATGGGCCAGCATGTTCGCCATCTCGCGCATGAGTTCGAGTTCTTCGAGGATCTCGGCACGGGAATCGGAGTCGGCGACGGCCTTGTCGAGAAAGCGGCGAGCCCCCTCCTCCACGACATCGAGCGTCGTACGGAACGGATTGTCCTGACGCGGCAGCGGAGAGCCGGTCACCGGCAACGGCAGCGAATGGAGCCGCGCCAGCGTCTCGGCCATCGCCTCCAGCTCAGCCGGCAAGCGTGGTGCCCGTCCCTCGATGAAGTCGACGATCAGCGCACCGCCGGCCAGACCGGGCCGTGGCTCGATCACCTCGTGGAGCGTCGGCGTGCACCCCGCCGGTGCGAGGTGACGAAAAGCCTCGGCCTGCAGGTGCAGTCGCGCCGCCGCCGTCGGATCGTCCTCGTAGGCATAGGCGATGCGCGCGAGCCGCCCGTCCTTCAATCGCACATGACCGTGCGCCGTACCCGTCGCCGGCAGCGCCTCGCCCTCGCCGATCGCGGCGAGGATATCAGCCATGATAGACCTCACCCTGAGGAGGGCGCGACGCGCCCGTCTCGAAGGGTGGGAACGAGCACCGTGTATGCAGCCCATCCTTCGAGACGCGTGCCTGCGGCACGCTCCTCAGGATGAGGAAAACTGGAACCTCAGCCACTGCGTGGCATCTTGCCTTCGTTGAGGCGCGGCATCAGCTCGGCGAAGTTGCAGGGGCGGAAGCGGATGTCGAGCTGCTGGCGCAGGATGTCGTCCCAACCGTCCTTGCAGGCGCCGGTCGAGCCCGGTAGGGCGAAGATGTAGGTCGCGTTGGCGATGCCCGCGGTGGCACGGCTCTGCATGGTCGAGGTGCCGATCTTCTGGAAGCTGATCCAGCGGAAGGTCTCGCCGAACCCATCGATCCTCTTCTCGAACAGGGCCTCCAGCGCCTCGGGCGTCACGTCGCGGCCAGTGACGCCGGTGCCGCCGGTCGAGATCACCACCTCGATGCTTGGATCGTCGATCCATTTCTTCACCTGCGCGCGGATCAGCGCCACGTCGTCGGTAACGATGGCTCGGTCGGCCAGGACATGGCCGTCGCGCGCGATGCGCTCGACCAGCGTGTCGCCCGACTTGTCGGTCTCGAGCGTGCGCGTGTCTGAAACCGTGAGAACGGCGATGTTCACCGGCTTGAATTGCTTGGTTTCGTCGATGCGGTTCATGGATTCAGTATACTCCAAATCAGCATGCTTCGATGTTGGCCCGTGCCGCCTCGGCAAGCTCGACGAACTTCATCTCGCGATAGCTCCAGATCTGAATCGAACTGCCCTTCTTCAGGATCGCATGGACGAAGAACTGAGGCCAATCGCCCGCGGTGCGTATCGAGCTCAGGAACGAACTCTGGCGCGAGCAGTCCGGGGCGATCGCAGAGATCGCCGCCTGCATGAGATGGCTACGCCGTGCCTCCGCCCAGACGAGGAACACGCCGCCGAATATGGAAAAAAGCACTGCCAGATGGACCACGAGCGGCGCGCGCCGGGCGATCACCCCGACCAAGCCGGCACAGATCACGGCAACACCCGCCGCGCCAAGAAGAGGCGGACCGAGAAAATCGTTATGTCTTTCAATACCGTTGGCGAGGCCCCGTAGGGCAACAACGAAGGTGCCACAGAGCGCGAGGCTCACGACAGCAAGACGCATCCTCGCCGGTGCGCGCCAGAGGAACACCCCGATCGCGACGATGAGAACGGCTGCGATTCCGACGACGCTTGCGGGCGATGACAAGAAGGGATCCACCGCGACGACGCGGAAGAGAGCGAAGACCAGAATGAGTCCCAGCGTCACGACCAGTGGCGCAGAGACGTTCAGGACGACGAGCACAGACCAGAAACCCATGCAGACGGCCAGCACGCCCTTCCAGTCGAACCGGCGAGGCGCGCGTTCCTGGCTCCGCGAATAGAGCAGCCAGCCGATGACGACGAGGTCGAGAATCAGAAATGCCGCCAAAGGATTTTCCCTCTTACCGCCGGAAAGGCATCAGGACTTTCCATTGACTCTCCAAGATGGAGATTTAGTGATTGCCCGCTGGAAATCAGCCGCAGAATCCCCTCATTGCTTCCAAACATCGCCCACGGAAGCTGACATTCAAAGCTCGGAGACATCATGACCGGCCCCACCGACTGGAAGCATGACGGCGTGCGGGTCATTCCCGCCGGATCGCTCGACACGAACACCGCCCAGACCCCGGGCATGAACCGGGCCGCTGCGATCAATTTCGCCCGCGTCGGCGCGCAGAAGCTGTGGGCCGGCACGGTGACCATCCATGCCCACGCCAAGACGGGCGCCCACCATCATGGGCACCTGGAGAGCGTGATCTACGTCGTGAAGGGCCGCGCCCGCATGCGCTGGGGCGACCAGCTCCAGTTCGTCGCCGAGGCCGGGCCGGGCGACTTCATCTACGTGCCGCCCTACGTGCCGCACCAGGAGATCAACGCCTCGGAGACCGAACCGCTGGAATGCGTGCTCGTGCGCTCGGACAACGAGGCGGTCGCGATCAACATCGATATCACCCCGGCCGAGAAGGTCGAGGAAGTCTATTGGGTGGATCCGACGCATCCCCATCCTCACAAGCATTAGCTTGTGAGGATGCGCGGGCGGCAGCGCTTGTAATCAAGCGCGAAAGCCCGCACCGCGCAGAACAGATAAGAACTCTTGAAGGCGGTCCTACGCGGCCGCCTTCTTCCTTTTGGGCCACAGCCCCGCGATCAGCAGCGCCACCGCGACGATCGCGAAGCCTGCCGACAGATAGCTGTGCAGGAAGATCATCGGATCGCCGTCCGAGATCGCCAGGGACTGGCGCACCGAACGCTCGAAGATGGGCCCCAGCACATAGGCCAGGATGACGATGCCGAGGTCGAAGCCGTGTCGGCGCAGGCCGTAGCCGATGAACCCGAAGATCACCGCGATCACCACGTCGGCGGGGTTGCCGTTCGACGAATAGACGCCGATCAGGCAGACCGCGAGGATCATCGGCGTGAGGTAGGCGCGCGGGATGTCGAGGATGCGCACGAACAGGCCGATCAGCGGCAGGTTCAGGATCAGCAGCATGATGTTGCCGATATACATGCTGGCCACCACGCCCCAGAAGATCTGGGGCTGGCGCTCGAGGATGGTCGGCCCCGGCGTGACGCCGTGGATGATGAAGGCGCCGAGCAGCAGCGCCGTCACCGCGTTCGCGGGAATGCCCATGCAGAGCAGCGGCACGAAGGCGCCGGCGGTACCGGCATTGTTGGCCGATTCCGGCCCCGCGAGTCCCTCGACGGCGCCCTTGCCGAACTCCTCGGGATTCTTCGAGAGCTTGCGCTCCATGCCGTAGGACAGGAACGAGGCCAGCACCGCGCCGCCGCCGGGCAGCAGCCCCACCAGGAAGCCCATGACCGTGCCGCGCGCGACGGGGCCGGCCGAGCGTCGCGCCTCCTCGCGCGAGGGCATGAAGCCCACAAGGTGCGAAGGCGGCGGCAGCACCTTCATGTCCTCGGGCTTCTGGCGGGCCATGAAGAGCACTTCCGAAAGACCGAACAGTCCGATCGCAAGCGGCACGAGATTGATCCCGTCGCCCAGCGCCAGGACGCCGAAGGTGAGCCGCGGGGTCATGTTGAGGGGGTCGCTGCCGATCGTGCCCAGCAGCAGGCCGAAGGCCGCCATCAGCAGGGCGCGCGGCAGCGAGCCGCTCGACATGTAGGTGACCATGGTGAGACCCGCGAGCATCAGCATGGCGTACTCGGCGGGACCGAACCTGATGACCAGCTCGGCGAGCGGCGGCGACAGGAAGGTGATGCCGATGACGCCGACCGTGCCGGCGAAGAACGAGCCGATGCCGGCGATGCCCAGCGCCGCGCCGGCGCGGCCCTTGCGCGCCATCTCGTAGCCGTCGAGGCAGGTCACGACCGAGGAGGCTTCGCCCGGGATGCGCATCAGCACCGACGTCACGGTGCCGCCATAGGCCACGCCGTAATAGATGCCCGACAGCATGATGATGGCCGAGGTCACGTCCATCTTGAACGTGATCGGCAGCAGGATCGCGATGGTGGTGAGCGGGCCCAGTCCCGGCAGGATGCCGACGACGGTGCCGAGGAACGCACCCACGAAGCAGTAGAACAGATTGTCGAGGGTCAGCGTGGTGGCGAAGCCACCCAGCAGCGCTTCCATGCGGCTTGCCTCAGCGAACGTAGGTGTAGAAGGTACGCTCGATCGGGCCTTCCGGCAGATCGACGCGCAGCAGCCAGCCGAAGCAGACCAGACCAACGGCGGCGCAGGCGATGCCGTAGGCGATCGAGGAGAACCACGAGCGGCGTTCGGCGAAGCGCATGATGACGACCGTCACCGCCACGGTCGTGACGACGAAGCCCGCATACATCGCCCCCAGCGCGAATACGGCGAAGGTCGCGACGTAAATGGCGAAGGTGCGATTGGTTTCCCTGGTCGCGTCGACGTCGTCGGTATCCCCGCCCTCGGTCTCGCCGGCCCGGCCCGGAAAGGCCAGGACGACGAGGGCGAGCGCCACGCAGATGCCGGCCATGAGCTGCGGGAAGAAGCCGGGGCCGGGGCCGTCGAAGCCCCAGCTGTCCAGTTCCATCGCCTTCCACAGGCCGACCAGCGCCGCGGCCAGCAGGCCGAGCGTGGCGATCCGCGTGCCGCTCACTTTCATCATGTCTTCTTGGCCATGCCGGTTTCCTTGAGGATCGGAACCAGTTCCGTCTCGATCTTCTTCAGGAGTTCGCCGTACGCCTTGCCGTCGCGATAGACCGGCTGGATGCCGAGCTTGGCGATCTGGCTGGTCACCGACTCGTCCTTCATGGCGTCGGCCAGCGCCTTGTCCATGCGCTCCTTGATGGCCGGATCGACGCCCGCCGGGAAAGCGTAGCCGAACGGTCCGTTGCTGACCGCGTCGTAGCCCAGCTCGCGCAGCGTCTTGACGTCGGGATAGTCGGGCCAGCGCGCCTCGGCGGCCGACGCGAGCAAGCGCAGCTTGCCGGCCTCGATCTGCGGCCGCATCTCCGCCACCGTCTGGATGACCGCATCGACATGGCCGCCGATGGCGGCCGTCACCGATTCGACGCCGCCCGGGAAGACGACCCAGCGAAGCTTGGCGCCGCTCAGCTTGGCGAGCTGGAACATCGCCACCACGTTGGTGACGTTGTTCGAGCTGTAGGTGAGCTGCTTCTGCTTGCCCTGGTTGACGAGGTCCTCGATCGACTTGATGGGACCGTCGGCGCGCGCACCGATGCCATAACGCAGCGCCGCGACCTGACCGATGATGTCGAACGCCTTCCACGGCTCGTAGGCCACCTTCATCATGTTGGGCACGGCGATATGGCTCGAGATCGCCACCAGGCCGATCGTGTGGCCGTCGGGCGCCGACTGGGCGAGCGTGGTCGGACCGAGCGCGCCCGCGCCACCCACCACGTTCTTCACGATGACGGTGGCGTTCAGCCGCTTCTCGAGCGCCTGCGCGATGATGCGCGCCGTCAGGTCGGTCGAGGCGCCCGGCGCGTTGGGATTGATCAGCGAAATCTCGCGAGCCGGCCACTTGCTCGACTGGGCGATGGCGGGCGCGGCCATGGTCATCGCGGCCAGGGCGGTTCCGCCCTTCAGCACGGTTCTACGGTTCATGTGACTTCCTTCCCTTTTTCGCGGCGGCAGACAGTGCGTGCCGGGCCCGCGGCCGGTCAAGGGAGGCGTGTCGGTACGCGAACCTCAGGAGGCGGCGCGGACCTCGGCCGAACGGTCCCAGATATTGGGCTGTTCGCGGTTGGTATAGCCGGACACGAAGAGGTTGGGCTGCCCCGTCTTAACGTCGTAGGTGTGACGACGCACCGCGCCGATATTGCCACCATAGACATGGATGCTGATCGAACCGCGATCGTCGAGCGCGTTGGTGACCTGGTGGATGTCGCCCTTCGGGTTGCGCGGCGCCGGCACCAGCACCTCGACGTCGCCCGGCTCGAGCCTCGTGAGATCGCCCGGTACCAGGACGCCGGTCTCCGGATCGCGCGTGAAGGCGAGCGAGGTCTCCGAACCGCGCAGCATGCCCACCAGGCCCCACATCTCGTGGTCGTGCACCGGCGTGTTGGCCCGCGGCGCCCAGACGAAGCTCACGACGCAGAAGCGCTCGAAGGGATCGCACCACAGCAGGTTCTGGGCATAGCCGTGCGCCGGCACCTTGGCCGCCTGCTCGGGCAGCCAGTCGTCGTGCTTCACGAGGTCGCCCAGGAGCTTCGCGCCCACGTCGACGATGGCGTTCTCGTCCTTGTCCTGCCAGGCGCCGCCGGTCAGGGACGTCATGTCGCCGATGAAGCGACGCAGGCGATCGATGCTCATTCCGCGGCCTTTCGCTGGAAGGTGGTTCCAAAAACGTCCTCGGTGTCCGCGCCGAGCGCCGGCGGATCGCGCCGCTTCGAGATGTCGGTGGCGGAGATCCGGACCGGACTGCCGAAGGTCTTCGTCTTCACGCCGGAGGGAAGCGCCATCTCCTCGACCCAGCCCATGTGCTGGACCTGCGGATCGGCGAGGATCTGGCTGTAGGTATTGATGCGGCCCTGCGGCACCCCGGCCTTCTCGAAGGCTGCCAGCCAGTGGTCGACGCCGTGCCTCGCAAACTCGAGCTCCAGCAGATCCTTGAGCGCCACCTGATTGGCGGCGCGCGACTGGGTCGTGGCGAAGCGCTCGTCGGCCAACAGGTCGGGGCGCCCGACCACCTTGGTTACCTGTTCCCACAGTTTGTTGTTGCCGGCGGCGATGACGAAATGCCCGTCCGCCGCCTTGAAGGCCTGGTAGGGCGCGTTGCGCGGATGGGCCGAGCCCAGCTTCTTCGGATCGTTGCCGGTGCCGAAGAACTCGCTGGTCTGGAGCGCGGCCATGCCGAGGCTGCAGCCCAGCATCGAGGCGTCGACATGCGCGCCCGGCCCGCCGCCCGCGACCCGACGCAGGATCGAGACGACGGTCAGCGCGGCATAGAGGCCGGTGCCGACGTCGGAGACCGGCACGCCGCATTTCACCGGCGCGCCGTCGGGTTCGCCGGTCACGCTCATGATGCCGCTCATCGCCTGCACGGTGACGTCGAAGCCACCTTCGCCCGATCGTGGGCCGCTCTGGCCGAAGGCCGAGATCGAGCAGTAGACCAGGCCGGGCTTCTCGGCGCGGAAGGATTCGTAGCCGAGGCCCAGCCGATCCATCACGCCGGGCCGGTTGTTCTCGAGCACGACATCGGCCGACAGGACGAGCTGGCGGGCCGCCTGCTTCTGCGCCGGATCCTTGAGATCGAGCACGACCGAGCGCTTGTTGCGATTGATCGAGGCGAAGTTCTCGCTGTAGCCCCCCTTGGAGCCTTCCGTGATCGGCGGCCACTGCCGCATCATGTCGCCTTCCGGCGGCTCGACCTTTATCACCTCGGCGCCGAGATCGGCCAGCAGCATGCCGCAATAGGGACCCGCCAGGACCTGGCAGAACTCGACGACGCGTACTCCTGAAAGCGGCAACATGCTCAGCGGGTTCCATCCTGCGGTGTGTAACGAGGCCAGTCGTGCGAGGCGATCTGGTCGAGCGACGGCGTCGGCTGCCCCATGCGAAGCTGATAGATCCAGTAGTTGGTCAGCACGCGCTGTACGAAGTCGCGCGTCTCGTGGAGCGGGATCAGCGCTATGTAGAGCAGCGGATCCTGCGAGGCGTTCAGCGAATTGTCCCAGCGCATGACGTTGCCCGGCCCGCCATTGTAGCCAGCGGTGGTGCGCACGAGATTGCCGTCGGTCTCGTTCAGCAGCATCGAGATATAGGCCTCGCCGAGCGACATGTTGACCGACGGATCCCACGGGTTGGCGCCCGCCGTCTCCGGCGCATACCGAGCCGAGACGGCACGCGCGGTGGCCGGCATGAGCTGCATCAGCCCCATGGCGCCGACCACGGAACGCGCCTTGGGATTGAAGGCCGATTCCTGCCGCATGAAGGCGTAGACCAGCGCCCGATCGACGATCGCGCCGCTCGACGGCTGCCACGGTGGGAGCGGATACATGCCCCCGTCGTAGCCCTTGATGTTGTGCCGCTGGTCCCAGTTGGCGTTGCCGACGCGGACCGAGAGCGCGGGCAGCTGCGCCTTCTGCGCCAGCGCCATGACCGCCTCGACGTAGCGCGGATCGTTGTCGATGGACGCGGCAAAGAGTTCGCGCTCGGCCGCCGTCGTGGCGCCGAGCTGCAGCAGGGCCAGCGCCCGCCGCGCCGCACGATCGTTGCGCAGCAGGTCGGCGCGGCGCCGGTCGAGCGGCGGCAACTCGAAGTCGGGCTTTATCTGCATGCCCAGCGCCTTCTGGGCGATGAGCCCATAAAAGGTGCTGCCATGCAGCGCCGCGCGCTTGAGATAGGGTGCGTACTTCTGCGGATTGCCCGCCAGCAGGTTGGCACGGGCGGCCCAGAACGAGCCGGCGGCCAGGGTCCAGGACGAGGCCCGGTCGGGCGAGGCATCGGCCACCAGCTCGAAGCGCCGGGCGGCCTCGGCCATGTTGCCGCGCGTGAACGCCGTCATCGCGGCCGTCCAGTTGGCGTCGGGCGGCATGCTGGCCTCGACGGGGATCTGCATGCCGCGCTGCGGATCGGCCTCGAGCTGGCGTGTGCGCAGACGCCCGCGCCACAGCTCGACTTCCTGCGGCCCGAGAATTTCGGTCGACGACTTGCGGTCGAGCAGGACGAAGGCGGCGTTGAAGCCGCCATCGTCGGCCATGGTCTGCAGGCGCGCGCGCAGCTCGGCCGCGCGGCCGGCATCGGCGCCGTTCACGGTGCGGGCGGCCGCGAAGTTGGGCGAGCCCGGCGTGCTGCCGACGAAGGTGGCAGGCGTCAGCTCGGCACCGCCTGCCGGACGGCGGGCCAGCGCCAGCCGATAGATCGCGGGCGCGTCGGGATTGTCGTTGTAGTCCTGCAGCCAGGCGGCCAGCTGCTCGTAGCGGGCAGGATAGTTCGGGCTGAGCAGGCGCTGGGCGCCGACATACCCCATCAGGGTCTTGTCGTGGAGCTGGCGGATCTCGTCGTCCGCCTGCGCCCACGCCCCGGCCTGCTGGGCCTGGAAGATGCGACGGTAGCGATCGCGCGTTTCGTTATCCAGGACGGTCGGCAGGTCGGCCACGACCGCTCGCTCGTCGAGTTCGAGGACGGGCGGCGGCGGCACATAGACCGCCGCACGCGGCGCCGGCCGTCGCGCCGGCCGCGCGGCCGGCCGGGCGGTGGCCGCCTTGGTCGCCACGGGCTTGGTCGCCTGGGTCTGGACGGGCTTCTTGGCGGTCTGGGCCGCGGCGGAGGCCGCCATCAGGGCGGTCGCCCCGATCAGAAGGACGGAAACGGTCGTGCGCATGACCCACCGTAGTTTGACTCCGGCCCGTACGACAAGGGTGCGGCGGCCGGCGCGGCCGGGTCTATACTGCGCGAAACGGAGGATCCGATGAACCTGCATCAAGAGCGTGCCGCGGCCGTGCGGCGCCTGGTCGACGAGGCCCGCACCATCGAGAAGGACGGCGTGACCCGCGCCAACCTCGAGAAGATCGGCGGGCTCCTGTCGTCGCTGGCCAGCCGCACCGAACTCTTTCCGCAGGAGGAATTCCCGCTGGGCGCCGAGGGCGGAATCTACCGCCTGAGCGAGGATCCGGACCATCGCTTCGCCCTCTATGCCTCGGCCGGCGGCCCGGGCAAGAAGGTGCCGCCGCACAATCACACGACCTGGGCCATCATCGCCGGCGTCCACGGCGCCGAGCGCAACGTGGTCTACGAGCGTCTCGACAATGGCGCGCAGGAGGGCGTCGTGCAGCTGCGCGAGGCGCCATCGAAGGAAAAGACGCTGAAGCGCGGCGACGTGATCGCGTTCCTGCCCGACGACTTCCATCATATCGAGACGCCGGCCGGTTCGGGCGACGCGCTGCATCTCCATTTTTATGGACTCAGCCTCGAGCATCTGACCGGCCGGGTGACCGTGGACATGAAGACCGGCACCGCCAAACGCTTCATGGCCAGGCCGAAGATCCTGACGCCGCTGCTCACGGTGCAGCAGGTCAAGGAGATGCTGAAGACCGGCGAGGTCTTCGCGTTCTTCGACGTGCGCGAGGAAGGCGAGTTCTCGACCCAGGGCCATCCGCTGTTCGCAACGCCGCTGCCCCTCTCCCGCCTCGAGCCACGCGCGCTCGCCCTGCTGCCCGATCCGCACACGCGTATCGTGCTGATGGATGACGGCGAGGAAGGGCAGGCCGGCCGCGCCAACCGGGCCGCCGCGAAGCTTTCGGGGCTGGGCTACACAAACCTCGCGGTCATGGCGGGCGGCCTGAAAGCGTGGCGCGAGGCGGGTTACGAGGTCTTCACCGGCGTCAACGTGCCCAGCAAAGCGTTCGGCGAGGTGGTCGAGCACGGCAACGACACCCCGCGCATCGATGCCGCCGACGTCCAGAAGCTGATCGACGACAAGGCCGACATGGTGATCCTGGATTCGCGGCCGCTGCCGGAATTCACCAACATGTCGATCCCGGGCGGTGTCGACTGCCCGGGCGCCGAGCTGGTCTATCGCGTGAAGGACTTCGTGACGCGGCCCGAGACGCTGGTGGTCGTCAATTGCGCCGGCCGCACGCGCTCGATCATCGGCGCGCAGTCGCTGATCAACGCCGGCCTGCCGAACAAGGTGATGGCGCTGAAGAACGGCACGATGGGCTGGCATCTGGCCGGCCTGAAGGTGGCGCGCGGCGAGACGAAGAGCTTCGGCCCGCAGGGACCGGAGGCCGCGAAGTTTGCGCAGACGGCCGCAGCGAACATCGCCGGCAAGATGGGCATCCGGAAGATCGACCGGCAAGGGCTCGCCGCGCTGGAGAAGAACGGCGGTCCGCTCTATCGCCTCGACGTGCGCGATCCCGCCGAGTATGCGCAAGGCCATCTCAAGGGCTTCCGGCATGCCGCCGGCGGCCAGCTCGTGCAGGCGACCGACCAGTATGTGGGGGCGCGCAACGCCACCATCGTGCTGCACGACAATGACGGCGTGCGCGCCACCATGACCGCTCACTGGCTGCTGCAGATGGGCTGGAAAGAGACATACGTGCTCGATCACAAGCCAGCCGCAGCGGAACTCACCACCGAGGCCGAGCCGCGTTACCCGGCGGGCTTCGCCGTCCCGGAAGTGGCGTCCGTGAGCGCCGCCGAGCTGCAGAAATCGCTGGCCGACACCCTGGTTGTCGATCTCGACACCAGCCTCAAGTATCGCGACGGCCACGTACCGGGCGCCTGGTTCGCGGTGCGCGCAAATCTCGCACGCACGCTGCCGGAAATGCTCGCCAAGCAGGCCGGCGCCACCCGGGTCGTGCTCGTTGCCCCGGATGCCGAGATCGGTGCCCTGGCAGCGTCCGAAAGTGCGGATGTGGCCGGCGGTCTGCCGGTATCTGTTCTGACAGGCGGCATGAAAGCGTGGCGTGAGGCCGGATTCGAGATCGAGACCGGACATGTCCGGATGGCGGACCCGCCGACGGATGTCTGGTACCGGCCGTACGACTTCAAGGAGGACGTCGAGGCGGCCATGCGCCAGTACCTTGACTGGGAGGTCGACCTCGTCCCGCAGGTCGAGCGAGACGGCGACGCCCGGTTCTCCGTCCTGAAGCGGTAGAACGGCGGAACCGCCTGCATTTGAAGGCCTTGTCACATTGCCGCGTACGCTTGACACCCCGCGGGCCTGCCCATAGGTTCCGGCGCGTTTTTCATTGTGACCGCATCGTGTTGGTGGGGTGGCAGTGGAGAGCCCGGAGCGGAGCATCCGGTTATGGCTGAGGACGATCGGAAATCGACCCCTGACGAGCTGGATCGGCGCCTCAAAGGCGTCCGGCAGGCCTACCAGGCAGGAACGGGACGGTCGTCGGGACCCGCAGCGCGCGGCGCCGGTGGCGAAAAGCTGGGCGTCGGCATGCGGATCGCAGTCGAACTGGTGGCGGGCGTCGTTGCGGGGGCCTTCATCGGCCTGATGGCTGATCAGTGGTTGGGTACGAAACCCTGGCTGCTGATCGTGGGGTTCGTGCTGGGGTGCGGTGCGGCGTTCATGAACGTCTACCGGGTTGCGCAGGCTGAAGAGCGGCGCAGCAAGGCAGCCCAGGATGAGAAGAAGAGCTGAATGGGGATAGAGTAACGTGGCCAGCCCGCTCGAGCAGTTTGCTATCCAGGACCTAACCGCCCCGCTGTTCACCATCGGCGGCCATCACATCGCCGTCACCAACTCCGCCATCTTCATGATGGGCGCTGTGGTGCTCTCGTCGGGCCTGCTGCTCGCGGGCGCCGGCAAGGGCGCGATGATCCCGGGCCGCATCCAGGCGATGTCGGAACTATTCTACGAGTTCATCGCCAACATGATCCGGGACAATGTCGGCAGCGCCGGCAAGAAGTTCTTCCCGTTCATCTTCACGCTCTTCATCTTCACGCTTTTCGGCAACATCCTCGGGATGCTGCCCTACGGCTACACCTTCACCTCCCAGATCGCCGTCACCTTCTTCATGGCGATGGTGGTTTTCCTCGGCGTGACGTTGATCGGCCTGTTCAAGCACGGCCTGCACTTCTTCTCCCTGTTCTTCCCGCACGGCGCACCGCTGTTCACCGCGCCGATCCTGATCCCCATCGAGGTGGTCTCCTACCTCAGCCGCCCGATCAGCCTGTCGGTCCGACTGTTCGCCAACATGACCGTCGGCCACGTGTTGCTGAAGGTCCTGGCGGGCTTCGTTGTGGCGCTCGGCTTCTTTGGCTTCATCCCGCTCGTCGTGCTGGTGGCGATCACCGCCCTCGAGCTGCTGGTCGCGCTGCTGCAGGCCTACATCTTCACCATCCTCTGCTGCATCTACCTGAACGACGCGCTGCATCTGCACTGATCGCGGCGCCCGTACCCCATCGATCCATCACGTCAAAGCCAAGAGAGAACAGGAGATAGAAATGGACGCTTCAGCCGCCAAGTTCATCGGTGCAGGCCTCGCCGCCATCGGCATGATCGGCGCCGGCATCGGCGTGGGCAACGTGTGGGCGAGCTACATCACGGCCCTGTCGCGCAACCCGGCCTCGAAGGCCGAAATCGGCGCCAACATCTGGATCGGCTTCGCCGTCACCGAGGCCATCGCGCTGTTCGCGCTGATCGTCGCGCTGATCGCCCTCTTCGCCTGAGTTCGATCGTGCCCGTTCAGGCACTCCGGACTTCGGTCGCCGCGGCAGCCCTGATCGGGCTGCCGTTTGCCGCGCAGGCGGCCGGCATGCCGCAGTTCGACCTCACGAGGTTCCCCACCCAGATCTTCTGGTTGGTGGTGTGCTTTGCCGTTCTGTACTTCCTCATGGCCAAGGCCGTCCTGCCGAAGATCGGCGCGACGATCGAAAGCCGCGAGCACAAGATCCAGGCGGACCTCGACGCCGCCCAGAAGGCCAACGACGCGGCCCGTGCGGCGGGTGTCGAGCAGGACAAGGCGCTCGCCGAAGCGCGGAGCCAGGCTTCAGGCCTGATCCGCGAGGCCTCGGAGGCCGCCGCCGCCCAGACCTCGGCCAAGCTGCACGAAGTCAGCGACCGGTTGGGCGCCGAGATCGTCGCCGCCGAGAAGCGGATCGGCGAGCAGCGCAACCAGGCCCTCGCGGGTCTCGGCAGCATGTCGACGGAAATCGCCACGGCGGTGTTGGGCAAGCTGGTGGGATCCGCCGATCCCGCGCAGGTTGCCCGCGCCGTCGACGAGACAGCAAAGGCAGGCAAGCCATGATCGGTACCGCATGGGCAGCCGATGCACACGGCGGCGGAGGTGGCTTGTTCTCCGATCCGACGTTCTGGGTCGCCGTCGCCTTCGTCATCTTCCTGGCGCTCACCGGCAAGCAGATCGTCAAGGGGCTGACCAAGCTTCTCGACGACCGCACCGCCCTCATCGCGCGCACGCTCGGCGAAGCCGAGAAGCTGCGCAACGAGGCGCAGAAGGCGCGGGACGACGCCCAGAAGGGCTTGGCGGAATCCGCCAAGCTCGCCCAGGAGATCGTGGCCCAGGCCAAACAGGAGGCCGTGCGCCTCACGCAGCATGCGGCGGAGGAGCGTGAAGCGCTGATCGCCCGCCGCGAGCAGCAGGCCAAAGACCGCATCGCCCAGGCCGAGGCCCAGGCCTCGCGGGAAGTGCGCAACATGGCCGTCGACGTGGCGCTCGCCGCCACGCGCACCCTGCTCAAGGAGCAGGTCGGCGCCGGCCGCACGCAGGCGATGATCGACGACTCCATCGCCGAGCTGCCGCGCCGTCTGCACTGACCTTCAGAAAATAGGGATCGCCCGCAAAAAACAAGAGCGGGCAACCTGGTGCCCCCGCCGCAAGGCGGGGGCTTTTTCTTTGGCTGTTCGCCGAACTTGCCTCCCCATTCAAATGGGGAGGTGTCGCGCCTTACGCGACGGAGGGGTCATGACCCCATCGCCCTCGTAAGACGAGTGCACTTCCCCTTTGCGGAATCCGCAAAGGGGAAGAGTTTGAGCTGAGATTATTCCGCCGCCTGCTTCAGCGGGTCGGTGCCCGGCGGGTTGTTCGACGGCTTCCAGCGCAGGACCGGCTTGCGGGCGGCCAGCGTCTCGTCGAGACGGCGGCGCGGCGCGTAGAGCGGGGCCGCCTTGAAGTCCTCGGCGGCGGTACCGGTCCTGGCCTTCGCCGTCAGCGAACGCAGCGCGCCGATGAACTGGTCGAGGTCTTCCTTGGCCACGCTCTCGGTCGGCTCGATCAGCATCGCGCCATGGACCACCAGCGGGAAGTACATGGTCATCGGGTGATAGCCCTCGTCGATCATCGCCTTGGCGAAGTCGAGGGTGCTGACGCCCGTGTCCTTGAGGAAGCTGTCGTCGAACAGCGCCTCGTGCATGCACGGCCCCTCGAAGGCCGGGCTCATCACGTCCTTGAGCGCGGCCATCACGTAGTTGGCGTTGAGGACCGCGTCCTCGGCGACCTGCTTCAGCCCGTCGGCACCGTGGCTCATGATGTAGGCCAGCGCGCGCGAGAACATGCCCATCTGGCCGTGGAAGGCCTTGAGGCGGCCGAGCGGCAGCCCATCCACCTTCGCGCCGTCCTCGGCGATCTGCCAAGCATCGCCGTTCTTCACGATCCACGGATAGGGCGCATAGGGCGCCAGCGCTTCCGACAGCACGACGGGACCGGCACCGGGACCACCGCCGCCGTGCGGCGTCGAGAAGGTCTTGTGCAGGTTGATGTGCATGCAGTCGATGCCGAGATCGCCCGGCCGCACCCGGCCGACGATGGCGTTGAAGTTGGCGCCGTCGCAGTAGAAGTAGGCGCCCGCCTCGTGCACGGCCTTGGAGATCTCGACGATCTCGCTCTCGAACAGGCCGCAGGTGTTGGGGTTGGTCAGCATGATCGCCGCCACGTCGGGGCCCAGTGCCGCCTTGAGCGCGGCGAGATCGACGCGACCGCGATCGTTGGCCGGGATCGGCTTCACGACGAAGCCGAGGGCCGCCGCCGTGGCGGGGTTCGTGCCGTGCGCCGACTCGGGCGCCAGCACGGTCTTGCGCTTGGCCCGCTCGCCCTTGGCCTCGAGGGCCGCAGCGATCGCCATCATGCCGCACATCTCGCCGTGCGCGCCGGCGGCCGGAGACATCGCCACGGCCGGCATGCCCGTGAGGGTCTTGAGCCAGTGCGCCAGGCCGTCGATCAGTTCCAGCGCGCCCTGCACGGTCGAGACCGGCTGCAGCGGATGGAGATCGCCGATGCCCGGAAGGCGCGCGACCTTCTCGTTGATGCGGGGATTGTGCTTCATCGTGCACGAGCCCAGCGGGTAGACGCCCATGTCGATCGCGTAGTTCTTCTGGCTGAGGCGCGTGTAGTGCTGCACCACCTGCGGCTCGGAGAGGCCCGGCAGGCCGATCTCGCCCTTGCGGCGCAGGCCGTTCAGGCGCTCCCTGACCTTGGGCGGTTCCGGCAGGTCGACGCCGCAGCGCCCGGCCTGGCCCATCTCGAAGATCAGCGGCTCCTCGATCTGGAGCGCGCGGTTGCCGGTGAAGGTGCCGTGTGTATTCACGGAACCGGCAGAGACACCGCCAGCGCGTCCCTGGCTGCGGTCGAGCGACTGTACCATCACAGCACCTCCTTCAGCGCGGCGACGAGCGGGTCCATGCCCGCCTCGGTCGCCGTTTCGGTCGCCGCCACGAGCAGCAGGTTCGCAACCGAGGGATCGTTGGGGATCAAGCGCGACACCGGCAGGCCGCCCAGAATGCGCTTGGCCGCCAGCGCCTCGACCACTTCGGCCGCGGGCTTCGGCAGCTTCACCGTGAACTCGTTGAAGAAGCTGTCGTTCAGGACCTTTACACCGGGCACGGCGGCGAGCCTGTCGGCGAGCTGTGAGGCCTTGGCGTGGTTCAGTTCAGCCAGCCGGGTGAAACCCGCCTCGCCCAGCAGGGTGAGATGCACCGTGAAGGCCAGCGCGCAGAGGCCGGCATTGGTGCAAATGTTGGAGGTCGCCTTCTCGCGTCGAATGTGCTGCTCGCGCGTGGACAGCGTCAGCACGAAGCCGCGCTTGCCGTCGGCATCGACGGTCTCGCCGACGAGTCGACCCGGCATCTGGCGCATGTACTTGTCGCGGGTCGCGAACAGTCCGACATAGGGGCCGCCGAAGCCCAGCCCGTTGCCGATCGACTGGCCTTCGCAGACCACGATGTCGGCGCCCATCTCGCCCGGCGGCATGAGCAGGCCCAGCGAGACGACTTCCGTTACCACGACGATCAGCAACGCACCGGCGGCATGGCAGGCCTCGGCGAGTTTCGTGAAGTCACGCACATGGCCGAAGAAGCTCGGGTTCTGCACGACCACGCAGGACGTGTCGCGATCGACCGCGGCAATCAGGTCTTCGAGACCCTCGACGTCGGTCTTCGAGAAGTTCGCCCTGAAGCCTTCCCACTTGGCGGTGGTCTCGATGATGCTTCGATACTGCGGATGGAGCCCGCCCGAGACCAGCGCCTTGTGGCGGCGCGTGACCCGGTTGGCCATCAGTACGGCCTCGGTCGTGCCGGTCGAGCCGTCGTACATCGAGGCATTGGCGACATCCATGCCGGTGAGCAGGGTCACCTGTGTCTGGAACTCGAACAAATACTGCAGCGTGCCTTGCGTGATCTCGGGCTGGTACGGCGTGTACGAAGTCAGGAACTCGCCGCGCTGAATCATGTAGTCGACGGTCGCCGGCACGTGATGCCGGTAGGCGCCGGCGCCGATGAAGAACGGCGCCGCGGCGGGCGACAGATTCTTCGCCGCAAAGCCCTGGAAGGCGCGCTCGACTTCGAGTTCGCCCTGATGGTCGGGCAGGCCGCCGACCTTGGCTGGCAGCCGCGCCGACGCCGGCACGTCGCGGAACAGCTCGTCGACCGACCTGGCGCCGATCACGCTCAGCATCTCGCGGCGGTCGGCCTCGGTGAGGGGAAGATAACGCATGTTGGCTCCGCTTAGCCGAGGCTCTTCACGAAGGCTTCGTAGGCCGCCTCGTCCATCAGGCCGTCGAGTTCGCCCTTGTCGGCGAGCTTCAGCTTGAAGAACCAGCCCTTGCCCGTCGGCTCGGCGTTCACGTCGCCCGGCGTGTCGGCCAGCGCGGCATTGCTCTCCACCACCTCGCCGCCGACCGGCGCGTAGATGTCGGACGCCGCCTTCACCGATTCGACGACGGCGCAGGCTTCGCCCTTGGCGACCGTGCGGCCGGCGGCGGGCACGTCGACGAACACGACGTCGCCAAGCTGCTCCTGTGCATATTGCGTGATGCCGATCGTGCCGACATCGCCCTCGACGCGGATCCACTCATGCTCTTCGGTGTACTTGGTCTCGGCCATCTTGATCTCCTATCCGCGGTAGTAGGCGTGCTTGACGAAAGGCATCGGTACGATCTCGGCCGGCACGGGCTTGCCGCGCACCATGAGGTCGACCCTGGTTCCGTTGGCTGACTGGCTGCGCTCGACGTAGCCCATGGCGACGGCGCGCCCCAGGGTCGGCGAGAAACCGCCCGAGGTGACGGTGCCGACGGTCTTGCCGTCGATCACGATCTCCGCGCCCTCGCGCGCGATCGCCTTGCCTTCGGGCAGCAGGCCGACCCGCTTGCGCGCCGAGCCCTCGGCGATCTGCTTCTGGATGACGGCGGCGCCAGGGAAGCCACCCTGCACGCGCCGCTCCTTGCCGACGCTCCACAGCAGCACCGCCTCGACCGGCGTCGTGGTCGTGTCGATGTCGTGGCCGTAGAGGCAGAGCCCGGCCTCGAGGCGCAGCGAATCGCGGGCGCCGAGTCCGATCGGCTTCACCTCGGGATGGCTGAGCAGCTTGCGCGCAATGGCGTCGGTCTGGTCGGCGGGCGTCGAGATCTCGTAACCGTCGCCGCCGGTGTAACCCGAGCGCGTGACGTAGCAGCGCGCGCCGTCGATCACGACATAGGCGCCGGTCATGAACTTCATGGTCGAGACCTGCGGCACCAGCCGCGACAGCACCGCCGACGCCTGCGGTCCCTGCAGTGCCAGCAGCCCGCGCGAAAACATCGGCTCGACCTCGCAGGTGGCCGAGAGGTGTTTCTGCATGTGCGCGAGGTCGGCGTCCTTGCAGGCGGCGTTGACGACCACCAGCAGGTGATCGCCGGTGCTGGTCACCATCAGGTCGTCGAGGATGCCGCCGGCATCGTTGGTGAACTGGGTGTAGCGCTGCTGGCCCGGCTGCAGGCCCGCGATGTCGCCCGGCACCAGGGTTTCCATCGCCTTGGCGGCATTGTGGCCGGGCTTCGCGGTGAGGCGCACCTGGCCCATGTGCGAGACGTCGAACAGGCCGCAGGCGGTGCGAGTATGGTTGTGCTCGACCAGGATGCCGGTCGGGTACTGGACCGGCATCTCGTAGCCGGCGAACGGCACCAGCCGCGCGCCCAGCTCGCGATGGAGGTCGTAGAGCGGCGTGCGCTTCAGGGGGCCGTCAGATGGTTCGGTCAACATAGTCTCCGTCAAAGGTCGCGTCCAACGCGACCGGAGTCGCGCCGTGGCGACGCAAGGACTGCGCCGCTCGCGACCCCCTCTGTCCGGAGACCTGAAAGATTCGCCGGAAAAGAGCCGGCTTACTTCGTCGGTGGGCGTGCGCCGAATGGGGCGCAAGCCGCTTTCCAGAGACCCATCCTCCTGCGGTCCGTTGGCCTGAGAGTTTCCGGGGCCGGTTGCTCCTTCGGCGCCATCCTCGCGGATGGTCTCTCCCACAGGGATCGTCTGGGTGACGCGACCATAGGCAGGGCCCCGTTCGGCGTCCACGCACAAAGGCGCGCAGCATCATGAAATTACGGGAAAACGAATCCGCCCTTGCAATTGAGTGATCGCTCACTTATTTATATGAGCAGTCACTCACTTTTGGAGGGCCAGATGTATCTTCGCAAGATTTTCCAGGAGTTCCTTGTCCTGCACACGGAGGCCGAGCCGGCAACCGAGGAACGGCCCCTGCCCCCACCCCGCACCGAGCCATTCGATTGGCGGTGGCTCGAAACCGTCGAAGACGCGCCGTGAGAACGGGAGACCATCCATGTTCATCCGCAAGATGTTCACGCTGTTTCGGGCCTACGAGGCCGAGGCCACCGAACGGGTCGTCGACGCCCACGCGCTGCGAATTCTGGAGCAGGAACTCAGGGAGGCGGCGGCCGCTGTCGCAGTCGCCACGCGCGAACTGACCGGCCTGATGGCGCGCGAGATGGCCGACCAGCGCGCGCACGATGCCACCCGGTCACGGGCGAGCGAATACGAGCGGTACGCTTTCAAGGCGCTGGAGACCGGCGAGGAGGAAATCGCCCGGCAGTGCGCCGAAGTCGTTGCCGCCGCCGAGCAGGAGGGCGAGCGCTATGCCGCCAACTTGGCGGCGGCACGGCGGCACATCACCTCCCTGCGCAGCGGCATCGCACGCGCCGATGCGCGGATCGGCGAGATCCGCCGCGAATTGCTGGCCGCCCGCTCGCGCGCGGCCCTGCAGCGCGCCACCGGTGCGCTGGCCGTCAGCGCCCACGGCTACACCAGCGCCCTGGCGGCGGCCGAGGAAACTCTCGCCCGCATCACCGACCTGCAGACCGACGCCACCGACCGTGAAGCGGCAGCGGCGATCCTGGCCGACGAAAAGACGGGCGCCTCGTTGAGGGCCCGGCTGTCCGACGCCGGCATCGTCCCACCCGTCCCGCACAGTGCCGACGCCGTCCTGGCCCGACTACGCAGCCGCCTGACCCAAGCCTAGAGGAGACCCCGATCATGCATTCCGATTCACCGGCCTGGAGCCTGTATTGCTGCGTCTCGTTCGTGGTCGCAGCGGTCATGATGGGCATCGGCATCTCGGTCATGCCCGGCGAGACCTGGGTCCGCGCCTACTTCGCTATGTCGGCGATGCTGCTGACCGGCTCGACCTTCACCCTCGCCAAGATGCTGCGCGATCGCCACGAGGCGCAACGCCTGCACCAGCGCATCGAGGAGGCCAAGACCGAGCAGCTGCTCAAGACCTACGAGCTGAAGCCGCCGCTCGCCGCGTGAGCCCATGCGGCGTTTCATCTCCATCATCGTCCTTCCGCTCGTGGTCTTGCCACTCGTCCTGGGCGGATGCGGCCCTGTCTTTTACCTGTACCTGCATCAGGTCGAACGCGCGCACCACGGGCCGGACTGGCGCCCACAGCCCCGGCCCGACCCGCTCGCAGATCGCCCTGTCGCGATCACCGGCCCCGTGGCCGTGACCCTGGGAACACCGTCGGCCCTCGCGCCGGTCGACAACCGCCATCTGCTCGATGGCCTGGCGGCCTATCTGCACCGGCGCTTCCCGCAGGCCGCGATCGGGGAGTCGAGGCGCGCGCCGTCGGCGACGGTCCTCGAGGTCACCACGACGCGCGATACGTCCGACGCCCATCCCGCGGTAGTGCATATGGTGGTCCGGGTCTACGACGGCCGCGGATCCCTGCAATCGGTGATCCGCGTTCCGGCAATCGCGGTCGAACTCAAGCAAGCCGACAGGACTGCATCAATTGACGCAGTGCTGACGGGCCTGACGGGCAAGCTTGATACTTTGCTGCGCCCCTAGCGCCTCCTACACTGAGGCGATGGGCAAAGCCGAAGAGACAAAAGCCCGCGTAGCGCGCGCGGCCCTCACCCTGTTCGTGGCGCGCGGGGTCGCGGAAACCACGACCCGCGAGATCGCCATGGCGGCGTCGATCGCCGAAGGCACGATCTACCGCTACTTCCCCAGCAAGGAGCAGCTCGCCCTCGACATCTTCCTCGGCCACCACCGCGCGCTCGCCGAGGCGCTGGCCGAGGCGCACCGGCCGGTCACGACGCTGCGGGACAAGATCGAGGCCATCGTCCGCTGCTACTGCGAATGGGCGGACCGGGACTGGTCGCTGTTCGCCTACCATCTGCTCACCCAGCACCTGTTCCTGGCGCTGGTCCCCGACGGCACGCCCAATCCGGTCGACGTCGTGCGCGAGGTGATCGTGAGCGCGATGGGGGCCGGCGAGATCCCGACACGAGACCCCGACCTCGCGGCCGCCTCCGCCATCGGAACCGTCATGCAGCCCGCGACCTACAAGGTTTACGGCCGCTTCGAGGGGCCGCTTTCCGATCACGTGCGATTCTTTGCCGATGCGGCATGGGCGGTGCTTGCCGTCCCCGAACGCTAGGCCAACAGGATCACGCGCCCACGTAGACGAAGGCTTCGAGACCGGACTTCAGACGCACGGCGACGCGCTTGTAGTCCGAGACCTCGTAGGTGTCGGCAGCGGCAAGCTCGACCGCGGTGATCTTCAATACGACGCCTGGCACCTCGTCTTCGGCCCGTCCGGTGGGCTGCGCGATCAGATGATGCGTCTTGCCGCTGGTCTTCACGACCTCGGCATTCCGAATCTCGAGCAGCGACGTCGCATAGCCGGGCAAGGTATCGACGCGACCTTCGAGCCGTCGCCCGAAGGTGGCGAGTTGCACGTCTTCCTGTTGCAACGTGCCGTAGGAAAAGAGCCAGACGCCGGCGGCCGTCACGTCGAGGTCAACGCTCGCGGGCCAGCGCGGCGAAGGCTTCGGCGAAGGCCTCGCGCGGGCCACCCAGGCCGGTCTCGTTGAAGATGTCGGCGGTCAGCGACTTCACGGCGTTCTCGTCGATGCGCACGCCGTTGTTCTCGAGGAAGTCGCGCGCCGCGGCCACGGCCTCGTCCATCGCGCCGCCGCGCTTGTAGAGCTGGTAGTAGTCGGGATGGCCGCCGCGGCCCAGCGCCTCGGCCAGCACGTCGGTGAAGTTGACGACCCGCAGCGAGGGATAGATCGCCTCGGCGCCGGAAAGGGCGCGATGGCAGGAATGGTACATGGTGACGATCGTGTCGGCGCCGGCATTGACTGCGCCGGTCACCAGGTCGCGATGGATCGCCTGCTCGCGCGCCTTGAACTTCGCGGCCTGCCCGCCGCAGGCATAGGAGAAGCCGGAATCCTGCGGCAGCTCCACAAGCTCCAGGTTGGGCACGGCGCGCAGCAGCTTGCGGATGCTCTCGACCGTGGCGCCGATGCCCTGATGCTCGTGGATCACCACGCGGCGCTTCGGCTGGTCGGCCGTGAAGCGCGCCTTCAGTGGATCGAGGTTGGCGGCCAGGAATTCGCTCACGTGGCCGAGGTCGAAGGACGGTTCCTCGACGTCCTTCTCCAGCTCGTCGAAATTCTTGCTGCAGGTCGGACACCAGGTCAGGACCTTGGATGCTCTCGACTGACCGAAGCGCTGGAAGGTGCGATGGCCCACACGTTCGTAGGTGGGCAGATCGGCTTCCTGGAACTGGTAGACGCCGCAGCAATGGGCGGTGCCGCCGACCACGTCGAAGTCGAGTTCCAGCGCGTCGAGGATGTCCATGACGTTCAGCACGATGTGCGGCGTTCGCAGCACGTTGCAGCCCGTATAGAACAGCACGTCGGCGGTGCGCCGTTCGGCCGGCGCCAGGATCTGCTTCAGCGTGTCGGACGGAAGCTGCATGCTGGCGAGCAGCCGCACCGCCTGCGCCATGTGGCGGAAGCGGGCGGCGGCGTTGGCCGCGCCTTCCTGCACCGGCCGCACCGCCTGCAGCGACTTCAGCTTTGCGATCGTCACCCACTGGCGGACGTTGATGTCCTCGGGACAGGCCGCACTGCACTGGGCACTGCCGTCACAGGCGCCCAGCCATTGGCCGAGCAGCGGCGCGGCTGCGCCGCCGTCGCGCGTGAGCGACAGCAGCTCGCCGATCCGCTGGACGGACCGACCCACGTCCATTCCGCTTTCGCGCGCCGTCGGACAGGCCTCGAAACACTTGCCGCAGGTCGTGCAGCGATCGGCCGCCTGGGCGGCCAACGCTTCAAGCCTGTCGGCATAGGCGCTCATCAGCGCAGTCCCTGCCGCCGGTTGTAATCGAGCTCTTCCATCGTGGGCTTCAGTCCGACGGCGATCCGATAGCCGTTGAGCTCGGCGATCTTGTTGAACGGCAGGGTGAGCGTGAGCTCCTCCTGCGACTGGCCGCGCGGATTGGCGGTCGACAGCCGGAAGTCGGCGGTGAAATCCTGGCCCTGCACGACCTGGCCCGAGCTGCCCAGAACGCGCACGAAATACGGCACCCGCGTCTGGCCGGCGGTGACCGAAGGCCCGGCGACGACCGCGACACGCATGATCAGGTTCACGTCCATGCGATTGCGCCGCAGCGTGCAGGTCGCGCCGGCGCCGGTCAGAGCCGCCTCATACTCCACGTCGCGCGGATCGCGGCCCGGCCCATCCCTGAAATGCGTCAGTCGGCCCGCATCCTGCACCGTGAACGGCGCCGGACAGTAGGCGGTCGCGGAGTCGTCGGAACCGCCGCCGCAGGCGGAGAGAACGAGCGCCAGCGCGACCGGCGCAGCGCGGAAATACGATTTGAACGTCATGCCAGGGTCTTGTGCGTGCCGTCGCAGAGCGGCTTCTTCGAGGAGTGCTTACAGTCGCAGAGCCAGTAGTCGCCGGCCTTCTCGACCGCGTATTTCATCGGGGCGAGACCGGTGCCCTTGTGGCTGCCGTCGCAAAAGGGCTGGGCCTTGCTCAGGCCGCAGGCGCACCACCAATAGTCCTTGCCTGCCTCCAGAGACACCTTCGACGGCGCCTTGGCCGCGACAACCGGTTCGGTCATGTTGCTTTCCCCGTAGCGGCGGCTTTGTTACGGTGCCGCGCCAGATCCGTATTGCGCGGACTCTAGGCAATGGTCCGCAGGCCCGCAAGCGAACGGGTCGGCATCGCGTCGAACGAATTTCATGATTGCCCCGAAGAAGCCGCTCACGATCCTGCTCGCCAGCCCGCGCGGTTTCTGCGCCGGCGTCGACCGTGCCATCCAGATCGTCGAGCGTGCGCTGGAGCGTTACGGCCGGCCCGTCTATGTGCGTCACGAGATCGTGCACAATCGCTTCGTCGTCGAGAACCTCGAGGCCCAGGGCGCGATCTTCGTCGACGAACTCGACGAGGTGCCGGACGACCGGCCCGTCGTCTTTTCCGCGCATGGCGTGCCGAAATCGGTGCCGGCCGAGGCCGCCCGCCGCAACCTGCTTTATGTCGACGCGACCTGCCCGCTGGTCTCCAAGGTCCATCGCGAGGCCGAGCGTCACGCCCAGTCCGGCCGCACCGTCATATTGATCGGCCATGCCGGCCATCCCGAGGTGATCGGCACGATGGGGCAGCTGCCGCCCGGCAAGGTGGTGCTGGTCGAGGACGTGGCCCAGGCCGAAACGCTGGCAGTCGCCGATCCGCGGAATCTCGCCTACGCGACCCAGACGACCCTGTCGGTCGACGACACGACCGGAATCGTGGCGGCGCTGCGCCGCCGGTTCCCGTCGATCCAGGGGCCGAAGATGGAAGACATCTGCTACGCCACGACCAACCGCCAGGCCGCGGTCAAGGCGATCGCCCAGCGCTGCGATGCGATGGTGGTGATCGGCGCACCCAACTCCTCGAACTCGATGCGGCTGGTCGAGGTCGCCGCCAACTATGGCTGCGCGAAGTCGCGCCTCGTGCAGCGAGCCGTCGACATGGACTGGGACTGGCTGGGCGATTCGCACCGGCTCGGCATCACCGCCGGCGCATCGGCGCCCGAGCTGCTGGTCGACGAGCTGATCGAAGCCTGCCGCACACGCTACGACGTCACCGTCGAGGAAGTGCGCACGACCGAGGAAAGCGTCGTGTTCAAGCTGCCGCGCGCGCTGGTGGCCTGACGTGGCGGTCTACACGGAAGTCGGCGACACCGAGCTCGAAGCCTTTCTCGCCGAATACGACATCGGCCGGGCCGAGTCGTTCAAGGGCATTGCCGAGGGCGTCGAGAATTCGAACTTCCTGCTCACGACGACCAGAGGCCAGTACATCGTCACGCTCTACGAGAAGCGCGTCGATCCGCGCGACCTGCCCTTCTTCCTCGGCCTGATGGACCATCTCGCCGCGCGCGGCATCACCTGCCCGCAGCCGATCCACGGCCGCGACGGCAACGCGCTGCGCACGCTGGCGGGCAAGCCGGCGGCGATCACGAGCTTCCTTCATGGCATGTGGCCGCGCCGCACCACGGTCGCGCATTGTGCGCCGGTCGGCGAGGCGCTGGCCGGCCTGCACCTCGCCGGCCAGGACTTCGCGCTCAGGCGGCCCAACGCGCTCTCGGTAGCGGGCTGGCGTCCGCTCTGGGAAGGCTGCCGCCGCGAGATCGATGCGCCGCTCGACCGCGAGCTCGGCGCCGAGATCGCGTTCTTCGAAGCCAACTGGCCGGGCGACCTGCCGGCCGGCGTGATCCATGCTGACCTGTTCAACGACAACGTCTTCTTCCTGCAGGACAAGCTCTCGGGCCTGATCGACTTCTACTTCGCCTGCAACGACCTGCTGGCCTACGACGTCGCGATCTGCCTCAACGCCTGGTGCTTCGAGATCGACAATTCCTTCAACGCCACCAAGGCGCGCGCCCTGCTGCAGGGCTACGAGCGTGTGCGCGCGCTGGGCGGCGACGAGAAGCAGGCCCTGCCGCTCCTGGCGCGCGGCGCGGCGCTGCGCTTCCTGCTGACCCGGCTCTACGACTGGGTGAACACGCCGCCCAACGCGCTGGTGAAGCGCAAGGACCCGCAGGAATACCTCGCCAAGCTGCGCTTCCACCGCAGCGTCGCCTCTCTCTCGGACTACGGCTTGTGAGCGAGACGCCGAAAGTCGAGATCTTCACCGACGGCGCGTGCAGCGGGAACCCCGGCCCGGGCGGCTGGGGGACCATCCTGCGCATGGGCGACAAGGAACGCGAACTGTCCGGCGGCGACCGTGCGACCACCAACAACCGCATGGAACTGATGGCCGCGATCCAGGGCCTCGAAGCCCTCAAGCGGCCCTGCCATGTCCGGCTCTTCACAGACAGCTCCTACGTGAAGGACGGCGTCACCAAGTGGATCCACGGCTGGAAGAAGAACGGCTGGAAGACCTCAGACAAGAAGCCGGTGAAGAACGTCGAGCTGTGGCAGCGCCTCGATGCCGCCCGCGCCGTCCATCACGTCGAGTGGCACTGGGTGAAGGGCCATAGCGGCCACCCCGAGAACGAACGCGCCGACGCCCTCGCCCGCGCCGCCATAGCGACCGTCAGGGCGCAGCGCTGAGCGGTTTTCGAGTCCCGATCGAATCACCAGCACCAACCTCATGCTGAGGAGCGCTCCCATGGAGCGCGTCTCGGAGCATGGGAACGAGCACCGCGCCTGCTGCCCATCCTTCGAGACGCATCGCTGCGCGATGCTCCTCAGGATGAGGGGGCGGCGTGAACCGTCAGATGCTAAGTCTTTGTAAAATCAGGATTTTCGGAGACGCGATGGCAAGTGACTCGAAACCGGCCCTTTCCCAATCACTTGATTCGTTAATTTCGTTTGTTTCGTTTATCCGCGAGAAAATTCCAGCCTTTTCAATGGCTTACCCGAAATCAGCCGCGCTTGGGCTGTGCCGGAACGGGCTTCTTCTCGCCCGGCTTGTCCATCACCAGGTCGAAGCCCTCGCGCTTGCCGTCGCAGGGATTGTCGCCCTCGGCCAGGCGCCAGACCTGCGACTTGCCCGACCGGCGGAAGGTGAGCAGGCCCGCCACCTTGCAGGGCGTGCCCTTCTCGACCGTGGCCACCCGGAAGGCGACCTCGCCGCGCACCTGGACGACGCCCGCCGCGATCCGTTCGACCACGCCGTCGATCGACACCCAGTCGCCCTCGGTGCCGGGCGCGACGCTGTCGAGGCGGCCCTTCACGGTCCAGAGATTGCCCTGGCGGGTCACCGTCACCTCGCCGGGCTTGGCGCCCTTGATCCTGGAATGGCGGCCCCAGGTGATCTTGCGCGCATCCGCGAACAGCTGCGCCTCGGCGTCGGAATCGATGACCGTCCGCTCGATCTTCGGCGGTGCCGACGGCAGCGGCGAGGAGAGATCGGCGGGGGACGCCCCCCGCTCGGTCACCGGCGCCCGCTCCGGCGGCGGCGCCGGATAATAGGACGCGGGCGGTTGCGGGGCGGCGGCCGGCTGGGCGAAAGCCGGCGCGGCAACGACCAGGGCACCGAGGAGGGCGATCGACGAGAGGGCTTTGTTCATTTGCATGAGTCTTACCTGAGGGGATTGCACGAGGCTATCGCTTCCCGGCGGCGGGCGGCGCCTGAGGGGGGGCGGCCGGGGCGCCACCCGCCAGCCCCGCTTCGGCACGGCGCGCCGCCGGCGAGCCTGCGGGCACCAGCTTCAGCACCTGGTTGAAGTCGGCATTGGCGGCTTCGCGCGAGCCGCGGGCGAGATGAACGAAGCCGCGCTCGAGCAGCGCCTCGGCATTGTTCGGCGCGATCGAGAGGGCGCGATTGACGTCGACCAGGGCGCGGCCGGGATCGCGGGCGTTGCGCCAGGACGCGGCACGCAGCACCAGCGCCTCGACATCGTCCTGGCGCAGGCGGATGGCCTGGTCGAAGTCCGAGATGGCGCGCGGCCAGGATTGCATCGCGGCGTAGGACAGGCCGCGATCGATCCAGAGGTCGGGATCGTTGGCCTTGAGCTCGAGCGCCCGGCTCTGCGCCGCGGCGGCCTTTTCGGCGGCGCCCGCCTCCATCCACGCCTGTCCGGCCTGGGCGTACAGTTCGGCCCGCAGCCCGGGCCGGTCCTGGCCCATGTCGCGGGCGATCGCTTCGAACTGCGCCGCGGCCTGGGCAGGCTTGCCCGACCGGAACATGGCGACGGCGACGCAGTGGCGGGCGCCCATGCCCCCGCCCTCGACGATCCACTTCTCGGCCGCCGGCAGCGCCTTCAACGGCTCCATGCGCGCGAGCTGCATGCACTCGGTGTAGCGCCGGACGTGATCGGGCCGCGTTTCCAGCGCCGGCGGCCCGGGCAAGGACGTGACAGGCGCCGGGCGGACGGGAATGGGCTGGGCGAGCGACGGCGACGCGGCGAGGAGGCCGAGCAGCGGCCATAGCTTCTTTGCTTTGAACAACATGGTTGAAAAGAACCGTGCGGGGGCGATCCTGACAAGATGGAATCCGGATCACGCATGTGGCAGCGCGACGCGGAACGCAGTCAGGATTTCCCAAGCAAATTAGCAGTTCACTTCAGGCACTTACCGCCCTCACACGTGACCACGTGCACCTAAAATGCACCTAATGTGGTCCTGACTCTTTTGTCAGGATCACTAGCGGATGTGAACAGACCAGTCTCATGCAGTAGGGGCGATGCGGTATACTTGAGGTATATTAGTTAGTCCGTTGTGTTCTGCCCGTCGTGACTAACGCGGGCGGAGCACAGCGCATAGTTCAATGAGAGAAATTAAGTTCAGGGCATGGGACAAAGGCAAGAGGATCATGTCCTTTGCACCTTTTGGAATTGAAGACATCGACGGTCTTGAGCGGCTTCTGGGAAGCGTCAGAATCATGGTGAGCCAGAGCCGCATCGACCATTTAGTTCTGATGCAATACACCGGCCTCACCGACAAGAACGGGAAGGAGATTTATGAGGGCGATGTCGGCCTACACTTGGTAGGAGAGTGGGGGACACTTATTCTACTAAGAATCTGAGACCCCGCAGACACCTAAAATGCACCTACACCACCTAACCCATTGATATTGCTCATGTGAAAAAGGACAAGATGACAAGACGAATTTTCATTTTCGGTCTCGGCTACAGCGGCCTTGAAATCGCCAAGCTCGCAAGGGCGCAGGGCTGGTCGGTGGCGGGCACCTGCACCTCCGCGGACAAGGCACGCAGGCTGCGCGAAGCAGGGATCGACGCGCACCGGTTCGACGGCAGCGTCCCGCTGTCGCTCCAGGCGTTCGGCGAGCCCACACATGTCGTCTGCACCATCGCGCCGGGCGAGGCCGGCGACCCGGCGCTGCGCACCTGTCGCGACCTGCTCGGCCGCGCCCGCTGGCTGGGCTACCTCTCGACCACCGGCGTCTACGGCGACCACGAGGGCGGCTGGGTCGACGAGACGACGCCCGCGCTTCCGACGCAGCCGCGCAGCCGGCAGCGGCTGGCCGCCGAACAGGGCTGGCGTGCGCTTGCCGCCGAGACGGGCGCGTCGCTTCACATCCTGCGCCTGCCCGGCATCTACGGGCCCGGCCGCAGCACCCTCGACCGCGTGAGAGCGGGAACGCAGCGCATCGACAAGCCCGGCCAGGCCTTCTCGCGCATCCATGTCGAGGATCTCGCCGCCAGCGCCCTCGCGGCCATGGCGCGCGAAGACGGAACGGTCGAGATCTGGAACGTCGCCGACGACCTGCCGGCGCCGAACGCCGACGTCATCGCCTATGCCTGCGAGTTGCTGGGCCTTCCGGTTCCGCCCGCCATTCCGTGGGAAGAAGCCGCGCCGTCGATGTCGCCGATGGCACGCTCCTTCTATTCGGAGAGTCGCCGCGTCAGGAACGAAAAGCTGAAACGTGAACTGGGCGTCGTGCTGCGCCATCCGACCTATCGCGAGGGCCTGAAGGCAATCGCGGCGGCGGAAAATTAACAAACCGTCGTCTCGACCGAAGCCTCGCGAAGCGAGACGGAGCGGAGAGACCTTCTCTCTCCAATCAGCTGGCTTTTAGTTGAGAGAAGGTCTCTCCGCTTCGCG
>JBKBLH010000017.1:0-109826 GCA_046296475.1 Reyranella sp.
CGGACGTGCTGGTGGTGATCACCGAATGGCACGAGTTCCGCGGTCTTGACCCGCGCCGCCTGAAGGAGGCGATGCGCCAGCCCCGCATCGTCGACCTGCGCAACATCTTCGATCCCGAGGAGATGCACGCCCTCGGGTTTGCCTATGAAGGCGTCGGCCGTCCCGGTCCGCGCGCGTGATGCTTCCCGACGATCCTTTTTCGGAGTCCAATACATGAGCCAGACGGCGCACAAATTCGATCCAAGCATCCTGCGTGAGTACGACATCCGCGGCATCGTGGGCGGGACCGTGCACGCCGCGGATGCGCGAGCCATCGGTCGCACACTGGGCACGCTCGTGCGCCGCAAGGGGGGCAAGCGTGTGGCGTTGGGGTACGACGGCCGGCTGAGTTCTCCGGAGCTGGCGGCCGCCTGCATCGAGGGCCTGACCGCGGCCGGTATCGACGTGGTCGACATCGGCCTCGCTGCGACGCCGATGCTTTACTTCGCCGTCTATCATCTCGAAGCGGACGGCGGCATCCAGATCACCGGATCGCACAACCCGCCCGACTACAACGGCTTCAAGATGATGATGGGCAAGAAGTCGTTCTTCGGCGCCGATATCCAGACGCTGGGAGCGATGGCCGGCAAGGGCGACTGGGAGACGGGGCAGGGCAAGGTCGAGAAGCGCTCGATTCTCGCCGACTATGCGACGCGCCTGCTGCGAGACGTGAAGCCCGGCAAGAAGCTCAAGGTTGCCTGGGATACCGGCAACGGCGCCGTCGGTGTGTCGATCCGCGCCGTCGTCGACAAGCTCGAGGGTGAGCACTTCATTCTCAACGAGAAGGTCGACGGCACTTTCCCATCCCATCATCCCGATCCGACCGTCCCGAAGAACCTCGAGCAGCTTATCGCCGCGGTGAAGAAGCAGGGTTGCGACCTCGGCATTGCTTTCGACGGCGACGGCGACCGGATCGGCGCGGTCGACGGCAAGGGCCGAATCCTGTGGGGCGACCAGCTCCTGGTCCTGTGGGCCCGCGACGTGCTGAAGAACAAGCCCGGCGCCACCATCATCGCCGACGTGAAGGCGAGCCAAGTCCTGTTCGACGAGATCGCCAAGGCGGGCGGTCAGCCGATGATGTTCAAGACCGGGCATTCGCTGATCAAGAGCAAGATGGCCGAGGTCGGCGCGCCGCTCGCCGGCGAGATGAGCGGACACGTGTTCTTCGCCGACACCTTCTACGGTTTCGACGATGCGCTTTATTGCGGCCTGCGCCTGCTCAACATCGTGGCGAACGCCAGGGAGAGCCTGGCGGAGATGCGTGACGGGCTCCCCCAGCCGGTCAACACGCCCGAGCTGCGCTTCGACTGCCCGGACGACCAGAAGTTCGGGGTCGTGGACAAGGTCAAGGCCAAGCTGCAGAAGGACGGCGCCAACTTCTCCGACATCGATGGCGTGAGGGTAAGCACCAAGGACGGCTGGTGGCTCCTGCGGGCCTCCAACACCCAGCCTGTGCTGGTGGCGCGCTGCGAGGCGGCCGACAATGCGGGCCTCGAGCGGCTTATGGCGGATCTCAAGGCGGCCCTGGCGGCGTGCGGTGTGGAGCTTCCGGACGATGCCTCGTCCGGCCATCACTGATGCGCTTCTTCTTCTACGGTACGTTGCTCGACCGCGACGTGACGGCGTTGGTGCTCGGGCGACGACTGTCGCCCAAGGCTTTTGCCCCAGCGAGGCTGCTGGGCCATGCGCGGCGGAGGGTGCAGGGGGCCAGCTATCCCATCGTCATCGCCGATCCGTGCGGCGAGGTTCCGGGGGTGGTCGTCGGCGGTCTGAGCGCCCGCGACGTCGCGCATCTCGCGGCCTATGAAGGACCAGGCTATCGGGTTGCGCGCCTCCGGGTGAAGGTGCGGGGCAGGATGACCGATGTGTCGGTTTTCGAGCCCGTGCAGTCGCGGCTAACGCCCAGTCGGGAGCCGTGGGATCTGACGGTCTGGCAGCGCCGTCACAAACGATCGTTCGTGGACCGGCTCAGGCGGGCCCTCAGCGTGCACCCGGCGTATTCCACGCCGTGACCTGCAGCGCCGAGCAATAGACCTTCCGCTTTTCGAGGCGCTTGCAGCCTTCGACGGCCTGGTCCTGCGACAGGTTGATGAGCCGCGCGCGATGGAAGACGCGGTTGGCCATCTGAACTTCGTCAACGATGGCCGATGCCGAGCGCGCATCCGGTAGTGCGGCGGTCGCTCGCTCGAGCGCCGCCTGGGCGGCCTGCGGCTCGCTGAAGGACCCGACCTGGATCACCCAGCTGCCGAGTGACGGGGTGTCCGGTGCTGCCGGCGGGGCCGCGGTGAAGGCGGCGGGCGCGGCCGGTGTTGCCGGGGCCGGCGGAACGAAGCCCGCATATTTGGGGCTGACCTGCTTCGACGGCGTGGACGGCGGACGATACGCCTCCGCGAAGCTGGCGCCGGGATCGAACTGCGCGGCGGTGTAGCGGGCCGACGGAGGCTTGCGCACCGACGTCCAGGGCGAGAGCTGCATGGCCGCCGCCAGCGTGAAGCCCCGGTCCATCAGGGCGGCCATCGTGCGGTCGCGCTGGGCGGCGCTCGTGCCTCCCATGACGACGCCGATCAGTCGACGGTTGTCGCGCACCGCGGACATCACGAGATTGAATCCAGAAGCGTTGGTGTAGCCGGTCTTCAACCCGTCGGCGCCATCGTAGTTGCCGAGCATGCGATTGTGGTTCTCGAGGGTGCGTCCCCGATAGGGGTAGCTCTGTACCGAGAAGATTGCGTAGTAGTGAGGGTAGTCGCGCAGCAACGCGTTGGCGAGCTTCGCCAGGTCGCGGGCCGTGGTGACCTGCTCGCTGTTCGGTAGACCCGATGCATTGCGGAACACCGTCGAACTCATGCCGAGTTGGCGGGCCTTCTGCGTCATCAGGCGCGCGAACGCCGCCTCGCTGCCGGCGAGCCCCTCGGCCAGCAGGACGGCCGCGTCGTTCGCCGAGCGCGTGATCAGCGCCATCGTGGCGTCGCGCACATTCACTGTGCCGCCCGGAGTCATGCCCATCTTGGTGGGCGGCGCGTTCAGGGCATTGGTCGATACCGGAAGCGCGTCGCCGAGCGACAGCCGGCCCGAATCGAGTGCCGAGAAGGTCAGGTAGATCGTCATCAGCTTGGTGAGCGATGCCGGATGACGAAGATCGTCGGCGTGGTCGGAGGCCAACTCACGGCCGCTGGTCGCATCGACGATAAGGTATGCATCCTTCGCTGTGACGCCGGGATTGGCCACCCAGGACGACGGAGTGCTGCGCGGGGCGGTCTTGGCTCGCGCCTTTGCCGGCGGTGCAGCGCGCTTGACCGACTTCGACTTGGTCTGGGCGTCGACGGGGGACGGCGCGAGCGAGGCACCGAGAAAAAGAACGCTGACGGCCAACCAGGAAAAGCCGACCGCAATTCGCCTGAGGGGAAAAATCATTGCGAATACGCCACACGCGAAATCGGATTCTTATGCTCATCCAATAGGTTATGAGCCGTTGCTTCAACTTTACTAAAGTTTGCGGACCGGCGCAACTTGGGTCATGCCGTTCTGCTGCCCCAGTTGGTTCGGATTATGCTTGGTGCTCGTGTCGGGAGGCTCGATGAGGGTTCTTTTGCTGGCGTTGGTGGCTCTGGGTGTCGTCACGGCAGCGCCCGCAATGGCGCAGCGGGCCGACCGCAACGTCGACCTGCCGGTCGTGCGCAGCTTTCACTGGTTCGACTTCGTCGCCGCCAACGATATCCGGGCCGCCTGCGTGCCAGGCGGCCGGAGTCATCTGAGGCTCGTGTACAATGCCCTCTGGGAGGAGCAGGTCCGGGTCTATGAGATCTATCTTCAGCCGGACGGTGTGGCTGGCCTGAACATCGGCGTGCTTCAAGGGCAAGGATATGCCACGCCGGGCATCACGAACATGCTGATCTCCAATCCGAGGGACATATTCGCACCCTGGAGCATGAAGGGCGGCCAACGCATCCTGACCGTGGACGAAACCCAGGAACTGCTCGGGCTGCTGGAAGAAAGTCGCGCCTTCGGTCCGCCGCGGGACGGGATGCGCCTGCCCGACAACGACTTCTGGTGGACCGTCGCCTCGTGCCGTCAGGGCGTCTGGGGATTCCAAGCCTATCATTATCCGACCGACGGCTTCACGAACGTGAAGTTCGACGCCAGGCTCTTCTCGTGGGACAAGGTGCCCATTCCGGTCAATCCGCCCCGCAAGCTGGAGCCTGCGGAACTTCGCCGCGACTGGAATGCGCCGCTTCAGCGGGACCGTGCCGACCGCTGGATGCTGGTCGTGGGAAGGGATGGTCTCCGGCCGAGGTAGCGGAACCCGTAACGCTACCTATATAATTCGCGGGTGGCTTGTTCTTGGAGCGTGGCGACGACGATGGACTTTCTGCGCAACGCAGGCGAATGGCGGCTCGGCGGAGCGGGCGAACCGCCGCAGCAGCCGCCGGGCCCGCCACGGCGTGATGACGGCGACGGTGGAGACGATGGGCGCACCGGCGCGCTGACGCTCACGCGTACGCGCACCAAGAAGCCGTCGATGTACAAGGTCCTGATGCTGAACGACGACTACACACCGATGGAGTTCGTGGTCGACGTCCTGCAGAACATCTTCCAGAAGAATCGCGAGGAAGCGACCGAGGTCATGCTCCACGTCCATCAGAAGGGTGTCGGAGTCTGCGGCGTCTACACTTACGAGATCGCCGAGACGAAGGTGACGCAGACGGTGGATTACGCCCGCAAGAACCAGCACCCTCTCCAGTGCACGTTGGAGAAAGAGTAACGGCGACCGATCGTAGTTCGTTTTTCCTGTCGAGGTGTTTCGATGTCCATGTTGTCCAAGAACCTCGAAAAGTCCCTGCATCGCGCCTTCGGACTTGCCGGCGAGCGTCGCCACGAATATGCGACGCTGGAGCACCTGTTGCTGGCGATGACCGAGGACGAGGATGCGGTCCCCGTCCTCAAGGCCTGCGGTATCGACATCGATCGGCTGCGCCACGACCTCGAGACCTTCGTCGACAATCGTCTCAAGGGCATCGTTACCCAGAACGCCAGCGAGCCGTTGCCGACTGCGGGTTTCCAGCGCGTGGTCCAGCGCGCCGCGGTGCACGTGCAGTCGTCGGGCCGCAACGAGGTCACCGGCGCCAATGTGCTGGTGGCGCTCTTCTCGGAGCGCGACAGTCACGCCGTCTCCTTTCTCGAGAACCAGGGCATGACCCGTCTCGACGCGGTCGACTACATCAGCCATGGCAAGGCGAAGGTACCGGGCCGCTCGCGCACGCGCCGCGTCACCGGCTCGGAGGAAGAGGCGGGTGGCGAAAGCTCCACCAAGCAGGGCAACGAGGCGTTGGCTTCCTATTGCGTCGATCTCAATCAGAAGGCGCGCGAGGGCCGCGTCGATCCGCTGATCGGCCGGGAGCATGAGGTAGAGCGCACCATCCAGGTCCTGTGCCGTCGCACCAAGAACAACCCGCTCTATGTCGGCGAGCCCGGTGTCGGCAAGACGGCGATCGCCGAGGGTCTCGCCCGCAAGATCGTCGACGGCGAGGTGCCCGAGGTCCTGAGGGAATCGATCATCTATTCGCTCGACATGGGCGCGCTGCTCGCGGGCACGCGCTATCGCGGCGACTTCGAGGAGCGGCTGAAGGCCGTCCTGACGGAGCTCAAGAAGAAGCCGAACTCCGTGCTTTTCATCGACGAGATACACACGATCATCGGCGCGGGTGCGACGTCCGGCGGCTCGATGGACGCCTCGAACCTGCTGAAGCCCTCGCTGCAGTCAGGTGACCTGCGCTGCATCGGCTCGACGACCTACAAGGAGTACCGCAACTACTTCGAGAAGGACCGTGCGCTGGTCCGCCGCTTCCAGAAGATCGACGTGCCGGAGCCCACGATCGGCGATGCCATCGAGATCATGAAGGGGCTGAAGCCGGTCTACGAGAAGCACCATCACGTGAGCTTCACCGAGGACGCAATCAAGGCGGCGGTCGAGCTTTCGGCTCGCTATATCCACGACCGCAAGCTGCCGGACAAGGCGATCGACGTGATCGACGAGGTCGGCGCGGCGCAGATGCTGCGTGCTCCGGAACAGCGCAAGACCACGATCGATGTGGCCGACATCGAGGAGGTGGTGGCCAAGATCGCCCGCATCCCGCCGAAGTCGGTGTCCAAGGACGACACCGAGATGCTGCGCACGATCGACCGCGACCTGAAGACGGTCGTGTTCGGGCAGGATCACGCGATCGACCAGCTGGCCGCATCGATCAAGCTGGCCCGGGCGGGCCTGCGGTCGCCGGAGAAGCCGATCGGCAGCTACCTGCTGGCCGGTCCGACCGGCGTCGGCAAGACCGAGGTGACGCGCCAGTTGGCACGCCTGCTCGGCCTCGAGGTGATCCGTTTCGACATGTCCGAGTACATGGAGCGGCACAGCGTCTCGCGCCTGATCGGCGCACCGCCGGGCTATGTCGGCTTCGACCAGGGCGGCCTGCTCACCGACAAGGTGAACCAGCACCCGCATTGCGTCGTGCTGTTCGACGAGATCGAGAAGGCCCATCCGGACGTCTTCAACGTCCTGCTGCAGGTGATGGACTACGGCAAGCTGACCGACCACAACGGGCGCACGGTGGATTTCCGCAACGTCATCCTGTGCATGACGACCAATGCCGGTGCCGCCGACATCGCCAAGCCCGCGCTGGGTTTCGGCCGCGAACAGCGGCACGATGAGGACAACGAGGCGATCAACCGCATGTTCGCCCCGGAGTTCCGCAACCGCCTGGACGCCATCATCAAGTTCTCCAATCTCGGTCCTGAGTCGATGGGCAAGGTCGTCGACAAGTTCGTGGCCGAGCTAGAGGTCCAGCTCGCCGACCGCAAGATCTTCATCGAACTGACCGACGGCGCTCGCCGCTGGCTGGCGGAGAAGGGTTACGACAAGCTGTTCGGCGCCCGCCCGCTCGCCCGCGTGATCCAGGAGCATGTTAAGAAGCCGCTGGCCGAGGAAGTGCTGTTCGGCAAGCTGTCCGACGGCGGCACGGTGCGCGTCGACGTCGACGCGCCGGGCGAGACGGCCAAGCTCGTCTTCACGTTCCTTCCGCCTGAGCGTGGCGCGTTGCCGCCGGCAAGCCAGGAACCGGTGCTCGCGGAATAGTGAGCGCCTTCAAGCCACTCTGGGTCGCCTTCCGCGCCGCGGTGCTCGCCACCGCGGTGTTCTGGGTCGTGCTGTTCATCATCGACAAGGTCGGCTGGCAGGCACCGCTCGGGCTCACCGAGCAGCTGGTCTTTTTTGTCGTGTTCTTCTTCGGGGTCCTGATGGCCAAGTAGGCTTCAGGCCTCGTTTTCCTTTCGGAACGGCGAGTACTGCATCAGCCCTTCGATCTCCTGCTGCACGGCAGGCCTCTCGCGCTTGAGGTACTCGTCCACGGCGCGGCGGAAGCCGGGGTCGACTATCCAGTGGGCGGAGTAGGTCGGGACCGGCAGATAGCCGCGCTGGATCTTGTGATCGCCCTGCGCTCCGGCCTCGACCCGTGACAGCCCGTGGGCGATCGCATAGTCGATCGCCTGATAGTAGCAGGCCTCGAAATGCAGGAAGGCGTGGCTCTCCAGGCAGCCCCAGTAGCGTCCGTAGAGCGTATCGTCGCCCCGGAGATTGAGGGCCCCTCCGACCGGACGGCCATCGGCCTCGGCCAGGACGAGTACCACCTTGTCGGCCAAGGTCGCCCCCAGAATGTCGAAGAACGACCGCGTCAGGTACGGCGTGCCCCACTTGCGGCCGCCGGTATCCATGTAGAAGGCGAAGAAGGCATCCCAGTGCTCGGGCCGGATGTCGTCGCCCGTGAGCGTGCGGATGACCAGTCCCTCGCGCCGCACGGCCTGGCGTTCCTTGCGGATCGCCTTGCGCTTGCGTGACGAGAGCGCGTTCAGGAAATCGTCGAATGTCCGGTATCCGTCGTTGCTCCAGTGATACTGCTGACCGAGCCGCAGAAGCCAGCCACGGGCGCCGAAGCGCTTCCAATCCGCTTCGGTGCAGAAGGTGGCGTGAACCGAGCTGATGTTGTTGTCGTCGGCGATTTTGGCCAGCATGTCGATCAGGGCGTCGCGCACGGCTTCGGCCATCGGACCGGGGCGGGCGAAAAGGCGAGGGCCCGGGACCGGCGTGAACGGTACGGCGACCTGGAGCTTGGGATAGTAGCGCCCGCCCGCGCGCTCCAGCGCCTGCGCCCAGCCATGGTCGAACACATACTCGCCCTGGGAATGGCCTTTCATGTAGAGCGGTGCGGCGCCTTGGAGTGTCCCGTCGTCGGATTCGGCCACCAGATACTGCGGCTGCCAGCCGGTCCGCCTTCCCACCGACTTCGAGTCTTCCAGCGCCTTCAGGAAGCGGTAGCCGAGGAATGGATTTCCAGCCGATCCGGGGGCGAGCGCGCAGGCATCCCACTGGGCGGCGTCGACCGCTGCAAGCGAATCGACGATGCGCAGTCCGACGGTCGGGGCATCATCAGGCATGAGCGTAGCATAGCGTGAATCGTGCCAGCACGATGGCCAATCGACCCGCCGTTTCTACTCCGCTGGCTTGTGTTCCCGGGCCATCTCGTCCGCCGAGCGGCTGAAACGGCGGGTCGCCCACAGGCCGATCCGGTCGATGTAGACCAGCACCACGGGGACGACGACCAGGGTGAGGAGCGTCGAGCTGATCAGGCCGCCGATCACCGCATGGGCCATGGGGGCCCGCTGCGTGGCACCTTCGCCGAGACCCAGCGCCAGCGGCAGCATGCCGAAGACCATTGCGAGCGTCGTCATCAATATGGGCCGCAAGCGGATCGAACCGGCCTCGAGCAGCGCCTCGTCGACGGGCGTTCCGCGCTCCCGAGCCTGGTTGAAGAAGTCGACCAGCAGGATGGCGTTCTTCGTGACGAGACCCATCAGCATGATGAAGCCGATCGCCGAGAAGATGTTGAGCGTCGTGCCGGCGATCAGGAGGCCGAGGAACACGCCAATCAAGGACATCGGCAGCGACATCATGATGGCGATGGGCTGCAGGAAGCTGCCGAACTGGGAGGCCAGGATCAGGTAGATCAGGATCACCGCCATCAGCAGGGCCTGGCCGGCATATGCGGCGCTCTCCGCCATGTCCTTGGTGGAACCGCCGAACACGAAGCGATAACCCGGCGGCAGCTTGATCTCGGTCAGGACCTGCTGAAGGTCGTTCGAGACCTCGCCGGCCGAGCGGCCATGGACGTTGGCAGTGATCTGGACCTCGCGGTTGAGGTCGCGACGGTTGATCTGCGAGGCCCCGACATCGGTGACGACGTCGGCGATCTGGGCAATGTGGACCATGCGTGGGAGGCCGTTGGACTCGGTCCCCGCGGTGAACCAGATGCGCTGCAGGTCGGCGATGCCGGTGCGGTCGTCGGTCGGCAGGCGGACCATGACCATGTAGTTCTCGCCGTCGGGCGCCCGCCACAGGCTGGTCTCGTCGCCCGCGAACAGCGGCCGCAGCGACTGGGCGACCGCGGCGGTTCCGAGGCCGAGGTCGGACGCCGCGTCGCGGCGCAGGCGGACCGACAGGATCGGCTTGGCGGCCTTGAGGTTGCGGTCGAGATCGACCAGTCCCCGAATGCCGGCGGCGCGCTTCATCACGTCCTGGGAGATCGTGTCGAGCACGTTGGTGTCGGGGCCCTGTAGCGAAAGCTGGAGCTGCTTCTGGACGCCGCCACCCGGTCCGCCGGGAATGTTGATCGACACGAGGATGCCCGGGATGCTGGCCAGCCTTTCGCGGATCGGCTGCGCGAGCTGCTCGGGTGAGCGCTTGCGGTCCTTCAGCGGCTTCAACTTGAGATACAGGCTCGCCTGGTTCTTGCCGTTGGCGTAGCCCGTATTGACCGTGCCGTAGGTGTATTCGATCTCCGGGAACTCGCGCAGTGCAGCATCGACCTGCTTCAGCTTGGCCTCGGTGTATTCCAGTGAGGAGCCTACCGGCGTCTCGATGCTGACGACCTGCTCGCCGAGATCGGCCTGCGGCACGAACTCGAAGCCGATGTACTTCGGCAGCGCGAAGCTGCCCACGAAGGTTGCCAACGCGATCAGCAGGGTGGTCTTGGGCCAGCGCAGCGCCCAGACGAGCACCACGCGATAGACGGCGTTGGCCCTTTCCTGGGTCGCGTTGACGATGCGGGCAAAGCGGCTGTCACCCCGCGCCTGCGGGTCGTACCAGACCGACGACAGCATCGGGTCGAGGGTGAAGGAGACGAACAGCGAGATCAGGACGGCAGCGGAGACCATGACGCCGAACTGGAAGAAGAAGCGGCCGATGATGCCGCCCATGAAGGCGACCGGCAGGAACACGGCCACGATGCAGAAGGTCGTGGCGAGCACGGCCAGGCCGATCTCGTTGGTGCCGTCGATGGCGGCCTGGCGGTGGGTCTTGCCGAAGCCGATGTGGCGCATGATGTTCTCGCGCACCACGATCGCATCGTCGATCAGGATACCGATGGCGAGGCTGAGCGCCATCAGCGTCAGCACGTTCAGCGTGAAGCCGAAGGCCGCCATCACCATGAAGGATCCGAACACCGAGATCGGCAATGCGAGACCGGTGATGACGGTGCTGCGCCACGAATGCAGGAACAGGAAGACGATGGCAATCGTGAGAATGCCACCCTCGACCATGGTCTGCTGGACGTTGTCGACCGAGTTCTGGATACCGCGTGAACTGTCCCGCACGATCTCGAGCTTCACGTCCGGGGGCAGGGAAGACTGGAGTTCCGTGACGGCACGGCGAACGCCGCGCGCAACCTCGATCGTATTGGAGCCCTGCGTCTTCACGACGTCGATCGCGAGCGCCCGTTCGCCGTTCAGGGTGGCGACGTTCTCCAGCTCCTGCTGGCCATCGACCACGGTGGCGACCTGGCGAAGATAGACGGGCGCCTGGCCGCGGCGCGCCACGATGAGGTCGGCAAAGTCGCCCGGATCGACGACGCGGCCGGTGACCTCGATCACGCGGTCGTCGTTGCCGCGCTGGACGTTGCCGGCAGGAAAGTTCTGATTCTCGTCCTTGATCGCCCGCATGATGTCGTTCACGCCGACGCGGAGCGCGTGCATGCGGCCGGGGTCGAGTTCGATGTTGATCTGGCGCTTCAGTCCACCGGCGATGGTGGCTCGGCCGACGTCGCGGACGGTCTGCAGGCGCTTGATGATGATCTGGTCGGCCAGGGTCGTGAGATCGCGTACCGAGCGGACGTCGGAGCGCACCGCGATCGAGACGATCGGCTGGTCGTCGGGATTGAACCGCTGGATCAGCGGCTCCTTGATTTCCGGCCGGAAGGACGCCCGGACCATCTGGACCTTCTCGCGCACGTCCTGCATGGCAACGGGAGAGGGGACGGACAGTTCGAACTCGGCAATGACGATCGATCGGCCTTCCAGCGAACGCGAGGTGAGCGTCTTGAGGCCGGCGATGGCGTTGACCGACTCCTCGATCTTGCGGCTGATCTCGCTCTCGACCGTCTCCGGCGACGCACCAGGATAGTCCGTGGTGACAACGACGATGGGGAAGTCGACGTTGGGAAACTGGTCGATGCCGAGCTGGCGATAGGAGAACAGGCCCATCACCAGCAACGCCACCATCATCATGGTGGCGAAGACCGGATTGTCGACCGCGATCTGGGTGAGCTTCACGGCCCGGTCTCCTAGCGTGTCTCGACGATCTTGACCTTCTGTCCGGCGTGCAGGCCGGGCAGGGGCGCCGAGACCACCGTCATGCCCGACTCCAGGCCTTTGACCTCGACCAGTTCGCCCCGCGACCAGGTGCGGACGGCACCGACCGGCTTGCGCACGAGCGTGCCATCCTCGACGACCAGCACGTAGTCGCCCTGGTCGTCCTTGCGCATCGCCGATACCGGCACGGCCAGGGCATGACCCTTCTCCTGTACGGTGACGCTGCCGGTTCCGAACAGGCCGCCGCGAAGCGCCTCATGGCGATCCGTGATTTCGACGTAGACGGGGATCGAGCGCGAGCCCGACTGTGTGGTCGGGCTGATGCGGGTGATCTTGCCGTTGAAGACGCGGTCGCCGAAGCCTTCGAGACTGACCTGTGCGGTCTGGCCCACCTTCATGCGAATGACGTCGGCGGCCGGCATCTGCGCTGCGATCTCGACATGGCTGGTGTCGAGCAAGGCCAGGATCTTGCCGTCGATCGGCAGTGACTCACCCTGGTTGGCGAGGCGTTCGCCCACGACGCCGTCGAACGGTGCTTTGACCTCGGCATCGGCCAGGTTCTTGCGCGCCACTTCGAGCTGGGCCTCGGCAACCGCGACCATGGAGGCGCGATTCTCGGCCGTTGCGCGGGCCTGGTCGGCGGCTGACTGGGAGACGATGTTGCGGCTCGCAAGTGTCTCCTTGTCGGCGCGGTCGCGGGCGGTCCAGCGCGCGTCGGCTCGCGCCGCCTCGAGGGCGGACTGCCGCTCGTTCACGCGGGCCTGCAACTCCGTCGTCTCGAAGCGTGCCAGCACCTGGCCCTCGGTGACGCGGTCGCCTTCGCGCACCAGGACGTCGGCCAGGCGGCCCGCCACCCGGCTCTTCACGATGGTCTGGTCGATCGGCTGGGTTGTGCCGGTGAAGCGGACCAGGTCGACCAGACCGCGCGGCTTGATCGTGTGAAGTTCAGCGGAGATCAGTTCCAGGGGACGGTCGGCGGGCTTCGCAATCGCAGCCGCGTTGCCAGCCTGATCCTGTTCCTTGCCGTTCTTCCACGCAAGCGCACCTCCTCCCAGTACGACGGCGGCGCCGACAATGGCGATGACGATTCTGGTGCTGGTCTTCATGGCCGTAGACCTTTGAGAACGAAGTCGAGGTACGCTGCGTAGAACTGCTCGCTTTCGACCTTGCCGGGATCGAACGGAGCGAGGGAACGTTTCCAGACGGAGAACATCGCAAGCGGTTGCAGGATGACGATAGCCGTGGTTTCGAGATCGGGGAGCGGCCGGAACTCGCCGCTTTCTACGCCGCGCCGCAAGGTGCGGATGAAGAGGTCGCGACCCCGTACGTCGAAGTTCGTGCAGTAGAACTTGGCGACGTCGGGGAAGTTACCGGCCTCGGCCAGGATCAGTTTCACGACACCGCCCGCCGGCGTCTCTTCGAAGGCACGGAAGCCCCCCACCAGCGCGAGAAGCAGTTCCTCGCTGCTGCCCTCGAATCGGTCGATCACGTCATTGGCTTCCGCGAGCGGGCCCGCTATCGCCTCCGATATGACCGCCTTGAAGAGCTCTTCCTTGTTCTTGAAGTAGAGGTAAGGCAGGCCCTTGCTGACCGACGCCTCCTTGGCAACGTCCTCGAGCTTGGTCGCGGCAAATCCGCGGGTGACGAAGAGCTCGAGAGCGGCGCGGGCAATCTCGGACGCGCGATTTTCCGGGCGTCGCACACGCGTCGGGCTGGAAAATCCGCTATTGACTGACTGGTCAGTATCCATGCTCCGCCATGTAGTGCGAAACATGATTGGGTTCAAGTCACCAAGAAAAAAGTCCGGCAGACCGAAGTCGCCGGACGCTTTGAATAGTTTCGCCGTTCCCGTTCCGATATCGGAAGTGCCGGAACGGCTTCAGGCTCGTCTTCTGTTTAGGGGGCTTCCGGTGGGGCCCTGAGGCAGGGCACCCACGCGGAAGCCTAAAGGCGTTGTTAGAGGGGTCAAAGTCGCCTTTGACCTCCGCCCTTTCCTAACTACTGCTTCTTCTTCTTTACAGCCTTCTTCTTCGCAACTTTCTTCTTAGCAGCCATAACTGTCTCCTATGGTTAGCTATAGGGTCCCCAACCGCGAGGCCCCCGGGGTACGCCAGTACGCTACGCCACGCATTCTCAACTGCAGCCGGTGGTCCCGCCGCAGGTCGTGCACTTGAGACACGTCCCGTTGCGAACCATCGTGAAGTTGCCACATTCCGGACACGCATCTCCTTCGAAGCCCTTGAGCCTGGCCTCGACGACCAGATCCAGGGAAGAGTGAGAGGCCTCTCCGAGCGCGACGCTGACGACGGCCGCCTTGGCGATGGGCGCCGAAGCGACGGCTGGTCCGTCGGTCAGTCCGGTGGGCAGGGCGGCACCGGCGATGGCCTCTTCGGCGATCGCGGCAGTGCCGGCAGTCCTGCCATTCATTACGTAGAGATTGCTGCGCACGTAGCCCACGCTTGCGATGCGGCTCACCGCGGCCGCCGCCGCTTCCGCGGCATTCGTGCCCTGCGAGGGCAGTTCGCCCTGGACCTCGCCGCGGCCGACGCCGTCGGGGCGGAGATCCGCCTGCTCGACATGGCTGAGGTCGTTACGTCCCAGGTAGGAGATCGCGAGTTCCCGGAAGATGTAGTCGAGCACCGATGTCGACATCTTGATGGCGTCGTTGCCCTCAACCGGTCCCGACGGCTCGAAGCGTGTGAAGGTGTAGGCCTCGACGAATTCCTCGAGCGGCACGCCGTACTGGAGTCCGATCGAGATCGCGATGGCGAAGTTGTTCATCAGGCTGCGGAACGCCGCGCCTTCCTTGTGCATGTCGACGAAAATCTCGCCGACGCGGCCGTCCTCGTACTCGCCCGTTCTCAGATAGACCTTGTGTCCGCCGACCACGGCCTTTTGCGTGTAACCCTTGCGACGCTGCGGCAGCCGCTCACGGCCCGCCCGTACTTCGCGCTCGACAATGCGCTCCACGATCCGCTCGGCGATGACTGGCGCGCGCGCCGCCGGCGACAGGTCGGCGAAATCGTCGTTGGCGACGTCGTCGCCCAGGGCCATCGCTGAGAGGGGCTGCGACAGCTTCGAACCATCCCGATAGAGGGCGTTGGCCTTCAATCCGAGCTTCCAGGACGTCTCATAGGCCTTGCGGCAATCCTCGACCGTCGCTCCGTTGGGCATGTTGATGGTCTTGGAGATGGCGCCCGATACGAAGGGTTGTGCCGCAGCCATCATGCGTATGTGACTTTCCGCCGACAAGAAGCGTGTGCCATCTCGTCCACAGGGATTCGCGCAGTCGAACACGGATTGATGTTCGTCCCTGAGATCGGCTGCGCCCTCGACGCTCATCGTGCCGCAGGCATGGACGTTCGCGGCGTCGATGTCGGCGCGGGAAAAGCCGAGGCGCGAAAGGATGTCGAGCTTCGGATCGGAGAGTGCTTCGTCGTCGAGGCCGAGTGTCTCGCGGCAGAAGGCATCGCCCAGGGTGTAGCGTGAAAAAGCGAAGCGGATATCGAAGGCGGTGACGACTGACTGGTCGATCCGCTTCAGGGTCGCAGCATCGAAGCCACGCGCCGACAGGCTTTCGTGGTTGACGGCGGGCGACGAGGCGAGCGACCCGTGGCCGACGGCATGGTCGACGATGCGCCTGATCGCGGCCTCGTCGTAACCCAGCGTTCGCAGCGCCAAGGGGACGGTCTGGTTGATGATCTTGAAATACCCGCCGCCTGACAGTTTCTTGAACTTGACCAGCGAGAAATCGGGTTCGATGCCGGTGGTATCGCAATCCATCACCAGCCCGATCGTGCCGGTGGGGGCAATGACGGATACTTGGGCGTTGCGATAGCCGTGCCGTTCGCCCAGTTGGAACGCACGGTCCCAGGCCCGGCGGGCCGCGGTGATGAGGCGGCCGTCCGTACAATTGGCAGCGTCGAGAGGCTGGGGCGCAATCGACAGGCCCTCATAGGCCTCCTTCCCCCCGTGCGCGGCCCGGCGATGGTTGCGGATGGCCCGCAGCATGGGCTCGCGATTGGCCTCGAAGCCGGGGAAGGCACCCATCAGGCCCGCGAGTTCCGCCGATGTGGCGTAGGCCGTTCCGGTCATGATCGCCGTTATCGCGCCGGCGATGGCCCGGCCTCTGGCACTATCGTAGGCCAGTCCCGACGCCATCAGCAGCGCGCCGAGATTCGCGTAGCCCAGCCCCAGCGTGCGGTAACGGTACGAAAGCTCGGCGATGCGGCGCGACGGGTACTGCGCCATCATCACGGATATTTCCAGGACGACGGTCCATAGGCGGCTGGCATGTTCCAGCGCATCGACATCGATCGAGCCATCCTCGCGCCGGAACCGCATGAGGTTCAGCGAGGCGAGATTGCACGCCGTGTCGTCGAGGAACATGTACTCGGAGCACGGGTTCGAGGCGTTGATGCGACCCGACTCCGGGCAGGTGTGCCAGTCGTTGATCGTGGTATCGAACTGGACGCCGGGATCGGCAGAGTGCCAGGCGGCCTCTGCGATCTGATCCCACAGCCGGCGCGCGCCGATCGTGCGGGTCACCTTGCCGGTGGTGCGCGCGGTCAGGGCCCACGGTCGATCTTCCTCCACCGCGCGCAGGAATGCATCGCTGACGCGGACCGAGTTGTTCGCGTTTTGACCGGAGACCGAGGCATAGGCCTCGGATTCCCAATCGGTGTCGTATGCCGGGAATTCGATGTGGCGATAGCCCTGCCGTGCGAACTGAATGACGCGCTGGATGTAGTTCTCGGGCAGTTCGGCCTTTCGGGCCGCGATAATCTCGCGCCGCAGACCTGGATTGCGGCGTGGATCGAACGAAGCTTCGCCGTCGCCGCCTTCGAGGCACGCCCGCATGACGGCATTCAGGTGGCGGCTGGCGAGGCGGGAGCCAGCGACCAAGGCGGCAACCTTCTGCTCCTCGATCATCTTCCACGAAATGAAATCCTCGATGTCGGGATGGTCTATGTCGACGGTGACCATCTTCGCGGCGCGCCGTGTCGTGCCGCCCGACTTGATGGCGCCGGCCGCGCGGTCGCCGATCTTGAGGAACGACATCAGGCCCGATGATGCTCCACCGCCGGACAGCTTCTCGTTCTCGCCCCGCAGGCGAGAGAAGTTGGAGCCCGTGCCGGAGCCGTACTTGAAGAGACGGGCCTCGCGAATCCAGAGATCCATGATGCCGCCCTCGTTCACCAGATCGTCGGCGACGCTCTGGATGAAGCAGGCATGCGGCTGCGGCCGTTCATACGCCGAGTCCGAGGGATAGGCGACGCCATCGGTATGGTCGACGAACCAGTGGCCCTGACCCGGCCCGTCGATGCCGTAGGCCCAGTGCAGTCCGGTGTTGAACCATTGCGGCGAGTTCGGCGCGCAAATCTGCGCCGCGAGCATGAAGCACTGCTCGTCATAGAAGGAGCGGGCGTCCTCCTCGCTGTCGAAATAGCCGCCCTTCCAGCCCCAGTAGGTCCAGGCGCCGGCCATGCGATGAAACACCTGGCGCGCACTCGCTTCGCTGCCGAAGCGATCGGCTTCCGGCATCGCGGCGAGGGCGACCTCGTCGGGAACCGACCGCCACAGCCATTCGGGCATGTCGGCTTCGGCGACGCGGATGGTACGCGCGGGAACGCCCGCGCGACGGAAATACTTCTGCGCGAGGACGTCGCACGCGACCTGGGACCAGTTCGCCGGAACGTCGATGTCCTTCAACTGGAAGACGAGCGAACCGTCCGGATTGCGGATTTCTGAGTCGGCAACACGAAACGCCACTCCTGCGAATGGCGTTTTTCCTGCTTGCGTATACCGACGCTCGAAGCGCATCGACGATCCCCCGTGCCCGTTCCCGATGCTTTCGGCCTTGTCTCGGGGAGTGTCCGATTCGCAATCGAACACGCACATATGGGCACGCGAGAATAGTAAATTACAAAATCTTGTGCGTGCAACTATATTTTGTAGACCGGCCTGTTGATGGCACTAGATGATGCAAGAAGGCAACAGTACGCCGATTATCATCGTCTACAGGTCGCTTATTCACCGGACTCATCGTGTCGTTCGCGTCGCGTTGCACGCTTTGAAGCGCCCGCGTACAAGCGCGCATCACCCTACGAAGTGGTTGGTTCATGATCATCGGTACTTGGCTCTTCACGAAGATGCGCGGCGAACTCGTCGGCACGGATGCGGAAGGCAACCGCTACTTTCAGGACAAGCGCATCGTCCCCGGAATGCGACGCAAGCGTTGGGTCATGTACAACGGCGTGGCCGAGGCGTCGCGCGTTCCTCCCGAATGGCACGGCTGGCTGCATCATACGCTGGCCGAACCGCCGCCTGCCGGCGGCATGCCCCGCAAGCCGTGGCAGAAGGAACATCTTCCCAATCTCACTGGAACCGACCATGCCTACAGGCCTCCGGGCCACGCGTTGTCGGAGGGCGAGAAGCCGAAGCCGGTTTACGAGGCCTGGCGGCCAGGCTGACAGCGCGGGCAGGGAGCGGGATCGTGGGTCGTAACATTGTCGAGACGATCGTAGGCGCCCTGGTGCTGGTGGTGGCCGGCGTTTTCGTCGTCTATGCCTTTTCGAAGTCTGACAGCGCCGGGCCGGACGGCTATGAGCTCGTCGCCCGTTTCGGGCGCATCGACGGGTTGAAGCGCGGTGCGGACGTGACGTTGAGCGGGGTGAAGGTCGGCAGCGTCACCGGTTTCAGTCTCGATCCGAAGACTTATCTGGCAGTCGTGCGCCTCGGTATAGCGTCGAACGTCAACCTGCCGACCGACACCCACGCCAAGATCGTGAGCGAGTCGCTGCTGGGCGGCATGGTGGTCGTGCTCGAGCCGGGCGGCGACAAGACGATGCTGAAGAACGGGGGCGAGATCGAGCAGACACAGGACTCGATCCCGCTCACCGAGCTGATCGCCAAGTTCATGTTCGGCAGCACGGGAAGCAAGTAATGGGCGCCGCGTCTTCGAAGCAACCCCCAGTCTGGCGACAACCCGACGGTAAGCCGGTGTCGTGCCTCGAAAAGATCAAAGTCCTGAACCAGAACATCCATGAGATCGAGTCTCTCTGTGCAGATGCGCTGGAGGACGGAGTTCTGATGGGATGCGACGCCGCACAGATCAAGCAGGCGCTTCACGAGCTGATCGACGGGTTGACGCCGCCGCGCGCCAGGGATTGAGCGTGCGCGGGCTGATCGTGCTTGCCGTCTTGGCCGCCGGAATCGGCGCAGCGTCGGCGCAGACACAGGTTCCGCCGCCACAGCAGTCGCCGCAACGGGCTGGCAACGCCAATCTGCGGCCGATGCCAGAGGGTCCGGGCATCCGCTCGGCCGAACTGCAAGGGCTCGACAAGGTGACGGCACGTACGCAGCGCTTCTACGCGCCGGTCGGCAAGTCCACCCGCTTCGGTACGCTGGAGATCACGGTCAGCGATTGCCTGGTGAACGTACCCGAAGCGCCTCCCGAGTCCGTCGCCCATCTCACCATCATCGACCACAAGCCTGGTCAGACGGAAGAGAAGTTGTTCGCCGGCTGGATGTTCGCTTCGACGCCGTCGCTGTCGGCGCTCGACCACGGTGTCTACGATTTGCGCGTGCTGTCCTGCACGATGGCGCAGGGATCCTCGCCTCCCAGTTCCCGCTGAAAGCTCGCCGGCCGGTCGATCGCCTCCGCCAGAAGCGTCTTGAAATCGTCCCGAGGGATTTCGACCGCACCGAAGCTGCGCAGGTGGTCGGTCATGAACTGGCAGTCGAGCAGGGCAAAGCCGCCAATTATTAGCCGGGCCACCAGATGGACCAGGGCCACCTTCGAGGCATCGCGTTCGCGGCTGAACATGCTCTCGCCGAAGAACGCGGCGCCGATCGAGACGCCGTAGAGGCCACCCACCAGCCGCCCCTCCCTGCGGCACTCCACGCTGTGCGCATGCCCGCGCGCATGGAGCTGCGTATAGAGTTCGACGATCGGCTCATTGATCCAGCTCTCCGGATGGCCGGGGCGCGGCTCGGCGCAAGCCCGCACCGTCTCGGCAAAGGCGGTATCGGCACTCACCTCGAAGTGCCTCCCGCGGACGGTGCGGGCCAGCCGGTGCGAGAGATGGAAGCCATCGAGCGGCAGAATCGCGCGCTGGCGCGGATCGAGCCAGTAAAGCTTGGGATCGTCGCGGCTTTCCCCCATGGGGAAGACGCCGATGCGATAGGCTTGCAGCAGGAGGTCGGGGGTGATCTCCAGCATGCCGGCGCTATTTCTTGAGGCCGACCAGCTTCTCCAGCCAGTGGATGTCGTAGTCGCCGTCGATGAAGGCCTGCTCGCCGATGATCCGCTGGTGCAGCGGCGTCGTCGTGTCGATGCCGCCGATCACGAATTCCTCAAGAGATCGGCGCAGCCGCATCAGGCATTCGTTGCGGCTGCTGCCGTTCACGATCAGCTTTGCCACCATCGAATCGTAGTAGGGCGGGATCGAGTAGCCGGCATAGAGGCCGGAATCGACCCGCACGCCCAACCCGCCGGGCGCGTGATATTCGGTGACGAGGCCGGGGCAGGGCACGAAGGTGGCGGGATTCTCCGCGTTGATCCGGCACTCGATGGCATGGCCCTGGATCACGATATCGTCCTGGGTGAGACCCAGTGGAGACCCCGAGGCGATACGGATCTGCTCGCGAACGAGGTCGATGCCGGTCACCGCCTCGGTGATCGGATGCTCGACCTGCAGGCGGGTATTCATCTCGATGAAGTAGAATTCGCCGTCCTGAAAGAGGAATTCCATCGTGCCGGCGCCGCGATACTTGAGCTTTCGCACGGCATCGGCGGCCAGTTCGCCGATCCTGTTGCGCTGTTCGGTATTGAGGGCCGGCGAGGGGGCCTCCTCGAGCACCTTCTGATGGCGGCGCTGCAGCGAACAGTCGCGTTCGCCCAAATGAATGCCCGCGCCCAGCCCGTCGCCCAGCACCTGGATCTCGATATGGCGCGGGCGCGGCAGGTATTTTTCCAGATAGACCGAATCGTTGTTGAACGCTGCCTTGGCTTCGCTGCGGGCGAGCGAGAAGGCCTCGGCAGCGGCCTCGGCGCTGTCGACCACCTTCATGCCGCGCCCGCCACCGCCCGCGACCGCCTTGATCAGGACCGGCCAACCGATCTTGGCGCCCAGTTCCACCACCTCCTCCAGCGAGTCGACCGGGCCGGGCGAACCTGGAACCAGCGGCAACCCGAGTTCCTTGGCGGTCTGCTTGGCCACGATCTTGTCGCCCATCATGGAGATGTGCTGCGGCGTCGGGCCGATGAAGGTGAAGCCGTGAGCCTCGACTGCTTCGGCGAACCGGGCATTCTCCGACAGAAATCCGTAGCCGGGATGGATCGCATCGGCGCCGGCGATCGTCGCGGCCGACAGGATCGCGGGAATGTTGAGGTAGCTGTCGCGCGCCGGGGGCGGTCCGATGCAGACCGATTCATCGGCCAGCCGTACATGCATCGCGTCGCTGTCGGCGGTCGAATGGACCGCGACCGTCTGGATGCCCATCTCGCGGCAGGCGCGATGGATGCGGAGCGCGATCTCGCCTCGATTGGCGATCAGGACCTTGTCGAACATCGGCGGCGAGGCCTTCACTCGACGATCATCAGCGGCTCGCCGAACTCCACCGGCCGGGCGTTCTCGATCAGGACCTGAACGACCGTGCCGGCCTTTGGCGCCTTGATCGGATTGAATGTCTTCATTGCCTCGATGATCAGCAACGTCTGGCCGGCATTCACCTTGTCGCCCACGGAGACGAAATTCGGCTTGCCGGGCTCGGGCGCGAGGTAGGCGGTACCGACCATCGGCGACTTCACGACCCCCGGATGCTTCGAGAGGTCTCCTGCCGGAGCCGCCGCCGGCGCCGCAGCCGAAGGCACGGCTGCCGCCGGCGCTGCGGCCATCATGACGGGGGCCGCCGATGCGACGGGCGCCGTCGGTCGGGCGACGCGAATGCGCCGTTCGCCGTCGGCCAACTCGATTTCGCCGAGTTTGGTTTCCTCGAGGATCGCCGCCAGTTTGCGCACGAACTCGGTATCCAGCTCGAACTTTGCCATGGAGAACTGCTCCCGGTGTTGTCAGCGTGCCAGCAGGCGCGCCAGCGCCTGAAGGGCAAGGAGATAGCCCTGAGTGCCGAGCCCCGCGATCACCCCGACCGCCGCCGGGCTGATATAGGAATGATGGCGGAAGCGCTCACGCTTGTAGATGTTGGACAGATGGACCTCGACGGTCGGCAGCTCGGCTGCGTTCAGCGCATCGAGCAGGGCCACCGACGTGTGGGTGTAGGCGCCGGCGTTGATGACGATCCCGGAATTGCCTTCGCGGGCGGCCTGGATGCGGTCGACCAGCACGCCCTCGTGATTGCTCTGGGCGAACTCGACAGCCAGTCCGAGGCGTGCGGCCTCGACCCGGCAGGACGCCTCGACGTCCGCCAGCGTCTCGCGGCCGTAGATCTCCGGCTGACGCTTGCCCAGCATGTTGAGATTGGGCCCGTTGAGCACCAGCACCGGCTTCACCGGTGGGCGCTGGGCGGCCTTAGCGGCCAATCCTGCCTCCCAGAGCGATAAGAAGGCCGGCGTTATACCATGGCGACTAGGCGCCACAAGGCTGGCTCAGGAGCGGCTTCTCAACAGCTTGGCGTGAGAGAACAGGCGGTCACACAAGCCATTGAGGGTCTGGCGCTCTTCCGGCGAAAGGGCGTCGTACAGTTCGGCCTCGTACTTCAGGGCCAGGGGCACGATCTGGTCATGCATCGTGCGCCCTTTCCCGGTGAGCCTGAGCGGTTCCCGTCGGCGGTCCTCCTGATCGGTCGCGCGCTCGACCAGGTCGCGCTTCATCAGGCCGGCGACCGCCCGGCTGACCGCTACCTTGTCCATGACGATCCGCAGTCCCACCTCGGTGGCTGTGAGAGGGGCGAAGCGCCCCAAGGCCGCCATCACCCGCCACTGCGTGACGCTGAGCCCGAACGGCTCGGCATAGAGATCGTGCAAGGACTCGCTTACGAGCTGGGCGAGGACGGAAAGCCGGTAGGGGAGGAAATTCTCGAGTTCGAGGGCTTGCGCGGCGGTGGTCATAATAGTTACATTTGAAACCAATCCAGCCGGGAGGTCAAACATGGCAAGTGTCAGCGAAGCCAAGGTCCTGGAGATCGACCGAGTGAATCCGATGGGTACGGACGGGTTCGAGTTCGTCGAATACACGGCCCCCGATCCCGCAGCGCTCGGCGCCCTGTTCGAGAGCATGGGCTTCACCAAGGTGGCCAGGCATCGCTCGAAGGATGTCTCGCTCTATCGCCAGGGCGACGTGAACTTCATCGTCAACGCGGAGAAGGAGAGTTTTGCCCAGGGGTTCGCGCGTGTGCACGGGCCCAGCGTCTGCGCCATCGCTTTCCGGGTGAAGAACGCCGGCGCTGCCTACAAGCGCGCGCTTTCGCTGGGCGCCTGGGGCGTCGAGGGCAAGGTCGGCCCGATGGAGCTCAACATTCCGGCGATCAAGGGCATCGGCGATTCCCTGCTCTATCTCGTGGATCGCTACGGCGAACGCGGTTCGATCTACGACGTCGACTTCGAGTACCTGCCGGGGGTTGATCGCTATCCCAAGGGGGTCGGCCTGACCTACATCGACCACCTGACCCACAACGTGCATCGCGGGCGCATGGCCGAATGGGCCGATTTCTACGAGAGGCTCTTCAATTTCCGCGAGATCCGCTACTTCGACATCGAGGGCAAGCTCACCGGCCTCAAGTCCAAGGCGATGACCAGTCCGTGCGGCAAGATCCGCATCCCGATCAACGAAAGCTCCGACGACAAATCGCAGATCCAGGAGTATCTGTCCGCCTATCACGGCGAGGGTATCCAGCATATCGCGCTCGGCACCGGTGACATCTACGAGTCGGTCGAGGCGCTGAAGCTCAAGGGCGTGCCGTTCCAGGATGTGCCCGACACCTATTACGAGCAGGTCGACGCGCGCCTGCCGGGCCACGGCGAGAACCTCCAGCGGATGTGCGCAGACCGCATCCTGGTCGACGGCGCGCCGACCAAGGGCGGCGGGCTGCTGTTGCAGATTTTCACCCAGACGGTGATCGGTCCGATCTTCTTCGAGATCATCCAGCGCCGTGGCAACGAGGGTTTTGGAGAGGGCAATTTCCGCGCCCTCTTCGAATCGATCGAACTCGACCAGATCCGCCGGGGAGTGCTGAAGGCCTAGCTAGAGTGGCTTGAACGAAGCGAACGAAACAGACGAAGCGAAAAGCAAGACGGAGGGAATCATGGCTAGGAACTGGATTCCGCTGCGCCAGGTCGAGGGCACCACCTCGCGCCAGGCCCATGTGCGGCTGCCCGAGGGCACCTACGAGCGCGAGATCAGCAAGGAGGGCTTCTTCGGACCCTCCGCGCAGTTCCATCACAAGCACAAGCCGACCGACTGGGTCGATTTCGACGGCCCGATCCGGCCGCGCGCGCTCGACCTCAACAAGCTGGTGACGGCCCAGGCCAATCCCTGGAATTCCGAGCTCGTCATGGGCAACAGCCACCTGCAGATGCGCATCTGGCGGGTGGACAAGGCGATGCCCGAACTGGCGCGCAACAGCGACGGCGACCAGCTCCTGTTCATCCATGAGGGCAACGGCGCACTGTTCTGCGACTACGGGCACCTGCCTTATGTCGAAGGCGACTATCTGGTCATTCCGCGCGGCACGATGTGGCGCCTCGAGCCGGCCAAGCCGACCGTCTCGCTGATGATCGAGGCGACCAACGATCACTTCACCCTGCCGGAAAAGGGACTGGTCGGCCACCATGCCATCTTCGACCCGGCCGTGCTCGACACGCCGCGCATCGACGAGGCTTTCCGTGCCCAGCAGGACGAGCGCACCTGGACGGTCTCGGTGAAGCGGCGCAACGCGCTTTCGACCGTGACCTATCCCTTCAACCCGCTCGATGCGGTGGGCTGGCATGGCGATCTGAGCGTCGTGCGCATCAATTGGCGCGATCTACGGCCCCTGATGAGCCATCGCGTGCATCTGCCGCCGTCGGCGCACACGACCTGGGTCACCGGCCGCTTCGTCGTCTGCACCTTCGTGCCGCGGCCGCTGGAGAGCGACCCGGAAGCGCTGCGCCTGCCGTTCTTCCACAACAACGACGATTTCGAGGAAGTGATCTTCTACCACAAGGGCAGCTTCTTCAGCCGCGACAACATCCATCCCGGGATGATGACGGTGCATCCCACCGGCTTCACGCACGGTCCGCACCCCAAGGCGTTCAATGCCGCGACCAAGGGCGGCAAAACGGAGACCGACGAGGTCGCCGTGATGATCGACACGCGCGATGCGATCGACGTTGCGGAGATGCCGGCCGGCGTCGAGTTCGAGGGTTACGTGAAGTCCTGGCGGCCGCCGGACATGAAGCAGGCAGCGGAATAGGAAAACGCCACGATGAAACTGGGATCGCTCAAGGAAGGCGGCCGCGACGGCACGCTGATCGTCGTCAACCGCGACCTGACGCGCGGAGTCCGTGCCACGACCGTGGCGCCGACGATGCAGAAGGCGCTCGACGACTGGGCCGTCAACGGGCCGAAGCTCCGGGCGCTGGCCGAGCTGCTCGAGGACGATAAGGCCGTCGGCTCGTTCGAACTCGACACGACGGCGCTTGCGGCACCGCTGCCGCGCGCCTACCAGTGGGCCGATGGCTCGGCCTACGTCGTGCATGTCGAACTGGTGCGCAAGGCGCGCGGCGTGGAAATGCCCCCGTCGTTCTGGACCGATCCCTTGATGTACCAGGGCGGCTCGGATTCCTTCCTCGGACCCAACGACGAGATCGAGATGGCCGACGAGGCCTGGGGTATCGACTTCGAAGGCGAGATCGGCGTTATCGTGGACGACGTGCCGATGGGGATTTCGCCGGAGGCGGCGCGCAAGCATATCAAGCTGGTCACGATCCTGAACGACGTGTCGCTGCGCAACGTCATCGTGGGCGAGCTGGCCAAGGGCTTCGGCTTCTTCCACGGCAAGCCTGCAACGGCCTTCGCTCCGGTGGCCGTGAGTCCCGACGAGCTTGGCGACGACTGGAACGGGGCGCGGCTCGACCGGCCGCTGATCTCGAGCCTCAACGGCAAGGAATTCGGGCATCCGAACGCGGCGACGGACTTGACGTTCGATTTCGGACAGCTGATTGCGCACGCTGCGCGCACGCGGCACTTGGAGGCGGGTACGATCGTCGGCTCGGGAACGGTGGCGAACCGGGACCCGACGGCCGGCTGCTCCTGCATTGCCGAACGCCGCGTCCGCGAGACGATAGAGGGCGGCAAGCCCGTGACGCCGTTCATGAGCTTCGGCGATCACATCCGTATCGAGATGTTCGATCGGGCCGGCAAGTCGATCTTCGGGGCCATCGATCAGAAGGTCGTGCGCTACACACCGCCCGGCTGAGCCGTGTTACAGTGATCGCGGAGGCGGTCATGAAGCTCATCGGCTATTTTCGGTCCTCGGCGGCGTTTCGTGTGCGCATCGCGCTCAATCTCAAGGGCATCGCCGTCGAGCACGCGTCGCGACACCTGCGAAGGGGCGAGCAGTCGTCGGCCGACTATGCCGCTCTCAATCCACAGAAGCTCGTGCCGGCGCTGGTTCTGGACGATGGCCGCGTGCTCACCCAGTCGCTCGCGATATTGGAGTATCTCGAGGAGACTCATCCAGAGCCGCCGTTGCTTCCCCGCGATCCGGTCGGCCGCGCCCACGTGCGCGCGCTGTCGCTGATCGTGAGCGCGGACATTCACCCGATCCAGAACCTGCGTGTCATGGCCTACCTGCGCCAGAAGTTCGGCCAGACGGAGGAGAGCGCCTTCGCCTGGTCGCGGCACTGGATTGAAACGGGCTTCGATGCCTATGAGGCGATGCTCACCCAAAGAAGCAGCGAGGCAACCTTTAGTCATGGCAATTCGCCCACGATGGCCGACCTGTGCCTTGTGCCTCAGGTCTTCAACGCCACGCGCTTCAAGGTCGACATGTCCCGATATCCGGGCATCCAGAGCGTCTACGACGCCTGCATGAAGCTTCCCGCATTCGAGGCAGCCCAGCCTGCGAACCAGCCGGATGCCGAGCCGTGAGGAAGTCCGTCGTCGCTCTCGGCGCCGTCCTGGCCGTGGTCGGGATCGGGGCTGGGGCAATCCCCTTTGCCGAGGGCTTTGCGGCTTCCCGTCTCAAGGCGAGCCTCGCGCAGAGTGGTGTTGAGGTCGAGGCGGTCACGGTTGGGCTGATCGACCGCAGCGTCGTGCTGCGCAACGTCGCGGCGGGACCGAATGGCGAACTGAAGGTCGAGGAGTGGCAGGCGTCCGGACTGGCCTGGCCGCTGGCCGAGCTGCTGAAGGGCCGCCTGCCGCTCCGCGGCCTGAGCTGGGGCGATCCCCTTCACGTGGCGCGGCTACACCTGCGCAATTTCCGGTTGGCACAGCCCGACGCCGGCAATTCCTGGACGATCGGCGAGTTGACCGCCATCAACATCGATCTCCCGCGCTACGACTCGACCTATGAGGGACCATTTCGCAACGAAGTGATGTTGGCCCGGCTGCTGGGGGCGTTGTCGGTCGACCGGCTGGAGCAGGGCGGGTTCTCCTATACGTCCCTCGAGCTGATGACCCAGAGCGTGGGCCAGGTCGCCGTGACGGGATACGTCCGCGGAATGATCGACTCTCTCGAAATGAAGAACTGGCAGGTCAAGCCGGCCGGCGCGCGGATGGCGGGCGTCACCGTCGCAGAAGCCACGGCGCGCGGCCTCGACCTCCGCCGGCCCATCGCCCAAGCCTCGTCGCTCGAGTGGGAACCGGGAATGCCGATCGGCCGGGTTCCAATGGCAGAGGGGCGCCTGTCCGGCTTCGGCGGCGATCTCATGACGCGCTACGGCCTGTCTCTGGGCAGCGTCTCGATCGAGACCCGGCGTGAAAGCGGTGACGAGAGCCGCTCGCGCCTGCGGGTCGAGGATTTCGTGCTGGCCCCCTCGCTGCGCAGCGTCGAGGGGCTGGGTATCCGCATGGTCCTGCAGTCGATGAACCTGAAGGAGGTTCGGCTGGGCTTAGACTGCAGCACCGTTGAGGATCCCGTCCGACACTCCCTGAGGGTCGAAGACTGCAGGTTGAACGGTTCGGACTTGGTGGATATCACTCTGGCCGCACGGATCATCGACACCGACGACCAGTTCTGGCGATCTTTCGACGAGGCCGACCTCTTTGGCCTGCTGGGCACCAAGGCGGCGCTGGCCTCGGCGAGGTTGACGGTTGCCGACAAGAGTCTGCTTCAGCGTAGCCTGCAGGCCAAGGCGCGACTGAGCGGCCAGCCGGTGGCGGCCGAGCGCGCGGCACTGGCGACCGAGATCCGGCGCTACCAGCCGCCCGGCGTGCTGATCACGCAGGACATGTCGAAAGTACTCGATGCGGTCGCGCGCTTCGTGGAGCAGGGCGGCACGCTGACCCTCGATGCCACACCGCAACCGGCGCTTGGCCTTGAAAAGCTCGACTACCTGTTGAAGCCGGGCGCCGACCTCGTCAACGCCCTCGGCCTGACCGCCACGGTGTCTCGTTAGTTCTTCCGGGCGTCGGCGATCAGCGCCTTCAGCGAGTCGGCGTCGACTGCGCCCGGCACGAACTGCTTGCCGATTACGAAGGCCGGCGTGCCGCGAACGCCGAGCGCGGCCGCAAGCGCCATGTTGCGGTCGATGATCTGCTTCAGCCTGGGCTCTTCCATGTCCTTCTCGAGCTGGGCGACGTCGATGCCGACAGAAGCGGCAATCTGCAGGATCTTCTCGCGGTCGAGCTTGCCGCTGAACTCCATGAGCGCATTGTGCAGCGCCTGGTGCTTGCCCTGCTTGGTCGAGGCCAGCGCGGCGAGCGCGGCGATCCGCGACGGCTCGCCGAGGATCGGCAGGTCCTTGTAGATGATCTTCACCTTGCCGTCGGCGCCGGTGACCGATTTCACCGCCAGGTGGGCGCGCTTGCAGTAGGGGCACTGGTAGTCGTTGAATTCGACGATCGTGACATCGCCTGAGGGATTGCCGCCGGTGGGGCTGTCGGCGTCGCGGAACAGCTCGGCCTCGTTCTGGCCTATCGCCTTCGCCGCGACGGCGTCGCGCTGAGAGTCCTGCCTGCGCTCGAGCTCCTGCATCGCCTCGACCAGGACTTCCGGATTGGCCATCAGATAGGCCCGGATGCCCTTGCCGAGATCGGCTGGAACGGGAGGAGCGGACTCGGCTGCGGCGGGCGCGACCCTGGAGTGGCCCGTCCAGGTTGCGGCAACGGCGCCTGCGACGATGAGGCCGCCCGTGAGAGCCAGTAGAAGTGAACGCATGTCGATTATTCTCCAGAGTCGGCTACTTGCGGGGCCGACTGTTGATATAGGCCCTGAGGTCCTGCGCCCGCTGCCAGGCCGGTGTACCGGCGGCGAGTTGCCGCGATGCCGCCTCGGCATGCGACTGGGCTTCGGCTCGCTGTCCGCGAAGCGCCGCCATCTCGGCGCGGGCGAGCGAGGTCATGCCCGGATCGTTGAGCTGGGAGTAGCCCGACGCCATGAGGCGCCACAGCTCGAAGCTTCCCGCTTCCTGCTGCGAAGCCAGGTTGAGGTTGCGTACCGCCTCGCGGATGTTGTCGGGGGTGTTGGTGTCGAGGAGGGCGCGCGCGAGGTCGATTTTCAAGATCGCCGCCGCCGGAGCGAGCTGCACGGCCCGGCGGTATGACGAAATGGATTCGGCGGCACGGCCGTTCTCGTAGAGCATCTGACCCTTTACTTCGTGGAAGTACGGATCGTTGGGATACTCCTTCAGCAACGCGTCGATCGTCAGAAGCGCCGAGCCGAGCGCGCCCTTGCGGTACAGGGCGATGGCCCGGGCATAGCGCGCCGGCAACGAGCGGTCCGCCTCGCTGTAGCGCTGCAGGGCCATATCGGGTGCAATGAATCCGTAGAGCTTTGCCACCATGCGCTGGTGCAGCATCAGGAACTGCGGCGAGTCGGGCGTATTGGCATAGGGCGAGTTCGCCGCGGCCTGTTCGAAGGCGGAGATGCGCTCCGGGGTCAGCGGGTGGGTGGTGAGATAGGGGTCGCGCCGGTTGATCGCGAGCTTTTCCTCGCGCTGCAGGTAGCGCAGGAACTCGATCGTGCCCTTCGGCGACTGGCCGGTGCGCTGGAGGTAGGTGATCGCCGCCTGGTCGGCCGCACTTTCCTGCGTCTGCGTGTACTTGAGGAACGACATCAGCGACCCCGGTGCCATCGGCCGGCCGGTGCCGCCGCCATGTCCGCCGCCGCTGCCGCCCGCCCCGGCGCCACCCGCGACTCCCCCGGCCATCGCACCGCCTGCCAGGATGGTTTCGAGGATTTGCAGGGTGGTGAGGCTGCGAAGCTCCTCTTGCATGCGGGCGAGATGCCCGCCGGCGATATGGCCGCTTTCATGGGCCATCACACCGATCAACTGGTTTGGCCGTTCGGTCCGCATGATCAGGCCGGTATTGAGGAAGATGCGCTGGCCGCCGGCGACGAAGGCGTTGAGCGAGCCATCCTGGACGAGCATGATCTCGACACCATTGGGGTCGAGACCGGCTGCCTTCCAGATCGGGATGGTGAAGGTGCGGATCGTGCTCTCGATCTCGGCGTCACGGATCAGATTGAGGCGTTGACCTTGCTGAGCCGTCGCGGCACGAAACGGTGCCAGCGCCAAGAGCGCCAGACAGAAGAGGGTGGTGATGCGTTTGAACAAGGTCGGCACGGGGCTGGAGCAGGCTAGGAACGAGCGGCGACCGCGTCAATTGCTCAACGCGGCCTTGATCGGCGTTTTCTTGCTGTCCGGTTGTGGCTTTAGTGAGACGGACCGCGCGCGGGACCGCGCTGAGAATGCGGCCAATCCTGCCAACCTGCCGGATAACAGAAGGGGCCTGTCGAAGGTCACCCGGGGAAGCAGTTTTGCGGCGACCACGGCCGAGGAGGGCCGGGCCGCCGAGGTCGGGCGAGAAATCCTGGAAGCGGGCGGAAACGCCACAGACGCCGCCGTTGCCATGTATTTTGCGCTTTCTGTGACGCTGCCGTCGGCGGCGTCTCTCGGTGCATCGGGTGCATGCATCGTCCACAACGACAAGACGAAGAAATCCGAAGCCTTCGTGTTCCCGCCCGTGGCGGCGCCGGGGGCGGTAAAGGGTACGCCCTTCTCGGTGCCGACGGGGGTGCGTGCAATCACCCTGATGCATGTTCGGCACGGCCAGTTGCGCTGGGAGCAGACGGTGTCGCCGGCCGAGCGCCTGGCACGATTCGGATTCCAGGTCTCCCGCGCCCTGGCACGTGACCTGCAGGCGGGTGGTGCCTTGCTGGGCGGGGATGCCGAGGCGAGGCGGATCTTCGGCAATGTCTCGGAAGGCGTGCTTCTGACGCAGCCGGAACTCGCGGCGGTGCTGGGCGGCATTCGTCAGCGCGGCGGGGCGGAATTCTTTCAGGGCGCTCTCGCGCGCACTTTCTCCGAACAGATCTCGCAGGCAGGTGGCAGCCTGCCGGTCGACTCGCTGCGTTCGGCGGTGCCGATCGCGTCGGCACCGGTGTCGGTCAGCCACTATCGCAGCCGCGTCTACGTCGCGCCTTCGCCTGCGGCCGGCTCTTCGGTTCTCGCAGGCTGGAACGGGCAGCAGCCGGCCGGCGGCACCGCGGTCGATTCCGGGGGCTTCGCGGGCTTCGCCGCCGTCGACAGCAAGGGCGGGGCGGCTGCCTGTGCGCTCTCGATGGGGCAGCTCTTCGGCGCCCGCGTGGTGGTACCCGGCAGCGGCATCATGCTCGGTTCACCCAATCCGGAGGCGGCGTCGGTCAGTCCGATGATCATCGCCAACCCCAGCAACGGCGAGTTCACGTTTGCCGGGGCGGGCGGCGGCGGGCCCACCGCCGCACAAGCCGTCGGCTTTGTGGCTCGGGAGGTGATCGACAACGGTCGCAACCTCGCGACGGTTTTCGCAAATCGCCGGGCACAGGGCGGCTTCGTGAACGCCATTGCCTGCCCCTCGGGTTTGCGCGGTAGTGCCGAAACGTGCCGGACGGGTGCGGATCCCGCCGGCGCCGGCCTCTCGACGATCGCCCAATAGACCGCGACATGGCAGGCAAGCTTTCGCGCCGGGCCGCCGGCGTCGATCCCTTCATCGTCATGGACGTGATGGCCGCCGCCGCCGCGAAAGAAGCGGCGGGCGAGACCGTCATCCATCTTGAAGTCGGACAGCCGAGCACACCGGCCCCGAAGGGGGCGCTCGACGCGGCGCACGCGGCGCTCGACGCGGACAGGATCGGCTACGTGGCTGCGCTCGGCATGCCGGCGCTGCGCGAGCGCATCGCTCGGCACTATCGCGAAACCTATCGGGCGGAGGTTGCGCCTGAGCGGGTCATCGTGACGACCGGTTCCTCGGGCGGCTTCCCTCTGGCCTTCCTGGCGAGCTTCGACGCAGGCGACCGGGTCGCGCTCGCGGCGCCGGGCTATCCCGCTTACCGGAACATTCTGGCGGCGCTCAATCTCGAGGCGGTCGATCTGCCGACCTCGGCGGAAGACCGGTTCCAGCCGACCGTCGCGGCCCTGGAGAAAGCCGGCCGTCTCGACGGGTTGATCGTCGCCAGTCCATCGAACCCCACCGGCACCATGGTGACGCGCCGCGAACTGGAGGCGCTGGCCGACTGGTGCAATGGCAACGGCGTACGGCTGATCTCCGACGAGATTTATCACGGCATCGTCTACGAGGGCGAAACCCACTCCGCGGTCGAGGTCTCCGACACAGCGATCGTGGTGAACAGCTTCTCCAAGTACTTCTCGATGACCGGATGGCGGGTCGGCTGGCTGGTCGTGCCGCCCGACATGGTGCGGCCGATCGAGCGGCTGACGCAGAACTTCTTCATCTCGGTGCCGACGCTCAGCCAGCACGCAGCGCTTGCCGCCTTCGAATGCCGCGATGAACTGGACGGCCACGTAAAGCGCTACCGCACCAACCGTGACCTGCTGATGGCAGGTCTGCCCGAGGCGGGCCTCGACCGGCTGACGCCGGCACAGGGGGCCTTCTACATCTACGCCGACGTCTCGCACCTCACCAACGACAGCCGCGACTTCTGCAGCCGGATGCTGCACGAAACCGGTGTCGCGGCGACGCCCGGCGTCGACTTCGACCGCGCGCGGGGGACGGGCACCTTGCGCATCTCCTTCGCTGGCTCGACTGCGGAGATGGAGGAGGCGGTGCGCCGTCTCCGGCGGTGGAGGCGGACATGAGAGGATTCGTGGCCGCGATTCTGCTTGCTCTGGCTCCGCTCGCGGCCGCCGCGCAAGGCGGCCCGAGCTTCGATTGTGCCAAAGCATCGAACGGTGCGGAGAGGGCGATCTGCAAAGACGCCGATCTGTCGAAGGCTGATCGCGAACTGTCACGTCTCTACGTCGCCCTGCTCGCCAAGCTGAGCGGACCGGCGAAGGAGAGCCTGGAGAAAAGCCAGGTCCGCTGGATCGTCGCCCGCAACCGCGCCTGCGTGCCGAACGACGATCCGGACGTCATGGAGCGTTGCCTCAAGACTCGCTATGCCGATCGGATTGCCGACCTCGAGGCCTCGGCCGCAGGCCCCTATCCTTTCATCGAGGACCAGTCGATCGAGAAGCGCGGAAAGGTCGGGAAGATCGGCTACACGATCGACCTTCGCTACCCGCGCTTCGCCGGCACGAGCGCCGATTTCACGGCGATCAATCGCTCCTTCGCGGAGGCGGCCGCAAAGGCTGCGCGCGAAACCACGCCGACGGCTGATGCCGGGCTCGATCGCGAACAGGAGTGGCAGGCCGAGCAGGGTTATTCGCTCTTCCGTCCCGATCCCGACGTCATCACCGTCGCGCTGACCTTCTGGGCGTTCACCGGCGGCGCGCACGGCTATGGCAGCACCAGTTGCACGCTCGTCGACCTGCGCACGGGCAGGACCGTCGCGCCGGAGGGGGTGTTCGCTGCCGGCTCGCCGTGGCTGCGCGAAGTGGTTGCGATCGTCGGCGCGGACCTCAAGAAGCAGTTCGTGGAGAATCCCGGCTTCGAGGACGCGCTGCAGTCCACCAAGCTGACCAAGACGGTCAACACCAGCGGCCATTTCTGCTGGCAGTCCGACAAGCTGCAGATTTACTTCAACCAGTACGAGGTCGGCCCTTACTCGGCCGGACCCTACACGGTCGACATTCCCTACAGCCGGTTGAAGCATCTGCTCCGCGCCGGCGGACCGATCTCCCGCTAGTGCAAGCGGCGCCGGTCCCGTGCGGGGACCGCGGAAACCACCTGTGTCGCGCGCTCGGTCGGGACCGGCGGGACGGGGCCCGAATGGTGGCTCGCCATGCGCCAGCGTTCGGCGGTGCGCACATAGAGGTTGCTCGCCATGAGCTGGCCATTGGGCAACACCTCCCGGCAGATGACGAGCGCGAGGCCCGGCCGGCCGACCACCCATTCCTCCGTGCAGCGCACGCGCGGTGCCTCCGGGTGCTTCATGATGGCGCGCCAGCTCGCCATGATCTCCGCCCGCTCGAGGAGGGCGGCCTGACCCGGATGCAGGCAGATTACCGAGCCGGCGGTCGCCCAGATCTGGTCCATGGCGGCGAAGTCGCGATCGTTGAAGGCCTTGTAGAATGCACGGTTCGCGGCCAGGACGGCGTCGCGTTCGTCGTCGTCGAATTCCGCCAACAGCGGCGGCAGGCGTGGCAGACGGCGGGGCATTCGACCCTCGAAACTCACGGGTTGCGCGGCACAGGATTAGCCGACAGAGATGATGCATCCAACCGTCGAGATGATGATGTCCATTCCCAAGCTCGAATTTCCGCCATTCCACCTGCCTGCCGAGGCCGAGGCCCTGCGCGGCGAGGTTCGCGCGTTCCTCAAGGAGACGCTGCCGAAGATCAAATCCGAGGATCGCTTCGCGAGCTGGAACACGCCGTCGCCCGAGTTCAGCCGGGCGCTGGGCGCCAAGGGTTGGCTCGGCATCACCTGGCCCAAGCAGTATGGCGGCGCCGAGCGCTCCTTCCTCGACCGGCTTGTCGTGACCGAGGAGTTGCTGGGCAACAGCGCGCCGGCCGGCTCGCACTGGGTCGCCGATCGCCAGTCGGGGCCACTGCTGTTGAAGTTCGGCACGGAACAGCAGCGCCAGGCCATCCTGCCGCGCATCGTGCGCGGCGAGTGTTACTTCAGCATCGGCATGAGCGAGCCTGATTCGGGCTCGGATCTGGCCTCCGTGCGCACCCGCGCCGAGCCGGTGCCGGGCGGCTTCCGCGTCAACGGCACCAAGGTCTGGACCTCGGGCGCGCATCGCAACCACTACTGCATCACGCTGGTCCGCACCTCCGGGCAGCATGGCGACCGCCACAAGGGGTTGAGCCAGCTGCTGGTCGATCTCAAGACGCCGGGCGTCACCATTCGACCGATCATCAATCTGGCGGGCCGACACGACTGGAACGAGGTGACCTTCTCCGACGCCTTCATCCCCGAGGATTGCCTGATCGGCAACGAGGGTGACGGCTGGCTTCAGGTGACGAGCGAGCTGGCCTTCGAGCGTTCGGGCCCCGAGCGCTTCATGCAGAACGTCTATGTGCTGCGCGAACTGGTACGGGTACTGGGCCGCCAGCCGGCCAAGCGCGCGAACGCGATCCTCGGCCGCCTGATCGCGCGGCTGTGGACCCTGCGGCAGATGTCGACCGCCGTCGCCGGCATGATGCAGGGCGGCAAATCGCCGGCCATCGAGGCGTCGCTGGTCAAGGATCTCGGGACGATCTACCAGCAGGACCTGCCGGAGATAGCGCGTACCCTGGCCGAATCCGATGCGACCACGGAGGACGATCTCGCCGACTTCCTCGATGTCGCCCAGTACGCCACGATGATGGCGCCGAGCTACACCATCCAGGGCGGCACCACCCAGGTCCTGCGCGGCATCGTCGCCCGCGGCCTCGGTCTGCGCTGAAGGAGAAGGACCATGGATCGCGATACCCGTGACATGCTGCTGGAGACCGCCAGCCGCTTCTTCGCCGAGCGCGCCGGCAAGGACGTCGTGAACGGCGTCGAGAAGGGCGTCTGGCCCGCCGATCTCTGGAAGGAGATCGAGGAGATGGGCCTGCCACTGATTGCGGTGCCCGAGGAGCAGGAAGGCGTGGGTGGAACGCTGGCCGACCTGATGGCGCTGCTGCGCGTCGCCGGCGAGCATGCGGTACCCGTGCCGGTCGCCGAGACGGCGCTCGCCAACCTGCTGGTCGCCGCCGCGGGCGGCAAGCCGGCCAGCGGCCCGTCGACGGTGGCGCTGGGCGAGCTGTCGCTACAGGGTGGCCGTGTCTCCGGCAAGGTCGCGCGGGTCCCCTTCGCGGGCGTCTCCGAACGCTTCGTCTCGATCGTCACGGCGGGCGGCAAGTCGACCTTGGTCGTCGTGCCGCGCGATGCGGCTGCGATCGAGGACACGCCGAGCCATGCCGGCGAACCCTACGGGACGGTGACGTTCGACGGTGCCACGCCCGAATTCTCCGCGGCTTCGCCGGTCAGTGCCGAACGTGCGCTCGAACTCGCCGCGCTCGCCCGCACGATGCAGATGGCGGGTGCCGCCGACAAGGTGCTGGTGACGGCGACCGAATACTGCAAGCAGCGTGTCCAGTTCGGCCGTCCGATTTCGACCTTCCAGGCGGTCCAGCACATGCTGGCGGAACTGGCGAGCTATGTCGCCGCGACGATCGCCTCGGCCGAGTCCGCGGCGCGCGACGCCGACGAGGGCGGTCTCGAGAGCGGCGGCAGCTTCTCCATCGCCGCCGCCAAGACCCAGACTTCCGACTTCGCGCATCGCATCGCCGCCATCTCGCACCAGTCGATGGGGGCGATGGGCTTTACCCACGAGCACATCCTGCACCATTACACACGCAGGCTCTGGGTGTGGCGCCGCGACTTCGGCAGCGAAAGCTTCTGGGGCGAGAAGATCGGCGCGTCCTTCGCCCGGGCGGGCAAGGACGAGCTGTGGCCGGCGCTCAGTGAGAGCCGCTACGCCGCCTGAGACAAAGCGATCGGCCGATGCGGCGGCCGCACCACTGTTTTCCCGGATTTTGTCGAGGTAGTCGGAGAGACAGGTGGCGCGGTCGGCCGATCATCTCTATATCCAATAGGATATAGCGATGATCGCTAGTGACGGGAGCGTCTAATGCCCGGTATTTGTCGAGCCTTTACATGGGCCTTGTTCGCGGCGGCTTTGGTCCTGTCGGCGGGAGGGCGTGTGCCGCAGGCCTCGGCGCAGGACAAGGACGTCGTCATCCTCGCTGCCGCCAGCCTCAAGAACGCGCTGGACGAAGCATCGGCCGCCTTGGCCAGGGATACGGGCAAGCGCGTCAAGATTTCCTATGCCGCCAGTTCAGCGCTAGCGAGGCAGATCGAGGGCGGCATCCCGGCGGACGTCTTCATCTCGGCCGACGTGCCGTGGATGGACTATGTTGCGGAGCGCAAGCTCATCAAGCCGACGAGTCGCTCCGACTTCCTCGGCAACCAGATTGTCCTGATCGCCGGCAAGGATTCCAGGATCGATCTCAAAATCGACAAGGGTTTCGATCTGCGCGGCGCACTGGGAAACGACGGCCGCCTTGCCATGGGCAGCGTCGAGGCAGTGCCGGCTGGCCGGTACGGCAAGGCGGCGCTGGAATATCTCGGCGTCTGGCCATCGGTTTCCGACCGGGTGGCGCAAGCCGAGAATGTTCGCATGGCGCTGACCCTGGTCTCGCGCGGCGAGGCGCCGCTCGGCATCGTCTACAAGACCGATGCGGCCTCCGATCCGGCCGTGCGCATCGTCGGCATCTTTCCAGCCGATTCGCATCCAGCCGTCATCTATCCGATGGCGCTGCTCGCCAGTTCGAAGAACCCCCAAGCGCAGGCTGTCGTCGATTACCTGAAGGCGCCTGCGGCCAAGCCGTTCTTCGAGAAGCAGGGCTTCACGGTATTGAGGTAGCTCTTGCCGAACCGGCGCCGTCGCAGAGTTTCGGTAGTTTTGGCTCGCGTCGAAAGCAACTCAGCGAATATTGGCGTTCGAGGGAGCAAGCAGGCGGGCAAGCGAGCGGAGTTCCAATGACGCAGCTCCGGAGGCCCGGCGCTCCATGTCGCGGTAGAGCCGCACGATATCGTTGCCGGTTTCCGTCACCGACGTGCCGCCGCCGCCGCCGCCTCCGGTCTGGGCGGTCACCACGGGTTCGCGGAACATCCGGTTCAGTTCGTCGACCAGCAGCCAGGCCTGACGGTAGGACATGGCCAAGGCACGACCCGCCGCGGAAATCGAACCGGTCTCGTTGATCAGCTCGAGCAACCGGACCTTGCCGGGGCCGATCGAGCGTTCGCCGCCGAAATCGATCCGGAGATGCAAGGAGGGCTTGTCGGCAGGCTTTGCCATGGCCTTGGCGTGTCGGCGTCCCATTCTGGAATTATGCGGCGGGACTCTCGGCAAGGCCAGTTGGCTGCTGCAGGGCGGCGATCAGCCCGTTGGCAACGTCCGCCACCTGCAGGCGGATATCCGGGATCGCCACGATCTCCGTATAGCGGCCACGTGTTGGAGGACCGACGACGAAGAGCCGGTCCGACGGCTTGCCGTCCCGCCCGATCAGAGCCTCGCCGGCGCCGACGTCGAGACCCTGGTTGAGGGGATCGGCCCGCAGCTTTCCGTCCTGCACCAATTGCGCGTGCAGCGGCAGGCGCACATCGACCTCGTTGCGCGGGCCCCGGCAATCGACGACGCGGTCGAAGCTGCGGTTTTCGCAAAGGTCGGAGCCTCGCCGGACGATCGTGACTTCGACCTTGTTGCCCGTCGCGAGTCCGAACTCGATCCTGCCCGCAATGATGGACAATTGTCCGCGCGCCCGGGCCGCATCGATCTGCGCGCCGACCTCCGGTGCCACGCGATGGCGATGAATGTCCCACCAGGGCCGGAGGTGGCGCAGGAAGCGCTTCTGCTGTTCGAGGTCGAGCCCAAGCCAAATCGCGTTGTTATGCGGCCGCAGGAGCTGCATGAGCCCCGGCCAGCCGAGACCGGCCTGCAGCTTGGCGCGGAAGCGGGCGGCGCGCTGCGACAGGCTGCCGACGAAGAGATCGCCGGTATCGGCCTCCGGTGTGGGGATCGGCGCCGGCGGATGGCGATGTGGCACCAGTCCGTGCCGTGAGAGGGCGACGATTGGCCCCTGGTGGCCGTGCTCCAGCAGCGAGATCACCACGTCGATCATCGTCAGACTGGTGCCGATCAGCAGGACGGAGGCGTCGGGCGGAAGACCGGCGATGGAATCTTCGCGCCAAGGGTTGCCACGATAAGCGCCCGAATCCGCAGAAGGCGGGCGATGCCCGGTGGCGAGGACGGCCTTGCGGGCTCGCAACGGGGACTGGCCCTCGATGCCGAGTTCGACTGAGTCCTTGTCGTCCCGAATAGCGACGACGTCGCCCCTGATGATCCGCAGGCGGCCGTCGGAGCGCTGGACTGCATCGGACAGCAGATCCTGCAGGTACTGGCCGTAGATCGCGCGCGGGACGAAGTCCGTCCGCACGAAGCCGCTTCCCTCGCGCGCCAGCCATTGCACGAAATGGTCGGGCTCGTCGGCCAGGGCGGTCATGTCGCTGGCGCGGATGTTGACGAGGTGGCCGGGCCTTTGCGTCGAATACGCGACGCCCAGCCCGGGGTTGGCGCCACGCTCGATTAGAGCGATCCGTGGCCTTGCCTTTCGGACGAGCTGCGCCGCGAGCAGCACTCCGCTGGCACCGCCGCCGACGATTGCGATGTCGACAGGCGAGGGTGGCAATTTGCTATGCTGCATCTACGAAGTATGGCCGATGCCTCGGTCGCAACACCAGCAATCGTGCTGCGACCCCTCGGCGCTGCCGCGCCGTTATTCCGGCTCGATGCCGGCGACCTTCATCATCTCGCGGTAGAGCTCGATTTCGGCGATCATGATCCGGCGCATCTCGTCGGGCGAGCAGGGCGCGATCTCGGAGCCGCCCTGGGCCTGGCGCTCGACATAGGCGGGATCGGTGATGGCCTTGAGCATCGCCTCGCGCAGCTTCGCCATGAAGGGGTGTGGCACGCCGCGCGGCATCAGGATGCCGGTCCAGGTCATCAGCTCGAAGTCGGGGATGCCCTGCTCGATCAGGGTCGGGATGTCGGGCGTGAGCCTGTAGCGGCCGCGGCTGCCGACGCCGAGGCATCGGACGGTGCCGGCCTTGACCTGCGGCAGGCTGGTCACCGGATCGGCAAAGCACATCTGGACGTGGCCCGCCATCGTGTCCTGCAATGCGGCCGGCGTGCTCTTGTAGGGGACGTGCAGCATGTCGATGCCGGCCTTGGCCTTGAGCAGTTCGCCCGAGATACGGGTCGAGGCGCTGCCGGAGCCGAAATTGATCCTGCCCGGCTGGCGCTTGCACAGGGCCACGAACTCCTGGGCCGTCCTCGCCTCGACCTTGGGATTCACGATCATGAACACCGGTGCGCGGCCGATGATGGTGACCGGCTCGAAATCCTTGAGCGGGTCGTAGGGAAGGGACTTCATCAGGGCGACGTTGGAGGCCGCCGCGGTGTTCGAACAGACGAAGATGGTCTGGCCGTCCGGCTTTGCCTTGGCGGCGACTTCTGCCGCGATGGCACCGCTGGCCCCGGGTTTGTTCTCGACGACGGCAGGAACGCCGAAAGCCCTGTTCAGGCCCTCGGCCACGTTGCGCGCACTTTGATCGGTGGCCGATCCCGGTCCGAACGGCACGATGATCCGGAACGGGCCGTTGGGAAAGGAATCTGCTTTCGCCACGCCGCCGATCGGCAGCGCGAATGCACCGGCGATCAGGGAACGACGATGCATGGTGCGGGTCCTTCCTAGCGGCGCCACCAGCCCCGCTTGGGTTTCTCCGGCGGCGCTTCGATCACCGGAACCGGCGGAGGGGGCGGAGGCGCGGAGACCGGCTCCGGCTCGGGGGCCGCGACCGGCTGCGGGGCCGAGGCGACAATGGGCTCGGGTTCGGAAACGGTCGGAGGCGGCGAGGCCGCTTCGACGTTCACCGGCGGACCGGGATCGTAAGGCGCACGTTCCATCGGCGTATGCTCGACTGGCATGCTTTCGAGCGGCGTCGGCGGCGAAGCGGGCGTCTCATAGCCGCCGTTCCGTTCGCCCGTATCATGGCCGTTTCCGGCGAACTCATCGCCCTGTGGTTCGCCGTGACCTTCAGACGCCTGGCCTTCGCCCTGCATCGGCTCGCCTTCGCCGGGTTCGCGGCGCCGGCGGCGGCCTCCACGACGACCGCGGCGGCGACGGCTTCCGCTTCCGTTTCGATCGTCGCCGCTCTGCTCGCCCTCGGCGCCGTCCTCGTCGGCGCGGACGGCATCCGAGTCGCTGTCGGGCGCATTGTCCCGGACGTCATCATCGTCGGCGACGTCCTGGTCTTCGGCGCGAGCGCCATCGCTTTCGGGGGCTTCGTCGGCCGCCTGTGACCGATCGGAGCCTTCGCCGTCCTCACGACGACCGTTGCCGCTCCCGTTGTTACTGCTGCTGCTGCTGCTCCGCCGCCGGCGTCGACGGCGACGGCTGCTGCTGCCACTACTCGTGCTGCTACGACCGTCACCTTCCTCGCCGGACGGGCGCTCGTCGTCGCCCTCGCGGGTCGCTTCGGCGTCGTCGCCCGTTGTGTCGCCCGACGACTCCTCGTAGCTGGCCCGCGCCAGCTCGGGCGCCGGCCGGTCGCTGCTGCGATGATCCTCGCGGCGCGAGCGCACGCGCTCGATCTCGCAATCGGCGGCGTGGAGATCCTCGTCGGCCTCGACGATGACCGTGAAGCCGTAGCGCTGCTCGATCTCCGAGAGCGAGTGTCGCTTCTGGTTGAGCAGGTAGAGCGCGACGTTCGGCGGAACGCTGACGGCGATCTCGCTCGCCCGGCGGCGCACGCCTTCCTCCTCGATGGCACGCAGCGCGTGGAGCGCGGCGGACTCGAGCGAGCGGATGCGGCCGGTTCCGGCGCAATGCGGGCAGACCTCGGTCGAGTGCTCCAGCAGGCTGGGGCGCAGCCGCTGGCGCGACATCTCGAGCAGCCCGAACGCGGAGATGCGGCCGATCTGGATGCGCGCGCGGTCGCTGCGCATCGAATCCTTCACCTTGTGCTCGACCTGGCGCTGGTGACGCGACTCCTCCATGTCTATGAAGTCGATCACGATCAGGCCAGCCAGATCGCGCAGGCGGACCTGGCGGGCGATCTCCTCGGCGGCTTCGAGGTTGGTGCGCAGCGCCGTCTCCTCGATGTTCCGTTCCTTAGTCGAACGGCCCGAGTTGACGTCGATGGCGACCAGCGCCTCGGTCGGGTTGATCACGATGTATCCGCCGGACCGGAGCTGCACCGTCGGCGAATGCATGGCGTCGAACTGGTTCTCCACCTGATAGCGGTGGAAGAGGGGGATCGGCTCCCGGTACAGTTCGACCTTGTTGGCCTGGTGGGGCACCAACTGCCGCATGAATTCGGCGGCGCTCTGGAAGCCCGCCTCGCCCTCGACGAGGACCTGGGCGATGTCGGTGTCGTAGATGTCGCGCAGCGACCGCTTGATCAGATCGCCTTCCTCGTAGATCAGCGCCGGCGCGGTAGAGCGCATCGTGATCTCGCGAATCGAATCCCAGAGGCGCGACAGGTACTCGTAATCGCGCTTGATGTCGATGTTCGAGCGTTCGAGGCCTGCGGTTCGCAGGATCACGCCCATGCCCTGCGGCACGTCGAGATCGCTCAGGATCTCCTTCATGCGCTTGCGGTCGGACGGGTTGGAGATCTTGCGCGAGATGCCGCCGCCACGACCGGCGTTGGGCATGAGCACGCAGTAGCGGCCGGCCAGCGAGAGATAGGTGGTGAGGGCGGCGCCCTTGTTGCCGCGCTCCTCCTTGACGACCTGCACCAGCAGGATCTGCCGGCGCTTGATGACTTCCTGGATCTTGTACTGGCGGATGGGATTGCGGCGGCGGCGCTCACGCGTCTCGCGCTCCTCGACGACCTCGTCGCCGCCCAGCGTCTCGACGGTCGCCTCGGGCTGCGGCGCCTCGGCCGGATCGGCGGCCTCCGACGGGGCAGCCTCGCCATTGAGTTCGGCGGGCTGTTCGGCTGCCGGCTCGGCAACCTCGGAGGCGGCGGTCGTCTCGCCTACGGCTGCGGCCTCGGCCGCCGGCTCGGAAACCGGGGCTTCGGCGGCCTCGACATGAATCGGACCGTCGAGACGCTCGACGGGGATACCCGCAGGCTGGGCCTGCGGTTCATGTTCGCTGGAAGGCGCCGCTTCCGCGGCGGCTGGCTCGACCGGTGCGGCTTCGGAGGCCGACGCTTCGGAAACGGGAGGCTTCGCAGCCGGTGCCTCGGAAGCAGGGGCCTCGGATGCCAATGCTTCGACTTCAACCGCGGGAGTCTCGGTGGGAGGCTCGCCCGCAGGAGCGTCGCCCGGGACCTCGGCAGCAGGGGCTTCGTCGGGGATGGCGGCAGCCTGGATGATGTCGTCCGCCGCCGCCTCGATGATATCGGCGCGGGCCTCCTCGATGTCGGTGCGATCGACCCGGCCGTTCTGCCGCGGCTCGTCCTCCTCGGCCACGGCGTGCAGGCGCTGCTGTTCGGCGATCAGCCGTTCGCGGTCGGCGACGGGGATTTGGTAGTAATCGGGATGGATTTCCGAGAAAGCGAGAAAGCCGTGGCGGTTGCCGCCGTACTCGACGAAAGCCGCCTGGAGAGACGGTTCTATGCGGATGACCTTCGCGAGGTAGATGTTGCCCTTGAGGGGCTTGCGGCTCGCGGTTTCGAAGTCAAATTCTTCAAGTCTCGTTCCATCGACAACAACGACCCGGGTCTCTTCCGGGTGACTTGCATCGATGAGCATACGCCTTGCCATGGGCTCGCTCCGAGGCGTCCGATCCCAACCGGTGCGAGCGACCGGCGGCCATGCCGCCTCCGTCTTGCGAGGGGAGCGCCGCGTCATCGACCCGTCGAACGGCCAACTCCGGCCAAGACGGGGAAGCTTCGCGCCGCCGGACCACGACTGGGTCCTGCCACCTCGAGTTTCCTGATAGCCACCGCCTGCCTGACAGTCCCTCCGCAGACCGGCCGCGCCCCCATTTCTGCAAGGGCGCGAGCCCAGCCTGGCTCGGAAACTGCCGTCGGAGCGCGACCCTAGGGCGCGCTACGAACGACGGCGACTGCTCGCGGACGCAACATACGGGGTTGGAAAGGGGCCGACAATCAAAACATTGTGCCGCTTGAGTTCCATCTTTTAACCTATTGAAAATATTTGGAATTACGGGCGACTTTCTGATATTGCTTTAACAATATTCAATTCATTTCATCCCCTCTTCATCCTTGGCGTTTGCCATGTCCGACTTCCGCCGTCGTCATCTGCTCGCCGTCCTGGCCGGGGTGAGCGTATTTGGAATGGGCTCCGGCGGCACGCTGGCTGCCCCGGCGAAAAGGCGTCCCAAGTCGATGGCCAAGCCAACCCCGGCCCTATCGCTGGACAAGCCGAAGTTGGTTTTTCTCGACCCAGGCCATGGCGGACGGGATCCAGGTGCACTCGGTGTGCGTGGGACAAAGGAGAAGACGGTCGTGCTGGCAATCGCACGTGACCTGCGGCGCGAGTTGCTGGCCGGCAATCGCTATCGTGTCCTGCTTTCGCGCACTACCGACAGCTACGTACCCCTGCGCGAGCGTGTGGCGAGAGCCCAGGCGGCGAGGGCGGATCTCTTCCTTTCCCTGCATGCCGATGCTCATGGCGACCGGGACGTGCGCGGCGCCTCGGTGTACACGCTGTCCGAGGAGGCGACGGACCGCGAAGCCGCGGCTCTCGCGGCGCGGGAAAATCGCGCGGGTGCCTCGATCTCGGGAATGAGGCTCTCGGAGCAGCCTGACAACGTGGCGCGGACCCTGGTGGCGATGAGCCAGCGCGGCACGGTGAACGATTCCCGACGGCTGGCCGACACCGTCGTCGCGACCTTCGCCCGCAATGGAGTCCGCCTGCTGCCGCGAACGCATCGCCAGGCTGGGTTTGCCGTGCTGACCTCGCCGGAGATTCCGGCGGCGCTGGTCGAACTCGGCTATCTGTCCAATCCGCAAGACGAGAAGCTGCTGACCGTGCGTCAGCACCAGATGGCGCTCGCCCGCGCGTTGAGGGCGTCCGTTGACGCCTATTTCGGATCCGGCGCCACAAGAAAGGCATAAGTCGGAGACATCCTGCGGCGTTGAAGGCCCTCCGCGCGCCGCGTAGAAAGTGACCGTGCTGAATTTCATCAAGATTTGTCTGGCTTTTGCCACCGCCGCTCTGATCGTCGGCACCGGCACCGTCGCAGGCCTTTTCTGGCACTTCAGTCACGGTTTGCCGGATCACAAGCAACTTGCGGACTACCAGCCGGCGACCGTGACCCGGCTCTACGCCGCCGATGGCAAGCTCCTCGCCGAGTATGCGCGCGAGAAGCGGGTTTTCGTGCCGGTCGCCGCGATGCCCCGGCGCGTGCTGGAAGCCTTCGTCGCGGCCGAGGATCAGCGTTTTTTCACCCATCCGGGTATAGACTTCATCGGCGTCGTTCGCGCCATGATCGCCAACGTCGCCAATCCGGGCAAACGGCCGGAGGGCGCATCGGGTCTCACCCAGCAGGTCGCCAAGAACTTCCTGCTCACCAACCAGGCGACGCTTTCGCGCAAGATCCGGGAGGCCATCCTCGCTTTCCGGATCGAGGAGACCTACTCCAAGGACCGTATCCTCGAACTCTATCTGAACGAGATCTATCTCGGCTCGGGCAATTACGGCGTTGCCCAGGCCGCTCTCAACTACTTCGATCGGTCGCTCGACGAGTTGTCGTTGTCCGAGATCGCCTATCTCGCGGCCCTCCCGAAAGCGCCGAACCGCTACCACATCGTACGCAACGAGAAGGAAGCCTACGCCCGGCGCGACTACGTCCTGCATCGCATGACCGAGGACGGCTATATCACCACCGCCGAGGCGCAGGCCGCCAAGGCTGAGAAGCTCCAGTACCGGCGCCGCGGCGCCACCGAAGTGGCGCAGGCCGACTTCTTCGCCGAGGAGGTCCGCCGCAACCTGATGGCAGCCTATGGTGAAAAGGGCCTCTACGAGGCAGGACTCACCGTCAGCACCACCCTCGATCCCGCCATCCAGACCGTCGCGGACAATGCGCTTCGCGACGGATTGATCGCCTATGACAGGCGCCACGGCTGGCGCGGACCCTATGCCAAGATCTCCGACATGAGCGTCTGGGAAGAGGAGTTCGCCCGCATCGTCCAGCGCCGTCCGCTGGCGGGCCCGTCGGCCTGGCAGCTTGCGGTCGTCAGCAAGGTCGAGGCGCAGTCGGTCCAACTCGTCGGCCTGCCGGACGGTGGCGAGGGCACCGTACCCTTCGCGGAGATGACCTGGGCCCGTCCGACCCTGCAGAACCAGACGGTCGGCGCCGCACCGCGCGGTCCACGCGATGTCGTCTCGGTGGGCGACGTGATCGTCGTGGAAAAGGTCGAGAAGCCTGCTGGCGCCAACGCCAAGCCCTATCCGCCCAAGACATACGCGCTGCGCCAGGTGCCCAACGTCGAAGGGGGCGTCGTCGTGATGGACACGCAGGCCGGCCGGGTTCTGGCCATGTCGGGTGGTTGGTCCTACGGCCGCAGCCAGTTCAACCGTGCCGTCCAGGCCGCGCGCCAGCCGGGCTCGGCCTTCAAGCCGTTCGTCTATCTCGCGGCGATGGACGCCGGCTTTACGCCGGCCTCGATCGTGCTCGATGCGCCCTTCGTCTACGATCCGGGCTACGGCCAGCCGCTGTGGACGCCGAAGAACTACGGCGGCGACATGCTCGGACCGACGACCGTCCGGCGCGGCCTGGAATTGTCGCGCAACCTGATGACGGTGCGCATGGCCCAGCAGATCGGCATGAAGCGGGTAGTCGAAGTTGCCAAGGAATTCGGCGTCACCGACCAGATGGGCGCTTACCTCCCGATGGCACTCGGCGCCGGCGAAACGACCCTGCTCCGCATGACCATGGCCTATGCGATGCTGGCCAACGGTGCGCTCGAGATCACCCCCTCGCTGGTCGATCGCGTTCAGGACCGCAACGGCAAGACCGTCTACCGGCACGAACCGCGCACCTGCCGCGGTTGCGGCGACGCGGCGAGCGGAGGCGCGCTGGTGGCGCCCGAACTGGTCGATTCGCGCAAGCCCTTTCATGACCCGGCGTCCGTCTATCAGGTCGTCAGCATGATGCAGGGCGTCACGACCCGCGGCACCGCGGGACGCCTCGCCGCACTCGGCCGACCGATTGCCGGTAAGACCGGCACGACGAACGACGCGCACGACAACTGGTTCTTGGGCTCGACGCCCGATATCACGATCGGCGTCTATATCGGCTTCGACGAGCCGCGGACGCTGGGTTCGCAGGAAACCGGTGGCGGCAACGCCGCACCGATCTACGAAGCGATCGCCCGGGAGATATTCAAGGGCAAGCCGCCGACGCCGTTCCGCGTGCCGCCGGGCCTCCGCATGGTCCGCTTCAGCTACGAGGGCGGCACCATCGACGAGGTCTTCAAGCCGGGCACCGAACCGGGCTCCGAAGGCTATATGGTCACACCGCTTGACGGGTCGGCCCCATACTCCGCTATAGACCCGACGCAGGGCCCGCAGCAGGCGGGCAGCCCCCGGCGTCCGGGTCTCTCGGGCACCGGCGAGACCTATTAGTCAGTTCGAAATGGATCCGTAATGCGCGCCGAAGCCCAAGCAATGGTGAACGAGATCGAGGAGTCGCTGGAACTCCTCAGGAGGCGTCTTTGACTACGACCGTGCGGTCGTACGTCTCGATGAACTGAACGCGCGCGCCGAGGATCCGGCGCTGTGGAACGATCCGAAGGAAGCCGAGAAGGTGATGCGCGAGCGCACCCGGCTCGAAGCGTCGATCGGTGCGATCAAGCGTTTGCGCGCGGCGGTCGATGACAATGTCGGTCTGATCGAGATGGCCGAGGCCGAGAAGGACGAGGCCACCATCGCCGAATGCGAGAAGGCGTTGCGTGAGGCCACCAGCGAGGCCAAAGCGGCGCGTCTCGAGACGCTTCTCTCCGGCGAGGCCGACGCCAACAACGCCTATATCGAGATCAACGCGGGTGCCGGCGGCACCGAGGCGCAGGACTGGGCCGAGATGCTGGCCCGTATGTACACGCGCTGGGCGGAGCGTCGCGGCTTCAAGGTGAGCTGGCTGGAGGAGAGCGCGGGCGAAGAGGCCGGCATCAAGTCGTGCGCCTACAAGGTCGAGGGGCCCAATGCCTATGGCTGGCTGAAGACCGAGAGCGGCGTGCACCGGCTGGTGCGCATCTCGCCGTTCGACGGTAATGCGCGTCGCCAGACCTCCTTTGCCTCGGTCTGGGTCTATCCCGAAGTCGACGACAACATCGAGATCGAGCTGGTCGACAAGGATCTTCGCGTCGACACCTATCGTGCCTCGGGCGCCGGCGGCCAGCACGTCAACAAGACCGACTCCGCGGTGCGAATCACCCATCTGCCGACCGGCATCGCCGTGGCCGTCCAGCAGGAACGCTCGCAGCACCAGAACCGCGCCAAGGCCATCCAGATGCTGAAGGCGCGCCTCTACGAGGTCGAACTGCAGAAGCGGGAGGCGGAGCGTCTCGAAGCCGAAGCCAACAAGACCGACATCGGCTGGGGCCACCAGATCCGCTCCTACGTGCTGCAGCCCTACCAGATGGTGAAGGACCTGCGCACCAATGTGGAGCGATCGGATCCGCAGAAGGTGCTCGACGGCGACCTCGACGAGTTCATGGCCGCCTCGCTCGCCACCCGGGTGGGCGAGGGCAACGTAGTGGGCTAAATGGCCAGTGATAGTTAACGGCCTCGGATTCTAGCCTTGATTCTTTCGTGCAATTGTTTGTCAGCAGCAGCTTTAAGTCGGGCTTGCTGTCGAGATTCAACTGTGGGAAATGCTATGTCAGCTGGAAGCGCCCGAATATCAAATGTTGGTCTGGCTGCGATCGTCACGACCTTCTCGAGGGCTGCCGTCGCTGAGGGAGTAAATGGGCGATAGCGCACATCGGCAAGTGGTTCTACAAAGCTAGCTGCTAAGGATTTTACTTCTGCTTTGTAAAGGTCAAGTAGAAGGCGAAGAGGATGACATCCATTCTCAAAGATAGCAGACATTGAATTGTCTATATGAGTGGATTTGCTACCTTGAGGTAACGTACTCATGTTCGCAATCGGTATTTCCACTTCCAGTTCACAGAAGTGGGTACGGCTTAGGTAGCACGTCAACTTGCTCATTGCCGCCGGAACGGCGAGGGCGAGGACATGAAGGTCGCGTAGGCAGGAGTTGGGCATGTGGTTCGTGTTCGAAGCCGAGTATCAGATCGAGGACCGCCGGGCGAACTGGAACAAGCCGGTGCCCGAGACGATGGCCTGGCACGGTCCCTATGCGACCGAGAAGGAAGCGGACGAAGTCGCACTGGCCCGGATGTGGGCCAAGATCGACCTTTACGCCCACAAGGCGCGCACCGTCGACATGACGGTCAAGGGCTGACGCTTCAGCTGGTCCGTCGATTGCATCTCCGCCGGGATAGCGGGCGGAGGCACATACTTGGCAGCAGCGCGGTTCCATCTCGGCTGGTTTCTCGGCAACAGTTTCGGCGTGCATGGCTGGAACCAGCCCTGGTCGGGCGTCGACGCGCGCGATTGGGCGCAGCCCGACCTTCACATCGAACTGGCGAAGACGCTGGAGCGGGCCTGCTTCGACTGCCTGCTGCTCGAGGACTCGCTGTTCGTCCCTGACAACTACGGCGGCTCGACGGACTTTTATCTCAAGCGGGCCCTGCGTGCGCCGAAACACGACCCGCTGCCGCTGGTGCCGCTGATCGCGCAGGCCACGAAGCACCTCGGCATCGTGCCGACCATCTCGACCAGCTTCTATCCGCCGTACCTGCTCGCGCGCCTGATCGCGACGCTGGACCTGATGTCGAACGGCCGCGTCGGCTGCAACTTCGTGACTTCGACCTCCGAACGGGCGGCCCAGAATTTCGGTCTCGACGCGCATCTCGAACACGACCTGCGCTACGAGATGGCCGACGAATTCGTCGAGTTGGCAACGAAGCTCTGGTCGTCCTGGGAAGCCGACGCGATCATCATGGACGAGAAGGCCGGCACCTTCGTCGATCCCACCAAGGTGCACACCGTGGACTTCAAGGGACGGTTCTTCTCATCGCGGGGGCCGCTGAACACGGCGCGACCGCCACAGGGCCGGCCGGTGCTGGTCCAGGCGGGCGGCTCGCCGCAGGGCAAGGCATTCGCCGCCCGGCACATGGACATCGTGATCGCGGCCCTCGGTACAGTGGCGGAGATGAAGGCGTTTCGGGACGACATGCGCGAGCGTCTCGCCGCGCTCGGACGCGATCCCGACAGCTGCAGGGTGCTCTTCGTGGTTGCGCCGACCCTGGGCGAGACCGACGGGGAGGCGCAGGATCGGGCGCAGCGGAGGCAGGCGCAGCGCGAGGCCGCACCGGAGGTGACGCTCGCGATGATGGGCAGCCTTACGGACATCGACTTCTCGACCTTCGATCTCGACGCACCGCTGGCCGAACTCACGACCAACGGCCAGCAGGGCACGCTGAGGCGCTTCCTGGCGCAGGGCCGCACCCTGCGCGAGGTGGCGCGCAACTACAGCTTCGGCTTCGAGCACCCGGTGGTCGGAACGACCCGCAGAGTGGCTGACGTGATGGAGGAGGCGATGGCGGAAGCGGGTGGCGACGGCTTCATGTTCAGCGGGCCGATCAGCCGTCGCAATGTCGCCGAGATCACGGATGGGCTCGTGCCGGAGCTGCAACGGCGCGGTCTGGTTCGCACGGCGTACACGCACGCACATTTCCGCGACAATCTGTTTGCATTCTGAGCGGCCGGCGGCACTCTGACAGAAGCCTCATCGGAGCCGTCTCATCACCAGTCCACTCTTCGTAGCGCTCGGCGCCATGACGGTCCAGCAGACCTTCGCCACCCTGGGGCGGTCGGCGGTGCCGCTGATCGCGGCGGCCATCGTGGTCGATCTCGGCATAGAAGCGGCGCTGGTCGGCGTCTATCTCGCGATCGGTTCGGTCGCGGCTTTTCTCACGACGTTGGGCTGCGGCGGGTTCATCCTGCGCTACGGCGCGGTGCGCATGACGCAGGTCGGCATGGCAGCGCTGGGCGTCGGCCTTGCCATCACCACCGCCGGCTGGTTGCCGCTCTTCGCCGCCGGCGCGTTCATCGGCGGATTGGGGCAGGCGGTTTCGACGCCATCGAGCTCGCATCTGCTCGGCCGGCTCGCACCCCGGAACCTGGCACCGCTCGTATTCTCCATCAAACAGTGCGGGGTACCGGTCGGGCTGATGCTGGCCGGCGTGGTGGCGCCGGTACTCGTCGTCGAGGCCGGCTGGCGCGTGGCGCTGCTGGTCATCGCACTGGCCTCCTTCCTGATCGCGTTGGCCTTGCAGCCGGTGCGCGCGGGCTTCGACGCCGACCGCAATCCAGCGCAGCCACTTTCGCCCGCCGATATCCGGGCCAATGTCGCGAGCGTGCTGCGAGACCCAGCGCTGCGCATGATGTGCGTCGCGATGTTCAGTTTCGTGGGCTTGCAGTCCCTCTTTACCGGCTTCTTCGTGCTCTATCTGGTGCGAGGCCTCGGCTACGACCTGGAGCGCGCGGGACAGGTCTTCGCCATTGCCATCGTCGTTGCGGTGCCGGCGCGCATCGGCTGGGGCTGGCTCGCCTCGCGCTTCGTGGCGCCGGGGACATTGTTGGCGTTCCTCGGCATAGGCATGGCGGCGGCGGCCGTCCTCACCGCCTCGATCGCTCCGGACTGGCCGATCTGGATCGCGGTTGTGATCGCCACCACCCTCAGCGTCACCGCCGTGAGCTGGCACGGCGTACTGCTGGCCGAAGTGGCGCGGCTGTCGCCGGTGGGCCGGATCGGCGCAACCACGGGCGCGGTATTGGCCTTCGGCGACGCTGGTGCGCTGGTCCTGCCACTGTTGTTCAGCGCCGCGCTCTCGCTGACCGGAAATTACGCAGGCGGCTTTCTGATCGGTGGGGCGCTCGCCTTCGGCGTCGGCCTTTTCGGGCTGTGGCGGCGGGTAGCCCGGCAGGCTTAGGCGCGACATGGAAAGCCGGCCCGCCCGACTTCTCCAGCGCATCCCGGAAAGGAGGGCGGACGTTACCCGTTCATGTCTTCCAGCGTCATCCGCTCCTACCGCTACGACCGCCGGCGGCGCGCGCTCGACATCGTCTTCCAGTCACAGCGGCGCTACACCTATCTCGGAGTCCCGGAAGAGACCTATGACGCGATGAAGGCGGCCATCTCCAAGGGCGAATTCTTCAACCGCCACATTCGCGACAACTTCACCTTCCAGCGCAATGGCGAGGCCCCGCGCGGCCGTTCCTGAGAGTTGGCGTCGCGTTCTGTCGGTAAAGCCGTCCGGTCCCTATACTGGGAGCAGGTTCAGGAGGGCTGGCCATGAGTGAGCCGGATATGAAGCAGTACGACCGGGCTGCGGAGGACGTGGGCAACGTCGTGGCGCTGGAGCATGTCAATCTCGGGGTCGCCGATCAGGGCCTCGCGACCGTCTTCTACATGAGCGGGCTCGGCCTCACGCGCGATCCTTACATGATGACCGGCATCGACAATATGTGGGTCAATGTCGGGCGCAGCCAGTTCCACCTCCCGACGATGGCCACGGCGCAGCGCCTGCGTGGGCGGGTGGGGCTCGTGATTCCCGACCGCGAGGCGCTGCTGCAGCGCCTCGACCGTGTGAAGGGCATGCTGGGCGACACGCGCTTTGCGGTCGTCGAGTATGAGGATCATGTCGCGACGATCTGTCCCTGGGGCAACCACATCCTTTGTCACGATCCGTCGCCACGCTTCGACGGCATGGCGCTGGGCATGGCCTATGTCGAGTTCGACGTGCCGCGCGGCGCCGCCGGCGGCATTGCCGACTTTTATCGAAGCGTCTTCGCGACCGATGCACGCGTCGAGGGCACGGCGGCGCATGTTTCTGTTGGCATTGGCCAGGAATTGGTCTTCCGCGAGAGCGACGACGCACCCGAGGCCTATGACGGGCATCACATCCAGGTCTATGTCGCGAATTTTTCGCGACCCTATCGGGGCCTGGTCGAGCGGGGCCTGCTGACGGAGGAAAGCAACCAGCACCAGTACCGCTTCAAGCACATTGCCGACCCGGCGACCGGCAAGGCACTGTTCGAGATCGAGCACGAAGTTCGAAGCCTGCGCCATCCGATGCATGCGCGGCCTCTCGTGAACCGCAACCCGCTACAGAATAATCGCATCTATGTGCCCGGCCGCGACGCCTGGGTGCCCGAGCCGAGGGGCCCCGAGATGGACGATCCGCGTGCGGAGATGCGCCGCCAGCGCTTCGAGGAAGCGACGCGAGAGGCGGCAGGCTGATGCTTGGCCTCACTCTCAAGATACTGGGCTTCGGCTTCCTCGGCTTCGTCGTGACGCCTGTCGTGGTCGGGATCGTGGGGCTGGTGCTCGCCTACAGCCTGGACCCCCGCTGCGGTACGCCGGGCGATTCGGGCGGCTGCGAGATGGGTATTGCGTCCCTCGGCATTGCCTCGGCGCTGCCCGGCCTGGCGATCGGCGTCGGTTTCGCGCTCTACCTGCATTTCCGCCGGAAGCGCACACCTCCGACCGCACCCCGGCCGTGACGACGACGGACGCTTCGGCCTTCGACAAGCTCCGGGGCCGCATCCAGGCGCTGCGCGCCAAGACCATCGACAATGGCTGCACCGAGGGCGAAGCACTGGCGGCGGCGGCCAAGGTGGCCGAGTTGCTCGACCGCTACGAGTTGTCCCTCACCGACGTCGAGATTCGGGAAACGCCGTGCGAGGAGCGGGTCTACGAGACGCATCTCAGGAAGCGCATCCCGATCGACGAATGCATCGGCGCCATCGCCGCCTTCTGCGATTGCCGCGTCTGGCGCGAGAAGAACGCCGCCGGGGAGGCGCGCTATGTCTTCTTCGGGTTGCCCGCCGACGTCGAGGTGGCGCACTATCTCACAGAGCTGATCGACGGCGCGGTCCGGGCCGAACTCGGCCACTACAAGGTCTCGGCCGAATACAAGCGCTTCCGTCACCAGGAGCGGCATCTCGCGAACGCGTCCTTTACCCTGGGTATGTGCGCATCCATCGCCGACCGGCTGGTGGCCATGAAGGCGGATCGGGACGGCGTGATCAAGAGCAGCGGCCGCGGGTTGGTCGTGCTGAAGGCGGCCGTCGTCGACATCGAGCTGGAGAAACTCGGCCTGAAGCTGCGGACTGTCGAAGCCGGCCCCGGTCGCATGATTTCGCCGGACGCATACGATGCCGGCGGTGTCGCGGGCGGGACCGTGTCTCTAAACCCCGCAAGTCGCCGGAAGTAGGCGGCTCAGCATGCTGCGGCGGTGCGGACCATGTCGGCGCATTTCTCGCCGATCATGATGGCCGGCGCGTTGGTGTTGCCGGCAACGATGGACGGCATGATCGAGGCGTCGGCGACGCGCAGCCCGGCGATGCCATGGACCCGGAGCTGCGGGTCGACCACGGCGTCGACCTCGCGACCCATGCGGCATGTGCCGACCGGATGCAGGTTCGAGACGCCGCGGGCGCGAATGTCGGCCTTGAGGTCGGCGTCGCTGGTGACGTGTGCGCCGGGCAGGATCTCCTCGACGATGAACGGCTTCAGCGCCGGTTGACTGGCGATCTCGCGGCAGATCCGCATGCCGTGCAGCAGGGCGTCGAAGTCCGAGGCATTTCTCAGGAAGTTGAACTTGATTTCAGGTGCAGCGAGCGGATCGGCGGATTTCAGCCGTACCGTGCCGCGCCCGGAGGGCGTGAGATGCACGGGGCTCAAGCCAAAGGCAGAGAAGGGTTGGGGGACGATGCCATTCTTGTTCCGGTCCTTGATCGCCCACGCGAACATGTTGATCTGCAGGTCGGGCCGCTCCAGCCGCCTGTCGCTGCGCACCAGCGCACCGACGAACAAGCCCATGCTGGCCAGCGGTCCGGTGCGGCCGAACGCGTACTGCGCGGCGGCCATCAGGCGGCGCGGCAGGCTGAGCGTCAGGTCGTTCATCGTGACGGGCTGGCTGCAGCGATAGGCGATGTAGGTGTTGAAATGGTCGTGCAGGTGGCTGCCGACGCCCGGCATGTCGCGCACGACCTCGATGCCGTGCCGCTTCAGGTGATCGGCCGGCCCCAGGCCCGACAGCATCAGGAGCTGCGGCGAGCCGTAGACGCCGCCCGAGACGATGACCTCGCGCTTCGCGCGGGCACGCACGATACCCTGGGGCGTGCGGTATTCGATTCCGGTCGCCCTGCCGTTCTCGATCAGCACCTTCGTCGCATGCGCCGAGGTGGCGACGGTGAGATTGCGTCGGCCCTTTGCCGCGCCGAGATAGGCACGGGCGGAGGACCAGCGGCGCGCCCGGTTGATGGTGGTCTGGTAGAAGCCGACGCCGTCCTGCGTGGCGCCGTTGAAGTCGGGATTGGCCGGGATCCCGGCCTGCACGGCGGCGTCGTGCATCGCGCGGGCGAGCGTCGGTTGCCAGCGATGGTCCTGCACCTTGAGCGGGCCGCCGGTGCCGTGGAATTCGTCGGCGCCGCGCTCCTGGTCCTCGGCGCGCTTGAAGTAGGGCAGGACGGATTGATAGTCCCAGCCCTCACAGCCGCGCTGGCGCCATTCGTCGTAATCCGCTGCGTTACCGCGCATATAGACCATGCCGTTGATCGAGCTGGTGCCACCCAGCACCTTGCCGCGCGGTTGGTACATGATGCGGTTGTTGAGCTCGACCTCCGGCTCGCTGTCGAACATCCAGTTGACCTTCGGATTGTTGAAGGTTTTGTGGTAGCCAAGCGGCACATGGATCCACGGATAGCTGTCGCGCGGACCGGCCTCCAGCAGCAGCACGGAATAGCGGCCATCCTCGCTCAATCGACCGGCGACGGCGCAACCGGCGGAGCCCGCGCCGGTCACGATGAAATCGTAGGAAGCTTCGCCTTGCACGCTGGTTCCCCCGGTTGTTTTGCGGGAGCCTAGCGCGAGCCCATCAGCCGAGATAGGCCGTCACCGGCGGTTCGTTGGTGGTGTGCGTCGTTCCACGCGCGGTTTTAGGCGCAGGCCGACGCGAGCGCCACCGGGGAGCCGGTCGCGAGCATGGCGCCGGCACCGGCAAGGGTTGTCGCAAGCAGGACGCGTCGCTCGAAGTCTGACGATGCGGTCCGGACGAGCCGCAGAAGAGCAAGTCCCGAAGCGACGAGCAGTAGCCAGGTCGCGACGAGGATCCAGCGCAGCAGGCTTGCGCCGAACAGCTGGATCGCCTCCCAGCCGTAGGCGCAGCCCGTTCCCTGCAGCGCGTACAGCAGCGAGAAACCGAAGGCCCAGAGGAGGAGGCCGGCGCTGATCCGCCAGAGCAACCTCACGACGTCACCGACGGTGCGAGGAGGCAGACGAGCACGATCGCGAGCGTGGCGGTCGAATAGTCGCTGAACAGGCGCGCCACGCGCAGGTCGAGCGTGCGCCGGGGGGAGACCTGGCCTGCTCCGATGCGGGCGCGCCCGAAGCCCAAGCAGAGCAGAGCGATGGTCGCATGCAGCAGCGCGTAGGCCAGCAGAGCCCAGCTGCAGGCGGCGTAGGCGTGCTCCTGCGGCGCAGGCAGGGCCGTGACGCCGAGCGTTGCCAGCGCGACGATCGTGACGAGCTGGGCCGCCACGCCGGCGAGCGCCATGCGGCTTGCCGAAGACCCCGGACCGTTGGCGCTGTCGGCCAGGCTGCGGCGGGCGAACAGGCTGCCCGTGCCCGCGGCCACGGCCGCCACGAGGCCGGCCATGAGGCCGCCGTCGATGCGCGCCGGTGGCGGCCAGTTCGGCGCGATCACCCAGAGGAAGGCGTAGCCGAACAGCAGCGAGGCCAGCGCCGTGCCGTCGGCGACCAGCAGGAAGACGCTGCCCCACCAGCCCGGCGCGCCCGCGGCCTCGCGATGGACGGGCGCAGTCTCGCCGCGGCCGATCGGCAGCGGGCCGATGTCCCGGCGCCAGTCGAGCACCCAGGCCCAGCGCAGCCCGAGCGCCACGACGCCGGCCACGGGCAACAGCGACAGCCAGTACTGGCCCGCAAGCAAACATAGGAAAAAGCACCCCGTCGCCGCGGCGGTGACGATCGGCAGGCGGGTGTTGCCGGGGAGCACGACGACATGATCGATCGCGCCCGTCGTCGTCTCCACCGCCAGCGTCTCGCGCCATCCGTGCCGCGGCTCGCCGAGATAGCCCTCGCCGCGCGCCAGCGCCGTCGCAAGGGACGGGGACTGGGCCAGCGGCTCGCGATCCGTGGCGGTGGGCAGACTCGCGATGTTGTAGGCGGGCGTGGGGACCGGCATCGCCCATTCGAGCGTGCCGGCGCTCCAGGGATTGCGGCGGCGGCGGCGCGCGTAATAGACATGCAAGGCGACGTCGATGGCGAACAGTGCGAAGCCGAAGGTCATGACGAAGCTGCCAACCGAGGAGATCAGGTTCAGCAGCGTCCAGCCCGCCTCTTCAGGATAGGTGTGTATCCTCCGTCGCATGCCCAGCAGGCCGGTCAGGTGCATCATGAAGAAGGTCACGTTGAATCCGACGAAGATCAGCCAGAACGAGGCCGTGCCCAGGAGATCGTCGCGCGTGCGGCCGGTGAAATGCGGCAGCCAGTAGTAGGCGCCGGCCAGCATCGGGAAAATGAAGCCGCCGATCAGCACGTAGTGGAGATGCGCGACCACGAAATGGGTGTCGTGCGCCTGCAAGTCGAACGGCACCATCGCCAGCATCACACCGGTCATCCCGCCGATTACGAAGATCACGAAGAAGCCGAGCAGGTACAGCATGGGGAGCTTGAGTTCCGGCCGGCCGTTCCACAGCGTGCCGATCCAGGCGAAGACCTGGACCGCCGTCGGCAGCGCGACCAGCGCCGAGGCGGCCGAGAAGAAGCCCAACGCCATGTGCGGGATGCCGGTGGTGAACATGTGATGCACCCACAGGCCGAAGCTCAGGAAGGCGAGCGAAAGCAGCGCCGCCACGATCCAGCCGTAGCCCAGGATGCGGGTGCGCGCGAGCACCGGCAGGACCGTGGAGATCACGCCGGCCGCGGGCAGGAAGATGATGTAGACCTCGGGATGGCCGAACAGCCAGAACAGGTGCTGCCACAGCAGCGGACTGCCACCGCGCGCAGGATCGAAGAACGGCCAGTCGAAGGCGCGTTCCACCTCGAGCAGGACCGAGCCCAGGATAAGCGGCGGAAAGGCCACGATCATCATCAACGCGGTGATCAGCAGATACCAGGCGAACAGCGGCATGCGATCGAGGCGCATACCTGGCGCGCGCAGCTTCAGGACCGAGACGGTGATCTCGATCGCGGCCGAGATCGCCGAAATCTCGACGAAGGTGATGCCTAGCAGCCAGACGTCGGCGTTGATCCCTGGCGTATAGGCCTTGGAGGACAGCGGTGTGTACATGAACCACCCGCCGTCGGGCGCCACGCCGAACACCATCGAGGCGATCAGGATCGTGCCGCCGAACAGGTAGCACCACCAGCCATAGGCGGAGAGGCGGGGGAAGGCCATGTCGCGGCTGCCCAGCATCTTCGGCAGCATGTACAGCGCCACCCCCTCAAACATCGGGATGGCGAACAGGAACATCATGATGCTGCCGTGCATCGTGAAGAGCTGATTATAGACGTCTGGTCCGACGAAGGCGCTGCGCGGCGTTGCTAGCTGCGCCCGGATCAGCATTGCCAGCACGCCGCCGATGGCGAAGAAGACGAAGGCCGCCACCACGAAGCGCTTCCCGATATCGGAATGGTTGACCGACACGGCGGTGCCGCGCCAGCCCTTCGGCGCGCCCCAGATCGCCTCGAGGGCGCGGTGCCGTCGCAGCGCGTTCATGGCATCTCTCCGCGCTGGAAGGCGGCCCAGCCCACTTCGTCGTGGGCGATCACGCGGAACAGATGGCCGGAATGTCCGCTGCCGCAGAACTCGGCGCACTGGCCTTCGTAGACGCCCGGCTCGGCAGCCTGTATGCGCAGCACGTTTACATGGCCGGGGATGGCATCCATCTTTCCGGCGAGCCTCGGCACCCAGAAACTGTGGATCACGTCGACGGCGGCGATACGCAGCACGACCGGCTGGCCGGCGGGCATGTTCAGCTCGTTGTGCGTCACCTGAATGCCCTCGCCGGTGCGATGGCTGAATTCCCACGACCATTGCCGGCCCGTCGCATCGATGACGACCGTGCCCGAGAGACCGGGCGCGATGATGCGTTCGCCCAGCATCAGCGCGTATCCCACCAGCGCTAGAAGCACGACGATGGGCATGGCGACGCCGAGTCCGCCGATCCATAGGGTCGGGCTGGTGCGGCCCTGGCTGCGGCGGCGCAGGAAGGCCAGCAGCAGCAGAACGAAGACCAGCACGCTGAGCACCGTCGCGCCGGCCAGCATCGCCCACCAGAAGCTGGCCACGCGCGCCGCCGCTGGCCCCGCCGCGTCGAGCGTCGACAGCGGTCCGGAACAACCGCCAACAGCCATCGTTACCAGCGCTGCACCCAGCGGAGGGAGGAGGGAGCGATGGCTATTGTTTCCGAAGGGTCCCCGCCGGGCGGGGCAGAGGCCCGGGTCGATCCGATCGAAGCGCAGTCCCATTTCCACCGGACCGAATCGCGCATCGCCGTCGCCGGCCATCCGATCCATGCGATGCTGGTCGCCTTTCCGATCGCGCTGACCATGTGCACATTGGGTGCTGACGGCTTCTACTGGTGGACGGGCGATGCCTTCTGGGCGCGCGCCGCCTTGTGGGCCAGCGGCATGGCCTTCCTCCTCGGTCTCGCGGCCGGACTGGCCGGTACGGTCGAGCTGCTGCTGGTGCCCGGCATCCGGGCGCGCGCCGCGAGCTGGACGCACTTCGTGCTCGCCGTGATGCTGCTCTCCATTCTCGGCGCCAACTGGGGTTACCGCCTTGCCGGTTACGAGCAGGCCGTGCTGCCGTGGGGCGTGCTGCTCTCGCTGCTGGCGGCGGGATTCACCGCCATCACTGGTTGGCACGGCGGCAAGCTGGTGTTCGACTATCACCTCGGCACCTCGTCCACGGGCAAGAGGTGACCTCGCGGCGAGAGCAGCCACGCCGGGACGATTCCGTCGCCAACGAAAGGCTTACCGAGCACCAGGATCAGGATCACCAGCATCGTGAGGCCTGAGACCACGAGCAGTGGCGCGGGATGTGGTGTGGTGTAGTCGCCCTGCCGCTCGCCGACTTGTAGGGTGACATGGCCCAGCCAGGCATGGGCCAGGACCAGCAGGCCGACGAGCGCCAGCTTAACGAACATCCAGGGCACGAAGACCTCGCGGAGGAAGATCAGCGCCGTTCCGAGCGCGATCGCGATCACGGCGGCCGGCGTTACCACGCCGACATACGCTACGTGCGTCACCCGCCGGCGCCTGGAATATTGATGTTGATCGTCTCCCCGGTTATGGCGCGCAAGCAAGAGCGGCAGGCCGACCAGACCGGCGCACCAGATCGACAGGGCGGCGATGTGGAGGAATTTAAGCGCCGCGATCATGCCGTTCCGGCGGCCCGCACCCAGACCCGGCGCGCGATCAGCGCCGTCGCCAGCGCATAGGGGATGACGCCCGGCACCCACATCACGAGGCCGGCGAGCTGCTGGTCGGCAACCTGCTCGAGGCCCCAGGGGAGCGTCGACGCGGCATGGCTGGCATAGAGCGGGACGCGCGAGAAGGTGAGCAGCGCGCCCAGCATGCCCATCTGCGCCATGGCGAAGATCGCTACCATCGAGGCCGTCACCGGCGGTGAGGCGAACAACCCGCGCCAGAACCAGATCGCGGTGCCCAGCAGGCTGAGCTGCATCAGCCAGTAGACCGTCGTGTCGCCCAGCGCGCGGTCATAGAGTGTCGGCAGGTGCCATGCCCAAAGTGTCGCGGTCGAGCCCACGAAGGCGAGGCCGAGATAGTGCGAACCACGGCTGGGAAGGGCCAGTGCCGCCAGTGGTGCGGCGACGGCGACCAGCAGCACGTGATGCACCGCGCGCGCCGAGAACAGCGCCACGGTGAGGGCGCAGAGCGGCGACACGAACGCCACCGCGAGCACGCCGACCGTGACCAGCCCGAGGCGCGGATGCCGCGAGCGCAGTGCCACCGCCGCTGCGGCCGTGAGCGCCACCAGCAGTGCCGGGTCGAAGTTCCAGCGCTCGAACCAGTCGTAGGGAAGAGGCGGGGCGCCGCAATAACTGGTCATGGTCCTGCGAGGCCGTCCGCCGCGAAAAAAGGGTGTTCAGTCGGAACGCAACTGGCGGGCCGGAGTTCCCGGCGATAGCGCCGCATCCACCATTCCGTCGTCCCGATATGTGGGTTTGGTGTTCAGGGAGCCTCCCGCTTCAGCGCGTCGTGCCCATAGGCCAGCGCGAGGGCGAGCAGGGCGCCGCCGACGATGTTGCCCGCCGTGCTGAACAGGAGGTTGAGAAGGCCGGCGGACCCGTCGACGCCGCCCGGCATGCCGCTCAGCCATCCCATCGGGATCAGCGACATGTTCGCGACCGAATGCTCGAGGCCGGCTGCGACGAACAGCATGATCGGACCGACGATCGCCACGATCTTTGCCGGCAGGGTGTTGGCGTTCATCGACATCCACACTGCGAGACAGACGAGGGCGTTGGCCAGGATGCCCGAGCAGAAGATTTCCATCGCCGTCTTGCCGAGCTTGTCCCTGGCCACGCTCGACGCGGTATCGCCTATGCCGCCCTCAAGGCCGCCGCTGGCCGCGAACAGCACGGCGACGAGGACGCTGCCGGCAAGATTGCCGATCCAGACGACCATCCAGGCTGCAGCCATCCGGATGACGGGCAGCTCGCCCGTGACGGTGGGCAGCACCATCATCGTATTGCCGGTGAAGAGCTCGGCGCCCGCGATCATCACGAGGATAAGGCCGACCGAGAAAGCCAGGCCCGAGACGAGCCGGACAGGGCCCGTCGCCGGCCCTTCGCCCAGGCCGGACTGGGCGACCAGCGAGATTACCGATCCGAAGGCGATGAAGGCCCCCGCGAGCACGGCAAGCACCGCCATGCGCGGCCAGTCCTGCTGCGCCTTGGCGGCCAGCGTTTCCGGTGCAGACTGGGCGATGGCCTCTCCAACGGGATCCTTGTCAGCGTGGTCCATGGCGGCTTAAGCCGCCTCGATCCGCACGGGAACGGCCTTCACAGCCGGGGTCTTCGATTTCCGATCGTGGTGCTTCAAGGCGATCAGTGGATTGAGTTCCGGATAGTAGCCCGCGATGGTGCCGTCCGGCAGATCGAACGCGATGACCTCCAACCCGTCGATTCGACGGACATGGCCGTCATCGGCATCGCCCACGAGAGAGACGCGCTGTCCGGCGGCAAGGCCGGCGCGTTCGATGTCCGCGCCATTCATCAGCACGACGTCTCGCGTGCCCTCGATGCCGCGCAGCCGGTCGCTGTAGCCATAGATGGTCGTGTTGAACTGGTCGTTCGAGCGCAGCGTGATCAGGCGGTAGCGGCCGGGCGCGTCCTCGACGTCGGTGGCCGCCAGCATCTGCGGCGCCGTGAACTGCGCGCGGCCGCTCTCGGTCTTCCAGTCGCGCTCGCGCGCCGGGTTGCCGCGATAGAAGCCGCCCGGCTCGAACATGCGCTCGTTCATGTCGTAGAACTCTTCGGGATAGGTCTCGGCGATCAGGTCGCGCACCAGCGCATAGTTGGCCGTCCAGTCGTCCCAGCGCAGCCGCGGATGGAGCGCCAGGGTTTCCTTGGCGATGCCTGTGACGATCGCCATCTCGGACAGGAGATGCTCGCTGGCGGGCGTGCGATGGCCGAGCGAGCCATGGATGTGGCTAAAGCTGTCCTCGATCGTCAACGTCTGCGGACCGCTCGCCTGCATGTCCTCCTCGCTGCGACCCAGGCAGGGCAGCAGATAGGCGACACGCCCGTTGAAAAGATGGCTGCGGTTCAGCTTTGTGGCGATCTGCACGGTGAGCTGCATCCGCTCCCAGGCCGGCTCGATGCGCGTCTGGTCGGGAATGGCGCGCAGGAAGTTTCCGCCCAGCCCGATGAAAGCCTGGACCTCGCCGGCGAGGAGTCCCTCGCAAACGGCGACGGTGTTCATGCCCTCGCTGCGCGGCGGGTCGAAGTCGAACATTGCCGCAAGCTTGTCGAGCGGCACCAGCTCCGGCTTTTCGGCAATGCCCACCGTGCGCTGGCCCTGGACGTTGGAATGGCCGCGCACCGGGCAGATGCCCGCGCCCTCGCGCCCGATATGGCCGCGCATCAGCAGCAGGTTCACCAGCATAGCGATGTTCTCGAAGCCGTGGACATGCTGGGTGAGGCCCATGCCGTAGACGCCGATCACGCGCTCCGCCTCGACATAGACACGGCCGGCCTCCTCGATGTCGGCACGGCTGAGGCCCGATTCCTGTTCGATCCGTTCCCACGAGGTCGCATCCGCGTTGGCGTGGAAGGCCTCGAAGCCGGTGCAATGCTGGGCGATGAAGGCATGGTCGATCACGGTCCCGCCCTGTCGCACGTCCTCGGCCAGGACGAACTTGCAGAGCCCCATGATCGCGGCGATGTCGCCGCCGGCGCGGGGCTGCAGATACTGGCAGCTGATCGGCGTTTCCTGGCCCGTCAGCATCTGCAGCGGGCGCTGCGGATTGATGAAGGAGGTGAGGCCCTTCTCACGAATCGGATTGAAGGTCACGACCTTGCAGCCGCGCTCGACCGCCTTCTGCAGCGGGTGGAGAAAGCGCGGGCTGTTGGTGCCGGTGTTCTGGCCGAAGAAGAACATCGCGTCGCACTTCTCGAAATCGTCCAGCACGCAGGTCCCGACCGGCGACCCGATCAGCTCGTTGAGGGCCACCGACGTTGTCTCGTGACACATGTTCGAGCTGTCGGGCAGATTGTTGTGGCCGTACAGCCGCGCGAACAGGGCATAGAGATATGAGGTCTCCAGCGAGGCGCGGCCGGAGGCGTAGAACACCGTCCTCTTCGGTTCGCTGGCCTTCAGCGCCGTGCCGATCGCGGCGAATGCGTCCTGCCAGGTGCAGGGCACGTAGCGGTCGCTGGTGGCGTCGTAGCGCAACGGGTGGGTAAGGCGGCCCTGCTGTTCGAGATCGTGGTCCGTCCAGCTTCGCAGCTCGCCCACGGTGTGGCTGGCGAAGAAGTCGGGCGTGCAGCGGTGGGTGGTCAGTTCCCACAGAGTCGCCTTCGCGCCGTTCTCGCAGAATTCGAAGGCGTGCGGATGTTTCGGCTTACCCCACGCACAGCTCGTGCACATGAAGCCGCCGGTCTTGTTCTGCTGGCGCAACGTGTCGAGCGCGCCCACAGCCGACATCTCGCGGCCGACCGTTTCCACGATCCCGCGCAGCGAGCCCCAGCCGCCGGCGCTGCCGTCGTAATCGGTGTGTTCCGGCTGATCCGTCATGGCGCTTACCCTACACTGCAGTCGATATGCAAAGCAGGGGCGGCGCAAAGGTTGCCGAATTTCTTCGCTTCGGACGAGATATGGCGGGCGTGCAACCCTGCATCTCTCGACGCGTTCGGGGGAGCAGGGTCAAGCGCGCCAACGCGCCTGTGGCTTGCTTACACGGCCCGCCTCTCCCTCCGATGACGCTGCGGCCGGAATCGTCGCACAACAGCCCTCTGTCCCAAGGGAAGAACGCACATGACAACGATGCCAGCCGATGCACGAGAAATCACCGCGCTTACGAGTGAGGTGCTCAAAGAGCTATCAGCGGTCGATAGCGGTCCCTGCCTCTCGCTCTTTCAGCCAACACACCGCCGACATCCTGAGAACCAGGAGGACCCGATCCGTTTCCGCAATCTCCTGAAGCAACTGGAAGCGTCCCTTCATCAGAAATATCCGGCCGCCGAGTCCAAAGAACTCCTAAAGCCGTTCCATGCGCTTGCCCAAGATGCCGACTTCTGGAATCACGCGCTAGAGGGATTGGCTGTGCTGGGCGCGCCGGGCTTCTTCCGGGCGCTCCGGTTCTCCCAGCCCGCCGACGAGCTCGTGGTCGTCGCAGACAGTTTTCACACCAAGCCCCTGCGACGGTTTCTTCAGACCGCCGATCGCTATCATGTACTCAGCCTCAGCCTGCAAGGGATCCGCCTCTTCGAAGGTAACCGGCGTTCGCTTGATGAGATCGACATGTCAAAGCCGGTTCCCGGCACGATCGGCGAAACGAGTGCCGACGCATCGTCGGAAGGCGACGGTGGCGGAGGGGGCATGCCGCGGCGGCACGGATTGGGAGGAAAGGGCACCGAGGCTGACAACGAGGCTGACCGGTACTTCCGCGCCGTCGACCGCGCGGTGCTGGAGCACTATTCCCGGCCGTCGGGCCTGCCGCTGATCCTGGCGGCACTGCCGGAGCATCATCATCGCTTCCACGAGGTCAGCCAAAACCCGCTCCTTGTCGCAGAGGGCATTCGTCTCAATCCGGAGTCTCTGTCGGCCGACCAGCTGCGCGAGCACGCCTGGCAGGTCGTCGAGCCTCAATATCAGGCCCGCCTCGAGGCGCTTCACGGCGAGTTCGAGCAGGCAAAGGCACACGGCACTGGCAGCGACGTGCTCGCCGAGGTCGCGGAGGCCGCCGTGGCCGGCCGAGTCGCTACCCTGATGGTCGAGGCGGGCCGCGAGATTGCGGGCCGTCTCGACGTCGCGACAGGCCGGATCGAGAAAGCTCAGCTGAATTCTTCGGACGTCGACGACATGCTCGACGATCTCGGTGAGCTGGTTACGAGGATGGGCGGAACAGTACTTGTGGTGCCCGCCGAGCGCATGGCGCTGCCGACCGGCCTGGCTGCGACGTACCGCTATTGATCGACGACGACATGGCGCCGTTCGCAGGGAGAACTCATTGGCGAGGCAACCATGTGCGCTGCGACGCATTCCTACACACACAACAACAAGGAGGCGATTATGAAAAAGCTGCTGCTTACGACCGGTTGCGCCCTGATCGGTATGACGACCCTGGCCGTCGCTCAGACGGCGAGCCCCCCTACTACTACTACGCCCTCGACGACGCCGTCGACCGCTCCGGCCGGCACGTCCGCTGGTACTGCGACGAAGCCGGGGCTGCAGCGCGTCGATAGCTCTGCGCTCGTCATGACCCTATACACGGCCAATCCTGCCGACGTGCGCGCGTCTAAGTTGATGGGCACCAACGTATACAATCTAAAGGACGAGAATATCGGCGAAGTCAGCGATTTGGTCATCGACAACGGCAAGACGATCAAAGCCGTCGTGGTCAGCGTCGGTGGCTTTCTCGGGATGGGTGAGCGCGACGTCGCCATCTCGCCGGCATCGATCGTGCTCAGTGAACAGCGCGACGGATCTTTCCGCCTGGTCGTGAATACGAACAAGGATGACTTGAAGAAGGCGGCGCCCTTCAATCTGGGCGAAGTCGACAAGCCGGGCCCGGATGCCGGCAAGGCTGCGGACGCTACGTCCATGAAGCCGGTGAAGAACTAAGAAACTGCGAAGCGCGGGGTTGCTGCTCCGCGCTTCGCGCCGCTTTCTGCCGCCGACAACAAGGCCGAGGGCGCGACGGCGCGTTTACTCGCAATCGAGGATTTGCTCATGCTCAAATTGGCGCTCGTCTTCCTTCTCGTGTCACTGGTCGCGGGATTCTTTGGATTCACGAATATTGCAGCCGGTACCGCAACGATCGCGAAATGGCTTTTTGGAATTGCAGTGGTGATTTTCGTGGTCCTGCTCGTGCTTGGCCTCATGGCAGGCGAGGTCCTTTTCTGATCTTTTGCCGTTGGTGGATTGTCGCCTGCTGAACTGCTCAGCGATCACTCCGCCTTGACGGGTGGACACCGGGGAGGCGAGTATGAGGCGCGTGCTCGCCCTTATCTTCTACGGAGTGTGGACGAGCGTCGCTTGCGTCTCCGGCCATACCGCTGAAGCGCAGCCGTTCGGAACGGCGGAAGCGACTGACGGGACGATTGGTGCCCCCGGCAAAGTCGACGTGCTTCCCGCGGCGCGGGACGACGAAATCCGACGACGCCTTTTGGACATTCTTGAGGCTACAGGCTGGTTCCCCTCATTTGAAGTTGCGGTAAGGGACGGCGTCGTCTTCCTCAGCGGCGAAGCCGAGACGGCCGAGGTGCGGCTGTGGGCCGGAAATCTCGCCCGCAATACGCAGGGCGTCGTCGCCGTTGCAAATCGCATGACTCTCATTCCCCCATCGGCCTGGGATTTCGGGTCTGCAAGTGATGGGCTGGCACAGCTGCGCCAGGACTTTCTGCTGGCGCTTCCATTCTTCTTCCTCGGCGTCGTCGTTCTCGCTTTCTCGATGCTAACGAGTTGGATGGTGGTGCGGGCGACCCGCCACCTGTTGAAGAACCGCGTGCGATCGCGGCTTATGCGCGGTGTATTCGCCTGGACAATCGGTGCGTTCGTCCTTCTGGCGGGTCTTTACATCGTGCTTCGAGTGTCCGGGCTCACTCAACTCGCGTTGACCATCGTCGGTGGCACCGGACTCGTCGGTCTGGCGCTGGGCATTGCCTTTCGCAACATCACCGAGAACTTCCTCGCCAGCGTTTTCCTCAGCATGCAGCGCCCGTTCGAGACGGGCGACCTGATCGAAGTCGCCGGCGAGACCGGCTATGTGCAGCAGCTGAATGTGCGGGCAACGATCCTCATGACTTTAGACGGCAACATCGTGCAGGTTCCCAACGCCACGATGTACAAGGAGTCCATTCGCAACTTCACCGCGAGCCCGAACAGGCGCGAGGAGTTCACGATAGGGGTCGGCTACGATGACGCTATAGACAAGGTCCAGGAAATCGCGCTTGCGGTCATGGCGCGGCATCCGGCGGTCCTGCAGGAGCCCGAGCCGCTTGTCCTTGCCGACGCTCTCGGCAAAGCGACGGTCGACATGAAGATCTACTTCTGGTTCAACGGCAGCGAACACAACAATCTGAAAGTGCGCTCTTCGATCATTCGACTCGTGAAGCGCGCTTTCCAGATGAGGGGAGTCACCATGCCGGACGAAGCCCGCGAGGTGATATTTCCGCAGAATGTTCCGGTCGTTATTGTGGATTCGAAGCAGCAGGGTGCAAACGCGCCGGTTTCGGGCGGCACGCTTCCCGTCGAGCCGAGCGACGCGGTATCGACACAAGCCGAAGCGGGACTGTCCAGCGATGCCGGGACCCTGAGGGCGCAGGCGCGCGGTCTGCCCTCTACCGGCTCCGGCGACAATCTCCTGAAGCCGGAGACGACGAAGCGGGGTCGGTGACGTCGCCAAACGGCGCATACAGCGTCCCGCTTGAATGCGGCTGTGAGAGAAAACGGAGGCTGTCCGGTGTTTTTTTCCGATTGGGCGGACTTGGGACGAGTCGTAGCGGTCGGAACGCTCGCCTATGCGGCGCTGATTGTCTTTCTGAGACTGTCGGGCAAGCGAACCCTGACCAAATTGAATGCGTTCGATCTCGTTGTAACGGTGGCCCTCGGCTCGACGCTGGCATCCGTTCTGCTCGACAAGTCGATCACTCTGGCCGAGGGTGCGGTGGCATTCGGTCTATTGATTCTGCTGCAATATATCCTGACCTGGAGTTCCGTCCGATGGCGACCGTTCGAGAAGGCCGTCAAATCCGAACCGACATTGCTGTTTCATCGCGGTGAGTTTCTGAGCGAGGCGATGCGTCGGCAACGTATTACACAGAGCGAAGTGCTGTCGGCGGTGCGCTCGAGTGGGAAGGGCGACGTTCGAGGCATACGAGCAGTGGTATTGGAAAATGACGGCTCGTTAAGCGTCATTCCGGAGTCGTCGAACGAGGGCGGCGTGTGGCTTGAATGAGGGGTGAAGCGCGATAGTGGCGGTTGAACCGAGGCCGGGCGGCGTCGTTAACATCGTGAAAGCGCAGGTCGAATATAGGACAGGAGGTAAGTGGATGTGGCCGACGGCGGGTCTGTGGGGCGATGCGTTGCTGATCGCTGCGGCCGGAGCGGCATTGATCGTGGCCGCTGCCTTCGGGCGCGCCGTGGGGGACTCGCCCGTCGGAAGCAGGCTTCTCCGCTGGTCGCCCTTGGGAGTCGCGGTCGTCGTCGTCGCCTACGTGGGGTTCGCGCTGGTTACGGCCCCGCGCGCGCCGCCCGCATCGTGTATTTACAGCAGGGAGCATCCTTCCGATTGTCCGGAAGGAGTGGCGTCGCCTTCCCGTCGACCCTCCATCTAGGGTGCGAAGAGCCGGCGCGCCGTCGCGCCGACAACGGCCCCCTGCACGACCACCGAAAACATCACCACAACGTAGGTCGCAAGGAGGATCACGTGCTTTTCGAGCCCCTCCGGCAAAGCGAGAGCAAGGGCGATCGAAATGCCGCCGCGAACGCCGCCGACGACCAGGATCGAGTATGATCCCGACGGTAGGCTCGCGCGGCGTTTCAGCGCCAGCATCGGCAAGCCGACCGAGAGCGCCCGGGCTGCGAGCGTAAGCGGAATGGCGCCCAGACCGACCAGCAGCAGCGGCCAGTCTTCGAGGATGACGACGACCTCGACGCCGATGAGCAGGAACAGCACCGCGTTCAGCGTCTCGTCGATCAGTGACCAGAACTTGTTCACGTGGTCACGCGTATTGTCGCTCATGGCGAGGCGCCGGCCATGATTGCCGATGATCAGCCCGGCCACCGCCATGGCGATCGGGCCGTTGACGCCCAGGCCGTGTGAAAGTGCATAGCCGCCCATCACCAGTGCCAGGGTGATCAGGACCTCGAGATTGTGGTCATCCACCGAGCGCAGCGCGAAAAATGCAGTCCAGCCGGCTGCGAACCCGAGGGCCGCTCCGCCCAGCGCCTCGATCGCGAACAGCCGGCCCGCTCCCGCCACGCTCACCTGCTCGGCTCCCGTTGCCATGCCCATGAGAAGGGTAAAGAGCACGATACCGACACCGTCATTGAACAGGCTCTCGCCGGCCACGGTTGCTTCGAGGGAGGGAGGCACCTTTGCCGACTTCAGGATGCCCAGAACCGCCACCGGATCGGTCGGGCTGATCAGCGCGCCGAACACCAGACACCAGATCAGTGGCAGCGGTATCCCCGCGAGGTTCAGCGCCAGCCATGCGGCGCCACCGATGAGGCCTGTCGAGAGGATTACACCCGAGATGGTGATGAGGCCGATCGCCCATGCCGATCTCCTCAGGGCTTGAAGGTCGATATGCAGGGCGCCGGCGAACAGCAGGAACGACAGGAGTCCGTCCATGACCGTCGCGTGGAAGTCGATCGTCCGAATGCTCTCGACGAGTTCGCGCGCGACGACGAGCCCCGGCCACAGCGTATTCACGGCGACGAGGGCCAGGGAAGCCAGCCCGCCCATGATGGTCAGACCGGTCGTCTGGCGCAGGCCGATGAAGCGATGATTGACGTATCCGAATAGCGCGGCGCAGACGACGACCGCTGCGGAGAGGTCGAGGGGACCGAGCGGGGTCACCGGGCTTCGCTCAGCCGCTGCTTGACGGACCGATGCAGCGCCAGGAGGCTGGCGCGGTCCCTGCCGGCTGCGGCGGCGATCACCCTGTCGACGGCGGCTGCGAGCGCCTTCAGAACATCGGAGTCGGAGCCGGCGTAGAGGCCCACGGCGCCAAGCGAGCCGGACGCGAGCGCCTCGAAGGGTACGGGCTCGGCGACGACGCGCAGCTGGCCTTCGTCGTCATGACGCCTGCTTGAAGGCGTGCGCCGCTCGGCCAGCCTCACCAGCGCCTCGCGGAGCCGGTCGATGCAGTAAAGCGCGGTGGTCGGGTCGTTGATCCCGGGAGAGAGGGCGCGCTGGGCGATCTCCACGATCCGCCGGATCGAGAAGTCGAGGTCCTGATGGGGCGTGCGCTCGATGCCGACGATGAGGGTGGCGCGCAGCGCGTCTGCCCTTTCCTCGGGGAGGAGCTGGGCCGAGAGAACGCGCAGCAGCGGATCGCGCTCGGTCACGAAGCTGCCCGGCCGCGCCACCACGTTCACGATCACATCCTCTTCGGTGGACAGGCGAAGCAGCGCGGCATTGTCGATGGACTGGACGTAACCGCTGGATTTGGCGCAGACCACATGGGCCTTGCTGAAGTCCGGAGGCTCGGCTTCCATTTCCGCTTCCTCACGTCCGAGCTTCTCCGGGAACAAGCGGTCGATCGTGGCCGCGGTTTCTTCCGCGAGAGACGCCAGCAGTGTCTCGATGCGAATCGAATTCGCGGTGTGATGAATGAAATAGATCAGCACGGCGAGGCTTGCGACGGCCAGCACGACGCCGATGGCCACGGCCAGATGCGGCACGAAGCTCGCACCCTCGACCCCTTTGACGGTGCGCAACACGAGCAGGCAATAGAGGAAGGTGCTGATGAAGGTGCCCAGCACCACCTGGTTACCCCGGTCGCGCATGAAGTTGCGCAGCAGGCGCGGCCCGAACTGCGACGATGCGAGCTGCAAGGTGAGCATGGTGATCGAGAAGGTGAGGCCCGCGACCGTAATCATCGACGTCGCCACCGCCGACAGGATCGCGCGCGCGCCCTCCGGGCCGAAAAGGTAGATGAACTCGAAGCGTCCGTAGGCGTCCGCCTCCATCGCCGCGTCCAGTCGAACGGCCGCGAAGGAAAGAAGAACGGCACCGACCGCCATCATGCTCGGCAGAAACCAGAAACTGCCCCGCAGCAGCTCCCAAACGGAGACCAGGCGGGTGACGGACAGAAAAGTGCGCATCCGGACATAACGCGCCTGGCCGAGTATTGCTCCGTCGAAGCCTGTGCGAAAGCCTATCCGAGATAGGCCTTCACCAGCCGCTCATCGGTGAGGAAGGACTGCCAGTCGCCCGGCCCGACCTCGTGGACGATGCTGCCGACCGACATGACATAGGCGCGGTCGGTGATCTCCGAGGCGATGCCGACATTCTGCTCGATCAGCAGCAGCCCCATGCCCCGCTCCCGCAGCGCCTTGATGACCAGCAGGATGTCCTTGACCACCTTAGGGGCGAGGCCGGTCGAGGGTTCGTCCATGACCAACAGATCGGGCTGGAGCAGGAGCGCACGAGCGATCGCCACCATCTGCTGCTGGCCGCCGCTCAGCAGTTCGACCGGTGAGGCCATGCGCTCCTTCACGACAGGGAAAAGATCGGTCACCTCGTCCCACGAGAAACGCAGGTCGGCGCCGCGCATCTTGCGTCCGACCGTCTCCGCCAGGACCAGGTTCTCGCGCACCGACAGTTCGCCGAACAGGCGGCGGTTCTCGAGCACCACGGCCAGGCCGTGCTGGGCGAGGTCATGCGCCGGAGTGGCGGTGATGTCGGCGCCGTTCTTGACGATGCGGCCGCTGCGGGCGCGCAACAGGCCGCAGACGGTACGTACGAGGGTAGTCTTGCCGGCGCCATTGGCGCCCACCAGGGCCACGGCCTCACCGTCGCCCACTTTGAGGGAGACCTCGCGGAGGACGGTGAGGGCGCCGTAGCCGGCGGAGACGGAGGTCACTTCCAGCACGGTTCAGACCCCGAGATAGACTTCGCGGACCCGCGGGTCGCGCTGGATGGCGGCCATGTCGCCGCTGGCGATGATCTCGCCGAAATAGAGCGTGTGCACGGTGCGGGCGACGGTCATCAGGCCCATGTCGTGCGAGACCAGCAAGATGGTGATGCCTTCGGCATTCAGCCGCACGATCCAGTCGCGCAGATCCTCGATCTCCTGGACGTTGAGGCCGGAGGAAGGTTCGTCGAGCAGCAGGAGCCGCGGTTCGCCGACCGCCGCGCGGGCGATCTCGAGGATGCGCCGCTGGCCGGCCGTGAGGCTGGCGGCGGGCAGGTCGCGCAAGCCAGTGAGGCCAAAGCGCGCGCAGGCCGCCTCCGCCCGCTCACGGATCTCGCGCATCTGGCCGCGCGCCGCTGGGGTGCCCAGCAGGTCCTGCAGCATGTTGGTGCGCGTGAGCTTGGTGCAGCCGACCATGACGTTCTCCAGCACGGTCATCTGCTCGAAGACCTGCGGGGTCTGGAAGGTGCGCACGAGGCCCTGCAGGCCGCGCTGCTGGATCGTGTCCCGGCCCAGAACGGCACCGCGATAGGTCACGGTGCCGGCCAGCGGGCGGATGTAGCCCGTCACGATGTTGAACAAGGTCGTCTTGCCCGAGCCGTTCGGTCCGATCAGGCCGATGATTCCGCCGTCGGGCACGTCGAAGGTGACGGAGCGCAGGACGGACAGACCGCCGAACGAATGGCCGACCTCCTTGAGGGAGAGCATCGGCTCAGCCATGGGAACTACCCCGCCGGGCGAGCCGGTTCCGCAGTTTGCCAAAAGCGCCGACCAGCCCCTGGGGCATCAGGACGACGACGGCGACCAGCGACAGGCCGAACAGGATCTGGTGGATGTCGCCCAGCTTGCTCAGCAGCTCGGGCAGGAAGGTGACGAACAACGCGCCGACCACGATGCCGGGGATCGAGGTCGCACCGCCGATCACCGGGATCAGCAGGAAGCTGATCGAGCGGTCGACGGTGAAGCTCTGCGTGCTGACGAAAGAGACATGGTGGGCGAACAGGCTGCCGGCCAAGGCTCCAAACAGGGCACAGACCACGAACACCTTGGTGCGCAGGGCCTGGAGGTCGATCGAGAGGGCGGCCGCGGCGGTACTGGAATCGCGCATGGCGCGCAGCATCAGGCCGGTGCGGCTGCCGACCAGATTGTGCGCTACAACCATGCAGGCGAAGGCCACGATCCAGACGAAAAAGTAGTAGCGCGACGGGCGGTCGAGCACGAAGCCGAACAGGTCGAGCTTGGGGATGCCGCCGATGCCCAGGGTGCCGCCGGTCAGCCAGTCCCACTCGAAGAACAGGGCGCTGGCGATGGCGCTGAGCGCCAGCGTGCCCAGCGCGAGGAAGTAGCCCGTGAGGCGCAGGATCGGGCGGCCGATCACATAGGCCAGCGCCATGCTGACCGCGGCGCCGGCGATGAAGCCCACGATGCTGGGGAGGCCCATCATGACGGTGCAGTAGGCGCTGGCATAGGCGCCGAGTCCGTAGAAGGTCGCCTGCGCGAGATTGACGATCCCACAATGGCCGAGCAGCAGCCCGATGCCGAGGCCAGCCACCGTGTAGATGCCGGTGAAGACCAGCAGATCAGCTATATTGCGCGGCACGACAAAGGGCAGCACCGCCCAGACGATGAGGCAGGGGACCAGCCAGAGAAGGCTGCGCGAGGTCATGCGTTCAGCCTCCACGCCGGCCGGCACGGCCGAGGATGCCCTGCGGCATCAGGATCATGATGATGATGAGCACGGAGAAGGCGACGACATCCTTGTAGCTCGACGAGATGCCGATGATGGCCAGCGACTCGACGAGTCCCAGCGTGACGCCACCGACGGCGGCCCCCAGAGGATTGGTGAGTCCGCCCAGCACGGCGGCGGCGAAGCCCTTTAACGTGAGGTTGAGCCCAAGCTGGTAATCGACGCCGATCAGCGGCGTCACCAGTATGCCACCCAGTGCTCCCAGCAGACCGCCAAGAATGAAGGTGAAGGTGCGCATGCGCGCGACGTTGATGCCGGTGGTGGCTGCGCCGTCGGCGTCGATCGAGGCCGCCATCATCGACAGGCCGATCGTGGTGCGGTGGTAGAATGCTCGCAGCGCCAGCGTGGCGGCGATTCCGATGGCGATCAGCCACAGCGCATGGAACTGGATGACGGCGTCCATGACGATCAGGACGCCCTCGCCGCCGAGCGGCGGCAGCAAATGGCCGTCACGACCGACGAAATAGAGGATGCTCGCCGAGAGGGAGAGGGCGAGGCCAATGGTCAGCAGCAGGAAACTGTCCTCGCTCGCGTTCTTGGCTGCCATGTAGCGCACGAAGGCGACTTCGATGCAGGCACCGACCAGGGCGCCCGCAACGGCGCCACCCGCGATGGCGGCGGCATAGGGCCAGCCCGACTTGCTCAGCAGCAGCACGGTGGTCATGGCGCCGATGACGGCGAACTCGCCCTGCATGGCGTTGATCACGCGGCTGCCCTTGAAGATGGCGGACAGGCCCATGCCTACCAGTGCGTAGACGATACCGTTCGTCACGCCCGCGAAAAGCGCCTGAAGGAACAGGCTGAGTGTCATGAAGGAATGCTTCCGCCCGAAAGAAGGCGCGGCGCAGGGCCCGCGAGGAGCCCTGCGCCGCCGATGAGCGCTACTGCGCGACCCGGAAGGGCGTGCGCGTGTACTTGCCGCCGACCAGCTTCGAGAAGATGAAGCTCGAGATCGGGATGCCGGTCATGTCGTCGGCCGAGAAGTTGTAGCTGGCCAGCACGCCGGTGTACGGCGCCTTCATGGCCTCGCAGAGCTTCTCGCCGGTGGCGTCGGCGCCGGCCTTGTTGAGGGCGGCGGCGATGATGTGAGCCGCATCCCACGCCGCCGCCTCGTAGTTCTTCGGCGTCGAGTTGTACGTCTTCTTGTAGAGTTCGACGAAGTCTTTCTGGTGCGGCAGCGGGTCCTCGCCGACCACGAATTCGGGGATCACGATGTTGTCGGCGGCCGGTCCCATCGCGTTCACGTATTCGTACGACGAGGAACCGATCGCGGCGATCACCGGCTGGGTGATCTGGATCTGCTTGACGTTGCGGAACGGCGTGGCCGAGGTGGCAATGATGAATACAGCGTCGGGCTGCGAGGCCTTCACCTTGGCGGCCTGGGTGGTGGTGTCGGTCGCGCCGATCTCGAACTTCTCGACCGCGACGAGCTTGACGCCGTACTTGTCGGCGAGCGGCTTCAACTCGGCCATCACGACGTTTCCGTAACCCGCGTCATGAAGCACGCCGACTTTCGTCGCCTTGATGCTCTTTGCGTATTCGAGCAGGGCGGTAGCATTGAGGCGCTGGGGCGGCAGCACGTGCGCCACGCACTTGCGCTCGCGTTCGACCGCCGGGCCGATGCCGGTGAAGGCGATCTGGGGGATCTTGTTGGCGTGCGTCACGCCCCCGACCGCGACGGTGCTGGCGGTGAGGGAGGGGCCGAGCAGGGCCTGGACCTTCTGGCCGAAGATCAGGTCGTTGGCCTTGCTGAGGGCTGTGTCGGGATTGGAGGCGTCGTCCTCCACGATGATCTTGATCGGCCGACCCTTGATGCCGCCCTTGGCGTTGATGTCCTTCTCGGCCAGCAGCAGGCCGTTGCGTTCGGGGACGCCGAGGCCGGCACCTGCGCCGGTGACCGAAACGATGGCGCCGATCTTGACCGGCTCGCCTGAAGTCTGGGCCTGGACCGAGAAGGCCGAAAGGCCAACCAGCGCAGTGGCGCCCGCCAATTTTGCGATGAACGATGACAGTGACATTCTTCTTTCCTCCCACACGTTGAGCTTCTTTATGGCCGCCGGACGTCAGAGCAGCGGCGGTGGTCCCGCCACGCCGAGCGCGTGTTGTCCGAACAATGCACCCTGGATGTCGGTCGAGAACATGACGTGCGCATTGGCTGCATGCGCATCGCGGAACAGTCGTTGCATCGGCCCGCTGAGGTAGAGACCGCTGGATCCGGCAATGGCCATTAGAATGTCGACGGCCTCGAGACAGAGACGGGCCGAGAAGAAGGCGTCTCGCCGGTAGCGCAGCTTGTCATCATGCGAGGCGTCGCGGCCGGCGCGGGCTACTGCCATCGCATGGTCGCAGGCCCGGCGCATCAGTATTTCCGCCGTATCGATGCGCACGCTCGCCTCTGCGACCTTGATCTGGACGGGCTGGCTCGCGCCGAAGGGCTGGCCAGTCGTCGTTGCGTTGCGCGTGCGGGCCGCGCCGACCACCGTTTCGTACGCGCCCTGGGCGCAGCCCAGCATGACCCCCGAGAGGACATAGGGGCCGAGGGCGAGCATGGGGAGCCGGAACAGGGGCGAGGGATTGACGATGGAGCCGGCGTGCGGCTTGCCGTTCATAGACCGGGCCGAGATCGTCCGGAACTCCGGCACGAAGAGGTTCCGGATCTCGACGTCCTTCGAGCCGGTACCCGAGAGACCGACGGCATGCCACGTGTCGATGATCTCGTACTGCGAGCGGTGGACCAGGGCGAAGCGCTGGTCGACGGGCGGGCCGTCGTCGTGTTCGCGCAGCATGAAGCCCAGCATGTTCCAGTCGGAATTGTCGATGCCCGAGGAGAGTGGCCAGCGCCCCGAGACCTCGTAACCACCCTCCACCCTGCGGCCGCGTCCCGCCGGGAAAATGAGCGAGGTGGCGATCAACACATCGGGGGAGGCGTCCCAGATCTCGTCCTGCGCCTCGGGATGGAAGTAGCCCAGCATCCAATGGTGACTGGAGAGGTTGCCGAGGTTCCATGCGGTCGACGGACAGACGCGCGCGATCTCCGCGCAGGTGTCGACGAGGATGCCGACATCGAGATCGGCACCGCCAACCCGCGATGGCTGAACCATGCGGAACAGGCCGGTACGGTGCAGGTCGCGCTCGGTGTCGTCGGGCAGCCGGCGCAGCTTCTCGCACTCTCCGGCGCGTGCGGCGATCGCCGGTGCCAGCGCGCGGGCGCGCTCGAGCATATCCGCATAGCTGACGCCGGTGAACGAAACCGACGTGTTGGGCAACGTCGCCGACGGTGTCCAGTCGGCGGCCCGCTTGGTCCGCATATCGAATTCCTCCCGGCGCCTCGGCGCTCGTTCTTGCCGCAACGATGCTTGCGTCATGCGGTCAGGTCAAGTGACCTAATTTGTTGGTCGATTGACCATGTTGCTTGCGACCACGATACTTGGGCTCAACAAAGTGGCTCTCGGGAGGAGCGGAAATGGCCATCAAGGTGCTCGAACTTCATCATCAGGGCGTACGGATCGACGCTGGTGAAAAGACGATCGAAGACCTCAAGAACTTCTACACCGGGGTGCTCGGCCTCGAGCACGACACCGGACGCCCAGAGATCCCGGGCATTCCGGGAATGTGGATCAACATCGGCGAGGTGGGCCAGATCCACCTGATCGGCGGCGACCTGCCGTCGCGCTTCGCCCAGGGACCGGGAAAGGATCCGACCGCGCCGCACGTCGCGCTGGCGGTCGAGAACATCGTCGAAACCAAGGCCGAACTCGACCGGCTGGGTGCCGATTACTGGTCGCTCAAGGGGGCGACCGGCCCCGACGCGGAGCAGCTCTTCCTCACGGATCCGTGCGGCAACATGGTGGAGCTCCACCAGTACGACAAATGCCGCTGCCGCCTGAAGAACCGCGTGAAGCCGGCCTAACGCCCGACCGGCGCGGCGAGGCCGGCGCAGACGAACGGGACGATTTCGCGGATGGCGGCTTCCATATCCGCGGGATCGCAGCTTCCCCGGGAGATCGCCTCCAGCCGGCCGGGTTGGAGCAGCGTCCAGACGTAGGCGCCCATCATGAAATAGTAGCGCCAGTATAGCGTCTTCGCCGGGATCTTCGGCAGGGCGCGCCGGATGGCGGCGACATAGAGGGCGTTGGTTTCGTCGTAGATGTCGGCGCGCACCATGCTGGCGGTGTCGTCGGGATCGGTGAAAAGGCGCGCATGCATCTGCATCGACGTCCGCCGCCCGCCGGCCCTGGGCTCGGCCATCAGCAGCGGGCGGACCAGCGCGTCGACCAGGACCTCGAGCGGGACGATCCGGCGGGGATAGCGGGCTTCGGCCTCCAGAAGGAGCTGACGCCGTCGTTCGGTCACCTCCTTGCCATGTCGCGCCACCACCGCCTCGAAGATCGCCCGCTTGGACTCGAAGTAGTAGTGAAGCTGACCCACGTTCACGCGGGCCCGGCTGGCGATGGCTCGGGTCGTTGCGCCGCCATAGCCGACGCGCCCGAACAGCTCCTCCGCGACGTCGAGAATGCGCTCGGGCAGGTTGGGCCGGCTCGCCTGCCGGCGCCGCGTCGCGGCGGGCTTCGGCTTCTTCGCGATTGTCTTTCTCGCCACGACACACCCTGCTCGAAATCGTCGGGCCTCTCATAAGGGCAAGCGGAAGGGTTTTCCATGGTGGCTGCAGAGCCTTGTCGCCGCATGCTAGAAAGCAATCATGAAAACCAAGCTCCTCGGCCGCACCGGCATCCACGTCTCGCAGCTCTGTTTCGGCACCATGTCGTTCGGCGGCGATGCCGACGAAGCCACTTCGGCTGCGATGTACAAGGCGGTACGCGACGCTGGCATCAACTTCTTCGACACCGCCAACGAGTACAACAAGGGCATGTCCGAGGAGATCCTCGGCCGGCTGTCGAAGGATCATCGCGACGAGCTGGTGATCAGCACAAAGTGCTTCAACAAGACCGGCCCAGATGTCAACGCGGGCGGCGCCAACCGGCGGCATGTCGTCCAGGCCGTTGAGGCCAGCCTGCGCCGTCTGCAGACCGACCGGATCGACGTTCTGTTTCTCCATCGCTTCGATCCGGTGACGCCGATCGACGAGATGATGCGCGGTCTCGAGGATCTCGTACGCTCGGGCAAGGTGATCTATCCCGCCGTCAGCAACTGGTCGGCGTGGCAGACCCAGCGTGCCGTCGATATCCAGGAACGCAGCAACTGGGCGCGTCTGCAGGTCATCCAGCCGATGTACAACCTCGTGAAGCGCCAGGCCGAGGTCGAGTTGCTGCCGATGGCGGCGGCCAACGGGATCGGCGTCATTCCCTACAGTCCCGCTGCGGCCGGGCTTCTCTCGGGCAAGTACTCCGGGCAGGCCACGGGACGACTGAAGACGAACAAGATGTACGAGGCGCGCTACGGCGAGGAATGGGCTTTCGAGACGGCGGAGAAGTATGTGGCCTTCTGCAGACAGCGGGGGCTGCATCCGGTCAGCGCCGCGATCGCCTGGGTGGGTGCGCACCCCGCGATCACCGCGCCCATCATCGGGGCGCGCAACCTCGATCAGCTCAAGGATTCCCTCGCTTCCGTGAACATCGGGATGACGCCCGAGTTGCGCGCGGAGATTTCCGATCTCTCGCGCACGCCGCCGCCGGCCACCGACCGGCTGGAGGAGCAGAAGGTCGTGAAGGCCTGAGCCGGATCAGCCCGGCTCCAGCCCCTTCTCCCGGAAGAGTGTCTTCGCCTCGGGCGTGCGCAGGTCTTCGATCAGCGTCCGGGCCAACGCCGGCCGGGTGCTGCCGGTCGGAACGCCGGCCACGAACACCGTGACCATATGCAGGTCGCCGGGTAGCGGCCCGATGATCTCGACGTCGGGAACATGCAGCAGCTCCGGCACCTGCTGGACGGCGAGGTCGACCTCGCCGCTGGCCAGGAACATTCCGGAGTAGCCCGACGGGGGCGGAAACCTGGTCTTGGCGTTGACCTCTTGGGCGATGCCCATCCGCTCCAGCACCTTTGCGAAGTAGATGCCGCTCGCACCGCCGGCCGCAGGGTCGGTATAGGAGATCGCCCGGGACTCCAGCAGCGTGTGTTTCAGCGCCTCGACCGTCGAGATGTCGGGCTTCGGCGCGCCGGCCTTGACGGCAATCGCTGTGGCGGAACTGGCTATGACGACATCCGACCCGGCGACGATGCCGCCGGTGGCGAGCAGCGCGTCCGTCGTCGCCCGATTGAGGATCACGGCGTCGGCCCGCTCGCCGGCCTGAAGCCGCTTTAGCAGCAGGGGCGCCGTAGCCCAGGTGACGTCGAGCGTGCAGCCATGCGTCCGCTCGAATGCGGGGATCAGCGGCTCGACGACACCCTGCACTGCAATGGCGCTGAAAAGCTTCATGGCGTCACCTGCCGGTCGCAGACGTCGATCCATTCCGCCTTCACCAGTGCCGCCATGCGCTCCGGTGCGATTCGGAGGGCCGAGTTGATCGAGCCGGCGGCCGGCACGACCTCATCGAAGGTCTTGAGCGAGACGTCGCAATAGACCGGGAGAGGCGTCGCCAGGCCGAAGGGGCACACGCCACCGACCGGATGGCCCGTGAGGGAAACGACCTCGTCGGCGCCCAGCATGCGGGGCTTGCCGCCCAGAACATCCTTGATTTTGCGATTGTTCAGCCGCGCATCGCCACATGTCACGATCAGCAGCGCGCGATCCTTGATGCGCAGCGATAGCGTCTTGGCGATCTGCGCCGGCATCACGCCGTGGCCCCGCGCCGCCATCTCGACGGTCGCCGTGCTCGCCTCGAGTTCGACGACTTCCACGTCAGGGGCATTCAGGGCCAGGAACGCACGTACTGCTTCGACGGTCATGGAGGCGGAGCGTCCCTCACTTCGTGCGGGATGACAACTCTGTTGGGATAGTCGGGCGCAGCGGGCAGGGGATCGTACCGCATGGTGGGCGTTGTCCGCGAATTTCGATGACAAATGCAGGGGCGGCGGTACCGTCGAGCAACTCACCACGGGAGAAGCGCATGCCGACAATCGACGCCCAGGTTCACTGCTACGAGCGCAACCACCCGGGCCGCCCGTGGACAGCCGTGCTGGCGGGACCGCCCGAAGTGACCGCCGAGGACATGATCAAGGCGATGGACGAGGTCGGCGTCGACGGCGCGCTGCTGGTGTCGGTCTATACGATGTATCGCTGGGACGAGAGCTATGCCGTTGGCGTGCAGAAGGCGCATCCCGGACGGTTCGGCGTCATCAAGCCGGTCAACGCCAACGACCCGAAGGTCGACGGAACGATCGCCGACTGGGCAGCGATGGACGGCGCAGTCGCCATCCGCATCATGTTCACGCCTGAGATCTCGACGGACGCGGCGGATCCCGGCATCAACCGCGTGCTCGCCGCCGCGGCGAAACACGATCTGCCGGTGAACCTGATGGCGCGCGGCCGGCTTGAGCAGGTCGGCGAACTCGCCAGGCGCAATCCGAACACGACCCTCGTGATCGACCACCTAGGTCTCGAACAGCCGATGGCGCCGCCGCCGCCGAAGGACCCTTGGCACGAGTTGCCTAAGCTGTTGGCTCTGGCCAAGCATCCGAACGTCGTCGTGAAGATCACGGGCGCGTGCACGCTCAGCCACGAGAAGTTTCCCTACAAGGACATCTGGGACCCGCTGGGCCGCATCTTCGACGCCTTCACCTTGGACCGCTGTATGTGGGGAACCGACTGGACCCGTGCCGTGGCGCTGCTGACCTACAAGGAGGGCGTCGACGCCTTCCGCGTCACCGACCGCCTGTCCGACAGCGATCGCGCGATCCTGATGGGTGGCTCGCTGCAGAATATCTACGGCTGGTCGCCGGCGAAAAAGTAGACCCGGCGGGCGTCCGCTATGGAGAGCGTGTCTCTCCGCAGCGGCCGCTCCGGATGGATTAGAGCGCCTTGAGCGCTTCCTGGACCTCGTCGACGTGGCCGGCCACCTTGACCTTGCGCCAGATCCTGCGGACCACGCCGTCTCCGTCGATCAGGAAGGTGGCGCGGTCGATGCCCATGTATTTACGGCCGTAGAGGCTCTTCTCGATCCAGGTCCCGTACTTCTCGCAGACCTTGCCGTCCTCGTCCGACACGAGCGGGAAGTTGAGTTCGTACTTGGCCTTGAACTTGTCGTGACGGGCGACGCTGTCCTTCGAGACGCCGACCACCTGGGCCTTGAGCTTCTTGAAGGCCGCCGCGCCGTCGCGGAAACCGCAGGCCTCGGTCGTGCAGCCCGGCGTGTCGTCCTTGGGATAGAAGTAGAGCACCACCGGCTTGCCGCGCAGGTCCGACAGTTTCAGCGTGCCGCCGCCGTCGGTCGCAGCGGTGAAATCGGGGGCCTTCCTGCCTTCGACGACGCTCATTTCCTGCTCCTCGGTTGCCAGCCGGCGGCCAGGGCCGGCGTCTCCACGATGCGCTCGTATATAGCACGCACCGTCTGCGCTTCGGCCTCGATACGCGCCCGCAGGGTCGCCAGATCTGTCGCCCCTTCGGTGGCGGCGATCAGGCGCCGCTGGCCCTCCGGTGCCCTGGTCTCGTCGAACGCCGCCTCGTCGCCGTTCAGGGTCAGCCGCAGCAGGCTCTGGACGTCGGAGAGGAGGGTCCGCGTGGCGCGCAGTCTTTCCGCGTCTGCCGGATCGAGCAGCCCCGAAGCCGCCATGCGCTGCAGCATCTCGCCGGGATGAGGATCCAGGACTTCGGGATGCTCGCAGGCGTGCCGGAGGGCCAGGTACTGAGCCACGAAGTCGATGTCGAACAGGCCCCCCGGCAGGTGCTTGAAGTCCCACAGGCTCTTGGGGGGCGCGTGCTGGGCTATCCGGTCGCGCATGTCGGCGACGTCGCGGACCAGCGTATCGGGATCGCGCGAGCGGCAGAGGGTTGCCCTTACAATGTCGGTGAGCCGCGCAACGAGGGCCGCGGGGCCGTGGATGACGCGCATCCGTGTCAGGGCCATGTGTTCCCAGGTCCAGGACGACTGCGCGTGATAGTTCTCGAACCCTTCGAGCGAGTTGGCGAGGGGGCCTGAACGTCCCGACGGCCTCAGGCGCATGTCGACTTCGTAGAGCGCGCCCTCGTTGGTATGGGCGGTGAGAGCCGTCACCATCTTCTGGCTGAGGCGCGTGTAGTAGTGGATGGGCGACAGCGGCCGGGCACCGTCGGACGCCTCCATGCCGTCGGGAATATCATAGACGAAGATCAGGTCGAGGTCTGACGTCGCCGACATTTCCCGGCTGCCGAGCTTGCCCAGCCCCAGCACGGCCAGCCGCTGGCCCTGGAAGCCGCCATGAGCGTCCGCGAACCGCTTTTCCACGCGGTCGCAGAGGGCTGCGATCGTGGCTGCCGCGATGTCCGAGTAGGCGAGACCCGCCTGGGCCGGGGTGACGATGCGCTTGAGCTGCTGCACGCCCACCTGGAAGCGGCGGTCGTTGGCCCAGCGGCGCGCGAGGTCGAGGATGTCCTGTTCGTGGTCGACGCGCGCGAGGGTCGCGACGAGGTCCGCAGTCATCTCGGACGCCGGCGGCAGCGGCCCGTAAAAGGCCGGCGACAGAACCGAATCCAGCAGGAGGGTACGGCGCGACAGGTGAGCGGCCAGGCCCGGCGCGCTGCCCATGATGGTCGCCAGCAACTCGAGCAGGGCGGGGTTGGCCTTGAACAGCGAGAAGAGCTGCACCCCGGCCGGCAGGTTGCCGAGAAACTGGTCGAAGTTAAGGAGCGCCTGATCGGGCGCGGCCGTGCTGCCCAGCTCCTTGAGCAGACCCGGCATCAGCTCCGTCAGCAGTTCGCGCGCGCGGGCTGTCGCGGTCGAGCGGTAGCGGCCATGATGCCAGCGGCGCACGATACCGGCCGCCGCCGAGGCATCGCGGAAGCCCAGCGATCTCAGCGTCTCCAAAGTGCCAGGATCGTCGTCGGTTCCGGTGAAGACGAGGTTGCCGCCGGGTCCGGCGAGGCTCGGCGCTTCCTCGAAGAGGTGGGCGTAGTGGCTTTCGACCAGCCGCAGCGTCTCCAGCAGGGCCGCCTGGAACGCCTCCGACGTGTCGTAGCCAAGAAACGTCGCGACGGCCGCGACGCCCGCTTCGTCCGGGGGAATCGTATGGGTCTGGCGATCGTCGATCATCTGCAGCCGATGCTCGACCCGGCGCAGGAAGCCATAGGCCTCGATCAGCTCGTCCGCCGCCTTGGCCGTGATGTGGCCGGCCGCCGCGAGCGCGCGCAGGGTGGGGCAGGTGGCGCGTAGCCTGAGAAGAGGGTTGCGACCGCCGAAAATTAGCTGCTGGGTCTGGGCGAAAAATTCAATCTCGCGGATGCCGCCGCGGCCGAGCTTCACGTTGTGTCCCAGTACCTTGACCGTGCCGCCGCCGCGATGGGCGTCGATCTGCCGCTTGATCGAATGGATGTCGTGGATCGCGGCGAAGTCGAGATGCTTGCGCCAGATGTAGGGTGTCATGTCGGCCAGAAAGGCCGCCCCGACGGCATGGTTGCCTGCCACCGGATGGGCCTTGATCATGGCCGCACGTTCCCAGTTCTGCCCGACGCTCTCGTAGTAGAGTTCGGCCGCCTGGACCGACATGGCGAGCGGCGTGGAGCCCGGATCGGGTCGAAGCCGCAAGTCGGTACGGAAGATGTAGCCGTCGGCGGCGGTCTCCGACATGAGCTGGACCAGCAGCCGTGCCGCGCGAACGAAATGGCGCGACAAATGCTCGTTTCCGGCCAGCGCCGGGGCGTCACGGTCGTAAAAGAGGATCAGGTCGATGTCGCTCGAATAGTTGAGTTCGCCGGCGCCCAGCTTTCCCATGCCCAGGACCGTGAAGGCTGCGGCCTCGGGCTTTCCGCCGAGCACGAGCTGTCCGTCGCGCTCGAGCTGAAGGAGGATCGAATCGGTGAGGGCGCAAAGGCAGCCCGAGGCGAAGTCGCTGAGCTGGCCGGTGATCCGGTCCAGTTGCCAGTAGCCGGCAATGTCCGCGACGGCGACGGTGAGCGCCACGCGACGCTTCAGGCGCCGGAGACGGATGGCAATCTCCTCCGGCGTGGCGTCAGACCCCGCGTCGTGTCGTGCCGTTGCGAGTTCGGCCATCAGGTCAGTTGCGGCAGCATCCGGCCCATGACGCCATAGATCGGTCATAAAACCCGGGCTCTGTAGCGCCGTTTCCGTCAGGTAGGAACTGTTGCCGAACAGCGCGTCCAGCAACGCGACCGCCGATGGATCGTCAGGCCGCGCGGCGCGCTCTTCCCAGCGCGTCCACGCCACGGCTCGACGCTCCGGGTCGTGCGGACGTGGCAGGCGGGCGGTCGAAATCCAAGACATTCAACGTGTCGACGGGTAAATTCTCATATACGGCGAAACGCTTGCCCAAGCGCGCCGCTGGCGTCAAGGAACGGAAGAGTCGAGTTTGGTAAAGCGGACCTGCCGGATAGTTCTTCGCATTGCGGTCGGTCTGGTGCTTGCCACGACCGCGCTGGTGGTCGTCGCCGCACTGCGGTTGATGGCGGGGCCCATCGACCTCGATTTCATGAAGCCGCGCATCGCCCGGCTGATAGACGCACCGGGCAACGACATCCGCCCCGATTTCGACCGGATCTACTTCGAGTGGAGCGGGCTGAGCCATCCCGTCCGGCTGGCCTTTACCGGTCTGCGCTTCACGAACGCTCAGGATCAGGTGATCGCAACCGCGCCCGAAGCGGCCCTGACCTTCGAACCGCGTTCGGTCGTCCAGGGCATTTTCCTGCCGACGTCGATCGCGATCATCCGGCCGGTCATCGAGGCCGACGTCGCCCGGGAGGGCGGAGCCCTGCAGCGCATCATGGCGTCGCCGGCGGGCGGCGCGCAGAGCGAGGCAATTTCGATCCTGGTCGACCAGCTGCTGGCGGAACCGAACTACAAGTCGCTGATCGGTCAGCTCGATTCGGTGGTGGTCGAACGGGCGGACGTTACCATCCGCGACTTGAAGAGCGGCCTGAGCTGGAATGCGCCACAGGCCAATGCCGAGTTGCGACGGGACGCCGCCGGCGTCTCAATAGCGGCCAATGCACGATTTGCCGGCCACGGCGACCCGGTCGATCTATCGCTCTCCGGTGTCTACACCCGAGATCGCAGCCGCATTTCGCTGGTGGCGAAGGTCTCGGGCTTCAAGCCCTGGATATTCGCTGACATTTCCCCCGACCTCGGCATTCTCCGTGGTGTCGACCTCGCCCTGTCGGGACGCCTCCAGATCGAGGGGACCGGCAACGGGGAGGTCAAGGCTGTTGCCGTCGACATCAGCGGCGCCAATGGCAGTGTCACCCTTCCGGGCATCCTGCCGGTGGCGCATCAGGTCCGCTCGATGCATGCGCAGTTCAGCGTCGATAACGTGGAGCACACTTCGAAGATCGAGCGCGTGGACTTCGACTTCGGCGCGGCGAGGGTGATCGTCACCGGGGCCGGTCACCGCATTTCCGACACGCGTCACTTTGCCGGTCGCGCCGAGATTCGGCAGATTCCCGTCGACCGGATCGCCGACTACTGGCCGCTCGAGTTTGCCGAAGGCGGTCGGCGGTGGGCGATCACCAACATCACGGCGGGGACCATCGACGTCGCCGCCGAGTTCGCGGCGAGCGCGCCGGTCGACCATATCGCCGAACTCAAGATGGACCGCATGGCGGCCTTTCTCGACTTCGGCGGTCTGACCGTCCGCTACATGCCGAACATGCCCGAGATGCAGGATGTCTCCGGGAAGGCCCGTTACGAGAATGGGAACTTGCATTTCGACATTGCGCGCGGCGGCGCGGTCAACCTGGAAGTGACCGGCGGCACGATCGACCTGATCGGTCTCGACAAGCCGGCGCCGCAGATGGCGGCGATCCGGCTGCCGATCACCGGCTCCGCGCAGGACGTCATGCGCTTTCTGGCGCGACCGCGGCTCGGCCTTCCCAAGCAGACGCTCTACGACCATCGCCGTCTGGGCGGCCAGGTGGCGGTCGATGTCTCGCTGAGCTTCCCGCTGATCGATGCGTTGACAGTCGCCGAGATCGACGTCGCGGCCGAAGCGCAACTCACGGCCTTCTCGCTGAAGGACGTCTTGGGGGACGTCGATCTCACCGATGCGACGGCCCGCTTGAAATACGGCAACTCCGAACTGAGTGTGGTCGGGCAGGGCAAACTCGATGGCAGTACCGTGGACGTCACCTGGCGGGAGATGTTTGCGGCGAAGGCCCCGTTCCGCCGTCGCTATGACGTCAAGGGGACGATACCCGCCGCCCTCGTGGAGAAGGCTGGCTTTCCGTCGATAGAACCCTATGTCGTGGGCCCCATCGGCACGACCCTGCACTATCAGGTCGCGACCAATGGGACCGGCGAGGTCGGCGGCCGCTTCGACATGAAGGCGGCGAAGCTGTCAGTGCTGCCGCTGGCCTGGGGCAAGGAGGCCGGCACGGACTCGCTTGCAACTGTGACACTGAAACTCGCGGCGGGTGGCCGGATCGCAACGGCCGACTTCGATGGGCGTGGCGGCGGGCTGCAGGTCAACGGGCAGGTGCGATTCGCCGGCGACAGCAGCGTGCAGCAGATCAGCCTGCAGCAGGTCAAACTCGGCCAGACCGACATTGCCGTCGATTGGCGGCGGCACGCGGGTGGCATCGACATTGCAGTCAGGGGCCAGGCGCTGGAGCTGCAGCGTGTGCGCGACATGCTGCACAACCGCAACCAAGCCGCAGCCCGCGAGCCCAAGGGCGCCGCCTCCGTCTCCCGGGCGAGCACCAAGGCTCAAATCCAGTTGCAGAACGTCATCGTGAAGCGAGGGTCCCTGGGTTACCTCAACGGTCGCCTCGAACTCGTTGGCGACAGGGTCGCCTCGGCAGATCTGACGATGGGCGGCGGCAAGGGGACAACGCTTCGGATTGCGCCGGTCGCCCAGGGTCGCACACTGTTCTTCTACGTCGCCGACTTCGGCCAGCTGCTCAGCGAAGCGGGCTGGATCGACGGGCTGGTGGGCGGCTATCTGCACATCGAGGGGAAGTTCAACGACACCTGGGCGGACCCGCCGCTCGAGGGAACCCTCAAGATGGGTCCCTATCGCCTGCAGCGGATGACGCCCCGGCGCGACATCGGCACGCTCAACTCGGCGATCGACGGATTGAGCAGTGCGGGCAATGCACTGCAGCAGTTCGACAGCCTGAGTGCGAACCTGACCAAGGCCGGGGACCGTATCCAGATCCGGAACGGGCGCACCAGCGGCCAGTCGATCGGGCTGACGACACAGGGCGTCATCGATCTCGGCAACGACACCGCGCGGCTGAACGGCATCGTCGTCCCGGCCTTCGCCCTGAACAATCTCCTGTCTAACGTACCGCTGCTCGGGCCGCTGCTGACCGGCGGTAAGGATGGCGGGATGTTTGCCGTCTCCTACCAGCTCCACGGCCCGTTCGATGACCTCAAAACCGACGTCAACATGATGTCCGCGATGGCGCCGGGTGCTCTTCGCGACGTATTCAACGCGCCGTCCAACGCCGGCACGGAGGCGCCGGGTCAGCCCATCGGCTCGCCGGAGATGCAGCGCACGCCCTGAGCGACGCTAGACCGCGCGCACCAGGACGTGGCGCTTTCGTCCGGCTGAAAGCTTCAACGTTCCCTCGGGATCGAGGTCGACTTCTCCCACCATCGCCGTGTCGTGGGCGATCGGCTTGTCGTTGAGGCGACCGCCGCCGCCCTTGATGAGCTTGCGGGCTTCGGTCCTGCTTTCGGCAAGCCCGGCTTCGTGCATCAGCTCGAACGCGGCGATGCCCGCCTTCAGCCTGGCGCGGGGCAGTTCGACCGTCGGCAGGGTGTCGGCCTTCGCCCCTTCCTCGAAGGTGCGCCGGGCCGTCTCGGCGGCACTCACTGCCGCCTGTCCGCCATGCGCGAGAGTGGTGACTTCCGTGGCCAGGATCTTCTTGGCTTCGTTGATTTCCTGCCCCTGCAGCGCCTCGAGCCGCGCCACCTCCGACAGAGGCAGGTCTGTGAAGAGCTTCAGGAACCGCCCGACGTCGGCATCCTCGGTGTTGCGCCAGTATTGCCAGAACTCATACGGCGAGAGACGTTCCGGATTGAGCCACACCGCGCCGGCGGCCGTCTTGCCCATCTTGGCGCCCGAGGCGGTGGCGAGCAGAGGCGAGGTCAGCGCGAAGAGTTCGGCGCCCTGCATGCGGCGGCCGAGATCGGCACCCATGACGATGTTGCCCCACTGATCCGACCCGCCCATCTGAACGATGCAGTTATGCCGCTTGTTGAGCTCCACGAAATCGTAGGACTGCAGGATCATGTAGTTGAACTCGAGAAACGACAGCGGCTGGTCGCGCTCGAGCCTCAGCCTCACCGAGTCCATGGTGAGCATGCGGTTGACCGAGAAGTGCCGGCCCACGTCGCGCAGCAGCGGAATGTACAGGAGGCCGTCGAGCCAGTCGGCGTTGTTGGCCATCACTGCGTCGGTCGCGCCCTCGCCGAAGGTGAGGTAGTTGGCAAAGCTTCTCTTGATGCTCGCCATATTGGCGTCGATCTGAGCCGGCGTGAGCAGCTGGCGGGTCTCGTCGCGGCCAGAGGGGTCGCCCACCTTCGTTGTGCCGCCCCCCATCAGGGCGATCGGCTTGTGACCGCACTTCTGCCACCAGCGCAGAAGCATGATCTGCAGCAGGTGGCCGACATGCAGCGAATCGGCGGTGCAGTCGAAACCGATATAGGCCGTGCGGACGCCGCTCGACAGCAACTCGTCGAGGCGCGCGCTGTCACTGCACTGATGCACCATGCCGCGCTCGTGCACGACGCGCATGAAATCCGACTTGAAACCCGACATCTTCCGCTCGGTCCGTTGCTTGGCTGATTGTCCCCGAAGGCGGCGGGGGTGTAACACATTCCCCCCATGGCTTCATCATTCCTGCGGGCCCTAGGCCTGATGAGCGGCACCTCGGTCGACGGTGTCGACGTGGCGCTGATCGAGACCGACGGCGAGCGCGTGGGCGCTTTCGGCCCCAGCCTGACGATGCCCTATCCGGACGAGGCGCGTCGCACCATACGTGCGGCGTTCGGCGCCACGGCGGAGTCGGAGGCGACGCGAGCGGCCGAGCAGGTCGTTACCCGAATGCACCTGGACGCCGTGCACGCCTGGTTCGGGAAGACGGGGTTCCCGGCTGATTCGCTGGATCTCGTAGGTTTCCACGGCCAGACCATCACCCATCAGCCGGACCGCCGCTTCACTTGGCAGATCGGCGATGGCGCAGCGCTCGCGCGGGCGCTGGGCGTGCGCGTCGTGAGCGACCTGCGCAGGGACGACGTGGCCGCGGGCGGGCAGGGCGCCCCGCTTGTCCCAGTCTACCATGCAGCCCTCTCGGCCGACCTTCCGCGTCCGCTTGCCGTCGTGAACGTCGGCGGCGTCGGCAACGTGACGTGGATCGGGACCGACGGTGCGCTGCTGGCGTTCGACACGGGACCGGGCAATGGCCCGATCGACGACTGGTGCGCGCGACGCGCGGGCCAGCGTTACGACAGAGACGGTGCGCTGGCCGCGGCTGGGAAAGTCGACCGAGGACGGGTGGAACGCTTCGCCGAGCACCGCTTCTTTGCGAAGGTCCCGCCAAAGTCGCTGGATCGTGGCGATTTCAACGACAGCTGGGCCGACGGGCTGAGCGTCGCCGATGGCGCCGCTACGCTGACGCGGGGCACGGCGCGTGCCATCGCATTGGCGTCGAAGCACTTTCCGGCGCGCGTGACGCAATGGGTGATCTGCGGCGGCGGGGCGCGCAACCCGGCCATGCTGCATGCGATCGCCGAGGAGACGCAAGGCAAGGTCGTAACGGCAGATGATCTTGGATGGGACGGCGACGCGCTGGAAGCGCAGGCATTCGCGTTTCTGGCGGTGCGATCCCTGCGTGACCTGCCGCTGACGTTCCCTGGCACGACCGGCGCGCCACGTCCGATGACGGGCGGCCGGCTAAGCCAACCTTGATCAGGAGGCCCTGATCAGGGCTCCTTGTTGCTAGTTGCGCGGCCCGGCGGATTGAGCAGGCTCTTGGCGACATACTTGTCGACATCGACGGCAAGCTTGTCGAGCGAGTCATGGAAGAAGTGGTTGGCGCCCTTGATGGTGCGGGACTCGACCGTGATGCCCTTCTGCAACGAGAGGCGTGCCACCAACTTCTGGATATCGGCCTGAGGCACCACTTCGTCCTTCTCGGCGCCGACGATCAGCCCAGAGGAAGGGCAGGGGGCGAGGAAGGCGAAGTCGTAGGAGTTGGCCGGCGGTGCCACCGAGACGAAGCAGTCGATCTCGGGTCGGCGCATCAGCAACTGCATGCCGATCCAAGCGCCGAACGAGTAGCCGGCGATCCAGCACGACTTGGCGTCGGCGTTCATGCCCTGAAGCCAGTCGAGCGCCGCGGCGGCGTCGGACAGTTCGCCCATTCCGTTGTCGAAGCGTCCTTGGCTGCGACCGACGCCGCGTGTGTTGAACCGCAGGACCGAGAAGCCGCGATTCACGAAGACATGGAACAGCGAGAAAACGACCTTGTGGTTCATCGTCCCGCCATATTGGGGGTGGGGATGCAGGATCAGCGCGATCGGCGCGCGCTCTTCCTTGCTCTGATGATAGCGACCCTCTAGTCGACCTTCGGGGCCGGTGAACATCACGTCAGGCATCGAGACTCCGGTTCCTCACCCTGATCGACCCTCTGGTCGTAACCGATCTGGCGGTTGTTGAGCGGGGATCCTCGATACTTGACCAACCTGCTGGGATAATCTAAACCCGAGCCACGCGGTTGGTTTTTGTCCAGAACCCCTGTCTGGGGCGCTGGCATATCGTAGCAACGCCTTGGTTTTCAAGAACTTTAGGCGTTTCCATAGCGAGGATCGGCCGATTCCGGTCGTGAGGAGGATGCTGTGAAGCTCAGCACCAAGGGACGTTACGCCGTCATGGCGATGGTCGATCTGGCGCGCCATGCCCAGGTAAAGCCGGTTTCCCTGTCGGATATTGCCACCCGACAGGAAATCTCCCTGTCATATCTCGAGCAGCTTTTCGCCCGCCTGCGGCGCGCCGGTCTCGTGAAGAGTGTGCGCGGTCCCGGCGGGGGATATCGCCTTGCTCGGGGCTCGGCGGACACGAGAGTGTCGGAGATCATTCTGGCGGTCGACGAGCCGATCAGCGCCACGCGCTGCACCGAGATGGGCGCCACCGGCTGCCGGGCCGACCGCAGCAAATGCCTGACGCACGACCTGTGGGAAGAACTGGGCAACCAGATTCACCTGTTCCTGAGCTCGGTGACCCTGCTCGATGTCCTGGAGCGCAAGCTGGCGCCGCGCCTCATGGAGACGCCGGCGGCCGTGAATACCGAAACCTCGATGGCCGCCGCCAGCTAGGCTTAAGAGTCCTATGTCCGCCCTCGTTTACTTGGATCACAACGCCACCAGCCCCCTGAGGCCGGCGGCGTTCGATGCCATGGTCGAAGCGCTCCGGATGGGCGGCAATCCCTCGTCGGTCCATGCGGCCGGCCGCAGGGCGAGGGCAGTCGTGGAAGAGGCACGCCGCGAAGTGGCGTCTCTCGTCGGCGCCAAGGCCACCGAGACGATCTTCACGTCAGGTGGAACCGAAGCCAACAACCTCGCCTTGGCGGGCGCCGGTCGCAGGCGCGTACTGGTTTCGGCGGTTGAGCATGACAGCGTGCGTCGCGCGGCGGCGCAGGCGGAGATCCTGCCCGTCGACAGTGACGGTGTTCTCGACCTCTCCGGCTTGGAGCGGGCGCTCGCCGCTTCGGCCGAGCCGGCGTTGGTCTCGGTCATGCTCGCGAACAACGAGACCGGCGTGCTGCAGCCCATCACCGAGGTCGTGCGCCTCGCGCGGGCCGCCGGCGCGCTGGTCCATTGTGATGCCGTACAGGGCGCGGGGAAGGTGCAGATCGACTTGCGGGACCTCGGCGCCGACTACCTGAGCCTTTCGGCCCACAAGCTGGGCGGCCCGGCCGGTGTCGGGGCGCTGGTTGTGCGCAACGGGGCGCCATTCTCGCCGGATCGTCGTGGCGGGGGGCAGGAAACCAATCGCCGAGCTGGGACGGAGAATGTCTCGGGCATTGCCGGGTTCGGCGCCGCTGCGGTCGAGGCCGGTTCGGGGCTCGACGTCTCGAAACTCCGCGATCGTCTGGAATTTGACATTGTCCGGATCGCCGCGGACGCCAAAGTTTTCGGTGTAAAGGCCAGGCGGGTTGGCAACACGAGCTGTATTTCCATGCCGGGCGTACTGGCCGAGACGCAGGTAATGGCGCTTGATCTTGCTGGTGTCTGCATTGGCGCCGGGGCAGCCTGTTCATCCGGGAAGGTCCAGCGGTCGCCGGTCCTCGAGGCGATGGGCGTGCCGGCTGCGGACGCCGCCTGTGCGATCAGGGTCAGCCTGGGCTGGAATACGCAGTCCACCGACATCGAACGCTTGATCGAAGCATGGCAGGACCTATATATCCGAGTGAGACAGTCGGATATTCCCCACACCCATAGTAGGGCTAGGGCGGCGTAGGAGTTTCGAGGGGTTAGCATGACAGCCATTACCCAAATCCGGCGTAACGATCAGCCGATATACTTGGACTATCAGGCCACGACGCCGATGGACCCGCGGGTCCTCGAAGCCATGATGCCGTACTTTACTCACAAGTTCGGCAATTCGGGCTCGCGCAGCCACGCCTACGGTTGGGAAGCCGAGGAAGGCACCGAGAAGGCACGCGGCCAGGTCGCCAAGTTGATCGGGGCCGACGAGAAGGAAGTCATCTTCACCTCCGGCGCCACGGAGTCGAACAACCTCGCCATCCGCGGCGTCGCCGAGTTCTACAAGGACCGGAAGAATCGCATCATCACGACGGTGACCGAGCACAAGTGCGTGCTCGATACCTGTCGCCATCTGGAGCAGCAGGGCTTCGAGGTCACTTACCTGCCGGTCCAGAAGGACGGGCTGCTCGACCTCGACGTGCTGCGCGCGGCGATCACCGACAAGACGGTGCTCGTCTCGGTCATGGCCGTGAACAACGAGATCGGCGTCATCCAGCCGCTGGCCGAGATCGGCAGGATCTGCCGCGAGAAGAAGGTCTTCTTCCACACCGATGCGGCGCAGGCCGCTGGCAAGATCCCGCTCGATGTCGAGGCGCTGAACATCGACCTGATGAGCATCTCGGGTCACAAGATTTACGGGCCCAAGGGTATCGGCGCGCTCTACGTCCGCCGCAAGCCGCGTGTTCGCCTGGTGCCGATGATCGTCGGCGGCGGCCAGGAGCGCGGCTTCCGGTCCGGCACCCTGCCGACGCCGCTCTGCGTCGGGTTGGGCGAGGCGGCCGAGATTTGCATGAAGGAGATGGACGCCGAAGCCAAGCGGCTGAAGAAGCTCCAAGAACGCATGCTGAAGGGCCTGCGGGCGAAGCTGACGGACATCGTCGTCAACGGCGACCTCGAGCATCGTATCCCCGGCAATCTCAACATCAGTTTCGCGTATGTCGAAGGCGAGTCGCTGATGATGGGTATCAAGAACCTGGCGGTTTCGTCGGGTTCGGCATGCACCTCGGCGTCGCTGGAGCCCAGCTACGTGCTGCGCGCCCTGGGTGTCGAGGAGGACATGGCGCACACCTCTCTGCGCATCGGCCTCGGCCGCTTCACGACGGAGCACGAGGTCGATACCGCGGTCGACGAGCTGGTGCGCCACGTCAACAAGCTGCGTGAGATGAGCCCGCTCTGGGAGATGGCCCAGGAAGGCATCGATATCAAATCCATCGAGTGGGCTGCCCACTGACTTTATCGGGCGCTGCTCGAGCATTGAGGAGAATGTCATGGCCTACAGCGAGAAGCTGATCGATCACTACGAGAACCCGCGCAACATCGGCTCGTTCGACAAGACGGCCGAGGATGTCGGCACCGGCCTGGTCGGCGCACCGGCCTGCGGCGACGTGATGAAACTGCAGATCAAGGTGGGCGCCGACGGGCTGATCGAGGACGCGAAGTTCAAGACCTTCGGCTGCGGTTCGGCCATCGCCTCCAGCTCGCTCGTGACCGAGTGGGTGAAGGGCAAGACGATCGACGAGGCCGAGGCGATCAAGAACACCGATATCGCCAAGCACCTGGCTTTGCCGCCGGTGAAGATCCACTGCTCCGTCCTGGCCGAGGATGCGATCAAGGCGGCGATCGCCGACTATCGCGCCAAGGCGACCAGGAAGGCCGAGTAGCTCATTTCGGAGCCCCGCGTATGACCACGACCACCGAGACCCCGAAGCCGGCGACGCCCGCCGTGCCGCGTGCCCGCCGCCCCCGTCCGAAGCTGATGACGGTGACGCCGCTTGCGGCCGAGCGCGTGAAGGCGCTGATCGACGGTCGCGGCAAGCCGACGGCGGGCATTCGCATCGGCGTGCGTACAAAGGGCTGCTCTGGCCTCAGCTACACGCTGGAGTTCGCCGACAAGCAGGAACCGATGGACGAGGTCATCGAGGCCGAGGGCATCAAGCTGCTGGTCGATCCGAAGGCCTCGCTGTTCCTGATCGGGACCGAGATGGACTACGAGGAAGAGAAGCTGAAGTCGGGCTTCGTGTTCCGGAACCCCAACGAGAAGGGCCGCTGCGGCTGCGGCGAATCCTTCCACGTCTGAAGTCCGGTCATGGATCATTTCGCGCGGCTGGGATTGCCGGCGACGCTCGACCTCGATACTGCAGCGCTGGACCGGGCCTATTTCGCGCTCCAGCGCCAGTGGCATCCCGACCGCTTCGTCTCAAAGGCGCCCGAGGAGCGGGCACGAGCTTCCGCTGAAGCGGCCTCGCTGAACGAGGCTTATCGCACCCTGAAGGATCCGCTGAGCCGCGCGTTCTATATGGCCGGGCTGGCCGGCGTGGATTTGCCGGGTGACGGCAAGACGATCGACGACCCGGACCTGCTCATGGAGGCTATGGAAGCGCGCGAGGCACTGCATGACGCCGACACGCCGGAAGCGGTCGAGCACTTGGCTTCCGAAGCGCGCCAGGGCGTCCAGAAGGCCCTGTCGGGGCTCGCCAGTTTGTTCTTGGCAAACGACAGGGCCGCCATCAGAAAGGCGCTCCTTCGCCTGCGCTATCTCGACAAGTTTGCCGAGGAAGCGCGGGCCCGACGCATGAACATCGATCGGTCGAACGTATGACCCTGCTGGAGATCCACGAACCGGGCGAAACACCCTTGCCGCATGCCGGCGAGGGCTCGCTGGCGGTCGGCATCGATCTCGGCACGACGAATTCGGTGGTCGCGATCGCGCGCGGCGGGACGCCGGCGGCGCTGCACGACGAGGCGGGCAGGGCGCTCGTGCCCTCGGTCGTGGCCTATCCGGAAGCGGGCGGCGTGTTGGTCGGCGACGAAGCGCTCACCCTCGCGGCCAGTGAACCGCGCAACGTCGTCGCTTCGATCAAGCGCCTGATGGGCCGCGGTGCGGCGGACCTTCACGCCGTGGCCGGCGTTCTACCTTACGAGGTCGAGCCTGGTACCGGCGAAACCGACATGGTGAAACTGCGGATCGGCGGCAAGGCGCGTTCCCCCGTCGAGATTTCCGCCGAAATTCTGAAGGCGCTGCGCGTCCGCGCCGAGGCGGCCCTCGAAAAACCCGTAGAGCGGGCCGTCATCACCGTTCCCGCCTATTTCGACGATGCCGCGCGCACCGCAACGCGGGATGCCGCGCGGGTGGCCGGTCTCGAGGTGCTCCGGCTGGTCAACGAGCCGACGGCGGCCGCCCTGGCGTACGGCCTCGACAAGGGAGCGGAGGGACTCTACGCGGTGTACGATCTGGGTGGCGGAACTTTCGACTTCTCGCTGCTTCGGCTTGAGAAGGGCGTCTTCCAGGTGCTGGCCACCGGTGGCGACACGGCGCTGGGCGGCGACGATTTCGACCGGGCCGTCGCCGAGCGCATGCTGGAGGAGCGCCGGCGTGATGGACTTGCCGACGAGATCGACGAGACGGCGGTGAAGGCGGCGCTCGCCCTGGCCCGCCATATGAAGGAACAGCTTTCCGATCGCGACCAGACCTCGGGTCGTCTCGAGATCGGAGGCGTCCCGTCCTTCCACACGTTGACGCGCGAAGAGTTCGATGCCATGGCCGCTGGCCCCGTGGCGCGCACGCTCGATATCTCGCGCAGCGTTCTGGCTGATGCCGGCATGGACGCGGCGGACGTCGAGGGAGTGGTACTGGTGGGCGGCTCGACGCGCGTGCCGCTGGTGCGCACGAAGGTCGCCGGGATGATCGGCAAGCCGCCACTTACCGACATCGATCCCGACGAGGTCGTGGCGCTCGGCGCCGCCTTGCAGGCCGAGGCTTTGACCGGCGGTGGCGACACGCTGCTGCTCGACGTGACCCCGTTGTCGCTCGGCCTTGAGACGATGGGTGGCATCGTCGAGAAGATCGTGCCGCGCAACACGCCGATACCCGCCCAACTCGCCCAGGACTTCACGACCTACCAGGATGGCCAGAGCGCCATGTCGATCCATGTGGTCCAGGGCGAACGCGAGATGGTCGCCGACTGTCGCAGCCTCGCGCGGTTCGAGCTTCTGGGCATTCCGCCGATGACCGCCGGTGCGGCGCGCATCCGCGTGAGCTTTGCCGTCGATGCCGACGGGCTGCTCACGGTCTCGGCCGAGGAGCGCACCACGGGCGTGGCGCAACGGGTCGAGGTCAAGCCATCCTATGGCCTCAGCCACGAGGACATGGCGGACATGCTCTACGACAGCATGGACCATGCCGAGGCCGACATGAACCTTCGCCTCCTGACCGAGGCGAAGGTCGAGGCAAGGCGTGGCATTCTGGCGCTGGAAGCAGCGCTCACGAAGGATGGCAAACTGCTGTCGGGCGAGGAGCGTGCGGCGATCGATGCGGGGCGCGCTCGGCTGGAGAGGGCGATGGACGGCGAGAGCCGGGACGAGATCAACGCGGCGGCCGAGGCGCTCGAGACGCTGTCCAAGCCCTTCGCGGAGCGGCGCATGGATCGCGGTATCCGCGAGGCGCTGTCGGGCATGTCGATGGGCGATCTCGAAAGCCGGGTCGGCGAGTAACGGAGCAAGAGATGCCGAAGATGACGTTTGTGCTGCGGGACGGCACACGAAAGGAAGTCGATGCGCCGCTGGGCCTTTCGGTGCTCGAGATCGCGCATCGCAACCATGTCGACATCGAGGGTGCCTGCGAGGGGTCGCTTGCCTGCTCGACCTGCCATGTCGTGGTCGAGAACGTCTGGTTCGAGAAGCTCGCACCCGCCAGCGACGACGAGGAGGACATGCTCGACCTTGCGTTCGGTCTCACGCACACGTCGCGGCTGGGATGCCAGATCCGCATGACGGAGGCGCTCGACGGGCTTGTTGTCAAGCTGCCGGCGGCGACCCGCAACATGATGGTCGACAAGTAGGAGAGGCCGATGGCCCGCAAGCTGCGCTGGACCGACGTGCAGGACATCGCGATCGAGCTCGAGGAGCGCCACCCCGAGGTCGACAATGTCAACCTGCGGTTCACCGACCTGCATCGTTGGGTGATGGAATTGCCGGATTTCGAGGACGATGCGACGCGCTCGAACGAGAAAATCCTCGAGGCGATCCAGGCCGCCTGGATCGACGAACGGGACTAGCGCGGGCGCCTGCCGGACGCCGCATTTTGGCCGGAAACGTGGGCGACACATGGCGATCCGGGAGGGGCCCCCCATGATGGCGTCGAGAATGCGTCCTCTGCTGCTGCCGCTGGTGCTGGCAGCAGGACTAGGCGCCTGCGCGTCCAACGCGGTCCAACCCGGAATCGTAGGTTCGAACGCGCCGGTCTATAGCGGTCCCTCGAACGTCCCCCCACCCGGAGCGCCCAGCCAGGTCGCCTACGCGGCGCCGGTCGGCAGCGGTCGCGTCGTCTCCATTCGCGAGGTCGGTCTGGCGGGGGGGGGCGGCGGCACCAACAGCGGCAACGGCGCCCTGATGGGCGGCCTCATCGGCGGTAGTATCGGCGCCACCCTCGGTGCGATTACAAGTCAGACGGTGGGCGGCGGTGTCGTGGGCCTCGTTCTGGGCGCGGTCGGCGGAGCTATTGCCGGCACGATCGCCGGCGGCCAGCGCAGTGGCGGGCCGGGCATCGAAGTCACCGTGCAGCGTGACGACGGCCAGAGTGTCACGGTGGCGCAGCGCGACGACGGGGACGTTCAGCTCGGAGATCGCGTACAGATCGTTCAGGATGGTCGCGGCGTTGCGCGCGTCGTGCGCGATACGTCGCGCAACCCGGATTGAGCCCCTCACGTTCGTCTTGGCCAGAGAGTGCGAAAGGTGTCCTTCTTCATGTTCCGTAAATGGCGCGTCGGTCTCCTCGTTCCCGCCGTCCTCGCAATGGGGTTGGGCGCCTGCAATGGCAGTAGCGGCGCGGTCCAACCCGGCGTGGTCAATACCTCCGCACAGGGCGCGAGCTACCGCGGCGAGCAGGGACGGGTGGTCTCCATTCGCGAAGTCCAGGTTCGCGGAGGCCGGAGTTCCGGCGTGAGCGATGGCACTCTGATCGGCGGCGGTGTCGGCGCGGTGGGCGGCGCCGTGGCCGGCGGTGCGATTACGAATTCTGCGGGCGGCGCCGTGGTCGGTGGCCTGTTGGGCGCCGTTGCGGGGGGTATCGCGGGAACCGCGATCGACCAGAGCGCACCACGGCGCGGCATCGAGGTCACGGTCCAGCGCGACGACGGGCAGCGCGTGACTGTCGCCCAGCGTGACGATGGCGACATCCAGATGGGCGACCGGGTCGCCATCGTCTACGACCGCAACGGCGTCGCCAAGGTCGTTCGCGACAGTGGCTATCGCCGCGACTAGCGGCGGCTGGCGGGGGCAGGGACGGCGGCCTATATAGGCCGCGCCATGTCCCGCCTGTCTTCCCTGAATTCCCTCGGCATCGACAAGTCGCCCGCGGAAACCCGCGTGGTCGTCGCCATGTCGGGCGGCGTCGATTCGTCGGTGACGGCGGCGCTCCTGAAGGAGCAGGGCTACGACGTGGTGGGTATCACCTTGCAGCTCTACGACCACGGCGTTGCGGTGGGAAAGTCGGGCGCCTGCTGCGCGGGCCAGGACATCCAGGACGCGCGCCAGGTCGCCGGGCGCCTTTCGATCCCGCACTATGTGCTGGACTACGAGAGCCGCTTCCGCACCGAGGTCATGGAGTCCTTCGCCGATGCCTATGCGCGGGGCGAGACGCCGGTCCCCTGCATTGCCTGCAATCGCACCGTGAAGTTCCGCGATCTGCTGCGGACCGCGCACGAGCTCGGTGCCGACGCGCTGGCAACCGGCCACTATGTCCGGCGCGTAATGGGTGAGGCCGGGCCCGAGCTTCATCGCGGTGCCGATCCGGCGCGCGATCAGAGCTATTTCCTGTTCGGCACGACACGTGATCAGCTCGACTTCCTGCGTTTTCCCCTCGGCGACCTGCCCAAGAGCGAGACGCGGGCCCTGGCCGGACGCTTCGACCTCGCGGTCGCGGACAAGCCCGACAGTCAGGACATCTGTTTCGTGCCCCAGGGCAACTATGCGTCGGTCGTCCAGAAGCTGCGGCCGGAGGCCGTCGAACCGGGCGACATCGTCGACATGGTGGGCACTGTCGTCGGGCGGCACGAGGGTATCGTGCGCTACACGGTGGGACAGCGCCGTGGTCTGGCGCTGGGCGGACGCGAAGGTACCGAAAACGAGCCGCTCTACGTCGTGCGCCTCGAGCCGGATTCCCGGCGTGTCGTCGTGGGCCCGCGCTCGGCGCTCGGCCGGGACGAGATCGAGTTGTACGACGTGAACTGGCTGGGCGAGGCGTTCGAACACTCGCTGCCGGTGCAGGTCCGTGTGCGCTCCAGCCAGTCGTTGCGTCCGGCGGAGATCGCGCTGACGGACGAAGGGGCGGTCGTGCGCTTCGCCGAGCCGGAAGTTGGGGTTTCGCCGGGGCAGGCCTGCGTGGTCTACGACGCCGCGACAGGCAGTCGCGTGCTGGGCGGTGGTTTCATCCGCCGCTCGCCATGAACCTGTAACCGCCGCGTCACCGGTTGCCCGGATAAGGCCGGGCATGACGAGCGACACGCCCCAGCGTCCCTTCTCGCGTCGCGATTCCCTCGCGGCACTCCTCTTGGCCTTCTCGGCGGCGGCGCCCTCGGCTGCGCGCGCGGACACCTATCCCGCCAAGTCGGTCAAGCTGATCATTCCCTATCCGCCCGGCGGCGGCACCGACATCACCGGCCGGGCCATGGCCGCGCGCCTGTCGGAGGTGCTCGGGCAGACGGTTGTCATCGAGAACAAGCCCGGCGCCACCGGCATGATCGGCGCCGCGAGCGTGGCCAGGGCGCCAGCCGACGGTTACACGGTCCTGTTCGGTGCGGCGAGCGAGATGGCGATCAACGCCAGCCTGTTCAGGAACATGACCTACGATCCGCGCACCGACTTCGAGCCGGTGACGCTGTTGGCGACCTTCCCGCTGGTCTTCGTCGCGCCCGCGAACTCCACGCGATCGTTGCAGGGGCTGATCGAAACTGCGCGCGCCACGCCCGACACCGTGAGCTACGGATCGATCGGCCGCGGCAGCCCGCAGCATCTCGCCGCCGAACTCCTGTCGAGCATGGCGAAGGCGAAGTTCGTCCACATTCCCTACAAGGGCTCGGGTCCGCTGGTGCAGGATGCCGTCGGCGGACACATCGACATGGCCGTCAGCAGTGTGCCGCCCGCCGTGCCGCTGGTCCGGTCGGGCAAGCTGCGGGCGCTCGCCGTGACCTCTGCGGCCCGCTCGGAGGCGCTCCCGGACGTGCCGACGGTGGCCGAGCTGGGTTTCCCCGGCTACGAGTTCAATACCTGGGTCGGCGTCGCCGTGCCCAAGGGCACCTCGAAGGAGATCGTCGACAAGCTCCGCGTCGGCTTGGTCGGTGCGCTTGCCGCCGCCGAGGTCCAAAGCGCGCTACGCGACCAGGGCGCAGTGCCCGTCGGCTCGACCGCCGAACAGTTCCGCCAGTTCGTGAACGACGAGGTGGTCAAGAGCGACCGCATCGTTTCGCAGGCGGGCATCCAGCCGGAATGACGATTCCCCGAGCCCGGGCATGGTCTATCATGGTCTGATGAACGCTTCCCGGCACCGCAGGGCGATCCTGATCGTGTGTGACGGCCTTGGTGCCGAATGGATCGACGAGGCGCGCACGCCCACCCTGGCGCGCCTGCTGGCCAGAGGGTTCCGCGCCGACGACCATCGCGCGGTCTTTCCCTCGGTCACGCGCGTCTCCGCCGCCTCGATCGCCACCGGGTGCCTTCCGGGGCGGCACGGGCTGGAGGGCAACCAGATGGCCCTGGTCGAAAAGGGGCGGATCACGGTCCACAATGTGGGTGCGCCGTCCTTCCGCGAAACCATGCGCCGCGTGACGGGGGGCACCCTGCGTGTGCCGACGATGGCCGAGCGGCTGGCGAAGTCGGGCGGTCAGGTCGCCTATTCGAACGTCTCGCCCGGCGCGGCCTATTTTCTCGACCCCGACCATTTCGGTACGGTACTGCATCGCGCCGGCTCGTTCGGTCGCGGTGGAATGACGCTCACCGGCGACGCCCATCTCGACGTGAGCCACGATCTCGACGGCGACATCGAAATGACCCGGCGCTTCTGCGCGGAGGTCGTTCCGTCGGCCGACTTCGGGCTGGCCATCCTGTGGCTGGCCAATCCCGATCTCACCCTGCACCACGACGCCCTGGGCTCGTCCGCCCATATCCACGCCCTGGAGGTCACCGACCGATTGGTGGCGCAGGTCGTCGAGGCCGTGGCGGCGCACGACGGGCGGTTCGACACCTTGCTGGCGGTCGGTTCGGACCACGGCCACGAAACGATCGGCCGCTCCGTCCATATCGGCAACTGGCTGGCCGAGAGCGGCCTCGAGGCCGAGTTGAAGGAGGGCCGCATCGGCGTGGCGTCGCAGGGCACGTCGGCGCTGATCTATGCGCTTGGCAAGGCGCGGGCTGCCGTCAAGGACGTGCTGCCGAAGATGCGCCGTGAGCCGTGGGCCGGCTCGATTCTGACGGGCGAGGCGCTGGCCGCGACAGGCCTGGCGGCCGGCGCGCTGGTGGCCGCGGTGGACACGGCGCGTCACGACGAGACCAACGACCATGGCGTCGCCGGCACGCGCTGGCTGGTCGAGGACGGCGAAGGCGCGCCGGAGATCGGCTGTGGCCATCATGGCGGTCTGGGACCGGCTGAAACCAGGCCGTTCCTGAGTTTCGTCCATCCTGATTTCGGCCAGGGCGAAGCCGGCCGCACGACCAGCCTCGTCGACATCGCCCCGACCATCCTACGCTTCCTCGGGGAGCCGGTGGACGGGCTGGACGGTGCGCCGATCAGGGCTTGAACCCACACCATCGCTTTTCTTGACAGATCGAGGCCCGGCCGCATAAAAGCGCCGACCCGTGGCTGGGTAGCTCAGCTGGTTAGAGCACGGCACTCATAATGCCGGGGTCGGCGGTTCAAGTCCGCCCCCAGCTACCAATTCCCCCACCAACCGATTGGAATGGCGAGCCGATTGGTGGGTGGGAGTTTTTCCCAAATCAAGTCGGGAATTTGACACCCCGCACGCTCGGCCGATCTTCGGTGTGCGTCCGATGCGGATGACCCGCCCGCCGATCTGCAGTAGCTTGCACTGTGTGAGTGTGTCGGTACGGGGCGTAAGCCTTTACCCCGATTTGGCATCCTGGGATGCCGGGGAGTTCGTGACATGGCGACCATCGAGGGTACCGGCGGTAACGACCGGATCACGACCGAGAGCACCGTGCCCGGCCAGCCGTTCGCTACGAACGAGGACGACCTCCTGAGCGGTTACGGCGGCGACGATGTGCTTGCCGGTGCCGGCGGCGCGGATGTGATGATCGGCAGCACCGGCAACGACCGGTACTTCGTCGAGAATGCCGGCGACGTCGTGACGGAATCGGAGAACGAAGGCATCGACATCGTCTTCACCACTCTTTCGAGTTACACCCTCGCAGCCAATACCGAACAGTTGAGATTTCGCGGATTCGGCGACTTTGCCGGTACGGGCAACGATCTCAACAACAAGCTCTACGGTGGCGCGGGCTCCGACACGCTCGACGGTGGGAACGGCGACGATCTGCTTGCCGGCGGCGCGGGCGACGACATCATGATCGGCGGCGACGGCAACGACTGGTACTACGTCCACCAGGCCGGTGACGTGGTGACGGAGGCAGCGGACGAGGGTATCGATTCCGTCTTCGTCTCTCTGTCGAACTATGTCCTCGGCGCCAATGTCGAGCAGGCGAGATTCGTCGGGTCGGGCAATTTCGCCGGCACTGGCAACGATCTCGACAATGAACTTCATGGTGGTGCCGGCGACGACACGCTGTCCGGTGAGGATGGGGACGATACGCTCAACGGCCTGTCCGGAGTCGATGACCTGATCGGCGGTGCCGGCAATGACATCTACTATGTCGACGACGCGCTCGACACGGTGGCGGAGGCCGTAGGCGGAGGCATCGATACCGTCTATGCGAGCGTGAACTATGCACTGGCGGCGGGGCAGGAGGTCGAGTTCCTGCGCGCCACCCTCGACGCGATCGGCCTGACGTTGACGGGCAACGAACTCGACAACACGCTGGTCGGTACCGCGGGCGCGGATACCCTGATCGGCGGGCTGGGCAACGACGAGTTCCGTGCCGGCGCGGGCGACGACACCATCGCGACCACCGGCGAGAGCGCCCTGATCTATGCAGGACGTGGCGACGACACGATCCTGCTCGACGGCGCGAGCACCAGCACGGGCAGGGTCGATGGGGGCCTCGGGAACGACACGGTGAGGTCTGCCGATCTCGGTCGGTTCGTCATCTCGAGAGTCGAGACACTCGACACCTATTACGGCTTTCTCAACGCCACGGCGAAGCAGGTCGCGTCGTTCCAGTTCTTCACGGCAGACCTGGCCGAGGAAGACATGCAGATATCGATTTCGCTCCGGGGCGACGGCGGGAAGATCGATTTCACGACGGGGATCTCGGGGCAGAACTCGGTCGAAATCCGCGATTCCGGCATCACGTCGGCGATCAACGTCACGGGCTCCGTCAACGGCGACACCCTGTCAGGGTCGGCCTTCAACGACACCCTCAAGGGCGGCGACGGTGGCGATTCCCTGTTTGGTTCGGATGGTCGCGACGCGCTGGACGGCGGTGCCGCCAACGACCGGCTGAACGGTGGTCTGGGCAACGATACCATGACCGGGGGCATCGGCGCCGATTCCTTCGTGTTCGACTCGCCGATCAGCCCGACCGCGAACATCGACCGCATCGTCGACTTCGAGATCGGCGTCGACACGATCGAAATCCACCAGGAGTTCTATTTCCTCGGGCTGAATCCGGGAGAGCTCGAGGCCAGCCAGTTCGCCGTCGGCGCCGCGACCGGTGCAGGGCCACAGATCGTCTACAACGCGACCACCGGCGCACTGTTCTATGACAGCAACGGCGCCGGGGCCGGCGGCGCCACGCAATTTGCCGTGCTGACCGGGGCGCCTGCGCTGAGCAATCAGGACTTCCTGATCGTCTGAACCGGGCTGCCGCGCATTTCGGAAGCGCGTGACTGAGGGCTTTCATTTGCGCCTCGTCCAAGCCAATTTGCCACCATGGCAAACGGACACACCCAGCAGACCGACGTCGTCATCATAGGCGCGGGGCCGGTCGGCCTCTTCTCCGTGTTCGAATGCGGCATGGTTGGCCTGAACTGCCACGTCGTCGACGTGCTGGACGATGCCGGCGGACAATGCACCGCGCTGTATCCGGAGAAGCCGATCTACGACATTCCGGGTTTTCCCCGCATCGAGGCGGCCGAGCTGATCGTCCGGCTGAAGGCCCAGGCGGCCGCCTTCCGGCCCGTCTATCACCTGGGCGAGCAGGTCCAAGCGCTGGAGCCGCTGACCGGCGGCTTCTGGCGTCTGACGACGTCCAAAGGCACCGTGCTGCAGGCCAAGGCGGTGATCGTCGCCGCCGGCGTCGGCGCCTTCGGCCCGAACCGGCCGCCGCTGCCGGGCATCGAGGCCTATGAGGGCAGGAGCGTCTTCTACTATGTCACCCAGCGCGAGACCTTCCGCGGCAAGCGGGTGGTGATCGCGGGCGGCGGCGACACGGCGGTCGACTGGGCACTGTCGCTGACCGAGATCGCGGGCCGGGTCTCGGTGATTCACCGCCGCGACCGGTTCCGCGCCGCGCCCGACAGCGAGGCGCGCCTGAAGGCGCTGGCGAAGCAGGGCAGGATCGACCTGGTCGTGCCTTACCAGCTCCACGGCCTCGAAGGTGCAGGCGGCCAGCTCACGGCGGTTACGGTGGCAACGCTCGACGGGGCAACGAAGCGCATCGAGGCCGACGCGCTGCTGCCCTTCTTCGGCCTCTCGATGTCGCTGGGCCCGATCGCCGACTGGGGGCTGGCGCTGGAGCGCAACCAGATCGAGGTCGATCCCGCGACCGCTGCGACGAACAAACCGGGCATTTTCGGTATCGGCGACGTCGTCACCTATCCCGGCAAGCTGAAGCTGATCCTGACCGGCTTCGCGGAAGCGGCGATCGCCGCGCGTTCGGCCTATGCGCTGATCCATCCCGAGACGCCGCTGCACTTCGAGTACTCGACGACTTCTGGTGTTCCGGACGCCTGACGGAAGCTGGCTTGGATATTTCTGTTCTGATTCCGATCTTGGCTATCTCCGGAGCCGGACGGGGTTCGCGCCGGGGGAGAAGCTCCGTCTGGACGAGGCCTATCGACTCGCGCACCTGCCCCTGGTCGCGCCGGATCATCCCGACGTCATCAGGTCGCGGCCCGGCGCGACCTATCGGATGGGGCGGCACGAGCGAATCTTCTCGCTGGTGATGCCGGTTCCTCCCGATGCCCTCGAAGGGTCGGTGGCCTATCGGGAACTGGAGGCCGACCTCAGGAATGCGCCTTTCGCGGACAAGATCGCCTGGGACCTGCTGGCGAAGCGCCGGGAGAGGCTTCACGCAACGGTCTGCGGATCCCTGTCGAAGGATGTGCCGTATCGCGTTTCTGACGACGAGAAGGCCGCTCTTAGGCAGTTCGGCCCATTGCGTGTCGAGGTGCGTGGCCTGTTCTCCGGCAACATCAACGTCGGCCGGCTCTATCTGCGCGTCTACCCGGAGTGCCGGAACGGCACGAACCTGCTGCGCCGGATTCAGGGGAGTCTCGGCAGGACCGAGACCGACCTGTACCTCGTCGGCCTGTTCAACTTCGTCGATCACCTGGAGGCCGGGGAAGCCGAGGTACTGCGCGACCTCATCCAGCGGTGGTGGGATCGTCGCATCCTGACGTTCGACGTGAATTGCCTTTGGCTTCTTGGATCGTCTGACGATCTGGTCCTGGACTCTTTCGTCGAGGAAGTGATTGCGCTCGATTGACCGTGGTCCCGGCCGGGGCCGCGGCAGAGCCCGCCCGAAGGCATTCGAGGGCGGTCCGGGCTCGTTGGTTTTCGAAAAGGACGAAAGGCCCTCGTTGCGTTCGGGATGAAGGCTTCTCCGGATCTGCGCGCGGGAGGCCCCTTTTCCATTCAATTGTTTCGTTTATTTCGTTTATTGCGTTTGTGGCGGCCTGAAGAGACGGCGCAGGGCCGAATCCAGCCCGCGGTTGACGCCTACGCCGCCACCGAGAGCTTGCGCAGTGCGGCCAGCCGGCGGGCGTAGGGCGGGTCGTTTTCCGGCACGAGCGCCGGCGGGACGATGCTTTCGGCGAAGTGGCAGGCCACGACCTGGCCGTCGGCGCCGGCGCCATCCTGCAGCGGGCGCAGCAGGGGCTCCTCCTGCCGGCAACGATCCTGGGCGTAGGGGCAGCGTGTGTGGAAGCGGCAGCCCCGGGGTGGATTGAGGGGACTGGGCACGTCGCCGGCCAGGCGGATGCGGGCGCGCTGGGCGGTCGGGTCGGGGACCGGCACGGCTGACAGCAGTGCCTGCGTGTAGGGATGGCGCGGCCGGGCGAACAGGCTGCGCTTGGGCGCCAGCTCGACGATCTTGCCGAGATACATGACGGCGACGCGGTCGGAGATGTGGCGCACGACGGCGAGGTCGTGGGCGATGAAGATGTAGGAAAGGCCGAACTTGCCCTTCAGGTCCTGCATCAGGTTGATGACCTGGGCCTGGATCGAGACGTCGAGCGCCGACACCGGCTCGTCGCAGACGATCAGCCTCGGTTGTGAGGCGAGTGCGCGGGCGATGCCGATGCGCTGGCGCTGGCCGCCGGAGAATTCGTGCGGATAGCGCAGCGCGTGCCAGGCCGACAGCCCCACCTCGTCCAGCAGCTCGTCGATGCGGCGGCGCAGTGCGGCGCCGGATGCCAGCCCGTGCAGGCGCAGCGGCTCCGCCAGCGTCTCGCCCACAGTGAGGCGCGGGTTGAGCGAGGCGTAGGGGTCCTGGAAGATGATCTGCATGTCGCGGCGCAGATCGCGCAATGCGCTGCGGGAGAGGCTGCGCACGTCGCGGCCGTCGAAACGGATAGTGCCCTCGGTCGCCTCGATCAGGCGCAGCACCAGCCGGCCCGTCGTCGACTTCCCGCATCCGGATTCGCCGACCAGCGCCAGCGTCTCGCCGGGCGCAACGTCGAAGGTGAGGCCGTCGACGGCGCGCACTGTGCCGACCGCGCTCTGGAAGACGATGCCGCGTTTCACCGGGAAGTGCTTGGCGAGGCCGGAGACGGAGAGGAGGGGCTCGGTGGTCATTCGGCGGCCTCGGCGAGAACCAGATCGAGCGGCGCCTTCCAGCAGGCGGCGCGGTGGCCAGGTGCAATTTCGCGCAGGGCGGGCTGCTCGGCGCGGCACTTCTCGTCGGCCAGCGGACAACGCGGGCTGAAGCGGCAGCCGGGCGGCAGGGCATAGGGGTTGGGCACGACGCCCTCGATGGCGGTGAGCCGCTCGTCGCCGTCGCTGCCCAGCCGCGGGATCGAACCCAGGAGGCCCAGCGTATAGGGATGCTGCGGGTCGGCGAACAGCAGGCCGACCGGCGCCTCCTCGACGATGCGGCCGGAATACATGACGATCACCCGGTGCGCGAGTTCGGCCACCACGCCGAGATCGTGGGTGATGAGCATGATCGCCGCGCCCGTGCGCTCGCGCAGGTCGCGCAGCAGGTCGAGGATCTGCGCCTGGATGGTGACGTCGAGCGCCGTGGTCGGCTCGTCGGCGATCAGCAGCTTCGGGTCGCAGGCCAGCGCCATGGCGATCATCACGCGCTGGCGCATGCCGCCCGAGAGCTGGTGGGGATATTCGTCGAGCCGGGTCTCGGGCGAGGGGATCTTCACCAGCCGCAGCATCTCGAGCGCCCGGGCGCGGGCTTCCGCGGCGCCCAGCGGACGGTGCAATTGCACGGCCTCGACGATCTGCTCGCCCACGGTCTGCACCGGGTTGAGGCTGGTCATCGGCTCCTGGAAGATCATGGCGATGTCGTCGCCGCGCACGGCGCGCATCTCGCTCTCCGGCAGGTCGAGGAGATTGCGGCCTTCCAGCCTGATCTCACCGGCGGTGATCCTGCCGGGCGGGTTGGGTACCAGCCGCATGATCGAGAGCGAGGTCACCGACTTGCCGCAGCCCGATTCGCCGACGATCCCCAGCGTTTCGCCGGGCGCAAGCGTGAAACTGATGCCGTCGACGGCCGCGAACGAGCTGCCGCCGGAGCGGAACTCCGTGCGTAAACCCTTCACGTCGAGGAGGGGGAAATCTGCCGTCATCATCGCCAATCATGTTCCTCTCCCCCGCTAGGGGGAGAGGCTAGGTGAGGGGGCGAGGCCGGGTGCAATCCCCACACCCAACCAAACCCCCAAGCGGGGGAGAGGGGGCGGAAGAGATAGAGCT
>JBKBLH010000017.1:109836-122735 GCA_046296475.1 Reyranella sp.
GCGGCTGCTCCGCCCCCGCCGGCGCCCGTGACGTACCCCATCCCGGTGCCCGCGCCCGGGGTGGGGTGTCGGGGTGGGGGCGGGCCCGAGGCCGGGTGTAACCCCCTCACCCAACCTCTCCCCCTAGCGGGGGAGAGGGGCATGAATAGATCGAGCTTCATCGCCGTCACGTCACCGGCCGCGACTGTGGCAAGCGATCGCGGGTGCCATAGACGGGCGGGGCGAGCTGGTCGGCGGTGCGGCCGGCCCAGTCGCGCTGGTTCACGGTCTCGAGCCGCTTGCGCTGGCCCTCGATGAGCCCGGCGGTCGCCGCCTCGACATCGACCGTCAGGACCTGGCCGTCCTTCACGACCTGGTTTCCGTCGACATAGACGTGGCGGATGGCGCGGTCGCCCGCCGAGTAGATCAGGCTGCGCACCGGTTCGTGGGCCGGCTGCATGTAGGGATGGCTCATGTCGACCAGCGAGAAGTCGGCCTTGCAGCCCGGCGCCAGCCGGCCGAGGTCGGGCCGGCGCAGCATCTTCGCGCCGCCGATCGTGGCCGCCTCGAAGGCGTGCCGCGTCGTGCCCATCTTGTAGTTCATGGTGATGGCGCGGGCGAGGTAGCAGACCAGCCGGATCTCATCGAGCATGTTGTGCGGGAAGGTATCGGTGCCGATGCCGACGGTGATGCCGGCATTCATGTAGCGGCCGATCGAATTCATCACCATGCCGCGCCGCGCGAACACGGTTGGGCAATGCGCCACCGAGGCGCCGGAATCGCGCAGCCGCTCAAAATCGTTGGCGTGCGGATAGTGGATCTGCGGATGGTCGTTCAGAAAGATGCCGTGGCCGATGATCAGGTCGGGCCCGAGCACGCCGATCGAGTCCAGCCATTCGATCGGCGTCTTGCCGTGACGATGGACCATCTCGTGGAACTCGACGACGGCCTGGCAGGCATGGGTCTGCATCGGCAGGCCGCGCCGCCTGGCTTCCTGCAGCGCTTCCTTGAAGAAGCCCTCGCGGCAGGTGTCTATCTGTGCCGGGCCGACCATGCCGGAGAGGCGGCCGCTCGGATGCTTGGCCGCTTCGTCGAGCGTCGCCATAGAGGCCTCGAAGGCTTTCTCGCCGGCCTTCTCGTCCCAGGCATACTCGACCGTGTGGCCGTTCTTCGTGTACCAGACGCCCTGGCGCATCATCGGGCAGACGACGGCGCGGATGCCGGTCGCGGCGAGATCGTCGGCCCACCCGGGGCGCGCCATCGACAGGTCGGTGATGGTCGTGACGCCGCTCTTCAGCAGTTCCGAGACCGCGACCTTGGAGGAGGGGCCGGCATCCTCGGGATTGAGGCCGAACACAGTCAGATATTCATAGAGCGAGCTCTGTCCGAGCTTGTCGCTGCCATACTCCTCGGTGAGACCCTTGTTCGCGGGTTCGGAGAAGGGATGGCTGTGGACGTTGACCAGGCCGGGGATGGCCATCATCCCCTTGCCGTCGATGGTCGTGTCGACCGGGCCCGCGTAGCCCGGTCCGACATGGGCGATCTCGTTGCCCTTGAACACGAGATCGGCATTTTCGAGATAGACGTGCCGCCCTTCGGCCTCGTCCCATGCAACGACATGGTCGAGGCCGGCGATCTTGGTCGTCTTCATGGACGTCTCACTCCGTTTGCTTGGCTGTCTGCTCGCTATTTGTAGGCGATGCCCAGGCCCTTGTAGAGGCCGCAGCCATAGTTGCCGTGCGCCTTGATCGGCTTGAGCTTGGAACCCGCCACGACGAACAGCGGCTCGTGGAACAGCGGGATCCAGACGAAGGCGTCGTGCACCTTCTGCTGCACCGCCTGGTACGAAGCTGCACGCGTCGCCTCGTCGAGCGCGGTCGAACCCTTGTCGAGCAGCTCGTCCGTTTCCTTGTCCTTCCAGTTCATGCGGTTGGGCGTGGGCGCATTGGTCGACCGGAAGTAGAGGTTCATCGCGTCGCCGGCGCTGACATAGGGGAAGCTCATGCCGAAGGCGTCGAACTCCTGGGTGGCGAGCTTGCCCCACGCGACGGTGGCGTCGAATAGCTGGATCTGCAGGTCGATGCCGACCTTGCGCAGGTCGCCCTGCACCGCCTCGGCGATCTCCTTGAACGCACCCGAGATGCCGTAGATGAGCGGCGCCAGCTTCTTGCCGTCCTTGTAGCGGAAGCCGTCCGGGCCCTTCTTCCAGCCCGCCTCGTCGAGCAGCTTCTCGGCTTCCTTGAGGTTTTCGCCATAGGCCGCCCTGTTGAGCTTGGCATTGAAGTCGAGGACGTTGGGCATCAGCATCGTCGAGGCCGGCTCGGCGAATCCGAAGGTCACGGCCTCGGCGATCGCCTTCTGGTCGACGGCGAGGTTCATGGCCTGGCGCACGCGCACGTCGCTGACCAGCTCCTTGTCGACCTTGAAGCCGATGAAGTAGGTCCAGAAGAAGTTCTCGGCCTTGGTCACCGAGAGGTTCTTGTTGGCCTGCAGCTCCTTGATCGACCAGTAGGGCACGTACTGGCTGGCATCGGCCTGGCCGGCCTGCAGTGCGGTGACGCGGGTGTTCTCCTCAGGGACCACCTTCCAGGTCACCTTGTCGACCTGCGCCTCGGTATAGTCGTAGATCGGCGGCCCCCACTTGTAGCCCTTGTGTTTGCTCAACACCGTCGAATCGCGCGGGGTCCAGCTCTCGAAGCAGTAAGGACCGGTCCCGTCGAAGCCCTTGATGCCGAAGTCGGCGCCGAGCTGCTTGACCTGCTCGATGTTGAGGACGGTGTGGAAGTACTGCGTCATCTGATAGAGCAGTTCGGAGAACGGCTTCTTGAGCTTGTACTCGACGGTGTAGTCGTCGGGCGCGGTGATCTTGTCGACGTCGCCCATGCGCCACTTCACGAGACCCTTGGTCTCGGGATCGAGCCAGCGCTCGTAGGTGGCGACGACATCCTTGGCCGTCATCTTCTTGCCGCTGCAGAAGGTGACGTCGTCGCGCAGCTTGAACGTGTAGGTCAGTCCGTCGGGGGAGACCGTCCAGCTCTTGGCGAGGCCCGGCTTCAGCGTCTTCATGTCGAAGTCGAGATTCACCATCGTGTCACCCATCATGTAGATGACCTCGGCGCCCGACCGGGCGGTCGACTTGTGCGGATCGTAGCGGTCGGTGTCGATCTCGCGCACGATCGTCACGCTCTTCTGCGCCATCGCCGGCGACGCGACGCCCGCCATCGCCACTGCGGCCAGTGCCGCCACCGTCAACGTCTTCATGCCCACACCTCCTGCTGTTTCACGTCATTGCCTCAACTTCGGATCGAGGGCATCGCGCAGCGCGTCGCCCAGCACGTTGAACGCGAGCACCACCAGGAAGATCGCTGCGCAGGGCAACGTCGAGACGTGTGGTGCGATCGACAGGAACTTGCGGCCGTCGGCGGCCATGCTGCCCAGTTCCGCCGTCGGTGGCTGTGCGCCCAGTCCGAGGAACGAAAGCGCGGCGCCCAGCAGGATCGCCTGCCCGAGCTGAAGGGTCATGTAGATCAGGATGGTCGGCCAGCAGTTGAGGGCGAGATATCGCCAGATCAGCGCGCCATCGCCGAGCCCGACGGCCCGACCGGCCTCCATGTACTCCTGCTGCATGATCGACTGCGCAGCCCCGCGGGAGATGCGGGCGATCGAGGGAATCGATGCGATGCTGAGCGCGATCACGAGGGAGAACAGGCCGGTTCCCATCACGGCCGCGATGGCGAGGCCGAACAGGATGGACGGGAACGACAGCAGCACGTCGACCAGGCGCATCAGCGGCTGGTCCAGGCGCTTGAAATAGGCGGCGCTCAGGCCGATCAGCGCGCCGAGGCCACCGCCGACCAGAACGGCGACGATGCCGATCCCCAGGGTGGCTCGGAGGCCGAACAGGATGCGACTGAGCATGTCGCGGCCCTGATTGTCGGCGCCCAGGAGAAAATCCGGGCAACGCGTGCCGCCGATCGGGCAGAGGCGCATGCGCATGTTGGAGGCATAGGGATCGAAGGGTGCGATCCAGGGCGCGAGCAGGGCGGCGCCGACGATCAGCACCAGGAAGAGGGCGGCGATCGCCGCCGGCGGGTCACGCAGGATGCGCCGCCACACCGCGTTCTTGCGTCGGATCGCGGCGATGGCGCGCTGGTCGGCTGCGCTCTGCAGCGGGAGGGCGGCGTCGGTCATCCGCGGGCAATCCGGGGATCGAGATAGGCGTAGAGCACGTCGACCGCGAGATTGATGGCCATGAAACCCACCGCGAGGATCAGGATCGCGCCCTGTGCCAGCGGAAAGTCGCTCGAGGTGATGGCGCCCACCGCCATGCGGCCGACTCCCGGCCAGGCGAACATGGTCTCGGTGACGATCGAACCGCCCAGCAGGAAGCCGATCTGCAGCCCCACCAGCGTGACCACCGGGATCATCGCGTTGCGCAGTGCGTGACGGATGGTGACCCGCCAGTCCGAGGCGCCCTTGGCGCGCGCGGTGCGGACGTAGTCGGCGCCCAGCGTCTCCAACAGTGACGTGCGCGTCATGCGCGCGACCGGGCCGACGAAGACCGAGCCCAGGGTCACGGCCGGGAGGATGATGCTAAGGGCGCCGTCCGCGGTCCAGATCGGGCCGTTGCGACCCTGGAACGGCAGCAGGCCGGCGCCGCCGACATACTGGATCAGGAGCAGGCCCACCCAGAAGATCGGCACCGACACGCCCATGACCGAGAGCGCCATGATGGCGCGATCGATCGCCGTACCCCGGCGTCGCGCCGCGAGCGTACCCAGCGTGATGCCGAGCGGCACCGCCCAGATCAGGCAGGCCAGCATCAGCTCGACGGTCGGCCAGAGGGTGAGGGCGATCTCGTCGACGACGGCCCGGTTGGAGATCATTGACCGGCCCAGGTCGAGCTGGAACACCCGGCCGAGATAGCGGCCAAACTGGACCCAGAGCGGCTGGTTGAGCCCGAGGTCGTTGCGGATGGCGTCGATCTCCGCCCTGGTGGCAGTCGGCCCGGCAACCACCGTTGCCGGATCCGTAGGCACCACCTGCAGCAACAGGAAGCCGATCAGCAGCACCCCCAGCAGGACCGGAAACGAAATCATCAGCCGATGAGCGATATGCCGCGCCATTTACTTCGACACCTGCGCCGCTTCGGGTAAGAACGCTGGCCGCCGCCGCGACGCTCGACAAGCGCCGGACGAGTGGCATGATCGCTGCAACCTCATTCCGAGGGCGTTGCAAGAACCGCGCCGAGGAGCGTCGACGATGTCATCTGGCAAGCTGAACGAGCAGGCGAAGGGCGTTTACATCATCGCCGCCACGCCTTTCACGGACGAGGGCGCGGTCGATCTCCAGAGCGTCGATACCCTGACCGACTTCTATTTGGGCTGCGGCGTACATGGATTCACGCTGCTCGGCATGATGGGCGAGGCGCACAAGCTGACGGCCGACGAATCCCTCTCGGTGGTCAACCGCGTGATCGGCCGGGCGCAAGGCCGCCAGGTGATCGTGGGCGTCAGCCATGCCGGACTGGAGAATGTTCGCCGCCTCTCGCACGAGGCGATGATGGCCGGCGCTGCCGGCGTCATGGTCGCGCCGGCTCCCGGCCTGAAGGGCGACGAGGGGCTCTATAACTATTATGCGCAGGTCTTCCAGGCGCTCGGGCCGCAGATCCCGGTCGTGTACCAGGATTATCCGCAAACCACCGGGGTCTACATGCCGGTCGGCGTGTTCGAGCGGCTGGTCGACGACTTCCCGCAGCTCGTCATGCTGAAGCACGAGGATGCGCCGGGCCTGGCCAAGCTGACCAAGGTCCGCGAAGGCGAGAAGAAGCCTGGTCGGCGCCGGGTCTCGATCCTGGTCGGCAATGGCGGCCTCTACTATCCGCAGGAGATGCGCCGCGGCGCCGACGGTGCGATGACCGGGTTCGCCTGGCCGGAGATGCTGGTGCAGGTCTACGACCTCTTCGCCAAAGGCAAGGCAGAGGAGGCGGAAGACCTGTTCGACCTCTATCTGCCGCTGGTGCGCCACGAGGTGCAGCCGGCGATCGGGCTGGCGCTGCGCAAGGAGGTTCTGTTTCGGCGCGGCGCCATCAAGAGCCCGAAGCAGCGCGCGCCCGGGTCGTCGCTGACGGCGGCGGACCGGACGGAACTCGATGGAATGATTGCTCGCCTCGAACGGCGCCTGGCGGCCGCGGGCCGTCTCGCCAAGGCGGCGGAGTAGGGACATGGCTGATTACGATCTGATCGTTCGCAACGCCCGCATCGTCACCGCCGAGCGCCAGGCCGAGGGCGATATCGCCGTAAAGGATGGCCAGGTGATCGAGATCGGGCCGGATCTGAAGGGAACGGCTGCGCGCGAGATCGATGCCGGCGGCAAGTTCGTCCTGCCGGGCGGCGTCGACAGCCACTGCCACATTGAACAGAAGTCGGGCATGGGCGTGATGTGTGCCGACGACTTCTACACGGGCACGGTCTCCGCTGCCTTCGGCGGCACGACGACGATCATTCCCTTTGCCGCACAGCATCGCGGCATGTCGCTGCGGCAGGTGGTCAAGGAGTATCACGAGGCGGCGACGCCGAAGGCGGTGATCGACTATGCCTTCCACCTGATCGTCACCGATCCGACGCCGCAGGCGCTGGGACAGGAACTGCCGGCGCTGATCAAGGACGGGTACACGTCGTTCAAGATCTACATGACCTACGATGCGATGAAGGTCAGCGACTACCAGATCCTCGACATCCTGGCCGTGGCGCGGCGCGACGGCGCGCTGGTCATGGTGCACGCCGAGAACCACGACATGATCCAGTGGCTGGCGCATCATCTGGTCGATCAGGGCCACGGCGCGCCGAAGTTCCATGCCATCGCCCACGCCCGCATCGCCGAGGCCGAGGCGACCAACCGCGCGATCTCGCTCGCGCGTCTGGTCGATGCGCCGCTGCTGCTGGTGCACATGTCGGAGATCGAGGCGATCGAGACCTTGCGCCAGGCGCAGAAGAAGGGACTGAAGATCTTCGGCGAGACCTGCCCGCAATATATCGCGCTGACGGCCGACGACATGGACAAGCCCGGTGTGGAAGGCGCCATGTGGTGCTGCAGCCCGCCGCCGCGCGACTCGGCGGCACAGGAAGCGGTGTGGGCCGCGCTGAAGGACGGCACGTTCCAGACCTTCTCGTCCGACCACGCGCCCTATCAGTTCAACGCCGGTGGCAAGATTCCCAAGGGCGACAAGACGACCTTCAAGGAGATGGCCAACGGCGTGCCGGGCATCGAGATCCGGCTGCCGATGCTGTTCTCCGAGGGCGTCCAGAAGGGGCGTATCACCTTGCAACAGTTCGTGGCGCTGACCTCGGCCAACCACGCCAAGCTCTACGGTCTCTATCCCCGCAAGGGCACGATCGCCGTCGGCTCCGACGCCGACTTCGCGATCTGGGATGCCGACAAGGACGTGACGGTCACCTGGAAGGATCTGCACGACAATGTCGGCTACACGCCCTACGAGGGCCGCCAGATCAAGGGCTGGCCGATCACCGTGGTGAGCCGCGGCCGGGTCGTCGTCGAGGAGGGCAAGCTGAACGCCGAGCGCGGCTCGGGCCAGTTCCTGCCCTGCGCTTCGCCGGACGCGTCGAAGCCCGCCGGCCAGAGCGCGCCCGAATTGCAGGCCATGTCGCGCTTTGGCCTGAAGCCGCTGTTCTAGAGGAGAGAAGCAAGTGTCCCGCCGCCTGAAAGTTTCTTCCGCCCAACTGGGTCCGATCCATCTCGCCGACAGCCGGGCGAGCGTGGTCAAGCGCATGATCGAAATGCTGAAGGAAGCCGATAGCCGCGGCTCCAAGTTCGTCGTGTTCCCCGAACTCGCGCTGACGACCTTCTTCCCGCGCTACTGGATGGAAGACCCTAACGAGGTCGAGAAGTACTTCGAGAGCCAGATGCCGAGCCCGGAGACGCTGCCCCTATTCGAGCTGGCGCGGGAGAAGGGCATCGGCTTCTACCTGGGCTATGCCGAGCGGACCGAGGAAGAGGGCTCGACGCATCATTTCAACACGTCGATCCTCGTCGGACCGGATGGGCGCCTGATCGGCAAGTACCGCAAGGTACACCTGCCGGGTCACGACGAGCATCGTCCGACGGTGCCGTACCAGCATCTCGAGAAGAAGTATTTCGAGGTCGGCAACCTGGGCTTCAACGTCTGGAAGATGTTCAAGGACGAGGTGATCGTCGGCCAGTGCATCTGCAACGACCGCCGCTGGCCCGAGACGTTCCGCGTCATGGCGCTGAAGGGCGCCGAGATGGTGGTGCTGGGCTACAACACGCCCAGCGACAATGTCTATGCGCCGCACGAGCCGCCATATCTGCGCGTGTTCCACCACATGCTCTCGCTGCAGGCAGCTGCCTATCAGAACGGCATCTGGGTCGTGGCGACCGCCAAGGCCGGCAAGGAAGACGGGTTCTGGCTGCATGGCGGGTCGGTGATCGTCGCACCGACCGGCGAGATCGTCGCCAAGGGCACGACCGAGGAAGACGAGGTGATCTCCTACGATTGCGACCTCGGTCTCGGCGAATACATCCGCAACACCACGTTCAATTTCGCCAAGCACCGCCGACCGGAGCACTACAAGCTGATCAGCGAGCGCACCGGCGTGAAGCTCGAACCGTCGAACTGAGGATAAAGAGATGCAATACGCTTCCGATGAGCTCACTCCGCACGAGCGCTACAAGGTGCTCACGGCCTTCGTGTTGCCGCGCCCGATCGCCTGGGTGACGACGGTGGGGCCGACGGGCACGGTGAATGCCGCGCCGTTCAGCTTCTTCAACGTCTTCGCCGAGGACCCGCCGCTCTGCATGTTCGCGATCAACAAGCGACCGGACGGGCGCATCAAGGACACGTGGAGCAACATCGAACGGACTGGTGAGTTCGTGGTCAACCTGACCGACGAGCCGCTGGCCCTCAAGATGCATGAATCGAGTGGCGACTTTCCGCCCAACGTCGGCGAGCCGGACTATCTGGGGCTGAAGCTCGCGCCGTCGGTCGACATCAAGACGCCGCGCCTGGCCGATGCGCCGTGGGCGATGGAATGCAGGACCTGGCAGGTCATCAACGTGAAGGACGATCGCCAGCTGGTGATCGGCGAGGGGCTGCGCTTCCACATCCGCGACGAGCTGTGGGACGACAAGGCCAAGCGAGTCCACATGGACAAGTACCACCCGGTGGGCCGCATGTTCGCCGACCGCTACTGCCGCACCAACGATCGCATGGAGTTCCCGGCCGCGCCGGTCGTGAAAGCCGCCGCCGAATAGATCAGGACCAGTTCAGCCGGGTGCGGCCGATCGCCATCGCGACGGCGGCCTGGCTGGGCTCGACCACCGGCAGGCCGACATGGCGCTGCAGGCGTTCGCGGTAGCGCGCCATGCCGGCACAGCCCATCACCAGCACGTCGGCGCCATCCTCGTCGCGCAGCTCGGCGGCGACTTCGGCCATCCGGCTGAAGGTGCGGGCCTCATCGGCGAGCGCGACCACCCCGAGGCCGATCGCTCGGTCGCCGGCCATGCGGTCGTTGAGGCCCATCTGGCCGACGTAACGCAGATGGCGGGGAATCGACTTGCGCAGGATCGAGATCACGCCGAACCGTTGGCCGAGCGTGATGGCGGTCAGGATGCCGCATTCGGCGATGCCGAGGACCGGCTTGGTCGTGAGTTCGCGCGCGGCATGCAGGCCGGGATCGGAATAGCAGGCAATGACGAACGCCGAGCAGTCGTTGTCGCGCTGCTTCACCATAGTGCCGATCAGCGGAACGACCTGTTCGACGTGGCCCTGGTTCTCGATGCCGGGTGGACCGTCCTTCAGCGTGACGCATTCGATCGCCGGCCCTCCCTGCATGCGGAGCGGCTCCATGGCGGTGTCGATGCCGCGGGTGACGGCTTCGGTGGAGTTGGGATTGATCACGAGGATGCGGTCGGACATGGGCCGCAAGATGGCCCCTAAATTGCTATTCGACAACGCCTGATCTAACGTCGCGACTTGGGGATTTCATGGGAAGGGAGCCACCGAAAATGATGCATCGTCGCTTTGCCGCGCTGGCCGTTGCGGTCCTGATGTGCGCGAGCCCCGCGCTTGCTCAGGACAAGAAGCCGCCCCTGCGTACGGGTGTCGACGGCACCTTCGCGCCGCACGCCATGCCGAAGCTGGGCGGCGGCGTCGAGGGCTTCCAGATCGACGTCTTTACCGAGGCAGCCAAGCGCATGAAGCGCGACATCACGATCGATGCCGTGAGCTTCTCGACGCTTATTCCCGGCATGCAGTCGGGCCGCTACGACTTCATCGCGGCGCCGACGACCGTGACGAAGGAGCGTGCGGAGAACATGCTGTTCACCGCGGGCTACCTGTGGACCGCGTTCCAGTTCGGCATCAAGAAGGGCAGTGCGCCGATCAAGAGCTGGGCCGACCTGAAGGGCAAGGCCGTCGCGGTCAACAAGGGCACGCCCTACGAGACGCTCGCCAAGAAGATGGGCGAGCAGCACGGCTTCACCGTGCAGGTCTACGACACCCAGCCCGATGCGACGCAGGCCGTGCTCTCCGGCCGCGCCTACGCCACCCTCGGCGGCAACACGACGATCGTCTATGCGGCGTCGAAGAACCCGCAATTCATCGCCGACCTCGAACTCGCCGAGACGCGTGCCCACTGGGCGGCGCCGGTGCCGAAGGACAATCCCAAGCTTCGTGCCGAGTTGCAGGATGCGCTCGACTGCATGAAGAAGGACGGCACCATGGCGAAGTTCTACGAGAAGTGGTTCAACAAGAAGCCGGCGGCCGACGATCTCGCCGTCGTGATCACGCCGGGCTACGGCGTTCCCGGCATGCCCGGCTACGATCCGACGCCGCACGAACTGAAGTGCAACTGACGTTGTCGTCGCCTTCGATCGAGGCGACGGAATAGGCTCATGGCAACGAATCACATCGTGGATGCCCGCGCCATCCACAAGCATTTCGGCACCCTTCATGTCCTGAAGGGTGTCGATCTGAAGGTGGACGAGCGTGAATTGGTGTTCATCATCGGCCCGTCGGGCTCGGGCAAGTCGACCCTGCTGCGCTGCCTCAACCGGCTGGAGGAACCGTCCTCCGGCTCGATCGTGGTCGACGGTATCGACATGCTGAACCCGAAGACCGACATCAACCATGCCCGCCGCCGCATCGGCATGGTGTTCCAGTCGTTCAATCTCTACCCGCACATGACGGCGCTGGGGAACGTGACCCTGGCGCTGCGCAAGGTGGCGGGGAAGGGCCGGGCCGAGGCCGAGGCGCTGGGCCGGGCGGCGCTGGAGCGCGTGGGGCTTGCCGAGCGCGCCGACCACACGCCGGGCCAGCTTTCCGGCGGCCAGCAGCAGAGGGTCGCCATCGCACGTTCGATTGCCCTCGAGCCGAGGGTGATGCTGTTCGACGAGCCGACCAGCGCGCTCGATCCCGAACTGGTCGGTTCGGTGCTGGAGGTCATGCGCGGCCTGCGCGAGAGCGGGATGACCATGATCGTCGTCAGCCACGAGATGGGCTTCGCGCGCAACGCCGCCGACAGGGTCGTCTTCATGGACGACGGGCTGATCGTGGAGCAGGGGCCGCCCGCTTCCATCTTCGAGAACCCGACCCAGGAACGCACGCGCGCCTTCATCGGCCAGATCCAGCGGCACTGAGGCCGGCGCGGGATGAGCGGCTGGGACAAGTTCGTCGAGACCTTCTTCAATGCGAAGGTGATGTGGAAGTACCTGCCGGACATCCTGTCCGGCATGGTGGTGACCATCGAACTCGCGCTGCTGATCGTCGTCACCGGCCTGGGAGCCGGGCTCGCGCTGGCCCTGCTGCGCAGCCTCGCCGTACGGCCGCTGAACTGGCTGATCATTTTCATCGTCGACCTGTTCCGCTCGCTGCCGCCGCTCGTCATCATCGTCCTGATGTATTTCGGTCTGCCCTATGCCGGACCGGCGCCGTCGGGCTTCGTTTCGACCTGGCTGTCGCTCGCCTTCGTGCTGATGGCCTTTTCCGAGGAGATCTTCTGGGCCGGCATCACCTCGATCCCGAAAGGGCAGTGGGAGGCCGCGCGCTCGACCGGCCTGTCGTTCGGACAGACCCTGTTCAACGTCGTGCTGCCGCAAGCCTTCCGGCTCACCATCCCGCCGCTGACCAATCGCACCATCGCGATCACCAAGGGGACGGCGCTCGGGACGGTGGTGGCCGTGACCGAGATCCTCGGCCAGGCGAGTTCGGCGATGTCCAATTCCTACAATCCCTCGCCGCTGATGATGGGGGCGGCGGCCTATGTCGTCCTGTTCCTCCCCGTGGTCGTCGCGGCGCGATGGATCGAGACCAGGTTCGCGTGGAAGCGATGATCGAGGCCTTCTTCAACATCGAGATCATGAAGGCGGCCTGGCCCATCGTGCTGACGGGCCTGTGGAACACGGTCCTGCTTTCGCTGATCGTGGTGCCGCTCGGCCTCCTGGGCGGCCTGATCCTGGCGCTGCTGGCCTCGATCCGGCACCCCCTCGTGCGCTGGCCGCTGATGGCGTGGGTCGACTTCTTCCGGGCCTTCCCGCCCTTGGTGCTGCTGGTCCTGCTGTTCGCCGGGTTGCCCTTTGCGGGCCTCGAACTGGGCGGCTTCGCCTGCGTTGCGATCGCCTTCTTCCTGAATACGGGCTCGTACTACGGGGAGATCTTTCGCGCGGGCATAGATTCGGTCCCCGCCGGCCAGATCGAGGCGGCGCGCTCCACCGGGCTCAGCCGGATGCAGGCGATGCGCTACGTCGTCTTGCCCCAGGCCGTGCGCAACGTGATGCCGGACCTGCTCTCCAATACGCTGGAAGTGGTCAAGCTCACGTCGCTGGGCTCGGTGGTCGCCGTGCCGGAACTGCTTTACGAGGCGCGGCAGGCGCAGAGCATCACC
>JBKBLH010000018.1:0-117827 GCA_046296475.1 Reyranella sp.
GGATCCGGATCGGACCGGCTGCGTTACAGACTGCGCAGCCTCCGTTAGCGGGTTAGCGCGACACGGAGACCTTGCGGTCCGGTTCGCCTGCCCCGGAAGTTCGGGCGCGTGCGCGCATCGAATGATGCGGCGCCGATTCCCTTGCCCCCGTCTGCACTGGCGGGTTTCCCCTTTACACCTGGCCCCGAAAGGCAAGGTACCTGTGGTCTCGGACAGGTGGAGCGGGAGACCTTACGGTCTCGTCGCCCCTTCCGCTGCGGGCCGAAGCCCGTCGCGAAATCTCCAAAATTCTGCGGCCGCGCTCAGGTGATCGCGGTGGCCGGGTCGAGCTTGATGCCCGGACCCATCGTCGAACTCAGCGACACCTTCTTGATGAAGGTGCCCTTGGCGCCGCTCGGCTTGGCCCGGTTGATCGCCGCGACCAGCGCCTTGACGTTGGCGGCGATCGCCTCCTCGCTGAAAGAGGCCTTGCCGACACCAGCATGAATGATGCCAGCCTTCTCGGCGCGGAACTCGATCGAGCCGGCCTTGGCGGCCTTCACGGCGGCGGCAACGTCCTGCGTCACCGTGCCGAGCTTCGGGTTCGGCATCAGGCCGCGCGGGCCCAGAACCTTACCGAGACGGCCCACGATGCCCATCATGTCCGGCGTGGCGATGCAGCGCTCGAAGGCCATCTCCCCGGCGTTGATCTTCTCGGCCAGATCCTCGGCGCCCACCAGATCGGCGCCGGCGGCCTTGGCCTCGTCGGCCTTCGGGCCACGGGCGAACACAGCCACGCGCACCGACTTGCCGGTGCCGTTCGGCAGCTCGATCATCCCGCGCACCGCCTGATCGGCGTGGCGCGGATCGATGCCGAGGTTCATGGCGACCTCGATGGTCTCGTCGAACTTCGCCTTGGCATTCGCCTTGACGAGCTTCACTGCCTCGTCGAGCGGGTACATCTTCTCGCGGTCGACCGTGGCGGACACCGCCTTGTAACGCTTGCCCATGGCCATGGTCCTACTCCACCACCTGGAGGCCCATCGAGCGGGCCGAACCCACCACCTGGGCCATCGCCGAGTCGACGCTGTCGCAGTTGAGGTCCGGCATCTTCTGCTCGGCGATCTCACGCACCTGCTTGGTCGTGACCTTGCCGACGATCTGCGTGCCGACCGTCTTGGCGCCGGACTCGATACCGGCCGCCTTCTTCAGGAAGTAGGTCACCGGCGGCGTCTTGGTGACGAAGGTGAAGCTGCGGTCCTGGAACACGGTGATGACCACCGGGATCGGCATGCCCGGTTCCATCTTCTGCGTCTTGGCGTTGAACTGCTTGCAGAATTCCATGATGTTGACGCCCTGCTGACCGAGCGCAGGCCCGATCGGCGGAGACGGATTGGCCTTGCCAGCCGGCACTTGCAGCTTGACGTAGGCTTGGATCTTTTTTGCCATGCATGCCCCTTTCCTGTGGGCGGCGCGGTCCGGCCATGGCAGGCCTCCCGCACCAAACTATGGTCAAGCCCTTGATCCAGAAGGATTTTCAGGCTCAACCCACCTCATGAGAAAAGGCTGGCACACGGCCAGCCCGCTCAAGGGCGCGCGATCTACCAAATATGATCGCCCACCACAACCCTGATTTTGTCCCCCGATATGGGAACGAATCAGATCTTTTCCACCTGCGCGTAGTCGAGTTCGACCGGGGTCGAGCGGCCGAAGATCGATACGGCGACCTTCACGCGCGCCCGTTCCTCGTCGACATCCTCGACGGTGCCGTTGAAGGACGCAAAGGGGCCGTCGGCCACCTTGACCTGCTCGCCGATCTCGAAGCTGACGGCGGGCTTGGGACGCTCCACGCCCTCCTGGACCTGCTTCAGGATGCGATTGGCTTCCGCCTCGGAGATCGGAACGGGCTTGCCGCGACCGCCGCCACCCAGGAATCCCGTGACCTTGGCCGTGTTCTTGACCAGGTGCCAGGAATCATCCGTGAGGTCCATCTTCACGAGCACATAGCCCGGGAAGAACTTGCGCTCCGTGTTGACCTTGCTGCCACGACGGACCTCGACGACTTCCTCGGTCGGCACGATCACCTCGGTGATCTCGTCGTCCAGACCCTTCTTTCCGGCCTGCTCGCGGATCGACTGCGCGACCTTATTCTCGAAACCCGAGTAGGCGTGGACGACGTACCAGCGATGAGCCATGTCAGGAAACCCCGAGGAGAAGCTTCACGACGAAGCCAATGATCTTGTCGGCCACGAGGAAGAACAAAGCCGCGATGACGACGAAGATGAACACCATGCTGGTGGTGATCATGGTTTCGCGACGCGTCGGCCAGGTCACCCGGGCCATTTCGGCCCTGACTTCCCGGGCGAATTCGATCGGATTCTTTGTCGTCATGATCGCCGTTCTTCAAAAAATGGCAGGAGCGGAGGGGCTCGAACCCCCGACCCTCGGTTTTGGAGACCGATGCTCTACCAACTGAGCTACACTCCTGCAGACCATCACCGCCGCTTGGTATCGGCGGTGATCCTCTATAGCACTACTTTACGACTTTGGTGACGACGCCGGCGCCGACGGTCCGGCCGCCCTCGCGGATGGCGAAGCGCAGGCCCTCGTCCATGGCGATCGGCTGGATCAGCTCGACCACCAGCCGCGCATTGTCGCCCGGCATCACCATCTCCGTGCCTTCCGGCAGCGTCACCACGCCCGTAACGTCCGTCGTCCGGAAGTAGAACTGCGGACGGTAGTTCGTGAAGAACGGCGTGTGACGGCCGCCCTCTTCCTTCGTCAGGATGTACGCCTCGGCCTCGAAGTTCGTGTGCGGCGTGATCGCGCCCGGCTTCGACAGCACCTGGCCGCGCTCCACGTCCTCGCGGCCCACGCCGCGCAGCAGCGCGCCGATATTGTCGCCCGCCTCGCCCGAATCCAGCAGCTTGCGGAACATCTCGACGCCCGTGACCGTCGTCTTCGTCGTCGCCTTCAGCCCGACGATCTCCACTTCCTCGCCGACCTTGATGATCCCGCGCTCCACGCGGCCCGTCACCACCGTGCCGCGGCCCGAGATCGAGAAAACGTCCTCGATCGGCATCAGGAACGGCTTGTCCTTGTCGCGCGCAGGCTGCGGAATGTACTTGTCAACCTCTTCCATCAGCTTCAGGACCGCCTGCTCGCCAAGCTCCGGGTTCTTGTCCTCCAGCGCCATCAGCGCCGAGCCCCGAACCACCGGCAGGTCGTCGCCCGGGAACTGGTAGCTCTTCAGCAGCTCGCGAACCTCGAGCTCCACCAGGTCCAGAAGCTCAGGATCGTCCACCATGTCGCACTTGTTCATGAACACGACCAGCGCCGGAACGCCCACCTGACGCGCCAGCAGGATGTGCTCGCGCGTCTGCGGCATCGGGCCATCGGCCGCCGAAACCACCAGGATCGCGCCGTCCATCTGAGCCGCGCCCGTGATCATGTTCTTCACGTAGTCGGCATGGCCCGGGCAGTCCACGTGCGCGTAGTGACGGTTCTGCGTCTCGTACTCGACATGTGCCGTCGAGATCGTGATCCCGCGCTCCCGCTCCTCCGGAGCCTTGTCGATCTGGTCGTAGGCCGTGAACGTCGCGCCGCCCGTCTTCGCCAGGATCTTCGTGATCGCCGCCGTCAGCGACGTCTTCCCATGGTCCACGTGACCGATCGTTCCGATGTTGCAGTGCGGCTTGTTCCGCTCAAACTTCGCCTTCGACATGGTGTCACGACCCTCGTGATGCTTTCAGACACAGACCGAACTAACTGGCCGACCTGGCCAAACCTGGAGCGGGTGAAGGGAATCGAACCCTCGTCGTAAGCTTGGAAGGCTTCTGCTCTACCATTGAGCTACACCCGCGACGCCCAAACAAAGCCGATCCCGCGTCATGGTCCGATGGTGGAGGGGGAAGGATTCGAACCTTCGTAGACGCGAAGTCGGCAGATTTACAGTCTGCTGCCATTGACCGCTCGGCCACCCCTCCGTCCCAACCGGCAGTAACGGAAAAAGCCTGTAGGGGCGCGGAGATACAGTGGGTTCCGGTGAGTGGCAAGCACTTCCTTGCGAAAAGAACGGACCGGGAATTTCACGGCGAGGGTAAGGTGTCTTCGCAGTTTCGCCTCGGTCGCCCGGATTTCGCAGCCGGATTTGCCCCATGGGGCTCTGCGCCATAAAAGCACGCCATGGCCCCTCGTCCCAATCGCCCCCATCGCCAGTCTCGCACCGGCAGCCAGTCCGTATGGATTTTCGGCCGTCACGCGGTGCTCGCCGCCCTCGCCAACCCCGACCGGCGTATCGAACGGCTGTTCGCCACCAAGGAGATGGCCGACACCCACGCCGCCGCGATCGGCAAGACCGCCATGACCATCACGTCGCGCGAGGACCTGAACCAGCGCCTGCCCAACGGCGCCGTGCATCAGGGCATCGCCGCCCTCGTGGCGCCGCTGGACGAGCCCGTCCTGGAGGACATCCTGGCCCGCTGCGGCGACGATGCCCTGGTGCTGGCCCTCGACCAGGTGAGCGATCCGCACAATGTCGGCGCCATCCTGCGCTCGGCGGCTGCCTTCGGGGCCGCAGGCGTCATCGTGACCGACCGACACACCCCGTCCGATACCGGCGTCCTGGCCAAGGCCGCGTCCGGGGCACTCGAAATCGTGCCGCTGGTGCGTGCCGTGAATCTCGCCCGCGCCCTCGACCAGCTCAAGGAGGCTGGGTTCTGGACCTACGGGCTGGCCGAGCGCGGAGACGCCCGCATCGACGCCCTCGACCTCAAGGGCCGGACCTGCATCGTGCTGGGCGCCGAGGGCGAAGGCCTGCGCCGGCTGACGGCGGAGAAATGCGACCGGCTGGTGACGATTCCCACCAGCGATGCGCTCTCCGCGCTCAATGTCTCCAATGCAGCCGCCGTGGCAGCCTATGAATGGGCGCGGCAGCGACCGAAGTGATGCGACTTTCGCCGAGTTCGGTTAATAGTCCACCGAAAGCAGGCTTTGGGCCGGGTTAGCACAGCGGTAGTGCAGCGGTTTTGTAAACCGAAGGTCGGGGGTTCGATCCCCTCACCCGGCACCAGCCTCCCCTTTACCAGATGGAAGCAGGCCGGCATGCCCGACGCCGCGGACAAATCGCCAATGGCCAGATTGATGCCCGTTCAACGGACTGATCGTTCCTGACCATGAGGCCCAAGTTCTGGACCGCTCGGTGGCTCCCCTCAAAAGCCCCGGCGCCACCCGCTGCATCGGCAGCAGCAGTCGATGCAAATGCGGTGGCATCGTCACGACCGGACCTCGAGCCGACGATCAAGGATGTCGTGTTTGTCCACATTCCCAAGGCGGCCGGGACGTCAATGCGGCACATGCTGTCCGCGTCAATGCCGACGGCCACCAAGATCTTCGAGTATGGGGCCGACACGGCCACACTGATCGCCGTGCAGCATGCCACCGTGGATGCTCTGGACGGTAGGCCAAAAGCCGGTGCTGTCTCCGGCGACATCATCGATGCCTTCGCGTCCGATCTTCAGACGCCGGAGCAGATCGCCGCGCTGCGGGCCGGAGCGCCTCGGGGTCAGCGGTTTCTGGTCTGCAGTCAGAAGTCGATCCGACACTGGAGCGGTGCCTTTCATCCGGCATCTTTCGTCACCTTTCTACGGGATCCCGTTGATCGCGTTGTGTCCAGCTATCGGATGCATGTCAGGCAGAAGAAATTCGCCGGTTCGTTTGCAGACTTCTATGAGTCGCGTGACCAAATCAACGTTCAGTCCCGGCAGCTGAGCGGAATGGACCTGCACGACCTTGGCTTCATCGGCTTGTTCGAACTCATGCCGGCCATGATCGACGCCTTGTCCAGGCATCTTGGCATCGAACTTCGGATGCGCCACGACAACCCCGCCGGCAGTTCTCCCCGTCCGACAATCGACGCAGCGACCCGCTCCAGGATCCTCATGCTCAACGACGACGATCAGTGCCTCTATAGCTACGTCGAAGCGAACCTGGACCACTTCACGAACTATCGTGGGCGTGCCCCGAGCATCAATTCAAGGCTGGCAAGGGGCAAGGTGTATCGGACGGAAGAAGGCATCCTCAGAGGCTGGGCGCTGACCCACGATCCGAACCAGCTTGCCACGATTGAGGTTCAGGTTGGCGGGCAAACCGTCCAGCGCTGCTACGCCGATCAGTTTCTGCCGTGGCTCAAGAAGGTGACGCCCCACGGCGTCGGCGGCTTCGAGATGCGCTTGCCTGACGGCCAGGCGGCAGAAGGGAGTCCGGTTCACGTGATGATCGCCGGCACTGGCAAAGACCTCGAAGGTTCTCCGCTCAGCCTTTGATCATCGAGACCGTGCCAGCGCCGACAGGCGCCTGTCCAACAGTTCGAGCGCCAGCAGGACTTCTGCAAGCAGGCGCTGAAATGCGTAGAACCAGCCGGCCTTTCCATCGAGGATGGCCCCCTTCGCGAACAGGACGTAGCCCAGCACCAGGATCGGCGCAGGCCAGCCCATCAGGCGTATCCGATCGACGCGCCCCAATCGTTCGCGCGGGGTTTCCAGCAGGTGGGCCGCCTCGCGCGCAGCATACTTGAGCTGGGAGCCCAGCCAGCGCGACAGCGGCTTGCGATCGTCGTGATAGATCACGCCTTCGAGGTTCGAGACGCGCCCGTGCAGCCGGATGCGATGCCCATGGCCCTCGTTCTCGTAGCGCGCGCCACGCACGCGATAGAGCACGGCGCGCGGCGGATAGAGCGTACCGCGCAGGGGTTGTCCATGGATGCGATAGACGAAGGCCGCCTTGTAGCCGGTGTCTTCCGGAGCAGGGGCAAGCCCCGACAGTTCCGAGACGAAAGCGTCGCTCAGCTCGTAATCCGCATCGAGCGACAGGACCCAGTCGGTGCGGATTTGGGTCAGCCCGAAATTGCACTGTTCGGCGAAACTATCGAACGACCGGTGGACGACGTCGATGCGCGGATCCTTCGCCAGTATCTCGAGCGTGCCGTCTGTGCTCCCGCTGTCGATCACCACGATGCGCCGGGCCCAGTCGAGCTTCGCCAGCGTCCGTTCGATATTCTGGATCTCGTTGAAGGTGATCAGCAGCGGCGTGATGGTGTCGCGGTCCATGCGTGGCGCCTCATCGGCTCCGGGCCTGCATGGCGCACGCCCGGCGCTCTGTCATCCAGGTCCAGGCCGTGCGGATGATGTCGTCGATCGACGAGTGGACCGGCGCCCAACCGAGGGTTTTCCGGGCGAGCGCCACGTCGGCCACCAGGACAGGGGGATCGCCGGCACGCCGCGGCGCCTCGACGGTACGGATCTCACGGCCGGTGAGCATCCGCGCCCGTGCGATCAGTTCTCCGATGCTGGCGCCCTGCCCGGCGCCGAGATTGCACGCCTGGAAGCTCCCCGGCCTGCAGTGCGCCAGTGCCGTGACATGGGCGGCCGCCAGGTCGGTAACGTGGACATAGTCGCGAACGCAGGTCCCGTCCGGCGTGTCGTAGTCGGCGCCGAAGATGGAGATGTCCGGCCGAAGTCCATGCGCGGCCTGCAGCACCAGAGGGATGATGTGGGTTTCCGGTTCGTGCTCCTCGCCCAGTTCGCCCTCCGGATCGGCGCCGCCGGCGTTGAAGTAGCGCAGCGCCATGGCGCCTAGACCGTGCGCGGCACAGGAATCGCGCAGGATCTGCTCGCCCATCAGCTTGGTTCGACCGTAGGTGTTGATCGGCTGCTGCAGCATGCCCTCGACGACCGGCAGCCGGTCGGGAACGCCATACGTTGCGCAACTACTGGAGAAGACCAGCGAGCCCACGTCGTGTTTCCGCATGACCTCGATCAGCGTGATCATGCCGGCGACGTTGGCGCGGTAGTAACGGAGCGGCTCGACCATCGATTCGCCCACATAGGCGAGGGCCGCGAAGTTGATGACCGCTTCGGGCCTGTGCTCGCGGATGGCGGCGCCGAGTGCAACCGGATCGTTGATGTCGCCCTGGATCAGCGGGCCCCACTTCACCGCCCAGGCATGGCCGGTGTGGAGATTGTCGTAGACGATCGGCAGGTGGCCGGCGCGGGCCAACGCCTTGCACGTGTGCGAACCGATATAGCCTGCGCCCCCAGCCACCAATACTCGCACTATGCCGTCCCCCGATCGGATGCCTGTTGGGCACGATAGCTCAATTGCATGGCTACCGCTGGATCAGCGTGTCGCCCAGAACGAGCACATCCATCTTGGTGCGCAGGAAGCAGTCGATCGCTTCCTCGGGCTTGCAGACCACCGGCTCGTTCTCGTTGAAGCTGGTGTTGAGCACGATCGGCACGCCCGTAAGGTCGCGAAACGCCGAGATCAGCCGGGCGTAGCGTGGGTTGCCCGCCCAGGTAACCGTCTGCAAACGGCCGGTGCCGTCGACATGCGTGACCGCCGGAATCTCCTTCCGCCTGTCCTCGCGGATGCGGAAGACCTGCATCATGAACGGCACGTCGTCGTCGGTCTCGAACCACTGCGGCACCGCCTCGCGCAGGATCGAGGGGGCGAAGGGCCGGAAGGATTCCCGCCGCTTGATCTTGAGGTTGAGGATGTCCTTCATGTCGGCGCGGCGCGGATCGCCCAGGATCGAACGGTTGCCGAGGGCGCGCGGCCCCCATTCCAGGCGCCCCTGGAACCAGCCGATCACCTTGCCCTGCGAGATCGCCTGTGCGGTATGCCGGCAGAGCGTCGCCTCGTCGGCGACGCGCTCGATGCGGCAGCCCGCGGTGTCGAAATCGGACTGCCGTCGGCCGATCGCGGTCGCGATCTCGTCCGGCGTCGCCGACGGTCCCCAATAGGCGTGGTCCATCACGAAGTGGCGCCTGGCGGCCGCGCCGCCGATCCTGTGCCAGGTCGCGAAGGCGGCACCGATCGCGCCCCCCGCGTCGCCGCCCGCCGACTGTACGTAGAGCTTCCTGAACGGCGTGCGCTCCAGAATCTTGCCGTTGGCCACCGAATTGTAGGCGCACCCGCCGGCCAGCACGACCGCCTCGGTGCCGTAGCGTGCGTGCAGGGCGTTCAGCAGGTTGAAGAAGGCGTCCTCGTAGGTAGCCTGAGCCGAGCGGGCGATGTCGCGGTGCTTGTCCTCCAGCGGCGCGGCGGGATCGCGCGCCGGACCGAGCAGCTTCGCGAGTTCGTCGCTCCACAGGCGACCGCCCGAGGGAATGCCGTCCTTGACCTGGTAATTCGCGCCCTCGCCAGACGCATGCCGGAAGTAACGCAGGTCGAGCGCGAAGGTCCCGTCATTCCTCAGCCGGACGATTTCCTTCATCTGTTCGACGAAGGATGGCTGACCGTAGGGCGCGAGGCCCATGACCTTGTACTCGTCGCCATAGTGCGGAAAGCCGATGAACTGCGTCATCGCCTCGTAGAAGACCCCCAGCGAATGCGGGAAGTAGACCCGGCCGTCGACCGTCAGGGTGCCGCCGTCGCCCAGCCCCCAGGCCGCGGAGGAAAAATCGCCAAACCCGTCGACGGACACCGCTACGGCCCTGTCGTAGGGAGAGACGAGGAAGGCCGAGGCGAGATGGCAGAAATGATGCTCGACCGCATGGGTCGTGCCGCGGAATTCCTGTTCGGGAAGGTGGCGCTTCAGATTGCCCTCGATGTCCGCCCGCTCGCCGCGATTGCGCAGCCGGCTCAAGACGTAACCCGGGCTCACCCTTGAGGTCAGCGCATAGGCGAGTTTGCGCCAGCGGTTCGCCGCGTTGTCGCTGTTGACCGCGACATGGTCGACGTCGCCCAGCGATATGCCTGCCTCGGCGAGGCAATAGCGGATCGATTCGCTGGGGAAACCGCCCCAATGCTTGATCCGGCGAAACCGCTCCTCTTCCACCGCTGCGACCAGTTCACCGTCCTTCACCAGGCAGGCAGCGGCATCCGCGTGATAGGCGTTCAGGCCGAGTATGTAGGTCATGCGGAAGGGTCGGACATCGGGAGGAGACTGCGCCTATGCAGGTCGTATAGAACAATTCTTGCGGCAGACCACCTTTTTCACCACCCTTGCAGCTTTCCGGGTGGCGGCCTGGCTGGCATCCTGCACAGGCCATGCGGCGCGGCGACCGCTTGACGGGACCGGCACTTCCTAGCAAACGGACACCCTCGCGTGCCCCCTCCATCCCCCGGGGCCCCGATCGCGTGCTCGCCCGAGGCGCGGCGCCGCCCTCGCAAGTCGCTGATAAGTCGGATAAAACCCCCTCGCTTCGATCGAAAGGCTTTCGTGCATGTCCAAGAATGATCTCGTCGTCGTGACCGGCGCCGGTGGCTTTATCGGCGGTCACCTGGTGAAGGTCCTCCAGCAGCGTGGCCACACCAGGATTCGGGCCGTCGACGTCAAGCCGCTCGAAGAGTGGTACCAGAAAATTCCCGGCGTCGAGAACCAGGTCGGCGATCTCGCCCTGCTCGAGCCGTGTCGCAAGGCCGCCGAGGGCGCCGCGATGATCTACAACCTCGCCGCCGACATGGGCGGCATGGGTTTCATCGAGACCCACAAGGCCGAATGCATGCTGTCGGTCCTCATCAGCACCCACATGCTGGTGGCGGCCAAGGAAGCCGGCGTGCCGCGCTTCTTCTATTCGTCCTCGGCCTGCGTCTACAACGGCGACAAGCAGACCGACGCCAACGTCACGGCGCTCAAGGAAGAAGACGCCTACCCCGCCCTGCCGGAAGACGGCTACGGTTGGGAAAAGCTCTTCAGCGAACGCATGGCCCGCCACTATCGTGAGGACTACGGCATGGCCACGCGCGTGGCCCGCTACCACAACGTCTACGGCCCCGAAGGCACCTATGACGGCGGCCGCGAGAAGGCCCCGGCCGCGATGTGCCGCAAGGTCATCGCCGCCAAGCTCTCGGGCAAGCACGAGATCGAAATCTGGGGCGACGGCGAGCAGACCCGTTCGTTCATGTACATCGACGACTGCACCGAAGGCACGATCAAGCTTGCCGAGAGCGACATCATCGAGCCGCTGAACATCGGCAGCGACGAGCTGGTCAGCATCAACACGCTGGTCGACATCGTCGAGAAGATCGCCGGCATCAAGCTCAAGCGCACCTACAAGCTCGACGCCCCGAAGGGCGTGCGCGGCCGCAACAGCGACAACACGCTGATCAAGAAGCTGATGAACTGGGCCCCGTCCATCCGCCTCGAGGACGGAATGGAAAAGACTTACAAGTGGATCTACGACGAGATGACCTCGGGCAAGGAATCGGTCGTCAATGCCCTACCGAAGCAGGCCCTCGCGGCCCAGTAGGGCTTCGGGCAGCCGGACCACGAACGCGCCGCGAGGGAGACTTCGCGGCGCCTTGCGTTGCAGCTAACGCCCGATCCCGCTGAGGCCCCTGTTGCTCTTCAGCAGTTCGTCGAAAAAGGCGATCGTCTTGGTGAGCCCGTCGTCGAGAGGAATCTTCGGCTCCCACTTCAGCACCTCGCGGGCCAGCGTGATGTCCGGGCAGCGCTGCATCGGATCGTCGGCCGGGAGCGGCGCGAATACGAGCCGACTCTTGCCGCCGACCTTGTCGAGTATCTTCTCGGCCAGATGGCGGATCGGCATCTCGACCGGATTGCCGATGTTCACCGGTCCGGCAAAGTCGTCCGGGGTATGGTCCATCAGGCGCTGCCAGCCGTCGAGCAGGTCGTCGACGTAGCAGAAGGCGCGGGTCTGCATGCCGTCGCCATAGATGGTGATGTCCTCGCCCTTCAGTGCCTGCACGATGAAATTCGACACCACGCGCCCGTCGTTGGGATGCATGCGCGGCCCGTAGGTGTTGAAGATGCGCGCCACCTTGATGCGCAGACCATGCTGGCGGTGATAGTCGAAGAACAACGTCTCGGCGCAGCGCTTGCCCTCGTCATAGCAGGCGCGTGGTCCCAGCGGATTGACGTTGCCGCGGTAGCTCTCGACCTGCGGATGAACGGTCGGGTCGCCATACACCTCGCTGGTCGAGGCCTGGAAGATCTTGGCGCGCACCCGCTTGGCGAGACCGAGCATGTTGATGGCGCCATGGACGCTCGTCTTGGTCGTCTGCACCGGGTCGTGCTGGTAGTGGATCGGCGACGCCGGGCAGGCGAGATTGTAGATCTCGTCGACCTCGACATAGAGCGGAAAGGTCACGTCGTGGCGCATCAGCTCGAAGCGCGGATTGTCGAGACAGGCCAGGACGTTGGCCTTGCTCCCGGTGAAGTAGTTGTCGACGCAGAGCACGTCGTGTCCGGCCTCGAGCAGGCGCTCGCAGAGATGGGAGCCGAGGAACCCCGCCCCGCCCGTGACCAGTATCCGCTTGCCCATGATGCTCCCCGGAGTCGCCTCTCGCGTCGCGGTCGACACTAGGCGATCAAGCTCTTGAATTCACGCCCAAACCACCGAAGGATGAACCGCCCGAGCATCGAGAGTACGGGCCAATACGCAGGGGAAACGGTCCATGAGTATCGAGATGGTCGGCCTCGCCGACATCGTGCGGGTCCACGGCGCGGCACGGCCGGACACGGTAGCGATCGCCTATGAAGGCCGCGCCACGACCTACGGGGGGCTCGACCGCGCGTCGAGCCGCGTCGCCAACGGCCTCATTGCCGAGGGCATCAGGCCGCAGGTCCGGGTCGCCCATCTCGACAAGAGCAGCGACGTCTTCTTCGAGCTGCTTTTCGGCGTCGCCAAGGCCGGCGCCGTGATGGTGTCGGTGAACTGGCGTCTGGCGCCCCCGGAGGTGCTTCAGATCGTCAACGACGCCGAGGCCGAGATTCTGTTCGTCGGCGAAGAATACTTTCCGGTCATCGAGAAGATTCGCGACCAGCTGTCGACAGTGCGCAGGATCGTGACCCTGGGCCCGCGGCACGGGGCCTGGGAAGACTTCGCTGCGTGGCGTGACCGCCAGTCCGACACCGACCCGCGCCTGCCTGCCCGACCCGGGGACACGGCCGTGCAGTTCTACACCAGCGGGACCACGGGCCTTCCCAAGGGAGCCGAGCTCACCAATGCCAACTTCGCCTTCATGTTCGAGCAGTGGACGAAGAGCTGGCTGCTGAAACCCGGCACTCAGAACATCGTGTGCCTGCCCATGTTCCACATTGGCGGTGCGGGTTGGGCCATCGCCGGCCTGTTCGCGGGGGCCACCAACCATGTGGTGCGCGAGTTCGTGCCCGCGCGCGTGCTCGAGGTCATCGAGAAGGATCGCATCGAGGTCATGCTGCTGGTGCCGGCCATGATCCTGTTCCTGGTCCAGGCGCCGCAGATCCGCGAAACGAACCTGTCCAGCCTGCGCCTGATCGTCTATGGCGCCGCGCCCATACCGGCGGACCTCTTGAAGCAGGCAATGGCGACCTTCGGGTGCGGCTTCCAGCAGGTCTACGGCCTCACCGAGACGACCGGCGCCATCACACTGCTGCCGCCCGAGGATCACGATCCAGCCGACGCGAAAAAGCTCCTGTCCTGCGGCTACGCCCAGGTGGGCGTCGAACTGCGGATCGTGGACGATGCCGGCGCGGACGTGCCCCATGGAACGGTCGGCGAGATTGCGATCCGGTCGCCGCAGGTCATGCGCGGCTACTGGCGCCTGCCCGACGCCACCAGGCGCGCCATCCGGGGCGACTGGTTCTTCACGGGCGACGCGGGTTACCTCGACGACACGGGGTACCTCTTCATCTACGACCGCGTGAAGGACATGATCGTGTCCGGGGGCGAGAACATCTATCCGGCCGAGGTGGAAAGCGCGCTGTTCGGCCATCCCGACGTCGCCGATGTCGCGGTCATCGGCGTCCCGGACGAGCGCTGGGGCGAGGCCGTCAAGGCGGTCGTCGTGCGCAAACCCGGCGCGGACGTGTCGCCTGCCGCTCTGATCGGCTGGGCGCGGGAACGCATCGCCGGCTACAAGCTGCCGAAGTCAGTCGATTTCATCGATGCGCTGCCGCGCAATCCGACCGGAAAGATCCTGAAGCGCGAGCTGCGCAAGCCTTACTGGGAAGGACGGCAGCGAAACATCAACTGACCATCCCGATGTGACCGCCCTGCGGACCCGATCGCAAACGCGTCTCGAATTCCCGATGCCACGGTTCTAGAAGACTCCCATGTCCAATCTTCCCGACAATCTCACGCCCGTCCGCCCGGCCCATGTGTTCGACGAAGCAAGGCTCGCCGACTACATGAAGTCCAATGTCGAAGGTTATCGCGGCCCGATCAGCATCCTCCAGTTCGAGGGCGGGCAGAGCAACCCGACGTTCCATGTCACCGACGGCGCCGGGACCCAGTACGTCCTGCGCAAGAAGCCGCCGGGCAAGCTCCTGCCCTCGGCGCACCAGGTCGACCGGGAATATCGCGTGATCAAGGCGCTGTCGGACCATTCCGACGTGCCCGTGCCGAAGCCCTACGCGCTCTGCCAGGACGATTCGGTGATCGGCACGGCCTTCTACATCATGCAGTTCCTGCCGGGCCGCGTTTTCGCCGACGTGCGCATGCCGGGCGTCTCGCCGGCGGATCGGGGCAAGATATTCGACTCGATGAACGACGTGCTGGCGCGGCTGCACAATGTCGACTATCGCGCCGTCGGCCTCGGCGACTATGGCCGCGAAGGCCAGTACATCCAGCGCCAGGTCGCACGCTGGTCGAGCCAGTACGACCTTGCCCGCACCGAAGACATCGAGTCCATGGAAGCCCTGAAGAAATGGCTGCCGGAGAACATCCCGCCGGGAGACGAGACGCGCATCAATCACGGCGACTATCGCCTCGGCAACACGATCGTGCATCCGACGGAGCCGCGCGTCATCGCCGTGCTCGACTGGGAACTGTCGACGCTCGGTCATCCGCTGGCCGACCTCGGCTACAACTGCATGATGTACCATTTCGGCGAAGGCTTCGGCGCGTCCGGCGGCTATGCCAGCCAGGATCTCAAGGCCTTCGGCATCCCGACCGAGCAGGAGTATCTCGCTGCCTATGCCCGCCGGACGGGCCGCAAGGAAGTCCCGGCCTGGGACTTCTACCTCGCCTTCTCCCTGTTCCGCCTCGCCGCCATCGTGCAGGGCGTCTACAAGCGCGGCCTGGACGGCAATGCCTCGTCCGAGACGGCGACCAAGTACGGCAACCGCGCCCGCGCGATGGCTGACCTGGCCTGGTCGATGGTCGAGAAGCGCGCCTGAGCGCAGACGATACGAACGATCTTACATTCCCCCGTCATCTCGACCGGAGCGCCGCAGGCCCGGAGCGGAGAGATCTTCTCTCCACCAAAAGCCGTCAAATTGTGGAGAGCAGGTCTCTCCACTTCGCCTCGCTACGCTCGGCTTCGGTCGAGACGACGGAGCTTCAAGGGCGATCCAGCTATTCGTCGGTGTAGGGCACCATCGAGGCGTCGTTTCCGCGCGGACAATTTTCGCTGTCGATGATGGCATTGGCCGGATTGCGATAGCGTTCGATGTCGTAAGGCGCCGACTCGCTGGGCGGCCTCGGCGGCGGCGTGCGCAGAGTCCACGACACCAGCCGCTTGATCACGCTGCCCAGCGCCTGGTCGAAGGCCTCGACCACCTTGGGCACTTTATCGGCGCGAGCCCGCACGCAGCGCTCGAACGTTGCGACGCCGATGATCTGCCGGTCGGGCATGCGCACCAGCTTGGCGATGATGCGGACCTTAACGATCGGTGGCTGGCCGTAGAAGTACATCGCCTCGAAATTGCGCAGATCGGGCTGCAGGACGTAGTTCGCGCGCAGCCCGATCGATTCGCGCGACACCGCCACGATCTTGCGCGTGTTCTCGAAGGAATCGACGATGCGGGTCTGCACCATCAGGGGCGCCCGGTCCGTCCACGCCACCTTGGCATAGTAGTCCGTCGAGGTCGGGGTCATCGCGATGGCGATGCGGCCGGTATTGAGGTTGGCCGCCGCCACCGGCGCCTCGACTGCCAGCTGCCAGTAGACCGAGGGGAGGTCGGGGTCGAAAGTGCTCTTCGGCGAGACGGTATAGAGGTCGGTCGGTTCGCCGGCCGAATCCACGGCGCTGACGAACGAGCAGCCCGACAGGAGGGCTACGGTGGCCGCAAAGGCGGCCAGGCAACGGATCATTTTGGCGTATATCCCTGCTTGCCGCTGAACACGAAGTTGGCGGGGTCGCGCTCCAGCCGTGTGGTGATGACGTTCAGGTTGGCCGTGAGCTGCCGCAGGTCACGCAGCGCCAGCGAGAACTCCGTGAGGCCGGTCTCGGTGAAGTTCCTTATCGGCCGGCTGTTGTCGCTGACCAGCTTGTTCAGCTGGCTGGCGGCAGCGTTTATGTTGGACAGGGCGGCGCGGGTCTCGTTCAGCGTCTTGCGCAATTCACCCGGGTCCCTGCCGGCCAGCGCCTTGCGGGTCTCCGCATCCTGCGGCCCGATCTCTTGGGCGATCAGCGTCAACGACTCCGAGAGGTCGTTGAGCTTGGCGAAGGTCTTGCGGAACTCGGCCACGGCCTGCGGCAGCTCGGCGAGGGTGGACTGGATCGCGGCGTCGGACTTGGCAAACGCGTTGGTCGCCGTCTGCAGGTTGCGCAGCGTGTCTGTCACGGCGCCGATGTTGTCCGGGCTCAACAGGTCGTTAAGGCGGTCCACCGTGGTGCTGGCCTTGGTCAGTAGCTCCTGCGCCGACGTCGAGGTCGCCTGGAGGAACGAGGCGCCCTCGCGAATCTCCGGGTACGGCTTCTCGCCCAGCTTCTTCTTGGGCTTGACCTGGTCGACGTCGAGACGTCCCACGATCTGGATGAAGGGCGCGCCGGCAATGAACGGCTTCTCGAAGACGGCATAGGAGCGGTCGCGAATGTCGATCGACCAGTCGACCGCCACCGTGACCTCGATCTTCTCCGTCAGGCGCTCCCGGCCGGTCGAACGCTGAGTCTCGACCCGGGAGGTGAGCTGGATGTCCGCAACGCGGCCCACCCGCAAACCTCGATAGAAGACCGGCGAATCCTTGGTCAGTCCCTGGACGTCACCGGAGAACAGAATGTCGTAGTAGGCGTAGGCGGTACGGTCGCCCGCACGCAGTTTCCAGATGACGAAGCCGGCCAGGGCGGCGACGAACAGGATCATCGCCGCGCCAATCAGCACGTAGGGCGATTTTCTTTCCATACGATACTACTTCTGCTCCCGACGCGCTGCGCGCCCTCGCGGCCCGTGGAAATATTCCCGAACCCAAGGATGGTCGTATTTCAGCAACTCCGCCATCGTACCCACCACGACGCGCTTGTCGAGAAGGACTGCGATGCGGTCGCAAATCGCGTTGAGGCTATCCAGGTCGTGCGTGACCATGAGGACCGTCAGCCCGAGGTTGCGGCTCAGGCCCTTCACCAGCTCGTCGTAGTGGGAAGCACCGATCGGGTCGAGGCCCGCTGTCGGCTCGTCCAGGAACAGGAGTTCCGGGTCGAGCGCGAGCGCCCGGGCGAGGCTTGCGCGTTTGCGCATGCCACCGGAAAGTTCGGACGGCTTCTTCTCCCCGGTATCCCCGGGAAGACCGACCAGCGCCACCTTGAGGGCAGCGATCTCGCGCATCGTCTCTTCCTCGAGCTCGGCGTGCTCGCGGATCGGGACGATGATGTTCTCGGTGACGCTGAGCGAGGAGAACAGCGCGCCGTCCTGGAACTGTACGCCGGTCCGGGCCAGCATCTGACGCTGGGCTTTGCCCTGCAGGGTGCTGGTATCGATCCCCAGCATCTCGATCGTGCCCTCGCGCGGTTTGATCAGCCCGATGATGGTCCGCAAAAGCACGGATTTGCCGCTGCCCGAGCCGCCAACGAGGCCAACAATCTCGCCGCGGAATACGTCGAAATCGAGATTGTCGTGGATCACCTTATCGCCGAACTGCGTGCGAATCCCGCGCAGGCGCAGCACGACCTCGCGGCCGTCGCTGTGATCGACGATCTGACCTCCCTCGGGCATCAGACGCCGGCGAGCAGAAAGATGACCGAGAACAGCGCGTCCAGGACGATCACGCAGAAAATCGACTCGACCACGGACTTGGTCGTGAGCTGGCCCACGCTTTCGGCGCTACCGCGCACCTGGAGCCCCTCGAAACAGCCGATGGTGGCGATCACGATGCCGAAGACCGGTGCCTTGATCATGCCCGTGTAGAAGTGCCACGGGCCGACCGTGTCGCGCAGCCGGTCGAAGAACTGAACGAAGGTGAAGTCGAGATAGATGGTGCAGGCGACCGCGCCACCCAGCAGGCCCGCCATGTCGCCCCAGAAGGCGAGCAGCGGCATCGAGATCAGCAGCGCGGTGATGCGTGGCAGGACCAGCCACTCGACGGGATTGAGGCCGATCGTACGCATCGCATCGACCTCCTGGTTGACCTGCATCGTGCCGATCTGGGCGGTGAAGGCGCTCCCCGAGCGGCCAGCGACGATGATGGCGGTGAGGAGCGGTCCCAGCTCGCGGAACATGCCGATGCCGACCGCCTCGACGGTGAAGATCTCCGCGCCGAACTGGCGCAGCTGCTGAACGCCCTGATAGGCGATGACCACACCGATCAGAAAGCAGAGGACGCCGACGATCACGAGGGCGCGGATCCAGACCTCGTACATCTGCCTGATGACGGCATTCGGGCGGAAGCGCTTGGGCTGCAGGATGGCTTCGACGACGACGACCAGGATCTCGCCGAAGAAGGCGCAGAGATTCAGGACCTGCTTGTAGAAGTCGATCGTTCCATGGCCGATCTCTTCCAGCCACTGCGCCAGCCAGTTGACCTTACGGTCCGGCTGCGCCTGGCACATGTTCTCCCGGACCACCTTGAAGAGGGCAGCCTGCGCTTCGTTCCGGGTCTCGACCTCGGCGTCGGGCCCGCACCCGGCGATCTCGAGGATCTCGAGCGCCCCCGCCGTGTCGACACGCTCGAGGCCCGTCGCATCAATGGCACGATGATTCTTCGAACGGGTGCCGGCAGCCGCGAGCGCGCTCTCGGCCTTCGCGCGGATGCCGCGGACACTGAACACCGTCCACGTCCCGCCGACTTCCATGACGGGCTTGCCCGCGCGCTCCGTGTAACGAATTGTGGGTTCCGCTTCGGCCATCGGCGAAGATTAGTCGTCGCGCGGGTTCCCGCTGTCAATCTCCGTGCATTGCCTCGGCACCTCGCCGCTGTCACGATCCGGCCAGGAGGACCGGATGGGCAAATGGCCGCGGCTGGACAAGATCGAGATGATCGACGGTCCGATCGACAAGCAGAGCTACGAACGCCAGATCAAGAAGTTGCAGGAACGGCTGCTCGACATCCAAATCCACGATCTGCGGACGGGCGGACGGGCTCTGATCTGCCTCGACGGTTGGGACGCCGCCGGAAAGGGCGGCATGATCGAGCGGCTGGTGGCGGGACTGGAGCCCAAATCCGTGCAGGTCTGGCGCATCGGCGCGCCGACACCCGAGGAACAGGGCCGACACTATCTCTGGCGCTTCTGGAACCGGCTGCCAGCGCCCGGGAACTGGTCGATCTTCGACCGGACATGGTACGGCCGGGTCCTCGTGGAGCGGATCGAAGGTTTCTGCGAGAAGGCCGCCTGGGAACGCGCCTACCGGGAGATAAACGAGTTCGAGCGTCAGCTCGCCGACGATGGCGTGCGGATCGTGAAGCTGCTCGTGCATGTGAGCGCCGAGGAACAGAAGCGGCGGATGATCGAGCGGCTGAGCAGGCCGAACAAGCATTACAAGATCGGCCTCGAGGATTTCCGCAACATCGCCAAGCGCAAGCAGTATCTGGACGCCTACGATGACATGCTGGAACGCACCGACACCGAACACGCCCCCTGGCATGTCGTTGCCAGCGACGAGAAGATGCATGCCCGTATCGAGGGCCTGAGAATCGTCGCCGACCGGCTGGGCGAAGGCGTCCGGCTCGAAGGCCATGAGCTCGACCCACGGATCCTCGAAGCCGCCTACGAGGCCTGGGGATGGCGGCCCGAGAAGCCCGGAAACGGCAGGAAATAGCTCGCGGTAACCTTTTGCTTACGCCGCCGGGGTACCGGCAGCGGCAGACGACCGCACGCAGGACGTGGCGCCGTCTCCCAGACGGGCAGCGACCCAGGGGAGCGCCTCGCGCATGGCCTCTTGGAATTTCCACGGCGGATTGATCACGACCAGCCCGCAGGCCGCGAGCTTTCCGTCAGGCGTGCGCGGCCCCAGATCGAGCTCCAGGCGCAGGTGCTTCGTCTCCGCCAGCGACTCGAGCAAGGCCGCGATCGCCGCCCCGTCCTTGATCGGATACCAGATCGCGTAGCAGCCGGTGGCGAACCGGCGCAGCCCGTGCCGCACCGCACGCGCGAGCACCTCGAACTCGTCGCTCGCCTCGAACGGCGGGTCGACCAGCACCAGGCCGCGGCGCTCGACCGGCGGCAGCGTCGATTTGATTGCGTGGTAACCGTCAGCCTGCCGCACCTCGATGGCCCGGTCGCCGGCGAACTCGCGTTTGAGCAGAAGCGCCTCCTCGGGATGTTTCTCGCAGGCGATGAAGCGGTCGCCCGGCCGCAGGGCAGCCCTAACCAGGCGCGGCGATCCGGGATAGCGATGGATCACCCCGCCCGCCTGTCCGAACTTCCGATCGTAGGCCCGCACCGCCGCGAGATAGCGCGCGACGGCTGCCGGCATTCCGGCCGGCCCCTCGGCCAACAGGCGCCCAATGCCGGCATCTGCCTCGCCGGTGCGCCGCGCCTGGGAACCGCCGAGGTCATAGCCTCCGGCGCCGGCGTGCGTATCGAGCACGAAAAGCCTCTTTTCCTTGGCCGTCAGCAGGCGCAGCAACTCGCAGAGCGCTATGTGCTTCAGCAGATCGGCGAAATTGCCGGCGTGATAGCCGTGGCGATAGTTCACGGTGAGTTTCTTGGCCCGGTTTGAGATGATTCCCGGGGCACGGTATGTGCTTCGGGCGCGGGACACTACAGTTGAGGATCGAAATGGCCAACCACGAGCTGCATTCTTCTCCCGAGACCTGCCATTGGGGCTATTTCGACAGCCAGCTGCCGCCGCAGCTCCGCATCAAGTCGGGCGACACCGCTACCATCCATTGCGTGTCCGGCGCGGCCGAGATCCTGCCGGCAGGCGAGCAGTTCAACGTGCTGCCCGAGCATCGCGAGATCCTCTCCAAGCTGAAGCCGCATATCGGCCGCCACATCCTGACCGGCCCCGTGCATGTCGAGGGCGCCGAGCGCGGCGACGTGCTGGCGGTCGAGGTGCTCGACATCAAGTTCCGCACCAACTGGGGCTGGAACGTGCAGCGGCCGCTCATGGGCACCCTGCCCGAGGACTTCCCCTTCTTCCGCCTGACCCACATCCCGATCGATTCCAACCGCGGCGTCTGCACCATGCCGTGGGGCACCGAGATCGAGCTCAAGCCGTTCTTCGGCATCATGGGCGTCGCCCCGCCGCCGGAATGGGGCCAGTGCAGCTCGGTCGAGCCGCGCGCCTTCGGCGGCAACATCGACAACAAGCATTTCCGGGTCGGCACCACGGTTTACTTCCCGGTGTTCGCCGACGGCGGCCTGTTCTCGGCCGGCGACGGCCATGGCGTGCAGGGCGACGGCGAGGTCAACCTGACGGCGCTCGAGACCAGCCTGAGCGGCACCTTCAAGTTCACGCTGCACAAGGGCATGAAGCTCAACAATCCGCGCGCCGAGACCGCGACGCACTGGATCACACACGGGTTCGACCAGGATCTCGACGACGCCGCCAAGGAAGCGCTGCGCGACATGATCCGGCTGATCACCGCCAAGACCGGCCTCAAGCCCGAGGACGCCTACATGCTCTGCAGCCTGCAGGCCGACTTGCACGTCACGCAGACGGTGGATGGCAACAAGGGCATCCACTGCATGATCGAGAAGAAGATCATCGGCGGTTGACCGGTCGGACCGGAGAAACGGGCCAGCGAACCATGACGCACATGCAGCTACTCGACGAGGCGGTCGCCCGTCACAACGATGCCGAGTGGTCCCGCCGGGCGCTGGAGCTGATCCGCAACGACCAGCGCCGCTCAGCCGACACACACCTGCTGCGCCTAGACCTGCCGGTGCTGGAGGGGATCGACGTCTACCTGAAGGACGAATCGACCCATCCCACGGGCAGTCTCAAGCACAGGCTGGCGCGGTCGCTGTTCCTGTACGGGATCTGCAACGGACGCATCCGGCAGGACACGCCGATCGTCGAGGCCTCTTCGGGGTCGACGGCGATCTCGGAGGCCTATTTCGCGCGCCTGCTCGGCCTGCCCTTCCATGCCGTCATGTCGGCTTCGACCTCGGCGGAGAAGATCGCCGAGATCGAGCGGCAACACGGCAAGTGTCATCTCGTGGCCGACGGGCGCGGCATCTATGCCGCCGCCGAGGCGCTCGCGACCGAGTTGCGCGGCGTCTATGTCGACCAGTTCACCTATGCCGAGCGGGCCACCGACTGGCGCGGCAACAACAACATCGCCGAATCGATCTTCGAGCAGATGAGCCGCGAGCCTCATCCGGTACCGACCTGGATCGTGATGAGTGCCGGCACCGGCGGCACCACGGCGACGCTCGGCCGTTACATCCGCTACATGCGGCACGCGACGCGCCTCTGTGTCGCCGACCCTGAATTCTCGGCCTTCTTCGAGGCCTTCGCCAAGGGCAACCTCCAGGCGACCTGCGAGCGCGGCTCGCGGATCGAGGGGATCGGCCGGCCACGGGTCGAGCCCTCTTTCCTGCCCAACATGATCGATCGCATGATGCGGGTGCCCGATGCCCAGTCCCTGGCCGGGATGCGCGTGCTGTCGCGGCTACTTGGCCGAAAGGTCGGCGGCTCGACCGGCACCAACTTCGTGGCACTCTGCATCCTCACGTCGCGCATGAAGGCGGAGGGCCGGACGGGCTCTCTGGTGTCCCTGATCTGCGACAGCGGCGAGCGCTACGGTAACACCTACTACAACGACGAATGGGTCGCCGCGCAGGGCCTCGACCTCGAACCGCACGAGCGGGCCCTCGAAGCCTTCCTGAAGGACGGCGACGCCATCATCTGAACCTACTGCTGGGCGCGCGGCAGCAGCCTCGGCGCCGGTGCCGCGGGCTTCGGCACGAGCGGCTCCTGCATTATCGGGTAGCGCGGCAACTCGCTGATCTCGGTCGATCCGGGCATCGGCAGCGTCGCCTGGTTCTTCCAGTTCGGACCGGCAGTCGCGCCGTTGCCTCCCGCGACCGGCGGGCCCGACTCCTGCATCGTGCTGAAGTCGGAATTAAAGCGCTGGGGCTGGGCGTGGGCGGCGCTACCGGCGGCCGCCAGAATGAGCAGGACAGACAGGGCCGTTTTCATCGCACTCTCCGGGTTCTGTTGCCGGAACAACTCGCATGACGGCCGCGCCGTTGCGTTGCCTGCACAAGTTTACGCCGGTTGCGCTTGCGGACCGTCGCGCGTGGGTGATGGCGTCGGAAAGGCCAGCGCGATGGCGACGGCAGCCAACCCCATGCCGAAAGACGCGATGTAGAGATAGCCGTAGCCATGGAACGTATCGAAGATCCAGCCGCCGACGGCCGGGCCGAGCGCCATGCCGAGGCTGGAGACCATCGCCGCGGCGCCGAACACCGTGCCCATGATCCGCATCGGGAAGTATTCGCGGGCCAGTACGGCATAGAGGGGCATCACGCCGCCATAGGCCATGCCGAACAGGATCGCGACGGCATAGAACTCGCCCGCGTCCCGCGTGAAGTAGTAGCTGCCGGCACCGACCGCCTGCACCATCAACCCCGCGACGACCACGCGCCGTGCACCGAACCGGTCGCCCAGCAGGCCGAACAGGATGCGGCCGCCCAGGCCCGCCAGCCCCTCGACGCTGTAGATCGTGACCGCCGTCATGGCGGGCAGGCCGCAGGCCAGCGCGTAGCTGACCGTGTGGAAGATCGGGCCGGAATGAGCGGCGCAGCAGAAGAAGAATGTCAGTGCGAGGACGACGAATTGCGGGGAGCGCAGCGCCCGGCCGACCGTCATACCCTCCCCGCCTTCGGCCGGCAGGCCGGGCGACGAAGGCATGACCTCCGGCGGACGGCGCACCAGCAGGGCCGCCGGCAGCAACAGCGCCCAGGTTCCAAGCGCAATTGTCAGCATGGCCGTCCGCCAGTCGTGGGCGGAGATCAACCACTGCGCGAAGGGCGAGATGGTCATCGGCGCCACCCCCATCCCGGCTGAGACCAGCGAGACGGCGAGGCTGCGGCGCCTGTCGAACCAGCCGGTCACGGTGGCGATCATCGGTGCGAAGACCGCGCCGGCAGCGACCCCGACCACGATCCCGTAGATCAGCTGGAACTCGAGCAGGCTGGAGGCCCGGCTGGCCAGCGCAAGGCCAAGCCCCAGAAGGAGCGCACCCGACAGGACGACGATGCGCGGCCCGAACCGGTCGCTGAGCGCACCCCATCCGAATGCCGCGACGCCCATCGTCAGGAAATCCAGCGTCATGGCGCTCGAAATGCCGGTGCGCGACCAGCCCGTCGCCTCGGACATCGGCTGCAGGAAGACCGCCAGCGAGAATAACGCTCCGATCGCGACGCAGCCCATCAGCGCACCCGCGCCGACGATCACCCAGCCGTACGACCTTTCCATCGCGATCCCCTCGAAGCAGACCTATAGTTAACCCAATAGTTAACTATAGACAAGCCCGAGCTTCAGGGCGCCGGTTCCACCGCAAGTTCGGTCCCGTTCACGGCCTTCACGCGGACCCTGGCACCCTTGACCATGTCGGGCCCGGTAACGCTCCAGCTTCCGTCGCCGAGCGTGACGCGGCCGCGGCCGTTCAGGATCGCCGAGTCGAGCACGATGATCTGGCCGACCAGCGCGTCGCCGCGGGCGTTCAGCGAATTGGGCTTGCTGTCGATGTACTGCAGGCGCCGCAGTGTCTTGCGCAGGCCTACCGCCGCTACGACCGAGACAACGGCGAAGGTCAGGAGCTGCAGCTCGATCGAGAGGCCCGGCACGACGAGCAGGAAAAGTCCTGCCGCCAGGGTGCCGATCGCGAGGAACAGGAAGACGACGCCCGGCAGAAGCATCTCGAGGACGAGGAAGACGGCGCCGAGCGCCCACCAGTACCAGAAGACGACCGTGAGCATGACCGGCTACCCTGCGGTGGGAACCGACCCGCGCGACCGCGCGGCGCCCTCGGCGCCGCGGGCCTGCGCCTCCTTGGCGAGCTCGGCGATGCCCGCGATCGAAGCCATCACGCCCGAGGCCTCGACGGGCAGGAAGAACATCTTGGAATTGTTGCTCGATCCCATCTTGGCCAACGCCTCGATGTACTTGGTGCCGAGGAAGTAGTTGACCGCCTGGGCGCCGTTGCCGGCGATCGCCTCGGCCACGGCGGCGGTCGCCTTGGCCTCGGCCTCGGCCAGACGCTCACGCGCCTCGGCCTCGCGGAAGGCAGCCTCGCGCTTGCCTTCGGCGATCAGGATGGCCGACTGCTTGTCGCCCTCGGCGCGCTTGATGCTGGATTCGCGCACGCCCTCGGCCTCGAGGATGGTGGCACGCTTCTCGCGCTCGGCCTTCATCTGCCGGCCCATCGAGGCGACCAGATCGTCCGGCGGTGCGATGTCCTTCAATTCGACGCGCAGCACCTTCACGCCCCATGGGTTGGTCGCCTGGTCGATGACGGCGAGCAGCGTGTCGTTGATCTCGTTGCGCCGCGACAGGATCTCGTCGAGGGCCATGTTGCCCATCACGGAGCGGATGTTGGTCACCGCGAGGTTGGTTATGGCCAGATGGAGATTCTGGACCTCGTAGGCGGCGCGGGCCGCATCGATCACCTGGTAGAAGGCCACGGCATCGACCTGCACCGTCGCATTGTCCTTGGTAATGACCTTCTGGCCGGGAACGTCGAGCACGTTCTCCTGCATGTTCATCTTGCGGCCGACCGTGTCGATGAACGGCACGATCAAATGCAGGCCTGGCGACAAGGTCCGCGTGTATTTACCGAACCGTTCGATGGTCCAGTTGGTGCCCTGGTTGACCGTCTTGACACCGGCGAAGACGAGCACGACCGCCACCAGGACGACCGCCAGCACGAAAATCAGCGCACCCGATATCATTCAGCGTCTCCTCCGGTTTCCCGGAAAGACTAGCCCATGGCCGGGCGCCGGACCATCGCGCCGCTAGTCCGCGGCGACGGCGAAATCGGCAGCGCCTGTGCGCGCAACTCGCTGGTCCGTAGCGAGCCAGCGGTCGAGGAAGCCGTTGATCCAGCGGTCTAGCGGCGGATCGTACAGCGCATGCATCGAGAGATGCACGCCACGCTGCTGCGCGCCCGGCATCTTGAGGCGTTCGGCCGCCGACAGCGTCCAGATGGTCTTCATCTCGAGGGTAACCTCGGGATGGAACTGGAAGCCGAACGCGTTGGGGCCGCATCGGAACCCCTGGACCGGATAACGGTCGTTGGTCGCCAGCAGCTCGCAGCAATCGGGAATCGTCATGCCCTCGCGATGCCACTGATAGACCTTCATCGGTGCCCTGAACCACTCACGGCCCGCCTCGGTGGGCTCGACATCGACATAGCCGATCTCGACCAACCCTTCAGGATGCGGCCCGACCCGGCCGCCGGCGGCGCGCGTCAGGAGCTGCGCGCCGAGACAGAGGCCGAGGTATGGCACGCCGGCATCGACGACCTTGGGAATCCAGTCGAGTTCGCACTTGATGCCGGCGAGGGTGCCGCAATCGTTCGCCGACATAGGGCCGCCGAAGACCACGACCCCGGCATAGTCGGACATGTCCTCGGGCAGGTTACAGCCCAGATTGGGGCAGAGTCGGTGCAGTTCGTAGCCGCGCTTCTCGAGCAGGGCGCCGACCCGTCCGGGTCGCGAATGCTGCTGGTGCACGACGATGGCGATCTTTTTGGGGCCCATTTCTCTACACTGGCCGGTCGGTACCGTCATGGATTTGCAAGATACGCGCCATGTATGGCAACGACAAGGCGAACGCCTTCAGGGGGACGAAATGGCGCGCCAGCTCGACTTCTACTTCGATTGCTCCAGCCCGTGGACCTATCTGGCCTATCACGCGATCCAGCCGCTGGCGCAGGAAGCGGGTGCCGCGATCGTCTGGAAGCCCATCTTGGTGGGCGGCGTGTTCAACGCGGTGAACCAGACGGTCTATGAGAGCCGCGCCAGGCCAAACCCGAGGAAACAGGCCTACATGCAGAAGGACCTGCAGGATTGGGCTCGGCTCTACGGGCTCGCCATCAAGTTTCCGCCGACGGTCTTCCCGGTGAACAGCGTGAAGTGCATGCGCGGCGCCTTCGTGGCGCTCGACGAGGGCAAACTGGCTCCCTACGCCACTGCTGCCTTCGAGGCCTACTGGAGTGCCGATCGCGACCTCTCCCAGGAGGACGTGCTCGCTGACATCGCGATGGCGGCCGGCATCGAGCGCCAGCGCTTCTTCGCCGGAATCGAGACCGATTCCTGCAAGGCGCGGCTGCGGGCCAACACCGACGAGCTGATCGCCCGCGGCGGCTTCGGCAGCCCGACGATCTTCGTCGGAAACGACATGTTCTTCGGCAACGACCGCATGCCACTGGTCAGGGCCGCTCTGGAGGCGGTCGCCGCATGAGCCGGAACGCCGATCCCGATTTCTGGGCCAAGGCCCGCGCCCATTTGGTGCGCTATGGCGGCGCCTTCTCGCCGCTGATCGCCGAGAGCGCGGCCGGCAATTACTTCACCGATGCCGATGGACGGAGGATCCTCGATTTCACCTCGGGCCAGATGAGCGCCATTCTGGGCCACAGCCACCGCGAAATCGTCGAAGTGGCGCGACGCTACATTGGCGAACTCGATCATCTCTATTCGACGATCCTGTCACGGCCGGTCGTCGAGCTGGCGGCGTTGATCGCCGAGGTGTCGCCCGGAGAACTCGACCGTGTGCTGCTGGTGTCGACCGGGGGCGAGTCCAACGAGGCAGCCCTGCGCATGGCCAAGCTGGTGACCGGCCGTCACGAGGTCGTGGCGATGAGCCGGTCCTGGCACGGCGTCACGGGCGGTGCGGCGTCGGCGACCTATTCGTCGAGCCGCAAGGGCTATGGACCGCCGCAGCCCGGAGCGCTCGTCCTGCCGGCGCCTGATACGTACCGCTCGCGCTTCATCGACCATCGCGGCGTCTACGACTGGCAGGGCGAGCTCGATTTCGGCTTCGAGCTCGTCGACCGCCAGTCGAGCGGCGCCCTGGCGGCCTGCATCGTCGAGCCGATCCTGAGCTCAGGCGGTGTGCTGGAGCCGCCTGAAGGCTGGATGGCGGCGCTGGCCGCGAAATGCCGCGAACGCGACATGCAGCTCATCTTCGACGAGGCACAGACCGGCCTCGGCCGCACCGGCAGCCTGTTCGCCTGCGAACGCGACGGCGTGACGCCGGATTACCTCACCCTGTCCAAGACCCTGGGCGCCGGGCTGCCCCTCGCCGCCATGCTGACGACGCCGGCGATCGAGGACGTGGCCGCCGAGCGCGGCTTCCTCTTCTACACGACTCATGCCTCCGATCCCCTGCCCGCCGCCGTCGGCCTGAAGGTCATCGAGGTCATCCTTCGCGATCGTTTCACGGAGCGCGCGGCGTTCCTCGGAAAGCGGCTGAAGGACGGGCTGCAGGCGCTCCAGCAACGTCACGAGTGCATCGGGGACGTGCGGGGACGCGGCCTCCTGCTCGGCCTGGACCTGGTGAAGGACCGGCGCTCGCGAAGCCCCGCCCCGGACCTTGCCCAGGAAGTGGCCCGGAACTGCCTGGAACTGGGGATGATGACCAGCACCGTGCGCGGCGGCTTCGGGATCTTCCGCATCGCGCCGCCCCTCACGGTGACGGAGGCGGAGATCGACCTCGGACTGGAGATCTTCGACCGGGCGCTCACCAAAGCTTTACACTGAGAACCGAGGGATATGGGCGCAACCGGCCCGCAATTGGTATTAGGATTTGAAACGGGCGGCTAACTGTTGTACCCGCTGGCGGTTTCCGGCCAACGGCGTTTGGAGTTTGCGGATGATCAAGAGGCTCACACAGGCGGCAATTCTCGTGGGGGGTATCGTCGCCCTGGGCGGCTGCACGCTCGGGCAGACGAAGACCGCGGCTGCACCCGTGAAGCCGGCGGCGGCCGACTACCAGGCTCCCGTTCCGCCACCGCCTCCCGCGGGCCAGATCCGGGCCATCTGCTACAACGCGGCGGACCTCGAAGCCGTGCGTGTCCGCATGGTCCAGCAGGAGCTGAACGTCATCACCTTGCAGTGCCAGGGCCCCGGCGGAGTACGTGCCTACGAGAAGGTCTATACCGATTTCATCGGCAAGTACCGCGCCGAACTCGCGTCCAACCTCAGCTCGCTCTCCCAGGTGGCCCGGCGCAAGCGCCTGAACGTCGACGTGTTCGTGACCGAAGTCGCCAATCGCACGGCACAGCGCGCGCCGACCGACAAGGAATTCTGCAGCCGCGGCAAGCGCGCCTTCGACTGGGCGATGGACCCGAAGGTTTCGTCGCTGTCCCAGGTGCCGCCGCCGTACGATCTCGGCCCCGAGATGAACATCTACGCCTGCCCGGCCCAGTAGGCGGCCGACGCAAGCATCAATCGTCAAAAGGCGGTCGCAAGGACCGCCTTTTCTTTTTGCCGATGGATGCAGAGCTATATGTGCTGCGCGGTTCGCCCGGCCGGGCCACGCCCGCCACCCTGTGCGCCCGTGGTCGCGGCCTTCAGCACGGCAAGGTAGCCCGGCTTCAGTTCCATCGACAGACGATGGCCCCCGTCCAGCAGGGCGCGATGTGCCTGCGGCAGCCGCCAGCAGGGCACGAACATGAACAGGTGGTGCTCGAGGTGGTAGTTGACCCAGAAGGGCGCCACGAGAAGCCGCATCAGCGGATTGGCGTAGGTGGTCCGCGTATTGCGCAGCGGATCGTCGTTGTCCGGTACGACGGCGTGCTCGGCGATGTTGCGGATGCGGCTCACGAGCTGGTACCAGGTGGCGAGCGGCAGCAGCCACATCACCGGGTAGAGCCACCAGTATCCGGCGAGCGACAGGCCGGCGAGCAAAGCGAAATTCGCTATCAGCGGGCCCTTCTCGGCACGCCAGAGGTTTCCGATCTGTGTCCCGATGGGCGCGTCCGCCGGCCCCAGCGCCCGGCGGATCTGCTCGCCACGCCTCAGGAACGCCGTCTGCCCGGTGAGATCGCGCAGGATCTTGCGGCGCAGGCTGGCCCGGCTGGTCGGGAAGGCCTGCGAAAGCCCCAGGTCCGGATCCTCGGCCTGCTGCGTGAACCGGTGATGCTGCAGGTGATACGGCCGGTACAGCGCCAGGCTGGTGAATACCGGATAGGCGCAGAGCCAGCTGCCCACCCGATCGTTGAGGCTGCGGTCGGCAAACAGCAGCCCGTGTGCGGCATCGTGCATCAGGATGGCGAGGCCGAGCTGGCGTCCGCCGATCACCATGATCCCCAGCAGGAAGGTGAAGGGGTTCGGCCACAGGGCGAACAGCACCATGCTGCCCGCGATCAGTCCCCAAGCCTGAATGACGAGCGACATTCCCACGAGGTTCGACTTTGCGCCGAGCCTTCGCGTCTGCTCCAGGCTCAGGAAGTTGCCGATCCTGCTCATCCGGCGAGGCTGGTCGCGGCACGCGCGACTGTCAACGGCGAGGCTGGGCCGCTATATGTTTGTCAGATGCTGCGAAAATCCATCCGTACCGACGTACTTGACGTCGCCTATGAGGAGCACGGCCCGCCCGACGGGGCGCCGGTGATCCTGCTGCACGGCTTCCCCTATGACGTGCGCGCCTACGACGAGGTTGCGCCAGCCCTCGCCGCCGACGGCAATCGCGTGCTGGTACCGTATCTGCGCGGCTACGGCCCCACCCGTTTCCTGTCACCCGCGACACCGCGGTCGGGCGAACAGGCGGCGCTGGGCCACGACCTGCTGCAACTGATGGACTCCCTCGGCATCCGGCGTGCCGCCCTGGCGGGCTACGACTGGGGCGGTCGCGCAGCCTGTATCGTGTCCGCCCTGTGGCCCGAACGCGTCCGCTGTCTCGTGAGCTGCACCGGCTACAATCTCCAGAACATCGCGGCGTCGGTCGAGCCTGCGCCCGCGGCCGCGGAGCACCGTCTCTGGTACCAGTACTACTTCAACACCGAGCGCGGACGCGCCGGCCTCGCGAAAAACCGCCGCGACATCTGCCGGCTGCTTTGGAGCCTGTGGTCTCCGGAATGGAACTTCGACGATGCGACCTTCGAGAAGACGGCGTCCTCTTTCGACAACCCCGACTTCGTCGACGTGGTGATCCAGTCCTACCGGCATCGCTACGGCTACGCCAAGGGCGATCCGATGCTGGAACCGCTTGAGGCGCAGCTCGCCCGGCAGCCGGTCATCTCCGTGCCCACCATCAATCTCCACGGTGCCGCCGACGGTGTGGGACCAGCCTCGGACCGCGACGGCCAGTCCGAGAAGTTTACAGGCGGCTACGAGCGGCGGATGTTGCCGCGCATCGGCCACAACGTCCCGCAGGAGGCGCCGGCGGAGACCGTGGCGGCCCTGCGCCATCTCATGAAGGAAACGCCGCAATGACCGCGATCGCCCTCATCGGCTCCACCGGCAACATCGGCAGCCGTGTCCTCGACGAGGCCCTGAGCCGCAAGCACACCGTCACGGCCATCACGCGCGATGCCTCCAAGCTGAAGCCGCGTCCCGGCATGACCATCCGGCAGGGCAGCACGACCGATGTCGTGTCGATGTCGGCCATCCTCAAGGGCCACGACATCGTCGTGGCGTCGGTGAAGTGGAACGAGGCCAGCGTCCATCACGTGCTGGAAGCGGTCCGCAACAGCGGCGTGAAGCGCGTCCTCTTCGTGGTCGGTGCCGGCAGCCTGCTGCGCGCCGACGGCCGCACCCATCTCGATCACATGGCCGACCGCGGCATCCAGCCGCCGACCTCCAAGCCGGCGTCGCTGGCCCTTGAAGAGGTGCGCAAGGTGAAGGACCTCGACTGGACCGCGATCTCGCCGCCAGCCTCGATCCAGCCGGGCGATCGCACCGGCAAGTTCCGCCTCGGCAAGGATCACCTGCTCGAGGACAAGGAAGGCCAGAGCGCCATCAGCCGCGAGGATTTTGCGGTCGCCATCGTGAACGAGATCGAGAAGCCCAAGCACCTCCGCAAGCGCTTCACGGCGGCGTACTGAGGTCGGGGAAGCGCCCCTACTCCAGTGTCTCCAGTAGCCGAGCGCAGAGGTAGGTGCGCGGTTCCAGCGACGAATAGTAGATCTGTTCGGTGATGGCGTGGGCGCCCTTGCCGTCGGCGCCGAGCCCGTCGAGCGTCGGGATGCCGAGCGCGGCGGTGAAGTTGCCGTCGCTGCCGCCGCCGGTCAGGGGCACGTCGTTCAGCTCCTTGCCGATCTCGCGATAGATCGCCTGCGCCTTCTGGAAGAGGTCGGTGATGCCGGCGTCCTTCTGGTAGGGCGGACGGTTCATGCCGCCTTCGACAATGAGCTCGACCTCCTTGCCGATCGGCTCGAGGTTCAGGAACCAGTGCGTCATCTCCTCGGCCAGCTGCATGCTGGGCACGCGCAGGTCGACGTCGATCTTGCACTCGGCCGGCGTCACGTTGACGCCCGAGCCGCCGCGGATCAGGCCGACGTTGCAGGTGATGCCGCGCGCATAGTCGGTCTTCTCCTCGATGCGGACGATCTGTCGGGCGATCTCCAGAATGGCGCTGCGGCCGTCCTCGTGGCGCACGCCGGCATGGGCGGCACGGCCCTTGGCCGTCAGAGTGAAGCGGCCGACGCCCTTGCGCGACGTCACGACCTTGTCGCCGTCGCGGCCCGGCTCCATCACCAGCGCGTATTTGTGGCCTCTGGCGGCCTCCTCGATGCGGGCGCGCGAGGTCGGGCTGCCGACCTCTTCCTCGGGGATGAACAGGAACGTCACGGGCAGCTTGGTCTTCTTGCCTTGGCGTACCAGGTGGCGCAGCGCGTAGTAGGCGATGTAGCCGCCCGCCTTCATGTCGTAGATGCCCGGCCCGAAGACGCTGTCACCTTCCTGACGGATCTTCAGCTCCTTCTCTTTCATCCCGAGCGGGTGGACCGTGTCGAGATGGGCAAGGACCAGGATGCCCTTGCCCTGCCCCGTGCTCCATTCGGCCGGGGTCCTGGCCTCGAGGATGTCGCCGAAGCCGTCACGCCCCGGCGTACGCTCCAGGTCGAGGCCAAGGTCGCGGAACTGGCCCTCGACCTTGTCGACCATGACGTTGACCGCCTTCGCGTCGTGGCTCGGGCTCTCGATCTCGATCCATTCGACAATACCCTCGAGAATCTCCTTGGGATCGATCTTGGGCTCGTTCTTCATACGCTCGGCGGCCATCGTCGTCAGTCCTCTCGGCTCAGATCGGATCCCAAGTGAAGTACTCGGGCGAGCGCTTCAGGTCGGTGAAGAATGGCTTCATCGACGGCACGGCGTGCTCGGCGATGTCCTCCAGGGTCCAGCCCTCGGAGTTATGCACGGAGCGTACCGGGCGGTTGGCGTTGAACAGCATGATCTCGTTCATGCGCACGCCGAAGATCTGCGAGGTGATGCCCTGCTCCTGCGCCGAGTCCGACAGGAGATAGACGGCCATCGGCGCGATCTTGGCCGGCGTCATCTTCTTGGAGCGCTCCAGGCGCGCCTTCTGCGCGTCGGTGTCGGCGGGGATGGTGCCGATCATGCGCGTCCAGGCGAACGGCGAGATGCAGTTGGAGCGGACGTTGAACGCCGCCATGTCGAGCGCGATCGAGCGCGACAGGCCGATGATGCCCATCTTGGCCGCCGAGTAGTTGGCCTGGCCGAAATTGCCGACGAGGCCGGAGGTCGAGGTGAAGTGCACGAAGGCACCCGACTTCTGCTCCTTGAAGTAGTTCGCGGCGGCGCGGCTGGTGTTGAACGAGCCGTTGAGATGGACGTCGATGACCATCTTCCAGTCCATGTGGCTCATGCGATGGAAGATGCGGTCGCGCAGGATGCCGGCATTGTTGATGACGCCGTCGATGCGGCCGAAATTCTCGACCGCGGCCTTGACCATGCGCTCGGCGCCGGCCGGATCGGCAACGCTGTCGCCGTTCGGGACGGCCTGGCCGCCGGTCGCCTTGATCTCCTCGCAGACCTTCTCGGCCGCGGTTGCGCTGCCGCTGCCCTCGCCGTCCACGGCACCGCCGAGATCGTTGACCACGACCTTGGCGCCTTCCCTGGCCGCCAGCAGCGCCATCTCGCGGCCGATGCCGCCGCCCGCGCCGGTCACCAGCACGACCTTGTCCTTCAGCATGTTCGTCATCGTCTTCTCTCTCCCTCTTCTAATCGTCCACTTTCGGCGCGCGCGGCTCACCGCGCAACAGTCGGGCACTCAGCACCGTCGCGATCGCGAAGGGCGCGAGCCCGATCACCATCGGCATTGCGACATAGCGGCTACCGGCCACGCTCAGGGCAGCGACCGCGATCGTGCCCATGGCGCCCATCCCCATCTGCGCGAGGCCGGCCAGCGACGACGCCGTGCCGGCGAGCCGCGGATAGAGGCCGACCGCACCGGCATTGGCGTTGGCCACGATCATGCCCGTGCCGAAACTCAGCAGCATGTGCGGGCCGACGATGGCCCACCAGGTAACGATGCCGGAGAGCGAAAGAGCGCCCATTCCTACCAGTGCCGCCACGTGGAACCAGCCCGAGAACATGATGATCTCGACCGGTGCGACCCGGCCGACCAGCCGATTGTTGACGAAGGTGCCGAGCGTGAAGCCGCCGACCGAGAGCAGGACGATCAGGCCGAACTCGCGCGGGCTGAATCCCATGCTCTCCTGCAGCACGAAGGGCACGCCCGCCAGCATCCCGAAATTCAAGGCGAAGGCGAAGCCCAGCGGCAGGATGTGACCGAGGAAGCGGCGATCGCGCAGCATCTCGCCCGAACCGCGCAACAGGCTCGAAAGGTCGATGCGATCGCTGCGGAACCTGTTGGTCTCGCGCAGGCCCGTCAGGGTGATGAGGAGCAGGATGGCGCCGAAGCCGCCGACGAACCAGAAGGTCGCCCGCCAGCTCGACCATTCGCCGAGGAATCCGCCGATCATCGGCGCCAGCGACGGGGCGATGTTCTGGCCAAGCGAGATCCAGCTCATGACCAGCGGCATCTCCTTGTAGGTGTAGGCGTCGCGCGTCAGCGCGCGGCCCAGCACCGATCCCGAGGCGGCGCCCAGACCCTGCAGGATGCGCAAGCCGATCAGGCCGCCGATCGACGGCGCGAAGGAACAGGCGAAGCTGGTGATGGCGAAGAACAGCAGACCGCCCAGCAGGACCGGCCGGCGCCCGTAGCGGTCGCTGAGCGGGCCGTAGAAGAGCTGCCCGACCGCGAACCCCAGCATGTAGGTGGTGAGCGTGAGCTTCACGTTCTCCGGCGTCGCCAGCAGCTCATGCCCGACCGACGGCATGACCGGCGTGTAGATGCTCATGGTGAGCGGGCCGAAGCTGCCCAATGCCACCAGAAGCGCAATGTAGGCGGGCGACCGCGGAGCGAGGTTCACGGGGACGGCGCCCTGCCGGTTGCTTCAGCCGCACCCTCCGCGCCAAAATCCCCCCCGAGCGCCATCTCTTCCTGCGCCTTGGTCATGCGCGGATAGTAGTGGCGGAAGGCGCCGCGGATCTCGTCGAACGGGATGTCGGCGAAGACGCCCCGATAGGCGAGATATTCCATGTGACGTCGGCCGCTGAGGTCGAACGGGTGGTAGATCGAGTCGCCCACGGCGTCCCAGTCGAGCGGCTTCAGGCCGAACTTGTCGGTCAGCTCGCGATTGAAGGCCGGCGTCGCCTTGACCCAGCGCCCGTCCAGCCAGACGTCGGTATAGCCGTGATAGTAGAAGACGTCGCTGCCCATCAGCTCGGAGAGGCGCCGCGTGGTCATGTGATTGCGCACGTCGGCATAGCCCAGCCGGGCCGGAATGCCGGCGGCCCGGCAGACCGCGGCCATGACGCCCGCCTTGTTCACGCAGTAGCCGTGGCCCGCCGCGAGCGTCGTGCTGGCGCGATAGGCCTCGCGCTTCATCGGCGTGTTGTAGGGGTCGTAGCGCAGCTCGTCGCGCACGGCGTAGTACAGGCGCAGTGCCCTTTCCTGGTAACTGCCCTCGCCGGCCACGCGCCTTGCATAGGCCACGATTGTCGGGTGTTGTGAGTCGATCAAGTCGCCGGGAAGCCGATAGGCCTCGAAGCTGGCATCGTCGCGAACGACGTCGTCGGCCGGGGTCTTGAGGGATTCGTAATCCATGCGGCGTTTTCTTTAAGGCAAGAGGCGGGAAAGTCCATGAGCGACGGCGCGCAATTCACCCATGCGCATATGGTGCGCTTCGAACGGCACCTCCCCTGCCTCCCGGCGCAGGCATGGCAGTTCCTGGTGGATCCCGGCCGTCTGCCCGGCTGGTACGGCGACGGCCGGATCGAGCCGAGGATCGGTGGCACCGTATCGCTGATGGGCGGCCACATCCGGGGGGTCGTCACGCAATGGCAGCCGCCCGGTCGGCTTGCCTACACATGGAACGTGTACAATCCCGGGGACGCGACCTCGCCCTACCCGGAATCCTATGTGATCCTGACCCTGGCGCCGGCGGCCGACGGCACCGTCTTCACCCTGGAGCATCTGCCGGTCCTCGAATCGTTCGTGAAGCTGAACGCGATGGGCTGGCACACCTTCATCGACATGGTCGATGCCGCCGTCCGGGGCGAACCGGTGCACGGGCGCGATCACTACATGGCCGAGAATGCCCGGCAGTACGGCGTTGAACTCGGCAGTCCCGTGGGCTGAGCCCTACTCGACAGACACGGTCCTGCGGATCTCGTCGCTCTTGAAGCCGATCATCATGGGCCGAGCAAGCCCGGGCAGGCTGACGACATCGTAGAGTTCGCTGACCACGCCCTCGAGCCGCAGCCAGTGCGCGACGTCGCCCGTCCGCGTGTCGATCACGAACACGCCGCAGCGCGGGCCGACCTTGGCCTCGGCCAGGCGATCCTGCAGCGGCAGACCGGCGAAAGTCCGATTTTCACGAGGCTCCGACAGGCCGACCAGCGCATAGGGCCCGACGAAGTCCAGCCCACGGAGATAGCCCGGGCAGAAGGCCAGCGGGTCGAAGCGGCCCGTGGCAAGGTCGACCGTTCCCACCTCGCCCGCGCCGGAATTCAGCACCCAGAGCCTGCCCTCGTGCAGGCGCGGCGAATGGGGCATCGACAGACCGCGGCACACGATCTCGCCCGAGGCGACGTCGACCACGACACCGCCGCCGGCGCGATGCTCGCGCCAGCCATCGGCGACGTCGGTCTCGGCAACGCAGGTGACATAGGCCGGCCGGCCGTCGCGCATCGCCAGGCCGTTCAGGTGGCATCGATCCTCCGGTGCGAGGCGCGAGACGAAAGGCGGCTTCCACAGCGGCTTGAAGCTGTGCGTCTCGCTGGTGGTCGCGAGGCAGGAGAACAGCGTGTTGACGAAGACCAGCCCGCCGTCGGCATCGAAGGCGACGTCGTGGACGTCGAGATCGGCGGTATAGCTGGCCGACTGCGGCACGAACAGCGCGTCGTAGCCGGCCGCCCCCGGCGTGCCGCCAGCGGCATCGACGAAGCTCGTGATCTGGATCGACGAGGCCACCACCAGACGCGAGTCCCGGAACGCCATGCCCATCGGCCGGTCCAGCGTGCGCTCGAATATCGAGAGCCGCGCCGCCTGCTTGTTGGTGCCGATCAGGATCACCTTGCCGCTCTGGTAGGTCGAAATCGCCAGACTACCGCCGGTGTCGGCCAGCCAGCCCGGGAAATGCCGCGAGCTGGTGACGACGAGCGCGGGATTGGCCGCAGCAGTTGATGAGGCGGCGATTTCCATACTCATGTTGTATCGATCCCCTTAAGACGCTAGCGCCGAACAACAGGTCGTTGTGGCCGTCGCCGTTCTTGTCGCCCGACGGACCAACGACCCAACCGCTCGGCCCTCATACTGCGGCGCCGTCCAGTCGGACGGTTTCGGTGCCGTCCAAATCCCCCCGGGTTGATGCTCGCCGAAAACGCCACACCTGGCACCTTACTGACATCCGCGGTCTGCGTGAAAGATCCCGTGCCTACCAACGCCACCGTGTGGCCAGCTTTGAACCCCACGTCGGAGGTGCAACATCGCGCGTGGATCCATCCTTGTTGAAGCCTGGGATCAAAGCGACGGCGGGGCGTCGGCGTCGGACTTGACCAGGAAGTGAGCATTGGCGGTTGCGACGGGGCGCGACCTGTCTTCCTGCCAAGCTTCGGCGAAGACGTTGACCATGCGGCGGCCCTGCTTCGTCACCTTCGCGCAGGCGATCACGTCTACCGGGCGCGCGGAGCGCAGATAGTCGACGGTGATGTTCACGATCTTCGGCACCGTCTCGGTCTCCGTCTCCCACAGGAGATGGAAGATCGCGGCCATCTCAAGCATGGCGCCCAGGGTGCCGCCATGGATCGCGGGCAGGAACGTGTTGCCGATCAGCTCCGGGTGATAGCGCATGCGGGTCAGCAGCTCGCCGGTGCCGTTCTCCGGCGCGATCTGCATCCACTGCGCATAGGGAATGGCCTCGGCCAGGCGGGCGACGTTGCCTTCCTTGCGGGCCTCGGCGAGACGGGTCAGCAGCGCACTCATGGCTTGTCCACCAGCGCCGGCCGCGTCGGCTTGCCCTTGGTGCCAAGCATGAAGGTGCCGGCGGCGGCGGCGATCGGGTCCTTGGCATCGCCGTGATGGGCGAAGGCGCGGGTGAAGGCGACCGACCGGGTGATGCGATAGCACTCGGCCTCGGCGATCACCGGCTTGCCGGGCTCCGCCGGCCGCACATAGTCGATGCGCAGGTCGAGCGTCGCGAACGGCTCGGGCGCCTTCAGCATGGTAGCAACCGACATGCCGCAGCAGCCGTCGAGCATGGCGGTGAGCGGCCCGCCCGCCAGCACGCCGGTCTCGGGATTGCCGACCAGCTCCTCGCGCCACTCGAGCTGCATCGAAGCGAAGCCGCGCGAGGCGCCGATCACCTTGAGACCGAGCGCCTTGTTGTGCGGAATATTGTCGGAGAACCATTGCTGGAAGAGCGCGACTCTTGCGTCCTTTTCCATCTAGAGCCCCATCTGGCGGGCGGCGAGATCCTTCATGATCTCGGTCGAGCCGCCGCCGATCGACATGACCTTGGTCTCGCGATAGATGCGCTCGACCTTGGCGCCGCGCAGGTAACCGGCGCCGCCGAACACCTGCATCGCCTCGTTGGCGCAATACTCCATCGTCGAGGTCGCCAGGTTCTTCAGCATGCAGATCTCGGCAACCGGCTTCTCGCCCTGCCCGACCCGCCAGGCCAGCAGTTCGAGGGTCGACTTCACGGCGTTGATCCGCATCGCCATGTCGACCAGCCGGTGACGCACGACCTGGTTGGCGATCAGCGGCTTGCCGAACGTATGGCGCTCGCGGGCGTAGGCGATCGCCTCGTCGAGGCACACCTTCGCATAGCCGCAGGCCCCGGCTGCCATTCCGAGCCGCTCGGAGTTGAAGTTCAGCATGATGCCGATGAAGCCGCGATTCTCCTCGCCGATCAGGTTCTCGACCGGCACCCTCACATTATCGAAGAAGAGCTGGGCGGTATCCGACGCCCACCAGCCCATCTTCTTCAGCTTGGTGCGCCCGAATCCCTCCCGGTCGCGCTCGATCAGCAGCAGGGAGACCCCGCCCGCCCCCGGACCGCCGGTGCGGACCGCGACCGTGTAATAGTCGGCGCGCATGCCCGAGGTGATGAACATCTTGGAACCGTTCACCACATAATGGTCGCCCTCGCGCCGCGCGGTGGTCCTGAGGTTGGCGACGTCGGAACCGCCGCTGGGCTCGGTGATGGCGAGCGCACTGATCTTCTCCCCTGCCAGCACCTCGGGCAGCACCTTGCGCTTCATCCACTCCGGTCCCAGCGCCGCGATCGGCGGCGAGCCGATCGTGTGGCTGTTCAGGCTGGCGTTGAGGCCACCGCTGCCGTGGCGCGCCATCTCCTCGGCCTTGACGATGCCGAAGAACGGGTCGGTCGGAACGCCGCCATACTCCTCGGGGAAGCCGAGTTGCAGCAGTCCCGCGGCCGAGGCCTTTCGGTAGAGCTCGCGCGGGAATTCCTCGGCCTCGTCCCACCGGTCGACATGGGGCAGGATCTCGCGCTCGACGAAGCGCCGGACGGTGTCGCGAAAGGCTTCGTGCTCCTCGGAATAGAACGGCGACGGCGGCCTCCCCGACGGAAGGGCCTGCTCGGCGAGCGACATTGGGGTTCTCCGGTGACGGCGCGTGATCCCGGTCACAGTACAGCGCGCGGAGCGAAAATCCATTGACTCCGCGCAGCCCTGCCATGTCATATGACGCGCTAACGCGAAGCCGGCAAACGGCCGTTTACAGGGTAGGGGAATGCTCGATTTCATCCAGCAGCTGGTGAGCGGAATCGCGCTCGGCTGCGTCTACGGCCTGATCGCGCTGGGCTTCGTCCTCATCTACAAGGCGACGGAAGTCGTCAATTTCGCCCAGGGCGATCTGATGATGCTGGGCGGGTTCTTCGTCTTCACCTTCATCGGCCTGATGGGCCTCGACTACTGGCTGGGCTTCCTGTTCGCCGTCTGTGCGATGGCGGTGTTCGGCATGGCGACCGAGCGGGTCCTGATCCGGCCGATCCTCGGCTATCCGCAATTCTCGATCGTCATGGCCACGATCGGGCTGGGATACTTCCTGCGCTCCATCGCCGGCATGATCTGGGGCACCGACGACCTCAGGATCGAGACCCCCTTCTCGACCGGCGTCATGAAGCTCGGCGACCTCGTCATCGCCCACGACAAGCTCTCGGTGATCGTGGCCACGGTCATCCTGTGCGCCGTGCTCTATGCCTTCTTCAACTACACGCGCATGGGCACGGCGATGCGGGCCACGTCGGAGAACATGCTGGCGGCCTATTACATGGGCATCCCGGTGAAGCGCGTCGTATCGCTGATCTGGGCGATCAGCGCCGCCGTGGCGGCGACCGCGGGCGTGCTGCTGGCGCCGATCACCTTCATCCATTCCAACGTCGGCCTTGCGCTGGGACTGAAGGCCTTCCCGGCAGCGGTCCTGGGCGGCTTCGGCTCGATCCCCGGCGCCCTGATCGGCGGCCTGATCATCGGCGTCATCGAGACCCTGGCCGGCTTCTACCTGCCGCAGGGCTGGAAGGACGTCGCCCCGTACATCGTGCTGCTGATCGTCCTGCTGGTCCGGCCGCATGGGCTGTTCGGCCCCAGCATGCGCAAGAAGGTCTGAGCCCATGCGTTTCGTCTTCAAGACAGACTACGACCAGGACATCCGCCTGCTGAAGCATGGCGGCTACTGGTGGTCCTACGGCGTGCTGCTGGCGCTGATGATCGCCTTCCCCTACGTGGTCGGCAGCTACCTGCAGAGCCAGATCGTCTTCGTGCTGATCTACGCAATCGTCGGCGTGGCGCTGATCATCCTCACCGGCTTCACCGGCCAGGCCTCGCTGGGGCATGCGGCGTTTCTCGCCATCGGTGCCTACACGGCCGGGTTCCTCCAGAGCCAGGGGGTCTCGTTCATCGTATACTTCCCGGCGGCGGCGATCATTACCGGCGCGGTCGGCGCCATGGTCGGGTTCCCGGCGCTGCGCCTCAGCGGCATCTACCTGGTGATCGCCACCATCGCCTTCGCCTTCATCGTCGAGGAAATCCTGGCGCGCTGGGAATCGGTGACGCACGGCAACGAGGGCATGCGGGTCCGCGCCATCGACTTCCTCGGCCAGCCGATACCGCGCGACGGCGACGGTTTCTACTTCCTCTGCCTGCTGGTGCTGGTGGGATCGATCCTGCTGGCGCTGAACCTGCTGCGCTCGCCCACCGGCCGTGCCTTCATCGCCATCCGCGATTCCGAGACCGCCGCCAAGAGCATGGGCATCGACCTCGCCCGCTACAAGGTGAAGTCGTTCGCCATCAGTGCCGCACTCACCGGCATGGCGGGCGTGCTGTTCGCGCACAAGATGTCCTTCATCTCGCCCGAGATGTTCACCCTCCTGCTCTCCATCGAGTTCATCATGGTGATCATCATCGGCGGCGCCTTCGGGGTGCACGGCGCGGTGCTGGGCGCGATCTTCATCGTCATGGTCGACCCGTTCCTGACGGCCCTGAAGGACGACGTTCCGGTGCTGGGCGCCAGTCTCGCCACGGCGCTGGGCATGTCGTCGGAGGCCGCCGGAAAGCTGCGGGAAACAATGTCGGCGATCGGATCGGCGGCCGGCCTCAAGGGCGCGATCTACGGCCTGATCATCATGATGTTCATCCTGTTCGAGCCCTACGGCCTCTACGGCCGCTGGCTCAAGGTGAAGCTCTTCTTCCAGCTCTTCCCGCTCTACAAGAAAGCCACCTTCAAGCGGCAGAAGACCTACGTGAAGTCGGAGCGCAATCGATGAGCTTCTTCACGGTCGACAGCATTTCGCTTCAGTTCGGCGGCCTCAAGGCGGTCGACAGCGTGAGCTTCAGCGTCGAGAAGGGCGAGATCTTCACCATCATCGGCCCCAACGGCGCCGGCAAGACCTCGATCTTCAACCTGATCTCGCGGCTCTACGACCCGACCTCGGGCAAGCTGTTCTTCGAGGGCCGCGACATCACCGAGGTCCCGGCGCACCAGATCGCCAAGCTCGGCATCGCCCGCACGTTCCAGAACATCGAGCTGTTCGAGAACGCGACGATGCTGGCCAATCTCCTGGTCGGGCGGCACTGCCACGCCACGACGCAGCTCTGGCAGGAGATCCTGTTCCTGCCCTCGGTGCGACGCGCCGAGAAGGAGCACCGCCGCAAGGTCGAGGAGGTGATCGAGTTCCTCGACCTCCAGGCCTATCGCGAGAAGCTGATCGCGGGCCTGCCCTACGGCGTGCGCAAGGTCGTCGAGGTCGCCCGCGCGCTGTGTTCCGAGCCCAAGCTGATCCTGCTGGACGAGCCCTCCTCCGGCCTCAATGTCGAGGAGACCGACGACATGTCGTTCTGGATCCGCGACATCCGCACCGAACTCGGCGTCACGGTGCTGATGGTCGAGCACGACATGAGCCTGGTGAACCGCGTGTCCGACCGGGTTCTCGCCCTGAACTACGGCAAGGTGCTGGCCTCCGGCACACCGGCGGAAGTCCAGGCGCATCCCGACGTCATCGCCGCCTATCTCGGCGCCTGAGCGGAGCGGACATGAGCGACGACCCGATCCTCAAGGTCTCGAACATCGAGAGCTACTACGGCCCGATCATGGCGATCCGCGGTGTCAGCCTCGCCGTGCCGCGCGGCAAGATCATCACCGTGCTGGGCGCCAATGGCGCCGGCAAGACGACCATCCTCAAGACCATCTCGGGCGTGCTCGACCCGCTCAAGGGCACCATCGAGTTCGAGGGCAAGGCGATCCAGCGCATGGATGCCGACAAGATCGTGCGGCTGGGCCTCAGCCACGTGCCGGAGGGACGCGAGGTTTTCCCCTTCCTGTCGGTGCGCGAAAATCTCGCGATGGGCGCCTTCCTGCGGACGGACCGCGATGGCGTCGCGCGCGACCTCGAAAAGGTCTTCGCCTATTTCCCCCGCCTCAAGGAGCGCATCGACCAGCCGGCCGGCTCGCTGTCGGGTGGCGAGCAGCAGATGCTGGCGATCAGCCGCGCGCTGATGAACCGGCCGAAGCTGCTGCTGCTCGACGAGCCGTCGCTCGGCCTCTCGCCGCTGCTGGTGAAGGAGATCTTCAGCATCATCCGGCGCGTCAATGCCGAGGAAGGCACCTCGATCCTTCTGGTCGAACAGAATGCCAAGATGGCGCTGGAGACCGCCCACTACGGGTACGTGCTCGAGGTCGGCCGGGTCGTGATGGACGATACCTGCGAGCGGCTGATGAGCAGCAAGGACATCCAGGAATTCTATCTCGGCGCCAAGGAAGAGAGCGCCCGCGGCGAACGCCGCTGGAAGAAGAAGAAGAACTGGCGCTGACGGGAACGAGGACACCATGCCCACCAAAGCGACGCTGACGGTTGCCGAGACCCTGCCCAAGAGCTTCGTGCTCTCCTGCAAGACGCGTGGCGACCGGCCGGCCATGCGCGAAAAGCTCTTTGGCATCTGGAACGCCATTTCGTGGACAGAGTGGCTCGAGCGGTCCAAGTCCGTCGCCTTCGCGCTGCACGAGATCGGCTTCCGGCCGGGCGACGTCGCCTCGGTGCTCGCCAACACCGTGCCGGAATGGAACTATGCCGACTTCGGCATCCTGTGCGCGGGCGGTGTCTCCTCCGGCATCTACCCCACCGACTCGGCCAAGCAGGTCGAGTATCTCATCAACGATTCCGGAACCTCGGTCCTGTTCGTCGAGGATGACGAGCAGCTCGACAAGGCACTCGAGGTGCGCGAGCGCTGCCCCACCCTGCGCAAGATCGTCGTGTTCGACATGGAGGGCCTGCGCACCTTCGACGATCCCATGGTGGTCTCGCTCGACGAGTTCATGGCGTCGGGCCGCAACTACGGCCAGGGCAGGGAGGCACTGTTCGAGGAGCTGGTCGCATCGCGCAAGCCGGACGACCTCGCCATCCTGGTCTACACCTCGGGCACGACCGGGCCGCCCAAGGGCGCCATGCACAGTCATCGCAACGTGGTCTACACGATGCAGAACTGTATGCATCCCGAACTGTCGCTCTCCTGGCACGAAGGCGACGAGCGACTGGCCTTCCTGCCGCTCTGCCATGTCGCCGAGCGCGTTGCCGGCAGCTACTACTCCGTCGCCACCGGCGTCTGCAGCAACTTCGCCGAGAGCCCGGAGACGGTCCCCGACAATATCCGCGAGGTACAGCCCACCCTGTTCGGCGCGGTGCCGCGCGTGTGGGAAAAGTTCTACGCCGGCATCACGATCGCGCTGAAGGACGCAACGCCCCTTCAGCAGTGGGCCTACCGGCGGGCCATTGCGGCCGGCAACGCCATCGCCGACGCGCGGCTGGCGCGGCGCGAGCCGACCGCGCTCGAGAAGCTGCGCTTCCAGGCCGCCTACTGGCTGGTACTGAAGAACATCCGGCGCATGATCGGCCTCGATCGCTGCCGCTGGCTGTTCACCGGCGCCGCGCCGATCTCGCCCGAGCTGATCCGCTGGTATCTGGCGCTCGGGCTGGACATGTACGAGGTCTACGGCCAGACGGAGAATTGCGGGCTGGCGACGGCAATGCCGGCAAACGGCATCAAGCTCGGGACGGTGGGCAAGTCCGTACCCTATGGCCAGGTCGCGATCTCGCCGGTCGGCGAGATCCTGATCAAGGGCGACATGGTGTTCATGGGCTACCTGAACCAGCCCGAGAAGACCGCCGAGACGGTCGACAAGGATGGCTGGCTGCACACCGGCGACGTCGGCCTGATCGATGACGAGGGCTACGTCAAGATCACCGACCGGATGAAGGACATCATCATCACGGCGGGCGGCAAGAACATCACGCCGTCGGAGATCGAGAACCAGCTCAAGGCGTCGCCCTATATCAGCGACGCCGTGGTGATCGGCGACAAGCGCGCCTACCTCACTTGCCTCGTGATGATCGAGCGCGAGACGGTCGAGAAGTTCGCCCAGGACATCGACGTTCCGTTCACGAACTACACCAGCCTGTGCCGTGCCAAGGAGGTCCGCGACCTGATCTGGTCGGAGATCGAGAAGGTCAACGCCAACTTCGCCCGGGTCGAGACGATCAAGCGGTTCTATCTGATCGAGCAGCAGCTGACCCCCGAGGACGAGGAGCTGACGCCGACGATGAAGCTGAAGCGGTCGTTCGTGAACAAGAAGTACAAGGACGAGATCGACGCCATGTACCGGCCCCAGGCGGCCTGAGCGCGGGCTCCCGCCCCCGACACCGTCCTGTGGCCGCGGCTTCAGACCTGAGGGCCAACCCCTTCCATGACAGGGGCCCGGACCGGTTCCGGGCCCTTTCTTCGCTGGAAAACCTCCGTTTCGCCGTGCATAAACGCTGCGAAACTGCTCTACTTGGCCCCAAGTCGCGGCAAGCGACGACGGACCGGGTCGTGTGCGCCACCCGCCGCAAGATCAGAAGAGCGCAGCAGTGGAGGAATAGGATTATGCATCTCAAGGCATTCGTGGTGACGCTTGCCTGCACGACGACGCTGGCGGTGATGCCGGCTCTCGCGCAAACCAAGGTCACCAACCAGGGCATCACGCCGACCGAGATCGTGATCGGCACGCATCAGGATCTCTCCGGCCCGATCAAGGTCTGGGGCGTGCCTGTGCTCAACGGCATGCTGCTCGCGGTCGATGAGGTAAACGCCAAAGGCGGCATCCACGGCCGCAAGATCCGCCTCATTGCCGAGGACAGCCAGTACGATCCGAAGAAGGCGGTCCTGGCCAGCCAGAAGATGGTCGAGAAGGACAAGGTGTTCGCCATGGTCGGGCCCATGGGCTCACCCACGGTGCTGGCCTCGCAGGACATCCTGTTCGATGCCGGCGTGCCGCAGCTCTTCCCGCTGACGGCGGCCGAGTTCACCTTCAAGTTCGACCCGAAGAAGCCCCAGGAAAGGCTGAAGTTCAACAACCTCCTGCCCTACGTCGAAAGCACGCGGGCGGCGGTGAAGTACATGGTCGAATGGAAGAAGCCCAAGGCGGCCTGCATCATGTACCAGGACGACGAGTACGGTAAGAACGTATTCGACGGCTTCACCCAGCAGCTCGCTGCGATGAACATGAAGGCCGCCTCCGTCACGACCTACAAGCGCGGCGCATCCGACTTCAGCGCCCAGGCCGCCAAGATGAAGGCGGACGGCTGCGACCTCGTGGTGATGGGCACCGTCATTCGCGAGACGATCGGCCTGATGGCCGAGGCCAAGAAGATCGGCTTCGCCCCGGTCTGGCTCGGCGCGACGCCGGTCAACGTGCTCGAGATCCCCGCCCTCGGTAAGGAACTGGTAGAGGGCCTCTACGCCGCGGCGGGATTCGTCATCCCCTACCGCGACACCTCGACGGGGGCCGTCAAGGAGTGGTGCGAGGCCTACTTCAAGAAGTTCGGGACGGAGCCGAACAGCCAGGCGGTCATCGGCTACAATGCGGTGATGACCTTCGCCCACTATGCCAATGTCGCAGGCAAGGACCTGACGGGGCAGAAACTGCTCGACGCCATGGAGTCGGGCAGCGTGTACCAGGACATCTTCAACTCGCCGCCGACCAAGTTCTCCAAGACCAACCATCTGGCCACGACCATCACCCAGATTCAGGAGATCAAGAACGGTCGCTGGGTCCTGGTTAAGGGCGATCTGGTCTTCTAGTCACAGTACGGCATGTGAAGATCGACCCGGGCGGGCAACCGCCCGGGTTTTTCTATGGGCACGCCGAACCGCGTGTCAGACCGGCGGCACCGGCACCTTGTTGCGCCGGAGTTCCTGCTGCAGCACCGGGATGGCGGCCCCGGTCTGGCCCTCGTGGCATTGGGCGATCGCCAGACGCGCATTTATGTCGGCGTCGGTGTCGTCGTTGTCGCCGGCGCTGTCGCCCAGCCCACTGGCGACATATTCGCCATAGGCCCAGCTGAGCTTGCTGCAATAGGAGGCCGCCTGGGCCGCCGTCATGCCAGGCGGCGGGCCGCTCGCCGTCTGGGTGCAGGCTGCCGCGAGCAGCGGCAGCAGAATTAGTCCGGCAAGCCGGGGCATGTCCAAAGGTGTTCTCATGGGGCTGGCACCTCGACCTTGTTGTTGCGCAGCTCGCGCTGCAGGACCGGGATGCCCGCAGCCGTGTTGCCGTCCTGGCACTGGGCCACCGCGACACGGGCGTCGATGTCGGACTGGCCACCGCCCCTGCCGACGCCGCCCATCGACGTCGGCAGCCCGGCGACATACTCGCTGTAGACCGTCGTCAGCTTGGCGCAGTAGGCCGCGCCCTGCGCCGCCGTCATGCCGGGCGGCGGCCCGCCCGCAGTCTGGGTGCAGGCAGCCACAACGACCGGCACCACCACGCATCCGAGAATACTCGTCCACTTCTCCATGCAACCCTCCACGAACATAGGCTAACGCAGCACGCATTTAGCCGCTATGCTCCCGCCGCCATGAGCAATGAACTTTCCGGGAGAGTGGCGGTCGTCACCGGCGGCGGTTCGGGCATCGGCGCCGCCTCGGCCGCCCTGCTCGCCGGGGCCGGTGCCGCAGTGATCGTGGCCGACATTGCCGAGGGCTCGAAAGAGACCCAGGTCGGCCGCTTCGTTACGCACGACGTCACGTCGGAGGAGTCCTGGCAGTCCCTGCTAGCGGACATTCTCCAGCGCGAAGGCCGGCTCGACATCATGGTCAACAATGCCGGAATCTCCGGCGGTCCCGGAAATCCCGAGACCACGACCATCGAGAACTGGCAGCACGTTCAGGCGATCAATTCAGAGGGCGTGTTCCTCGGCTGCAAGTACGCCATCGAGGGCATGAAGCATCTCGGCGCGGGCAAGACGGCCTCCTCGGGATCAATCGTCAACATCTCCTCGATCGCCGGTCTGGTCGGTGGCGCCGGCCCCACCGCCTATACCGCCAGCAAGGGTGCGGTGCGGCTGCTCAGCAAGAGCGTCGCGCTCTACTGCGCCGAACAGAAGTACGGCATCCGCTGCAATTCCGTTCATCCGGGCGGCGTCGACACGGCGATCTTCAACCCGCTGTGGCAGGCGGTCGGCCGCGGCCAGGGCAAGGCCTTCCTGGGCGCCCGCCACCCGATCGGCCGCATGGCCGAGCCGCAGGACCTGGGCGAATTGGTGCTGTGGCTGGCCTCGGACCGCTCCTCCTTCGTCACCGGCGCGGAGTTCACCTCAGACGGCGGGGTGACCGCCGGACTGCAGAGGAGGTCGCTCCTTGCCCCGTCTTGAAAACAAGATCGTCCTCCTGAGCGGCGGCGCCTCCGGCATCGGTGCCGCGACCGCCCGGATGGTCGTGCATGAGGGCGGCAAGGCCGTCCTGGCCGACCGCGACGAGGCCCGCGGCCGCGCCCTGGCGTCCGAACTGGGCGACGCCGCGTATTTCGTGCCGCTCGACGTTGTTCAGGAGGAGAGCTGGCAGGCGGCCGTTGCGGCCACCGTCGGCAGGTTCGGCGCGCTGCACGGGCTGCTGAACGCCGCCGGCGTCGGCGTGCGCAACTCGATCGAGGACTGCACCCTGGCGGAATATCGCCGGGTCAACGACATCAATTCGCTCGGCACGTTCCTCGGCTGCAAGCATGCCATCCCGGCGATGAAGGCGTCGGGCGGCGGCTCGATCGTGAACATCTCCTCGGTGCTGGGGCTGCGCGGCGCGTCCTATGCCATGGCCTACTGCGCCTCCAAGGGCGCGGTACGCACCCTGACCAAGAACGTGGCGCTGCATTGTGCGCAGCAGAAGTACAACATCCGCTGCAACTCCGTGCACCCGGGCTACATCGACACGCCGATGATCGCCCCGCGGCTCGACACCAACGTCGGCAACATGAGCGGCCGCCAGGCGCTGGAAGAACTCCACCCGCTCGGGCGCCTCGGCCAGGCCGACGAGGTGGCATACATGATCCTGTTCCTGCTGTCTGACGAATCGACGTTCTCGACGGGGTCGGAGTTCGTGTGTGATGGCGGGCTGACCGCGTAGATTGAAACAGAAAGGTCCTTCGCTTCGCTCAGGATGACAATTGCGCTGGCAGTGGCGCAGTGCGCCAATCCCAACAACCCCGTCATCCTGAGCGAAGCGAAGGACCCTATGACTTTCCTTAAGATTTCATCCCCGTGATCGATCCCGAGACAGCACGCGGGTCGCGCTCGGGCCAGCGGCCGGCTTCGACCTGGGCAATGAAGTCGCCGACGATGCGGTTGAACTGGTCGGGATCCTCGAGGTTGATGGTATGGCCGCAGTTCGGCATCACCGCCAGCGCCGCCGTCGGAATCTCGCGCTTCATCAGCATCGACGGCGCGAGACAGGGCCAGTCCTCATCGCCCGTCAGCACGAGCGTCGGAATCGTCATGGCGCGCATCTTGTCCACGAGATCGTACAGCGACGGCCGCTCGCCCTGACAGCCGAGCTGGGTGTTGGCCGAGCCCAGCGCCGAATGCTCGGCCAGCGCCTTCTTGAACTCGGCGAAGCCGCGCGGGTCCTTGTTCTCGAACTGGACGCGCGTCGGACCGTACGCGTACTTCTCGGCAAAGGCGGCCATCCCCTCTTCCCGAAGAGACTTTGCGACGATCCCGACCTCGGCCTTGAACTTGGCCTGCTCGTGCTTCTCGGCGCCATAGCCGACACCCGCCACGACCAGCGAACGTGCCCGTGTCGGGTGACGGAACCCAAAATGCAGGCTGGCGAAGCCGCCCATCGACAGGCCGACCACATGAGCCTTGTCGATCCCGAGGTGATCCATCACCGACAGGATGTCGTCGGTCGCGCGGTTCTGGCTGTAGCTCTCGGGCTTCTCTGGAACATCCGAGGGCGGATAGCCGCGCGCCCCGTAGGTGATGCAGCGATAGCGCTGGCCGAAGTGGCGCATCTGCATTTCCCACGAACGGTGGTCCGCGGCGAACTCATGCACGAACACGATGGGCGCGCCCGCTCCCGTCTCCTCGAAGTACAGCTTCACGCCGTCGTCCGTCGTCGCATACGCCATCGGTCGATCTCCCTCTCGGCGCGCCAATCCCTAGAAAGCTTCATGCGCCTCAGATGCGGAATGATGGCGCCGTAATGCTAAGGTAACAACATGAGCGAAATCGGTACCGGCCTGCAGAACGCCTCGGGCATCCGCGCCGCCGTCGAACGGGCGGGCTATGCCTTCGTCGAAGCCTCCGACATGCGGGCGGCCCTCGCCCGCTTCGGGTCGCTTGCCGACTGGCCGGCGTTCGCCGAGAGCTGGAGCGATCTCGAAGTCGACACCTACATGGGCGACGGCGGCCGCTATCGGCGCCGCCGCTTCGGCGTCTACGCCGCCGGGCGCCAAGGCCCCATCGTGCGCGCGCCCCATCAGCCGCACTATCAGGGGCTCGACTACAACACGCTGAACGGCGGCATCGAACGCTGGTTCAAGCCGGTGACCGACGAGATCGGCGCGGGCGCGTCGATGCGCACCATCCTCGAATACTGCCGCGCCCTGTTCGGCCGCCTCGCGCCCGGGACGGACAACTGGCATGTCGAGGTCCACCAGTTCCGCATCGAAGCCAGAATCGGCGAGGCCGGGAAGCCCACGCCCGAGGGCATGCACCGAGACGGCGTCGACTACGTGCTCGTGCTGCTGATCAACCGCCGCAACATCGCCAGCGGGACGACGACGGTGCACGATCTCGACAAGCGCGCACTGGGCAGCTTCACCCTCACCGATCCGCTGGATGCCGCGCTCGTCGACGATTCCCGCTGCTATCACGGCGTCACGCCGGTCGAGCCGGAGAACCCGGCCCAGCCCGCTTATCGCGACGTGCTGGTGGTGACGTTCAAGAAGAAGCCGTAGCGGTTCCGGTCAGACAACGGGCAACTGGAAGCTGCCGAGCGTGCAGCTGACGGCGAAGATCGGGACCGGCTCGCAGAAATCGACCGTCCCCTTCGCTCCTTTCGCGGCGGCGGCCGCCGCAATGAAGGTCCTGATCTCGAAGCCGCCCTGGCCGGCCTCGCGATAGACGTCGGCGTCGATGTAGGAAAGCAGCGCCTCGCGGTCGTTGGCCGACCAGCGGCGCAGGAACTCGCGGTCCCATTCGTGATTTATCTTGCCCGAGTCGGGCGTGGCCGGCCAATGCGAGAGGCCGCCGGTGCCGATCAGCGCGATGCGCTCGGGCACCGCGTCGGCCGCGCGGCGCAGCGCCTCGCCGAACGCCCAGGCGCGCGCCAAGGGCGCGAGCGGCGGGCCCTGGCAGTTGATGTTGGCGGGCACGATCGGCAGGTCGTAGCCGGGCGTCAGGAAGTGCAGCGGCACCGAGATGCCGTGGTCGAACTTCCATTCCTCGGCATAGGCCACGTCGACCGTCTGCATGACGGTCTCGATCAGCCGGCGCGACAGATCCTTGTTGCCTGGCACGGTCGTATGCCGGATGCGCAGGAACGCCTCGTCCTCGATGGGACCTTCGTAGCGGTCGGCCATGCCGATCGCGAAGGCCGGCATGTTGTTCATGAAGAAGTTGGCGAAGTGCTCGGCGGCGATCACCACCAGCGCATCGGGCCGGGTGGCGCGGATGTCGTCGCCCATGCTGCGGAACGCGCTCTCGAGCGCCTGGCGTGTCTGGGTATCGGCGCGCTCGGCACGACCCGTCATGCCCGGTGCATGGCCGCAGGCGCCGCAATAGACCAGTGGCATCAGTGGGCCTCCCGTTCGGCCTTGAGGCGCGCGTCGTGCGCCTCCACGCCTTCGTAGCCGGTCGCGGCGTAGACACCCTCGCGCACCGGCCCGTGCTCCCGCAGCCCCTGCCGCATGCGTTCGAGATAGTCGGTCCACTCGATGCGATGCAGCGCCGCGAAGTGCATCAGGAGCTGGCCGTTGACGCCCAACACGTAGAGAAGCCCGATATCGGGCTTCTGCAGGGCGCCGATCTCCTCCTGGGTGAGATCGTATTCACGAAGTACGGCGTCGCGTTCCTCGGCGTAGCGCTGCCGCGTACGCGGATCGCGGTTGAGCTGATAGATCAGCTTCTGGACTTGGTAGAGGCTCATTCCAGCCCTCCCGCGCCCCGGCCGGGCTCCTAGCCGCCGCTGCCGATGGTCACGCCGGCGTCGGCGATGATCGTCTGGCCGGTGATGAAGGCGCCGGCCTTGCCGGCCAGCATCACCGCGATGCCGCCGATATCGTCCGGCTCGCCGATGCGGCCGAGCGGTGCGCCCTTGAGGCGGACGGCGAGATACTTCGGATCGTCCCACAGCGCCTTGGCGAAATCGGTCTTCACCAGGCCCGGCGCGATCGTGTTCACGCGGATATTGTCCTTGCCGTACTCGACGGCGAGGTTGCGCGCGAGCTGCATGTCGGCGGCCTTTGAGATGCCGTAGGCGCCGATCACCGGGGTGCCGCGCACGCCGCCGATCGAGGACACGATGATGATCGAACCGTCCTTCTTGGCGCGCATGTCGGGCAGGCAGAAGTTGATCAGCCACATGCTCGACAGGATGTTGTTGTGCATCACCTTCATGAACACTTCGTCGGGCAGCTTCTCGTTCGGCCCGTAATAGGGGTTCGAGGCGGCGTTGCAGACGAGGATGTCGACCGGGCCGAGCTGCTTGCGCGTCTCGGTGATCAAATTCTCGCACTGCGCCTTGTCGGAGATGTTGCAGGGAATGACGATCGCCTCGCCGCCGGCCGCCTTTATCTCCGCCGCCGCTTCCTCACAGGCCGGCGCCTTGCGGCTCGAAACCACGACCTTTGCGCCCTGCAGCGCGAGATGCAGGGCGATCGACTTGCCGATACCCTTGCTCGAGCCGGTGACGACGGCGACCTTGCCGGTAAGGTCGAAAAGCGGCGATGCCATTGAGCTGTCCTCCAGAGGTTTTCGCCTCTTGTGTGGCACGAACGCCAGAACTGGAAAACCCCCGCATGCCGGGCCGGGATTGTTCGCGAAGGCCCGGTTTATGCATGCTGTTGATACTCGGGCGTAGCATCTCCTAGGAATGTCAAAGCATTGAGCGAGGCGAAGTCACGGTCGTTCTTGACTGATCAGTGGCTCTTGGGGTTTGGAGGCGAAGTTGAGCAGAAGCCAAGTATTCGGTGCACTTTTCCTGATGCTGACTGCTTCGACGGCGTTCGCGCAGGAGGAGCCGTGGGGCGGCAATGTTCCCGGCTGGAAGTTTACGCAGACCGCGGAATCCGCAAGCATGGTGAACTGCCGCGCCATACAGGGAGCGAATCTGATCTCGCGCCGGACCAACGGGCGCTCGTATGTTTCCGTGCCCGTGCCCGCCGGACTGCCGCAGGGCTGGTACAAGGAAGGCAAGGCTTCGATCATCATCGGCGGCAACGCCGAGCCGGTCGATGCCCAGGTGACAGGGCGGCTGGTGTTTCATATCGACGACAGCCACTATGCGTCTCTTGCCCGGGCGGGCGCCTACCAGTGGCGCGTCTCCGGGCCGCGCGGCATGCTGTCGGGCTCGGTGTCGTTGTCGGGTGACGTCTCCAAGGTCCTGGCCGAGGTCCGCAAATGCGCCAGCGCCAACACCGTCGCCCAGCCCAAGCCAGCGGCGCAGCCAAGTGCCATGAAATGGTCGGGTGAGTGGCGCTGGGTTCGGCCGCTGATGGTGACGCCGAATCCCGGCCCTCAGGACACGACCATACGCGATCGCACGACGGCTTCGTTCGAATTGCAGCCGAACAACCGCGTGAAGGTCTGCATCTCGAGCAATCCATGCAGCGTGTATTCCTTCGCCTATTCGAACGGCGCATACAACGTCGACGTTCGCGGGGGCGCGATGTCCGTCGTGACCAGGGATCAGGGCCGCAGCCTGAACGGCGAGTTCTGGTGGAAGAAGGAAAACCGCACACGGACGACCCCGGACGCGACCTTCACGTTGCGGTAACGACCGCCCTGCCGAAAAAGATACGGGTCGCGCTGGCTTTCCGGGCGCGGCCATTCGAAACCCGCACGATCCAAAGGTCTCCTCATGTTTCACGCTCGCATTCTGACGATAGTCGCGATGGTCGCCGCCGCCGACGCCGCATCGGCCCGGGCGCAATCGAATGACGCCAACTTCTGCCGGCAATACGCCGTGACCGCTGCGACCGCATCCGAGGATGCCATCAGGACGAACCCATCCTGCCGCAACCCGGGTTCGGGCGTTCATGGCGACCAGAAGTCGCATTTCGAATGGTGCATGCGCACGCCGCAGCAAAGCGTGGAAGGCGCCTCGGTCAACATCCGCCGGCTCGCGAGCCGCTGCACCAGCTGGTTCGTAACACCGGAGGAATACGGCGGCTATGCCATCATTGGCGCAGGCATGTTCGAGGAACCCTACGGCAAGACGGGCGGATGGGAGGTCAGCGCCGCCTACTCCGGGCGCCTGTTCATGTATTGCGTCGCCTCCAACAACGCGGGCAACCGCACGGTCATGATCGGCGTCGATCAGGCGATGCCGGGCGACGGCCGGCAGTGGCAGCTCGCCGCCCAGCTGCCGTCAAAGAAGGGGCAACAGGTGCGGCTGGAGATCGACGGCAAGGAGCCGGCCAACCGTGCGGGCGCTGACGTGACCGGAACCGCTGCCTTCGACTGGACGATCGCCTGGCTGAACATGGGTCACCTGGACGCCTTGCGGCAGGGCAAGACGGCGGCCCTCAGCGTCGGCGACAGGCATGTCGATTTCAGCCTCGACGGACTGGCCGCCGTCCTTGCCATGGTCGAGGAGTGCCGCGCGCGCAAGGGCGCCGATTCACCGAGGGCCGATCGCGCCGGCGGCGCGCCTCAGCCCGCACCGGCCGCGTCGATTGCCGCGGCCTCGCCCGGCGCGACCGCCGGACCCGAGCCCGCAGACCTCGTCGACAACATCTACCGCAGCGCGATGGAGGGCCGCGATGTATTCGACAAGCGCAACCGCGCGCAATATCTGTCACCCCAGCTCTTACGCCTGATCGTCCAGGACGAGCAGAACAGCACACGCAACAACGAGCCGGGAAAGCTCGATTATTCGCTGCTCAGCGGCGGACAGGACCAGCTCAAGATTGGTGACTTGCAGGTCACCGAGATTTCGCGCCGGCAGGATCGCGTGATTGTTCGCGTGCAGTTCCGTAATGTTGCGTTCAAGGACCACGCACCGGTCGAAACCGTCACCTACCAGTTGCAGTCGAGCGATCAAGGCTGGCGCATTACCAACATCATCTATGGCGCCCAGCATAGTCTGCTGGGGACGCTGACAAGGTAAGGCGCTTACTCCCCCGTTCACCCATCGCCGAGCCCGCACCCGGACGGGTTTCGATTTCTGGCCGATGTCCTGCCTTGCAAAAAGTCGTGATTTGCCGAGGCGAACGTCGCGACTCTAGCTTGGCGTCCAATCCATGGGAGTTCTGGATGCGTCTCATGACCAGGATCGGACCGGTGCTCGCGGGTCTCGTCGCGATGCCCGCCCTTTCAGTCGCGGCCACGATCGGCGGCAACTTCTATGCACCGCAGTACGACTATCGCGAATTCTTTGCCGCCACCGACGGCAGGAACTTCACTGTCGTCCTGGCCGGCACGGCATTCCCCGGTGTCGATCCCGCCATCGTGGCCCGGGACCTCCTGCCGGCGATGCAGCGGGCCAAGCCCCGGCCCGCTCTCACCTTCACCTACGATCGGCCCCTACCCCCACCGAGCCCGGACTACCGGCTGGTGCTGGTGTTCGACCCGGCAAACGATCTGAACGCCGATCCCGTCTGCGCCGGCGAGCCGCCGCGCTTCCAGGCCGGCAAGCCGGGACGCTTCTACGTCTATGCGATCTACTGCCGGAACGCCCAAGCCTTGTCGTTTACCACGGCATGGACACAGGCGACCGGTCCCACCGATCCCCGCATCGAACAGCTCTTCCGCGAACTGTTCATGGTGGTTTTCTCCGACCAGCAGCAGCGATTTTCCGAAGCGGATCCGATCCGTATTCCGTGAGCGCGCCGCCAAACTCTTGAGCAGGCCGTGCGGTAGGCATCCCTTTCCCCGACCGCGCGTTGTAGAGCTTGCTTGGAATGATACGTCTCAGACAAGAGTTTCTGCGGTGGGCGCGCATATGGTGTCTCGCTGCCCTGACGTCGGCCGGCATCTCCAGCCTGTTTCCGCGGGCCGTCGAGGCGCGCGACGCGAAGATTGTGCTCACAGTCTCAGGGGACGAGCGCATGTCGTCCGATCTCAAGGAACTGTCGCAGGACTTCCAGAAGCAGCAACCTCTGACGGGCGACGCGCTGGGCATTCTGCAGGGCGCGCAGGCCGTTGCCGCCCAGATGAACACCGCCCTTCGGTCGCGCGGATTCTATGATGCGACGATCAACGCGACGATCGAGGGAAGACCGATCGCCGACGCTTCCGCCCTGGAGGCGCTCGAGGCACGGTCCGAGGCCGATCAGGCGACCGTCGACATCACGATCGATACGGGGCCTCGCTTCCGGATCGGTTCGATTGCCATCCGTCCACCCGGGGCGCAGCAGTCCCTGCCGGGCATCGACCGCGCGGAACTCGGCATCGCTCCCGGCGATCCGGCCGACGCCGCAGCGATCATCGCCGCCCAGAACAAGCTGCTCGACCAACTGCGGAAGGAGGGCCACGCGCTGGCCGCCATCAAGGATCGGGAAGTGATCATCGACCATGCCACACGCGAGGCCGAGGTGACCTTCGTGGCCGAGCCGGGGCCGGTCGCGAAGATGGGTCCGGTACGCTTCACCGGCACCGAGAAGGTGGACACGGTCTGGCTGCAGCGCCGCGTACCCTTCAAGGAGGGCGAGCCCTATTCGCCCGCGAAGGTCGAGGAGCTCCGCGGAAAACTCACCTCGCTGGGCACCTTCAATGCGGTGCGGCTGAAGCCGGCGACAGAGCTAGACGCCAATGGCGAGTTGCCGATCGAGGCCGAGCTCACCGACCGGCTGCAGCGTTCGATCGGCTTCGGCGTGAGCTACGAAACCCAGCTCGGTTTCGCGGTCGAGGGATTCTGGGTGCACCGCAACCTGTTCGGCCAGGCCGAAAGCCTGCGCCTCTCCGGCGAGATCAATCACATCGGCCAGGGCTACGCCATCCTCGATACCGGCTTCGCCTTCCGGACCGCGTTCCGCAAACCCGACTGGTGGCTGCCGGGACAGGACCTGCGGCTGGAAGCGGCGGCGCTCCGCGAAGTCGTTCCTGCCTATACGAGAAAGGCCGCCACCTTCTACGGCGGCTTCGACCGCATCTTCTCCCCTCGCTGGCAGGGCCGCCTCGGTCTGGCGGCCGAGATCGCCGATATCACCCGCAACGGAATCACCCAGAGCTATCGCATGCTGGGGCTTCAGGGGACCGTGTTGTACGACCGAGCCAACAGCGACCTCGACCCGACGCGGGGCTATCGCATCGAATTCAACGTCCAACCGTGGATCGACACCGGATCCGGAGGCGACTTCTTCACCATCCTGCGCCTGACCGGACGTCACTACTGGGACATTGCCGAGCCCGGTCGCACGGTGCTGGCCACCCGCGCCTCGTTCGGCACCGAGCCCGCCACCAGCATCGGCGGCATCCCGCCAGACAAGCTTTTTTATGCCGGCGGCGGCGGGTCGGTGCGCGGCTTCGTGTACCAGAAGGCGGGACCACTCGATGCCTACGGCAACCCGCTGGGCGGCGCGAGCGTCGTCGAGGCGAACGTCGAACTGCGCCAGCGCATCGGCAAGGCATTCGGCGCGGTGGTCTTCGTCGATGCCGGCAGCGCCTATCCTGATCTTCTGCCGAATTTCTCGCAGCTCGCGCCGCGCGTCGGCGCCGGCGTCGGCATCCGCTACTACACCGACTTCGGGCCGATCCGGGCCGATGTCGGCATCCCGCTCAACCGCCGGCCAAGCGATCCGCCGTTCGGCATCTATGTCAGCCTGGGGCAGGCCTTCTGATGCGGGCCCTTCGGATTTCTGCCTACGTGTTGGTCGCGCTGATAGCCACACTCGGCCTCGCATTCGCCGGTATGCAGACCGCGGCCGGCAAGCGGTTACTGGCGGATCTGGCCTCCAGCCTGGCCTCCTCCCCCGATCAGCGGATCCGGATCAGCGGCATCGACGGTTTCGTGCCGACCGACCTGCGGGTGGCGAGGATCGAGATTGCCGACCCCAAGGGTCCATGGCTGCAGATCGAGGACGCGCACCTGTCCTGGTCGTTCGCATCGCTGCTGCAGCGACGGCTGCGGATCGAACTCGTGTCTGCCGCGAAGATCGGCGTGCTTAGGGCTCCGCAGGAAGGGAAAAAGGAGAGTTCACCGGCCAGCGGCGGCTTCGCGCTGCCGTTCGACGTCGATCTGCAGGCACTGCGCATCGAAGATCTCCATCTCGCGGGCGGGCTCGGCGGAGTGGATTCTCATTGGAAGATCGATGGCGAGGCCTCCGTGGCCCGCGACCTCGGCGAGATGAGCGCGAGGCTCGCCGCCGATCGTCTGGAAGGGCCCAAAGGCACCCTGACGGCCGATATCCGCCTGGAACGAGCGCCCCGCCGTATCGCCGTCGACATTACGCTCGACGAGGCATCGGGAGGCATCGTCTCGGCACTCATGCAGCGACCCGATCTGCCGGAAATCTCTCTGAAGCTCACGGCTGGAGGCGACGAGCGAGAAGGCAAGGCCGAACTCACGGCCAGGGCAGGCGATATGGCGACCGCGAAGGGCAATCTGCGGTGGATGCCCGATGGCGGCGAGACCGGTTTCCAGGCCGGTCTCGACGCCGGACCGATCGATGTCCCTGCCCAGGGCGTGGCGTGGAAGGGCCTGCATATCGATGCGGACGGCAAGCTAACCGGCGCGGTGCGGGTCCGGGGCAATGTCGAGGACCTGAAGCTCGCATCGCTCGATCCCCGCCTGCCGCAGCCCGGCACCGTCACGGTCGATGCGACCATTGAAGATCTTACCAGCGAAAAGATCAACGTCCGGTCGTTCGACATCGGGATGCCGCTCCTGCAGGTCAAAGGCAACGGCAACTACGCTCCGGCGGACGACCGCGGCGAGGTCCGCGCAACGGTCGATCTGCCGAGTCTCGCGCCCTTGTCCGACATGGCCGGCCGTGCCCTGACCGGAAAGGCGCAGGTCGACCTCACAGCGGGCATCGACAAGGGCAATCTCTCCGTCCGTTGGCAGGGCCGTCTCAGCGATTTCGGCGCCCCCGGCGTGCCGCAAGGCCTGGTGGCCACCGTGGATCTTGCCGGCAACGCGAGCCTCGCGTCCAAGGGCACCTGGACGGTGAGAGACGCGAAACTCGGCAGCGACAGCGGCACGCTCACCGTGTCCGGCCGTGGCCGCGAGCAGGCAGGCACCCTCGACCTCGCCCTCGATCTGCCCCGACTCGCGACCTTCGGGGCCGGGGTGGAGGGTGCCGCCACCGCGAAGGCGACCGTGGAGTTCGGCGGTCCCGAGACGTCTCTGAAGCTCGAGGTCGACAGCCGCGATGTCACGTACCAAGAGGTCTCATCCCACCGCCTCGACCTCGACGCCTCCGTATCGATGACACCCGACGGCAAGGTGGCGGGCACGGTCCGGGCCGAGGGCGACGTGGCGGACCAGCCGCTTTCGCTCGAGGGGCAATTCTCTCATGCCGAGACGGCCGGCCTGTCGGTCCCTAACCTGCAAGGACGCTGGTCGAACGCCGTCCTCGACATCGCCAATCTTGCCATTGCCCAGAATCGGACGACCGGACATGCGCGCCTGACGATTCCCCGCCTCGAGGCAATCGAGGCACTGGCCACGCTGGGTTTGGAAGGGTCGCTTGTCGCGGAGATCAAAGCCGATCCCAATGCCCCCGCAGGCCGGCTCGACGTCTCCGTGAAGGGTGGCGATCTTGCGGGTCAGGGCCTTGCAGCCGGCACGCTCGACCTCAATGGGCACGTCACGGATCCGGCCGGTCGTGCGGTCACGGATCTCAGCCTCGAAGCGACGCGTCTGCGGGGCGCGGGCGGCATCTCCACTCTGAAGGCGACGGCCAAGGGCGATCGCGCGACCGGCATCGACGTCACCCTGCAAGGGTCCGGCCCGGAACTCGCCGCCGACCTGGCGGCGAAGGTCGGATTCCTGGCGGACGAGATACGCGTGGCACTGTTCCGATTCACCGGTCGCTACCGTGACATACCGCTCGGTCTCAATGCACCGACCGAAGTAACCGTGGCGGGAGCACGAATCGTCATCGATCCCACCAACCTGAGAGTCGGCGCCGGTCGGGTTACCCTGCGAGGAACACTCGATCCGGTGGCGAGCGACCTTCAGACCGAGATCACCGGCCTGCCGCTGGCGCTACTCGATACCTTCGCCCCCGGTGCGGGCCTCGAGGGCACCCTTCAGGGCAGGGTGCGTGTGACCGGGGCGATGGCCTCGCCAAGCGTGGAGGCCAGTTACAGCGCGGCGGGTATCCGCCTGCGCCGCCCCGACGCGGCGCTGATCCCCCCGCTCTCACTTCGCGGGACTGCCTCCCTCGTCGCCCAGCAGGCGCGCCTGGACGCGCGGCTGAGCGCCGGGGGCAACACGAACTTGACGGTGAAAGGCAGCGGGGTACTGCCCCGCGGTTCCGGTTCTGTCGCCGCCAGGATCGCCATTGGCGGTGCCATCGAACTCGCGCCCTTCGCTCCCCTTCTCGGCAACGACGTCCGCAACGTCTCCGGACGGCTCAGGCCCAATCTGTCGGTTTCGGTCGACGGCGCGCGGATCACCGGGGACGGGGCGATCGATCTCGAAGGCGGTGCACTGGCCCTGCCGGAAGCGGGGCTGAAGCTCAGCGGCGGGCAGGGCCGTCTCGTGCTTCAGGACGAGACCCTGCAGGTTCAACGACTGACGTTCCGGGCTGGTACTGGCACCGTGACCGGCAGCGGCTCGATCCGGATCGATTCGGAACGCGGTCTGGTGCTCGACCTCGGTCTGGCGACGCAGCGCGCGTTGCTCGTCAGCCGGCCCGACATGGTGGCCACGGTTTCCAGCGCGCTCAAGATCACGGGCGCGACATCGTCGGGAATCGATGTCTCCGGGCCCGTGACCATCGATCGGGCCGAGATCTCGGTGGGCGGCGGCCAGACCGCGTCTTTCCCGACGCTGGACGTGCGAGAGATCAACAAGCCCGGCGTGGTCGTCGCGTCCACCCCGAGGGCGCCGCGCCCGACGTCCCCGAAGACCCCGCCTCCGCCCGACGCCACGCCGATCAGGCTGGCCCTCGACGTGCGGGCCCCGCAGGCGATCTTCGTACGCGGTCGTGGCCTCGACGCCGAGATGAGCGGCCAACTCACCGTCAGCGGCAGCCCAAGCGCGCCGGCCGTGATCGGCGGCTTCACCATGCGGCGCGGGACATTCAGCCTGGGCGGCCGCCGCCTCACCTTCTCCAAGGGCATCGTGACCCTGGACAACCTCAACACGATCGATCCGCGCCTCGACTTCCTCGCCACTACTACGGCCAATTCCGCGACGATCGGGGTCGCCATCACGGGAACGGCGCGCGAACCAAAGCTGGAGATCACCTCGACGCCCTCCATGCCGCCAGACGAGGCGATGGCCCTTCTCATCTTCGGCAAGCCGGCCTCCCAGCTCGGCGCTTCGGAACTCCTCCAGGTCGCTCAGGCTATCGCCGAACTCACGGGACAGTCGCCGGGCGAAGGCGTCCTGAGCCGGCTGCGCAAGGGGCTCGGACTGGATCAATTGAGCATCGGCTCTTCATCTTCCGGGACCGGAGAGCCTTCCGGCGCCGGGGCGAACGGAGTCTCCCTCGAAGCCGGCCGCTACGTCGCACCCGGTGTCTATGTCGGCGCCCGGCAGGGCGCCGCCGGCAATTCCAGCCGCGGCGTGGTGCAGCTGGACGTCTTCGACAACATCAAGGTCGAAGGGGATATCGGCGCGAATTCGACCGGCCGCGTCGGCGTAAAGGCGGAATGGGACTACTGATCCGGACGGCGGAAAGTTATTTGTGCACGGATCGGAACTTCGCGAGGTATTGCGCGTTTAAGCCCTCGGACGGACCCGCCGTGGGTTAGATCCGAAAAATCGAGGGAAACCATTCCATGCTCAAAAAACTCCTGGTCGTCGCCGCGGCGACATTCCTGTTGGGCGCTTGCGCGTCGGAGCCGCCTCCCCCGCCGCCGCCGCCGGTCCAGGCACAGACCTTCATGGTCTTCTTCGATTGGGACCGCTCGAACCTGACCGCCCAGGCCGTCGAGACGGTCCGTCAGGCCGCGCAGGCCTACAAGACCCGCGGCAGCGCCAACATCGTGGCGACCGGCCATACGGACACGTCCGGCTCGCCGCAGTACAATATGGCTCTGTCGCTGCGCCGCGCCAACTCGGTCAAGGATCAGCTGGTCCGCGACGGCGTGCCGGCGACGGCCATCACGGTCAACGGCCGCGGCGAGGAAGGCCTGCTGGTGCAGACCGGCCCGAACGTCCGCGAGCCGCAGAACCGCCGCGTCGAGATCGTGGTGGGCGGTCAGACCACCGTCAGCACGGTGTTCTCGGATCCGCGCTCCTACTGCAAGGCACTGAGCGACAAGTGGCGCCAGTATCGCACCTCGGTGATCGAGGAGCGTGAGGCCGCCGCCATCGCGAAGTGCGAAGCCGGCGACTATGCCGCCGGTATCCCGGTGCTCGAGGACGCGCTGATCGGGGCCAAGATCCCGCTGCCGGCCCCCGGTTATCGCTGGCCCGGCCGTCCGATCGGCCCGGCCTAAGCTTTCCAGCCTGATCAGAAGGCGGCCCCTCGCGGGGCCGCCTTTTTCGTTGTAGGCAGGGTGGATGCTCGACGGCGACCTGGCCTCCTTCCTCGACTTCATTCGCCAGCATGGCGACGCCGTCTACAGTTTCCTCGCGATCTACTCGATGGCGAACAGTCTCCTGCTGGCCCTGTTCGCCGGCTACGCCGCCCAGGCCGGCGCGCTGGGCTACGAGCAGGCCCTGGCGGCTTGTTGGGCCGGCACGTTCGCGGGCGACGCATTGCGCTTCTGGGTCGGCCGGCGGTTCGGCACGCACTGGCTGCGCGGCATCCCTCGCCTGCAGCGCGCCGTCGAGACGGCGGCGCGGCTGGCGGCACGGCACCATGTCTGGATGATCCTGATTCATCGCTATCCGCGAATCATCCGAAACGTCGCGGGCTTCGCCTATGGCGCTTCGAGCCTGAGCTGGTCGCGCTTCCTTGTCCTGAACTTCATCGCGGCGGGCCTGTGGGCCGGCATCGCCGTCTCCGCCGGTTACGGTTTCGGCTTCGTCTCCGAGAAGACAATGACCGATGCCCTTTCAGCCTTCGGGATCGCCATGCTCGTGGCCTTCCTGGGGCTCGGCTGGTTCCTGACGCGACGACTGGAGCGCGCCATGGAGCGCAACTAGGATTCATGGGCGCTCGCCGGACCGGCCAGCGCCGGTATGCGACGAGGGGGAGAGAGCAATCATGTTCACGCGACGTCAGTGGATTCTCGCAGGTACCGCAGCCGGCTTTGTCAGCATCGGCGCGGCCAATGGCCAGGGTGTGAGTGTTTTGGAATCCACCCCCTCGGCCAACGCCGTGATCGGAAGGCGCAGCAGCGGCTTCTACGTCCGGTTCAACCGCCCGGTCGACCATGAGGATTCCCGCCTCTCGATCAAGCAGAACGGCAAGGTCATCGAGGTTCTGCATCCGCGGCTGGAATCGGCGCCGGAAGTACTTTTTGCGCGCGCGCCGACGCTGCCGCCGGGCCGCTACAGCCTTCACTGGATCGTGGGCGGCAGTCCGCAATTCGACGGCGAAATCCCCTTCACCGTGGGAAGCGAGTGACGGTCGGTCGAGCCGCCCGGAAGTCGAGCGCCACGAGGTCGGGCTCATTCCGCCTACCGCCCGCCACAGCATGCAGCGTGCGTACAGGCGAACCGATTGTTCCGACGGCGGCCCTCAAGGTACGAGCGGCGGCACGGCGGCACGGATCGGTGCGCTCGAGATCTGCATGAGGCCGGAGAAGGGTTCGACCATCTCGAGGATCAGGAACAGGGCGGCCGCCACCGAAAGAGCGACCAGGCCGAGCGCGACGGCCGATGTCGGGTTCACCGGTGAGAACAGGCAGTAGCTGGCAAACAGCACGGTGAGCCAGAAAACCAGCACGATGAGAATCGGCACCGGCAAGCCGGACCTCGACTGCTCGTAGAGCGCAAGCCTCGCCTGCGAGATGGGAACCGCGAGCTGGAGGGCCTGGGTAACGAGGGCGGATTTCACCGTCGTCCCTCCAGGCAGGGCATGGAGACCGGCATAGACTTGTGACGCCAATGTACCGCTGCCGTAGAGGGCACCGCCAACCTTGGCCTCGGGGCCATGCCAGATCCGTTCGATCATCTGGTCGACGGCCTGCCTCAGCAGCTGCCGGAGCGGCTTCGTCTCCGGACCATACTGATCGAGAACCGCGTCGAGCAGGATAAGGTTGGCGGCGATCTGCCGGACTTCCCCGCGCTGGGCTTCGTAGCTGCTGCTGGCCGAGTTGATGAGCAGACCGAGGACCAGAGCCGCAGTGGTCCCCACAAGGCCAGCTCCAAGCCGCACGATGTCCCGTGCATGTCCGTCGAGATGGTGGTCCGGCAGGCGGCGGCGCAGCAACACACCGATGACCGCGCCGAGCAGCATGACGCCGCAAGCGGCTAGCGAGATCCAGATGGGCTGCACGAATCACCTTTTGCGGGAACGCCGTACGCTGGCGCACGCAATAATTCTAGCACCGCTGCGAAACGCGCACGGCTTGCTTTTTGCAGTGGTTCCGACGCGCATGCTAGCGTTCGTCCAGCGTATCCGGAGGTCGTCGATGCAGACATCCATCCAACCCGTGAGGGCGCAGCTCCTAACCCCTCCTCTGATTGGCGGCGAGATTCCGCTGATCGACGTTTCGGCCTATCTGGCGGGCACCCCCGGCGCCGCCGAGAAGGCCGCGGCCGAACTGCGCTACGCCTTCGAAAATGTCGGCTTCTACTACCTCGTCGGGCACGGCGTGCCGCAGAAGCTGATCGACGAAACCTATGCCGCCGCTGCCCGCTTCCACGCCCAGCCGATGGAAGCGAAGCTCGCGGTCAAGGTCGACGAGCACAATATCGGCTACATGCCGATCGCCCAGAAGGCGCCGCCGAACGCGGCCGCTCAGGGCAAGAAGCCCAGCCAGAACGAAGCGTATTTCCTGCGTCGCGAGCGCGACGCCAACGACCCCGACGTGATCTCCGGTCGCCGCTTCCATGCACCGAACAAATGGCCGGCCGATCTGCCGGGCTTCCGCGAGACCGCGCTCGAATACATCGCGACGCTGGAAAAGCTCTGCCAGAAGCTGGTGAGGCTCTATGCGCTGGCGCTCGACCTGCCGGAGACCTACTTCGACGCCTGCTTCGCCAAACCGCACATGATCCTGCGCATGTCGCGCTATCCGCAGATCGACGGTGCCGATGAGAGCGTCGAGAGTCTGGTCCCGCACACCGACTCAGGCTTCATGACCTTGTTGCCGCCCAACAAGGTGCAGGGCCTGTCGATCCTCCTTCCCGACGGACGCTGGATGGAGGCGCCCGGCATCGAGGACGCCTTCGTGGTCAACGGAGGCGACATCCTCCACCGCTGGAGCAACGAGCGCTTCCTGTCGACGCCGCACCGCGTGCGCAACGTCTCGGGCCAGGTCCGCTACGCCATTCCTTTCTTCTGCGATCCGGACCACGACACGATGATCGAGTGCCTCCCATCGTGCCAATCGGCGGAGAGGCCCGCCAAGTATCCGCCGATCAAGTTCGGGGACTATGCGCTGTGGTTCGCCGCCCAGCGTTACGGCCACATGTCGAAGGTCGCCGCGCCGACCGAAGAACAGATCGCGCCGGGCGAGCGCGCCACCTCCCGCTGGCAGGCCTGATCCGATGCGTTTGCGTACCATTCTGGCGACCGGTTCGGCCGCCGCCCTCCTCTTCGTCTCTCAGGCCTTCGCCCAGACCAAGACGATCAAGGCGGTGATGCACTCGGACCTAAAGGTGCTCGACCCGATCTGGACCACCGCCAACATCGTGCGCAACCACGGCTACATGGTCTGGGACACGCTGTTCGCGATGGACGAGCAGCTGCGGCCGCAGCCCCAGATGGTCGATACCTGGACCCTGAGCGACGACAAGCTCACCTACACCTTCACGCTGCGCGACGGGCTGAAATGGCATGACGGCAAGCCGGTCACGGCCGAGGACTGCATCGCCTCGCTGAAGCGCTGGGGGGCGCGCGATTCGACGGGCGTGAAGATGCTGAGCTTCGTCTCCTCGTTCGAACCGGTGAACGACAGGACGTTCAGGATCGTCCTGAAGGAGCCCTACGGGCTGCTGATCGATTCGCTCGCCAAGCCCGGGGGATCGACACCGCTGATGATGCCCAAGCGCATTGCCGACACGGATCCCGCCAAGCAGATTTCCGAGTTCATTGGCTCCGGCCCCTTCATCTTCAAGGCCGATGAATGGAAGCCCGGCGACAAGACGGTCTATGTGAGGAATCCCGACTACAAGCCGCGTCCGGAGCCGGCCTCTGGCCTGGCCGGCGGCAAGGTCGCCAAAGTGGACCGGGTCGAGTGGCTGGCCATCCCCGACCATCAGACCGCGGTAAACGCTCTGCTGGCCGGCGAGATCGACTATATCGAGGCGCCGCCGCACGACCTGAAGTCGCTGCTGCAGGCCGACAAGAACATCAGGCTCGAGGTCTACAACAAGATCGGCGCGCAGTACGTGTTTCGCTGGAACACCGTCGTGCCGCCGTTCAACAATGAGAAAATCCGCCGCGCCGCGGAATATGCCTTCGACCAGAAGGCGTTCCTGCAGGGCGTGATTGGCGACGAGAAGTACTACCAGACCTGCGATGCCATGTTCGTCTGCGGTACGCCTCTCGAGTCGAACGCCGGTATGGACGGGCTTGTCCGTGGCAACTTCGCGAAGTCGAGGGAGCTGCTGAAGGAGGCCGGTTACGACGGCACGCCGATCGTGATGCTGCACACCACCGACATCGCCGTGCTGACGAATGCCGGGCCGATCGCCAAGGACCTGCTCGAGAAGGGCGGCTTCAAGGTGCAGATGGTGCCGCTCGACTTCCAGGCCATCGTGGCGCGCCGCCTGCGCAAGACGCCGCCGCAGGAGGGCGGCTGGAACGGCTTCATGACGGCCTGGCTGTCGGTCGACATGATGAACCCGCTGACCAACAGCATGCTCACCGCCTCGTGCGACAAGGCCAATTTCGGTTGGCCCTGCGACGCCGAGGTCGAAAGGCTGCGCGACGCCTTCGCGCGGGCGCCCGACCTCGAGAGCCGCAAGAGGATCGCGGCCGACCTGCAGGCGCGCGCCATCACCTACGGCACGCACGTCCCGCTCGGCCAGTACACGCTGCCGACCGCGACACGCTCGGACCGGCTGAGCGGCGTGGTCACGAGCCCCGTCCCGGTGTTCTGGAACATCGAGAAGAGGGGCAACTGACGCCCGCCAAGCCGGGGCCGACGATGCTTTCCGAGAAGACACGCATCGTCGGCGCCGGCGCCATCGGCAACATCCTCGAATGGTTCGACTTCGCGATCTACGGATACTTCGCGATCACCATCGGCCGGACCTTTTTTCCGCACCAGGATGCGGTCGCCCAGCTACTCTCCACCTTCGGCGTATTTGCCATCGGGTGCCTGATGCGACCGGTGGGAAGCCTCATATCGGGCAGCATCGGGGACCGCTACGGCCGGCGCGCAGCCTTGAGCGTCTCGATGGCCGCGATGGCCTTCTCGACCTTTCTCGTCGGCATCCTCCCGGGATATCAGACCCTGGGACTCCTGGCGCCGGTCCTGCTGACGGCGCTGCGCATAGTGCAGGGGCTGGCGATCGGCGGCGAGTGCCCGACGGCCTTCATCTTCATGATCGAACATGCCGGCGCCCACAGGCGCGGCCTCGCCGGGGCGATGTCGACGGGCGGCGGTACCGCCGGGATTCTCGCGGGCTCCGCCGCCGGCGCCCTCCTCACCGCCGCCCTGCCACCCGACGTCATGCAGGACTGGGGCTGGCGGCTTCCGTTCCTGCTGGGCCTGCCCGTTGGGTTGCTGGGAATCTGGCTGCGCCGGCGGGTCCCCGAGCCGCCGAGGGCCGGTGGCCTCATCGCCGCACCGATCCGGGAAGTGCTTGGGCATCATCTCGGGCTGCTGTTGAGGCTGGCCGGCATCGCCGCGCTCGGCGCCGTGACCTTCTACATCGTTTTCCTGTATCTCGTGAGCTGGCTGCAGTTCGTGGATGGCATCGCGCCCGTGACGGCGCTGGCCTTCAACACGGTGGCGATGGCGACGGCCCTGCCGATCTATCTCAGTGCCGGCTGGCTGAGCGACCGGATCGGCCGACGCAGGCTGCTGCTCATCACTATGGCCGCCGCGATGCTGGGCGCCCTGCCCCTCTTCTGGCTCCTGCACCATTCCGATCCGCTGCTGGTGCTGGCGGGACAGTTGGGGTTCGTCGTCATCATCGGCACCGTCTTTGGCATCGAACCGGCATTCATGGTGGAAGCGACACCGGCGCCGATCCGCTGCACGGCGGTGGCGCTCGCCTTCAACCTGCCGGCGGGCATCCTGGGCGGCCTTTCGCCGCTCGCGGCAGCGTGGCTGATCCATCGAACCGGCAACGATCTAAGCCCGGCTTTCCTCATCATGGCCGCGGCGGCGATCTCCCTGGTGGCCACGGCGTCGTTTCGCGACAGGACGGGGATGCCCGATGAACCGTCCACCGAGAGCGGCAGGCAGTAACGGCCCCGATCTCGTGGCATAGTCCGGCGAGATGAGACCCGCCAGCACTCGCCGCATCGTTGCGGCCGGTACCATCGGCAACCTGCTCGAATGGTACGACTTCGCGATCTACGGCTATTTCGCCGCCACGATCGGCCGCGTCTTCTTTCCCGCCGAGAACGCCGTGGCGCAGGTCCTGGCCGCCTTCGGCATCTTCGCGCTGGGCTATCTGATGCGGCCCCTCGGCGGCATCGTGGTCGGCCATATCGGCGACCGCCTTGGACGGCGCGCCGCCCTCACCTTCTCGATTGCCGCCATGGCGATCCCCACTTTCCTGGTCGGTCTTCTGCCCGGCTATGAGACACTCGGGATCGCCGCGCCGATCCTGCTCACGCTCCTGCGCATGATCCAGGGCCTGTCGGTCGGCGGCGAGGCCACCACCGCCATGGTCTTCCTGGTCGAACAGGCGCCACCCGGACTCCGCGGCCTGGTCGGCAGCTTCTGCTCGCTGGCGGCCACCGGCGGATTTCTCCTGGGCTCGGCGATCGGTGCCCTCTTCGCCGCGCTCCTGCCCGCGGATGCGCTCGCCTCCTGGGGCTGGCGCGTGCCGTTCCTGCTCGGCCTGGTGCTGGGCATCGTCGGCTGGTGGATCCGCCAGGTCATCGTCGCGGAAGCGCCGCCCCAGGCGGGCCACGGTTCGCCCCTGGTCGAGACCCTGCGGCACCATGGCAGCGCCGTCATGCGCGTGGCCGGTATCACGATTTTCAACGCCGTCGGCTTCTACCTCATGTTCCTCTACATCGTGACCTGGCTGCAGACGGTCGACGGCGTCGCGCCGGCCCGCGCGCTGGAGATCAATACCGTCAGCATGTTCTTCCTGCTGCCGGTGATGCTGCTCTCCGGCTGGCTCTCGGACCGCGTTGGCCGGCGGCCGCTGATGTTCGCCGCCATGATCCTGGGGTTCGTGGGCGCGCAGCCCCTGCTCTGGCTGATGCATCATCCCGACCCGAGGCTGATCCTGGCGGGACAGCTCGCGCTGGTCATACCGGCCGGCATGGGTCTCGGCATCCTCCCGGCCATCCTGACGGAAGCCGTGGCCGGGCGCGTCCGCTGCACCGCCATTTCGCTGGGCTACAACATCGCCTTCGGGGTCATCGGCGGGCTGACGCCGCTCACCGCGGCCTGGCTGATCGCGCGCACGGAGATGGATCTCAGTCCCGCGTGGCTGCTCATGGGCGCCGCTTCCATCTCGATCGCCACCCTCCTCACCTTCCGTGAGACGTCGCGCGACGCGACGCTGCCACCGTGAAGGTCACGCGTCGCGCGCTGGCACCGATGGCGCTGGCGGCGACAACGTTCCCGGCGCGCGCGGCGCTCCCCTCCTGGATCGACGCGCACACCCATGCCTTCGTGCGCGGACTGAAGCTCGCCGTCGATGCGCGTTACGCCTCGACCTACGACGCCGCCTGGGAGACTTTGCTGAAGTTGGCTGAAGCCAACGGTGTGGGCCGCACGCTGCTCCTGCAGCCGTCCTTCCTGGGATACGACAATTCCTACCTGTTCGACGCGCTCAGGTCCGCGCCGCAGCGCTTTCGCGGCGTACCCTGGATCTCTCCGTCGGTCGAAACGCGGCCCGAGGAATGGGAAGAGATGGCGCGGATCGGAGTCCGCGGCCTGCGCTTCCCGATATTCGGCCTCCCGTCACCGCAATGGTCGGCCTATCACGACATGTTGGGCGAGGCCCTGAAGCGCGACTGGCCGATCCATCTCTACGTCGAGAGCAAACGCCTGCCCGAGATGCTGCCGTTCCTGCTGGACGGCGGCCACAAGGTCGTGATCCCGCACTACGGCATGTTCGACCGCACCCTGGGACCTGCGCGCGATCCCGGCTTCAAGCTGCTGCTGGAGAGCGCGAGAACCGGCCGCGTCTTCGTGGTGATGTGCGGCGCCTATCGTGTCGGACCCGAGCGCGCCCGGATGGCGGCGCCGATGCTGCTCGATGCCTTCGGCCCCGACCGCCTGATGTGGGGCAGCGACTGGCCGCACACCGACACCGGCCTCAACCGCGTCACGACCTATCCGATCACGCTCAGGACATTCGAGGACTGGGTCCCAGATGAGGCGGCGCGACGCACGATCCTCGTCGATACCCCGTCGAAGCTGTACGGGCTCTAGGCCGACCCACCTTCTACCGCACGTCCTTCGGCACGCCAGCGCAGCATGCCGCCGGGGAGGTTGGCGACGTCGGCGATTCCCGCCTTTTGCAGAATCGCCGTCGCGTGCGCGGAGCGGCTGCCGGCGCGGCAGACCGCGACGACCGGCCGGTCCTTAGGAAGCTCCTTCGCGCGCGCCGCTAGTTCTCCCAGGGGCACCAGCGTTGCGCCCCGGATATGACCGAGCGGGCCGGTGAACTCGGAAAGCTCGCGCACGTCGAGCACGTGCACCTTTGCCAGATTCTCCTCGAGCCAGTGCGGCTCGATTTCCCAGACGCCGCCGAAGGTGAAGCGCAGCGGCGCCCAGCCGGGCTCCGCGGGCGGCGGCGTCTCGTTGCCGGGCTGGCCGCAGCGCAGGTTCGCCGGCACCGCCTCGTCGATCTTCTTCGGGTGCGGCAGGTCGAGATTCTTCATGTAGCCGACATAGTCGTTCTCGCCGACCTCGCCGCCGAGACGCGGATTGAACTTCTTCTCCTCCGCGACGCTGCTGACGGTGAGACCGCGATAATCGTGAGCCGGATAGAGCAGGCAGCCCTCCGGCAGCGCGAAGATGCGCGAGCGCACCGAGCGATAGAGCGCGCGCGGATCGCCCTGCTGGAAGTCGGTCCGGCCGGAACCGCGGATCAGGATGCAGTCGCCCGTGAAGGCCATGCTCTCGTCGTCGAGCACATAGGTCACGCAGCCCGACGTATGGCCCGGCGTCGACCGCACCTCGAGCGACCTGCGGCCGAATTCGATCCGGTCGCCGTCCTGCAGCAGCCGGTCGGCGCCGGCCGCGCCCGCCGCCGCCGACAACGCGATCCGGCTGCCCAGTCGCTGCTTCAGCAGCCAGGCGCCGGTGACATGGTCGGCGTGGACATGGGTGTCGAGCGTCCAGGTGAGCGTGAGGCCGAGTTCGCCGATCAGCGCCGCATCGCGCCGCACCTGCTCGAAAACCGGATCGATCAGCAGCGCTTCCTTCGAGGCGCTGCAGCCGAGCAGGTAGGTGTAGGTCGACGAGGTCGGATCGAACAGCTGGCGGAAGACGAGCATCTGCCTCTCCCTTTTCAGGCTGGCGCGCTGGCCTTGTCGAGGGCGGCCACAGACTCCGGAGCGAGTTCCAGGGTCGTCGAATTGAGTACGTCGTCGAGCTGCTTCAGGCTGGTCGCACTCACGATCGGCGCGGTGATCGACTTGCGCTGCAGAAGCCAGGCGAGCGCGACCTGTGCCAGGGTCGCGCCGCTCTTCTCGGCGGCGTCGTCGAGCGCCTTCAGGACGGCCATGCCCTTCGGGTTGATGTACTTCTTCACGCCGGCGCCGCGCTGGGCACTGCCGACATCGGCCTCGGACCGGTACTTGCCCGTCAGGAAGCCGCTGGCCAGCGAATAGTAGGGGATCACGCCAATGCCCTGCTTCAGGCACTCGTCCTCCAGCGCGCCCTCGAACAGGCCGCGCTCCATGAGATTGTAGTGCGGCTGCAGGCTCTCGTAGCGCGGGAGGCCCTTCTCCTTTGAAATCTTCGCGGCTTCGGCGAGGCGCGGCGCGTCGAAGTTGGAGGCGCCGATGAAGCGGATCTTGCCTGCATTGATCAGTTCTCCGTAGGTCGACAGCGTCTCCTCCTGAGGCGTGTCCTTGTCGTCCTTGTGCGACTGGAAGAGGTCGATCCGGTCGGTGTTGAGGCGCTTCAGCGACGCCTCCACGGACTCCTTGATGTTCTTGGCGGAAAGGGCCCCGCTCGGCAGGCCCATGCCGCACTTGGTGGCGAGCACGATCTTGTCGCGCTTGGACGGATCCTTCTTGAGCCAGGTGCCGATCACGGTCTCGCTCTCGCCACCCTTGTTGCCCGGGAACCAGCGCGAATAGACGTCGGCAGTGTCGACAAAGGAGAAGCCGGCATCGACGAAGGCGTCGAGCAGCTTGTGCGAGGTCGCCTCGTCGGCGGTCCAGCCGAAGACGTTGCCGCCGAAGGCGATGGGGACGAATTCGAGATCGGAATTGCCGAGTTTGCGCTTCTGCATCTTTTCACTCCTCTGGAGATTATTCGGCGGCCTTGGGTGGCGCGGCAGCCGCCTCCGCCTTCGTTTCGGACAGCGGCGGCGCGCCCGGTGTCGCCGGAATCGGGAACAGGTAATTGTTGCCCGTGGCGAACTGGATGCCGAGTGCCGGGAACTGCTCGTACATGCGCCGGATCGCCATGCGCTGCACCATGGTGGGATTCTTCGGCCGCGCCATGAACTTGAATCGCACGATGAGCGAGTTGTCCTTGATGTCCACCACCCCCTGCATCTTGAGCGGCTGCAGCAGGATCGGCTTGAACTGCGGCTCCTCCATCAGCTGGAGGCCGATCTTCTTCACCGTCTTGCGCAGCAGCTCGACATCCGTGCCGTTGGCGAAGGCGATGTTGAACTTCACCACCGTCCAGTCGCGGCTGAAGTTCGTGATATGGCCGATCTGGCCGAACGGCACGATGTTGAGCTGGCCGTTCTGATGGCGCAGCTTCAGCGAACGGACGCTGAAGCCCTCGACCGTGCCCTTGACCTTGCTGCAGTCCACATACTCGCCGATACGGAAGGAATCCTCGGCCAGGAAGAAAACGCCGGACACGATGTCCCGCACCAGCGACTGGCTGCCGAAGGAAACCGCCAGACCCAGTACGGAGGCGCCGGCGATCAGCGGCGTTATGTTGACGCCCAGTTCCGCGAGCACCAGCAGGCCGCCGATGACGGCGATGGTGGCTCCCGCAACGACGCGCAGCAGCGGCATCAGCGTGCGCAAACGTGACGCCGCCACCTGCACTTCCTCTTCCGAGTCGCCCGACACGTCGGCCGACGGCAGCGGATTGGCCGCAATGTAGGAGTCCATGCGGTACTTCAGGAACCGCCACCCGGCGTAGATCGCGACCGCAGTGATGGCCGCGACCTTGGCGCCGCGATCGTGCACGACCCATTCGTCGGCCGTCGCCGCAGCCAGTACCCGGACCATGAGCGCCTCGGCGATCAGGATCGCCACGTAAAGTCGTACCAGCAGCCGCACGCAGTCGGCCACCACGTCGCCCGCCATCGGCAGCTCGGAAACGATGTGCCGCGTAATCCGGTGCATCAGCGTCTCGAAGAGCAGCAGCGCGATCAGCGCCGATTCGATGACGGCCAGGCCTCGCGCGGCGGTACCGCTTTCCGTCAGCGCCGCGTAGACCGAGGCTGCACCCAGCAGCACGTAGAACGCGAGGCCGCCCATCCACCAGTTGCGCGCCATATCGAGCTTGAGCTGGCGCGTGAACCCGGTCGGGGGCACCATGGCGGTGAGCCAAGCGGCCATGTCGAAGCGCCAACGCCAGACCACGACGACCAGCAGCACGGCGATCAAGGGCACGTAGAGGATGACGGCGGCGCTCGTCATCTCGCGGTTGGCGCCGGTCGCGTCGAGGGCACGCGCCGCGACACTGCCCAGCAGCGGCAACAGCACCACGAGATCCAACGCGATCAGCAGGCGATGCGCCGTGCCGTCGTCGACTGGCGCGATCCGGCCCTCCGCCAGCTGCGGGCGCAGGAAAGCGCGGAACACCAGATTGAAGGCGCGCCAGTAGACGAGCGCGTGAAGGACCATCTGGCCGAGTTGGGGACCGAGACTGTCCGGCGGGCCGAGGAAACCCAGGACCAGCCGGCCTGCAACGGCCAGCGCCACCAGCGCCAGCGCGTCCAGCAGCAGCGCCCGGAAGAAGGCGCGCAGCGGCGTCTTGCCGGCCAACCGGTCAAAGGCGCTGACCCGCGCACGGCTCAGGATCAGGCGGGCAAGATATTCAGCGAGAAGACCGGCTACGACGATACCGGCCAGCAGCAGCGCCACACGACCGCCGATCTGGCCAGGCAGCGCCAGGAGATGCGTACCGAGCGCCGGGAGTTGAGCGACCGTGAACTCGAAGCGTTCGGTCAGCAGCAGCAGGAAGCCGGCAGCGGCACTGTGACCGCCCGTAACGGTCTGGGCCGCCCCAGGAATTGACCAGGCTGCGGCGACTGCGCCGATCGCAAAGGCGCCTCCGCAACTTGACCGCTTCATCGATTTCCCCCCAAAGGATGACTTTCCGAACCTAAGGCAATTGGCGCCCAGCCGCCAGACGACATGACAGGAGAGACGCCCCGATGCTCGGCCTCATGCAGGATCGCCCGCTTCTGATTTCGCAGCTCATCGAGCATGCCGCCCTCAACCACGGCGACACCGAGATCGTCTCCCGCACCGTCGAAGGTCCGATCCACCGCTACAACTACCGCGATGCGAACAAGCGCGCGAAGAAGGTCGCCGAGGCCCTGCTCGGACTGGGCATCAAGGTCGGCGACCGGATCGGCACGCTGGCCTGGAACGGCTACCGCCACTTCGAACTCTACTACGGCATCTCCGGCATGGGCGCGGTCTGCCACACGATCAACCCCCGCCTCTTCCCCGAGCAGATCGTCTACATCGTGAACCACGCGGAGGACCAGCTCCTCTTCGTCGATCTCAATCTCCTGCCCGCCGTCGAGAAGCTGCTGCCGCAGATGAAGGGCGTCCGCCACGTCGTGGCGATGACCGACCGCGCCCACCTTCCCAAGGACTGCAACATCCCCAACCTGCTGGTCTACGAGGAGCTGATCGCCGACAAGCCCGGCACCTTCGAGTGGCCGGAGTTCGACGAGCGCACCGCCTCGTCGCTCTGCTACACGTCGGGCACGACGGGCAATCCCAAGGGCGTCCTCTATCACCACCGCTCGACCATCCTGCACGCCTATGGCGCGGCCCTGCCCGACACGCTGAACCTCTCGGCCCGCTCGGTGGTGCTGCCGGTGGTGCCGATGTTCCACGTCAATGCCTGGGGCCTGCCCTACTCGGCCGCCCTGGTCGGCGCCAAGCTGGTCTTCCCCGGCGTCGCGCTCGATGGCGCCAGCCTGCACGAGCTGTTCGAGAAGGAGCGCGTCACCTTTACCGCCGGCGTTCCGACCGTGTGGCTCGCGCTGCTCAATCACATGAAGGCCAACAACCTCAAGCTCTCGACCGTCAAGTATGCCGTCATCGGCGGCTCGGCCGCTCCGCCGGCCATGATCGAGACCTTCGACAAGGAGTTCGGCGTCGAGGTGCTGCATGCCTGGGGCATGAGCGAGATGAGCCCGCTCGGCACGGTGAACCATCCCAAGGAGAAGCATCTCGACTTCTCGCCGGCGGACCTGCTGCAGGTGCGCCTGAAGCAGGGCCGGCCGCCCTACGGCGTCGAGATGACGATCGTCGACGACGCCGGCAACGAGCTGCCGCGCGACGGCAAGGCGTTCGGCGACCTGCTGGTGCGCGGCCCCTGGATCACCTCGGGCTACTTCAAGGGCGAAGGCGGCGAGGTCCTGCGGGAGATCGCGGGCAAGGGCGGCGGCTGGTTCGCCACCGGCGACGTCGCCACCATCGATCCCGACGGCTACATGCAGATCACCGACCGCTCGAAGGACGTGATCAAGTCCGGCGGGGAGTGGATCAGCTCGATCGACCTCGAGAACGCCGCCATGGCGCATCCCGCCGTCGCCGAGGCGGCGGTGATCGGTGTTGCCCATCCGAAATGGGACGAACGCCCGCTGCTCATCATCCACAAGAGGCCCGGCGCCGAGATCGACAAGCAGGAGCTGGTCGAATTCCTCTCGACCAAGGTCGCCAAATGGTGGCTGCCGGACGACGTGCAGTTCGTCGACGCGATCCCGCACACGGCGACCGGCAAGATCCTGAAGACCCGACTGCGCGAGGACTTCAAGGACTACAAGCTGCCGACGGTTTGACGCCATGGAATATGCCGGAGCCGACTTCTACTGCGATGTTGCACTGAAGGGACTCGTTCCGCTCCGAAAGGAGTATGAGAGCGAGCAGGTCCTGGCATTTCACCACACCAGGCCGTTCTGGCCGGTGCACATCATTGTGGTGCCGAAGAAACACATCGCCTCGTTCACCACCCTGCAGGCGGACGAACAGCCGATTCTCCTGGAGATGCTCGCCGTCCTGAAGACAATCTCGGCGAAGGTCGAACGTGAGCATGGCGCGGCTCGAATCCTTACCAACCTCGGCCGCTATCAGGACAGCAAGCATCTTCATTTCCACGTCAATTCCGGTGACCCGCTGCGTTGACGCCTCGGGACACCGTCAACTCAACGCCGCCCACATGAACAGGAGCGTCGCGCAGATGCCGAGCATCGTACGCTTCGCGTGCAGCTTGCCCCAGCGGCGCAGCAGCGTGTGGCTGTCCTCGCCGGCATCGTCGAGTTCGATCGCCTTCAGTTCGTTGTTCACCGGCATGATCATCAGCGCCGTGTAGGCCCAGTTCGAGCCCATCAGGATCGCGCCGACGATCCACAGTTCGTCGCGCGTCTGCCACCAGGCCGCGACGCCCAACACGAACCCGAGGGCGGCCAGCGATCCCTGCATGATCGTTCCCCGCCGGTAGGCGGGCTTCCACTGCTGGAGCTGCGCGCGGTCGTCGAGCTCGGACCGGGCCGGATGCTCCGCGAAGCTCACGTAGAAGGCCGCGCCGACAAAGAGCGACGCCGTTACCAGGGCCAGAATTCCGAAGATCATGACATTCCTTCCGTGCGCGCTGGACCGCGACGCCACGGCGGCATTATCGTCCGTTGCGGGCAAAATAGGGAGCCCGAGGAGGAGCAGACCGTGGCCACCGAAACGATTCCCGTCATCGATCTTGGCCCCTATCTCGCGGGCGAACCCGGCGCGATCGACCGCACTGCGAAGGAGCTGCGTTTCGCTCTCACCGAAATCGGCTTCTACTTCATCGTGAATCACGGCATCGCGCGGGAGAAGATCGCCGCCATGTTCGCCGAGGTGAAGCGCTTTCATGACCAGCCGCTCGAGAAGAAGCTCGAGCTGAAGCTCGACCAGCACAATACCGGCTATCTGCCGATGCGCGGCAACACGCTCAGGACCTCGACCGTCCAGACCGGCACCAAGGCCAACCTGAACGAAGCCTTCTTCGTGAAGCGCGAGATGGCGCCGGATCATCCCGACGTGCTGTCGGGCCGCCGCTTCCGTGGCCTCAACCGCTGGCCAGACCTGCCGGGTTTCCGCGACACGGTCATCGACTATTGCAACGAGATGGAGCGGCTGGTGCAGAAGATGGTGCGCCTCTATGCCCGCGCCCTCGACCTGCCGGCCAACTATTTCGACACGGCGTTCGCCGAGCCGATGTTCTCGATGCGCATGACGCACTATCCCCCGCAGGAGGGGCCGGTCGACGACGAGTTCGGCCTGGCGCCGCACACCGATACCAGCTTCCTCACCCTGCTTGCCCCCAACGAGGTGCAGGGCCTGTCGATCCGCAGCCAGAGCGGGACCTGGATCGACATGCCGTCGATCGACGATGCCTATGTCGTGAACGGCGGGCAGATGCTGCAGCGCTACACCAACGACACGTTCCTGGCGACGCCGCACCGCGCCATCAACAAGACCAGCGGCGCGCGCTATGCCCTCCCCTTCTTCTGCGACAGCGGCATCGACTGGCCGGTCGCCGCCGTGCCGACAACGGTGGGTCCCGACAGGCCGCCGAAGTATCCCACGACCTGGTACAGCGACTACATGACCTGGTACCTGAAGCGGAACTACGACGTGCTGAACGAAGCCCCCAAACAGGCCGCCGAGTGAACGACGCAATCGCGCCCCGACGGTAACGTGACGAACCCCTTCGGCAACAAGCTTGGGAACATGAAAAAATGAACGGCGCGACCCTCGCCCGCGTCGAAGCACACGTCTTCCGCACGCCCATCGCCGAGCCGGTCCGCACCTCCTTCGGCACCATGACCGAACGCGCCGCCGTGTTCGTGCGAGTAGAGGATTCCGATGGCACGCGCGGCTGGGGCGAGATCTGGTGCAACTTCCCCAACGCGGCCGCCGAGCATCGTGCGCTGCTGTTCGCCGACATCGTGGCCCCGCGAGCGCTGGGACGATCGCTCGACGATCCGGTCGGCCTGTGGGGCGAGATCGACCGTGCGCTGCACGTGCTGCGGGTTCAGAGCGGCGATGCCGGCGCCCTCTCCGCGGCGGCGGCGGGTCTCGACCTCGCGATCCACGACCTGCGCGCCCGAAAGCGTGGCCTGCCGCTGTGGCGGGCGCTCGGGGGGAGCGCCGACGAACCGGTTCCTGTCTACGCCTCGGGACTGAATCCCGGCCGTGCCGCCTACGACACGGTGGGCCGCATGCGGGCCGCGGGCTATCGCACCTTCAAGATCAAGATCGGCTTCGGCGAGGAGACCGACCTCGGCTCGCTGCGGCCCGTCGCAAAGGAGCTTGGGGAAGACGAGCGCCTGATGGTCGACGTCAATCAGGGCTGGGACCTGCGCACCGCCTGCGAGATGGCGCCGAAGCTTGCCGAGTTCGGACTGGGCTGGATCGAGGAGCCGCTGATGGCCGACCGGCCCCTCCCCGAATGGACGCAGGTGGCCGCCGTGGCGCCGACCCGGCTTGCCGTCGGCGAGAACCTGCGCGGCGCCGGCCCGTTCCAGGAGGCTATCGACAGCGGCCTGTTCGGCGTGATCCAGCCGGACGCCGCCAAATGGGGCGGCCATTCGGGCTGCCTGCCGGTCGCCCGCGCCGCCCTCGCGGCCGGCCGCACCTTCTGCCCGCACTTCCTGGGCGGCGGAATCGGGCTCCTCCACTCCCTGCACCTGCTCGCCGCCGTGCGCGGACCGGGCCTCCTGGAGGTCGACGCCAACACTAACCCCCTGCGTGAGGGCATCCTGCAGGACGCTTTTTCGGTCCGTGACGGCAGCGTCAGCCTTCCCGGCGGGCAAGGTCTCGGTCTAGAACCGGACATCAAGCCGCTCCTGACCCTAAGAAGCCTTCATATCGAGCGGCGCGCGTAACAGAGGAAATGCCATGCTGGGTTTGATGCAAGACCGTCCGCTGCTGATCTCGCAGATCATCGACTATGCAGCCGCCGCCTATCCCGACGTCGAGATCGTGACCCGAACCGTCGAAGGTCCGATCCACCGCTACGGCTACAAGGACGCCCACAAGCGCGCCAAGCAGCTCGCCGAAGCGCTGCAGGGGCTCGGCATCAAGCTCGGCGACCGGGTCGGCACCATCGCCTGGAACACCTACCGGCATTTCGAGCTCTATTTCGGCATTTCCGGCATCGGCGCGGTCCTGCACACGCTGAACCCGCGCCTCGCGCCCGAGCATGTCGCCTACATCGCCAACCATGCCGAGGACCAGATCATCTTCGTCGACCTGAACCTGGTGCCAATCGTCGAGGGCGTCTGGGACCAGCTCAAGACCGTGAAGCATGTCGTGGTCATGACCGACCGCGCCCACATGCCGGCGTCGGCCAAGATCCCGAACCTGCTCTGCTACGAGGAGCTGATCGCCGACAAGCCGGGCACGCTCACCTGGCCGGAGTTTGGCGAGAAGACCGCCTCGTCGCTCTGCTACACGTCGGGCACCACGGGCAATCCCAAGGGCGTGCTCTACTCGCACCGCTCGACGATGATCCATTCGATGATGATGTGCTCGGGCCCGGTGCTGGCGCTCGATCCCGACACCACGATCCTTCCCGTCGTGCCGATGTTCCACGCCAATGCCTGGGGCCTCGTCTATGCCGGCCCCTTCTGCGGCACCAAACTGGTCTTCCCGGGCTTCAAGCTCGACGGCGCCAGCATCTACGAGCTGCTCGACAAGGAACAGGTGACCCTGTCGGCCGGGGTGCCGACCGTGTGGCTGGCCCTGCTCGACTACTGCCAGCAGAACAAGCTGAAGATGTCTTCGGTGAAGCGCACCCTGATCGGCGGCTCGGCCGTGCCGTACGCCATGATCGAGCGCTTCTGGAAGGAGCACGGCGTCGAGGTCGCCCAGGGCTGGGGCATGACCGAGATGAGCCCGCTCGGCACCCTGACCCGCTTCAACCGGGGCGAGCGCAACCTGCCCGACGCCGAGCGCTTCGCCATCACCGCCAAGCAGGGCCGCCCCGTGTTCGGCTGCGAGATGAAGATCATCGACGATGCCGGCAACGACCTGCCGCTGGACGGCAGCGTCTCGGGCAACATGGTCGTGCGCGGCCCGTGGATCGTGAAGGGCTACATGAAGGGCGACGGCAAGAGCCAGTTCCTCGAGAACGACTGGTTCCATACCGGCGACGTCTGCAAGATCGAGAGCGACGGCTCGGTGGTCATCACCGACCGCTCGAAGGACGTTATCAAGTCGGGCGGCGAGTGGATCAGCTCGATCGATCTGGAGAATGCCGCGATGGGCTGCCCCGGGGTCGCCGAGGCTGCGGTGATCGGGGTCGCCCACCCGAAGTGGGACGAGCGCCCCCTGCTCATCGTCGTCCGCCGGCCCGATGCGAAGATCGAGAAGGCCGACGTGCTCAAGTTCCTCGAAGGCAAGATCGCCAAGTGGTGGATGCCGGACGACGTGCAGTTCATCGACGCCATTCCCCACGGCGCCACCGGCAAGATCCTGAAGACGGCGCTACGCAAGCAGTTCGAGAGCTACAAGCTCCCGACCGCCTGAGTCTTCGTCTCGGCTGACGCCTCCCGGGACCGACGCAGCTCTGCGATCGCATGGCGCGTCACCTGGAAGGCGCCGACCAGGGCCAGGCCGGACATGATTGCGGCGACGACATAGTCCGGCCAGCCGCTCCCTGAACCGAACACGCCGGCGGCAGCAGCCAGCACGGCCAGATTGCCGATCGCGTCGTTGCGCGTGCAGATCCACACCGAGCGCATGTTGCTGTCGCCGTCGCGCCAGCGATAGAGGAGCAGCGCCACGCCGAAGTTGGCGGCGAGCGCCAGCGCGCCGACTACGCCCATCACCGGTGCCTCCGGTACGGTACCCGCCATCGCGTGCTGGATCGTCGTGATCGCGATCCACAGCCCGAAGGCGCCCATGCTGGCCGCCTTCAGCAGCGAGGCACGGGCGCGCCACTGGATCGCCATGCCCAGCACGAACAGGCTGATACCGTAATTGCCGGCATCGCCAAGGAAGTCGAGCGAATCGGCCAGCAGCGAGACCGACTGCGCGGCCACGCCCGCGCCGATCTCGACCGCGAACATGGCGAGGTTCACCGCCAGCGCGATCCACAGGATGCGCCGGTAGGCCGGCGAGGCCGCTGCGGCCGCGCCGTGGTCATGGCTGTGGCCGGGACCGTGCGAATGGGTGTGGCAGCTCGCGCTCATGTCAATGCTCCGCGATGTGGGTGACCATGTCCTCGACCATGCGGCGGACATGGAGGTCGTCGGCCTGGTAGTAGACCTGCTTCCCCTGCCGCTCGGCCCGCACCAACCGCGCCCCTTTCAGCAGCCGCAGATGATGACTGACCAGCGACACCGAAAGGCCCAGCCGCTCGGCAATGTCCGACACCGCGAGCGGCGCGCGCAGGCAGGAGACCACGATCTTCAGCCGGGTCGGATCGCCCAGCAGACGGAACAGGTCGGCCAGCGCCACCGCGTGGTCGTCGGACAGGAGGATTTTCTTTGGCTTTGACATTTGAATAACTGTTTGAATGTAAGAAACGCACAAGGATGCGTCAACCCCATGGAATCGTTACGTTATTGCCTCCTGTTGACCTGTTTGACCTGCCGGTCAGATCCGTCGAGTCATGCTGCATTGCGGGCCCGATTCGCAGAATCCGGTCCGGGCGCCTCGCGCACCGTTCCCGACCGCGCTAGCCTCTTCCCACCATGAGCAAAGCCATACGCCCGCTCGATCCGCAGAACCGTCCGTTCTTCGCTGGCGAAGTTTCTGGCATCGACCTCACCCGGCGCCTCAGCGACGAGGAGGTCGCCTTCATCCACGACGGGATGAATCACTATGGCGTCCTGGTGTTTCGCGACCAGAAGCTCGACGACGAGAGCCAGCTCGCCTTCAGCCGCCAGCTCGGGCCGCTCGAACAGGCGACCGGGGACATCATGCCGCCCGAGGAACGGCGCATGAGCATGGACCTCAACGACATCTCCAACCTCGACCGCCATGGCAAGGTGCTGGCGCGCGACGACCGCCGCCGGCTGTTCAGCCTCGGAAACCAGCTCTGGCATTCCGACAGTTCGTTCAAGGAAGTGCCGGCGCTCTACTCGCTCCTGTCGGCGCGCACCATCCCGTCGGCCGGCGGCAACACCGAGTTCGCCGACATGCGCGCGGCCTACGATGCGCTCGACGAGGCGACCAAGCGCGAGGTGCACGACCTGATCTGCCTGCACAGCCAGATCTATTCGCGCGGCATGCTGGGCTTCGAGGACTTCACCGAGGCCGAACGCGCGAAGTGGGCACCGGTGCGCCAGCGGCTGGTACGCCGCCATCCGGGATCCGGCCGCCTCTCGCTCTATCTCGCGAGCCATGCCGGTGGCATCGAGGGCTGGCCGGTGCCCGAGGCACGCGCCTTCCTGCGCGACCTCACCGAGCACGCGACGCAACGCCGGTTCGTCTACGCCCATGTCTGGCGGCCGTTCGACCTGGTGATGTGGGACAATCGGGCCACCATGCATCGCGCCCGCCGCTTCAATTCGAGCGAGGTGCGCGACATGCGGCGGACCACACTTACCAATATCGTCTCCAGCCTGGAGCAGGCTCCCTAGAGATGCGCCTGCAGTTCCTCGGATCCGGCGATGCCTTCGGCAGCGGCGGACGGTTCAACACCTGTTTCCACATCGAGCGGGCGGCGCACGGCAATCTGCTGGTCGATTGCGGCGCCTCGTCCATGATCGCCATCCGCAAATGGCAGGTCGAGCCCAACGCGATCTCGACCGTGCTGGTGAGCCACCTGCACGGCGATCATTTCGCGGGCTTGCCCTTTTTCCTGCTCGACGCCCAGCTGGTCAGCCGGCGCACCGCGCCGCTCGTGCTGGCGGGACCGCCCGGGTTCCGCGATCGGCTGATGACGGTGATGGAGGCGATGTTCGCGGGTTCCACCCAGGTCCAGCGAAAGTTCGTGCTGGAGATCCGCGAACTCGAGCTGCACGAACGGGTCGAGATGAACGGCCTCGCCGTCACGCCCTACCTGATGAAACATTATAGCGGCGCGCCTTCCTACGCGCTCCGGATCGAGACCGAGGGCAAGGTGCTCACCTATTCCGGCGACACCGAATGGGTGGAAGAGCTGATCCCGGCGGCCCGCGACGCCGACCTGTTCGTCTGCGAGGCGTATTTCTTCGACAAGGTGATGAAGTACCACATCGACTACACCACCCTGCGCAACCACCTGCCCCGCATCGGGGCGAAGCGGACCATCGTCACGCATATGAGCGCCGAGCTGCTCGGCCGCGCCTCCGAGATCGCGCTCGAAGCCGCGCACGACGGGCTGGTGGTGGAGTTCTAGACGGCCCGTTAGCCCTTCGGCACCCACTCCTCGAGCCGCGTGTTGGTCGCGGCGTCGAGCATGCGGGTGGTGCGCAGAACCATGCCGTGCCGGGCGAGGACTTCTTCCGGCGCCGCGTTCCGGCCCACGCCCGGAAAGACCGGGCGGCCGCGCGGCACGCTGGCGCCCGTGCGCGTCAGGAAGAAGACGTCGTAGCCGATGTTGAGGAACAGGCCGAACACGTCGGTGCCGCCCACCACGGCCAGCGTTCCATCATCCAGGTTGAGTTTCATCCAGGCCTCCTCGAACGGCGCCGAGGTGGGGTTCCAGAGAACGGCGTTGGGATTGTCCGGATCGGGAACGACCCGCTCGACCCGCCGGGTGAGCACGATGCGTCGGCGTGCCGCTTCCTTCGGACCACCTTCCGCGGAATGGCGACCGTTGGCCACGGCTGCGGCCCGGTCGACCGAGTCCTGATAGAATTTCTGGTCGGCGGGAATCTTCAGGTTCGCCGGAAAGGACCCGTCCGAAGCCGCGATCATGCCTTCGTTGGAAATGATCGCGAAACCCTCGATGCGCGGCCGTCTGCTGGTCATGGACTGCCCCTGAAAACACCCATGCGCCGGACAACGAATGCCCTGGCCAATGGATGCGGGCTATCCTAGCCCAAATGGAAGCGGCGGGGAAAAGCCCCGCCGCTCCTCGATCAGGCAATAAATCTCAGCCCTTCGGCAGGATGACCGTGTCGATCACATGAATGACACCGTTCGATTGCCTCACGTCGGCAATCGTCACGGTGGCAACGTTACCGTTCTCGTCGGTGAGCGTGATCTTGTCACCCATCATCTTGGCCTGCAGCACGCAGCCGCCCACGGTCTTGACCGGGTGCGTGCCCTTGTCGTCGGCGATCATCTTGGCGATCGCGGGTGACATCGCATTGGCAGCCACCACGTGACAGGTCAGGATTTTCGTGAGCTTGGCCTTGTTCTCCGGCTTGACCAGCATCTCGACCGTGCCCGCCGGCAGCTTCGCGAAGGCCGCATCGGTCGGCGCGAAGACGGTGAACGGACCCGGTCCCTGCAGCGTCTCCACGAGCCCCGCGGCCTGGACGGCCGCAACGAGGGTCTTGTGGTCCTTCGAGTTCGCCGCATTGGCAACGATGTTTTTGTCCGCCGCCATCGGCGCGCCGCCGACCATCGGATTGGTGACCGTCGGAGCGGCGGTCTGGGCAACGGCAGGAGTGAAGGCCAGCAGGCACAGGGACGCAGCTGCGATCAGCGTGTTACGCTTGAGCATGTGTTTTCTCCGGTTGGATGCTTACTCGTGTCTCGGAGCCGACGACGGCGCGCTCGCCACCGGCCGGAAGAAGCCACTCATTGTCCAGCCTCTTCACCCTTTGCTACGCCGTGTTCTTGAAGCCGGTTCATCGCGTCATCCACACAGTATTGTGACACGGACGACCAGGAACCCGGTGATCCAGCGGTAGGGAGACAGGATGCGCGTCACCGATCTCAGGACGACCCTCGTCGAGGTCCCGCTCGACCGGCCAACCCGCAATTCGAGCGGCGTGAGCAACGACCGCATTGGCGCCGTATTGATCTTCGTCGACACCGACATCGGCGTCACCGGCGAGAGTTTCGTGTTCACCCTGGGCGGGCGGCGCATCGAAGTGCTGCAGGCAATGGTCGATAGTCTGAAGCCGGCACTGATTGGTGAAGACGTGCGATATGCCGAGCGCTTCTGGGACCGGATGTGGCGCGAACTCTACTTCCTCGGCCACAAGGGCGTGACCATCTTCGGACTCGCCGGCATCGATACCGCGCTCTGGGACGCCAAGGGCAAGGCGCTGGGCCAGTCGGTCACCCACATGCTGGGCGCCGCGCACGATCGCATTCCGGTCTACTCGAGTGCCGGCCTGTGGCTGTCGGCGACGCCCGACGAGCTTGCGAAGGAAGCCGCCGGCTACATGGCCGAAGGCTTTCGCGGCGTGAAGATGCGCGTGGGCAAGGCCCATGTCGAAGAAGACGTCGAGCGAGTCGCCGCCGTTCGCAAGGCGATCGGCCCGCACGCATCGCTGATGTGCGATGCGAGTCGCGGCTTTACCGCCGACCACGCGATTCGGCTGGGCCGCAGACTGGAAGAGTTCGACCTCACCTGGTTCGAGGAACCGGTCCCACCCTACGACCATCGCGGCTCGGCGCGGGTCGCGGCGGCGCTCGATGTGCCGATCGCCAGCGGCGAGACCGAAGCGACGCGCTACGGCTTTCGCGAGATGCTGGCCCATGGCGCCGCCGACATCTGGATGGCCGACCTCGCCCGCGTAGGCGGCGTCAGCGAGTTCGTGAAGGTGGCGCACCTGGCGGCAGCGCACGACATTGCCATCTCCAATCATCTCTTCACGCAGCAGAGCATCGGCCTGCTGGGCGCCTTCGCCAACGCGACCTGGCTCGAATACATGCCCTGGACTTCGAAACTCTATCGAGAGGCCATCGTGGTCGAGGACGGCCATGTCGCGGTGCCCGATCGGCCCGGCCTCGGTTTCACCTTCGATCCCGATGCCATCGAGCGCTATCGGGTGCGCTGATCCCTCGTGTTAGGGTCGGTCCCTTCCATAGGGGATCGACCGACGATGACCGCGTACAGTGATTTCAAGCCACTCACGTTCCACGACGCCACGAAGCGCTTCGCCGACGGCAGCGACACGCCGCGGGCCTACCTCGAACGCTGCCTCGAGACGGTGGCGGCGCGCGAACCGGTGGTGAAGGCCTTCACCGCGATCAACGAGGCCGGCGCCCGTGAAGCGGCCGATGCCAGCGCAGCCCGCTGGAAGGATGGCAAGCCGCTTTCCCCCATCGACGGCATGCCGATCGCCATCAAGGACCTGCTCGAGACCAAGGACATGCCCACGCAGATGGGCTGCGAGGCCTTCAGGGGCCACTTTCCCAAGCGCGACAATGCCGCCGTCTGGGCGCTGCGCCAGGCCGGCGCGATCGTCCTCGCCAAGACGGTGACGGCCGAGCTGGGCGGTTCGCATCCCGGCCCCACGACCAATCCCTTCGATGCGACCCGCACGCCCGGTGGCTCCTCCTCCGGCTCGGCCGCCGCCGTCGCCGCCAACATGGTGCCCGCCGCCATCGGCACGCAGGTCGCCGGCTCGATCATCCGCCCCGCGGCGTACTGTGGAAACTTCGCCCTCAAGCCCACACAGGGCGGCATCAACCGCGGCGAACGCCAGGCCACCAGCCAGAGCACGCACGGACCGCATGCCAATTCGCTGCAGGACATGTGGCAGGTAGCGATCGAGATCGCCCGGCGCGCCGGCGGCGATCGCGGCGAGGTCGGCCTGATGGGCCCATCATCCCTGCCCGGCGCCGTGAAGCCGGATCGTCTCGTCGTGCTGGAGACAGAGGGTTGGGTCGACCTAGACGACACGACCAAGACCGCCTTCGAGGGTGTGCTGAAGCAGCTGCGCGACGCCGGCGTCGAGCTGATCCGACGCGCGGACCATCCCTGGGTCGAGGCCCTGGAGCAGTCGATCGCCAACGGGCGTGCGATCTGCGGCGGCGTGACCGGCTGGGAAAACCGCTGGGGCCAGCGCGGGATCGTCGACAACAACCCGGCGGGCGTCAGCGAGCGCGCCAAGGCGGCGCTGGTAAAGGCCGAGGCGATGACGCTGGACGATTACCGAATGGCGCTTCTCGCACGCGAGAACGCCCAGCGCATGCATGCGACGATGGCGCCGCTGGCCGACGCGGCGATCACGCTCGCCTGTCCCGGGCCCGCGCCGCTCTGGGCCGGCGACGTGCCGGGCCAGCCGCTGGCGCCGCGTCCGACCGGCGACTTCGTGTTCAACGCGCCAAGCTCGATGCTGTTCGCGCCCGTGGTCACGGTGCCGTTGATGAGCGTCGGCGGCATGCCGGTCGGCCTGCAGCTGATGGGTCAGAAGCACGAGGACGCCCGTATGGCCGGCCTCGCGCGCTGGTTCGACGAGACCCTGAAGCGGGTCTCGGCCTGATCGTCAGACGGGCTGGATGCCGAGCGCAACGATGCGTGGAATGAGCGTCTTCTTCAGGCGCTCATAGTCGGCCATCACTTCCTCGTGGGGCATCGGCTTCTCCACGAGGGCGAAGCTGTCCATCATCTTCTTGCCAGGCTCGGAAGCGGCAGCCGCGACCCAGAGGTCGGACATCCGCTTCACGACGTCCTTGGGCGTCGCGGCCGGTGCCGCCAGCGCCAGCCAGCCCGACACGGTGAAGGCGTCGTCGGTGAAGCCCTGCTCCTGCGAGGTCGGGACGTCCGGAAATATGCGGGCGCGCACCTTCGACGGCGCCGCGATGCCGCGGATGTCGCCCTTCACGGCCAGCGCGTTCATCGCCTGCGGGCTGCCCATGGCGGCCTGGAGCTGACCCGCGCCCATGTCCTGCCACATCGGCGCCTCGCCCTTGTAGGTCACGACTTCGATCGCGAGGCCATACTTCTCGTTCAAGGTCTGCGCGAAGATGTGCGCCGAGGAGCCGAGCGCCCACGAACCGAAATTCACCTTGTTCTTCTTGGCGTACTCGATGAACGACTTGAGATCCTTGACCTCGGCCGGAACCGACTTGTGCACGACGACCGGCAGCACGCCCGAGGACGTGCCGGACACGATCGTGAAGTCCTTGTCGGGATCGAAGCCCAGCGTCTTGAACATGACCCGGTTCTGAACGAGCGTGCTCGAGACCGAGTGGAGGAACGTGTAGCCGTCGGCCGGCGCGCGGGCGACTTGGGCGGCGCCGATGTTGCCGCTGGCGCCGGGCTTGTTGTCGACGATCACCTGCTGGCCCGTGGCCTGGCTGACAGATTGGCCGAAGGCCCGGGCGATGCCGTCGGTGAGGCCGCCGGCAGGAAAATTGACGATGATGGTGATCGGCTTGTTCGGCCACGCGGCCTGTGCACGCACGATCGTGGGCGCCGCCATGACGAGCCCGGCGCCGGCACCGGCGCGCAGGATGCCGCGGCGGGTAGTCTTTGCACTGATCATTTTCCAATAGCCTCCCAGTCTCGTTTTTGGGCGGCGATGCATAGCGGCTGACTTTGTCCGGAACTAGACTGTGCATGTGCACCTATCGTCGCACCGCGGAACTCGAGGCCGCTGGGCGGGGCAGCCAGAGATTGCTAAGAGGACCCGTCCGTTTACCGGTCTCATCAGGGAAGAACCGTCCATGTCCGACGCTGTCATCCGCTCCACAGAGGGGCGAATCGGAATTCTCACCATCAACAACCCGCCAGTGAATGCGCTGGCCGCGGCTGTCCGCGCCGGCATCAAGGACGGTGTCGAGGCCTTCGGCCGCGATTCCAGCATCGATGCCATCGTGCTGATCGGCGGCGGCCGCACCTTCATCGCCGGCGCCGACATCCGCGAGTTCGGCAAGCCGCCGTCGGGCCCGAACCTGAACGACGTCATCGCGACCATGGAGAACTCGCCCAAGCTGATCGTGGCCGCGCTGCACGGCACGCCGCTCGGCGGCGGCCTCGAAACGGCGCTGGGCGCTCACTACCGCGTCGCGCTGCCGACGACCCGCATGGGCCTGCCGGAAGTGCATCTCGGCCTGCTGCCCGGTGCCGGCGGCACCCAGCGCCTGCCGCGCCTCACCGGCGCCAAGTATGCGCTCGACGCCATCCTGTCGGGCCGGCACATCCCGGCCGCCGAGGCCAAGAGCAAGGGCATCGTCGACGCGATCGTCGAGGGCGACCTGCTGAAGGGCGCCATCGCCCACGCCGACATGCTGCTCGCGCAGAAGGCGCCGCTGCGCCGCGTGCGCGACCTCAGCGTCACCCTGGAATCGCCGGAGCTGTTCGCCGAGACCGAGAAGTCGATCGCCCGCAAGGCGCGTGGCTTCAAGGCGCCATGGAACATCATCAAGACGGTGCAGGCCGCCGTCGAGCTGCCGTTCGACGAGGGCATGAAGCGCGAGCGAGAGCTGTTCACCGAGCTGCTGACCTCCAGCGAGTCCGCGGCGCAGCGCTACTACTTCTTCGCCGAGCGCGAGGCCGCCAAGGTCAAGGACGTGCCGGCCGACACGCCGCAGCGCGAGATCAAGACCGGCGGCATCATCGGCGCCGGCACGATGGGTGGCGGCATCGCCATGAACTTCGCCAATGCCGGCGTCCCGGTCACCCTGCTGGAGACCAGCCAGGAGGCGCTGGACCGCGGCCTCAAGACCATCCGCACCAACTACGAGAACACCGCCAAGCGCGGCGGCATGAAGGCCGAGGACGTCGAGAAGCGCATGGCGCTGATCAAACCGACGCTGAACTACGACGATCTCAAGGACGCCGACGTCATCATCGAGGCGGTGTTCGAGACGATGGAGGTCAAGGAGACCGTCTTCAAGAAGCTCGACGAGATCGCCAAGCCCGGCGCCATCCTGGCCACCAACACGTCGGGCCTCGACGTCAACCAGATCGCCTCCTACACCAAGCGGCCCGGCGACGTGATCGGCATGCACTTCTTCTCGCCGGCCAACGTCATGAAGCTCCTGGAGAACGTGCGCGGCAAGGCGACCGAGAAGGACGTCATCGCCACCGTCATGTCGTTCTCCAAGAAGATCGGCAAGATCCCGGTGCTGGTCGGCGTCTGCGAGGGCTTCGTCGGAAATCGGATGCTGCGCATGAGGGGCGTGCAGTCGGCCTACATGATGGAGGAAGGCGCCCTTCCCCAGCAGATCGACAAGGTGATCTACGACTACGGCTTCCCGATGGGCCCGTTCGCGATGAGCGACCTCGCCGGCAACGACGTGGGCTGGCGCATCCGCCAGGGCAAGAAGGAGAAGGAAAAGCGCAACGTGCGCTACACCGGCTACGTCGCCGACGCGATCTGCGAACTGGGCCGCTTCGGCCAGAAGACCGGCGCGGGCTACTACAAGTACAACCTGCCCGATCGCACGCCGATCCCCGACCCCGAGGTCGAGAAGATCATCGAGGAGACCTCGAAGAAGCTCGGCATCACGCGTCGCGCCATCTCCGACCAGGAGATCCTGGAGCGCGCGCTCTATCCGATGGTGAACGAGGGCGCCAAGATCCTCGAGGAGGGCATGGCCCAGCGCTCGCTCGACATCGACGTGATCTGGGTCAACGGCTATGGCTGGCCGGTCTATCGCGGCGGCCCGATGTGGTGGGCCGACAACGTCGTCGGCCTCAAGACCATCCACGACGCGCTGCTGAAGTACCGCGACGCGTCGGGCGACCCGTTCTGGGAACCGGCACCGCTCCTCAAGAAGCTGGTGCAGGAAGGCAAGAAGTTCTCTAGCGTCTGAGTTTAAGCACGCTGTCATCCCGAGCGCAGCGAGGGACCTTTCCGGAACAGTAAAGGTCCCTCGGCCTTCGGCCTCGGGATGACAATTATCGGAAGTCAGTGCCGTGCCATCCGGGCGGCAATCGAGGAGGAAAGAAAATGGCTGATGCAGTAATCGTCTCCACCGCCCGCACGCCGATCGGCAAGGCATTCCGCGGCATCTTCAACGACACGCACGGCGCCGACATGGGCGCACACGTGATCAAGCACGCCGCCGAGCGGGCCAAGGTCGAGCTGGGCGAGGTCGAGGACGTCATCCTGGGCTGCGCGGCCCCGGAAGGCACCACGGGCTCCAACGTGGCCCGTGTCTCGGCGATCCGCGCCGGCGCCCCGGTCAGCGTCTCGGGCGTCACCGTCAACCGCTTCTGCTCCTCGGGCCTGCAGACCATCTCGATGGCCGCGCAGCGCGTGCTGGTCGACAAGGTCCCGGTGATGATCGCCGGCGGCCTCGAGTCGGTGTCGCTGGTCCAGGGCCCGCCGGGTGGCAACAAGAACCGCCTGGTGAACCCGTGGGTGCAGGAGCACGTTCCGGGCATCTATCACGCCATGATCACGACGGCCGACACGGTCGCCGCCCGCTACGGCATCAGCCGCGAGTACCAGGACGAATACTCGCTGCAGAGCCAGTTGCGCACGGCTGCCGCCCAGCAGGCCGGCAAGTTCGACGACGAGATCGTGCCGATGGAGACCACGATGCTGGTCACCGACAAGAACACCAACGAGACGACCCGCAAGACGGTCAAGCTCACCAAGGACGAGGGCAACCGTCCCGAAACGACGCTCGAGGGCCTCGCCAAGCTGCAGCCGGTCGCCGGTCCCGACAAGTGGATCACCGCCGGCAACGCCAGCCAGCTCTCGGACGGCGCCTCGGCCGCGGTCGTCATGAGCGATGCCGAAGCCGCCAAGCGCGGCCTGAAGCCGCTCGGCATCTACAAGGGCCTGGTCGTCGCCGGCTGCGAGCCGGACGAGATGGGCATCGGCCCGGTCTACGCGATCCCGAAGCTGCTGAAGCGGTTCGGCCTCAAGATGGACGACATCGACCTGTGGGAACTCAACGAGGCCTTCGCGGTCCAGGTGCTCTACTGCCGCGACAAGCTCGGCATCCCCAACGAGAAGCTGAACGTCAACGGCGGCTCGATCTCGATCGGACATCCGTTCGGCATGACCGGCGCCCGCTGCACCGGCCACGCCCTGATCGAGGGCCGCCGCCGCAAGGCCAAGAACGTCGTCGTGACCATGTGCATCGGCGGCGGCATGGGCGCCGCCGGCCTGTTCGAGGTCGTGCACTGAGTAGCGGCTAACGACTAAAGGAAAGCCTCCTCTGCTCCGGCGGAGGAGGCTTTTTCTTTGCCCTCAGCCCAGCATGACGTCGAGGAACATCATCGCCACCAGGCCGATCATCAGGCCGACCGCCCCGTGGTTCTCGAAGCCGCGGCGGTGGGTCTCCGGGATGATCTCGTCGCTGATCACGAAGATCATGGCGCCCCCGGCATAGGCCAGCCCCCAGGGCAGCAGCGATTGCGCGATGGTGACGGCGCCGGCGCCCAGCAACCCGCCGATCGGCTCGGCGAGGCCCGTGAGCAGGGCCACGAAGAAGGCCTGGGCCCTGCCGTAATTCAAGCTCAACAGCGCGACGGCGACGGCCAACCCCTCGGGCATGTTCTGAAGTCCGATGCCGATCGCCAGCGCGATGGCCTTGCCGGGATCGTCGCCGCCGAAGCCGACACCGACCGCCAGCCCTTGGGGAAAATTGTGCAGGGTTATGGCGATCACGAACAGCCAGATGCGCCGGAATCGCGGCGCGTCGGGTCCCTGTCGGCCCATGATGAAATGCTCGTGCGGCACGTAGCGATGGACCAGCCACAGGCTGGCGGCGCCGAACAGGATGCCGGCGATCACCAGGATGACGGCGCCCAGCTTCGTCGCGCCCTGCTCCTGCGCCACGTCGATGCCGGGCATGATCAGCGAAAAGAACGAGGCGGCGAGCATCACGCCGGCGGCGAAGCCCAGCATGACGTCCTGGGCTTGGTCCGAAATCCTGCGGATCGCGAGCACCGGCAACGCGCCGACGCCCGTTGCTAACCCGGCGATCAGGCTTCCCAGAAAACCCGCCAGGACCGGCGACGACGAAACGAAAGCGGCAAGTATCTGGACTCCCTCGCCAGAAAGAACCCCGGTCTGGCGAGAAAGCGCGACCTCGCGCCGAAGCGCAACATGGCCCTGAGTATAGGTCGATCAGCGCCGATTGCGGCGCAGATCCTCCTCATCCTTCCACATCATGAACTGCGGGCCGAGGTCGGCAATCCTGGTGGCGCCGATCTGGGCCATGCTGATATCCACCTCGCGCCGGAAGATCTCGAGCGCCTTGGCCGCGCCCGCAACGCCGCCCGCCGTGACACCGTAGAGCGTGGGCCGGCCGACGAACACGAACTTGGCGCCCAGGCAGAGGGCGATGATGGCGTCGAGGCCGCGGCGAACGCCGCCGTCGAACATCACCGTCATCTTGTCGCCGACCGCGTCGCGGATCGCCGGCAGCACCTCGAGCGGCGACGGCGCCAGGTCGAGCTGGCGGGCGCCGTGGTTGGAGACCATCACGCCGTCCACGCCGAGCGAATGGGCGCGGATGGCGTCGTCGGGATGCATGATCCCTTTCAGCACGAAGTTGCCCTTCCACAGTTCGCGGAAGCGCTCGACATGCTTCCACGTCATCGGCGCGCGGTTCTGGTAGGCGACCATGTCAGCCACCTTGTCGGCCGTCGCATCGGGACCGGCATACTTGGCCCAGTTGTCGAAATAGGGCGTGCCGTGGCGGAACCACTGCATCATCCAGGCCGGATGGAGCAGGGCTTCGAACTTTGTCTTCCAGGTAAGCTTGAGGGGCCGCGACCAGCCGTTGCGCGTGTTGCGCTCGCGGTTGGAGCCCTCGGGCACGTCGACGGTGAAGACCAGCGTGCGCAGGCCGGCATCGGCCGAGCGCTTGATCATGTCCTCCGAGACCGCCTGGTCCTTGGCGGAATAGAGCTGGTACCAACCATGGTCCGGCGCCAGCCTGCCGAGATCCTCTATCGAGCCGGTGCTGGAGCCCGACATGATGAACGGCACGTTGGCGTCGCGCGCGGCTTCGGCCAGCATCAGGTCGGCGCCGTGGCGGAACAGGCCGGCGAGGCCCGTCGGGGCAATGCCGATCGGGCTCGAATAGGTCCGGCCGAACAGGGTGGTGGACTGGTCGCGCACCGAGACGTCGACGAGATAGCGCGGCACGATGCGCGCCTTGCGGAAGGCCTGCTCGTTGGTGACGAGCCCGACCTCGTCGTCCGTGCCGCCCTCGATGAAGTCGTAGGCGATCTTGGGCAGCCGCTTCTTGGCGAGCTTGCGCAGATCATCGATGTTCACCACGCCGTCCATCGTCTCACTCCTCGATCCGTCGGCCGCTGCCATTCATTTGCAACATTTTGACCGGCTTTCGCGAATCCGGCCAGAGCCGCATTCCGCCCCGCGTCCTGAGCGGCCGCCGCTGGCATGCCGCTTGCTGCCCTGGCGTGGACTCGCGAACGGGGCATCGGATGACAGGCTTTGCATTTCCCATCGTCGATCTCGGACCCTGGTTCGAGGGCGGGCCGACCAGGCGCCGGGCGGTCGCGGACCAGGTCCGCGGCGCCTGCGAATCCACCGGCTTTTTCGCCATAGTCGGGCATCGTGTACCCGAGGTAACCATCGAGGCGATGCGCGCGGTCTCTCGGGACTTCTTCGACCTGCCGACGCCCCGCAAGATGGCGGTGGCGCGTCCCCGGCCCGAGCAGAACCGCGCCTATCACGCCGAAGGCACCGAGACCCTGGCGCGGCTGGCCGGCAACGAGACCCCGCCCGACTACAAGGAGGTGTTCGCCATAGGGCCTCTCGACGTGCCGGCAGACGATCCCTGGTATCACGATGCCCCGGGCGCCTATCCGAACTACGCCCCCAATCTCTGGCCGTCGGGCGTGCCCGGTTTCGAGGCCGCGTGGCGGGCCTACTGGTCGGCGATGGAAGGCCTGCAGGACACGATCAGCCGGATCTTCGCCCTGTCGCTCGACCTGCCCGAGGATTGGTTCGCCGGCGCCCTCGCACGGCACTGCAGCATGCTGCGGGCGCTCAATTATCCGGCGCAGCGCGAGCGTCCCCGACCGGGACAGCTGCGCGCCGGCGAGCATACCGATCTCGGCATGTTGACCATCCTGAAGAACGAAGCCGCCGACGGCGGCCTCGAAGTACGTGACCTCGACGGCACCTGGCACGAGGCACCGCCGGTCGAGGAGGGGTTCATCGTCAATATCGGCGATCTCCTGATGCGCTGGTCGAACGACCGGTTCCGCTCGACGCTGCACCGGGTGGCAAATCCGCGGTCCGGCGGCGGTGCGCGGCGCCTGTCCATTGCCTATTTCGTGGCGCCGGCCTACGACGCGATGATCGAATGTTTGCCGGGATGCGCAACGGCCGACCGTCCGGCAAAATATCCCCCGGTAACGGTCGCGGCCTATCGCAACGCCCGCTTCGCCCGCACGGCGGCCCCCATCGTCAACGCCGCCTGACGCGGACACCCCCTACTCTCCGGCGGCCCCTTGGGCTAGCGTCGGCCAAACGCCGAAGAGCAACAAGGGAGGCCACCATGGAGCTGACGGACCAGCAGATCGAGCAATTCGATCGCGACGGTTTCGTCGTGTTCCCCGACCTGTTCGATCGCAGCGAAGTGGCGGTGCTGCGCCGCGAGGTGGCCCGGCTGTCCGGGATCGACGGAGAGGAGGTCGTCCGCGAACATACCGGCGGCGTCCGCACCATCTTCCGCGTGCATGAAGAAGATGGTGCGACCCGTTCCAAGGCGTTCCATGCGCTGGTACGCACGCCGCGCCTGCTTCGGCCGGTGCAGCAGGTGCTGAAAGACGATGGAGTCTACGTCTATCACACCAAGATCAACACCAAGCCGGCCATCGAGGGCACGGTCTGGCAATGGCACCAGGACTACGGCTCGTGGATGCGCGATGGCTGCCGCCGCCCCGACATGGCGACCTTCAACCTGATGATGACGGACACGACGGAGATGGGCGGCGCCCTCTACCTGATCCCCGGTAGCCACAAGCTCGGCCGCATAGAACCGGTCTACGACGAATCGACCTCCTACAAATTCTGGGCGATGCCGAAGCAGCGCATGATCGAGATCCTGAGGAACTCGCCCGAGCCCGTGGCCGTCACCGGTCGGGCCGGTACCTGCGTGCTGTTCCATTGCAACGTGCTGCATGCGTCCGGCCACAACCTCTCGGCCGAGGACCGCTGGCACATCTATGTCTCCTGCAACACTGTCGCCAATCGGCCCCAGCTGAGTGACAATCCGCGCCCCGATTGGGTTGTGTCGCGCAACTGGCATCCTCTTCCCCTGGAAACCGATGACGGTGTACTGAAGGCGGCGTGAGGGCCGGGTCGCACAGATTTCCGGCGAGCAGGACTGCCACGCATTGATCCGCCGTTATCTTCCCGAGATCGACACGCTCCGCGCGATCGCGGTGACGCTGGTGGTTCTGTTCCACGCCTACCCGACGCTGGTGCCCAACGGCTTCCTGGGCGTGGACATCTTCTTCGTGATCTCCGGCTACGTGATCTCGCGGGCCTACCTGTTCCCACTCCTCGAAGGGCGCGCGACCCTCGGGGACTTCTACTCCGCCCGGTTCCGCCGCCTGGCGCCGGCCCTGTTCCTGACCGTGGGCGTCACGACCGCCGCAGGCTTTGTCTTCCTGATGCCGCGGGATCTCATCAATCTCGCGTGGTCGCTCATCGCGCAGCCCTTCTACGTCCAGAACTTCTACTACTGGAACGAGGGAGACTATTTCGCCCTGCCGCTCGAGAAGCCGCTCCTCCACACCTGGAGCCTGGCGGTCGAGGAGCAGTTCTACCTGGCTTTCGGCGCCCTGTTCCTGGTGGCGCGCGGACGGCGCCGACTCTTCTGGAGCCTGCTGATCGGCATGCCCTGCCTTTCGCTGCTCTTCTACTTTGCCTTCAATACCGGTGGGCTGTCGCCGCGGACGGCCTTCTATCTGTTGCCGGCACGGCTCTGGCAGCTCGGCCTCGGCATCCTCGCCTTCTGCATCGTGCGCAAGTATCGCGAGGGGCCCGAGCGCTCGCGTCCCGTCCTGTCACTCATCGCGGTCGGTCTCGTCTGCATCGTTCCGCTGATGATGATCGGGAAAACGAAGTTTGCGCCGACGGCGCAGACATTGGCGGCCTGTGCCGCCACTGCCTGGGCACTCGCGCTCATCGAGCTTCATACCGGTCATTTCGCCATCCTGCGCCTGCGGGCCGTGCGCTACATCGGCAAGATCTCATACCCCCTCTATCTCTGGCACTGGCCACCGCTCTCGATCGGAGCGATCGTCCTCGAGCGCCCGCTTAACGCCTTCGAGGCGACCCTCGCCATGATCCTGGCCACCGTGCTTGCAAGCCTGACCTATCACTTTGTCGAGACGCCGATCCGCTCGCGCCGGTTGATCGGCGACCGGCGCGCCCTTTTCCGCAACTTCGCCACTGTCTCGATCGCCACGCTGGCGATCGGCACGACCATAATCGCGACCAGCGGGGCCACCTTCCGCTATCCGGATCGGGTAGCCTTTCTGTTCGGCGCGCAGCAGGACCGGGTATCGGGGCGATGCCCCATGCTCGACCGCATCCTTCACCCGATGGCTTCGCTTTGCCGCGTGAACGCGGTCGAGTCCGGCCCCGGGATCCTCGTGCTCGGCGATTCGCACGCCGACCAGTATCGGGACGTGCTGGCGGCAATGGGAGACACCTATCGCGTGCCGGTCTACTACGCACGCAAGGACCGCAACCTCATCGGCCACTTCGGCCCGGGGCGATGGAGCACCACGGGGGAGCTCAAAGCGCTCATCGGCGAGGCTAGGGCGCGAGACGTCACGACCATCATCTCGCTGTCGAGCTGGGGGGCGCTCGACGGCGTTGCAGAGTTCGAGCAGAACACCGCGGAGTTCATCGCCAACGGCTTTCGCATCGTCTTCTTCGAGCGCACGCCGATCGCCCGGACCTTCGACCCGTCCTACCGGGCGAAGGTGGCACTGCAAGACCCGACGGCGTCGACCGCGAGCTTCCCCCTGGCCGACTACCGGCAGCGAAACAGCGAGCTCCGGACCGTCTTCGCCATGCTCCAACGCCGTTACCCGCATGCCGTCAGCATCCTCTCGCCGGAACCCTTCCTGTGCGCAAATGGCGCCTGTGCCTCAGACACCGATGGACGCCCCAACTACTTCGACAACAACCACGTGACCCAGACCGGCGCGAAACGCATCGCCCCGCTCTTCAAGGAAGTCTTCGCCCATGTCGCCGCGCGTCGTTGAGGTCCCGAGTTCGCTGATCCTCCACCAGTACGACTTCTCGAACTTCGCGGAGAAGGCGCGGCTGATGATGGGCTTCAAGGGACTGCACTGGCGGGCCGTCGAAATCCCGCCGATCGCGCCCAAGCCCAGGCTGACGCCGCTGACCGGCGGCTATCGCCGCACGCCCGTCCTCCAGGACGGCGCGGATGTCTGGTGCGACACCAAGCTGATCGCGCGCGAGCTCGAGCGGCGCGTGCCGCAGCCGACCTTCTACCCGCCGAACACTTCAGGCACGGCCGACGCCATCGCCTGGTGGGCCGAGCAGCAGTTCATGCGGCCGACCGCGCTCTACGTCTCGGGCATCAACGCCGACCATATGCCGGAGGGCCTGCACGCCGACCGTGCAAAGCTGCACGGCCTGCCGATGCCCTCGATCGAGGCGGTGCGCAAGGCCGCTTATCGCAACCTCCAGCTCGTGCGGCCGCAGGTGAGGTGGATCGCCGACATGCTGGCGGACGGCCGTCCCTATCTGCTGGGCGACGAGCGCTGCATCGCCGACTTCGCGACCTATCACGTCGTCTGGTTCTTTCGCGGCCGCCACATAGACTGCCGCGAGGTGCTGGCCCCCTATCCGCGCCTGCTCGCATGGCGCGACCGCATGGAAGCAATCGGCCATGGGTACCGAACGAACATCGATGCCGACGTGGCGCTCGCGGAAGCCCGTGTCGCCACGCCGGCAAGGCCGCGCCCCTCGGACCCGCGGGAAGGCGATCCGCTGCCCGGCCAGCGCGCCCGCGTGCGCGCCTCCGACAATGCCAGGGACTGGATCGAGGGCGAGGTGCACTTCATCGATGGCGACGAGATCGCACTCCTGCACGAGAACGACGAGGTCGGACAGGTCGCGATCCATTTCCCGCGGCTCGGCTACGACTGGCGACCGATGAGCTGAAGGACGATCGCTAGCGCTCCACCGCCTTGCGCTCGGCCTCGCCGATCGGCAGCGAGGCCAGCTCGGCCAGGGTGATCGGCTTCACCGGCGGGCGCAGCCGGTAGTATCCGACCTCATCCGGTCTGGTCTTGCGTTCGGCCGCGATCAGCTCGGTGACCGTGAGGCCACAGAGTCTTCCCTGACACGGCCCCATGCCGCAGCGCAGGAAGGCCTTCATCTGGTTCGGCCCCTCGCAGCCCATCCGCGCCGTCTCGCGCACCTGCCGGGCCGTCACCTCCTCGCAGCGGCAGGCGATCGTCTCGCCCTCGGGCATGCGGAACGCATCGGCCGGCCGGTTCAACAAGTCGAGGAAGGCCCGCCCCATCTCCTCGCGTTGCAGCCTCTGGCGAATGGCCTGCGTGTCCGGCACGGCCGAATCGGGCTTGAGCGCGCGCACGGCGGCGATGGCGGCAATGCGGCCGCGTTCGGCGGCAGCGGTGCCGCCGGCAATGCCCGCCCCGTCGCCGGCCACCGCGATGCCGGGCACAGAGCTGCCGAAATCGGCGTCGAGTACCGGCACGAAGCAGAGCTGCCGGTCGTTCCAGACATGCGCCACGCCGGCGGCATTGGCGAGGTTGACGTTGGGCACCACGCCCTGATGCAGCAGCAGCACGTCGACCGGCAGACGCTGCGTGCCGCCGGCGCCGGAGAAGACGACCTCGCGGACCCGGTCGGTACCCACCGCCTCTATCGTATCCGCGCGATGTACCGGCACCCTGGCTCGAACCTCGCGCAACAGCGCAAGCCCCTTGGCGAAGTACGGCGACAAGGCGAAGTCGGGCAGGTGGATCGCCGCCTGCAGCCAGTTTCGCCGCGGCGTGGTGTCGAGGATCGCGTCGATCCTGCCGCCCGCGCGCAGCGTCTGCGCCGCCAGCAGCCACAGCAGCGGCCCGCTGCCTGCCAGGACGGTGCGGCCCTCCAAGACGAGTCCCTGTGCCTTCAGCGCGGTCTGCGCGGCACCCGCCGTCATGACACCCGGCAGGGTCCAGCCGGGAATGGGAAACGGCCGCTCCTGCGAGCCGGTGGCGATGATGACCCGGCCGGCTTCGATCATGCGCGCCTCGCCGCCGACCGAGACGCCGACCAGACGCTGCCGGTCGAGGCTCCAGACAGTGGCGCCGTTCACGATCGACGCGCCGCTCGCCTTGGCCTCGTCGGCCAAGACGGCGCCGTCCCAGTAATCCTGGCCCAGGACCGCGCGGTCTGTGACGGGCGTCGAGGTGATGGCGCGATAGATCTGGCCGCCGACATCCGGATTCTCGTCGAACAGCGCCGTCGACACGCCCGCCCGCGCAGCCAGCGCCGCCGCTGCGAGGCCCGCCGGACCACCGCCGATGACGACCAGTTCGTACGAAGAGGCGAGGTCCACCGCCGCCATCATCGTCCGGCCTCCCGGCGGCCGATCTGGGTTTCGACCTTCATGCCCTCGCGCACCGGGATCAGGCAGCCCTGGCGGCTGCCGACGCCGTCGATCGTGACCAGGCAGTCGAAGCAGACACCCATCAGGCAGTAGGGCGCGCGCGGAGCCCCGGTGACGGGCGTGGTGCGGCAATGATCGATGCCGGCGGCCAGCAACGCAGCGGCCACGGTGTCACCCGCCCGCGCAGCCACTTCCTTTCCGTCGACGGTGATTGCGATGGCGGTGCCCTTCTCAGCCAGCCGCTTGAACATGGAACCTCCGGGCACTGAACGGTGCGACCAGCGAAGCGTCGAGCGCGCCGCGGGCGATCATCGGCGCAATGGTGAGCGCGTGGTTGGCCGCCAGGGTCACACCGGAATGACAGCAGACGGTAAAGGCGCCAGGGTGCGTCTTCGACTCGTCGTAGATGGGGAAGCCGTCCTGGGTCATGACGCGGATGGCGCTCCAGGTACGCACGACGTTTACGTTGGCAAGCAGCGGGAACTGGCGCACGGCGCGCTCGGCTTCCGTCGCGCTGACGCCGATCGTCAGGCCGCTCGGATCGACGCTTTCTTCCTTCGAATCGCCGATCATGACCGTCCCCTCGTCGGTCTGGCGCAAAGTGACGATGGGATGGTTGAGGAAGGGCCGCAGCCGTTCGGTGACGACGATCTGCCCGCGCTCCGGCTTCATGGGACAGTCGAGGCCGACCATTGGCGCGAGGCGCATGTTGGCGTTGCCCGCCGCGAGTGCCACCTTGGCGGCGCGCACCTCGCCCTGCGCCGTCGTGAGCCGGAACTCCCCGCCCTCGCGCACGATGTTGTCGACCGGATGGCCCGGGCGATAGACGACGCCGCGAGCATTGAGCGCGGTGTGCAGGGTGCGGAACAGGCGCAGCGAATTCACATGGCCGTCCAGTTCGCAGAAGCTCCCTCCCACGACCTCCGGCCCGATGTCGGGCAGCATCGCCTTCACCTGATCATGGGTCAGGATCTCGGTCTTGTAGTCGACGATGCCGGCTTGGCCGTGCAGCCGCTTCAGGGCATCGGCGCGCGCTTCCAGCTCCCGCTCCGAAAGGCAGAGATGAAAGCCGCCGGGGCGCTGGAATGATACGTCAGTGCCGGTCTCCTGCTTCAACAGGTCGGAGAAGCCGCGCCAGGCGTTGGACGAGCGGATCGTCCAGCCGGCATAGGGGGCAAGGCCCAACCCCTTGCTTTGCACCCAGACCAGCGCGAAGTTGCCGCGGCTCGCCCGCACCGCGCGGTCGCCCTCGTCCAGGATGACGACCCGACAGCCCTCGCGCGACAGGCCCCAGGCCGTGGCGACACCGACCAGCCCACCGCCCACCACCGCGACGTCGAATTCGTCGGCGGCCCCTGGTTTACCGGTCATGGCTCAATCCGGACTATGCGAGACGATGCGCGCCGCAGTGTCGCGATGCAGCCGGTAGAACGCGTCCTGCGGCTGGTCCATGTCGAGGATCTCCGCCTGGGGCACGCGCAGGAACAGGCCGCGCAGCACCCGACCGATCGCGCCGTGCGCAAACACCGCAACGGGCCGATCGACCGCCAGTACCGCGATATCGTCCAACGCCGCCTGCGCGCGGGCGGCGGCCATGATGTAGTTCTCGCCCCCGGGCGGTTCGTAGGTCCAACGATCAAGCCGGCGCGCAGCCATCGCTCCCGGCCAACGCGCCTCGATCTCGGGGCCGGTGAGTCCATCCCATTCACCCCAGCTCATCTCCCGGAGCCGGTGATCGAAACACTGCTCGTCGTGTGTCAGCCCCGCGGCCACGGCTGCCAGCGCCAGAGTTTCGCGGACCCGCCCCAGCGGGCTGGCTCGTACCACAACGTCAGCTGGCGCATGCCCGGCACTTTGCAGCTCCCTTGCAAGAGCCCGCCCCATGGCCCGTGCCTGCGCCCGTCCCGCTTCGGTCAGCGGCGAATCGAGGAATCCCTGCGCGCGCCTCTCGGCGTTCCAGACGGTCTCGCCATGGCGGAACACGTAAATGGGATGATGCACCATTGCCTTCTCTGCGGTCAGCGTTCTTCGGACATGCTCAGCATGAACGTCAGTTCGTGCTTGTTGTAGTGCAGATGCAGGACTCGCGCCCCCGGCAACCGGGCGAAGGCTGCCGCCGTCTCATGATCGGTCTCGCCCTGGAATTTGATCGTGCACACGAAGTTCTCCACGAGGCCGGAGGCCCGCCAGCGCTCGACCAGTTTGAACAACCGCGCCGGGTAGCAGATCACGTCGGAGAACAGCCAGTCGACGGGACCGACGCTGTCAGGATCGAGCCCGAACGCACTCTCGCCCCGCCACTCCACTCCCGGCATTGCCGCGACCCTCGGATCGAGCGGCGCCTTGTCGACGGCGATCACGGTGGCACCCAGTTTGGCGAGGACCCAGGTCCAGCCGCCCGGACAGGCCCCGAGATCGAGGCAGCGTTCGCCCGGCTGCGGCCAGCGGCGCAACCGCACCAGCGCCTCCCAGAGTTTCAGATAGGCACGGCTGGGCGGCCCGACCTTGTCCTCGACGAGTTCGACCTCACCGTTGGGAAAAGGCGAGCTGCATGAGGTGGCGGCGAGCATGCGGTCGGGCGCCAACAGGGTCCAAGAGCCCAGCGGCGCGGCCGGCGCAGCGGCGGGAAAGACCACCGGTTTGGCCGACACATGCGGGAGTTTGTCCTGGATGAGCGCGGCGCGGCGGTGATGGTATGGCGCGTACATCGCCCAGTTTCGCTGGACGTCGCGCAAGGCTTTCGCCGCGGTGCCGATCGACGCCACCGGCAGCTCGATGCAATCGCGCCAGATGTTCGCCGCCCAGGCGGCCTCGTGCGCCGGCGCGTCGGAGAGAAGTAGGCGGCCATGCTCGGCACGCACCGCGACACCGGCCCGCCCGAGTTCCTCGCGCAGCTGGCTCTCGAATCCTTCGGCGGCGAGATAGGCCGTGGTCACGCGATCGATCGGCATCGGAGATTGAACATAATCAATCTCACTGTAACAGGCCGACCATGGAAAATCCGCCAAACCTCATGCTAGCGTTACGCAACAACGAGGGAGAGAGTCTCATGTTCACCAAACGATTCATGCTCGCCGCCATGCTCGCGGGATCGATCGCTGCCACCGGCACGATCGCCGGCACCGCGTATGCGCAGGGCCAGCCGATCGTCGGAATCTCGACAGTCGTCACCTATTCGATCGACGCGACCATCAGCGCCATCGATCCGGCCAAGCGCACCGTGACGTTCACCGGTCCAGCCGGCCGCTCGCTGACCTCGAGCGTCGGCCCCGGCGTCAAGATGGACACCAGCAAGGTCGGCGACCGCGTCTCGGTGGCGTACGAAGAGAAGCTCAGTTTCGTGCTGTCCGGCCCGAACACCGCGACCCCGCGCGGCCGCGATGTCGGCGTAACCGCCGCGGCCACGACGGGCAGCCGCGCCGCCGGCGTCATGGCCGACCAGACGGTCGCGAATTGGTTGGTCACGGGGGTCAACACCTCGGCCAACACGATCTCACTCGTCAATCCGAATGGCGGCGAGGTGAGGACCTACAACGTCGTCGCCGCCGAAGGCCGCGCCCAGCTGCCCCGGGTCAAGCCGGGCGACAGGCTGACGGCAATCGACACGTCGGTGCTGGTCGTCGCGATCTCGCCGAAGAAATAGTACGAAGCAGCGTGGCGGTGTTGGCTGCGGACCAGCACCGCCCTGCTGCATCAGGGTCAGCCGCCACGTCGGCCGAGACTTCCTCGCATCGACCCGGCGGTTGCGCGCAGTTCGAGCATGACGGCACCGCCCGCCGCCCGACCGCTGGCACTGAAATCACCCATGGAGCAATCCTGACCTTCGTAGAGTCGACCGGACCCCGAAATGGCGCCGCTCGGCGACACGGTGAGCGAAAGCGAGGAAGTGCCACAGCCCGGCTGGGTGATACGTCCGATCAGGAGGCTGCCGGCAATGCTCAACTCCGCAGTCACGACGCCGGATGCCTGGCCGAAGCCGCTGCTGGTCATGCCGCCGCCGTAGACTCCGTCATAGGCACCCACCTGTCTCGCGGCAGGCGCCGATGGCGCGGCTGAACCCGATGATCGCGCGGCTGCCGAGGCGGCCGGCGCCTCCCGCATCAACGCCGCCACCTGCGCCGCAGTGAGATAGCCCGTGGCGGCGTGGCCCCTGGCCTTCTGCCAGGCTGCGATCATCTCGCGCGAGCGCTCCCCGAACGTTCCGTCGGAGCCGCGCGTGTCATGGCCGAGCGCCGTGAGGATCATCTGCATGCGCTTGCGATCGGCAGTCGTGAGCTTGAGCGCCTCTTCTCCCTGGCTCGATGCCTCGATCGGATCGGCGGGACCTTCCGGGGCAGGCGCGGCGGCCGATGACGGGGTTTCGGCCGTCCGCGGCTCCTGCCGGTGGGGCTGGATCATGAAGTACGCACCACCCACCAGCACCAGAAGCGCCGCGGCGCCGACCAGAACGGACTTCGTCCGCGAGCGCTTCGTCGGCCCAATTGCCAGCGCAGTCGGTTGGCTGGGTGGCGTCGGTGGGGTGGGCGGCGTCGGAGATGTCGGCGGCACTGGCGGCGCCACCGGCTGGGGCATGACCATCGTCATGTTGGGATCGACCGGGGTTCCGCCGAGAAGCGACTGCCACTCCGCGATGCTTTGGGGGCGGTCCTCGAACCGCACCGTCAACCCGGCATCGATCCCAGCCAGCAGCACCGGCGGGTAGTCGGGCAGCTCCAGTCCGGAGAGTGGCTGGTAAGTGTCGTCGAGCAGCCGGTCGAACGCACTGGGCGGTGCCCTGCCGGTGACGGCATGGTGGAGGGTGGCCGCCAGCCCATAGATGTCGGTCCAGGGTCCCTGCTTGCCGGTGGCGAACTGTTCCGGCGCCGCATACCCCGGCGTGAAGATCGCGGTCATGGTGGACGAGCGGCCCGCCACCGCCACCCGCGCCGCGCCGAAATCGATGAGCGTCGGCGCGCCGGCCTCGCTCAGCAGGATATTGCCGGGTTTGATGTCGCGATGGAGGTAGCCCGCTTCATGGACCTTTTCGAGACCCTCGAGCAAGGGCGGCAAAAGGGCCCCGACTTCGGCGGGTGTCAGGGGACCGTCGGCCTTGACGCGGTCCTCCAACGTGCCCCCCTGCACCAGTTCCATCACCATGTAGGACGTGCCATTGGCCTCGACGAAGTCGAAGACCTTCACGATCGACGGGGCGTCGTGCAACTTTGCAAGGGTGCGGCCCTCGGCTACGAAGCGCTCGCGGCCCCAGGAAAAATCGTCCGCGACTTCGGTCGAGCGCGGCAGCACCGATGAGCCGTCCTGGCGGATGGCGAGCGCGGGCGGCAGATACTCCTTGATGGCCACCTCGCGGTCGAGCTGCGTGTCCCGGACCCGATAGGTGATGCCGAAGCCGCCCTGCCCCAGCACTTCGAGAACTTCGTAACGGCCGACGGTGCGTCCGGGCGCCAACGCCACGTAGTCGACGACCGGTCCGGCCGTGACCGGCCCCGTCGGTTCGGCCGGCGCCTGGCCCCTGTCATCGTCGTCGATCTGCATGTCTCTCCTGCCCCGCCACGCAACGCCCGGAGGACGCGGGCGTTCCTTCGCACGCGCCAGACCGTTTGTTGGCGGCGAGGTGAGCGATGCCACCGATACTCAAGATCGACGACCAGGGCCGCCCGGGTTCGCACCGCGGAGCCGAAATACGTGTGCCGACCGCTGGAACCTGGATTGGTCTCGGCGCGGGCATCCTCGTCGTCATCGCGGGATTCGTCTGGACGATCCTGTAGCGAGGCCCCCTCCCGGCGGGTTAACCTCCGGACAACACGGAGGAATTTCATGGCGAAGTTCGGCATTGGTCAATCGGTCCGCAGGGTCGAGGACCCACGTCTGCTCACCGGTGGCGGCCGCTATACGGACGACACGAAGCTTTCGGCGCCGGCGGCCCGCGCCTATGTGCTGCGCTCCCCGCATGCGCACGCCGACATCAAGGGGATCGACACTTCGGCGGCCAGGAAGGCGCCGGGCGTTCTGCTGGTCCTTACCGGCGAAGACGTGAAAAAAGCCGGCTATGGCGACCTGCCCTGCCTCGTGCCCGTGACCAACCGCGACGGCACGCCCCGCGCCGAGACACCCCGGCCGATGCTGGCCCAGGGACGGGTCCGGCATGTCGGCGACCCGGTGGCGCTGGTGGTGGCAGAGACCTTGGAACAGGCCAAGGACGCCGCCGAACTGATCGAGGTGGACTACGAAGCGCGTGCCCACACGGTCGGCACGTTCGAATCGGCCCAGCCCGGCGCACCGCTCGTGCACGATCATATTCCGGGCAACATCGTCTTCGACTGGGAGATGGGCGACCGCGCGCGCACCGAAGCGGCATTTGCCAAGGCCGATCGCGTCGTGAAGCTCGAGATCGTGAACAATCGTCTGGTCGTGAACTCGATGGAGCCACGTGGCGCCATCTGCGAATACGATCCGGCCGACGACCGTTCGACACTCTGGGTTTCTTCGCAGGGCGTCAGCGTCATCCGGCCGGTGGTCGCCGACATGATCCTGAAGATCGGCCAGCCCAAGCTGCGCGTGCGCACCGGCGACGTGGGCGGCGGCTTCGGCATGAAGATCTTCGTGCATCCGGAGTATCCGCTGGTGGTGTGGGCGAGCCGGGAACTCAAGCGCACGGTGAAGTGGATTCCCGACCGGCAGGAAGCGTTCCTCTCCGACGTGCAGGGCCGCGACCATGTCTCGCTGGCCGAGATGGCGCTAGACAAGGACTGCAAGTTCCTGGGCCTGCGGGTCACCACGCATGCCGCCCTCGGCGCCTATCTCAGCCATTTCGGTGCCTTCATCCCGACCATGGCGGGCAGCGGCATGCTTGCGGGCCTCTACCAGACGCCCGCGATCTACGTGAACGTGAAGGGCGTGATGACCAATACGGTTCCGACCGATGCCTATCGCGGCGCGGGGCGGCCCGAGGCCGCCTATCTGCTGGAGCGCTTTGTCGACCATATCGGCCGCGAGACCGGCCTCGGCCCGGTCGAGATCCGAAAGCGCAATCTCGTGAAGCCCAGTCAGATTCCCTGGAATACGTCGCTCGGCGACACGTTCGACTCCGGCGACTTCGACAATGTCATGCTGAAGGGTATGGAAAAGGCCGACTGGAAGGGCTTCCCCGCCCGACGCGCCGCCTCGCTCGCCAAGGGTAAGTGGCGCGGCATCGGCATGGCGACCTATGTCGAGAAGTGCTCGGGCGGCGCGCCGGAAAGCGCCATCGCCAAGTTCAACGAGGACGACACGATCACCGTCTATGTCGGCGTCCAGACCAACGGCCAGGGCCACGAGACCGCCTTTACGCAGATCATGTCGGCGCGACTCGGCGTCGATGCCGACCGCATCCGGATCGTGCAAGGCGATTCGGACTTCACGCCTGAAGGCATGACCGGCGGCAGCCGCTCCATTCCCGTCGCGGGCGCGGCGGTTCTGGGTGTCAGCGACAACATCATCGAGAAGGGCAAGCTGGTCGCCGCCTCGGCGATGGAAGCGGCGGTTGGCGACATCGAGTACGCCGATGCGACCTTCCGCATCGTGGGCACCGATCGCACGATGAATCTGTTCGACGTGGCACGCGCCGCCCGCGACCCCAAGCACCTGCCGGAGGGCGCCAAGCCCGGCCTCGACGACACCTTCACACGCACGCCGCAGGCTGCGACCTTCCCCAACGGCTGCCACATCTGCGAACTGGAGGTCGATCCCGACACCGGCACGCTGGAGATCCTCAACTATTCGATCATGGACGATTTCGGCACGGCGCTGAACCCGTTGCTGCTGCAGGGCCAGGTCCATGGCGGGGTCGGTCAGGGCGTCGGACAGGCCCTCACCGAAAAGACGATCTACGATCCCGACTCCGGCCAGCTCATGAGCGGTTCGTTCATGGACTATGCCCTTCCGCGCGCCGACGTCGTGCCGCACGTGAAGTTCGACATGCACAACAGTCTGTGCACGACCAATCCGCTGGGCGTGAAGGGAGCGGGCGAAGCCGGTGCGATCGGTGCCCCGCCCTCGGTCGTCAATGCCATCGTCGATGCGATCCATCCGCACACCGGTCTGAAACACATCGACATGCCGGTCACGGCATCGTCCTTGTGGGCAGCCATCGATGCCCACCGAGCCAGGAAGGCGGCGTAGAGAGTCATGACCGAGAGCAAGAACGATCCCACCCTCGCCTCCGCCCTCGCCGATTCCGTGAAGGCGATCGACGCGGACTACAGCGAAGAGATGCGCGAACTGCGCGCGCTCTTCGAAGAGGCGCGAATCGAGGCCGAAAAAGACGAGCCCAGCGACGTGAAGTTGAAGGCGCTGCTCAACGACGCCAACGAGATGGCACGCACCTTCGCGACGCTCGATCCCGCCTGGGGGGCCGTCCAGCGGGTTGCCCGCATGTTCGGAATTCTCTGACGTGAGTTAGTTCGCGGCGCTGCGGCGACGTTCCACCGCACGACGGATGCTCCGCGCCACCTTCTCGTCGAGGTAGAACGCTCGCTCGCTGCGATAACTCTCGTATCGCGCGATCTCGATGGCGCCGACGGCAGCCGCCAGTCGATCGGCGTCGATCTTGCGCTCGAAGGCGCAATGGATCGCCGGCCCGCATTCATCCTCGACCGTCCGCACCGAATAGTGGCCCTGCGGCGGAAAGGTAACGATAAGGTCGTGCAGGGCCCGCGCGGTTTCCACGATGGGCTGGCCGCCATTGTCCGCCTGGGCCAGAACAAGGTACGGACTGATTTCCTCCAACGTCGCACTGTCGCTCATGGACGCTCAACGTCTTGTGCACTGCAATAGTTGCGTGGGCCCGGACGCCATATTCCGCCAGTGCAACCATTCGCTTGTGTCTGCGTTTCCTGTCGAGCACGAGCTGAGCCGCGGATGTACCGGTCAGTTCGTAAGACCCGCCCGGCATCGTCGGAGCGGGTCTTTTGCGTCCGGCACGCGACATTGGCTTCCCTCTCGATTATGACTGCGACATCCGCTTTCTCCGGGGGGCTCTCTTGCCGCACTCATTCTTGCTTGCCGTCGTGTTGCTCCTCGCCTTTGGTCTTCCCGCCGCCGCGCAGGACACCGTGACGGTGGGTGGCGAAAAGAAGCGGGCATTCGGAACGCCGACAGCCTTCCAGAATGGCGACACGGCCTGCTACGTCACTCTGAAGGACGACCGTGGCGCCGCCTTCGACGAGCTTGCGGACTTCGATCTCTGCGCCCTGGAGAAATCTCTGAAGGGCAAGCGCCTGGCGCTGACCTACAAGACCGCGCGGGTCATGGCAGCCTCATGCCAGGGCAATCCCGACTGCAAGAAGAGCGAGACCGTCGTCCTGATCGCGTCGGCGAAGCCCGCGCCACTCACCGCGCCGGCGCCTGCTGCCCCAACGCCCGCCAAGAGCACACAGACGTCTTTTTGCACGCCGTCCGAGACGATCGTCTTTTCCTGTCGCACCAGCTCCACGAAGCTCGTATCGGTCTGCGCCTCGAAGGATGCCGCCCCGAACAAGGGCTACCTGCAATACCGGACCGGCAAGCCCGATTCGACCGATCCGTTGGACCTCACCCTGCCGGCGGCCCAGGTGCCGCCCCCTCAGGCGGCCAGTGGCGAAGCGTTCCCCTTGGCGGGCGGCGGCGGGACATGGCTGCGCGTCTCGGCCAGGAACAACATCGCCTTCGTCGTCTACAGTGCCATCGGCAACTGGGGGCCGCGCGGGGAGGACCGCGAGAAAGCCGGAGTCACCGTCGAACGCGACGGCAAGACGGTCGCCACCCTCAAGTGCACCGGCAAGCCGCTCGGCCTGCTCGGCCCGGACTGGTTCGCCAAGGCCGGAATCACGTCCAAGGGCCAGGACTTCGACCTTCCCGACTGAAGCGAGATACCATGTCGCGCGCCCTGAACATCGTCACCGCCGCCTTCGCGCTGCTGGCATCCTCGATGACGGGCGCCGGCGCGCAGGAACCCTGGCGCGCCTATGAAGGCCACGAAGCGATCGAGATCCCGTTCGCGAACGGCCCCATCTCCCGGCACCACGTTCCGGACATCTGGCTCAGCCTGAATGGCGCAAGACCACGTCAGTTCGGCATGGATACCGGCTCCACCGGCATCGTCGTCTCGGCGGAGCACTTCATTCCCGGGCCGCGCGACGTCTCGCAGGGGCCGGGACGGCTGGTCTACAACAGCAGCGGCCGCATCCTCACCGGCGAGCACTGGTTGACCGATGTCGTGATCCGCCGCGACGAGCATACCCCGGTGGCCACGGCGCGCGTGCAGGTGTTGAGGGTCGACCGGATCGCCTGCCTCGACCATGCGCGCGACTGCCGACCGGAAGTCGAGCCCCGCAATGTCAGCTACATGGGAATCGGGTTCGATCGCGGCGCGGCACAGGCGACGGCCGGCGACACATCGCCGAAGAATCCCTTCGTGAGCCTGGTGTCGCTGGCCTCCGGCCGGCCGGTGAGTTCGGTGCGGCCGGGGTATGTCGTCACCCGCACGGCCGTGCATCTCGGCATGACACCCGCCCTCACCCGCCATATGGCCTTCGTGAAGCTCAGCCCCAAGGCGCATCCTCCGGGCGTACCGGACTGGAACGGCGCGCCGATGACCGTCACGGTCGACGGCGTCTCCGGCCGGGGCACGATGCTCATGGATACCGGCATCAACTACATGTTCCTGTCGCCGCCGGCCGGCACGCACCTAGCGCGCGGCCGGCACGCGCCCGAGGGCACGCAGATCGAGCTGTTCATGCCCGATCGCCGCCGCCCCCAGCCCGCCTTCTACGAGTTCAGGGCAGGGCGGCGCGGCAACCCGCTCCATCCCGAGCGGGTGGAGGTGGTGCACGATGCGACCATCTTCGCAAACACCGGCCGCCTGTTCCTGGAGGGCTTCGACTATCTCTATGACGCCACCGGCGGCTATGTCGGGTATGGCTGGAACGGACGGGTCAGTCATGAATATGGCGGCGTGACGCCGGGCGCCTACGAGGCACCGTAGAGAAATCGGCGAGCTGTGTCGGGAGCCGGTGGCGCCGTTCGTCCTTGGGGTGGAACCACTTCACAAGGAGCCACCAAGAATGACGACGACGCCCACATCCGAAACCGATCGCGAACTCGTCCTTGCTCGCCTGATCGACGCGCCGCCCGAAAAGGTCTATCGCTGCTGGACCGAGCCAGCGTTGCTCAGGCAGTGGTTCGCGCCCAAGCCCTACGAGACGCCGGTCGTAGAGGTGGACGTGCGCCCCGGCGGCTCCAACCTGTTCGTGATGCGCGGCCCCGACGGACAGGACATGCCCAATCGCGGCGTCTATCTCGAAATCGTGCCCAACGAGCGAATTGTCGCCACCGACGCTTTCACCGAGGCTTGGCAGCCGTCGCCCAAGCCGTTCATGACGCTGATCCTCACCTTCGAGAAGAAGGGCGACAAGACGCTCTACACCGCCCGCGTCCGCCACTGGACGGTCGAGGATCGCGAGGCCCACGAGAAAATGGGGTTTCACGTCGGCTGGGGAATCTGCACCGACCAGCTCGCCGCTTTGGCCGCGACTCTCTGACCTCGATGCAACGCCGAGGGTCCTCCGGGGGTTGGTTGTCGCAACCCAACTGGAGGACTCCATGATCAGCAAGGCTCTCATCGCTATTGCGGCCTGCGCCGTGATCGCCGGAACGGCTCAAGCCCAATCGGGTCCGGGCGCGAGCAGCGGAGGCTCTTCGACGTCGCCGGCACCGGCCGGCACGTCCCCCACCGTTCCGCCGCCGACGCCCTCGGCACCGTCGAGCAGCTCGACCGTGAACCCGCCGCCAACGCCAACGACACCCGGCGCGCCAAGCGCAGGCCAGCCCGGCGTCGGATCGGACACGACACGGCAGGCGCCACCCGCCGGAACGCGATGAGTCCTGGACAGTCGGGCAGTCCGGCCAATGCGTGAGGAACGCCTGTCGCAAACGCGCTATACAGCGCCGGTATGTTCCAGCCACTGCACCGAACCATCATCGGACTCGTCAGGCGTCTTCCGCTCCCGGCTGCCCGTTTCTCGTTCCGCGCCTACAACAAGGCGCTACGCACCCTGCGGGCGGAGCATCTCGCCACCACCTACTTCGGTGCCCGGATCCACTGCAATCCGCTCGACCTGATCCAGCGGATGATCCTGCATTTCGCCGTATGGGAACCGGACGTGTCACGCGTCATCGAGCAGAACCTGGCGCCGGGGGACGTGTTCGTCGATGTCGGGGCAAATATCGGCTACGACACGCTGCTTGCCTCGTCCTGCGTCGGGCCTGCCGGGAAGGTCGTTTCGATCGAGGCGTCGCCGCGGACCTTCGCGCTTCTGCAGCGCAACCTCGCGGTGAACGCGGCCTCCTCCAACGTCCGGGCGGTGAACGCGGCGGTTTCAGACCGACCGGGCACGCTCGAACTCTACGAAGTCAACGCCGCCAACATTGGCGCGGCCACCACGCTGGCGTCGCGCGGCGGCACGTTCGTCGCCGCTGTCGACGCCTTGCCTCTCGAGCAGATCCTGACGCCGGACGAACGCTCGCGGGTCCGACTCATCAAGATGGATGTCGAGGGTGCCGAACCAGCGATCCTCCGCCACCTGCTCCAGCATCTCTCGACCTACCCCGCCACCATGGACATCGTCGTCGAGGCAACTCCCGACGACGATCCCGAGGCGTGGCGCGACGTCTTCGAGCGGATGCGCTCCGCCGGCTTCGAGGCTTGGGCGATCGACAACGACTACGAACTCGAATGGTACCTGCGTTGGCGCAGGCCGTCGGCACTGCGTCGTGTCGACACCATGCCGGTGCGCCAGCAGGATTTGCTGTTCACGCGTCGCGCCATGAACCGGTGACCGTCATGCGGCTGACGCTCGCACCAGCGGCGCGGGCAAGGAACCTGCCCGGTCACAGGTTTGCCCTTCGTGCCTTGCAACGACCCAAACGGGCGGTCGTTTGCACCCGTCAGAAACAATGGTCGGGACGCTCTTGTAGCGCGAGGGTGCGTAAGTGCTGGTGGGAAACAGGCGGGGCTGGCGAAACCTGGGTACGGGTGTGGGAACGGCGCTTCTACTTTTTGGGGCGGCTTCGGTTCCAGCCCGTGAAGTTGCGCAGGAAACCGCGCTCGCGCCTCCGCCTCAGCTTTGCGTCGATCGCAGCGAAATCCCGCCGGAATCGCGCATCGTCGCCTGCACCCTGACCATCGACGCCAAGACGCTGATCGGTTCGGACTTGGCTGCAGCCCACTTGATCCGCGGGCAGGCCTACCGCGCCGTCGGGGATCAGGTCCGTGCCTCTGCCGACTATCGTACAGCGATCGCTCTGCTGAACGAGTCGAGCAGGATAGCCCCGCTCAAGTCGAGCCAGTTTCTCCAGCGCGGCATCGCGCATCACGCCCTTCAGGACATAGAACGCGCCCTGTCGGATTATGACGAAGCGATTCGGCTCGACACCGGCAACGCCCTCGCCCATGTCGACCGTGGCGTCCTTCTCGCCACGCGTAAAGCCGACATGCGCAGGGCGATAGCCGCATTCGACCAAGCCCTCGCCCTCGTTCCCGACAATGCCGAGACTTTGATCCTGCGCGCCAATGCCTATACGTCCGTGGGCGAACATGGGAGGGCGCTGGCCGATCTCGATCGCGCCGCCGCACTCGCCTCCGACAATCCCCGCGCCTTCATGGTCCGGGGCCTCGTGCATGCGCGACTGGGAGACATGCCGCGTGCCTTCGCGGACTACACGATGGCACTATCCATCGATCCCGGATACGTCGATGCCCTGGTCAACCGTGGCGCGATCTACTCGATGCAGGGCAGCACCGCGAAGGCGCTCGCCGATCTCGACCAGGCGGTCGAACTGCAGCCGACCCATGCACTGGCCCACTACAATCGCGGGTACGCCCACTTCGCCCGCCGGGACTACGAGCAGGCCATCACCGATTATACCCGCGCCATCGAGGCCGACGACCGGATGAGCTGGGCCTTCAACAACCGCTGCCTTACGCGGACGATCGTCGACCGCGATCTCGCCGAAGCCGTGTCGGACTGCGATGAGGCACTGAGGCTGCAACCCGACAATGTCGAGTTCCGGGAAACCCGCGGCTTTGTCTTCCTCAAGCTCGGCGAGACGGAGATCGCGCTGCGCGAGTACGACGCCGCGCTCCGTGTCGATCCGGACCGCCCCGTTGCCCTATACGGGCGCGGCCTGGCACGCATCGCCAAAGGGGATGTGCGGGACGGCGAGTCGGACAAGGCCGCCGCACGTGCCCTGCTGCCCGACGTCCAGCGCCAGTTCGCGCCGTACGGATTGCAGTGAGCCGGCCTTTGCCTGTGACCCGACGCGCGCGCCGGCAATAGAAAGCCCCGCCGCCATTTCAGGCGCGGGGCCGGGTCGACTGCGCGGTTCATCCGCCTTCGGTCACCATTACATCCGTGGCTCACCTCCGGCAGATGCCTCGCGATCTGTCGACCGCTAGGACCTTCCCGATATGGGCCCTCGACGCCGAACTTCAAGAGCGCTCCAGCGACTTGATGCTTTTGGTTTGCGAACCGGTCGCAACACGGCCTAACCTGCTCTCCTTCAGGGAGAGCCCATGTCTCAGGATCGTCTTTCGCTCCGCTCGATCGCTGTCGTGCAGCCGTCCGGCCCATCGAGGCTATCTGTCGACGCGGTGCCCGCCAATTCGGAAGGGTGCGGTAACGAAGGCTGGGGCAATTGGCATTCCCGGTGACCATGAGCGGTCCCCCCGAGATCGGCATGGTCGTGGTGCAGCCCACGGCCTTCTGCAACATCGCCTGTACGTACTGCTATCTGCCCGACCGCTCGAACAAGCACGTCATCGCCCAGTCGACGGTGACCCGACTGTTCGAGCAGATCTTCGCATCGGGCTGGTGCTGTCCTGAAATCACCGTGATCTGGCACGCTGGCGAGCCGCTCGTCGTCCCGGTGTCCTTCTATCTCGAGGCCTTCGCGACGATCGAGCGGATGCGGCCGGCGTCGGTCCACATCAAGCATTCGTTCCAGACCAACGGCACACTGATCGACGCCGACTGGTGCGCGCTCTTCAAGACCTGGAACGTCGGCGTTGGAGTGAGCCTCGACGGTCCGCGCGAACTGCACGATCTTCACCGCAAGAGTCGCAGCGGCAAGGGCACCTTCGACAAGACCATCGCCGGCATCCGCTGCCTGCGGGAAAACGGCGTGGACTTCCACGTCATATCTGTGTTGTCGCACGGCAGCCTCGACCAACCTGAAGAGCTGCTCGACTTCTACTTGTCCGAGGGCATCGACCAGATCTGCTTCAATGTGGAGGAATCCGAAGGCGATCACGTGTCGAGCCTCTTCCATGGCTCAGAGCTGCGGAAACGCTATGCCTCGTTCCTGCGCACTTTCTGGCACCTCGCCCGCCGCAGCGGGCGGGTCCGCTTCGTGCGCGAAATCGATCTCGCGCTTCCACGCCTGTTCCGGCCCGAAGGCGTGCCCGCACGCAACATCCAGGTCGAACCGCTGGCCATGCTGAACGTCGACAGCCACGGCAACGTCTCGAGCTTCTCGCCCGAACTGCTGGGACTGAAGAACGAGCACTATCGCGACTTCCTCCTGGGCAACATCAACTTCCAGTCGCTGCAGGAAGTCCGCGACACCTGCCTCGCCTCCCCGCTCTACCAGGACATTCGCGAGGGCGTGCAGGCCTGCAACCGGTCCTGCGGGTATTTCTCGGTCTGCGGCGGCGGTGCACCCGTCAACAAGCTTTTTGAGAATGGCAGCTTCACCGGCACCGAAACCTCATATTGCACGCTGACGCAGATGGTTCCGGCGGACCTCATCCTCGAAGCCTACGATCGCCTCGCGTGCAGCCCGGCTGCGGAGACTCCGCCGGCGGTCCCCTCTCCTTCGCCCGTTCACGGCGGCGTCACCGCCGCATCGCTGTCGAGGAACCCATGACCCTCAAGAAGCTACTCGCCCTCGCCTCTCTGGTCGCTGCCGGCACCATGATGGGCGGCCTCACCGCCGGCGCGCAGCAGCAGGCCCCGCAGGCCGCACCGTCGACGCCCAGGGA
>JBKBLH010000019.1:0-115575 GCA_046296475.1 Reyranella sp.
CCAGCAATTCGTGGAGAGAAGGTCTCTCCGCTCCGCCTCGCTGCGCGAGGCTCCGGTCGAGACGACGGGGATTGCTTTCAAATTCAGGAAGTTCGGCCGACTCGGGTTGAGCTCATCTCGCGCTAGCGCGGCTCAGGCGAGCGTCAGGATCAGCGGCCCGCGGCGCGTCGCGACCAGCGTGTGCTCGTACTGCACCGTCGCCTCGTGCCCGGGCGGGCGCAGCGTCCAGCCGTCGTCCATTTCCTCGACATGATCCGCGCCCAGCGACAGGAAGGGCTCGATCGTGAAGACGAGGCCTTCGGTGATCCGGCGACGATCGTGCTTCTCGTACCAGGTGGGGATTTCCGACGGCTCGTCGTGCAGTGACCGGCCAACGCCGTGGCTGGCCAGATTCCGCACGAGGCTGTAGCCCTTCTTCCTCGCGAAGGTCTCGATGGACCGGCCGACCTCGTTCAGGCGGGCGCCGGGCTTCACGGCGCGGATGCCGGCCCACATGGCGCGCCGCCCGTCCTCGCAGAGGCGGTCGATGCGCGGGCTGGTCGGCGGGACGGCGAAGCTCGCGCCGGTGTCGCCGAAGAACCCGTCCAGCTCGGCCGAGACGTCGATGTTGATCAGGTCGCCGGCCTTGATGACCGTTTCGTCGGGGATGCCATGGGCGCAGTCGGGGCCCACCGAAATGCAGGTCGCGCCGGGGAACCCGTAGGTGAGTTCGGGGGCCGAGCGGGCACCTTCCTTCTCGAGCAGGGCGCGGCCCAGATCGTCCAGTTCCCGGGTGGTCATGCCGGGCTCCAGCGCCTCGCCCATGGCGGCGAGGGTGCGGGCCACCAGCTTGCCGACGGCGCGCAGCTTCTCCAGCTGGTCTTCATTTTCGATGGTCATGGTCACCCTCCTAACCGCCGTTGACGTTTACGTAAAGGTAAACTACCTACCTTGGGCTGGCGGACGAACCGCCGGCGGCCCACAGTCCCTTCAAGAAGACTGACCCTACCGATCGTTGGAGGACGATGCTCGTGACTGCCGCTCTGGCCGCGCATTACACGCCTGAACACCAGATGTTCCGTGAGACCTGCCGGCGCTTCTTCGAGAAGGAAGTGACCCCGTTCCACATGAAGTGGGAGGAAGAGGGGATCGTACCGCGCGAGCTGTGGCGCAAGGCGGGCGAGCAGGGGCTTCTGGGCATGACCATGCCCGAGGCCTATGGCGGCGCCGGCGCGGATTTCCTGTACAGCGCCATCATGATCGAGGAGCAGGGACGGGCGCTCGCCTCCGGTCCCGCCTTCTCGCTGCACAACGACATCGTCGTTCCCTACCTGCTGCACTACGGTACCGAAGAGCAGAAGAAGAAGTGGATCCCCAAGGCCTGCTCCGGCGAGCTGGTCACGGCCATCGCCATGACCGAGCCGGGCACAGGCTCGGACCTGCAGGCGGTGAAGACGACCGCCGTGATGGACGGCAACCACTGGGTCATCAACGGCTCCAAGACCTTCATCTCCAACGGCCAGCTCGCCGACCTGGTGATCGTGGTGGCCAAGACCGATCCCAAGCTCGGCGCCAAGGGCACCTCGCTGATCGCCGTCGAGACGAAGACCGAGGGCTTCAAGCGGGGCCGCAATCTCGAGAAGATCGGGATGAAGGCGCAGGACACGTCGGAGCTGTTCTTCCAGGACGTGCGTGTGCCGGCCGATCATCTGCTGGGCGGACCGGGCATGGGCTTCGTCCAGCTGATGCAGCAGCTGCCGCAGGAGCGGCTGGTGATCGCCATCCAGGCGGTGGCGGCCATCGAGGCGGCGCTGGAGCATACGCTCGCCTACGTGAAGGAGCGCAAGGCGTTCGGAAAGCAGATCATCGATTTCCAGAACACGCGCTTCAAGCTGGCGGAGCTCAAGACCAAGGCCCATATCGCGCGGGTCTTCGTCGACGATTGCGTCGCCAAGCACCTCAAGGGCGACCTCGACGTGGCGACCGCGGCGATGGCCAAGTACTGGACCACCGAGCTGCAGTGCGAGCTGATCGACGAATGCCTGCAGTTCCACGGCGGCTACGGCTACATGTGGGAGTATCCGATTGCCCGCCTCTACGCCGACGCCCGCGTGCAGAAGATCTACGGCGGCACCAACGAGATCATGAAAGAGCTTATTGGACGAACGCTCTGATTCCTCTCCCCCGCTAGGGGGAGAGGTTAGGTGAGGGGGCTGAAGGGGGTGTGCGCTACCCCCTCACCCATCCTCTCCCCCTAGCGGGGGAGAGGAGAATGAGTGAAGCGCGACACTGGATTTTGCCAGAAAAGACACTGGAAGTTACACACCTGCGATTCTAGCTCGGCAGCCTGAATTGACTGCCGGCTTCGGCCCGGGCGATCTCGTGCGCCAGGTGTTCCCTCGGCCACCCTTCGAGCCGGCGGAGCCAGCCCGCGTAGTGGTTCAGCCGCTCGGGCGAGGCGGTCCCGTCCTCCATCTCCCGCACGTCGTAAGGCCGCAGCCCGATACCCCGTGCCATGGCCTTCAGCGGAATGCCGAGCGCCTGGCGCCGGGCACGGAGGTCCGTGGGAGCAGGTTTGGTGGCCATTGGGAGGCAGTTTAGGCGCCAATAATCGACTCCTGAAGCACGGTTTAGCGGTTCGACAGGCGTGAGGCCGGCCCGCTGATCAGGAGCTCCCTGGCGCCGCCCGCGGGGCTGGCGTTGCTGTTGACCGTGTAGGTCGTCCTCACGGGCACGAGCCGGCTTCCCCGGAAGGCCTCCCGGATGGCCGTCGTATCGTTCAGGCTCACCAGGTAGCGCCCCTTGATCCGCCCCAGCCGCTCGGCCAGCCGGCCGAAGTCCTCGCCCGACCAGATGCCCTTGCCATAGTCGGCCTCGCTGCCGGCGTAGGGCGGGTCGCAATAGAACAGGGTTTCGGGCCGGTCGTAGCGGGCAATGAAGGCATCCCACGACAGGCGCTCGATGGTAACGCCGGCGAGACGCTCGTGCGCGGCCTCCAGGAGCGGAACCAGCTTCGTGACGTCGAACCGGGCGGGCCCGTAGGACACGCCGAACGTCTGCCCCGCAACCTTGCCGCCGAAGGCCGCCCGCTGCAGGAAGATGAACCGGGCCGCGCGCTCGAGGTCGGTGAGCGTGTCCGGATCGACGCCGGCCAGGCGCTCGAACTCCGCCCGGCTGGTGAGCTGCCACTTCAGCATGTCCAGGAACGCCAGGTAGTGGCGCTGCAGCACCCGGAACAATGTCACCACGTCGCGGTTGATGTCGTTGATGACCTCCGCGGGTGCCCGGAACGGCCGCCGCAGGAACACGCCGCCCTGGCCCACGAAGGGCTCGGCATAGAGCCGGTGCGGGGTGCGCTCGATGATGCCGATGATCGTCTCGGCGAGGTTGCGCTTGCCGCCGATCCAGGGCGCCACCGGGCGTGCCGGACGGGCGGCAATAAGACTCGACTCTCTTCCCATGTTGCTCTCGACTTGGCCCGCCCCTGCAGGGGTGGCGGGATGGCCATGGTTGGCCGCTGTGGTCGTGCGGATGTGCGTCCGCGGTTAGCGCGGTTGGCGCCGCGCTGCCCCCGCCGGCCTGAGGCCGCGAGGGAGAAACTCATGGTGCAGTACGTCATCGAAGCGGAGCGCGCGGCCGAGGCCGTGTACGGCTTCCTCGACAAGCGCCGGGCCGCGCTGTTCGACCAGCTTAGGGGCGTGCGTCTGGACTTCAGGAACAACAAGAAGGTCGATGCGCTTTGCGCCACGATCGCCGCCAATCCAAATGCACCGATCGAGGCGGCGCCGATCGAGATCCGCGCCCTGTTGTCCGCGCGCCTGGTGACGTTCCTGATGGCCGTCCAAAGCGGCACCCCGGAAATGCACCACGTGCGGCAGCGGCCGACGGACGAGGAGATCGTGAGCCTGGTCTTCCGCCGGCACCTGAAGGGCGCACGTCTGCCAAGGGAATGGGACGGCCTGCCGTACGAGCCGCCGCCGATGCGGGCCCGACAGGAGCCATCAACCGGCATGGACGAACTTGCCTAGCTCGTTGCCCCAGCCGGTGAAGCCCGGCCGCGCCTCACGGGCGAATAGCTCGATCCGCGGTCCAGGCGCGTAGCGCACGATACGCCGCGCCGCCTCGTCGGGCTTGCGGCTGTGCTCTCGGATCGGCTCGATGATGGCCTCCTGGATGTCGGCACGAAGGCGAATCGGGGAGCCGCGTCGGCCGAGGAGGCAGGGCTCGGTGTTCTTTCGCGTCGTATAGCCGGTGGTCATGTGGACGCTGCGCCGGGTGAAGAGTTCGCCGCTGTGGTTGCGTTTCAGCTTGAGCCAGGTGAAGGCCTCGCTCGAGTACTTGAAACCCCAGGCCTTCATGACGGTCAGCGCCTCCTCGAGATGTGGCCACGTCGTCCACAGGAAAAGCCAGCTTGAGGAGGCCGCCAGATCGCCGATCGGCATGGCCGCGATGTCGTCGAGCGTCATTGTCCTGTAGTGCCGATCGGGCAATCGCGATGCGCCCTTCGTTTGCTTCCCGCGCGTGGCGTACTTCCACGGCGGATCGGCATAGACGACCTTGAAGCCGCCCTTCGGCGCCAGCGCCGCGAGCTCGATCGAGCTGCTCATGCCGGCGTCGGAAACAGATCGTTGAGCAGATTGGCGGCCGTCGTCGGCCGAGGACCTAGATTACGGACCGCCCGGATCGCCGGCCGGGGCGGCCGCGCCTGCGGATAGTCGGCCGATCTCTCCATGCGGATCAGCGCCACGGCCGCCGCCGCGCCGGCGAGAGACGCCGTGACCTGGTCGAGCAGCTCGGCGGGTAGCTGCGTGCGGAACCGGTAGGCGATCGCATAGAGCGCATGCCGCTCGCGGACCGTGATGGGCTGGCCCTTCGTCATCCGGAGATGAAGCGCATGCGAGATCTCGCCGGCCCGTTTGCCCTGCCCGAACCGGACGGCCTGCAGGGCCTGGACGCACCGTCGATCGAGTTCCGTCATCCCGCCGCGCCATTGGGTGCTCATGCCGTCGCTCCGGTCACGCGCCAGGCGCGGTAAGGGTGAAGCCGGTGATCAGGATCGCCTGGCCGGCCGTGATCGCGATCGAGTCGAGCGTCATGTCGCCGCCGCCACCGGTCGCCGTGATCGAGCCCTGCATGTGGCAGGTGGTGCCGTCGCTGGCGTAGATCCTGAAGTGCCCGGCATCGGTCGGCGCGCCGGCGTCGGCGCTGGCATCCTCCCAGGCGCCGGCCTTGGCCTTGCTGCCGGCGCTCGCCGCGGCCATCCAGTCCGCCGGCAGGGCCAGGTTTGCCAGCATCGTGCCGGCATCGGCCGTCGCGCAGTCGGCCGGGGCGGCTCCGGAGAAGATCTTCAGCACCGCCGAGGCGCCGATCGTCGTCTCGATGATGTCGAGCAGTGCGTTGCGCACGGCGGTCGAGAACTGCAGGGACATGATGCTCTCTCCTTCAGGTCACGGTGCCGGCGCCGGCGAGCGCCACGTCACCGATGGGGGAACTGACGACGCCGTGAGTGCGCAGCTGGGCGGTCGCTCCGATCGCCACGGTACCGATCGGCGCGTTCACGACACCCGCACGCCCGAGCTTGCCGGTCGCCACCGAGCCGATCGCGCCAATGCCCGCGCTCGTGCTGGCGATCCTGATGCGACGCACGGCGCCCAGGATCTTCGGGCCGGCGGCGCCGCCATTGCCCGGCGGGGATGCCGCGTTGGTTCCGGCACTGCCGGCCTGGCCGGCCTGCTCCCAGCCCCCGCCGTCGCCGCCGTCGCCGCCCACCGAATAGTTGATCGTCGGCGGAATCTCGTCGTCGACCACTTCGTGCGTGCCGCCGGTGCCGCCGGTCCCTGGCGACGCACTGGAGCCCGCCGTGCCGGCGTTGCCCGGCACGGCCCCGAACCCGGCATAGCCCGCGCCGCCGGCGGCGTCGTTGTAGCCGCGTCCGCCGCCACCGCCACCGCCGCCCGCCGGCCCGCCGAACGCATCGGAGTTGCCGCCGGCCCCGCCGCCGCCGCCGCCGCCGTACATCTCGTCGCCGATCTCGGCGAAGTCGAGCGGACCGGTGCGGGCATCGAGCGCGGCGCCGCCATTCTGCCCGTGGACCGAGGCGCCGGGCGCATAGGAGCCGCCGCGGCCGCCGGCGCCATACATGCCGCCCAGCCGGATCAGCCGCGGCGTGTACCCGGCCGGCCAGGAGCCGCGGATCACCGAGGCGACGGCCGGATCGTCCGACCAGGCATAGGCGCCGAGATCGATGAAGATCGTCACCTTCTGGATCGGGTTGCCGCTGAAGCCGTGAGCGTTGGCGAGGGTGCGCATGTTCAGCTTCAGGACCGGCTCGGTGACGTGGATGTCGAGCGGCACCTGGGGCGCACCGACCGGCGGCGCATAGGTGTCTTCGGGGATGGGCTCGTACATGCGCGGATCGTCGTCGACGGCCGCCACCATGCAATGCCGTTCGTCCTGCGGCTCGATCCAGATGGTCTTGAGGCGCTGGGCATAGGACTCGCCCGGTCCGAACTGGATGAAGGTGCGCTCGCGATCGCCGCCGGTGAGGATCGTCGGGAGATCGGCCGCGTCCTCCTCGTCGACGACGATCTTCCTTGCATCGTCCTCGACCGCCGCCACGACGAACGGCCCGGCCGCCATACCCTTCGTGTCGCGCACCAGGATGCGATGGGTCGCGCCCTCGGTGAAGGTCATCGGCTCGGTGAGGCCGAGTGTGCGCGTGCCGGCGTTCCAGGTCTTGACCTCGGCCGTCTGCCCCCATCGCGGCAGGTCATGCGAGAACAGGAACGTGTCGCCGAACTTGAGATTGAGCCCTTCCATCTCGGTGCCATGGCTGACCACGCGCCGGCGCAGGCGGTTCTGCCGCAGGCGGTTCCACAGGACCGCGCGCAGCTGCGGCCGGTTGGTGATGCCCTCGGTGCCGATGTTCGAGACGTTGCGCTGCGGGCTGTCGGGATAGGCCTCGGTGACGGTGACGGGCTTCCAGGACTTCTGGTCGATGTAGGTGCCGGAGGCGCCGTCGGCCGTCTGGTCGTCGACCATCTTGTGTTTGATCGACAGGCTGTTCCTGACGATGTTGCGCATCGAGAAGGCCATCGCCGGCGCGTCGTTCGGCCGGTCGAGCACCAGGCAGATCTTGCCGCCCTGCTCGACCTCGACGCCCACCACGGCGCGGGCGACCCGCTGCAGCGCCTCGCGAACCGGCAGCACCTGATCCCAGATGTAATCGAAGGTCCAGCCATCCTCGGCGAACTGCTCGCGATGCGCATAGAGGCCGGCCAGGTCGATCTTGTCGTCGCCGTTCCAGGTGCGCGCGATGTGGGCGAAGCCGTCGCACGGGCAGCGCGTCGCGAACAGCGCCTCCGTCATCGCGCCGGCCTCGGCGTCCCAGGTCGGCAGCCGCCGCGTGCCGATGAAGTTCACCTGCCGGCTGGTCTGGTTGTTCAGGTCGCCGGTGGCCTTCATGCGGACGGCCAGCAGGGTCACGCCGGGGAAGGCCCGATCGGTGGTCAGGCGGCCGCGCAGCCCGACCCACTGGATCTCGTGCCGGGCATTGGCCGACGTATCCTTGGCATCGGTGCGGCGCACGCGCACCTGCCAGCGCCCCTGCGCCGGGAAGAAGTAGCTGTCGGTGCGGCGCTGGTCGCGCTGCTCGGCCGCCGTGACGGTGACCGTATCGATCGGCGTCCAGTCGCCGAGCGCCTCGCCTTCGCCGTCGATCTGCTGGGCCTCGATCTCGATCGTGACCGACTTCGCGTCGAAGCCGCCGAAGCTGTTGTACTTGTAGAGGCCGCCGGGGGCGACATGGTCGACCTCGAAGCTCTCCACGATCGTGCCCGGCGGGTTGGCGGCGAACGGACCCTTCCAGGCGCTCGGGGCATCCTCGTCGTTCGATGCCGGCAACAGCACCGTCGCCAGGTCGCGGCAGGGAATGTATCGCGGGTCGCAGATCGCGGGATCGCCGAGCTCGCCCGGCTCGATCTTCTCCCATTCGATCTCCTCGAAGGACGAGACCGGGGTGTCGCCGATGCGCACCTGCTCGATGTCGAGGTAGCCGCGCGTGCAGACGAGCAGCGAGTGCAGGTACATCTCGTTGTCGACATAGCGGGCATACGACGTCATCGCGAGGTCGGGATAGACCATGTGCCGACCCATCAGCTCGGGGATCGCGCCGCCCAGCCGCGCCGCGTTGCCCTGGGCGCCGATCGAGAAGGTCGGCGAGGCTTGGGCACCTCCCGAGACGGTGGGGCTGGAATAGGCCTGTGCCATCGGCGCCGGCGCCGGGCCCGAGAAGAGCGACATCAGCCCGGCCGCCGCGACGGTGAGCACAAGCCCGATGCCGGCGGTGAGAAGACCAAGGCCGACGGAGCCAGCGGCAAACGTGGCGGCGGTACCAATGCCAGCACTGACCAGCGCGGCGCCCAGCATCGGCGCCAGGTACGGCGCCGCCACCGCGATCGCGACGGCGAGCACGATGCCGATGATGCCTCCCGCCTTGCCGCCACCCTGCAGTTGCGCGCTGAAGGTGACGACGTCGTCGGGTCCGACGACGGTGCGGCTCCAGTCCTTCCGCAGCAGGATCCGGCCGTTGAAGATGCAGATCGTGGCGCGCCTGAACTCGCGCACCCGCCGGCCGCCACCCTTCGACCGAAGCACGACCGTGTGCCGCCTGACCGCCGCGCGCCGCAGAACGCCGCGCACGGTGACCGGCTTGCGGAGCCGAAGCTCCTGCCGCGCCAGCGGATCGAACGGGTTGGGCGCGAGAAAGACCCTACCCATGGCCAGGCACCTCGAGCGTCTCGGCCGCCATGTCGCGCGGCCGGAAGAAGCTGATGATGCGCCACTGCCCCAGCTCGAGATGGGTGCGCGTGGCCAGGACCGAGCCGGCGCCGGCGACGCAATGCAGGACCGCGCCGCCGTTCACCACGTCGACCCAAAGGCCGACGTGGTTGGGGTGCTTGAAGTGCGCCATCAGCACGGCGTCGCCGGTCCGGGGCGTCCCGACCTTCTCCCAGCCCAGCTCCCGGGCCGCCGCGGGCACCTTGCGCAGCAGTTTGAACTTGCTGTCCGGCTCCGAGATCTCGGGCACGCGGATACCGAACCGATGCAGCTGCACGTGCCGGAAGAAGGTCCAGCAGTTGAAGCCCCGATCGCTCGTCCTGAGCGCAGCCGAAGGGCCGCCGCCCTTCTCGTAGGGCAGGCCGACATAGGCTTCGGTCCAGTGGCGCTGATCGCTCATAGTCCGATCAGCCCCGGATACTCGTTGGCGGTGTAGAGGTAGCGCGGGAACGGCCCGGTCATGTCGATCTCGACGCGGGCGCGGCCGACGACCTTGGTGACGGTCGTGTCGCATTCGCTCAGCACGAAGGCATCCGGCGGCAGGCGTTGCGGCCCGTCTTCCAGGTCGCTCGCCAGGAATACCCGGTAGACCATCACGATCTTGGTCGGCTGGACGATCGCGCGGTCCAGCGCCTCGATGATGCGCCGGTCGACGCCGTCGATCTCGATGGTGAGCTCGGCACCGGTCCCCGGCTCGATGCGGCCGAGCTTGAACTTGAACGGGAATGACAGGAACCGGATCGTCTGGCCGCCCTTCACCGGCGCGCTCTCCTCGATCGGCGCCTCGACGTCCTCTCCGTTCGTCGTGATCCAGATCGAGTCGGGGTTCCCGTCGTCGTCGACGAAGGTCTCGTGCCGGATCTCGAGCGTGTCGATGATCACCTCGTCCGCCGGCGCGAGGGCGATCGCCTCCGCGAGGGCTTCGGTATAGGTTGCGGTCATCTACTCGTCCTCGTCCTCGATCGGCGGCGGATAATCGCCGTCGTCGGTGTTCTTCACCGGCTTGTCGGCCAGGCGGGCATGCAGCACCGCGAAGTCCGGCTCGTCGAGGATGCTCTTCGCCACGACGAAGCAGCCCTGCCGACGCGCGCGCGGGAACTCGCGGCCGTTGCCGTAGGGGTTGCCGGCCGTGATCTCATCGACATCGGCCTCGGTCAGGATCAGCACGTCAGTTCCCATGTCCGCCTCCTGATCAGGCCGCGCCGACGGCGACCATAAGCGCCGCGACGTTGGCTGCCTGAGCGAGCGCCTTGGTGTCGTCCAGCGGGGCGCCAACACCCGAGGCGAAGATCGTCCCGCTGTGAGGCTCGTTCACGCCGTCGCTGTTGCGCGCCAGGTTGTAGATCGCCGCGCCGGGCAGCGTCGTCGAGGCACCGGTCACCGCGACCTCGGCGAAGATCGTGCTGCCGCGCTGGCCCTTCATGTACGCGGTGCCGGACCGCTGGACCGCCGTGTAACCGGCCGAGGTCGTCACGGTTTCCGCGAAGGCCGTGAGCCCGCACATCATCTGTGCCGACACGGTGTCGCTGGCGGTGCGTGGCCGGATGCGCGTGCTGCCGCCCGACGAGACGCCCGCGGCAGACATCGTGCCGGCGACGTTGTCCTGCATTGCCACGAACTGGCGACCGTTGCCGCCGGTGAACAGGCTGCCACCCTGGCTCGACAGGGTGAGCCCGGTGTTGATCGCCGCGCTGACACCGTCGCCCTTCCAGCCGCGATATGCGGTGAAGGTCGGCGTGCCGATCAGGTTCGCCGTCACCCGCCGCTTGAGACTGACGCGCGAGGCAATGGAGTCGGCGACGGCGCCGTACAGCCGGTAATCCAGCATGAGGTCCCAGACCTCGGCCGCCTTCTCGGCTTTGACGAACGTATCGATCGGCCCCAGCTCGGCATCGGTGATGACGCCGCCGGCCGTGAAGGCGGCGCTGGCGTGCTTGTAGGTGTCGGGATCGACGGTCGAGGCCGGATAGAGGATCGTGCCCGTTCCGGCATCGATCAGCGAGAGCGTGTCGCCGTTGCTGCTGCGGCTGCCGATCTGCACACCCACGGCGCCTTCGTAGATATGCGCGCCGACGCCGCAGCCGATCGTCTGCAGGATGCCGCAGGTGCCGTTCTGGTTGGTCTGAACCGTGCCCCAGCTGATGGTGGCGTTCTCGCCGCCGAAGGCGCCCGTGCCGGTCGCATTGGACGAGACCACGATGCTGAAGCTGTAATCGTCGATTACGGTAATCGACTGGTTGACCCCATCGGGATCGACGCCATACCCCGGCTGCGAGTTGTTGATGGTTCCGAGATCGCCCGTGGTGCGGCCATGCGGTTCCTCCCGCGTGATCACGACGACATTCGAGCCCTCCTCGGCATAGAAGGCGTCGTCCTCGAGGTAATCGATGTCGGTTGTCGTGCCGCCATAGGCTCCGAAGCCGATGCCGCACTCCCACGCCTTCAGCGTGCCGATGCTGTTGTCCTTGCCGCGCATCGCGCCGGCGACGTTGCAGTCAATGGCCTGGGCGAGCCCGACGCTGTTTCCTTGAGAAACCGACTGGAAGTTGAGTAGCTGCGCGAACCCCGACCCGATCACGCTCGGAAGGTTGACCCCTTTGCCTCCGATGGTGACGCCGATGGCGTTGAGCCGCGACGGGCCGGTGTTCTTGACCTTGATCGATCCGCTGTCACCGAAGCTGCTGCCGGCATTGTATCCGGAGGCCTTGATGTTGCGGTGCCGCACCATCGTCCTGCCGCGCCCATCGCCCTCACCTTCGATGACGCCGACGACCCAGCCTTCTCCTCTCAGGTCAACGCCGGCATCACCCTTCGACCACTGAGCCGCCTGTTCCAGCTTGCCGGCGCCGCCGAACCATCCGGTACTGGTCGCGACCTGGGGCGAGATGTCGATGGTGTATCCGTTCGTCACCTTGCCCTTGATCGTCCAGGAGCCTTCCAGGTTGACGCCGTTGCCCGTGGGACCATTCGGGAACGTCACCACGATCTCCGGCGAGAAGCCGTTACCGGGATGCGACACGGTTACGATGGAAGAGCCCGTGGTCGTATAGAAGGCGTCGGTCGGTAGCTCGAAGGGCGCGAAGTTGGTGCCGATCTTCCAGAGGCCGTGGTGCTTGAACTTGACGGAGATGCGGTTCCGCTGATTTTCCTCCTCCTCGCTGCGGTTCTTGCCGTCCACGAAGTCGCTGTCAGACATATTGCCTTCGATCTCGATGACGCAATCGGTGAAGGCACCATCGGATTGGAACCCGCAGCCATAGCCCGGCGAGCCCTCGATGCGGCACCTTATCTCGATGTTGCGAGCGATGGTCGTGCCGGACCCGATGCGCCAGCCGTGCAGGCCCTTGGTGAGGTCTTGCCGGTGCCGGCGGCAACACAGGGTGGCATCGCTGAAGCTGAAGCCTCCTTCTCCGGTGTGCGACCAGAAATGCACGTCGTTGCGGTCGCCCTGGACGAGGAAGGTCGCGTTCTTGCCGGCGCCGCGGACGTTGACGCCTTCGAGCGCGTGGAACGGCCCCTCAGCCCAGAGGTGACCGGCCGGAAGCTGGATGGTGCCGCCGCCGGCATCGGAGACGCGATCCTTGAGGTCGGCATAGATCGGGGCGGCATCGATCAGGACGGCGTCGGCCTTCCAGAACTGCCCCTGTTCGAAGACCGAGTTCGCGACGAAGGCGACCGGCACCTTGAACCAGTATGGATCGATGACCTCGATCTCCCAGGAGCCGACTTCGGCCTCCTCGGTCTCTTCATTGTACGACCACGGGCTGTTCACCGGGTGCTCGCGGTGCGTGACGCCGTGCCAGCCATCGGCACTGACCACCACGAGGTTGCCCGTGGCGAGCCCGTGCTTCTTTACCGACTGGCATTTGAAGTAGCCGGTACCGTCGTCGGCGACGCGCTTCAACCGGCCGATCGGCGAGACCATCGGACCGGATGAGATCAGAACCTGGCCGTCGACCGTGGTGGCGGTCGCATAGCCGGGACGGGCGCCGACGCCGTACTCGGCCTGCAGGCGCGCCAGCGTCTTGACCGGACCCGAGGCGGTCTCGACCTCGCTGTCCGGCCCGGTCGCCGGCCCGTCGACGACGGCTTTGATCTTGGCGCCGCCATAGACCATGGCGTCCCTGGCTCCGGCGATGTCGTCGATGACTTTGGCGGTCATTCGCTAGCTCCAGAGATCGTGATCGATGACGCCGTGCGCGTCCGCGATCTCGGCGAAGAGGGTGGCGACGCTCGCTTCCTCGACCGCGAGCAGCTCGGTGAGTTCGGCATCGGTGACGATCGGCCGGTCGCGGATGTCGAGGGTGGCGGTGACGATCACGCTGGCGCCGGTCTGGAACTTCGAGGGCGCCTTCCCGCGCTGTATGCGCGCCTCGCAGGCGATCAGGCCGATGCCGCCCAGGTAAGCCATGTTGAACCACTGGCCGCGCGCCCGATGGATGAGCCACCCCTCGAAGAGGGCGTACTCGAACAGCGTGAACTTCCACTGTACCTGGACCGCGGACTTGAGCGCCGTGCTGGTCCGACGTTCCCGCTCGGACCCCGACTCCATCTCGGAACGCTCGATCCTCAGATCGTCTTCGATGCCGTAGCCCTGCATCGATGGCAGGGGCAGACGGCTCGGCCAGGTGAGCGTGACCGTCATGTGCGCGCCACCTGGCGAGCGCCGAAGGTCGCGGCGAAAGCTTTGTAGAGCGGACCCGTGGTGTTCATGATCTTGCCGGCCAGGCGGCGCTCGCCCTCGTCGAAGACGATGTCCAGCGTCGGCATGCCGTCCGAGCCGACACCCTGCTCGGCGCGCACGTTGCCGTTGCCGCTTGTGAAGACACGGACGTCGAGCCCGAACCGCACCGTCCCGCGGCCGTCTTCGCTGCCGGCGCCGGATGCGCTGGCGACGTTCCAGCGGTGCCGCGGATTATCGGTCGTCAGGACCTCCTCGCCGTCCTGGGCGATGATCGCGCGCTCCCCGGCGACAAGGCCGCCTTTGTGGTAGCGCGGAGCGTTGTCCCAGACATCGGACGAGATTCCGCTGCGCGGCGTCCCGTCACGGCCGACGATGCCGCCCCTGTGATAGGTCATGCCCGTCCCGGTGCCGATCGTCGGGATCGACGAGCCGCCGCCGAGCAGACTGCCCCAATTGATGCCGCCCAGCGCGCTCGCAATCGGTCCGGTGATTCCCTGGCGCACCGACAGCCGCACCAGGTCGGCGATCATGCTGTTCACCATGTTTGAGAAGCTGAACTTGCCCGTCGTCGCGACCTGGACGAGCGTGTCCTCGATCGTGCGCAGGCCTGCGCTCATGCCCTGGGCGGCTGCCTGGCCGGCGTTGGTCGCCTCGTCGGCATAGCGGCGCAGGCCCGCGATCATGCCGTCGGTCGCGCTGCGGCTCGCCTCGAGGCGGCGCATCTCCGCCTGCTTCGTGTAGTCCTCGATCGTCTGCCGGGTCAGCAGCCCCGCGGCCTGAAGTTCGGCGAGCTTCGCCATCTCCTGGTCGTAGGCGACGCTCGGGTCGTACTGGCGATTGAGCGCGTTGGCGTCACGGCGGATCTCGGCCTGCATCGCGGCCTTGCTCAGCCGGTCATAGGTCGCGATCTGCCTCTCGGCGGCGGCGATGATCGTGGCGCTGCCGGTGGCCGCGGCCTGGGCCCGCAGATCCTCGGCATAGGCCGCCACCCGGTTGGCGCGCTCGGCTTCTCGCGCCGCGGCCGAGGATCGTCCCTCGGCTTCGACCAGGCGCTCCAGAGCGCGGACTTCGCGACCATAGGCTTCGTTCTTCTCGGCCGACGCCGCGATCGACGAGGCGGCCTGCTCCTCGAGCGTGCGCTGCGCGAACTCGGCCGCGGTGCCGGGCGCGATCGAACCCTGCAGTTCGGCGGCGGCCGCCTTCTGCTGGGCCGCCAGCTGTAGGGCCTGGGCGCGCGAGACACCGTAGGCATCGGCCACCTTCAGCGCGGCGGCGGCTTCCTCGGAGAGGAGCTGGATCTGGTTCTGTGTCGCGGTGCCGGCCTCGCGCAGCACGTTGTCGCGCGCCTGGCCCGCCATCCGCTCGGCCTCGGCGACGGACATGCCCATCTCGAGGGCGCGCTGCTTCGTCTCCTGGAAGGCTTGGGCGGCCGGCCGAAGATGCGCAGGGACCTGCGAGAGCGTCGTGCCGAGATCGAGCTGGCGCTGCAGCTCCTGCGCCGGCGTGCGCAAAGCGCGCAGCTGGCCCTCGATGATCGTGAGCGATTCGCTGGCCTGCGCGACCTGGGACGGCGAGGCGATTCCGCTGTTGATGATCGTGAGCGCATTGGTCCGCGCCGCCAGCAGATCCTGCTGCCGCTTCGTGACCGTCTCGATCTTGTCGTTCGCCGCGACGGCTTCCTTGACCTGGTTGTTGAGCGCCGTGGCCCAACCCTGCACTTGGTCCTGTAGCGTCTTCTGCGTCGTAGCGGCCGTCTGCCCCTGCAACTGCGCGAGGTTGGCCTCGCCGTCCTTCAGCCGACGCTGGCTCGCGAGGATCGCCTGGTCGTACTGGTATTGCTCGTCGGCGGTCGCCTTGGCGCGATCGGCCTTCAGCTGAGCGAGGTTGAGACGCTCGACTTCGACCGAGCGCTGCGCCTTGGCGATGTCGTCGGCGCTTGGTCCGGCCGACGCGCCGCCGGACCCGCCGACCTGACTTAGAAGGTCCGCCGCCTTGGCCGCCAGGATCAGCGGCTGCGCCAGGAGCGACACGGCATTCGCGGCGACCGTGATGACGCCGGTCTTGCTGAGACTGTCGAGCAGGTTGTTCCAGGACGTGCGCAGCTGGGTCGATGCGCGCTCGAGAGGACTGACGCCGCGTTCGTTCGCGCCGCCGAGATTGCGCTCGAGAGCCGCCAGCACGACGGCGACCGCCTGGGCCCGTTGCCCCATCTGCTCGAATCGCTGGATCTGGGCGAGCTCGGACGGGGTGAGGACGTTGAACGCCGCGTCCAGCTTCCGCGCGCCGGCCAGCGTGCCGTCCAGCCCCTGGGAAAGCGCCGCCGTTGCCGTCGGAAGATCCGTGCCGGTGACGCGCGCGAGATCCCGCGCCAGGCTGAGCGTCTGCTGTACGGCTTGGCCGGTGATGGCGTTGTTCGCGAGCAGCAGCTGCGCCGACTGCTGTGTCTCGGCGCGGTCGGCGCCCGGCCGGCGCGCCTCGGCGCGGACCATCTCCTCGATCTGCGCCGCGGTGACCTGGGCGGCGCGGCCGGTCGCCTGCAGCGAGATCTCGGACTGGCGGTTGCGCGCCGAGAATTCGCTGACCTGGTTGACCGCGGCCAGGGTGACGCCGACGACGGCGCCGATCGCCGCCACGTACCCGGCAGCGGCAAGAGGAATCGCCCGCAGCGCGTTCCCGAGGCCGCCATAGAGCTGGGTGATCTGCGGTCCCTGCTGGATGGCGGTGCGGAAGACGCCCTGGCCGCTGGCGAGCTGCACGAAGACGTCGTTCAGCTGGTAGCCGAGCTGGACACGCTGGTAGGTCAGGGCGCGGGTCTGCTTGTCGAGCGAGACGGCCGCATTGTCGTTGGCCGCGCGGGCATTGATCTGGGCGGCCTCGTACTCCTTCGTCGCCTTGGTCGCTTTGCCGAGCTCGACAGTCTGCGCCTTGGTCGCCGTTCCATAGAGCGCCTGCAGCTGCTCGTTGGATTGCGCGACGCTGGACATCAGCGCCTGGCTCTGCGCCTTGCCGGCGTCGGCCGCCTGCTGTTGGGCAAGACGCGCGAATCCATCGGCCTGCGACTTAGCCGTGTTGACGGCGGCTGCCTGTTGCTGCGCGAGACGGGCAAACCCGTCCGCCTGCGATTTAGTGGCGTTGGCCGACGCCACCTGGGCCTGGGTCGCCTGTGCCGTCGCCGCGGCCATGGCGGTGCTGGCTTCGGCGACCTTGCGGCCGGCCGTGCTCACGCCCTCGAGGGCGGTCTTCGACTGCTGCGCGGCCGGAACGAAGCCCGCATTGTCGAGAACGAGCTCGCCCTGGACCTTGAAGGCAGCGGCCGCCATCTCAGTTCACCTTTCGGCGAAGGCGGCGAGCGCCTCGGCTTCCATCAGCTGCAGGTCCGCGAACAGCGCTGGCGACAGGGGCATGCGCAGGAAGCGAAGCGCCGCACGCACGCCGCCATAGTCGAGACCGGTTGCGAGGAGCCGGTCGCCGACCACCAGCTTCTTCCATTGCGTGTCGACGGCGAGGAACGCCCGGACGGCCGCCCGGCAGTCCGCCGGCAGCTCGATCACGTCTTCCGCTTCCTGCTGTTTCAGCTGGGTTCGCCATTCGTCGATCGCTTCCTGGGGAGCGCCGAGGATCTGCATGTCCTCCAGCGCCTGGTCGGGCGCCACGGGTCCGGCGCCCAGCGCCCAGGCCCGCGCCACCCTCGTCAGTTTTTTGCGCGCTGGCCCAGCCGGCCGAGCACGTAGCCCATCACCACGGCGTTGGTGATGAAGCTGTGCTTCATAATGAGTTCGAGCTGCGCTTCGCTGATGGGCAGCGGCTTGTCGGCGGCGGCGGCGACGTCTTCGTCCCAGCCCTTCCACACCTGGCGCAGCAGGTCCTCGTTGCCAAGCTTCACGGCTTCCGCGTTGGCCGCATCGTCGAGATACAGGAAGGTGCCGACGAACGACTGACTTTCGCCGCTCGGCGTCACGATCGTGACCGGCGCCGTGAAGGTGGTGATCTCGGAGAACTTGAACTTCATCGGGGCCTCTATTGAACGGTGATCTTGTAGTCGGCGACGCCGGACGCCGGCACGATCTCGCCGCCGAGCTGGATGCCGGCCTTGTCGCTGATCTTCGTGCGGCTGAAGGTCTGGATCTGCCAGTTGGTGACGTCGGCCTTGACGATCGAACCGGCGACCGAGCCGTGCGTCATGGCGATGGACTTGTAGTTGCCCATCACGCCGACCGACGATTGATAGATGCGCGTGGCGAAGGGCGGCTCCAGGATCGTGGTCGACACCGAGGCGCGGCGATCGGTGATGTCGATCGAGCGGCGGTTGATGAGCTCGCTGTACTCCTTGCTGATGCCCGCGTTGATCTCCAGCGACTGCATCTCCTCGTCGTTGCCGGCGATCTCGAAGTTCGGGACCGTGTCCTTCGCGAAAAGCGGCGGGATCTTCCACGCCGAATTGTCGATCGTCGGATAGTTGACGGAGGCGTTGGCATCGAAGATGCCCATCAGATCGGCCTCGCCCTCGGGGAAGGCACCGACGCCCCAGCGCCAGGTGATGCCGCCACGGACCCCGAGCATCCGAGTCCGATTGGCCTCAAGGTTGAAGTAGATCGCGGCCGACTCGTGGCCCACGTCGACCGGCGTGTACTCGACCTTCGTGTCTTCCGTCACCGTCTTGGCGTGGCCGGTGCAGCGTGCGAGCCAGTCCCAGGCCGGCGCCGTGCCGGCGGCGCCCGAGCTCGCGAGATAGATCTTGAACTTCAGCGAGACGTGCCGGCCGTGCAGGGCCTTGGCGCGCCCGCCCATCCCGACGCGCAGGAAGTCGAGTTCCACCAGGTCGCCCATCACGTCGTCGATCGTGACGTCGCGAATCATGGCCGAGGCCGTCGGCGTCGGATCAACACCGTAGGTTTCCTCGACACCGGCCAGAATGGCCATGCGTTCTGCTCTGATCATTGCGGCTCCTTACTCGCCGGATTGGTCGATGGGGGACTGTTCGGCCGGCGGCGCCGGCGGCTTGGGTTCCGCGACGGGCTCGAGCGGCACGAGTTCCCCGTTCGGCAGGCGCCTGAAAGCGCCGCCCGAGGGCGGCGGCGGATGGTCGATCGGCGCCTCGGTCGACTTCGGTACGGGCGTGGAGTTGCGGGCCATGACGTCTCCTCAGCCCCGCACGCCGTACTGGCGCGAGAAGGCAAGCTGGAACCAGATGGTGCGGGGCTTCATCGCGAGCATGGTGGTGCCGCGGTAGTGCAGCGCGCCCCTCTCGGGCTCGGGCACGAAGCCCAGCAGGCAATCGCGCACGGCGTTCTTGACGGTGGTGATCGAGTCCTTCGCCGCCTGGGCCGCCCCGGTCTTGCCGTCACCCAGGCAGATCGTGACGGTGGCCAGCTCGGTGACGACCTGGACCACTTCGTCGGTACCCATCTCGTTCCGGCCAGCCTGGTCGCCGCCGAACATGACGAAGGCCGCAGGCCGCTTCTCGAACGGCACGGCGAACTGGCTTTCCATCAGATTGGCCAGGTCGACGCCGCCTTCGACCGTCTTGAGCGCGGCGCACTCGTCCTTCAGCCGCTCGATCAGCACGTCGATCACGCCACACCTCCGGCCAGGTAGTCAGCCAAGGTGTCGGCCCAGCGCTGCTCGTCGGCTTCCGACCGGCCAATGAAGGCACGCGCCGGCAGCACGATCGCGGCCTCGGCGAAAGCCTGACCGAAGCCGGTGCCGGCATCCTGCGCGGCCGAGCGGTGCGACTGTGGCGTCCGGATGGTGCCGCCGAACTGGTGGACCGCGGCATGCACCATGTTGGTGCCGTAGACGACGCCGAGCGGCCCGACGACGTAGGACTGCGAGCCCATCAGGCCGCCACGCTGGCCACGGTCGATCAGGGTGCGCCGCCCCTCGGCCAGCGCCGCGGCCGAAGGCAGCCACGCCTGGCCCTCGGGCGTGCGGCTCTGCTCGAAGGCGCGCGTGGTGATGGTCACCATGTCCTGGCCGATGTCCGCGAGCGGCTCCTGCAGGTTGCCGCCGCGCGCGATCAGCCCGTCGATCTGGGCGAGCAGCTCGGCGTCGTCGAGCGTGAAGCGCATGCTGGCGCCGGCCATCAGAGCTTCCTCAGTTCGGCACGCGACATCGAGCGATCGCCGGGCTCGATCAGGATCTGCAGGCCGCTGGACGCGGGATCGGCCGGCGCCGGCGCGGGCACGTCCAGGATCGCGACGCCGCGGGAGATGTCCTTCAGCCGGGCGATCGCCGCATCGCGGTTGTCGACGACGATCTTCATCGGCTCGACAGCGGTGAGCGCGTGGCGCGCCAGATCCTCGCAGATCGACTTTATGGTCGACGGCACGACGCTGAGCGGCAGCGCGTAGCGTGCGCCGATGTAGCTGTCGATGATGCTCGACGCAGCGGCGATCGCCGCGGCAACCACCGGCGCGTCGACGTTCCCGTCGCCATCGCGATCGGCATTGCCTTTGATCTCGTCCGCGCCGAATCGCGTGATGAGATCGTCGAGTGTGCAGTATGCGGGCATCGGTTCCTTTGGGACGCTTCGGAAGCCTCGTCGATCGACGGGGCTTCCGAAGCGGGAGGCGGACACCGCCGCCTCCCAGGAGCGCCGCGCTAGCTCGGCGCCCCTCCCGGAATGGGCTTCAGCTCTTCGGTTCCTTGTCGGCCTTTTTGGGCTTCTCGGCTTCGATCGCCGCGACCGCCAGCAGGGCAGCGGCATCGGCATCGGTGAGCTCGATGCGCTCGCCGGGTGCGTAGGTCTCGCCATCGTGGCTGATGGGCGAACGAAGGACGGTGTAGGGCGCCGTCGCGCCTTTGGGCTTGCCGGCCATGCGGGCGTCTCCCTCAGGCCACGCAGTTCTGGAAGTAGAAGCCGACGTCCGGGGCGCAGACGATCTCCTTCACGCGCTCGCCCGCGCGCACAAGCGTGGAGCCGGTAAGGCCGACGCGCTCGTCGGCGAGCGAGCCCGCGATCTTGTCGCCGAACTGCGCCGTGAAGCCGAAGGTGACGCCCGCCTGGGGGCCGGCCGCACGGTCGCGGTAGATCAGCGACATGTGCTTGCCCCAGACGCGGGAGAGCGACACGGCCTGGCCGCGCTTGGCCGTGTTGGCGAATCCGGCGCCGACGTAGAGACCCTGCAGCTCGAAGAAGTCGACGAAGTCCTGGCGCGAGACCATACCGGCGCCCTGGCTGGTGCCCTTGATGGCCTGCACCAGCTTCACGTTGCGGCGCAGCTTGGTCCAGGCCTGCTGGCCGATCACGGCGATGTTCGGCCGCATCACCGGCACGTCCAGCGCGTCGCCGATCGCCACGACGGGATCGGAATCGGCATGCGACCACTGCGACGTGCCCGAAAGGGTCGACACCTGGGCGCCGGGATAGGAGTCGGTGTTGAAGACGAGCCCGGCGACGCGGGTTTCACGGGCCAGCTGCACCAGGTTCGTCAGGTACTCGGTGGCCATGCCCTCCGGGTCGATGCCCTCGCCCTGGGCCTGGGCGACCTCGATGTCGCGATTGGGCACCCAGTCGTCAAGCCCGTGGTCTTCGACGCGCGACGTCTGGTCGGTGGCGGCGAAGTCTACCTGGTTGGGCATGCTCTTGCGGCCGACACGGGTGTCGGGAACGGTGAAGCCCTGCGCCAGGTCGTACTTCAGCCAGCGGAACTCCTCCGCGGTCGGCGTGCGCGGCAGCACCTCGTCGGCGATGAGCGCGACGTCGGGGTTGCGGTAGGCCAGCGCGATCGCGGTGAGTCGGGCGCTGACGGGAAACGGCTTGGTCGCCATGAAACTCTATCTCCTCAGGTTCAGTGTTCGATCACGATCGAGACGTGACCGCGCGGCGAGCCGCCCGAGCCGCCGCCGGCGACCGTGAGCTTGATCGCCTGGCCGGCCGCCACCGTGTTGGCCGCGGTGGGTGTGGCGCTGTCGACGTCGCCCGCCGCCGACCCGGCAGTGGCGATCGTGAGCGCGCCGTCGGTGATATCCACTCCGCCGATCGACGACGTGATCGTGACGTCCGCCGTCGACACGGCGCCGTCGATCACCGACTGAAGCTTGGCGACCGTGCCAGCGACCGGAGCGACGACGTGGTAGGCCGCGTCGGCCGACAGGTCGGCGATGTCGACGGTCAGCACGTACTGGCGGCCCATCGATGCCGGCGCGAGCAGCACGGCGCCGATGTCGTTCGCCACGCCGGACACTTCCGCCGTGCCGATGACCTGGTCGCCATCCTTGGTGACGGCGACGGCCTTGCCGTCCGCGTCGGAGGTGAGCTTCTGGCCGCGAACGACCGTGCCGCCGTAGCGCACCGCGGCGATGCCGATGCGGCAGACGTCGATGCGCTCGCCCTCGGCCGCGGCCAGCGATTCGCTCACGCCGACCAGGAGATCGGTGGCGGCCGCGGCCTGGATGTACTTGCCGTCGGCATCACTGAACTTGACGATGCGGAACGGCTCGACGGCCGCGCCGGCGACGCCGTTCGTGTTGAGGACCATCTGGGTCAAGGCTCAGGCTCCCTTCTTCTTGGTGACGTGGGCCACGGCGGCGGCCGCGCTCACGGTGATGCCGAGCTTCGCCTGCTCGGCGATGTGCGCCTGGGCGGAGCGGGCAACGGCCTTGGCGTCGGTGCTGTCGAGATCGGCGGCGGCGCCGCTCGGCCTGGCGATCTGGGCGAACAGCTCGGGCGTGACGCCCGCGTACTTCTTGAAGCCCTCGAGATCGCGCCCGGCGTATTCGAGCGCCCATTCCTCCTGGGCCGGGTAGATCTTCTTGTTCTGCAGCGCCCAGGCGACCAGCTTCTTCGGCTCGTCGGCCTTCAGCTTGTCGAGTTCGACCTTCAGCGCGGCATGCGCCTCGATCGGCACGTACCTGGTCGGATCGGGAACGCCCGCCTTCTGCAGGGCGGCGACGATCGCGTCGGCGTCGGCATCGGCCTTCAGCCCGGCCTTTGTGCAGACGGCGACCAGGACGTCGCTGGCGCCAAACTTCTGCTTCAGAGCGGCGCCCAGCGTCTCGGCGTTGAGCGCCAGGGCAGCCTTCGCGTCCATGCCGAGCGCGGCCGCCAGGGTGCCCGCCAGGGTGATGAAGGAATTGAACGCGGTCTTCATCGCGTCCTCGGTCGCATCCTCGGCCAGGCCGAGCTGCTTCTTGAGCCAGTCCATAGAGTTCGTCTCCCGGTTGGACGGTTGGAGGGCGTTGAGCGCCACGAGATCGAGGTTGGGGTTGTTGGTCAGGGCCGCCGTGAGGAGGCCCAGGGCGCGCTTCGACTTCTTGTCGAAGGCGAAGACCGGCGAGATGCCGCGATAGTGCTTCTTCTGGATCGCCTCGAGGCCGAGATCGGTCCATTCGACCTTCCCCCAGATCGAGCCCTTCCGGTTCTCCAGCTCGGAGATCCACCCGGCCGCCGGCGCGCGGCCGCCGGCCATCGGGTTGGTGGCGAGCTGGATCTGATGGTCGAAGTCGACCGCCCAGCATCCCTTGATGCGCTGCAGTTTCCTGGACTGGGCGATGAACTCGTCCGGCCGGTCGTTCACGAAAGCGCGGCCGTCGGCGCCGGCGACCGCACCGTTCGGCACCAGCTCGATCCACTCCGGCACTTCCGCCGGCAGGCCGACGAAGCAGAGCGCGAGCTCGGCGCCGGACGGCAGATCGTCTTCCGCGCGGTTCAGCGCCAGACCGATGCCGGCGGACAGTCCCGCTGCCCCAAGTACGCAGAGCAGGGAACCGCCGGCCGCCGTCGAAGTTCGAAGAGGGTTGCTTTCGGATCGCATTGTCAGCGAACCTATGGCCGGCCCAAGGACCTCATAAGCCCGACAGATGTCGGGTTGGGCCAGCGCCGATCACCGCCCCAAAATCAGTCCATCCGCCGTACCGGCCGTCAGGTGCAGGTATCGGCCGCCCTCCGAAGGCCGTTTAAGCCGGAATAATTCACGTAAGCGGCCCCTCGGCCGGCCGGCTCGGGGGTTCGGGCGTCCCAGGCCGCCGTGGCGGCCCTGGCGGCCGAATTCTGGAGGGGGTTCCGGAAGGCCGCAGGCGGGCCTATATTGGATGCCAGCGAAGGCGGAGGTTGCCAGGCACGGCTTATCCCTCCGCCGGGCACAGGTCCGGGTGCACTCCGGGCCTGTTTTCTTTGGCCTACGGCAAGGGCGGACCGGGCGGCCACAGCCGCAGGCCTAGCCGCTGCCGGTCCAGGTAGCCGGCGCGGGTCGGCACGAAGGTCCAGGCCTCGAACAGGCCGCGCAGCACCTGGAAGACCATCAGCATCGGCCGGTCCTGGGCAGTCCGGTAGAGCGTTACATGCCGTCGGCGCAGCACCACCTGGCCGGTGCGCTCGTTGCGCTCGAAGATCAGCCAGGCCTCCTGCGGGTTCTCGATCATGTCGCGCAGCACCGGCAGCCAGACGGCGCGCTGGGGCTGGATATGGCTGCCCAGGATCTCGGCATCGATCGCTACCGGCGCCCCGTCGGGCGTGGTGAACGTCGCGCGATCGCCGCCGATCTGGCGCCTTATGGCCGCGACGACCTCCTGCGGGTTGGCCGCTGCCTCGCCCACGGTCGGCAGTGCCCGCGGCACCAGCGGCGCGGCATCGCCGTAGTCCGCGGGCTTCAGCGCGCGATAGGCGCCGCCCTCGATCGGCTTCCATTCGCTCTGCGTCTTCGCCCAGCCCTCGGGCACGGCGCGCTCCAGGCCGACATGGGCCTCGCCGACATTGTAGTTGAAGCCGGGGTCGATGCCGCGATCGAGCGCCAGCGAGCCGTCGCCCCACGGGTTCTTGCGGCGGACCAGGTCCTCGGGCGGCGGCGCTTTCGACGGCTCGTAGCCGAAGTCGATCATCTGGCGGTTCGACAGGCTCATCACCGTGCAGCGGCAGTTCCAGCCGTTCGGCGGGTAGTGGGACTTCCACCAGTCGTCGTCGACCGGCAGCACCGTGCCGTGCCAGCGCCGGTGATCTGGGCGCACATGCGTGTCCAGGATCGCGACGTAGCGCAGCCAGGGCCGGCGCGCCTTAACCTGCTGGATCTGCTCCCAGCGGCCGGCTGCGCGCGCGGTCGCGAGGTTCGTCTCGAAGATCACTTTCGTGCGCCAGGCGCGGCCCTTCCGCGAGCTGTCCCCCGTGTAGGACCAGCCGTGCTTCGCCACGATCGCGCGGAAGTCCTTCCTGAACTGTGCGAGCCCTGTGCCCTCGTCGATCGCACGCTGGATCGACGCCTGCAGATCTTTCAGCAACTCGTCCTTCGTGGCGCCGGCGACGACGAAGGCGCGCGCGTGCTGTCCTTCCTTGAGGTCGGTCCACTTCTTCGTGGGCAACCGGACCTTGTCGCGGAAGTAGCGCGCGGCTTCTTCGAACGGTTGGCCGCCGTACTGGATGTCACGCATCGCGCCGACCTCAGTTAATGCACAAGACTCTCAACTGGCCAGCCGATACGCTGCTTCTGATGCAGAAGAAGCGTCTCGAGGAAGCCCAGCTTGCCTTCTTTCGCCGAGTGATGGGCCGGCAGCCAGATCCATCGGATGCGGAACCGTTGACCTGCGCTGCCGCCGAGAAGGGCCTGTTCGATTTGGCGGCCCGACTACACCAACGCTTTCCCCCTCGCGATGAGGAGAAAGCTAAGCCTGTCCCCGAAGTGGCTCTAGTCGAAGCGATCGTGAGCATGGCTGAGTTTGGGGCTGACGAGGCCTTCCAAGGCATGAGGCCGCGGCTGCGGCGAGCCATACGGCGGCGCATCGCAACGCTACTGACCGTCGTGGTGGCAAACGAAGTAAAGGGAAATTCAGCGATCAGCTTCATTCCTCACGGCTTCCCCGCCGAGCACGTCGGAATGGCGCTCCTGGTGACGATGGGCGCGGCGATTCCCTCAGATCTGCGCTCGAAATTTGAGTAAGTGCGACCCGGAAGGCTTGAGCGTGCAGCTCGGCGGCCCGTCTCAGCAGCTCCTTCAACGCCGCGTCAGTCATCGACATCGAGGTCCCTCCCGCTGACATTCGCCAGGGCGAGTGCCTGGCCGACTACGGTTGTCAGGGTGCCCGTCTCGAGCGCGGGATAGAGGTCCATCATCCGGCGCGCGAAGTCCTCCAGCGAGTCGGCCGCGTTCAGCGCCTCCTCGATGCGGTCGATCCAGCCGTCGATCGCCGGCTGCCCGGCATCCTCGAGGGCGGCGAGGATCTCGTCCTGGATCGCCTGCGCCCGCTTGGCTGCGGACGCGGCATTCAGCGCCGCCGCGATCTGCTGTTGGCTGACATTCGAAGCGACCAGGCCTGCCCTGAGCGAAGCCGAAGGGCGCGGCTTCGGCCGCGGCACGGCGGCGGGCCTCTTTCCGGTCTGCTCGGGCGGCACCTCGCCGATCGGATCGCCGGCGCGGCCGAGCAGCTCGTCGCCCTCGGCCGGCTCGATCAGGCCGAGCTTGTCGCGCAGCTGCTTCACCTGGACGCGACCCCCGCGATCGGCGATGCCGAAGGCGCCGTCCAGCGTCGCGGCGACATCCTCGTTGCCCTCGAAATCGAGCGAGACGATGGGCGGCACGGCCGCGGGCCCGTAGTTGATGGCCGTCCAGGGCGCGACGAGCTGCTCCTGGAGCGTATCGGCCACCAGGACCGCATCGGCGTCGCGAATGTCGCCGCGGACCTCGTTCTGTTCCTTGCTGACTGCATGGCCGCCGGCAATCGCCTCGGTCGTCGTTTCCTGGCCCAGGACGGCCTTCGACTTCAGGCGGTTGAAGTAGCTCGCCAGGGCGCCGAACATCGCCCCGTCGCTCTTGGCCGCCTGGACGATCTCCATCGTCATCGTGTCCGGCACGATCGCCGCCGCGTCGGCGCCCATCATCGAGACGGCCTGCATCAGGACCGCGCGCGTCGCGCTGTCGGTACCCGGCGGATACTTGCCCAGGCGGAACGGCTGCCCATAGGTGTCGGCGAAGGCGATCCAGTCGGCCACGCTGAAGGTGGTGAACATCACCGTCCAGGCGACGATATAGGCGATGCCGCTGCGCACGCTTAGACCCGACTTCGCCGGGTGACGGTGCACGATCCATTTGCCGGGCTGCAGATCTTCGCCCCGCGCGTTTCCATCGACACGAAGACGGAAGAGCTCGCGGTCGACCGGATCGGGACGGAACCAGCTCATTGGGCGGAAGCAGAGCCTGGCGGGCATCCAGGGAGTCGAGCGCGTATCCCACACGATCTCCGAAATGCTGATGCCCTTGCCCACGGCATCCAGGATGTCGAAGAGTTCGGCCTGCAGGCGCTTGCGTTCGCTCCACTTGCGGAAGGCATCGGCGATCTCGACGTCCTTCGCGCTCTTCGAGGCCGCGGTCACCTTGACGTTCAGCTGGGCGACGGCGCGCTTGCGGGTACCCAGCACCGATGCGTAGTGCGGATCTCGCTCCTCCATTTCCTCGGCGAGTTCGAAGAAGGCCATGGGCGAACCGGACCGGACTTCGTGCAGGATCGAGGCAAGTCGCTGGGGCGTGATGCCCCGCATCAGCTCGACGGACGGATGCCGCCGTACGCCGCTCACGGTCGGGCCGCCGATTTCCTTGTCGAAATCGTCGACCATGAACGGCCGCCCGGAGCTGTCGACGATGGTGGAAGGTCTTGCCATCGGATACCTCAGATGTACTTGCCGCGGCGCCCGGCGCCGACGAAATCGGACACCTCGCCGTCATCGATGCGGCCCGCGAAGTCCAGGCCGCGCGCCTGCTCGCCGATATAGCGATCGCGTGCCCGCGAATTGACGGCTTCGTAGCCAGCTTCCCAGGTTTCGGCGCGAGCGGCCGCGGTCAGGTTCAGGAAGGCGATGGCGGCGTCGCCATGGCGCTTGCCCTTCTTCTTGTCCTGGCCGCGCGCCTGCTCGGGAATCACCGGCACGCCCTTGATGACCTTCACCGCCCGGAGGTCGTCGTGCACCTCACGATCGGCCGGGACGTCGATGCTCTTGTCCTCGAGTCGCGCCTTGGCCAGCGGCCAGTTCACCCGATACCATTCGAGGGTCGCCTTCACTTCCTCGATCCGGCTGGCGCCGAACTCCCCGCGCATGAACTCCGCCAGCTCGGCGCCATTGCCCCGCGCATCTAGCTTTCCATGCCGGAAGTTCGGCAGGCGGGCGGTCACCCACCTGAAGATCGTGCGGTGCTGGGCAAAGGGGCAGTTGTAGAGTTCGAGCACGAAGGGCGTCTTCAGCCGCGTATCTCGCCTGCGCTGCGCCGGCCAATAGGTCGTGCGATTGGCCGATCGCCCGAAGTCCCCACCGAAATAGCTGGGGGCATCCTTCTCCATCGCGTCGAGCAGCGGCAGCAGCTCCTCGCGGCACCGCGCTTCGACTTCGGCGTCCCGCACCAGGAGCGGCCCATCGAGGAACGCATCCTCGAAGTCCCATCGAACGACCGGGATGGCGGGATCGACGCACGGCAGGATCAGCGAAAGCGGCAGATAGGTTCCGCCGGACTGCGCCGGGATGCAGTCGAGTTCCTCCGCATCGTTCGGCCGGTAGAAGGCCCGTACGTTGTCCACGAAGGCGCGCTCGCCTTCCGCGGTCCATTCCTCGCCCTTGGCCTTGCAGCGCGTGCGGTAGAGGCCCTCGCGGACGGCATCGTCGAAGGTGCAGCGGTGGACCGAGTAGGGAATGCGTCCGGCGGCACACTCCTGCAGCAGCTCGTTGAAGTAATTGTCCACGCCGTTGTGCGTCGAGATGATGCGTACCTTGCTGCCGAGGATGATGAGCGCGATCGCCGCCTTGATCAGTCCGGCCAGGTCGTCCTGGAAGGCGGCCTCGTCGATCACGACGACGCCCTGGCGGCCGCGCAGCGACCGCGGCCGGGACGACAGGGCCAAGATGAAGAAGCCCGATGGGAAATCGATCCTGAAGGACTTGATGTTGCGAGAGTTGCCCTGCTCGTCGACGTCGTCGATCAGCATCTCGCCGATCTCGCCGGCGGCGTGATTGAGGCCGATCGCCCAGCGCCCGCAGGCGTCGATGTACTCGCGCGCCATGTCGAGCGTGGTGCCGATGTAGTAGACGTTGTCGCCGCCGGCCTCGCGCGAGGCGGCCGCGATCATGACGTCGTCGGCGGCCTCGCCGAAGGTGAAGCCGGTGCGGCGCCCCTTCTCGGCGATCTTGACCTCGGCCGGGTCCGCCACCCATTTGCGCTGGCTGGCGCGCAGCAGGCCGAGATCGCCGGGAGCATCGTAGGAGAGTTCCTGGGGGACGCCTTCGGTCGCCGCGCGATCGAGCACGTCGCTCATCCCGGCACGCCCATGATCTTCTGTCGGATCTCGGCGACGGCTTCCTTCGTGAGCCCGCGTTGCTTCGCGACCTTGTCGACTTCCTTGGCGGCGCGTTGCCTTTCGCGTTCCACGGCACGCCTGGCGATCATGTTCTCGCGCTCGAGCGTGATCTTGTCGGTCGCGGCGGCGGCGCGCACGGCATTGGCGAGTTGGGCGAGGTCCTTCGAACTGGCCTTCTCGGCATCCTTGGGCGACATGGCCATCAGCCGCTGGAACATCAGCGACTTCACGATCTCGTTGTTCAACTGCGAGGCCGGGCCGGTCGGATCCTTCTCGCGCTCCCGGGCGAAGTACTCCGCCATCTGCTGGGATTTGCGGAAGGCGGCCATATGCTGCTCTTCACGGACCTTGTAGCGCGCGACGGCCGAGCGGCTGACGTCGCCGCCTTTCTCGCGCACCAGCGCCCACAGATCGTCGACCCGCAGCCTTCCTTCCTCGATCGCGGTGTTGAGCTCGGCGCGCACGTCGGCCGGCAGCAGGTCGATCGTGCTGAGACGCTTGCGCTTCTTCCCGGGGCGCAGCTCGACGACCTTGCCGTCCCCGAGCTCATTCGAAGGGTCGTCTTCCGGTGTGTCGTCGCTCATGGCTCAGCGCCTCTTGGGCGAGGGCTTCTCGATATCGGGATGCACTCGCCGGCCGGCCGCGATATCGCCGCCGGCCTCGGTGATGGTGGCGGTCATCAGGTCGAAGATCGTTGCGGTGCTGACGAAGCCCTGGTCGGCGAGCCACCCAAGATCGGTGCGGATCTGGTCACGCGTGCTGGTGATTCGCAGTCCCGTCAGGACATGCATCAACAGGCTCTCGTTTGCCGAGTACTCGGGGGCCTCGGTGAGGATGCGAAGTATCGCCAAACGGCGGTGCCGGCGCAGGGTGTCAGCGTAATCGAAGCTCATGCGGCCTTCTTCTCGCGGAGGAGATGCTGCTCAATGCGATCGACAGCGTCGCCGGTGCGGCCGAGGTTCTGGTCGATCCCCTTCACCTCGGCGGCGATCGTGGCCATCTTGTTGTCGAGCTGCGCCATGCTGTGCTGCAGCTTCGTGATGTCCTCGTAGTCGGGCAGGTTCTTGACCTGTTGCTCCAGCAGGTCCGCACGATGGTGCGAGCGGATCGTCTCCCTTTCGACCTCGCCGACCTGATCCTTCAGTACATCCGCCGCGCTTGCCAGATCGTCGACCGTGGCGAACTTCGCGAGGTCTTCCTTCCTGACCGCGTTCTTTCGGAGGGCGCCGACCACTTGCCAGATCAGCGAGATTGCGCCCAGCAGGGGCAATGCCCACTGTCTCAGATCTTCGAGCATACGCTGCGCTCCCCGCGGCCGACTCCGGTCAGGCCGGCTCCGCGTTCAACCGGTCGCGCACGGCGTGGGTGCGCGCATTGAGCTCGTCCCAGTCGTCGGCAGTGGGATCGGTGCCGGTGTCGGCGAAGTGCTGGACGCGCTCGCGGGCCCAGGCGAGCTGCTCGGCGCCGAGGGCGGCAACCTGGAGAGCGGCGAGCGCGAATTGAAGGGCGTTGCCCATGGCGGCTCCTATTTGATGTCGTAGGTGGCAAGGATCGACTGCAGCGCCGTTACGGCCCGCAGGGCTGCGGCGATCGCCGAAGACGCCGTGACCCGGTCGTATCCAGGTGTTCGCACGATCTCCTGGGCGACGCCGATGGCGCCTGCCGCGATGGCATCGGCCTTGCGGATCTCGGCGACGGCGGATGCCTTCGAGCAGAGCGCGGGCGCTCCGTGTCGCTCGCACCGCGGCAACTCGTTGTAACGGGCGCCGGCGGCCACCAGGACCGTGTAGTCCGCCTGGATGGCGAAGAGGCGACTGGCCGGCGACTGGTTCGGGATGGTGCTGGCGCAGGCCGCGAGCAGCAGCAGGGCGCCGAAGGCGAAGAGCTTCCGCATCTTTTCTCCTATTTGACGGTGGTGAGTCGGGTGCTGCCGTCCGGCAGCGGCTCGATCATGCCGAGGCGCGCCTCCACCAGGCGCTTCAGGGTCGCATCGGTGATGTCGAAGCGCTTCAGCGCGTCGGGCACGCGGGCGATCACATAGTTCGAGGCCTCGGCGACGACCTGGCTCCTGGTGGTGACGCCTGGCGTGACCGTGCCGATCTTCTGGCGCGCCAGTTCGAGGCCGTTGACGATGGCGACCTCGAGATACTCCCGGACCATCCTGTCTTCCGACAGGTTCAGCCAACTCAGCACCTTGCGGGCGAGGATGCCGACGATCGCGGTGACGACGGCGACGATCAGCGGCCACACCGCGTCGAGCAGCGGCCGCAGGTCGATCTGGTACTCGAGCACCGGCGGCGCCGTCTGCGCGATGGCGGGCACGATCACAAGGCAGACGATGAACGCTGCGACCACCAAGGCGGCCATCTGCGTGATATTGCGAAGGAAGGGATTCACTCGGACCTCGTGTTGCCGGCGCGGCGTGGTTACTTGTCCTGGAGTTCGTCCAGGCGATTGGCCCAACCGGTCGCGAACACCGTCTGCGCGGGATCGCGGCCGATGAACCGGAGGAACAGCTCGTAGCGCTCGCACTTGGTGCGGTAGTAGAGTTCGGGGATGTTGGTGCAGGCCGCGAGCGCAGCGCGCGAGATCGGTCCGAACGCGCCGTCGATCGCGGCCTTGTAGAGCCCCATGTCCCGGAGCGCCGTCTGCAAGCCCTTCGCCGCCGCGACAGGACCCGAGTTCACCGCGAAGTCGAAGACCAGCTCCTGGAGCTCGGGATCGGTGATGCCGCCGAAGCCCGGCCGTTCGAAGTAAACGTCGCGATAGATGAGGCGTGCCTCGTCCCGCGACAGTGTGCGCACCTGGAATTCGGTCACGCGCTGGCCGCGCCAGGCGGCCAGCGTGGCCTGCGTGATGCCCCAGTTGGTCGGTCCGCCGCGATCGGCGGGATGATTCACGTAGCCACCCTCGCGCTCGATGAGGCGCGAGATGAGGGCTTCGACCTTGTCGGCGAGCGCTCCCATCAGCGCACCGACGCGGCGACGGCGAGCAAAATCGCCAGGGTCAGGGGAAGTGCGGCAACCGGCAGGATCGCAGTGACTTTTGGGTGCATGGCATCCTCTTTCGGATGCCGCCGAAGCTATGGCCGGGGGCGCTTCGCAATAAGCCCGACACGTGTCGGGCTGGTCAGCCCGCTAGAACAATCCGCCCTGGCGGGTATCGGTTCGTCGCGGAGCCTTGCCGCGGCCGGCCCGGATACGATGCACGGAGTCGACATGCATGCCAAGGTCGCGGGCCACGGCGTTGGCACTGCGCCTGTCGCTCATGATGGCCTGATGCTTCGCATCGGTACTCAGGCCCTTGGCCAGCGGGATCCTCATCCGCCGACCCTTCGGACTGCCGTAGACCTCGCCCAGCGCGCGGGCCACCTGCGGTCCACAGGCCTGCCCGATCTTGCTCCTTGCCGCGTTCTCGGGTGCCGCGACGTAGATCTCCTGTCCGGCAAAGTGCTCCAGCAGCCTGGTCACACCATCGAAGCCGCAGAGTTCCGCCACCGGCCGCAGCTGACCGGGCAGCTGCGCGATGCGGGGATCTCCAGGAGGGCGCGGCTTCGCCATGGTTAGTCGGAGGCGCCCTCGGCGGCGTCGTGCCGGCGGCCGAGCCTGTGGGAGCGGACGATGCGCCCGAGCTTGTCGGCCAGCCTGTCCAGATGCGGGCCTTCCATCTGGTCGATCGAGCGGGCATTCGGGGTGCACCAGGAGCCATGTGCGAAGCCGGCGAGGCCGGAATCGCCCGCGACCTTGGCCCAGCCGGCCTTGTGTAGCCGCGCCCACTGCTCGCGCACGAGGTTGCGCTTGGGCACCAGAGGATTGCCGACCTGTTTCATGTCGAGCCCGACACGACTGCACATGTCCTTCAGCCCCTCGATCACGGCGGCGATCTGCTCGGCGTTGCAGAAGCGCAGATCCTCGCGGCCCGTCTGGCGCTTCACGAAGGCCGCGAGGGATTCCTCCGTACCGCTCTCCAGCTCGTCCAGATGCCAGAGGTTCAGCCACAGGGCGCGGCAACGCATCGCCATGGCCGAGTCGGCCACGGGACGCTTGCTCCTGCGTGTCGTCGGGCCCTTGCGGCCGGCGCCGAGACGCTGGAATTCCTGGACGACGGCATAGAGCTTGTCGTCCTGGACGAGCGCTGCCGATCGCTGCCCGGCCACGCGCTCGATCACGTCGCGATAGCTCTCGTCGGAAAGGCGCAGCTCCTTCGCCATCGCATGGATCTGCCCCAGCAGGCGATTGCGCGCCGGATAGGTCGGCGTCTCGGCGTTGGCATGGCGGCTCATTTGCGGGCCTCCCCGGCACTGTTGACGATCTCGACGATGTCGGGCCATTCGAGCCCGGCGCCGCGCGCCAGCTCCAGGCAGCGGACGAACGCTGCCTTGGCATCGCCCTTGAAGCCGTGCCGCGCGGTGAACTGCTCGACCAGACCCAGGCGGTGGATCTCCGCCGACAGGTCGCGATAGAGTTCGTGCAGCCTCGCGACCTCGTGGTTGCGGCGGTGCAGGGCGCGAAACCAGCGCCACTGTGTGTCGAAGGCGAGGAGCAGGCCGAGCAGCGGCATGCTCTCGAATAGCGCCGACGTCGTCGGAGCGACCGGCTCGGCCGCGGCGGGTCGGGCGTCGCTCATGGCCCACGATATCCCAGCGCATCCGTGATCGGCGTCACGACGCGCTCGCAGATCCTGATCAGGACTTCGGATGCAATCAGGCGCGTGCCGGCCATGAGCGCCTTCACCACCATCTCGGCCAGGTCGACCGCGAGCTGGATCTCGTCGGGCGTCAGGGCGACGTCGGCGTTGCCATCCAGCCTTTCCGCCAGCGCGGCAACCCTGGGCCAGGAGACGGCGCTTCTCAGCGAGGCGTTGACTTCGACCAGGGCGCAGAGATCGCGGATGGCGATTCGGTCAGCGGCCGCTATGACTGCAGGCACGGACGGTGGCAGCGATGTGGGGAGGCTCACGACGCCCTCCCTCAGTTCAGCAGCGCCGGCCGCTCGGCCGGATCGGGCTGCAAGGTCGCGGGTGCTACGCCTATGCGCGCAGCCAGACTACAGGCGATGTCGGCTGCGACTCGCGGCACCAGGTCGGCGAGGGCCGCGAGAAAGCGGTCACTCGACAGCGACTCGGTCAGCCGGTGCTGGTGCACCATCATTCCCGAAGAGCAGGCGATGCCCACCACCCACCAGGCGCCGGCCGGCAGCACGTCCAAATTTTTTGGCACGAACACGTTCATGCCCATTGCCACGGCCGCCTGGATGAACTCGGGCGGAAGTGCGCTCGCCATCCGAAGCGTGAGGAGCCCGCCGTCCGCGAAGTCGCCGCCGACCGCCTGCACCATCACCTGGTAGGTGTCGGCCGGGAGAAGCTTGTCGCTCATCGCGCGCCTCCCTTACCGCTGGCCGTGGCAATGGCCGCCGCCGTGCCGCGCGGCAGCTGGTGCGAGCGTGCGTCGTCGGGAAGCGTGATGACCAACGCAGCGCCCCGCCCGGCGACCTTCTCGACTTGGTAGCCGCACGCGCCGCGCACCCGATCGGTGCCGAGACAGGGAAGGCGACCAACCGTGATGCGATGGCGCTTCACCACGCCTCTGGGCGGCAGCACCCGTAGCGGTTCGCCCGCCGCGGGCTCCAGGCGGAGCTTGCCGTGGTGTTCGTCCGTGCCGATCGACAGCATGATGCGGCTCTCGGCTTTCCAGCCCAGCGCCTTCATCGTCGCCTCGTCGATCAGGATGAAGGGCGATCCGCGCGAGCCTTCGTCCGGGATGGAGATGGTGACCGGTGTTCCGGCTTCGCCCCTGGCGACCGGTGTGTACTTTTGCCAACTCATGAACTGCTCCTGATTGATGGGTTGAACGCGAGTAAGCGGACGCGACTACTCGTCCTCGTCGGCCGTCGCGGCCGGCAGAGGCTTCAGCCACCAGTCGACGAGCTTCTCGGTGGTGGACTTCGGGAAACTGACGAAGGGCTCGGCGCCGGCAGCCGTGAGCGTCACGCCGAGCTTCTTGAGGATTTCGCCGGAGAGCTTCGCCAGGCCGCCCTTCCGCACGGTCGTCTTCACCTTCAGCACGCCCTTGCGCTGCTGCGGCGTGAGCTGGTCGACGATGCGCTTCACCAACGTCTCGACGTCGGGGAGTTCTAGGCGGCCCTTGCCCTTGCGCCAGCCAACCTTGACGCCGTCGAACTCCACGCTCTGCGGGCGCCTGAACAACGGCTCGGCCTGACGCACGAGGCCGAGCAGCTCGGCTTCCTTGATGGCAACCGTTGTCGCGGCTTCCTTCAGGCGATCGGCGCATTCTTCCCGCACCTTCGCGAGTTTGGTGTCGGCGCGCTGCAGCTCGGCATCGAGTGCGCGCTTGGCCGTTGCCAGGTCGGTGGCGACGGCCTCGATTTCGGACATCTCGACGGTGCCCTGGCGCACAATCGTATCGGGCATCTAGCTCTCCTTCGGCGTGGTGGTGGCGACGTGCAGGCCGAGCAGACGCCGGCCGAGATCGGTGAGCGGCTGAGCCCGGTCGCCGGCCTTGAGGCCGCGCCAGTCGGTGACTGGCCGAGGCGTGAACACGATCGGGTGGCGCGACTCGATCTCCGCCACGACCCGGCAACCGGCCTGATGTAGCAACGGCTCGAAGAGGGGCCGGCTCATGGCCGCGCCCCCCGGCTGTTGATCTCCTCACAGGTCCGGCGCAGGCCGCCGAGCACGGCGCCTGGATCGGTGCGCAGCGCGGTGAGCAGGCTGCGCCGCAGGTCCTTCAGGAGGAGGTGCAGCTCCAGCTCCGGTGCCGTGATCGCTTCCGCACCCGTGCTCTCCAGGAACCGCCGCCGGGCCTCGGTCGCGCGAGGCGGGCGCTGGGTGATGCCGGGATCGATGTCGTTCAGGGCCTTGCGGATGGCGGCCAGGGACGACGCCACCTTGGGCATTTCCTTCTCCTGGCGCGCGACCTTGAGCGACGCGAAGGACACGGTGCTGGGATCGAGCCCGAACAGCGTGCCCAGCACGCCGTTCGTCTCGCCGGAAAGTTGCTGACTGAGATAGACCGCCATCTGTCGGGCGGCCGCAAAGCGGGCGTTGCGCCGCTTCCCCAGCAGATCGGCCGAGGTCAGCCCGAAATGATCGGCCACGGCGTCGGTCACGATCGCAGCCACCTCGGCGGCGCTCCGCTGCGTCGCCTCGACTCCCATCATGGGCGGGCGCTTCGTCATGACCGCCGCGCTTCCAGGACGGCGAAGCGCCCGACGCCGGCGACCGGGATCGACACCACGTTGTCGCCGTGCGGTGGATCGACCAGGCGGCCGTAGAGCCGCTGGGCGGCGCCGGCGCGCTCGAGCGCCTGGCGCGCCGGGTCGCCAGCATGAAGAGCATCGGTGCGCTCCATGTCGCGGCCGAAGATGCCGAGCTCCTGCAGCAGCTCGGCCAGCGCCGGCCAGCAGCGTTCGATGTCCCTGGCCGAGGGACGCTCGCGCTGGGCGTGCCAGCGCAGCGCGGCGTCGACCATGTCACTCAGGCGGTCATCCATGGCGCTGGCTCCTCTGAAACTCGCGCCAGGCATCGACCGGCCTCGCCGAGCGGGCCCGGAGAAGCCATTCGCCGCGCGCCCATTCGGACAGTCCGTTCCACCAGGTCATGCCCAACTGCTCGTCGGACGTGGGCTTTCGCTCGCGGTCCATCGTCGCCTCCACTAGCTGTTGCCGATCGGCCCGGCGCCGACACGGCTCCAGGCGTCGCGCATGTGTCCCAGGTGCCGCGCTTCCTCGTGGCCGGCGGCCATCGCTCCGGCGGCCACCAGCGTCTTGGTGAGGGCGCGCAGCGCGCCGGGCTTGTTGGCCACCAGCTTCAGGAACTGCCGCTCTTCCTTGTCGCTGACGCTCCACGCGGCGGTCAGCGCCTCGACATCGGCGGGCTTCGGCCGGTTGATGTTCAGGCGCAGTCCGATGCGGCTGTAGAGCTGGGCCAGCTGCGGCGTGCGTTCGGGATCGCCCAGCTTGGAGACCACGCTCTCGTTGCCGACCAGAACGACGCCGCAGCCCGCCTTGTCATGGATCGTGCGGATCTGGTCGATCGCCGCGCTCTGCAGGTGCTGGGCTTCGTCGAACACCAGGAGCGCATCGCGATCGCGCAGCCGCTTGATGACGGCGTCGGAGATCGCGATCGCCGACTTCTCGGAGATCTTCAGCACGTTGGCCAGCTCGAGCAGCAGGTGATGCACGCTCGACTTCGCCGGCTCCATCGTCGCCACGTACACGCTGGGCCGCGTCGCGCGATAGAAGTCGACCGCCATGGTCTTGCCGACTCCAGGCGAGCCGACGATCAGCCCCATGTCCTTCAGGGTCTGGGCGAACTGCAGGAGATCGAGGATCTCGCGCCCGGTCTTCGTCTCGATGAACGAGGGCGCGACCGGCACGATCGCCTTGATGCGGTTTCGCTGCCGGCGGGCTTCGAGCCACTTACCCACTTCGGCCGCGACCTTGGCGTTGTCGCCCTTGTAGGTTCCGGCCAGCCAGGCATTGAAGGTGCCGGGCGCGACGTTGGCTTCCTGGGCCGCGGCGCTCTGGCTGATCCGCGCGCCGGTGATGATGCTCCTCGCATCGGTCCGCATCAGCTCGATCGCGGCCTCGTCCAGGACGGTTTCGTCTTTTTGTTCGTTCATGTACTCTCTCCATGCACACTGTTGTGTCGCCGGCTTCCGGGCCGGCCTCGTCGCGGCGCCGTCGGCTAGTCCCCGTCGGCGCCGTTCTCTTGAGTCCGGACCAGGCTCAGGAAGTTCCTGATGCCGGCCATCGGACGGTCTTCTTCCGGTTCGGTGTCTTCGATCGATTGCGGCGCGAGGGCCGTGTTGCCTGCCCTGAGCGGAGCCGAAGGGCCGAAGATCGGGCGCACGACGGTCGACGGAGTCGGCGCCGGTGTTTCGTCGACGGAAGGCAGCATCGCGGCGACCTGGTCGATACCGATGACCTTCTCCGCCGCGAGCATGTCCTTCTGGCTGCGGATCCACTTGGCGCGCGCCTGGCTATGGGCGCGGGCGGCATCGGTGTCCGCGAAGCCCACCGCCTCGATCACGGGGGCGCTGCAGATGTAGGAGCCGTCGAGCCGATAGACGTGCACGTCGCCGTGCAGGTCCTGCGGGTCGAAGCGCACGACCAGCTTCTGCTGGGCGTGGTTCACCAGCTCCTCGGTCCAGTAGCGATTGCCGAGTATCTCGATCGACCCATCGCGCCGGGCCCGGCGGCCTTCGGCGGCGAGCAGCCAGAGACGGCGCTGCTCCTCGGTAGCGCGGCGGACCGGCGACTGGCGGTAGCTGGCGGTGAAGACGTCGTCGAAGGAACGGCCGTTCGCGACGGCCGAGCGCCGGCCCTGGCGGGCGTTGTGGAGCGTGATGCCTTCGGTCACGACCTGGACGAAGGTGTCGATCGGCACGGCGCTGTGGCCGTAATTCTCGGGCTTGGCGAGCGGCGTGTTGCCCGTGTAGGCGCCGGCAAAGCGCGGATCCTTCGCGATGTCGCTGCAGAAGTCGCGGAAGGCGCGCTCGATCGGCTTGCTCTGGCCCGAATAGGGCGTCGTCCAGTGGACCTTGACGCCCAGCGTGGTCAGCACGCCGTCAGCGTCTTCCTCGCGGACCTTGAAGCGGTAGCGGGTCGGCGTGCCGCCGGTGAGCCACTTGGCGGCGAAGCCGCGGCCATTGTCGAGCCAGCACTCGTCCGGCACGCCGAAGGTCGTGATCATGTCGCCCAGCGCCAGGCGCACCAGGCCGGCATGCTCCGACCGATCGATGCGCCAGCTCAGGATCTTGCCGGAGTAGAGATCCTGGAAGGCGACCATCATCGGCCGGCCGATATGGCCGTCGGGCCAGCGCACGAAGACGTCCCACTTGTGGCCGTCGGCATTGACCGCCTGCAGCGCATGGAAGTGCGAGCGATCGCGCTCCTGGGCCGGATAGAGGCGCTTCAGGGCTTCGATGCCGTGGCGGCCGAGGACACGAACGCTGAGCGGCAAGGCCAGGAGGCGGCGCTCCACCGTCTTCGCCGACGGCAGTTCCCAGCCCCTTTCGCTCGCAACTTTCTCAAGGCGACGCCAGCAGCTGGTGAAGGGCGGCTGTTCGACACGAAGCCAGTCGGCACGAATCCAGTTCCAGGCTTCGGGCGACAGCTCCTTCTCGCGACCGATGGCGCCCACATGGTGCGGCACCAGGTAGGCAAGCCAGTCATGGCGCTCAACGCCGTCGACGCGGGCGCGCCACAGGCGAAGCGTGCGCTCGGAGGCTTCGCCTTGTGCGGCCACCATCGTGAAGGCGGTGCAACGGGGCGTGCCGTGGTCGTAAAGGGTCTCCACTGCATCGAGCAGCTTCAGCCGGCGCGCGGCCTCGTTCTTCCGCTTCTGCGGCAGCGCCTCGAACTGGCGCCAGATCTCGCCGCGCTCGGTCGGTGCGGTTGGCGCATCCAGGTTGTCGTTGAGGACAAGACACTCTGTCGTCTGCGCCTCGCCCTTCATCGCCAGCTTCGCGCGCGCTGGCGCCGGCAACAGCGACCAGTGATATTCCACACCGCCGCCGCGACCACGCCGCCGCCGCCAGGTGCCCTTGTCGCTCTGCGGCCATTGCGACGCCGCCGACGTCCAGCCGCCATGCTTGGCCATCAGCTGCACGCCGCGCTCGGTCGTCGGCAGGCCGGGAAGCGCGAGAGAAGCAATCTGGGCCGCGGTCAACCAGGTATCCATCAACGTCCCCCCGAACGTCGTTTGAGGCGTGTCGCCTGAAGCTGCCGCTCGATCTCTTCCTTCTTCTCGGCGAGCTCGACTTCGGCGATGGCGTCGGCATAGCGCTCGTCGACGACGCTCCAGCCGAACAGTTCGGCGAGCAGCTCGAGGAGGCGGCGATCCTGGGTGACGTGAACGAGGGCGGCGAACCGAACGACGCTGATGACGTGAGTCGGCCGGCCGGGGCTGACATAGGCATTCAGCATCGAGAGGCTGACCTTCTCGCCCAGGAACTCGCTCATGCGCTCGGCGACGATGCCGCGGTCCATCCGGCAATCCTTGAGCGCTAGGGCCATGGCTTTGCAGAGACGCTGATCGAGCGACGCCGCGCGCACCTGGGCGGCTTCGAACTTCACCACGGGCTCGGGCGCACGCCAGCTCAGCAAGTCCGCGGTGTAGGGATCGCGGCTGCGGCGGGTCATGGGCGCTTCCGGGCGCTCAAGGAGGTGCCGGCGGTGGCCTTCCCACGCGCCACCGCCGGCGGCGCGGCTGCATCATCGACGGGGGGCGTCGGATGCGCGCGCAAGACAGCTTCGAGGAAACCTGGTTCGTTCCGCAGGGACCAAGTCAGGAGAGCAAATCCGAGTCGGCGAGCCGACTTCGCATCTACCCAAAGCTCCAGGCCATCAACCTCCATCCGGAGATTGGTCCCTTGATCGTCCAGACGGACCGTTTGGCGTCCGACGTAGCCATAGACCTGGCTGCGATGGGCCGCGCTGACACGCAAAGGCCTTCCCTTAGTGTCGCGCAGGCGATTCATCAGCCTGCTCCTTGGTCGATGAGATCAGCGATCTCGGCGTGGTGTGCCTTGATGAAGGCGGCCTTCGTCTTCTTGGAGGTCTTGCGCCACAGACTGATGAGCGCGCTCAGCTCCTTGTCGCGGGTCGCCGCGTCGGCCTTCGCGGCGCCGCCGACCGCATCCTTGAACGTCTTGCCTACGGCGAGGCCCGCGAGAGCCTTCGTGCGCTTCGGACCGTCGAGCTTCGCCAGCCTCATCAGGTCGGCTTGGTTTTGGGCAATGGGATGGTTCGCAATCTTGTCCCGAACGCCAGCCAGGAGGCGAGCGAGCTTCAGGTCGGCGTAGATTGCCCGCTCACTGAGACCCGCCCGTTCGGCTACTTCAGCCGGAATACGCTTTGAAATCTCTGCAAAGGACTGATTCGACAGACTCTTCTCGTCCGCCCCGCCTTTGCGGATGGCGCCTAGATGGTGACACCACCGTTCGACGGCAAAGGCGCGATCAAGGGCGTTGAGATCGCTGCGGATGAGGTTCTCTTCGATCTCGCGCAGCTCGCGGGCATCGGCGTCGCCCTTGAATTCCTGGCCCCTAATGGTCGAGGCGGCGTTCTTCGTGGCGGCAGCCAGGCGATGAAGGCCGAAGACCAGCAGCCACTTGCCCTTGCCATGAGCGGCAACTTCGATCGGCTGGAACTGTTCGCCGCGCTTCATGCTATCGGCAATGAGTTCCACCCGAGCGGGATCAAGCGGCCGCAGGCGCTTGCCGACAACGATGTCAGCGAGCGGGATGTCAAAAACTCTGCTCACGCTGGCAACTCCGGAGAGGATTTTTGACGGCGACTCGCCCGCCGGGCGCGTCTAGTCTGGTTGGGACGGTGGTGCTTTGGGGTGCCGTCGGGGTCGTAGTCTTTGGGCCAAAGCTCATGGAGCGGGCGGTCCAGAAATTCGGCGATTCCGACACGCACTTCATGCCACCTACGCCTGATGGCGATGCCGACGGCTGCAGGGCTGTAGCCGAGCTCGACAGACAACCCCTCCATGGTGTTGCCGGTCTTGCGAATGGCCGCCTTCAGGTCCTCTGGATGGGTGTTTTCACGGATCGGCATCGGGAGCAAAGAAGTTTTACTTGGCAAAGTTAATTGTTGTTCTCGCATTGAGAACACAAAGAATTTGTGCCGTCAAGTAAAAGACTTTGATTGGACATGGGGAAGACGAAGCAAAAGAAAATTGCGCCGGCGGTTTCCGCCGAGCGAGGGCTGCGTCGGTTAGTTCCCGACGTAATCGAATCGGCCTCGGGAACGAGCTACTCGTCGCCGCTTATCGTTGAGGGGCTAGGCGGCCGTATTTCCGCACTTATCTCAATGTTTCCCACCCAGAAGGCGGCAGCCGCATTCATTGAGAAGTCGCCCGTCACCCTTCAGAATTGGACCTCCGGCAGCACGATTCCGCCTTTCGATGTCCTTGCGCGATTGGCAATATCGAAGGGGGTCCGCCTTGAGTGGTTAGCTACCGGCAAAGGGGCGATGCTGGAGGGTGAGCGGGACCCGGCGCTGAACGCCGAGTATGTCTTCATCCCTCGGTATGATGTTCGGGCCAGCGCCGGGCATGGGCAGCCCGTTTTGAGCGAGGACTTCAACGGCTTCCTGGCGTTCCGCCAAGACTGGATCCGACAGAGGCTAAGGCGGAGTTCCTCCAATCTCGCAGTTATTGAGGCCTACGGGGATTCAATGCATCCGACGATCTCCGACGGCGACGTTATGCTTGTCGACATCTCCGAGAATCAGGTTCGAGGATCAGCGATCTATGTGGTCCTCGCGGGCAACGATGCCGTGGTCAAGCGGGTCGAGCTCCGCCTGGACGGTTCGCTCCTGGTGAAGAGCGACAATCCAGCCTATGAGCCAATCATCCTGCCTCGCGACGACGCTGACGAGCTGAGGGTCATCGGCAAGGTCGTCTGGACCGGCGGCCTAGTTTAGGAGCGAACATGCATCGAACGGCTGCAATTCTCGCACTGGCCGGCTGCGCTACCGCCTGCGGTTACTCGACGGACGAAGTGGCCGACATGCCCGCGCGCTTCACCATGACCGTGCCGGCCGCCTGGGACGTGGTCGGCACCTGCCTCACCCAGGAGTATGTGAACGGCTTCGAGGTTAACTACTTGCCGGTGCCAAGCGAGCAGCGCGCCAAGGTCATCGTCAAATTGGTCGGGCCCGGCATCGTCCAGTACGTGACCATCATGTACATCATCGACATCAAGGGAGGCGGTCAGACGACCGTCACCTGGCGCGCCCGACCGCCGAACACGGACCGCGCCGATCAGCGGGACAAGGCCATCGTCGAGCGCTGCGGCAAGGCCTAGCTGGCCAAGCAATGACTGAACCTGCTGTCAGCATCTTCGCCCCCGATGAAGTGTTCATGCGGTGGGCCTGGGACAGGATCATGGCTTCGACCAACCTGCCGCAGTCGATATCAGAGCCCGCTTATGTGCCCTGGCGCGATGCCTTCTGGTCCGGAGACCCGCGGAAAGAATTGACCGTCGTGCGGAAGGCTCTGGATGGCCAGTCTTTTCGATGGTTCTGGCTCGAGGACGCCTTCGGGTGGATCGAGCGCCACATCTACCCGGAATTTGGTTGGCCATATTGCTGGCGGACGCCAGTGCGCAAGAGTTTGAAATTGCCAGAGTCGATGATCGACCTCCTTGCTGGGGATCTTGCCAGGATGGTGTATGCGGGGAGGGATCGAGCTGGTTACGAACGATTAAGGCGGGGCAGGCCCGGCAGCCGGGGAGTTTATGAAGCCGTGCTGACTGCCGGTTTGGGGTGTCCTGCCGAGGACGCCATCGCTCGCCACTTCTGTACTCGATTTGCAGCTGGTGATGGTCTGAGCTGGCCGCCGTTCTTCCCCGGCGACCGTTCAGGGGTTCGCGTCGATGTCTTCCGGCGGACCGAAAGCGCCGCCGAGGTAGCGCGCTGCTCGATCGGAGCCGTCGAGCCCCTTTGGCCGATACCAGTTGGTTCGCCGTTTCCCGCATTGTCTGACCTGTAGTGCGCTGGATTCGATTCGGAGTTCGAACCGGCGGCGACCGGCTAACCTATTGATTTCATGTATCTCCGAATCAGATCTCTCCGCGGCGACCAGTTCGGTGTTCTCGGTCGGAACTCCGAATCGCCCTTGCCAAGGATCGGGTGCGATGCCCGACCTGGTCGCCGCTTAGAGCCCGATTTTACGGTGTCTAAGCGCCCCTTAATTCGGTCTAGGGCCGCCGGCGGTCTGGACACCGCCCTTGCAACATCCGGCGCCGAAAAACGCCCCGGAGGCCGGTTTGCAAGATCGGCGCGCGCGGGTCACGATGCCGCCGATGGAGCGCCATCCCATTGATTCGTCACGAAATCCCGCCTCATGTCGCGTCATCCCGGTTTATCCCGGCATTTGCAACACCCGTCGTCCCCCTTCAATGAGAATTCGAGACGAAGGAGAAGACCATGACCGACGCATACATCTACGACGCCGTCCGCACGCCGCGCGGCAAGGGACGCAAGGACGGTTCGCTGCACGAGGTGACGCCGGTGCGCCTGGCCGTCACCGCGCTGGAGGCCGTGCGCGACCGCAACAACCTCGACACCCACCTGGTCGACGACATCGTGCTGGGCTGCGTCATGCCGATCGGCGAGCAGGGTGCCGATATCGCGCGCACCGCGTCGGTGATGGCGGGCTATGCCGAGACCGTCTCGGGCGTGCAGATCAACCGCTTCTGCGCGTCGGGCCTCGAAGCCACCAACATGGCGGCGGCGCAGGTCATGTCGGGCCAGAGCCAGGCCGCGATCGGCGGCGGCGTCGAGAGCATGAGCCGCGTGCCGATGGGCTCGGACGGCGGCGCCTGGGCGGTCGATCCGGCCGTGGCGATCCCGATGTACTTCGTGCCGCAGGGCGTCTCGGCCGACCTGATCGCGACCAAGTACGGCATGAGCCGCGACGACGTCGATAGCTATGCCGTGGAGTCGCAGCGGCGCGCCAAGGCCGCCTGGGACGCCGGCTACTTCAAGAAGTCGATCGTGCCCGTGCGCGACCAGAACGGCATCGAACTGCTTGCCCATGACGAGTTCATGCGCCCGACGACGACCATGCAGACGCTGGCCGCGCTGGAGCCGAGCTTCAAGATGCAGGGCGAGATGATGCCGGGCTTCAACGCGGTGGCGCAGCAGCGCTACCCCGAGGTCGAGAAGATCCATCACGTCCACCATGCCGGCAATTCGTCGGGCATCGTCGACGGCGCCGCCGCGATCCTGGTCGGCACGAAGGAGTTCGGCGAGAAGGCGGGCCTCAAGCCGCGCGCCCGCATCCGCTCCTTCGCCTCGATCGGTTCGGAGCCGGCGATCATGCTGACCGGCCCGGCGCCAGCTTCGGAGAAGGCGCTGAAGCGGGCCGGCATGTCGGTGAGCGACATCGACCTGTTCGAGCTGAACGAGGCCTTCGCCGCCGTCGTGCTGCGCTACATGCAGGTCCTCAAGATGCCGCACGACAAGATCAACGTGAACGGCGGCGCGATCGCCATGGGCCATCCGCTGGGCGCCACCGGCGCGATGATCCTGGGCACGCTGCTCGACGAGCTCGAGCGCCGCAACCTCTCGACCGGCCTCGCCACGCTCTGTGTCGGCGGCGGCATGGGCACCGCCACCATCATCGAGCGCGTGTAAGGCTGGGGGCGCGCGACTCCAGTCGCGCGTCATCGCCGGCCTCAAAGGAAGATCGCGCCACTGGAGTGGCGCGCCCCCAGCGAAGAACTGAAGGACTACCAACCATGATCAACTACAACGTCGATTCGGACGGCATCGCGACCATCACCTGGGACATGCCCAACCGCGCGATGAACGTGCTGAACGAGGCCTCGATGACGGCCTATGCCGGCGCGCTCGAGACCGCGCTGAAGGACGAGAAGGTCAAGGGCATCATCATCACGTCGGGCAAGGACAGCTTCATCGCCGGCGCCGACCTCGAGATGATCCTGAGCCTCGACACGTCGGACGCGTCGAAGCTGATGGAGCAGTTCAGCCAGCTGCAGAAGATGTTCCGCCGCCAGGAGACCGGCGGCAAGCCGGTCGTGGCCGCGATCAACGGCACGGCGCTGGGTGGCGGCTTCGAGATCTGCCTCGCCACGCACTACCGCATCGCCGCGGCCAACCCGAAGACCAAGGTCGGCCAGCCCGAGGTCAAGATCGGCCTGCTGCCGGGCGGCGGCGGCACGCAGCGTATTCCGCGCCTGATTGGCGTTCAGAACGCGGCCCCCATCCTGCTCGAAGGCAAGGACCTCACGGTCGACGCCGCCAAGGGCCTCGGCCTGATCCACGAGGTTGTGCCGGCGGGCGAGCTGCTGACCCGCGCCAAGGCCTGGCTGACGGCACCGGCGACCGAGCAGGTCGTGCCGGAATATGCCGGCAAGGGCGCCAAGGCGATCGACGGCCGCGCGGTGCAGCCGTGGGACCGCAAGGGCTTCAAGGTGCCGGGCTTCCCCGGCGGCCAGGTGTGGAGCCCGCCGGGCGTCATGACCTTCATCGGCGGCAGCGCCATGGTGCGCGGCAAGACCAACGGCGTCTATCCGGCGCCGAAGGCGATCATGAGCTGCGTCTACGAGGGCCTGCAGCTGCCGTTCGATGCCGGCCTCAAGGTCGAGACCCGCTACTTCGTCTCGCTGCTCCGCGACCCCGTCGCCAAGAGCATGATCCGCACCCTGTTCTTCGGGCTGCAGGAAGCCAACAAGCTGGTGCGCCGGCCCAAGGGTGTGCCGAAGCAGGAGTACAAGAAGATCGGCGTGCTGGGGGCCGGCCTGATGGGCGCGGGCATCGCCACCGTCTCGGTGCAGGCCGGGCTCGACATCGTGCTGATCGACCGTGATCAGGCGGCCGCCGACAAGGGCAAGGCGCATATCGCCGACGAGCTGGGCAAGCTCGTGAAGCGCAAGCGCCTCGACCAGGCGAAGGCCGACGCGATGCTGGCGAAGGTCACGGCGACGCCGGACTTCGCCGCGCTCAAGGACTGCGACCTCGTGATCGAGGCGGTATTCGAGAACCGGGAAGTAAAGGCCGAAGCCACGAAGAAGGCCGAGGCCGCGCTGCCCAAGACCGCGGTGTTCGCGTCGAACACCTCGACGCTGCCGATCACCGGTCTCGCCGAAGCCTCGTCGCGGCCCGACCAGTTCATCGGTCTCCATTTCTTCTCGCCGGTCGAGAAGATGCCGCTGGTCGAGATCATCGTCGGCCAGAAGACCTCGCAGGAGACGCTCGCGCGCGCCCTCGACTTCGTCCAGAAGATCCGCAAGACGCCGATCGTCGTGAACGACAGCCGCGGCTTCTTCACCTCCCGCGTCTGCGGCGCCTTCATCAGCGAAGGCCATCGCATGCTGAAGGAGGGCATCCCTGCCGCCATGATCGAGAACTGCGCGCGCTATGCCGGCATGCCGGTCGGCCCGCTGTCGCTCAACGACGAGGTCGCCATCGACCTGTCGTGGAAGATCATGGACCAGACCCGTCGCGACGCCGAGGCCGCCGGCCAGAAGTTCGAAGGCGGTGGCACCGAGGACATCCTCGAGCTGATGGTGAAGAAGCTGGAGCGCTTCGGCCGCAAGAATGGCAAGGGCTTCTACGAGTATCCGGCCGACGGCAAGAAGCGCCTGTGGCCGGAGCTGCAGAAGTATTTCCCGGCCGATCCGAAGCTGCTCTACGGCGAGGGCGAGGACAAGCGCGCCAAGGAGGACGAGATCAAGAAGCGCCTGCTCTACGTGCAGGCGGTCGACACCGCGCGCTGCCTCGAAAGCAACGTGCTGACCAACCCGCAGGACGGAGACGTCGGCTCGATCATGGGCCTGGGCTTCGCGCCGCAGACCGGTGGGGCGATCAGCCTGATCGACCAGGTCGGCATCAAGACCTTCGTCGCCGAGTGCGACGAATTCGCGAAGAAGTACGGCCCCCAGTTCGAGGTGCCGAAGCTGCTGCGCGACATGGCCGCGAAGGGCGAAAGCTTCTACGGCAAGTACCAGCCGGCCAAGGCGGCCTGAACGGGCTGCATCGCTTGCACTGACGCGGCGTCCACGGCAATTATCCCTTCCTCAAATCTGGAGGAAATGCCGTGGACGCCAAGGAAATCGCCGCACTCGCCGACCGTATCGTCGAAGGCCGCTGCTCGAAGACGGTGATGGACTGGCTCGCGGATGCGACGGCGAGCCTGTCCGAGGCCGATGCCTACAAGGTGCAGTTCGCGGTCCACGACAAGCTCGAGGCCGCCGGCTGGAAGCTTGCCGGCTGGAAGGTGGCCTTCGCCGTTCCCGCCCAGTACGAGCCGCTGAAGCTCTCGGGCCCGGCCTTCGCCGGCCTCTACACCAGCGGCATCCGGCAGAGCGGCGCGGTGTTCGAGAAGGGCTGGCCGCTCAAGGCCGGCGTCGAATGCGAGATGGTCGCCCTCATGGCCAAGGACGCGCCCGCTGGCACGGAATACACCGCAGACACGATCAAGGACTACGTCGCCAACCTCTATTGCGGCATGGAAGTGGTCGAGAACCGCTACGGCGACGCCTCCAGGCTGGGCGGCCCGGGTCGCATCGCCGACGACGTGCTGCAGGCCGCCTGCATCGTCGGCACCGAGATCAAGGACTGGCAGAAGACCGACTTCGCCAACGTGAAGGGCCGCTCCGAGTTCGAGGGCAAGGAGATCGGCGCCGGCCCCGGCAGCAACGTGATGGGCGGCGCGATGATCTCGCTCGCCTGGCTCGCCAACAGGCTGATCGCCAACGGCAAGCAGTTGAAGGCCGGTGACATGATCCTGACCGGCTCGGTGCACCCGCCGCAGTTCCTGCCGGGCGCCGGCGTCGCCAAGACCGAATTCGCCGGACTGGGCGGCGCGGAGATCACCGTCAGGTAGAGGGCATCTCTCGAGCGCGAGGCGGGCAAGGCGAAGCCGAAGCACTTCGGCAAGCCGCCAGTCAATCCTCCCGGCCGCGGGCGAGCAGGCGATCGAGATGGGCGGTCTCGTCCGACCAGCCGCCCGGCGGCCAGGGCGCCGACGGGTCGATCGGCTCGCGGAGGGGGGTGGAGGGCACTTCGTCGTCCGCCAGCATCTCGACGTCGATCCTGAAATCCTCGTCCTGCTCGAAGCCGTGCCAGTGCAGGAACTCGCCATAGGCGCGGCGGCCGTCGCGCAGGCGGAGCACGAAGCCGGCGGCGCTGTCGTGCATGTCGCCGTGCGCCCAATACCGCTCGACCTTCGCTATGTCGGCCGGCACGAAGCCATGGCTCTCGCCATCGATGATGTCGAGCGCGTGGCCCAATTCGTAGAAGCCGCGAATCTGCATCCAGATATCGTATCAAATGTTTCTCACCTGCCCTGAGACCTTGTCTCGACCCAAAAGAGAACATATCATGAACAAATGGTCAGGGAGGTAGGCGTGAGCGAATGTTTCGCGAGGACGAACGCGATGTTTGGGACAGGGCGGACCATGCCGTACCGGCCGCAACCGGGCGTCTCGCGGTTGGGTGTCGATCGCCTTCTGAGGCGACACGCCGGGATTCGCCAGGCCGGACGGCGTGTCACCGACCGCCTGTTCTTCGCGGTCGTGCCGGACGCTGCGACGGCGGACAGGATCGCCGAGCGCGCTGCCGTCTGGCGGGCCCGGCACGGCCTGACCGGCAGGCTGCTGAAGGCTACGCACTTCCATGTCAATCTGGCGCCTGTGCACGAGGGCATCGGCCTACCCGATACCGGCGACATCGAGGACTGGGTGGCGCGAGCCCGCGCGATCCCGATGCCGTCCTTCCGGGTTGCCTTCGATCGGCTGACCAGCTTCTCCAACGGCGCCCTGGTGCTGACGGGAGAGGAGGCGACCATCGGCCTCGAGGTGCTGCAGCAGCGCCTGAGCGATGCGCTCGACGACACGCCGCGGCCGGCCCGCCGCTACACGCCGCACGTGACCCTGCTTCACGACGGCCGCCACGTCGAGGCCCGGCCGGTCGAGCCCATCGCCTGGACGGTTCGCGAAGTCGCGCTCATCCACGGCCGAGTGGGCCAGGCGAATCGCTGCCTGGCGCGGCTGCCGCTGGGTTGATCCTTCCGGGGAAGACGTTCGCGACGCGCCATGATCACGGTGAGGCCGACCGACCGGCTGTTCTTCGCTGTGCTGCCCGACGCGGAGGCGGTTGAGGCAATCTGCGATCTCCGGCGCAAGCTCAGCGAGCGAGCGGGCCTTTCGGGACCGGAAGTGCCGCCGGACCATCTCCACGTCCCGCTGTGGCGGGTCGGCGACTATGTGGTGCCTCCGACGGCGGAGGATATCGACGCTATCGCGCGGCAGGCCGTGACCGTCGAAAGGCCGCCGTTCCGCCTCTCATTCGGAGGCGTGAAGTCCCTCAGCCGGGGCGCGCTCGTGCTCTCTGCCGGAAGGGCTTGTGCCGACCTCGACCGCCTCTCGACTCGGCTGCGCGATGCCCTGACCTCACCCGGCACGAAACGAAGGCACGCCGTCCGTCCTCACATGACGTTGATGCGGAGCGACAAGATCCTGCCCGAGCGCCGCATCAAGGCGATTGGCTGGACGGTGCGCGAGATCGTTCTCGTCCATAGCCTGCTGGGCAAGGCGACACACCGTGTCGTGGGACGTCTGCCATTTCGGGGGCGCCAGTTGCCGCTGCCCGGATTCGATTTCTGATCGACCGGGTTGGGCTATGATGCGGCCATGAAACCCTACGTCCTCTGCCACATGGTCTGCAGCGTCGACGGTCGCATCTGGGGCAGCCGCTGGCGGCCGAAGGTCAATGTCGTGCCCAACCTGTTCGAGCGGCTGCACGACCAGATGGGCGGCGGGTCGTGGCTGTGCGGTCGCGTTACGGCGCAGGAATTCGCCAAGGGCAAGGAGCCGCACTATCGCGACACGGATCAGACGTTCCGGCGCGAGAACTGGTTTGCGCAGCGCGAGGCCAAGGCGTGGGGCATCTTCCTCGATGGGCATGGCAAGGCGGTCTGGGCGCGGCGCGACATCGGCGGCGATCCGATCCTCGTGATCCTGACCGAGGCCGTGCCGGACCGGCACCTGGCCGGCCTGCGCGCCGATGGGGTTTCGTACATCTTCGCGGGCAAGACCGAGATCGATCTCGCGGCGGCGCTCGAGACGCTCAATCGCGAACTCGGCATCGAGCGGATCATGCTGGAAGGCGGGGGCGGGGCGAACGGCGCCTTCCTGCGGGCCGGGCTGATCGACGAGTTGAGCCTGGTGATCTGTCCCGTTATCGACGGCAGCACCGGCGGGCCGATCGTGTTCAATTCCGGCGACACCGACCTCGGGCCGGCGCCGCTCGAGAGCATGACTCTCATGAGCCACGACGTGCTGGATGGCGGGACGATGTGGCTCCGTTACAGGTTGCGTTCGCTACCGAGCGAAGCGGCCGCCGTCTAACGGTCTGAATTGCCAGCAGAATCCGGCGCCGCTTGCGTTTGCCCTGAAAGTGAACATATAGAGAACAACGCTCTTCCCTACAGGAGACGTTGTTGGACGAAAAGCTCACGACCAAACTGCGCATTCTGTCGGACGCCGCCAAGTATGACGCCTCCTGCGCCTCCTCGGGCGCGCCGAAGCGGGCGGCTGGGCCCGAGGGCATCGGCTCGACCAGCAACGGCATCTGCCATGCCTACACGCCGGATGGGCGCTGCGTGTCGCTGCTGAAAATCCTGCTGACGAACTACTGCCTGTTCGACTGCGCCTATTGCATCAACCGCCGCTCCTCGAATGTGGAGCGGGCGCGTTTCACTGTCGACGAGGTCGTCTCGCTCACGCTCAACTTCTACAAGCGCAACTACATCGAAGGCCTGTTCCTCTCCTCCGGCATCATCCGCAATCCCGATCACACGATGGAGCAACTCGTGCTGGTCGCGAAGACGCTGCGGCAGAAGCATGGTTACGCGGGTTACATCCATCTGAAGACCATCCCCGAGGCCAATCCCTGGCTGATCGAGCAGGCCGGCCTGTTCGCCGACCGGCTGTCGATCAACATCGAGCTGCCGTCGGCCGACAGCCTCGCGCGCTTCGCGCCGGAGAAGAAGGCGGCGTCGATCACCGGTGCCATGGGCCAGATGAAGGAGCGCATCGACGAAGCCAGGGAGGATCGCCGCAAGTTCTCCCCGGCGGGGCAGAGCACGCAGGTCATCGTCGGCGCCGATGCGACCACCGATGCGGCGCTGCTGAACACCAGCGCCGTGCTCTACAAGGACTATGCGCTGCGCCGCGTCTACTATTCCGCCTTCAGTCCGATTCCGTCGCCGAGCGCGGTGCTGCCGATGAAGGCGCCGCCGCTGCAACGCGAGAACCGTCTTTACCAGGCCGACTGGCTGCTGCGCTTCTACGGCTTCTCCGCCGACGAGGTGGCGAGCGCGGGCCGGGACGGCATGCTCGCTCTCGACATCGATCCGAAGTCGGCCTGGGCGCTGCAGAACCGCGAGCGCTTCCCGCTCGACGTGAACACGGCCGATCGCGAGATGCTGTTGCGGGTGCCGGGCCTCGGCGTGCGCTCGGTCGACAAGATCATCGCGGCGCGGCGGCATGCGCGGCTGCGCCTCGCCGACATCGGCCGGCTGGCCCGCAGCGTGAAGCGGTTTCTGCCTTTCCTCATCACCGCCGACTATCGGCCGACGAGGATCTCCGACCGGGCCGACCTTCGCACCAACCTCGCGGAGGCGCCGGTGCAGGGAAGTCTCTTTTGATTGGCGTGGCACTGCGCGAGGGCGCCGACCTCGACGGCTTCCGGGCCGCCGTCCGCAGGCTTGTCGCACACAGGGCGCCACCGGCATCGGTTTCCTGGAGCGCGGCAGACGAAAGCGAACTGTTCGGCGATCGCCCGGGCGACTTCGAGGCGGCGCCTCCGGTCGCTTTGCCCCGCGCGCTGGGCGAGCTGATCCGGCTCGTGGTCTGCCACTCCGACCGTGAGCGCTACGCGTTGCTTTATACCGCGATCTCGCGTGTGCTGAACGGCGAGCGCGCATTGCTCGACGTCCAGAGCGATCCGCTGGTGCATCGCCTGGAAGGCATGGCGAAGTCGGTGCGCCGCGACCTGCACAAGATGCATGCCTTCGTGCGCTTCCGCGAAACTCACGATCCCGACGGTGCCGAGAGGTTCGTGTCCTGGTTCGAGCCCGAGCACTTCATCGTCGAGGCGACGTCCGGCTTCTTCGTCGAGCGATTCCAGAGCCTGGTCTGGTCGATCCTCACGCCGAAGGGCTCGCTGCATTGGAATCGCAGAACGCTCACTGTGGGGCCGCCTGCCCGGCGCAGCGACGCACCAGACTCAGATGGCTTCGAGGCAGCGTGGCGCTGCTACTACGAGAACATTTTCAATCCGGCACGCCTGAACCCCAAGGCGATGCGGCAGCACATGCCCGAGAAGTACTGGCGCAACCTGCCGGAAGCCGCGTCGATCGCCAGCCTCGTGCAGCAGGCGCCGGCGCGCGCCCGCGAGATGGTCGCGCGCGAGGCGGCGGAGCGGGAGAAGCGCGATCCGTTGAAGGCCGTTGCGGCGATGGCAGAGCAGGGACCGAAGACGCTGGAGGAGCTGAATCGATTGATCGCGGCCTCGGAGCCGCTGACGCCGGGCGCAGACCGGGCCGTGCTGGGCGAAGGTCCGATGGAACCCGCCGTCGCGTTCGTCGGCGAGCAGCCGGGCGATCAGGAGGAGCGGGAAGGGAGGCCGTTCATCGGGCCGGCCGGCCAGCTTTTCGACAAGGCGTTGGCCGAGGCCGGCATCGATCGTTCAGCCGTCTACGTCACCAACGCGGTGAAGCATTTCAAGTACGAGCCGCGCGGCAAGAAGCGGCTGCACAAGCGGCCGAATCCCGGCGAGGTGAAGCGCTATCGCTGGTGGCTGCAGCGCGAGCTTGCCTTCGTGCGGCCGAAGCTCGTGGTCGCGATGGGCGCCACTGCATTGCTCGGCCTCACCGGCAAGCCGCTCTCGGTGTTGAAAACGCGCGGTCCGATGATGTTCGACGGGCAGCGGGGCTACGCGACGGTGCACCCGTCCTACCTGTTGCGCCTGCCGGACGACATGGCGAAACGCGAAGCCTATGACGCTTTCCGGAGCGACCTGATGGCGGTTCGCCGTTTGATCGCCGCGAACGGTTATTCCGCGGCCTTCTGGTCGAGAAACTCCAGCACGCCGTCGCTGCGCTCGCCCTTGAGGTAGCGGAAGGTGCCGGCGCCTGTGGCGAGCAGCTCGTTCGCCTGGTTGTAGATCTCGGTCTCGGCGGCGAAGGTGCTCTGGCTGGTCGAGGGGCGCCAGGCGCCGAGGATCGTGAGCACGTCGCCTTCGCGGCCGGCCTTGATGAACTGCGTGGTGAAGGCGAGCGTCACGGACAGCCGACGGGCCGTCGCCGTCTCGTTGAAGGTGCAGGCGAAGCCGCTGGCCGAGTCGAGAAGGGTCATCAGCACGCCGCCGTGCAGCAGGCCGTTGGCGTTACAGAGCTCCGGCCGCACATCGAGGCGCATCTCGACGAAACCGGGACGCCAGGACACGACCTGATGGCCGATCACGCCATTGAAACCGCGCCACCCACACGGCGCGACCGGCCGCGCGTCGGCCGGTCGTTGGAGCGCCATGTTCGAAGGCCTCGGAAAGAAGCGGCGCGCCTAGCGGCGCGCCATCGCCGACATCGGCGGTCGATGACCGTTGCTCATCATCGGGCGCATGGCCGGGCCGGCGGAGGCCGAGATGGCCGGCTGCGCCGCCATGCCGGTCCGGATGTCGCGCGCGACCTTGACCAGGCGCGGACCCCAGTCGGCTTCGAGACGGTCGCGGCTGATCTGATAGATCGGCGCCGAGGCGTTGACGGCATAGGCCGCCGTGCCGTCGGAGTTGCGCAACGGCACGCCGACGCCGCAGAGCTCGGGCAGCCACTCGCCCCAGGTCACGCAGAAGCCGCGATCGGCCAGTTCCTTGAACGAACGCTCGAGGCCCGTCTTGACCTTGGTCCAGTCGTCGCGCCAGCGGCGACGGATCGCATCGATCTGCTTGTTGCGGTCGACGTCCGGCAGCGTGAACAGATAGGCGCGGCCCATCGCCGTGCTCGCCATCGGCACGCGCGTGCCGACATCGTGGGTGATCGCCACCACCGACGGGCCGCGGCAGGCTTCGAGGTAGATCATCGAGTGACGGTCGCGGCCGCCCAGCGCGGTCGAGGCGTTGAGGGCGTGCGCGAGCTGCTCCAGCGGCTGACGCGAGGCCCGGCGGACGTCCATGCTCGAGATGGCGGCATAGCCCAGCGCCAGGACCGAGGCGCCCAGCTCGTACTTCCGGAAGCGGCGGATGTAGTTGAGGTAGCCCAGCTCGGTCAGCGTGTGGGTCAGGCGGGCGACGGTCGGCTTGGGCAGGCCGGTACGATGGGCGATTTCCTGGTTGCCCAGCATGCCTTCGCCGGCGTGGAAGGCGCGCAGGATGTCGAGGCCGCGGGCGAGCGCCGTGACGAACTGGCGGTCCTTGCTGCTCGATCCTTCGGCGAGACCGTTCTCGATCGAGCTCTGGAAGGCGGCGGTGCGCGTTACGAGATGACTGACGTTGCCCATCGGCGTCTGCTCCTTTTGGTAAATGGCCGTTTATTTCTTTGCGGAGCGGAACCTGCCATCGCCTCACCCATCCCGCAATGCGCGAGGAGCGGGTTTTGACCTGCGAACGTGCAAAGCCGCCATGCCACAGATGCGTGAATTGATTATCATTAGTTGCACTCGCGTCGCTCTGCTCTCTGATTCAGTAATTTCGGCCTATTTCCGTGACGTGGGCGGCATTTTTCGACATGTTCGCGGCGCCCGGGTACCATCCGCGCCGTCCCCTTCGAGAGGCAAGAATTGGCAAAAGAACCCACACTGCCCAAGGACATTGCGGCGCTCTCCTTCGAGGATGCGCTCAAGGAACTTGAAGGCATCGTCCAGCAGCTGGAACGCGGTCAGGTGAAGCTCGACGAGGCTATTTCGGCCTATGAGCGCGGTGCCTTGCTGAAGCGCCATTGCGAGCAGCGGCTCTCCGAAGCGAAGATGAAGGTCGAGAAGATCGTCTTCGCGGCCGACGGTTCGGGCGGGACCCAGCCCGCAGATCTCGGCTGATCCTCCCCTCCATGCCATTGTCGTCGCACACCCGGTTTGACGCGGCGCTCTCGTTCGCCGCCGAATCGGTCGAACGCACCATGGAGCGCCTGCTGCCGAGCGGCGCCTCGGGCGAGGCGCGCGTCTTCGATGCGATGCGCTATTCCAGCCTGGGCGGCGGCAAGCGGCTCCGGGCCTTCTTCGTGCTGGCCGGCGCCACCCTGTTCAGGGTCGGCACGATGCCGGCCTTGCGCACGGCCTGCGCCATCGAGTTCGTGCACGCCTATTCGCTGATCCACGACGACCTGCCGGCGATGGACGACGACGACCTGCGGCGGGGAAAGCCTTCGTGCCATCGTCAGTTCGACGAGGCGACGGCCATCCTGGCCGGCGACGCGCTGCAGGCGCTGGCCTTCGAGGTGCTCGCCCACGAGGATACGCATGGCGATCCCGCCGTGCGCGTCGCTCTGGTCGCGGACCTGGCGAAGGCAGCCGGCGCCCGCGGCATGGTCGGCGGCCAGATGCTCGATTTGCTGGCCGAGGAGGAGGGTTCCGACCAGTCGATCGGCGCCATCACTCACCTGCAACGATTGAAGACCGGGGCGTTGATCTCGTTCTCGTGCACCGCCGGTGCCATCCTCGGGAAAGCAAGCGATCACGCGCGTACGGCGCTGGCGATGTATGCCCATGATCTCGGCCTCGCCTTCCAGATCGTCGACGACCTGCTCGACATCGAGGGCGATGCGGCCGAACTCGGGAAGGCGACCGGCAAGGACGAAGCGGCGGGAAAGGCGACGTTCGTTTCCATTCTGGGAGTCGAGCGCGCGCGGGCGCAGGCGGCCATCCTGGCACGGCAGGCGGCGGCGCATCTCGAGCCGTTCGGCGAGGCGGCGGATCTGTTGCGGCAAGCCACAGAATTCGTCGTGGCGCGCCGCAGCTGAAGTTGGGGCGCGGGACGCTCCGCAGGAGTATGATGTTTCAATGACTGGGCAGAGTACGACGCCGCTCCTCGATACCGTCGACGTTCCCGCCGACATCCGTCGCCTGCGGGCCGACCAGCTGCGCCAGCTTGCCGACGAGTTGCGTCAGGAGACGATTTCGGCGGTTTCCGTGACCGGCGGCCATCTCGGCGCGGGGCTGGGCGTGGTCGAGCTGACGGTGGCGCTGCACTATGTCTTCGACACCCCGCGGGATCGCCTGATCTGGGACGTCGGTCATCAGGCCTATCCGCACAAGATCGTCACCGGCCGCCGCAGCCGCATCCGCACCCTGCGCCAGGAGGGCGGACTCTCCGGGTTCACGCGCCGTTCGGAGAGCGAATACGATCCGTTCGGTGCCGCCCATTCCTCGACGTCGATCTCGGCCGGACTTGGCATGGCGGTGGCGCGCGACCTGGCGGGCGGTTCGAACAACGTCGTTGCGGTCATTGGCGACGGCGCGCTGAGCGCCGGCATGGCCTATGAGGCGATGAACAATGCGGGCGCGCTGCGCTCGCGGCTGATCGTGGTGCTGAACGACAACGACATGTCGATCGCGCCGCCGGTCGGCGCGCTGTCGGGCCATCTCTCGCGTCTGCTCTCGGGCCGGCCCTACGTCACCCTGCGCAATCTTGGCCGCACCTTCGCCGAGAGCCTGCCCAAGCCGCTGGAACTGGCGGCCAAGCGGGCCGAGGAGTTCGCCCGCGGCTTCGTCGCCGGCGGCACTCTGTTCGACGAGCTGGGTTTCTACTATGTCGGACCGGTCGACGGTCACAATCTCGACCATCTGCTGCCGGTGCTGAAGAACGCCCGCGACAGCGACCTCGACAAGCCGATCCTGGTCCATGTCGTCACCAAGAAGGGCAAGGGCTATGCCCCGGCCGAGGCGAGCGCGGACAAGTACCATGGCGTCGTGAAGTTCGACGTCGTCACCGGCAAGCAGTCGAAGCCGGTGGCCAACGCGCCGCAATACACCGCCGTGTTCGCGAAGGCGCTCATGGCCGAGGCGGAGGCGGACAAGAAGATCGTGGCGATCACCGCGGCGATGCCGTCGGGCACCGGCCTCGACAAGTTCGCCGAGCGCTTCCCCGAGCGGACCTTCGACGTGGCGATCGCCGAGCAGCATGGCGTCACCTTCGCCGCCGGGCTCGCGACCGAGGGCTTCAAGCCGTTCACCGCGATCTACTCGACCTTCCTGCAGCGCGCCTTCGATCAGGTCGTGCACGACGTCGCGCTTCAGAAGCTGCCGGTGCGCTTCGCCATCGATCGCGCCGGACTGGTCGGTGCCGACGGCGCCACCCATGCCGGTTCCTTTGACGTCGCCTATCTCGGCAACCTGCCGGACTTCGTGGTCATGGCGGCGGGCGACGAACTTGAACTGATGCACATGGTCGCCACGGCGGCGCAGATCGACGACCGTCCCTCGGCTTTCCGCTATCCACGCGGGGAGGGGGTCGGCATCGAATTGCCAGCCAAGGGCACGCCGCTCGAGATCGGCAAGGGCCGGATCGTGCGCGAGGGCACCAAGATTGCGATCCTGAACTTTGGCGCGCGCCTGCAGGAATGCCTGGTGGCGGCGGAGGATCTCGGCGCCAAGGGGCTGAGCACCACGGTGGCCGACGCGCGCTTCGCCAAGCCACTCGACACCGACCTGATCCGCCGACTCGCGCGCGAGCACGAGGTGCTGATCACGATCGAAGAAGGTTCGGTCGGTGGCTTCTCGAGCTTCGTGCTGCAGTATCTCGCGACCTCGGGCCTGCTCGACGCCGGCCTCAAGGTGAGGCCGCTCGTCCTGCCCGACCGCTTCCTCGATCACGCCGCACCGGCCCGTCAGTACGAATGGGCTGGCCTCAACGCGCCGCAGATCGTGGCGACGGCGCTGGCCGCACTGGGACAATCCTCGGAGCGCGCGCGCGGTTAATCGCGAGGGTCGATGGGCGTGAGGCGCGGGGCGTGCGCCTCGACGATCTCCGCCGCGTCGAGGCAGAGATCCTCACGGAAACGGGCGGCGATGACCTGAACGCCCACGGGCGTTCCATCGGCGAGGCCGGTCGGCACCGACACAGATGGATAGCCCAGCACGGGGGTCGCGAGCAGGCAGTGCTGCGCCGCCATCATCCGATCCACCACCGGCTGTTCCTGGAGGTCGAGCCCGTCGGGGAAGGGCAGGACGTGCGACACCGGCACGACCGCGACGGCATAGTCCGCGAAGAACAGCGACCAGGCGCGCATCAGGGCGAGGCGCGGGCCGAATGCATCGAGCAGACCGCCGGCGTCGATCTCGGGCACGTAGCGCAGATGGCCTTCGACATTGCGTATGGCCGCGGCGTCGCCCAGCGCCTGCACCGTGGCCACGAAGCCCCGCCGCTCGTCATTGACGACCATGCGGTGCCACAGCTCTGCCGCTTCGCCGAGATGCGGCGGCGCGATCTCCTCGACTTCATAGCCGGCGGCCTTGAGCGCCTCGCCGGCCGCCACGATCGCGGCGCGCACTTCCGGCACGACATCCTCGAACGGGGCCGGTGCGATGGCGGCGCGCAGCGGACGGGACGGCGAGGGACCGGTGAGCGGCGCCGGTACCCAATTCGGATCGCGCGCGTCGCCCATCGCCATCGCGGCGAAGGCGAGGCGCAGATCCGCGATGGAGCGCGCCAGCGGGCCCTGTACGGACATGAGTTGCGCCGTGATCGGCCGCTCGGCGGTACCGGACGGGTTGAAGGCCGGCACGCGGCCGGGCGTTGGCCGCAGGCCTGCAACGCCGCAGGCATAGGCAGGGTAGCGGATCGACCCGCCATAGTCGTTTCCGTGCGCGATGGCGCCCATGCCGGCCGCGAGCGCCGCCGCCGCGCCGCCGCTCGATCCGCCAGGCGTCAGTCCCTTGCCCCAGGGGTTGCGCGTCGCGCCGTGCAGCTCGTTGTCGGTGAACCAGCGGTGCGAAAAGGCCGGCGTGTTGGTGCGCCCGACGATGACCGCCCCGGCCTTGCGCAGGTTGGCGACGACCGGGCTGTCCTCGGTGGCCACCAGATCGCGAAAGGCCACGACGCCGTTGGTGGTGGCGCGGCCCTTGGTGTCGACGTTGACCTTGACAGTCACGGGCACGCCGTGAAGCGGGCCGCAGGCGGCACCGCTGCGGCGCGCGGTGTCGGCGTCGCGCGCGGCCCGCACGGCCTCGTCGGCCATGACGTCGACGACGGCATTGACCTGCGGATTGACGGCCTCGATGCGACGGAGGACGGAACGGGTCGCGTCCTCGCTGGAGACGGCGCCCCTTGCGATCGCCTGCGCCAAGTCGCGCGCCGTCCAGCGCCAGAGGTCGTTGGTCATGTCCGCGTCTCCTGCAGCCCCAAGAATCGAAAGGTCCCTCACTCCGTTCGGGATGACAATCTTGTTGGGCGTTGCGCAGTACGCCAATCAAACCAACGGTGTCATCCCGAACGGAGTGAGGGACCTTTTCTCTCAGTCCTTCGGCTGCGGAACGATGCGCAGGTAGGGCTTCGGGGCCTTCCAGCCGTTCGGGTACTTGGCCTTGGCGGCCTCGTCCGACACGGCGGGCACGATGATCACGTCCTCACCCTTCTTCCAGTTTACCGGCGTCGCCACCTGATGCTTGGCCGTGAGCTGGCAGGATTCGAGCAGGCGCAGCACCTCGTCGAAGTTGCGGCCGCTGCTCATCGGGTAGGTGAGCATCGCCTTGATCTTCTTGTCGGGGCCGATGATGAACACCGAGCGCACGGTGGCGTTGTCGGCGGCGGTGCGGCCTTCGGAGGTCGTGCCCGCGCCTTCCGGCAGCATGTCATAGGCGGTCGCCACCTTGAGTTCGGGATCGCCGATCATCGGGAAGGTGACGGCGTGACCCTGGGTCTCCTCGATGTCCTTCGCCCACTTGGAATGGTTGGTTACCGGATCGACCGACAGGCCGATGATCTTGGTGTTCAGCTTGTCGAACTGCGGCTTGAGGCCCGCCATGTAGCCGAGCTCGGTGGTGCAGACCGGCGTGAAGTCCTTCGGATGCGAAAACAGGATCGCCCAGCTGTCGCCGATCCACTTGTGGAACTCGATCGGACCCTGGGTCGTCTCGGCCTTGAAGTCGGGTGCCGTCGAATTGATGCGAAGCGTCATGGTCCAGTCCTCCGTTTTGCGGCCCGCACCTCAACCTTTCCGCAAGGCGAGGTCAAGCCTTGGCAGGAATCCAGCTCGCGAGGCCCAATCCACCATCGACTTCTACCGTCGTACCCACCACATAGCGGCCAAATCTTTCCGACAGGATCGCGACGGCGACCTGGGCGATGTCGTCGGGCGTGCCCGGGCGTCCGAGCGGGATCTGCGCCACGAGGTCCGCGAGATTGTCCGCTACGAAGCCGCCGCCCGGGATCGCGCCCGGCGCGATCGCGTTCACGCGGATACCGTTCGGAGCCAGGACGCGCGCCAGTTCCTTCATCACCATCGTCATGCCCGCCTTCGAGGCGCTGTAATGCGGCAGGTTGCGCGGCATCTCGCGGTGCTGCGAGGTGACCAGGATCATGCGGCCCTTGATCTTGTTTTCGCGCATGTGGCGACCGACTTCTCGGGCGAGGAAAAATCCCGAACGCAGATTGATGTCGGTCATCCGGTCCCAGGTCTCCTCGCTGACCGACAGCGGCGTGTCGACCTCGAGGCGCCGCGGGCTGGCGGCATGCACGAACAACGAGATCGTGCCGAGCTTATTGACCGCCGCGTCGAGCAGGTCCCTCCAGCCGTCGCGCCTCGACAGGTCGGCGGCGAGGAAATCGAGACCGTCCTCGGCCGGCGGGGCGGCGATGTCGCTGCCGAGCACGGTCGCGCCCTCGGCCTTGAGTGCCCTGGCGATGCCGCGGCCGATGCCGCCGGCGCAGCCGGTGATCAGGGCGCGCTCGCCCTCGAGAAGTTTCATGCTCATGTCTGCCATGCTAGCAGGTCGTCCGAAGGGAGACAGTATTGGCGAAGACGCGGCTGGACGTGGCGCTGGTCGAGCGGGGGCTCGTGGAAACACGCGCGGCGGCGCAGCGGCTGGTCATGGCCGGGCTGGTCTTTTCGAACGACCGGCGGCTGGAAAAGGCTGGGCAGCCCGTCGCAGAGGACATGCCGCTCGAGGTGCGCGGTCAGCTCCATCCCTATGTCTCGCGCGGTGGATTGAAGCTCGAGAAGGCGCTGGACCATTTCGCAATTCCCGTGGCTGGTCGCACTGCGCTCGACGTCGGGTCGTCCACCGGTGGATTCACCGACTGCCTCCTGCAGCGCGGGGCGTCGAAGGTCTATGCCGTCGACGTCGGCACCAACCAGCTGGCCTGGAAGCTGCGCACGGACCCGCGTGTCGTGTCGATGGAGAAGACCAACATCCGCGACGTTACGCGCGAGGATATTTCTGACCCGATCGACCTCGTCGTCTGCGATGCCTCGTTCGTTGGCCTGCGGCTCGTCCTGCCGGCCGCTCTCGCGCTCGCTGCCCCGGGCGCGCATCTCGCGGCCCTGATCAAGCCGCAGTTCGAGGTCGGCAAGGGCCGGGTCGGCAAGGGCGGCATCGTGCGCGAGCCCGAGCTGCACGCCGAGGTCGTCGAGACGATCTCGTCGTGGCTGGGTGAGCAACCCGGCTGGCAGGTGCTCGGCGTGACCGAAAGCCCGATCACCGGCGCTGAGGGAAACAAGGAGTTCCTGATCGCCGGCCTTTTCAGCGGCGCGCCAGCGTCACTCTGAACTTGTTGTTGTCGGCCAGCGTCTCGAACGACGCGAAGTGAGCCTTGAGGAGCGGCTCGTACGGCAGGCCGCGATTGGCGACCATGTAGAAGCGGCCGCCCGGCTTCAGCGCGCGGGAGGCGACGGCGATGAACCCCTGGCCCAGAGCGGGTTCGGCAGCGCGGCCGGCATGGAAGGGCGGGTTGCAGACGATGATGTCGTAGGTCGCCGGCACGGCTTCGTTGATAAGGTCGAGCCAATGGAACGTCGCGCGCGGATCGGGAACGTTCGCGCGGGCCGCTTCGAGGGCGCGATGCTCGGCGTCGATGCCGTCGATCCCGGTGACGGCGGTGCACGTGCTCAGGACGTGGCGCGTGAGGAAGCCCCAGCCGCAGCCGAAATCGGCGACGTTGCCCGAGAGGTCATTCGGAAGGTGCGCCGCGAGGAGGGCGGAGCCGTCGTCCACATGATCCCAGGAAAAGACGCCGGGCTGGCTCAGCCACGAACCGTCGCCCACCGGCTGCAGGGTCGTGAGCTTCTGCCAGTAGTCGGGCGGCGTGCGGTCCCCTTTCGTGAACCAGAAGACGCGGCTGTGGAATTTCGAGAGCGTGTCGACACCGCCGAAGGCCTTGCGGACATGCTTCTCGAGGCTCGCGGCACCGTCGTCGTTGGCGCCGGCACAGACCAGCGTGCCGCCGGGCGCGAGCAGTGCCCAGCCGCGCGCAATGTTGGCGAAGTTCTCTTCCTTGTGCTTCGTCAGCAGCACGAGGCCCAGACCGTGCCCGCCGCGCTCCAGCCGCGGCACGGCCTGCTTCAGCCGAAGGAACGCCGGACGGAACGACTGCTCCGCGTCGATCTCCGCGAAAGGCGGATCCTCGGCGCGCAGGAAGAACGCCCGCCCTGCAGCGAGCGCTCCGGTATCGAAGGCGTGGGCGAGGGCGCGTGTCGCCTGGCTCACGGAACGAGGACGGCCCGCCCCATGATCAGGCCCTTGCGCAGTTCCTGCAGCGTCGCGTCGGCCTCGTCGAGCGTGCGCTTGACGATCGGGACCGGCGTCACCTTGCCGGCGGTGACCAGGGCCATCATCTCCTTCATCTCGCCCGGGCTTCCGGTGACGGAGCCGACGATCTGGCAGCCGGTGAAGGCGAACATCGGCATGGGCAGGGAGAAGGTGCCGCCGAACAGGCCGACGACGATCAGGCGGCCGCCGCGGGCCAGTGCCTTGACGCCGAATTGCGCGGTGCTCTCGGCGCCGACGAAGTCGATGGCCGCGCCGACGCCGGTCCCGCCGGTCAGCTCGAATATCTTCTTTCGGGCATCCTTGTCGCGCGGATCGATGGCCGCGACCGCGCCGTTGTCGAGCGCGAGCTTGCGCTTGTTCTCGTCGATGTCGGCCACGATCGGCGCATGGCCCAGCACCGACTGCGCGAACTTCACGCCCATCAGCCCGACGCCGCCCGCACCGATCACCAGGATGGGCTTGCCGGCATCCTCGCCGACCGCCTTCTTCACCGCGCTGAAGGCGGTGATGCCGGAGCAGGCATAGAGGCAGGCCAGCTCGGTCGGGATGTCGCCGTAGGGGTAGAGATACTTCGCATCGGGAACGAGGACGTGGTCGGCATAGCCGCCGTCCTTGTTGACGCCGAGCGCCCGCGGCGTCGGGCAGAGATGCTCGCGGCCGTTGGCGCAGTACCAGCAGGTGCCGCAACCGATCCAGGGATAGACGACCGCTTTGTCGCCGACCCTGGCGCCCTTGGCGTCGGGACCCAGCGCCACGACCTCGCCCACGATCTCATGCCCCATGGTGCGCGGCGGGTTCATGGTCTTCTGAGTCGACACCTTGTTGCCGCCGCCCATGTCGAAGAAGCCTTCCCACAAGTGCACGTCGCTGTGACACACGCCGGCGGCCGTGACCTTGACCAGGACTTCGGCACCCTGCGGCGCGGGGTTGCTCTCTTCGACCTTCTGCAGGGGCTGGCCGAATTCGACGACCTTGTAGCTCTTCATTGGGACTCTCTCCGTTGCGAACCGGGCTGAGAATAGGCCGAAAGACACGCTGCGTCTGCGGTCTCGGCAATACGCCGAACCACCACTGGCTTCTTGAATTCAATATTTTCGAAAGTTTCGAAAATCCGATTTACTTACGAGGATCGATCCTCCACGATCCGATCCAACGACGTTCAAGACAAATAGACGTCGATGGAGGAAGCAGATGCACAAGCGGGTGGGTTCATGGCGTCGTCGCCATGTCTTGGCTGGATTGTTGGGCTCGACGGCAGCGCTGGCGGCGCCTTCCATCGGACGCGCAGCGCCTTCCGGGAAGCCGGTCCGCGTGGGCGGCACGCTCTCGCTGACGGGATTCCTCGCGCAGACCGCGGTCATCCACAAGATCGCCTCGGAGATCATGGTCGAGGAGATCAACAGCCGCGACGGCTTCCTCGGCCGGCCCGTCGAGTATGTGCTCCTCGACGACCAGTCCAAACCGGACGTGGCACGCAGCCTCTACGAGAAGCTGATCACGGTGGACAAGGTCGATCTGATCCAGGGGCCCTATGCGACGGCGCCGATCCTGGCGGCGATGGGCGTCGCCCAGCGGTACGGAAAGGTCATCATCCAGAGCAGCATGGGCATCCCGAAGCTCCAGACCTACGACATGGCGTTTCCGGCGACGCCGTTCGGCCCGGAACCGGACAAGAGCTATCCCAACGTGATCCTGGATGCTATGGCCAGCCTGCCGGTCCCACCGAAGAGCATGGTCATTCTGACCAGCAAGTTCCCCTCGGCGCAGTTCATGGCGCAGGGCATGAAGACCCAGGCCGAGAAGCGCGGCGTGAAGGTGCCGCTCTATCTCGAGTACGAATCGGGCAACCGCGACTTCGGCGCCATCGCCGCGCGCGTGAAGGAGGCCAATGCCGATTTCCTGTGGGTCGGCTCGCTCGGACTCGAGAGCAACCAGATCCTCGAGGCGCTGCGCAAGCTCGACTATACGCCGAAGAACAGCTTCCATCTCTATCCCGCGCCGGGGCCGCTGGCGCTGTCGCCCGACGGCAATCTCGTCTGGTCGTCGACGTTCCTGGAGCCGGACGAGCCCTTCATGAGCCGGCCGGGCGTGCGGAGGATCGCCGAGGCCTACAAGGAGCGTGCCACCAAGGCGAACCTGCCCTATCCGGTGATCGACGCCCAGGCCGCCGGCATGGTCTCGGAATGGCAGATCCTCGAGCAGGGCGTGAACGGCGCCAAGAGCCTCGAAGACAAGCAGATCGCGGCCTTCCTGAAGAAGAACGTGATCAACACGATCTACGGTCCGCTGAAGTTCGACGGCCTCTACAATCACGGCGCGGCAGCGCAGCTCATTCGCCAGGTGCAGAACAAGCATTGGAAGGTCGTCTGGCCCCGCGAGTTCGCGGCGCCGGGCGTGAAGTTGCTGCCGTAACATCCGATGCCGAGCGCAACTCTTCTCGGCCAGGCGCTGATCTCGGGCGTCCTGGCCGGCGGGATGTACGGTTTGCTGGCGCTGGGCCTGAGCCTGAGCTGGGGCCTGCTGCGGCTGGTCAATCTCAGCCATTTCGCACTGGCCTTCCTCGCGGCCTACCTGACCTACGAGCTGGGCACTGCCTATCACGTCGCCCCGTGGTGGTCGGTGCTGATGATCGTGCCCGCGATGTTCGCCATCGGTCTGGCGCAGCACTGGGTGTTCCTTCGCTTCAAGGTGAACGAGCTGGGCTCCCTGCTGATCACCTTCAGCTTCGCCGTCATGCTCGAGGTCGGCATCCAGCTCTACTGGACGGCGGACTATCGTCGCTTCGAGACCCACTACGCGACCTGGTCGCTCAAGGCGGGGCCGTTCTACATCCCGGTTCTGGAACTGATCCTGTGTCTGGTGGCCGGGGTGCTGGCCTGGGGCACGTGGCTGTGGCTGCGCAAGACCTATGTCGGCAAGGCATTGCGGGCCAGCGCCGAGGACGCCGACATCGCCGCCGCCTACGGTGTCGATCATCGCAAGCTTGCCTATCTGCTCTCGGGCATCGGGGCCGCCTATGCCGGCGTAGCCGGAACCTTCATCGCCCTGATCGCAACCCTGGCGCCCGCGCAGATCTGGGCGTGGCTGGGCGTCGTCTTTGCGGTGGTGATCATCGGCCGCCTCGGCAATCCGCTGGGTGCGCTGCTCGCCGGTCTGCTGATCGGCGCCAGCGAATCGATCGCCATGGCCATCCTCAGCCCAGCCTGGGCACCGGTCGTCTCCTTCTCGGTGCTGATCGCCATCCTGCTGTGGGACCCGGAGTGGTCATGACGGCCGGGCAGAGCCTTCCCAAGGCCGCCGCGGCGCTCGGGATCATCGTCTTCGCGATCCTGCCGACGGCTGGCCTGCCGGCCTTCTACGACTCGTTCTTTTACCTCGTCTTCTTCTGGATTTCGCTGTCGACGAGCTGGGCGCTCCTGTCGGGCTTCGCGGGCTATTTCAGCCTCGGTCATGCCGCGTTCTTCGGAATCGGCATGTACACGACCGCGACGCTGACGACGAAGGCGAACGTGCCGTTCCTGGTGACGGTGCCGATCGCCGCGGCGATGGCTGCCCTGCTGGGCGTCGCCATCGGCGCGGTCGTGTTCCGCATGAAGCGGCTGCGCGGCGAGCTGTTCGCGCTGCTGACGCTCGCGGTCACCTTCGTGGTCGCCACGATCATCCTCAACACGCCGATCGACGGCGGCGCCGGCGTGTTCATGAGCGCGGTGCCGATGCCGAATTTGATGCCGACCCAGACCGGCACGATCTACGTGCTGGGCTTCGCGATGTGCGTGCTCACGCTCGGCATCGCCTGGCGGGTCGCCCATTCGCGCCTGGGCCTCGGTCTGTTCGCCATCCACGACGACGAGGACGTTGCCGAAGCCAAGGGCGTGCCGACTTTCCGCTACAAGCTGATCGCCTTCGCGCTGTCGGCGGGCATCGCCGGCGCCGTGGGCGGCATCCATGCGATGTATGTCGGCTTCCTCACGGTGGCAGGCACCTTCGAGCTCACCGTGCCGCTCTACGTGGTGCTGATGAGCGTGCTCGGCGGTTCGCGCAGCTGGTTCGGCCCGGCCATCGGGGCCACGGTCATCACGGCGCTGCTCTATGCCTTCATCAGCGGCGGCGAGGCGATGGTCGGCCGTGCCGTGGTCGGACTGATCCTGGTCCTTGCGATCCTGTGGTTGCCCGACGGCGTCGTGCCGGCGATCCAGGCCTGGATGAAGCGGCGCCGGCCCGCCGACGAGAAGATCCACGCGGCCGTGGTGCCGGTGGTGCCGTCGACGCCGCCCCAGATCGGCACGCGCAACATCCTCGAGGCGAGGGGAGCGGCCAAGCGGTTCGGCGGCCTGCTGGCGCTGGCCGGCGTCGATCTCGACGTGCGAGAGGGGGAGATCCTCGGCCTGGTCGGGCCGAACGGCTCGGGCAAGACGACCCTGATCAACGTCATCTCGGGATTTTATCCGCTGAGCGGCGGCACCATCACGGTCGACGGCGCGGAGATCGGCCACCTGCCGGCGCACGAGATCGCCCGACGGGGCGTGGCCCGCACCTACCAGATCCCGCGACCGTTCGCGAACATGAGCGTGTTCGACAACGTGGCGATGGCCGCGACCTTCGGCGGGCCGCCGCGCAGCGCCGGCGAGATCCGAGACGAGGCCCTGCACTGGATCGGCTTCACGGGGCTGGCCGGAAAGGAAGAGGCGCTGCCGGCCGAGCTGAATTTGCACGAGCGCAAGTTCCTGGAACTGGCCCGCGCGCTGGCGGCCAAGCCCAAGCTGCTGCTGCTCGACGAGGTCCTGTCGGGACTCAACCCGGCCGAGGTAGACAATGCGATCCGGCTGGTGCGCGCCATCCGCGCGCAGGGCGCCACCATCGTATTCGTGGAGCATCTCATGCGGGCCGTGGTCGAACTGTCCGACCGGGTGGCCGTGCTGAACGAAGGCAGGCTCTTCGCGCTGGGTGCGCCGCGCGAGGTCATGCGCGATCCCCGCGTCGTCAGCATCTATCTCGGCAAAGCCTATGCTGCTTGAAGTCCGCAACCTCCATGTCGGCTACGGCGACGCGCCCGCGGTGTGGGACGTCTCGCTCGACGTCGAGGCCGGCGAGATCGTCTCGGTGATCGGTCCCAATGGCGCGGGCAAGACGACCCTGATCAACGCCATTGCCGGCATGCTGCGCAGCCGGCAAGGCGAGCTGCGCTTCGACGGCGCCGACATGAAGCGCGTGAGTGCGCACGGCTATTGCGGCCACGGCATCGCGCTGGTGCCCGAGGGGCGACGGCTGTTCACCAGGATGACGGTGGAGGAGAACCTCGAATTGGGCTGCTATCTCCCCGGCCCGCGGGCGGCGCGAGCGCAGTCACTGGAGCGGGTCTACGACCTGTTCCCGATCCTGCGCCAGAAGCGCACCCAGGCGGCCGGCGAGTTGTCGGGCGGGCAGCAGCAGATGGTGGCGATCGGCCGGGCGCTCATGGCGCAACCCCGCATCGTCCTGTTCGACGAGCCCTCGCTCGGACTGGCACCGACCATCGTCGACGACATGTTCGACATCATCGGTCGTGTCCGGGACGAGGGCGCCGCTGTGCTGCTGGTCGAGCAGAACGTCGTGAAGGCGCTGAGCGTCGCCGACCGTGCCTATGTGCTGGAGCAGGGGCGCATCGTGGCCACCGGCTTGCCGGACGAGCTAATGAAGCAGCCGCACATCCGCGAAGCCTATCTGGGAGTTTGAGGAGCCTTCATGGCCAAAATCCTGCCCGCTACCCCTTTCGAGGGGGCAAACGAGAACCTGGCGGCGACCACCGCGCCGCAGGATGTCAGCCGTGAGGACGCGGCCACCTTCGACGTCCTGCGCAAGATGCGCGAGGACATCCTGTGCTGCGTCCTGAAGCCCGACCAGAAGCTGAAGTTCGGCGAGCTGCGTCAGCGCTACGACACCAGCGTCGGCACCCTGCGCGAGGCCCTGTCGCATCTCGTGTCGGAAGGCCTGGCGCGCACCGAATCGGGACGCGGCTTCCAGGTGGCGCCGATCTCGCTGGCCGATTTCCTCGATCTCTCCGAACTGAGGGTTTATCTCGAGACCAAGACTCTGGCCGACGCGATCCGGCACGGTACCGACGCCTGGGAGGCCGAGATCGTCAGCTCGTACTTCCTGCTGAGCAAACTCGGGGCGCCAAAGCAGGACGATCCGCTGTCCGTGAAGCAGGAGTGGGGAAAGCGCCACAAACGCTATCACGATGCGCTGGTGGCGACCTGCCGTTCGCCCTGGTCGCTCCACTATCGCAGCGAGCTGTTCGACCAGGCCCGCCGCTATCACTGGCTGACCATGATCCACAGCCGGCTCCATCGCCGCAACGAGCATCTCGAGATTCGCGACGCCGTCCTGGCGCGCGACACCGATCTCGCCTGCTCCCTGCTGGAGCAGCACATCCGCACCACCGTCGAGCAAGCCGTCGCCGACGTTCCGGGACTGATCCGCGGCAATGCCCGTGTGCTGAAGCCCGGCAAGCGTCGCAAGAACTAGGGAGGGAACCATGGACACGATTCAGAAGCCGACGACCTACGATGTCGGCGGCGTGCGCTATCCGCGGCCGTTCAAGATCCGGAGACTCGGCCATTTCGGCTTCAATGTTGCCGATATGGACAAGGGGCTGGATTTCTATTCCCGCCTGCTGGGCTTCCGAGTTACCGATACGCGCGACTTCTCCAAGGTGCCGGGCCGCGAGGAGATGGCGAAGCGGCTGCAGGACCCGCGCATCGTCTTCATGAGCCACAATTCGGATCATCACGCCTTCCTGCTGGCGCACAAGTCGCTGGGCGCGATCTTCGGCGACGACGCCGTTTCGCGCGACGTCACGGTCAACCAGATCACCTGGCAGGTCGGCACGATGGAAGAGGTCTTCGCCGCCGCCGACTATTTCCGAGACCGCGACGTCGAGATCCGCCGGGTCGGCCGCGACATGCCGGGCAGCAACTGGCACACCTACATCCGCGATCCCGACGGACACACGGTCGAACTCTACTACGGCATGGAGCAGATCGGCTGGGATGGCCGCTCCAAGCCGGAGTCGATGTACTACCGGGCCTTTCGAGAGACGCCGGAACTGCCGCAGATCTCCGAGGAGCAGGAGGTGCGCGACGCCATCGCCAAGGGCATCGACATCAATGCCGGCAATGTCATCCAGGATCGCACCGGCGAGGAGTACGTCGTTGCCGGCACTCGGCTGCCACGGCCGTTCAAGGTCACCAACATCGGCCCGATGAGCCTGTTCGTGGCGGATGTCGGCGCCTCGGAAGCCTTCTACACGCAGACGATGGGCTTCCTTCGCACGGAGGTCGTGACCTGGAAGGGGCATCGCTGCGTCTTCCTGCGTAACGGCAGCGAGCACCATTCCCTGTCGCTGTTCCCCAAGGCGCTGCGCGGCGAGCTGGGGCTGAACCCAGACACGAGCTGCGCCTCGATGGGCGTCGAGGTCGGCAGCTACCAGCAGCTTCGCGACGCCGTGTCCTTTCTCAAGAGGAACGGCGTGCCATTCACCGATGCCATCCCGCCCGAACTCTATCCGGGCGTCGACTACGCTGCGCACATTCTCGATCCGGCCGGCCACTGCATCATGCTGCACTACTACATGGAGCGCATCGGCTGGGACGGCAAACCGCGCCCGGCCGACCTGCGCCGCAAGGTCGGCAAGGACTGGCCGGAGGCGATCGAGCCGCTGGCCGACACCTACGCCGATCAGACGTTCATGGGACCGTTGGGATAACGACGGCCCGAACAAGGACAAACAGGAGGAGGAAACATGAGACGCAGGACTTTGCTGATGTCTGCGGCGGCGGCAGCAGTCGGCGCACCCGCAATCGCGCGTGCGCAGGCTTATCCGTCGCAGACGATTCGCCTGATGCACGGCTACGACGCCGGCTCCAACCCCGACACGATCGCCCGCCACCTCAGCGTGCCGCTGACCGAGATCCTGGGCCAGCAGATCGTCATCGAGCCGCGGCCCGGCGCGGCCGAGCGGCTGGCGGCCAGCCAGATCGCGCGCATGAAGCCCGATGGCTACACGCTCTACCTGATGACGGGCGGGCAGGCCGTGGTTTCCGCGACCGACCGGAGCCTGAGCTACGATCTCCTGAGGGACTTCGACTTCATCTCGATCGTGACGCGGTTTCCCTTCGTGCTGTGCGTCGGGCCGGATTCGCGCTTCAAGACTGTTCAGGCCTATTTCGACGCAGCAAAAAAGGACCCGGGCAAGATCACCTACGGGACATCGGGGGTCGGCTCGACGCTTCACATGGCGATGGAACTCATCCTGGAAAAGACGGGCACCAAGATGGTCCATGTTCCGTACAAGGGCGGAATGGGGGCGCCGTACAACGACCTGGTCGGCGGCCGGCTCGACATGCATGTCGCCACCTTCTCCAGCGCGCAGCCGCTGATGAAGACGGACAAGATGCGCGCCCTCGCGGTCACCTCCAGGGAGCGGCATCCAGGTTTCAAGGATGTCCCGACGATCGCCGAAACGCTCGTGCCGGACTACGACGTCGTTTCCTGGCTCGGCTTCACCAGCCCCGCCGGCCTGCCGCCCGCCATCCGTGACCGCCTGTACGACGCGTTCAAGCAGGCGATGGCGCGGCCCGAGATCAAGGCCAAGCTCGAAGAGCTGGGTAACGACACCCGCGTCACCAGTCCTGCCGAATTCCGGGCCCGGGTGGAGGCCGACATGGCGCGCTGGCGTCCGCTCGCCCATGTCGTCAACCAGTCGTAGAGTCGGCCAGTCATCGAGTCAGATAGGCGTTCGCGGGAGAGGACTTCATGAGCAAGTATGGGATCGGCCAGCCGGTATTGCGTTTCGAGGACCCGCGCCTGCTGCGCGGGCAGGGCCGCTTCGTCAATGATGTGAACCTGCATGGACAGACCTATGCAGTGTTCGTTCGCTCTCCGCACGCCCATGCGAAGATCCGCTCGATCGACACCGAGGCCGCGAAGGCGGCGCCCGGTGTCCTCGCCGTCTACACCGGCCACGACGTGCTGGCCGATGGCCTCGGCATGCCCAAGGCCAACATGCCGAGGAAGCGGCCCGACGGTAAGCCGATGTTCGCGCCGCAACGCCCGGCGCTCGTCGTCGATCGCGTGCGCTATGTCGGCGATCCGGTGGCGATGGTGGTCGCCAGTACGCTGGCTGAGGCCAAGGACGCGGCCGAGCTGGTCGAGATCGACTATGAGGCGATCCCGTCGGTGACGCTCACCGAGGACACGGTGAAGCCCGGTGCGCCCGCCGTTTGGGACGAGTGCCCCGACAACATCTCCAACTTTGTCGAGCGCGGGAACAAGGCCGCGACCGAGGAGGCGATCAAGGGTGCCGCGAAGGTGATCAAGCGCCGCTACGTGATCACCCGCGTCCATGCGCAGTACATGGAGCCGCGAGGGACGCTGGGCGTCTACGACCAGGGCGAGGACCGCATGACGCTCTATGCGGACGTTCAATATCCCCACCGCGTGCGCAACATGCTGGCGCAGAACGTGTTCAAGGTGCCCGAGAGCAAGATGCGGGTCATCACGGGCGATGTCGGCGGCGGTTTCGGCACCAAGGGCTGGCAGTATGTCGAGCATCGGCTGACCCTTTGGGCCGCCCGCAAGCTGCTGCGGCCGGTGAAATGGTGCTGCGAGCGCTCGGAGGCGGTGATGGCCGACGAGCATGGCCGCGACAATGTCGGCGAGATCGAGCTGGCGCTCGACGCCGACAACAGGTTCGTCGCGCTGAGGCTCAACATGCTGGCCAATATCGGCGCCTATGTCGGCTCCGACCGCAACCTCCTGTCGCCCTTCGGCATGATCGGCACGGTGCTGGGCGTCTACCTGATCCCCAGGGCCTACATCAACGTGGTCGGCGTGCTCTCCAACACCAACCCGACCGCGCCCTATCGCGGGGCGGGGCGGCCGGAGGCGATCTACCTGATCGAGCGGCTGATCGACGATGCGGCACGCGAGCTGGGCGTCGACCGGGTCGAACTGCGGCGCAGGAACATGCTGGCGGAATCTGCCCTACCGTACCAGAGTCCGGTCGGACCGTACTACGATTGCGGCGAGTTCGAGAAGAACATGGACATGGCGCTGAAGCTCGCCGACGTGGCGGGCTACGCGGCGCGCGCCGCCGAATCCAAGAAGCGCGGCAAGCTGCGCGGGCTCGGGATCATCAACGCCATCGAACAGGCGGCCGGCACGGCACAGCCCGAATATGCCGAGATCCGCTTCAATCCGGCCGGCACGGCGGCGCTGCTGATGGGCACCAAGGCCCAGGGGCAGGGCCACGAGACCATGTTCAAGCAGATCCTGAACGAGCGGCTGGGCATCGATCCCAACGACGTGCAGTTCATCGACGGCGACACAGATCGCGTGGCGTTCGGTATGGGCACCAACGGTTCGCGCTCGACGGTGCTGGGCGGGTCGGCGCTGTTCATGGCGGCGGAGAAGGTGATCGCGAAGGGCAAGCTGCTGGCCGGTCATCTGCTTGAGGCGGGCGAGCAGGACATCGAATTCGCCGACGGCACCTTCAAGGTGAAGGGCACGGATAAGACGGTGTCGCTGAAGGCCGTCGCGATGGCGGCGTTCAATCCCACCAAGTGGCCGAAGGGCGGCTTCGAGGGGGGCCTCTACGAGAACGCGACCTATCTCGGCGAGAAGGACACCTACCCCAACGGCTGCCACATCTGCGAAGTCGAGGTCGATCCCGACACAGGCGAGGTCAAGCTCGATCGATACGCCGTAGTCGACGATGTCGGTACGGTGATGAACCCGATCGGCCTCAAGGGGCAGATCCATGGCGGCGTGGCGCAGGGCGTGGGCCAGATCCTGGGCGAGCGGGTCGTCTGGGACCGCGAGAGCGGCCAGCTCCTCACTGCGAGCTTCCTCGACTACACGATGCCACGCGCCGACATGATGTGCAGCATGGAGGTCAAGTCCAATCCGGTGCCGACCAAGTACAATCCGCTGGGTGCGAAAGGTGCGGGCGAGGCGGGCACGGTGGGCGCGATGCCCGTGGTCATGAACGCCGTGATCGATGCGCTGGCGCCGCTCGGCGTCCGGGACATGGTCATGCCGGCAACTGCGGAGAATGTCTGGCGCGCCATCCAGGCGGCGAAGGGAGCGTAAGCCCATGGGACAGATCGTCGGCGCGGCCATCGTCTCGCACCACCCCGGCCTGGTGCAGCCGAAGGAAATCAGGGTCCAGCGCGGCAACGGTCGCGATTCGGACCTGGTCGAGGGTTTCGACCGCGTACGCGCGAAGATCGACGCGGTGAAGCCGGATACGTTCGTTCTTTTCGACACGCACTGGCTCACCACCTCGCTGCATCTCGTGGCGGGCGCTGCGCACTACAAGGGCAGCTACACGTCCGACGAGCTGCCTTTCTCGATGACCCGCTTTCCGTACGATCACGCCGGCGCGCCGGCGCTGGCCGCCGAGGTCGAGAAAGTGGCGCAGGAGAAGAAAGTCGCGGCACGCAACGTGGTCGAGGAAACGCTGCCGATGCACTATCCGACGATCAACGTGATCCACTATCTCGGACGGGGCGAGAAGGTGCTGAGCGTCGGCACCTGCCAGACCGCCCGGCTGAAGCACTTCCTGCAGATGGGGGAGGTCGTCGGCGAGGCGATCCGGCGCTCGGATGCGAGGGTCGTGCTGCTGGCGTCGGGCGCGATGAGCCACAAGTTCTACGATCTCGATCATGTGCCGCCCAATCCGAGGGTCTGGCACCCTGACAACGTGTCGGAGCCGAAGAATCGCGCACTCGACATGGAGGTGCTGGATCTGTGGAAGCAGGGACGGCACGACACGGTGCTCGACCGGTTCCCGGAGCTGGAGGCGGCCAAGTACGAAGGCCGCGGTGCGCATTACGCGCAGATGATGGGGGCGCTGGGCGGCAGGGAATGCCGAGCCCGCGGCACGCAGCTCTCGGAGTACGAGAACGCGGCCGGTACCGGCAATGTCCATGTCTGGTTCGATGTTCTGTGAGGGGAGTGGAGTGAGATGAGTGTTCTCGAGGGACCGCGCAAGGAAATCCGTCACGTCATGAGCGGCGGCAGCGCCTACTGGGTCGAGTTCAAGGACGGCAGGATCGTCTTCGCCGACGGCCGCACCGCCGACGAGAAGGAGGTCGTGCACCTGCCGCCCTGCAACCCGACCAAGATCCTGTGCGTCCATGTGAACTACATCTCGCGCTACTACGAGTTCAACAACACGCACGTGCCGCCGAAGACACCAACCTACTTCCAGAAGCCGCTGACCGCCCTCAATGCCCACAAGGGCGAGCTGGTGAAGCCCCAGGGCTACAAGTACATGAATTACGAAGGCGAGATGGCCGTGGTCTTCTCCAAGGTCACCAAGAACGTGAGCCGGGAGGAGGCCTGGAACTGCATCGCCGGGTTCGCGCCGGCCAACGACTTCGGCTGCCACGACTTCCGCGACACCGACGCCGGCTCGATGCTGCGCGTGAAGGGCATGGACGGGTTCTGCCCGATCGGCCCGGGCCTGGTGTCGGGTGTCGACGTGCGGCAGTCGACCTTGCGCAGCTACAAGAACGGCAAGATGGTCCAGGAGGGCGCCGTCAGCGAGCAGATCTTCGACTGCGGCTACCTGATCGCCGATCTCGCGCGCCACATCACCTTCCTGCCGGGCGATATCCTGCTGACCGGAACGCCCGCAAACTCCCGGCCGCTCGAGGCGGGCGACACGATCGACATCGAAGTCACGGGCGTCGGCCGCCTTTCGAACACGGTTGTCGAGACGCCGGCGCCGCGCGCCTCCGAGGGCTTTCCGCCCAGTCCCGACAGCGAGGGCGTGCGCCGGGTGGCGCTCGGAAACGAAGAGCGCCTGCCCGACAAGTTCAAGACGAAATAGGGTGCAGCCTCAGGGGCTGGCGTGACCCAGGAAACGGTCCGGCGGCCGGTCGCCCCATTGCGACTGGAAGCCTTCCTCGGCGCTGACGAGATTGCCGCCATTGGCCGCGTTCAAGCGGTCGGTGTCGGCCCAGCGTTCGTGCACGCGGCCCCAGGGATCGCACCAGTAGTCGTAGACCTGGCTGCCCAGCAGGTGCCGGCCGATGCCCCACATATGGTCGTACTTGCCCAGTCGCTTGATGTACTCGTGATCCTGGAAGACGCAGTCGATGTCCTGAACCTCGTAGGAGACGTGGTTCAGCCCGGCCTTCGGGTTGTGATTGCAGAAGAAGACATGATGATCGACATAGGCGTCGCCACGATCGAGGCGATTGAACGAACCGATGATGTTGTCCTTTTCGCCGACATAGACGTCGTCGGAGCGGATCATGCCCAGCGTCTCGCGGAACCAGGCCACCGTTTCGGTGACCTTGGGCGACGAAAGAACGCCGTGTCCGATTCGCTGGATAGATGTGGGCGACTTGCCGAGCCGCATCACCCGTCCGACACGGCGGCCAGGCTCGCGGGCGGAGTTGAGTTCGTCGCGCGTGACCTTGATCGGCTCGACGCGCTGCTGGCCCGAAACGACCTCGATCTGGTACCCGTTGGGTTCGGTGAGGCGCACCCGCTTGCCGCCGCCCGGCTCGTCCAGGGTTTCGATACCCGAGGCGCCGGGCAGACCGGCGAGTCGCTTCAGGTCGTCCTCGTCGGCCGCATGATAGGCGAAGCCGATGAACTTCGTGCCGCCCTTGTGCACGACATGCAGGTGATGATGGTCATCGGTGCCGCGCATGTAGAGCGCAGTCGGCGTGCGCTCGGCCCGGATCAATCCGAAATGGGTGAGGAACTCCTCCATCTCGTCAAGGTCGGGCGCCTCCATCCGGGGCCAGGCAAATTCCGCAGCCTTTATCACGGCCATTGTTTCCTCCGTTCTTTGGAGGAACGCTAGACCCGCCATTCGATCCTGAAAAGGAGGAAACGATGTTTGAAGAGGGAGAGAAGAAGTGAAGATCTGCTATTTCAATGACTACCGTCTGGGCGTCATCAAGGGCGACCAGGTCGTCGACGTGACGGAGGCCGTGAAGGACATCCCTCATCTCGATGCGCGGGACCTGATGATCGGCCTCATCGCTAGTTGGGACGCCTACAAGGCGAAGGTCGAGAAGGCTGCCGCAGACGGCAAAGGCGTGCCGGTGTCCGGCGTGAAGCTGCGTCCGCCGGTGCCGAAGCCCGGCAACATCGTCTGCATGGCGGTGAACTACATGGAAGACGGTACCCTGCCGGAGAAACCCGCCATCAACGCCTTCCACAAGGCCGCGACCGCGGTGATCGGCGACGGCGATACGATGGTGCTACCCGACGCGCCGGCCACGATCTTCGAAGGCGAGGCCGAGATGGCGTTGGTCATCGGCAAGCGCGCCACGCGCGTCGCGCAGGCCGACGCCTTCAATCACATCTTCGGCTACACCTGCTTCATCGACGGCTCGGCCCGCGGCCTGCCGCCGCCGGGCAACGTCTTCTTCCAGATGAAGTCGCGCGACACCTTCGCGCCGATCGGCCCGTGCATCGTGACCGCCGACGAGATCGCCGATCCGCAGAATCTGAACATCACGCTGACCAACAACGGGACCGTGATGCAGAAGTTCAACACCTCCGACATGGCGCACCACATCCCGCGCATCATCGAGTGGGTGAGTTCGATCCATACCCTGGAGCCCGGCGACATCGTCGCCACCGGCACCAACCATCGCGGTCTCCATTCCTTCATGGACGGCGACAGGATCGAGCTGACGGTCGAGAAGATCGGCACGCTGAAGTTCAGCGTGAAGGACGAGCTGAAGCGCACCTGGGCTCGCACCACGCGCCTCGAGCACAAGGAAAAGGGCGGCGAGGGCCCGCACACGCCGCAGCTCACGGGCAAGTACGCGAAGTAGGCCCTCGTCCAATTCCGACGCGATCACGAAGGGAGTCTTGCCGATCGGCAAGGCTCCCTTTCTCTGTGGGACATGCGTCGGCCGATAGGGCCATCACCGATGGAGCAAAGGTCCCTCACTGCGTTCGGGATGACACCTCGTGTTTGATTGGCGCGATGCGCAAACGCCAAAGAAATTGTCATCCCGAACGCAGTGAGGGACCTTTCGCTTTTTTCCAATCCGGCCTTATCGTGATCATCTTGACCAATGCACGGTCGCCTCAGCGGCCCTGGCAACAAGGAGGAAGCTGTGGTTCGATCAATCCAGGTGCCGGTGGGGCTCTTCGACAGTCGGGACTATGGCTTCGCCCAGGTGGCGGTGACGCAGACACCGGTGGGTCGGTCGGTGCATGTGTCCGGGCAGGTTGCCTGGGATGCCGATCGCAATGTCGTTGGCCGCGACGACATCGGCCGCCAGCTCGGGAAGAGCCTCGAGAATCTGGCGACGGCGCTGGCGTCGGTTGGTGCCAGCCTCGATCAGGTCGGCGCCTTGCGGCTCTACATCAAGCAAAGCCACTTGCACGAGGGCAGGGCGATCAGCGCTGCTCTCAAGGCGACCTTCGGCGACAATCCGCCGTGCACGACATGGATCGGCGTTCCGGCACTGGCCGACGAGGCGTTTCTCGTCGAGGTCGAACCCTCGACCGTGTATCTGACGCGTCCCTGAGACTAAGAAAGGGCGTCGCGGTTTCTCGCGACGCCCCTTCGGAGACAGCAGGCTGCTGCCTGCTTAGTGGGTGAGAGCCGCCTGGCCGTTGCCGGCCTGGACGGGGATCGCGCGGGGCTTCTTCTCCTCCGGGATCTCACGCTGCAGCTCGATCGTGAGCAGGCCGTTGGCGAGCTTCGCACCCGTGACCTTCACATGGTCGGCGAGCTGGAAGCGGCGCTCGAAGTTGCGGCCGGCTATGCCACGATAGAGATACTGCTTCTCATCCTGGCCTTCGGTCGGCGCGGCCTGGCCCGTGACCAGGAGCTCGTTCTCCTTCTGGGTCACGTTCAGCTCGGCTTCGGCGAAGCCTGCGACCGCCATCACGATGCGGTAGGCGTTGTCGCCGGCCTTTTCGATATTGTACGGGGGGTAGCCGTTTGCGCCGGACTGACTGGCCACCGAATCGAGCAGGTCGAAGACCCGGTCGAAGCCGACGGTGGCGCGATAGAACGGGGAATAGTCGACGGTACGCATGTTGATCATCCTCTCCTGAGCGATGTTGGACGTTCCCGCCCCGAATGGGCGCGGTGAACAGTGGTGATTTGGGAGCGGAACGAGCCGCTTCAAGGGCGGCAAAAATTTCCTTCCCGAGGCCTTGAACGGCAGGAATTGCTCCCTTCCGCCGAACCTTCGGAAACTCAACTCATGGCCAATGTGCGAGACATCGCCAGATCAAAGGCGGTAACCGCATGTCGAATTTTGTCTCCCGGATGGCCGTGCCATGAAGCACCTGCCGCTGTTTTTCGATCTCGCCGGCCGCAAGGTCGCGGTCGTTGGTGACGGGCCGAAGGCCGAGCTGCGGGCCAAGCTCGCGGGTTCCGCCGGGGCCGAGGTCCTGAGGCTGGATGGACCGGTCGCGGCACAAGAGCTGCGCGGCGCCGTGGCGGTCTTCGTGGCTACCGAGGACGAAGGCGAGGATGTCGCGGCGCACCGTCAGGCGAAGGCGGCAGGTGTCCCGGTGAACGTGGCCGACCGGCCGGCCCTCTGCGACTTCATCATGCCGGCCATCGTCGATCGCGATGGCGTAGTGGTGGCGATCTCGACCGGCGGGGCGTCGCCCACCCTGGCAACGGTATTGCGCGGTCGCATCGAGGCGATGCTGCCCGAACGGCTGGGCGTCCTGGCGCGGCTCGCCGCGACGTTCCGGACGCAGGTCAATGCGCTGATCGCCGATCCCGCCGGGCGTCGCACTTTCCTGCGCCGGCTGATCGAGGGTCCCGCGGCGCGGCTGGCTCTCGCCGGCGACGAGGCCGGAGCACGCCGGGTGGCGCTCGGCGAACTCGACGCCGCGCGACGCAACATGGCACCGGTCGGCATCGCCCACATCGTGGGGGCGGGACCTGGCGATCCCGATCTCCTGACGCTGAAGGCGGCACAGCTGCTCCAGGAGGCGGACGCGATCCTGCACGACGACCTCGTCCCGCCCGCGGTGCTGGCGCGCGCGCGTCGCGACGCGGAGATCGTCCCGGTCGGCAAACGCAAGGGGCGCCCGAGCTGGGCGCAGGCCGACATCGACGCCGAACTGGTGCGCCGCGTGCGCGCTGGACAGACGGTGGTGCGCCTGAAGGCGGGGGACCCGTTCATCTTCGGCCGCGGCGGCGAAGAGGTCGACGCTCTGAGGGCGGCGGGGCTGCCGTGGACGGTCGTACCCGGTATCACCGCGGCGCTGGGCTGCGCCGCCGCGGCGGGCATACCGCTCACGCATCGCCGCCACGCCTCGTCGGTGACCTTGGTCACGGGACACGGCTCGAAGGATGGCAAGCCGCCGGCCTGGGCGGCGCTCGTCGCCGAGGGTCACACGCTGGCCATCTACATGGGCGCCACGGAAGCACCAGCGCTGCGCGACCGGCTCGTGGCGGCCGGTGCCGCCCCGTCCACGCCGGTTGCCATCGTCGAGAACGGCACGCGGGCCGACCAGCGCGTCTCGACAGGCCGGCTGGGCGATCTGCCGCGCATCGCCGCGGCTCATTCGGCGATCGGCACGGCCGGTCCCAGCCTCATCATCGTCGGCGATGTCGCGGCCTATGCCGCGGAGTCCCAACCGCCAGCACTCGCAAAGGTGTCCTGATGGCCAAGAATCTCAGTGGCGACCTGCAGGTCGCTTCCGCCAACCGCCTCGTCGACGGCATGGTGGTCTGGCTCGACGAAGCCGGGCAGTGGACCGACCGGCTTCAGCATGCCGCGATCGCGCGCGACAAGCGAGAGGCCGAGATCCTGCTGGAGCGTGCCCGCGTCGAAGGCTTCACCGTAGTCGATCCGTTCCTCGTCGCCGTGACCGAAGATGAGGAGGGCACGCTCGAGCCGCTGTCCTTGCGGGAGAAGATCCGCGCCTCCGGTCTCACTTTCGAAGCCATCGCGGCCGATGCGGTGCGCTATGCCTGACACCCATTTCTACCGCTACGACGACTACGATCGCACGCTCGTCGCCGAGCGGGTGGAACAGTTCCGCGACCAGGTGCGCCGCCGGCTGGCCGGCGAGCTGACCGAGGAGCAGTTCAAGCCGCTTCGCCTGCATAACGGTCTCTATCTGCAGCTTCACGCCTACATGCTGCGGATCGCCATTCCCTACGGCACCCTGTCGTCGCGACAGCTGCGCAAGCTCGCGGACATCTCGCGCCGCTACGATCGCGGGTACGGTCACTTCACGACGCGCCAGAACCTGCAGCTCAACTGGATCAGGCTGGAGGACGCGCCGGACGCGCTGGCGGCACTGGCCGAAGTCGACATGCATGCGATGCAGACTTCGGGCAACTGCATCCGCAACGTGACGGCCGACCACTATGCCGGCGCGGCGATCGACGAGATCGAGGATCCCCGTATCTGGGCCGAGATCGTGCGCCAGTGGTCGACGCTGCACCCCGAGTTCACCTTCCTGCCGCGCAAGTTCAAGATCGCCATCACGGGCTCGCCGAACGATCGGGCCGCGGTGCGCGTGCACGACATCGGATTGCGCCTGTGGCGTAACGAGCAGGGCGAGGTCGGCTTCGAGGTCATCGTAGGCGGTGGTCTCGGACGGACGCCGATGATCGGCAAGACGCTGCGGGAATTCCTGCCCAAGGACGAGCTGCTCGCCTATCTCGAATCGACCTTGCGCGTCTACAATCGCTACGGTCGTCGCGACAATCTCTACAAGGCGCGCATCAAGATCCTCGTGCACGAGGTCGGCGTCGAGAAGATGCGGGAGGAGGTCGAGGCGGAGTATGCCGCGACCCGAGATGGCGCCTTGAAGTTGCCGGCCGGGACGATCGAGGCGATCACCCGGCAATTCGCGCCGCCGGAGCTGCCGCCGCGACCCGCCACGTCGGGCCTGGTCGAAGCCCGACGCCTCACCGATCCGGATTTCGCCCTCTGGCTCAAGTCCAACGTCGCGCCGCATCGCGTGCCGGGCTACGCCATCGTGACGGCCTCGCTCAAGCCGGCCGGCTCACCCCCGGGCGATGCCAGTGCCGCGCAGATGGAAGGGATCGCCGACGTGGCCGAGGCCTATAGCCAGGCCGAACTGCGCGTCAGCCACGAGCAGAACCTGATCCTGCCCCATGTCGCCGTCGAAGACTTGGCCGAGGTCTACCGCTCGCTGGCGGTCCTCGGATTCGCGGAAGCCAATGTCGGCAAGATCACCGACATCATCGCCTGCCCGGGCCTCGACTACTGCGCGTTGCCCAACGCGCGTTCGATCCCGGTGGCGCAGCGCCTTTCGAACCATTTCGCGAGCCTCGCGCGCCAGCACGACATCGGCGACCTGAAGATCAAGATCTCGGGCTGTATCAATGCCTGCGGCCATCATCACGTCGGCCATATCGGCATTCTTGGAGTCGATAAGAATGGCGTCGAACTCTACCAGATCAGCATCGGCGGCGACGTCGATTTCGGAAAGACCGCGATCGGCTCGATCCTCGGTCCTGCCGTGACGGCGGACCGAGTGGTCGAAGCCGTCGATGCGCTGGTCGCCACCTATCTCGAGGCCCGCATGGGCGGCGAGCGCTTCGTCGATACCTACCGGCGCATCGGCGCCCAGCCTTTCAAGGAGAAAGTCTATGGCTCTGTTTAGCGAAGCGGGACTGCCCGCGTCCTACGTCGCGCTGCCCTACGGCGAGTGGCTGAAGCGGCCCGAGTGGCCCGCGGTGTCGCTGGCCAACACCGATCCGGTCGAGGATCTCGCGCCACACGTGGGGCGCCTGCGCCTGATCGTGCTCGACTTCCCGAAGTTCAGCGACGGTCGAGCCTACAGCCAGGCACGCCTGTTGCGCGGCCGGCTTGGCTATCGCGGCGAACTGCGCGCCACCGGCGGCGTGCTGCAGGATCAGGTGGCCTTCATGCTGCGCTGCGGGTTCGATTCCTTCGAGAGCCAGCAGCAGGGCTTCGGCGAGGCGCTCGCCCGGGCACGCAGCCTGTTCAGCGTGGTCTATCAGCCGGCTGAGGACGATCAGGTGCCGGTTTCACTTCGCCGCCTGGAGCGTGGCAACGCCGCGGCGTCCTGATCAGGGCTCGCCTGCGGGCTGGCTCTCCAGCCAATTCAGGCCGTCTTCGGCTGAGTCGAATATTCGCGCCTGGCCAGTGAACTTGCCGAGGTTCACGTAACGCTTCGCCAGATCGGCGCCTGTGCCGGGACGGGGCACGAGGGCGAGGGGCCCTCGCTGCGCGAGGCTGGCGTAGGCGGTGGCGCGTGCGGCAAGCGCCATGACGTCGTCGTCCGTATAGGATCCGTCGCCCTGGCTGCCATCGAACAGCTTGCGGTAGGTGAGAGCATTCTGCGCCACGACCGCGTCGGTGAAGTCCTCGATATCCTTAATTGAAATCACGCCCAGCACGCGGGCATGGACGAAGCGCTTTTCGTGATCGATCGTATACTCGATGGGCATGGCCGACCTTAGGCCAGCGCCACGGGGGCCGTCGAGCCGCTTGGCGGCGCGCGCTGCCCGCGATAGGCTGCCGCCCATAGCCGGGAGTACACCGGTGGGAGGAAGCGACATGATCAAGGGAGCAACGGGCGCCGTGCTGGCGCTCGCGCTGGGCTGGTGTGCGCTTGCGATGCCGGCATCTGCTCAAGTCTTCGTGAACATCCGTTCGCAGGACGCGCCGAAGTACGATCCACACAGCAACACGTCGAGCGGCATGGGACATCCCATGTTCATGATGGGCGACACGCTGGTCGCGCTCGACTGGGACCTGAAGACCGTCCATCCGTTGCTGGCCAAGTCGTGGACGGTCTCCGACGACCGGCTCACCTACACTTTCTCGTTGCGGGACGACGTCACCTTCTGCAGCGGCAAGAAGTTCACGGCCGCCGACGTGATCTACTCGTTCACGCGACTGGCCGATCCCTCGGCCCGCTGGCCGTTCTACTGGCGGCTGGGCGAGATCGACAGCCTCACCGCCCCCGATCCTTATACGCTCGTCTACAAGCTGAAGCGGCCGCATTCCGAGCTGCTGGTCGATCTCGCGAACTTCGCCGCGACCATAATCAACAAGGACAATGTCGAGGCGCTCGGGGCCGACTTCGGCGTCAAGGGATTCGACGGCACCGGACCGCTGTGTTGGGAGAGCTGGCAGCCCCGCAAGGAGCTCGTGCTGAAGCGGCACGATGCCTACAAGTGGGGACCGACCGGCGTCTACGCCAACAAGGGGCCGGTGAAGTACGAGAAGATGATTTGGCGCATCGTCCCGGAGGAGACGACGCGCATCGCCACGATGCTCTCCGGACAGGCCGATTTCTGCCACTGGAACCCGTTGCAGGCGATCGATACCCTGAAGAAGGCACCGAACCTCACCGTCTACGAGCCGACGGCGGATTTCGCGATGTACTACTGGGGCCTGAAGAGCACGCGGGAGAACCTGCAGGACAAGCGGGTCCGTCAGGCACTGGCCCATCTCGTCGACCGCGAGGAGATCAACAAGGCGATCTTCTTCGGCAAGGCCGAAACCGCGCGATCACTGGTGCATCCCAAGGCGCTCGACTTCGAGCCGGCGACGCTCGACGTCCTTACGAAACGCGACCCGGAGAAATCGAAGAAGCTGCTCGACGAGGCGGGGTGGGTGATGGGGCCGGACGGCTTCCGCTACAAGGACGGCAGGAAACTCGAACTGCTGATGTACTCCTACACGGTCGGGCAAAATCCGAAACTGTCGGAGGTGCTCCAGGCCGCCGCGCGCACCGTCGGCATCGACATCAAGATCCAGACTTGGGATCCCACGGTCTTCTTCCAGAAGATCGCCCAGCAAGATTACGACATCTGGACCCTCTCGGTGCCCTACACGTCGGCCGGTGACCAGATGTACCTCTACTACCATTCCAAGAACCGGCCGGTGCCCAACCGCATGATGTGGAACGACGCCGAGACCGACCGGATACTCGATGCCGGCCGCACGGCGCTGAACGACGCCGACCGCGCGAAGTACTTCAAGGAAATCCAGCGCCGGGTGCATGACGAAGCGCTGATGATCCCGGCGGCGCATTCCAGGCTCTTCCTGGTCGCGAAGAAGAGCATCAAGAACGTGCGCGCCCACGGCATCTACAGCGCCGCGATGTACAAGGGGCTGGACGTCCAGCCCTGACTTCGGGATCGTGGGACCATGACCACGATCTACGGCATCAAGAACTGCGACACGATGAAGAAGGCGCGCGCCTGGCTCGACAAGAAGGGCGTCACCTACGACTTCCATGACTACAAGGTGGCCGGCGTCGAAGCCGCCCGCCTCGAAGGCTGGGTCCGCAAGGTCGGCTGGGAGGTCCTGCTGAACCGTGCCGGCACCACCTTCCGCAAGCTGCCCGACAGCGACAAGGAAGATCTGACCGAGCGCAAGGCGATCGCGCTGATGGTCGCCCAGCCGTCGATGATCAAGCGACCGGTGCTGGAGGTCGGGGCCAAGCTGGTCGTCGGCTTCAAGCCCGACCAATACGAGGCGCTCGTGTAAGTGCGCTTGCAGGCGAGGCTGGAGCGATCGCTTCCCGGGGTCCGCAGCGCGTCTCGATGCTGCAAGAATCTGGATAGTCTATATATTTCAATTAGATACACGATCTAATTGACACATTGGCCGAAATCCTGAAAGATCGGGACATAAGGCCCTGTTTGGCCAAGACAATTGATTTAGACGACTGCTGCTGAAGCTCCCCTCAATTATTCGAGGCCCAAAATGAAGATCGCCGTCTCTCTTCTCGTCCTTCCGCTCGCCCTCTCGCTGGCTGCCTGCGGCGACACCTGGGGTGAACGCGCCGTGACCGGTGGTGGCATCGGCGCAGGGACCGGTCTCGCGGTCGGCGCGATCGCGGGCTGGCCGCTGGTGGCGCCGGTGCTGGTCGGCACGGCGGTCGGTGCCGGCATCGGCGCTGCGACCACGCCGAAAAAGTAGCACTATCCGAGCAAAACCCGGAGCTTGCGCTCGAAGACGCGCAACACGTCTTCGAGCGTATCGCCGTGCGCCAGTTTGCGCGGCCCGTTGTAGACCACGTAGCTACCGCCCGTGCCGGCGCCCGGCACCTTCGCGATGGCGAACAGCGGTTGCTCGGCGGTATGGCGGAAGATCGAGAAGATCGCCATGCCGGGGCGGAAGTCGATGGCATAGTCGCGCCATTCGCCGGTTGCCACGCGCATGCTGTACAAATTGAGTAGTCGCGACAGTTCGCGCTTGTCGAACGAGACGATCCTGCGCCGGGCCCGCTGATCGGCCAAACGGTAGAGGTTGGTCATGCCACCGCGACTTCGAACATGTCAGTGATGTGAATTCTTGCAGAACCGTGGGTGGGGGTAAAGCGTCCCGCACGCCCCATTCGGTTGTTTGCCAAAGCTCGGGTAGGGGGCTATGAACCGCGGCTGAAGCTGTTGATATTCCGCGATATTCCGGGAGCCCCACGTGTCCGACTCCGCCGCGTTCCACGAGATCGACGAGGCCGTCCGCAAGGACGAGATGAAGGAATGGTGGAGTCGTTACGGCACCTGGGTGGTGGCCGGAGCGGTCGTGATCGTCGTGGCCGTCACGGCGCTCGTGGGCTGGCGCCAGTACGATCGGGCGCAGAGGGCGGCGGCGAGCGCCGCCTATTCGGCCGCGCTGGCGCAGATCGCGACCGATCCCGCAGCGGCGCGCACTGAGCTGGAGAAGCAGGCGGTCGAGGCGCTCCAACCCTACCGTTCCCTGGCCGCGCTGACCGCCGCGCAACTCCGCGCGACGCTGGAGGAGCAGGTAACCGCGCTCTCTTCGGTGGCGCCCAGCCTGTCGGCGAGCGAGCTGAGCGATCTCGCCCTGGTGATCGCCGCCTTCAAGAGCATCGACACACCCAAGGCCGAGGAAGTGGTCGCGAGGCTCGAGCCTCTGGCGGCGCCCGGTCGGCCGTTCGCTCTGAGCGTTCGCGAACTCCAGGCAATGCTGGCCATGCGCAAGGGCGATACCAAGCGGGCGAAGGAATTGTGGAACGAGATCGCCAAGGATCCGGCGGTGCCGCAGGGCACGTCGCAACGGGTTACGGCAATGCTCAGTCTCCACGGTGGCGCGGAGGCCAAGTAATCCCATGTCGAGCGTGTTCCGCGTGGCCGATCCCCGTCTGCTTCTCGCCGCCGCCCTGCTGGTGGTTTCCCTTTCCGGCTGCGATATCTTCGACAAGAAGAAGACACCGCTCCCCGGCGAACGCATTTCCGTGCTGGGCGATCGCAAGGACCTCGAACCCGACAGCGATGTCGCGAACATGCAGGTCGTTCTGCCGCCGCCGACGGTGAACGACTCCTGGCCGCAGTCGGGCGGCTTCGCGAACTATGCCATGCACAACCTGGCGATCGGGACTTCGCCGCAGATCATCTGGACGGCCGACGTCGGGTCGGGCAGCAGTTCGACCCGCATCCTGACCACGCCGCCGGTCGTCGCCGAAGGCAAGGTGTTCGCCAAGGACGCGCAGGGCACCGTCTCGGCGTTCAATGCCGACACCGGCGCACTGCTGTGGCGCGTCACCCTGGCGCCCGAGAAGGCACGCGATTCCGACGAATTCGGCGGTGGCCTGGCCTATTACGGCGGCAAGCTGTTCGTGACGACGGGCTTCGCCATGGTCTATTCGCTCGACCCGAACACCGGCAAGGAGGAGTGGAACTCCGGCGTCAGCGCGCCGGTTCGCGGCGCGCCGCTGGTGTTCAACGACCGGGTCTTCGTCATCGCGATCGACAACAAGCTGCATGCGCTCGCCGCATCCGACGGCGCCGACCTCTGGCAGTTCCCCGGTCTGCAGGAATCGTCGGGATATGTCGGCGGCAACAGCCCGGCGGGATCGGGCGATACCGTCGTCGCGCCGTTCACGTCGGGGGAAGTCGTGGCGCTGCGGGCCGACAATGGCCGAGCAATCTGGAACGAGTCGCTGATCGGCGCTCGCGCCGACATTCGTGCCTTCGGCAACCTGGCCGATATTCGCGGCCGCCCGGTGATCGACCGCGGCCTTGTGATCGCGATGGGCTCGGCCGGTCAGATCGCCGGCATCGACCTGCGTTCCGGCCAGCGCCAGTGGGATCGAAACATCGGTGGCAACCAGACTCCCTGGACGGCGGGTCGCTTCCTGTTCGTGATGACCGGCAACGCCGACATCGTGGCGATGGTCCGCGACACCGGCAAGGTCCGCTGGGTCACACCGCTCACCCGGTACGAGGACGTCAAGGCGCGCATACCGGTCCTGTGGGGCGGGCCGGTCCTGGCCGGCGATCGCCTCCTGTTGACCAGCTCCCTGGGCGACCTGTTGGCTGTGTCGCCCTACACCGGCGAGGTGATGGGCAAGATCGACGTGCGGGACCGCGTGCGCCTCGGTCCGGTCATTGCCAACCGCACCATCTACGTTCTCACAGACTCCGGGCGACTCATTGCCCTCCGCTGAAGAACGGCCAACCAGCCAGGGGCTTCGCCGCGTCGCCATCGTCGGTCGTCCCAATGTCGGCAAGTCGACGCTGTTCAACCGGCTGGCCGGACGGCGGCGGGCCATCGTCGACGATACGCCCGGCGTGACACGCGATGTGCGCGAGCAGCCGGCTCAGCTCGGAGACCTTGCCTTCATGCTGCTCGACACCGCGGGGTGGGAGACGGCCGGAGGCGAGGCCCTCGAGGCTCGCATGCGGCGCTTCACGGAGCGTGCGGTCGAGAGTTCGGACGTCGTCCTGTTCCTGATCGACGCTCGCGCCGGAATCCTGCCGCTCGACCAGAGCTTCGCCAACTGGCTGCGCAAGCGCTCGGCGAAGGTGATCCTGGTCGCCAACAAGTGCGAAGGTCGCGCCGGCCAGCAGGGGCTCGCCGAAGCGCACGCGCTCGGGCTAGGCGAACCGATCCCGGTCTCGGCCGAGCATGGCGAGGGTTTGAGCGACCTGCACGAGGCGCTGGGTCGGCACATCGAGCCGATGCCGGAGGAGGACGAGGCGGCCGACGCCGCGACAAGCGATCCCGACCTCGAGGACGTGCCGGAAGGCCGGCCGCTGCTGCTGGCCATCGTCGGACGGCCGAACGTGGGCAAGTCGACGCTGCTCAACCGCCTGGTCGGTGAGGAGCGGGTCCTCACCGGGCCCGAAGCCGGCATAACGCGCGATGCGATTCGCGTGGAATGGGAATGGCGCGGCCGTCCCGTCCGCCTGGTGGACACCGCCGGCATGCGCCGTCGCAGCCGGATCGAAGCCAAGCTCGAGGCCGCCTCCGTGGCCGACACGCTCGACACCATCCGGCTGGCCGACGTGGTCGTGGTGGTGCTCGACGCCGCCGACATGGCCGAGAAACAGGACCTCAACATCGCCGGCTGGGTGATCGAGGAGGGCCGCGCGCTGGTGATCGCGGTCAACAAGACCGACCTCCTGGCCGACGATCAGTCGGGAGCGTCGAAACAGTGGCGCAAGCTGCGCGACCGGCTCGAGGCGTCGTTCGCACAGGTCAAGGACGTGCCCATCGTGGGCTTTTCGGCCCTGACCGGGCGTGGCGTCGAACGGCTGCTGCCAAAGGTGTTCGAGACCTACGAGATCTGGAACAAGAGGGTCACGACACCGAAGCTCAACCGCTGGCTGCGGGAGATGGAGGTGCTGCATCCGCCGCCGCTCGCCGCCAACGGCCGCCGCATCCGGCTGCGCTTCATGACCCAGATCAAGCGGCGCCCGCCGACCTTCATCCTGTCGGTCAGCCAGCCTCAGGAACTGGGCGCCGACTATCTGCGGTTCCTGACGAACCGGCTGCGGGACGATTTCGACATGCCGGGCGTGCCGATCCGGCTCAGCATGCGCAAGCCGAAGAATCCTTACGAGGGGCGTCGCAAGCCACAGAGATAGGGCGTGTACCCGTCATCGGCCGCACTGCGGCCGACGGCTGACAGGCGCCTTGCCCCGCACCGACATACTGCCCTAGGCTTCATTCCAAGAAAGTCGAAATAACGAGCTGCGCCGCAGCCGCCGACGGGATGAAAGGGAAGCACGATGGATGTCCAGTACGTAGCACCGAAGACGCTCGACGAGGCGGTTCGGGCGTTTGCCGCGGCGGCGGGGGCCGGCCGGATCCTGGCCGGCGGGACCGACCTGCTGGTCCAGATGCGCAACGGAGTCGTCGCGCCGGGCACGATCGTCGACGTCAAGAAGATCGGCGAGCTGACCGCCATCGAGGAAACCAAGGAAGGGGGATTCCGGATCGGCGCCGCCGTTTCCGGCGCCGTGTTGCGCGACCATCCCAAGCTCCGCTCTGTCTGGCCGGGGGTCGTCGAGGCGACCAACCTGATCGGCTCCACCCAGATCCAGGGCCGCGCCACGCCGGGCGGCAATCTATGCAACGGTTCTCCGGCCGGCGACAGCGTGCCGGCCATGGTCGCGGCCGGCGCCATCGTCACCATCCAGGGCCCCAATGGGCGCCGCGAGCTTCCGGTCGAGAAGGTGCCGAAGGGACCGGGTCGTCTCAACCTTGAGCCCGGCGAGATCGTCGTGTCCTTCGCCCTGCCGCCGCGACCCAAAGGCTCGAGCGACGCCTATCTGCGGATGATCCCACGCACCGAGATGGACATCGCCGTCGTCGGGTGCGGCGTCAGCCTGACAATGGAGAATGGAAAGTGCACTGCGGCACGCGTCGGCCTGGGGGCGGTCGCGCCGACGGTGCTTCTGGTCGAGGAGGCGGCCAAGGCGCTGATCGGCTCGAAGCTCGACGAGGCGGCGCTGGCCAAGGCCGCTGCGGCCTGCAGCGCCGCCTGTCGTCCGATCGACGACAAGCGCGGCACGATCGCCTATCGCACCAAGGTGGCCGGCGTCCTGCTGAAGCGCACCGCACTGATTGCCGCCGAACGCGCGGGAGGAAAGTAGGACCATGGCGAAGCTTCACGTCTCAACCACGATCAACGGCGAGCCGCAGGAGTTCCTCTGCGACGCCGACCAGAGCATGCTCGACGTGCTGCGCGGGCCGCTCGGTCTGACGGGCGCCAAGGAAGGCTGCGGGACCGGCGACTGCGGTGCCTGCACCGTCACCCTGAACGGGCGCATCGTCTGCTCCTGCCTGATGCTGGCGGCCGAGGCCGAGGGCCAGCAGATCGGCACCATCGAAGGCATGGCCGGCGAGGAGCTGCATCCGCTGCAGCAGAAATTCCTGGAATCGGCGGCGCTTCAGTGTGGCATCTGTACGCCGGGCGTGCTGATGGCCGCCAAGGCGCTGCTCGAAAAGAACCCCGATCCGACCGAGCACGAAGTCCGCTTCTGGCTAGCCGGCAACCTGTGCCGCTGCACCGGCTACGACAAGATCATCCGCGCCGTTATGGAAACCGCTGCCGAAATGAGGGCTGCACGATGAGCACGACCGGAAGCACTCCCGAAACCGCCAACGACAACAAGTGGATCGGCAAGCGTACGATCCGGCCCGACGGCGCCGACAAGGTCACGGGCCGCGCGGCCTATGCCGCCGACACGACCATGCCCGGCATGATCTGGGGCAAGGTGCTGCGCAGCCCGCATCCGCATGCGCGCATCAAGTCGATCGACACCAGCAAGGCGGAAGCCCATCCCGGCGTGAAGGCCGTGATGACGGCCAAGGACATCGTCAATTTCCCGATCGAGAAGTCGGTGATGCTGGGCATCCAGGACATGCGCTGGATGTGCCGCAACGTCATGGCTCGCGAGAAGGCGCTGTTCGCCGGCCATCCGGTCGCGGCGGTCGCGGCGACCACGGAGAAGATCGCGGCCGAGGCCTGCAAGCTGATCGAGGTCGAGTACGAGGTCCTGCCCTTCGTGATCGACGTCGAGGAGGCGATGAAGCCCGACGCGCCGATCCTGCACGACTTCATCAAGTACAAGGACAAGCCGTCGAACATCGCCGGAACCCTGGAGCACAAGCTCGGCGACATAGGCGAGGGCTTCGCCAAGGCCGATATGGTCATCGAGCGCAGCTTTCGCACCCAGCCGGTACACCAGGGCTACATCGAGCCGCATGCCTGCCTCGTCAGCGTCTCCGACGGCAAGGCCACGATCTGGAGTTCCAGCCAGGGACAATTCATGGTCCGCGCCATGTGCGCCTACCTGACGGGCCTGCCGCAGAACGACATCCGCGCCATCCCCGCCGAGATCGGCGGCGGCTTCGGTGGCAAGACGATCATCTATCTCGAGCCGCTGGCGCTGATTCTGGCGAAGAAGTCCGGCCGGCCGGTCAAGATGACCATGAGCCGGGCCGAGGTGTTCCATGCCTCGGGCCCGACCTCGGGCTCGTACAGCACCGTCAAGCTCGGCGCGACCAAGGACGGCAAGCTGGTGGCGGCCCAGGGTACCTTCTGCCTGCAGGCCGGCGCTCTGCCGGGCTCGCCGATCCGCGGCGCCGCCGGCTGCGCGTTCGCACCCTACGACATCCCGAACGTGCATTCCCTTGGCTTCGACGTGGTGTCCAACCGCTCCAAGGTCGCGGCCTATCGCGCGCCCGGCGCACCGATCGGTGCCTACGCCGTCGAGTGCGTCATGGACGAGATGGCCGAGGCCCTGAAGTTGGATCCGCTGGATTTCCGGCTGAAGAACGCGGCGAAGCAGGGCACGAAGGCTGCGCACGGCCCGGTCTACCCGCGCATCGGCTTCGTCGAGACGATCGAGGAAGCGAAGAAGCACGCGCACTATGCGACGCCGCTGCCCAAGGCGAAGGGCGGCAAGCTCTACGGCCGCGGCGTGGCCTCCGGCTTCTGGTTCAATGCGGGCGGCGAGTCGAGTGCGCAGGTCAACATCAACGAGGACGGCACGGTCGTGGTGATCACCGGCCACCCCGACATCGGCGGATCGCGCGCCTCGACGGCCAACATCACGGCCGAACTGCTGGGCATCGACTACAAGAAGGTGTCGGTGCTGATCGGCGACACCAGCGTCATCGGCTTCAGCAACCTGACCGGCGGCAGTCGCGTGACCTATGCGTCGGCCATGGTGGTGACGCAGTCGACGGAGCGGGTGATCACCCAGCTCCGCGAGCGCGCGGCCAAGATCTGGAAGATCGATCCGGACGCGGTGGTCTGGGAGAACGGCGAGGCCCGGCCGGCCGGCGACAATGCCGGCAAGTTCGAGCCGCTCGGTCTCGGCCAGATCGCCGCGCAGGCCAGCGCCACTGGCGGCCCGATCGGCGCCGGCCAGCAACTCAATACGACGGGTGCCGAAGGCGGTTTCGCAACCCATGTCTGCGACGTCGAGGTCGACCCGGACCTCGGCATCGTGCGTGTGCTTAGGTACACGTCTTTCCAGGATGTCGGCAGGGCCATCCATCCGAGCTATGTCGAGGGCCAGATGCAGGGCGGTGCCGCCCAAGGCATCGGCTGGGCGCTGAGCGAAGAGTACATCTACAACAAGGACGGCAAGCTCGATAATCCGAGCTTCCTCGACTACCGCATGCCGGTCAGCTCCGACCTGCCGATGCTGGATTCGGTGATCCTCGAGATTCCCAACCCGAAGCATCCGCAGGGCGTCCGCGGCGTCGGGGAAGTCCCGCTGGTGCCGCCGCTGGCCGCAATCTCGAACGCGGTCTACGACGCGCTCGGCCGGCGCTTCTACAGCCTGCCGATGTCGCCGCCGAAGATCCTGGCGACGATGGACATGGCGGCCGAATAGTAGAGCGGGTGACGGCCCCGCGCCGTCGCCCTTTCATCGAGACTGGGTACCTCAGCTGACGCTGGCGCGCGGTTCGAGGGCTGCGTCGCCGGCGACCCATTCTCCGTTCATCGTGCAGGAAGGCATCGCGAGCTGGATGAGAGATTCGGCGTGCGCTTCCGGCGGGATCTGTCGGGCTTCGTCCTCGCCCGGGAAAGCCTCGCGGCGCATGAAGGTGCGCATCGGGCCTGGATTGAAGAGATTGACCTTCACCTGCGTATGCGCGGCCTCGGCCGCATAGATGCCGACCATCATGTCGAGTGCGGCCTTGCTCGTGGCATAGGCTCCCCAATAGGGGATGATGCGGCGTGAGACGCCCGAGGTCAGGAAAATCGCGCGGCCGGCGTCGGAGCGACGCAGCAGCGGGTCCATCGAGCGAATCAGGCGCCAGTTGGCGGTGACGTTCACCGCCATCACCTGTTCGAACACTTTGGGCTCGATATGACCCATCGGCGAGAGCGTGCCCAGGATCGCGGCATTGCCGAGCAGCACGTCGAGGCGGCCGAAACGGTCGTACAGCGCCTGACCCAGCCGGTCGATCCCGGGGCCGTCGGTCACGTCGAGCGGGACGAGCGTCGCGGCGCCTCCGATCGCCTTGATGCGGTCGTCGACCTCTTCCAGGCCGCCGACGGTACGCGCGACCAGCACGCAATGTGCGCCTTCGGCGGCATAGGCGAGGGCCGCCGCGGCCCCGAGGCCGCGGGAGGCACCGGTGATCAGCGCCACTCGCCCGGCAAGGCGACCCACGACGGCTTCGGTCATGATCGCGAACTCAGGCCGATTCGACGAGAAGGGAAAGCTGGCGATCCTCGACCCCGACCACGTCATCGAGCGCGATCGGGTAGTCGCCGGTGAAGCAGGCGTCGCAGAAGTCGGGGCTGGCGCCGTCGCGGCCCGGCAGACCCATCGCGCGATAGAGGCCGTCGATCGAGACGAAGGCGAGCGAATCGACGCCGATGAACTTCGCCATGCCGGCGACGTCGTAGCGCGAGGCGAGCAGCTTGTCCTTGTCGGGCGTATCGATGCCGTAGAAGCAAGGATCGGTGGTCGGCGGCGCCGCGATCCGCATGTGAACCTCTCGGGCGCCGGCATTGCGCACCATCTCGACGATCTTCATCGAGGTGGTGCCCCGAACGATCGAATCGTCGACCAGGATGACGCGCTTGCCCTCGATATGGGCGCGGTTGGCGTTGTGCTTCAGGCGCACGCCGAGATGGCGGATATGGTCCGCCGGCTCGATGAAGGTGCGGCCGACATAGTGGTTGCGGATGATGCCGAGTTCGAACGGCAGCCCCGACTGAGCGGCGTAGCCGATCGCGGCGGGCACGCCGGAATCCGGCACCGGCACCACGACGTCCGCCGGTACGGGGCTCTCCTTGGCCAGCTCCATGCCGATGCGCTTGCGCGCGTCGTAGACGCCGATACCCTCGACCTTCGAATCGGGCCGGGCGAAGTAGATGTGCTCGAACACGCAGAACCGGCGCTTTTGCTTTGCAAACGGCTTGATGGATCGAAGGCCGTTGCCGTCGACGATCACGATCTCGCCCGGTTCGACGTCACGCACGAAGCGGGCGCCGATGATGTCGAGCGCGCAGCTCTCGGAGGTCAGGATCCAGGCGTCCTCGAGCCGGCCGATCACCAGCGGGCGTACGCCCATAGGGTCGCGCACGCCGATCAGGCACTCGTTCGTCAGCAGCAGCAGCGAATAGGCGCCCTTGACCCGGCCCAGCGCATCGATCAGCCGGTCGACGACCGTCGAGTAATTCGAGCGGGCGATCAGGTGATTGATGACTTCGGTGTCGGTCGTCGACTGGAACAGGCAGCCGATGCGGACCAGCTCCTTGCGCAGGAGATAGGCGTTGGTGAGATTGCCGTTATGCGCCAGGGCGAGGCCGCCGAAGTCGAAGTCGGCGAAGATCGGCTGGATGTTGCGGTCCGAGGATCCGCCTGTCGTGGCGTAGCGGTTGTGGCCGATCGCCGAATAGCCGACCAGCTTTTCCATGACGGCCTGGGTGCCGAAAATGTCTCCGACCAGCCCGGCGGCGCGATGATTGTGAAAGACCCGGCCATCGTAGGTTACGATCCCGGAGGCTTCCTGCCCGCGATGCTGCAGGGCATGGAGGCCAAGCGCGGTGTGCGCGGCGGCATCCGAGGTGCCGTAGATGCCGAACAGCGCACATTCCTCGTGAAACTTGTCGAGGTCGTCTTCGGAGCGTTTCAGGGGGGTATGCACGGCGGGGTTATAGCTGGGGTGCCGCCCAGAGGCTATCAAGTAAGACTCACTGCGGCGGTTTGGTTTCGGCCGGAGCCGGCGGAGCTGCCGAGGGCGCGGCCGGCGCGGCGGGCGGTGCCGTCGGCGCTGCCTCCGCCGGAGCGGGCGCCGTCCTCGCAGGCGGCGTGATCGCGCCAGTGTCCATGCCCGGCCGCTGCAGACGGTTGCGGAACCCGGTGGGGAGATAAGGCTCCACGAAGGTGGCCATCTCCCGAATCATGGGAAAACTGGCCGCCCCTTCGACGGCGGGCGGGAGCTGGCGGGGGCCGAGATATCCGTAGAACAGAAAAGCCGCGCCCATGGCAACCCAGGCACACAGCACGCCGAAACCCGCCCCGAGGATCTTGTCGGGCTTGCCGAGCGGACTGGACCGGATGGAGCGTGACAGCACGCTGGTCAGCATGATCAGCACGATCAGGGCAGCGACGAAGACGACCAGCAGGGATACAAAATAGGACAGTTCGGCGCTGCCCACGATCTTGAGGACCTCCGGCTCGACCACCTTTGAGAAGCGCCAGGCGATCCATCCCGAGGCGATCCATGAGGCGATGAAGAGGATGGCGTGGGCAAAGCCCGTGGACAGTCCGATCGCCGCCCCGAACACGGCGATGGCGATCACGGCGACATCGAATACGGTAATTCCCAGCTGTTCCATCGACCCCGTTGCCCTAGTCCTGATCCTGATCGCGGCGATGGCCTCCGGCCCCTCCCGGGAATCCCTCGCGCCGGCCACGTTTTAGTGGCCGATCGGCCGGTTGGAAACGCGCCACAAGGTCCGACAGATGCTCAATTTCGTCAATGGCAATGCCCTCCGGTGCGCGGGGGGCAGGCCCCGATCCGCTGCGAACCTGCGGCACGAGGGCGCTTCGAAAGCCGAGCTTGGCCGCTTCCCGAAGGCGGGCTTCGCGCTGCCCGACCGGCCGCACCTCGCCCCCGAGGCCGATCTCGCCGAAAACCACCATGTCGCCGGGGGCCTGTTCGTCGGCCAGCGATGAGATGACCGCTGCCGCCACCGCAAGATCGGCGGCCGGTTCCCCGATCCTCAGGCCGCCCGCAACGTTGAGATAGACGTCGTTGGCGCCGACAGTAACGCCGCACCGCGCCTCCAGGACCGCCAGCACCATGGCGAGGCGGTTCGAATCCCAACCGACCACGGCCCGCCGGGGCGTGGCCAGGGATGACGGGCTCACCAGCGCCTGGATCTCGACCAGCAGGGGGCGGGTGCCTTCTATGCCGGCGAAGACACAGGTGCCCGAGACGTGGCCGCGCCGATCCGCCAGAAACAGGGCAGAGGGGTTGGCGACGTCGGACAGGCCACGATCGGACATCTCGAAGACGCCGATCTCGTCGGTCGGGCCGAAGCGGTTCTTGACCGTACGCAGGATACGGAACTGGTGGCCGCGCTCGCCCTCGAAGTAGAGCACCGTGTCGACCATGTGCTCGAGCACGCGAGGGCCGGCAATGGCACCGTCCTTGGTGACGTGACCAACCAGCAGTACGGCGATGCCGCGCCGCTTCGCCAGCTCGACCAGCGCCTGGGCCGAGGCCCGGACCTGGGTCACCGTACCGGGGGTCGAGTCGACCGTGTCGAGCCACATGGTCTGGATCGAATCGATGACCGCCACCTTGGGCGCATCCGGCTGTTCGAGCGACGCCACGATGTCGCGGACGGAGGTGGCGGCGACCAGCTGGACCGGTGCGTCGGCCAGGCCGAGGCGTTCAGCGCGCAGGCGCACCTGGTCGACGGCCTCTTCGCCCGAAATATAGGCGCAGGCGGTGTGTTGTCTGGCGAGCGCCGCCGCCATCTGCAGCAGCAGCGTCGACTTGCCGATGCCTGGATCGCCACCGATCAGCAGCGCAGAGCCCACGACCAGGCCGCCACCGCAGACGCGATCGAATTCATTGATTCCGCTCTTCAGGCGCGGCGGCTGCGGCGTCGAGCCGGTCAGCCCCGTGAACTCGAGCAGCCGGCCTTTCCCGCGCCGGGCCATCGCGCCGCCGGCCGGGCCGGGCGCTGGTGCGGCTTCCTCGACGATGGTGTTCCATTCACCGCAGGACTCGCACCGGCCGCTCCATCTGGTCGTGACGGCCCCGCAGGACTGGCAGGTGAAGCGCTTGACCGGCCGCGCCAAGGTCAGAGCTTCCGGACCTGCATCCGGATCGGACCCTCGGCCCGGCCGTGGATGAACTGGTCGACATAGGCGTTTCCCGACCGGTCGATGTCCGAAACCGGTCCCTGCCAGATCAACCTGCCCTCATGGAGCATGCCGATTCGATGACCGATCTTGCGGGCGCTCGCCATGTCGTGAGTGATCGAGACCGCGGTCGCGCCGAGATCGCTGACGCATTTCACGATCAAGTCGTTGATGACATCGGCCATGATGGGATCGAGGCCGGTCGTCGGCTCGTCGAAGAAGATGATCTCGGGCTCCCGGGCGATGGCCCGGGCGAGTGCCACGCGCTTCTGCATGCCGCCCGACAATTCCGAGGGGAATAGGTCGCCGATTTCCGGGCCGAGGCCGACGGCACCCAGCTTGGCGATGGCGACTTCACGGGCCTGGGCGGGGGCCATGCCGTCGCTCTGAATGGGGCCGAAGGCGACGTTCTCCCAGACTCGCAGCGAATCGAAAAGCGCCCCGCCCTGGAACAGCATGCCGAACTTGCGCATGACGCGAGCCCGGCTGCGGTCGCCGAGGTCCCGGGTTTCCTCGCCGTCGATCATGATCGAGCCGTTCTCCGGTCGCAGCAGACCGAGGATGCATTTCAGCAGCACCGACTTGCCCGTTCCGGAGCCTCCGATGACGACCATCGATTCGCCGGAGGCAACGTCGAGTTCAATGCCCTGCAGCACTTTCTTTGGCCCGAAGGACTTGGTGACGCCGTGCAGCGAGATCTTGGGGGAGGCCATGGGGCGGGGGCCGGTCAGCGCGCGAAAAAGGCTTCGGTAATGAAGTAGTTGAACGTCAGGATCAGGATCGACGCCGAAACCACGGCACTCGTGGTCGCCATGCCGACACCCTGGGCGCCGCCGCGCGACGTGTAGCCGTGGTAGCAGCCCATCAGGGTGATCAGGAAGCCGAACACCGCCGCCTTCACCAGGCCAGAAAAGACGTCCTGGAACTGCAGGAAGTCCATTGTGTTGCGCAGGTAGGCCGCATCGTTGAAATCGAGCTTGTAGACGCCGACCAGGAAACCGCCCAGCACGCCGATGATGTCGGCGATCAACACCAGGAACGGCAGGGTGAGGATGCCTGCGATCAGTCGAGGCGCGACCAGGTACTTGAATGGATCGGTCGAGAGCGTGGTGAGCGCGTCGATCTGCTCGGTGACGCGCATGGTGCCGATCTCGGCGGCCATCGCCGCGCCGACGCGGCCGGCGACCATCAGGCCTGCGAGCACGGGACCGAGTTCACGGGTCAGCGAGACCACGACGACGTTGGGGATTGCGCTCTCGGCGGAGAAGCGCGCGAAGCCGGTGTAGCTCTGCAGCGCCAGTACCATGCCGGTGAAGATCGCGGTGAGGCCGACCACGGGCAGCGAGTAGTAGCCGATTTCCATGATCTGCCGGAGGATCTGGCGGCGGTAGTAGGGGGGCTGCAGACCCTGCCGGATCGCCGTGAAGGCAAACGATGTGACGCTGCCGATCGCCTGCAGGAAGGCGAGGGTCATGCGCCCCAGCATCGTCACCAGCGGAATGGTCACACGGTCTCTCCCGGATCGTCGGCCGGGCCACCGGCATAGCCGTCGACATAGGCGCGGTAGTAGCGCCGGCCCAGCGCGGTCATGATCTCATAGGCGTTCGTCCGGGCATGGTCGGCGAGATCGTCGGGCGTGAGATGCGGGCCGAGCACCTCGACCATGGCTCCGGGCTGACACTCGGCCTCCGGTACGTCGGTCACGTCGATGGTCACGAGGTCCATGGAGATACGACCGATCACGGGTACGGTGCGCCCGGCGAGGTGCACATGGGTACGGTTGACGAGATTGCGGAAATAGCCGTCCGCGTATCCCAGCGCAATCGTGGCGATCCGGCTCGGCCGCGCCGAGCGCCAGGCGCCGCCATAGCCCACGGTCTGGAAGGCATCGATCCGGCGGGTCTGCAGGATATGGGCGTGCAGCGTCACGACCGGCAGCATCGGGTTGGGCTGGCCTGGCAGGGGGTTGATGCCGTAGAGCGCCGCGCCCGGGCGCAGAAGGTCGAAATGGTAATCCGGCCCAAGGAAGATGCCGGAGGAGTTGGCCAGCGAGGTCGGCGCCCCCGGCATTGCACGCACGAAGGTCCGGAAACGCGAGAGCTGCTCGCCGTTGACGGGATTCGCCGTATCCTCCGAAGCCACGAGATGGCTCATGAGCAGGGCGAGCCTGAGGCCGCGCAGCCGGCCGCGCTCGTTGATCAGCACGTGCGCGTCCTCTGCGGAAAAGCCCAGCCGGTGCATGCCGGTGTCGAGATGGACAACCGCGTCGAGCGCCCGGTTGAAGCGCTGGGCGGCGGCCCGCCAGGTGTTCAGCTGCGCCAGGTGGTTGAGCACGGGGACGAGACGGTGCTCCACGAAGTCGGGTTCGGTGCCGGGCAGCAGCCCGTTCAGAACATAGATCGGCGGCTCGGGCAGGACGCGCCGCAGCGCGATTCCCTCGTCGATCTGGGCGACGAAGAAGTGCCGGCAGCCCTCGGCAGCCAGTCGGGCGCCGACTACGGCGGCACCGGTGCCGTAGGCATCGGCTTTCAGTACGGCGGCGCAATCGACCTGCCGGCCGGTGGCGCGCCCGGCGTCGCGCAGCCCGCGCCAGTTGGCCGCGATCGCCCCCAGGTCGATTGAAAGGATCGCGCCGGCCCGTCGGCCCGCGTCTTCTTCGCCGGAAATTGACACGTCTTGACCTTAGAACGCCGGTACGGGCTCGTCAGCACCGACATCGAGGTTGCCGAACTTCGTGAACTGTCCTTCGAACGACAGGCGCACGATTCCGGTGGGACCGTGGCGCTGCTTGGCCACGATGACCTCGGCCTTGCCGTAGGTTTCCTCGCAGCGCTGCTTCCAGGCATCGTGGCGCTCGTTGAACTTCTGGTCGCTTTCTTCGGCGCGCCGCGCGGGCTCGGTTCGGGTGAGGTAGTATTCCTCGCGGTACACGAACATCACGACGTCCGCGTCCTGCTCGATCGAGCCGGATTCGCGGAGGTCGGCGAGCTGGGGACGTTTGTCCTCGCGCTGCTCGACCGCGCGCGAGAGCTGCGACAGGGCGATCACCGGAACGTCGAGTTCCTTGGCGAGCGTCTTCAGACCGCGGGTGATCTCCGACACCTCCTGGACACGATTCTCCTGGCGGCTCTTGCCCGACGGATTGAGGAGCTGAAGGTAGTCGACGATGATCAGGCCGAGCCCGTGTGTCCGCTTCAGCCGGCGGGCGCGGGTGCGCAGCGCGGCGATGGACAGTGCCGGCGTGTCGTCGATGAAGAAGTTCAGGTGCTCGAGTTCGTGACTGACGTTCAGCACCCTGTCGAACTCGGTGCTGTTCATCTCGCCCTTGCGGATCTTCTCCGAGGAGAGTTCGGCCTGCTCCGACAGCATGCGGGTGGCGAGCTGCTCGGCCGACATTTCCAGCGAAAAGAAGCCGACGACGGCACCGTCAACCGCCTTTGGGTGCCCTTCGACGATCTCCTCGCGATAGGCCTTTGCCGCGTTGAAGGCGATGTTGGTCGCCAATGCCGTCTTTCCCATCGACGGGCGGCCGGCGAGGATCAGCAGGTCCGATCGGTGCAGTCCGCCCAGCAACTGATCGAGCTGGAAGAGGCCGGTGGCCACGCCGGTGAGCTTGCCCTCGCGTCCATAAGCCGCCTCGGCGGCCGTCATGGCTTCGGTGAGCGCCACGCGGAACGGCTTGAAACCGCCTTCGGTCTGGCCGGTCGTGGCGAGATCGTAGAGCTTCTTTTCGGCGACCTCGATCTGCTGCAGGGCCGTCTCGTCGACGTCTCCGGAGAAGGCGCCGTTCACGACGTTCTCGCCGAGATCGATGAGCTGGCGGCGCAGGTAGAGGTCGTGCACGGTGCGGCCGAATGCGGCGGCATCGATCACATGCACGGATGCTGCGGCGAGCCGGGCGAGATAGGCCGCGCCGCCGGCTTCCTTCATCGCGGGATCCTGCTCGACGTAGGTCTTGAGCGTGACGGCGCTTACGATCTGGCCGCGCTCGATCAGGCGCGACAGCGAATCATAGAGTTTCCCGTGCGACGGATCGGCGAAATGTTCGGGGCGCAGGAACTCGGCCACGCGCTGGTAGGCGGCGTTGTTCACGAGGATGGAGCCGAGCAGCGCCTGTTCCGCTTCGAAGTTGTGCGGGGGCTCGCGCAGGCGCGTGTCTTCGGCGCCGGGCAGGCGCGTGACGTTCGAGGTCTCTTTGAGTGGCTCCATCACAATGTCTTTGCCCAAGATGGGAAGGGGATCACAGCGCAAAGATTCTGGGCCCCGGTTTATCCAGAGCGTAGCGAGGATACCTTTCTATTCGGCAGCCAGGGACCCGGCGACGTTCTTCAGACGTTCTTCGGCGACCATATAGTCACGAACGAGCGGAACTGCATCCTGGCGCCGGGCTATCTGGATCTGGAAGACCATCTGGTTCATGTACCGGAAGGCCACCTCGCAGCCCGCGAGATAGAACTCCCACATCCGGCAGAAGCGATCGTCGTAGCCGGCGAGCTGCTTTATTTGTTCGCGGTTGGCCAGGAAGCGCTGCCGCCAGAGACGTAGCGTCTCTGCATAATGCAGACGCAGCACTTCGATGTCGGTCACCCAAAGGCCCGCTTTCTCGATCGCGGCGAGCACTTCCGAGAGGGCGGGCGAGTACCCGCCGGGGAAGATGTACTTGCGGAGCCAGGTGTTGGTACCGCCCGGCGGCTCCATCCGGCCGATCGAATGCAGCAGCATGACGCCATCGTCGGCCAGCAGTTCCTTCACCTTCTTGAAGTATTCGAGGTAGTGCGCTGAGCCCACATGCTCGAACATGCCGACAGAAACGATGCGGTCGTAGCGACCGGGCTCCTCGCGGTAGTCGAGAAGTTTGAACCGGACCTTGTCGGTGAGGCCCTCGTCGGTGGCGCGACGACTCGAAACGCCATGCTGTTCGCGCGAGAGGGTTACGCCGGTGACATCGACGTCGAAGGCACGGGCGAGATAGAGGCCCATGCCGCCCCAGCCCGACCCGATATCGAGAACCTTCTGGCCGGGCTTGAGGAGAAGCTTGGCCGCGATGTGCGCCTTCTTGTCGGCCTGTGCCGTCTCGAGCGGCTCGCTGCCCGTCCTGAAGTAGGCACAGGAATACTGACGGTCGCGATCAAGGAAGTAGTCGTAGAGTTCTCCCCTGAGATCGTAGTGGTGTGCCACGTTCTTCTGGGCCGTGCCGACGGGATTGTACTGCTCCAGCACGCGCAGCCACTGCTGGAGCGTGTAGGACCAGCGCATGACGATCGTCGAATCGACCGCGCTCATGTTGCGGCCCAGCAGGTCGAGCAGATCGTAGAGGTCGCCCTGCTCGACGGTGAGCCGGCCGTCCATATAGGCTTCGCCCAAAGCCAGCCGGGGTCGGAAGACAAGGCGGATGCCGGTCCACCGGTCATGAACCCGCATGGTCACCGCGGGACCAGCTTTTGCGCCCTTGATTCGATGCGACCGGCCGGCCTCATCGATGATGGTCAGTTGGCCTTCGCTCACGACCCGGGCAAGGACCTGCGCCAGCAGCACGATGATTCGCTCCAAGTTGCCGCTGCCCAGATTTTAGCCACATCCGCATTTTCGACGCAAAGGGGTGAGCGCGCGAAATTTCGTGTGGGTGAATGGGAATAAATCGCATTTGGATTGCCTCCGTGCAGCGCCAGTGATATGCGCGCAGTGATACTCACTCGCAGTGGAGGAAGACGTGAAGAGACGTGCGCTCGTTAAGGCCGGCCTGGCGTTCGGCTCCGGCGTGTTCATCGCCCGCCGTGCCTGGGCACAGGGCGGAACGCTCAATCTCTATTCGTCTCGCCACTACAAGACCGACGAGGCCCTGTACGGAAACTTCGCAGACCTCACCGGCGTCAAGGTCAACCGCATCGACGCGGAGCCCGATCCGCTGATCCAGCGTTTGCGCACCGAGGGCGACAAGAGCCCCTGCGACGTGTTCATCACAGTCGATGCCGGGCGCATCGAGCGCGCCCGCGAGATGGGGCTGCTGCAGGCGACCGATTCGCCCGTGCTGGCGAAGGCTATTCCGGCGCACCTGCGCGATCCCGACAACACCTGGTTCGGCTTTTCCAAGCGTGCCCGCGTCTTCGTCTTCAACAAGGAGAAGATGCAGGCCGCCGCCGGCCCACAGAACTACGAGGACCTCGCCGATCCGAAGTGGAAGGGCAGGCTGCTGATCCGGTCGTCGGGCAACATCTACAATCAGTCTCTCACCGGCTCGGTGCTGGCGGCCAACGGTCCGGAGAAGACGGAAGCCTGGGCCAAGGGCGTCGCCGCCAACCTGGCGCGCCCGCCGCGCGGCGGCGACACCGACCAGATCAGGGCCGCCGCGGCCGGCGAGGGGGATGTCGCCGTCGTCAACACCTACTACTTCGTCAACCTGATGCGCTCCACCAAGGCGGAGGACCGCGAAGTGGTCGCCAAGCTGGGCGTGATCTTCCCGAACCAGGCGAACCGCGGCACGCACGTGAACCTGAGCGCGGGCGGCGTCGCCAAGCATGCGCCGAACAAGGAGGCGGCCGTCAAGTTCCTCGAGTATCTGGTGTCGCCGCAGGCCCAGAAGTACTTCGCGGACGGCAACTCAGAGTATCCGGTCGTGGCGTCGGTCGAACTGTCGCCGCAGCTGAAGCAGCTCGGCTCCTTCAAGGAAGATCAGCTCAACGCCCGCGTCTTCGCGCGGAACAACGCCGAAGCGCTGAAGATCATGGACCGGGCCGGCTGGAAGTAGGCCGTCCCGACGCCGCCACCGTGCGGCTGAGCAGGATCACCGGTGCAAGAGATACGGTGACGATGAGGATCGATCCGACGGCCGCCTGGGCAAGGCGCTCGTCGGATGCGAAACGGTAGACCCCGATGGCCAGCGTGTCGAAGTTGAACGGCCTAATCAGCAGGGTCGCGGGAAGCTCCTTCACAACCTCCACGAATGCAACGATACCGGCCGTGAGGGCCGGTGCCCGCAGCATGGGCAGGTGGATGCGCCACAGCACGTCGCGTGGCCTGGCGCCGAGGATACGCGCGCTCGCGTCCATGGCCGGGTCGATCGCGGCGAGTCCGGGCGCGACGTTGGCCATGCCGACGGCGAGGAAACGAACCGTATAGGCGACGACCAGGGCGAAGGCGGTACCGCTCAGCAACAGCCCCGTTGGAACGCCAAGTACTTGCCGTGAAAGCAGGTCGAGGCCGCGGTCGGCAAAGGCCAGCGGCAGCAGTACGCCTACGGCGATGACGGCGCCGGGGATTGCGTAGCCGAGAGATGCGAAGGCGATGGTGCGGTGGAGCAGCCGGCGCCGGACGAGGCGTCCGGCGTAGCTCAGGAATACCGCAAGACCGACGATCACCGCGGCCGCCACCGCCGCCAGGATCAGGCTGTTCAGGGCATCGCCGATGAACTGGCGGTCGGTCACCAGCACCCCGGAAGAAAGAGCGAGCTGGGCGAGATGCGCGGTCGGCACCACGAAGCCGAGCATGATCGGCAGAGCGCAGGCGGCAAACGAGGCAAGACCCGCGAACGGCGGAAGCTGCACCGGTTCGGCCACGTAGCGCAGGTTCGAGGCGATGGTGAAGCGCGCCCGTCCGCGCGCCCGGAACTCGACCGCGACGAGCGCGATCGCGATCAGGACCAGAATCATGGAGAGCTGCGCGGCACCCTCGCGATTTCCCATGCCGTACCAGGTCCGGTAGATCGCCGTGGTGAAGGTGTGGATGCCGTAATATTGCACGGTGCCGAAGTCGGCGAGGGTTTCCAGAAGGGCGAGGGCGGCGCCCGCGGCGATCGCGGGGCGGGCAAGCGGGAGCCCGATGCGCAGGAACGTGCGCCATGGCCCGTTGCCGAGGATGCGGCTTGCCTCCAGCAGCGATTGTGACTGGGCGAGAAACGCCGCGCGCGCGGCCAGATAGACGTACGGGTAGAGGACCAGCGTGAAGAGCAGGGCGACACCCTGGGACGATCCGAAGTTGGGGAACCAGTAGTCATCGCGACCCCATCCCATTGCGGCGCGCAGCGCCGACTGCAAGGGGCCGGCGAAGGTCAGCAGGTCGGCATAGGCGTAGCCGATGATGTAGGTCGGCATGACGAGCGGCAGCAGCAGTGCCCATTGCAGCATCCGGCTGCCGGGAAACCGGCACATGGTCACGAGCCAGGCCGTGCCCGTGCCGATCACCACGGTGCCGAGCCCCACGCCGATCAGCAGGACGATGGTGTTGCCCGCGATGTCGCGAAGCTGAGTTTCGGCCAGGTGGCGCCAGAGTTCGCGCTGGTCACTGAACAGACTGGCAGCGATGCCGAGCAGAGGGAGCGCGACGACGGCGGCCACGGCGAGGGCGCCGAACCGCCAGATCATCTGCGCACCAAAAGAAAACGCATGCCACCGCCGTGCGATGGCATGCGTTCGAAGAACTGCGCAGTGCCTGTCGGCACGCGATTTACTTCTGGTCGGCCGGCGTTTCCTCGGCCTCGGCGTCGGCGGCCTCGCCTTCGGCCTCGGTGGCCTCGGCCGACTTGGCCTCGAACAGCGCGGCGGCCTGATCGGCTGCGCGCTGTGCCGCTTCGGCCGCCTCCATGGCCGCCCGCTCGGTCTCCGCGACCAGCCTGCCGCCCTTGGCGAGGAACTCGGCCTCTTCCGCGGAGCGCGCGACCAGCACCGAGATCTCGACCACGACTTCCGGATGGAGGTGGATCTTGATCTTGTGCTCGCCCAGCGCCTTGATCGGCTTGTCGAGTTCGACCTGGCTGCGCTCGATCTTCACGCCCTGCGTGCCGGCGCCCTCGGCGATGTCGCGCGAAGTGACCGAACCGTAGAGCTGGAGAGCCTCGGAGGCCTGGCGGATGATGGTGACCTTGAGGTCGCTCATCTTGGTGCCGACCGCTTCGGCTTCCTGGCGGCGCTCGAGATTCTGCGCCTCCAGCACCTTACGCTGCGATTCGAAGTAGGTGATGTTGTCCTTGGTCGCGCGCAGCGCCTTCTTCTGCGGCAGCAGGAAGTTGCGGGCGAAGCCGGGCTTCACCTTCACAACGTCGCCCATCTGGCCGAGCTTCGGCACGCGTTCGAGTAGGATGACGTTCATTGGCATGATTGCGTCTCCCGACTAGGCGATGAGGTAGGGCAGGAGCGCCAGGAAGCGCGCGCGCTTGATCGCCTGGGCGAGTTCGCGCTGCTTCTTGGCCGAGACCGCGGAGATGCGGCTCGGAACGATCTTGCCGCGTTCGGAAATGAAGCGCTGCAGGAGGCGGACGTCCTTGTAGTCGATCTTCGGGGCGTTGGCGCCGGAGAACGGGCAGCTCTTGCGGCGGCGGGTAAACGGACGACGCTGGGCGCTCATGCTTCTTCTCCCGTGTCAGAGGCCGGGACGGCGCCGCCCTCGTCGCCGAAGCGCGAACGCTCGCGACGCGGCGGGCGATCGCCCCAGCGGTCGCCACGATCACCGCCCGGACGGTCGGACTTCTCGGCGCTGCGTACCATGATGGCGGACGGGCCCTCTTCGAGTTCGTCGACGCGCACGGTCATGTAGCGGATGATGTCTTCGTTGATTGACATCGTGCGCTCCAGTTCCTTCACCGCGGCCGGCGGAGCGTCGATGTTGAGCAGGGTGTAGTGACCCTTGCGGTTCTTCTTGATGCGGTAGGTCAGCGAGCGCAGGCCCCAGTACTCCTTCTTGGAGACGGTGCCGCCCAGGCTGGTGACCAGTTCTGAGAACTGGGTGGTCATAGCCTCCACCTGCGTCGTCGCAACGTCCTGACGCGCAATGAAGACATTCTCGTAGAGTGCCATGTAGATTCGGCTCCTTATGGCTGTTAGCGACCCGGAGTTCCGAGGAACCGGCCGGATCTAGCCGTCCCATCGCGGAATGCGCCGGGGCGGCAAGGAGATCGGGGCCGATTTAGGCCCCGAAGAGGGGCGGTTATACAGGCAAGCGGCCCGAAAGCAAGTATTCCCGGTGCGGCTTGACTGCGTTCGTTACCCCGGTATGACTGCCGCAATTCGAGCAGAAATCAGGGGAAAACGCGCATGAGTCGGGCTTTTGTCTTTCCGGGACAGGGATCGCAGGCCGTCGGCATGGGAGTCGACCTCGCCGGCGCCTTCGCCACCGCCCGGGAGGTCTTCGGCGAAGTCGACGAGGCGCTGAAGCAGAATCTGTCGAAATTGATGAGGGAAGGCCCGGAGAGCGACCTCGTGCTGACCGAGAATGCCCAGCCTGCCCTTATGGCCGTCAGCGTGGCGGTCACGCGGGTGCTCGAGAAGGACGGAGGGAAGCCGCTACCGTCACTCGCTACCTGCGTCGCGGGCCACTCGCTGGGCGAGTACTCGGCCCTGGCCGCGGCGGGAGCTCTTACGCTCGCAGATGCCGCGCGCCTCCTGAAGCTGCGCGGCCAGTCCATGCAGAAGGCCGTACCGGTCGGCGTGGGCGCCATGGCCGCCCTGCTCGGCATCGAGCTCGAGGCCGCCCAGGAAGCCTGCAAGGAGGCGGCCCAAGGAGAAGTGGTCGCGGTCGCCAACGACAATGGCGGCGGTCAGATCGTCGTGAGCGGCCACAAGGAAGCCGTCGAGCGCGCCATCGAGGCTGCGAAATCGCGGGGCTGCAAGCGCGGCATGATGCTGCCGGTGAGCGCCCCCTTCCATTGCCCGCTGATGCAGCCGGCGGCCGACACCATGAAGATCGCGCTGCAGGAAGTGGTCTTGACGCCGCCGCGCGTTCCGCTCGTGTCCAACGTGCTCGCTGCGGAAATCAGCGACCCGGCTTCCATCAAGCAAAGGCTGGTGGAGCAGGTCACCGGTCTCGTCCGCTGGCGCGAAAGCGTCCAATACATGAAGACCAAGAGTGTTGATGCCCTGGTCGAATGCGGTACAGGCAAGGTCCTGTCGGGGCTCGTGAAGCGCATCGACAAGGACATGACCGGGCTGGCGCTGAACACGCCCTCGGACATCGAAACCTTCCTGAAGACGGCATAGGAGAGAGAGCCATGTTCGACCTGACCGGCAAGGCGGCTCTCGTCACGGGTGCTTCCGGAGGCATCGGCGGGGCGATTGCCCGTGCCTTGCACAAGCAGGGTGCCATCGTGACGTTGTCCGGTACGCGCGCCGAGGCCCTGGACCAGCTCGGGGCCTCGCTCGGTGAACGCGCGCACGTGGTGGCGGCCCGGATGGATGATGCGGCCGACATCGACCGGCTGGCCAAGGAGGCCGAAGCTGCCATGGGTGGCAAGCTCGACATCCTGGTGAACAATGCCGGCATCACGCGCGACAACATCTCGATGCGCATGAAGGACGAGGAATGGGAGAAGGTCCTGCAGGTGAACCTGACGGGGACCTTCCGCCTGACCCGCGCGGCGATGCGGGGCATGATGAAGCGGCGCTTCGGCCGGGTCATCAACATCACCTCGATCGTGGGCGTCACCGGCAATCCGGGACAGGCTAACTATGCGGCGGCCAAGGCCGGCCTGATCGGCATGTCCAAGTCGCTCGCACAGGAACTGGCGTCGCGGGGTATCACGGTGAACTGCCTGGCACCCGGCTTCATCGCCACGCCGATGACCGACGTTCTGACCGACGACCAGAAAAAAGCCATTCTCGCGCGCGTTCCTGCCGATCGGCTCGGTACGCCGGAAGAGATTGCGGCCGGCGTGGTCTATCTCGCGAGCGACGAGGCGGCCTACGTCACCGGTCAGACGCTGCACATCAACGGCGGGATGGCCATGATCTGAGGCGCGGGCCTACAAGTGCCTGATTCTGTGGGCTTTTCGGACCTAGCCAATGGCCCGGGAGCTATGTTAAGAGCCCCGCATTCGCCAACCCCCCTGGCGACCGGAATTTATTGAATACACGGGAAGGACAAGACAATGAGCGATATTGCCGAGCGCGTTAAGAAGATCGTCGTCGAGCATCTCGGGGTCGAGGCCGCGCAGGTCAAGGAAGAGGCCAAGTTCATCGACGATCTGGGCGCGGACAGCCTCGACACCGTCGAACTCGTGATGGCGTTCGAGGAGGAATTCGGCATCGAGATTCCGGACGACGCCGCGGAGAAGATCCAGACCGTTGGAGACGCCATCGGCTTCATCAAGGGCACCGCGAAGTCCTGATCCTCACCGGTTCCTGGACGAGGAAGGGCGGACGATGAGGCGTGTTGTCGTAACCGGCATGGGTATGGTGACGCCGCTGGGTGACGGCGTCGACGCGAACTGGCGCCGCCTCATGGCGGCCGAGTCCGGAATCCGGTCGATCCAGGCTTTCGATACTTCGGATCTCGCGACCAAGATCGCGGGCGAGGTGCCCCAGGGCGACAAGGCGAACGGCCACTTCAACGTGGACGACTACCTCGCGCCGAAGGAGCAGCGGAAGCTCGACAAGTTCATCATCTTCGGACTCGCGGCCGCCCAGCAGGCGGTCGAGGATTCCGGTTGGATGCCGCAGGACGAGGAGGGGCTGAACAGGACCGGTGTCATGATCGGCTCGGGCATCGGCGGCCTCCAGACGATCTACGAGACCTCGCTGGTCCTGAAGGAGCGGGGCCCGCGCCGCGTCAGCCCGTTCTTCATACCCTCCGCCCTGATCAACCTCGTCTCGGGCCAGGTCTCGATCAAGTACGGTTTCAAGGGACCCAACCACGCCGTCGTCACCGCCTGCGCCACCGGCGCCCACGCGATCGGCGATGCCGCCCGGCTGATCCAGTACGACGATGCCGACGTCATGGTGGCGGGCGGCGCCGAAGCCGCCATCTGCCGGATCGGCATCGCGGGTTTCAACGCCTGCAAGGCACTGTCGACCGACTTCAACGATACGCCGACACAGGCCTCCCGTCCCTGGGACAAGCGGCGCGACGGCTTCGTGATGGGCGAGGGCGCCGGTTGTCTGGTGCTCGAAGAATACGAGCACGCCAAGAAGCGCGGCGCCAAGATCTACGCCGAAATCCTGGGGTACGGTCTCTCCGGCGATGCCTACCACATCACCGCTCCGTCCGAGGACGGGGACGGTGCGATGCGCGCCATGAAGGCCGCCTTGAAGCGCGCCAATCTCGGCACGGACCAGATCGACTACGTGAATGCCCACGGCACATCGACGATGGCCGACGTGATCGAACTGGGCGCAGTCAAGCGTACCTTCGGGCAGGATGTGTACAATCTCTCGATGTCGTCGACCAAATCGGCCACCGGTCACCTTCTGGGTGCTGCCGGTGCCATCGAGGCGATCTATGCCGTCAAGTCTCTGGTCGACCAAGCGGTTCCGCCGACTCTCAATCTCGACGAGCCGGACGAGGGCTGCGACATCGATCTCGTTCCGAAGCAGGCCAAGCGGCGCAAGGTCCGCCACGCGCTGAGCAATTCGTTCGGCTTCGGCGGCACCAACGCGTCCCTGATCGTCGGACCCGTCTGAAAACTATCTGAGGAGCTGAGTCATGCTCAGCTACTTCCGCTGGGTTCTCTTCTTCATTGCGCTGTTCGTCACCCTGATGGGCGGCTCGCTCTATGTCGGCCACGCCATCCTCACGGCCCAGGGACCGCTCCAGCAGACGAAGAACGTCGTGATCCCGCGCGGTGCGGGACCGGCCACCATGTCGAAGCTGCTGCAGGAAGAAGGCGTCATCGCTCATCCGCGCCTGTTCCGCGTGGCGCTGATGATCGATCCCTCTCCCAAGCCCATCAAGGCGGGCGAGTACGAGGTGCCGGCCCATACCTCGATGCAGGCGCTCGTTGAGCTTCTTCAGTCGGGCAAGGTGGTACAGCGCCGCCTCACCATTCCGGAGGGCATGACGACGCCCGAAGTCCTGGAACTCGTTCGCAAGACCGAGGCGTTGACGGGCGACATCACGCTCGACGTGAAGGAAGGCGACCTTCTGCCGGAAACCTACTTCTACTCGCGCGACGACACCCGCGACGGGCTGCTGCTACGCATGAAGGAGGCGATGGAGAAGACCCTCGACGAGGCCTGGCGCAAGCGTGCGGCCGGACTGCCGCTCGCCAACAAGCGCGAGGCCCTCATCCTGGCGTCGATGATCGAGAAGGAAACGGCGCTTCCATCCGAGCGTACGCGTGTGGCTGCGGTGTTCATCAATCGCTTGCGCCGTCGCATGAAGCTGGAGAGCGATCCGACCACCATCTACGGCCTGACCGAGGGCAAGGTGCCCTTCGGCCGCGATCTGACGCGCGCCGATCTGCAATCGAACACCCCGTTCAACACCTATGTGATCACCGGCCTGCCGCGCGGGCCGATCTGCAATCCCGGGCGCGCCTCGATCGTGGCGGCGACAAATCCGGCGCGCGACCGGTCGCTCTTTTTCGTAGCCGATGGACAGGGCGGCCATGCCTTTGCTCTGACCCTGCCCGAGCACAATCGCAACGTCGAACGCTGGCGCCAGATCCAGCGCGAGCGGGCGGAATCCCAGTCCCAGACGCAGCCGCCAGCCCCGGCGCCACAAGCGCCGCCGACCACCCGGCAGTAGGCCATGCCGGCGGTCCTGCTGGCCCTTCTCGTTATTGCGGCGATCGCGCTCGCCGTCGTCTGGTTCCTGCGGGCCAACCCGTCTTCGATGGCGCAGGTGCTGCGGGTCGTCATGGTGGTTCTGGGCTGCATAGGCGTAGGTGGAATGCTCATTTTCGGCCTGCGCTTCCTGCCCGGCCTCCTGCCCGAACTGTTGGGTCTGGCGGGCGTTGCCATAACCGCTCTGATCGCGCGGGCGGTCAGGAATCGCTCGTCCGGCGGCTTCAGCTCACCTGGAACCGGACAGCGCACCGAGGTCCGTACCGCCTTCCTGAATGCGTGGATCGATCACGGCAGCGGCGACGTGGGCGGCACGGTTTTGGCCGGCCGGTACGCCGGGCGCACCCTCGATGCATTGACGGACGCCGAGCTTCTCGACCTGCGGACGGAATGCGCGGCGGACGCCGATTCGCTTCGGGTGCTCGAAGCCTATCTCGACCGACGCCTCGGGGCCGACTGGCGCAACGCGCAGCACACGCCGCCGCCCCGGGGGCCGCGTACCGACATGACGCGCGAGGAGGCGTTGGCGGTACTGGGACTGGCCGAGGGCGCCAGCGACGACGACATTCGAGCGGCCCACCGGCGACTGATCCAGCGCATGCATCCCGATGTCGGCGGAACGGCAGACCTCGCCGCGCGAATCAACCGCGCCAAGGATGTGCTGCTCGGTGGATGACCTTGCCAGAGCGCGCGCCGACATGGCATCAAACGCAGCCCGTGGGCCGTCTCGCCACGGTGCGGTCAAATCATTGATTTCAATATGCAATGCCGCCGTTGAGTGAGGTCGAGAAGCATGGCCCAGCCTGTCCGTAAAGCCGTCCTGCCGGTCGCCGGTCTGGGCACCAGATTCCTTCCCGCAACGAAGGCCATGCCGAAGGAGATGCTCACCGTCGTCGATCGTCCCCTCATCCAGTACGCGGTCGAGGAATGCCTCGCCGCCGGCATCGAGGAGTTCGTCTTCGTGTCGGGGCGCAACAAGGGCGCGCTGGAGGACCACTTCGATCATGCCTATGAACTCGAGGCGACGCTCGAGCAGCGCAAGAAGGCGGCGGAGCTGAAACAGACGCAAGCCGCCACCATCAAGCCGGGCAATGCGATCTTCACGCGACAGCAGAAGCCGCTCGGCCTTGGCCACGCCGTCTGGTGCGCCCGTCACTGGATCGGGAATGAGCCCTTCGCCGTTCTGCTGCCCGACGAATTGACGATCGACACGCCGAGCTGCATCGGCCAGCTCGTCCAGGCGCATGAGAAGACCGGCGGCAGCGTGGTCGCCGTGATGGACGTGCCGCGCGAGCAGACGAAGAGCTATGGGATTGCGGCAGTGAAGAACGAGAGCGGCAACCTGTCGGAGATTACCGGCATGGTGGAGAAGCCCAAACCCGAGGAAGCGCCTTCTACTCTGGCGCTGATCGGCCGCTATGTTCTGTTGCCGGAAGTCTTCGATCATCTCGACCGGCATGAAACCGGCGCTGGCGGCGAAATTCAGCTCACCGACGCCATGGCCAAGATGATCGGCCGGAGCCCGTTCCACGCGCTCCGCTATGCCGGGCAGCGCTACGATTGCGGCAGCCGCCTCGGCTTCCTCGAGGCCAATGTCGCGGTGGCCCTGCATCGGCCCGATACCAGTGCTGACACGCGGGACCTGCTGGCCCGCATGCTGAAGGACTGAGCAGATGCGTATAGCGATGATCGGTTCCGGGTACGTTGGTCTTGTTTCCGGGGCCTGCTTCGCGCATTTCGGTCACGACGTTTTCTGCGTGGACAAGGATGCGGGGAAGATCGATCGGCTGTTGAAGGGTGTTATGCCGATCTACGAGCCGGGTCTGGACAAGCTTGTTGCGGACAATGTGGAGGCGGGTCGTCTGCGGTTCGGCACGGATTTGGCGGCGGCGGTGGGGGATGCCGATGCGGTGTTCATCGCGGTGGGGACGCCGACGCGTCGGGGGGACGGTCACGCGGACCTGACCTATGTTTACGCGGCGGCGGCGGAGATCGCGGGGGCGATCCGGGGCTACACGGTTGTGGTGACGAAGTCGACGGTGCCGGTGGGGACGGGGCGTGAGGTTGCGCGGATCATCCGGGAGGCGCGTCCGGCGGGTGAGTTCGACGTGGCGTCGAACCCCGAGTTCCTGCGGGAGGGTGCGGCGATCGAGGATTTCATGAAGCCCGACCGTGTGGTGATCGGGGTCGAGAGCGATCGGGCGCGGGACGTGATGTCGGGGATCTACCGTCCGCTGAACCTGATCCAGACGCCGATGGTGTTCACGAACATCGAGACGGCGGAGGTTACGAAGTACGCGGGCAACGCGTTCCTGGCGACGAAGATCACGTTCATCAACGAGATCGCGGACCTGTGCGAGAAGGTGGGTGCGGACGTTCACGACGTGGCGCGGGGGATCGGGCTGGACGGTCGGATCGGTCGGAAGTTCCTGCATCCTGGCCCCGGGTTCGGGGGCTCGTGCTTCCCGAAGGACACGCTGGCGCTGGCCTACACGGCGCGGGAGGCGAATGCGCCGCAGACGATCGTGGAGCAGGTGATCGAGGTGAACAACGGGCGCAAGAAGAAGATGGCGCGGAAGGTCATCGACTTCTGCGGCGGTTCGGTGTCGGGGCTGACGATCGGGGTGCTGGGGCTGACGTTCAAGGCGAACACGGACGACATGCGGGATGCGCCGTCGCTGGACATCGTGCCGGCGCTGCAGGCGGCGGGGGCGCGGGTCGTGGCGTTCGATCCCGAGGGGATGGAAGAGGCGGGGCGGCTGATGAAGGAGGTGACCTTCGCGCGGACCGCCTACGAGGCCGCCACGGGCGCGGACGTGCTGGTGGTGATCACCGAATGGCACGAGTTCCGCGGTCTTGACCCGCGCCGCCTGAAGGAGGCGATGCGCCAGCCCCGCATCGTCGACCTGCGCAACATCTTCGATCCCGAGGA
>JBKBLH010000020.1:0-108706 GCA_046296475.1 Reyranella sp.
ACGAGGTCCAGCAGCGCGGCACCATCGACCACACGCCGGTCTATCCGCGCGAGGTGGTGAAGCGCGCCCTGGCGTTGAACGCCTCCGCCCTGATCCTGGTGCACAACCATCCCAGCGGCGACCCCAAGCCCAGCCGCGACGACATCGAGATGACGCGCGAGATCAAGGCTGCGTCAGACGCTTTGGGAATCGCGATCCACGATCACCTGGTGATTGGCCGCAAGGGCCATGCGAGCTTCAGGAGCCTGGGGCTGTTGTGATCTGATTTAACCTGGCCAGAACCGCCTCACTCGAACCCGTGGAAATGAGCGACGTTGGCCAGGGCCTCGCGCTCGCTCACCAGCGTGTTCTCGATCCTGGAATGATCGGCGAAGCCCAGCGCCATGCCGGAGACGAGTGCCTCGTCCTCGGGAATGCCCAGATGCTCGAACACCGGCTTCTGGTACGGGATCCACGCCGCCTGCGGGCAGGTGTCGAGGCCGAACTCCTTTGCGGCGAGCATGATCGTCTGCAGGTACATGCCGGCATCGGCCCAGTTACCGCGGCCGAGATAGGAATCCACCGTCACGAACAGGCCGACCGGCGCATCGAAGAACAGGAAGTTGCGGGCCGACTGCCGGGCGCTGGCGATGCGGTCCCCCTTGGGGATGCCGACGAGGCCATAGAGCGACCAGCCGACGCCGCGGCGGCGGTCGCGGTGCACGGGCTTCCACTGCGGCGGATAGTAATCGTAGTCCTCGTACTTCTTCCCGCCGCCGTTGCGCACCAGCGCGAGCACGTCGTCGGTGATGGCCTGCTTCACCGCGCCGGTGCAGACATACACGTGCCAAGGCTGCGTGTTGGTGCCGCTCGGCGCACGCTGCGAGGCCTCAAGGATCTTCTCGATCGTGTCCTTCGGCACCGGATCGGGTCGAAAGGCACGGATCGACTTGCGGCTCGCAATGGCCTCCAGAACGTTCATGGGATCTTCCTTTGATGCCGTCGACCTGACGGGAGTCGCCGCACTCGGCTACGCCCCCTTGAATACCGGCGGGCGCTTTTCGATGAAGGCGCGCACCGCCTCCTTGTGGTCCTGGGTCTGCGCGACCCGGACCAGGCGGTCGGCTTCCCAGTCGAGGCAGGTGCTGAAGTCGGCCTGCGTTGCACGATTGATGTTCTGCTTCATGTAGCGGATGGCAAGCGGCGGGCCGCCGGCGATCTGCCTGGCCAGCTCGACCGTCCGGGCCGCAAGGTCCTCGTCGGGGACGACCTCGTTCAGCAGGCCGAGCGCCAGCGCCTCGTCGGCGTGCACGCGGCGACCCGTGAAGTAGATCTCCTTTGCCTTCGCCGGACCGACGATCTGCGTGAGCAGCCACGAGCCACCATAATCGCCCGACAGTCCGATCGCGGCAAAGCCGGTCGCATAGAAGGCGCTGGTTGCGCCGATCCTGACGTCGCAGGCGAGCGCGATCGACATCCCCGCCCCGGCCGCGGCGCCCGGCAGGGCGGCAATGGTCGGCTTCGCCAACTCGTGCAGACGCAGGGTCAGCGTCTGCTGCCGGTGCTGGAGCGCGCGGATCCTGTCATCGATCGAGCGTTCGTCGGGACCGCCGCCGCCCATGCCCTTGACGTCGCCTCCGGAGCAGAAGGACTTGCCGACGCCGGTCAGGACGATCACGCGGACGTCCGGATCGGCCTCCAGAACCAGGAGGATCTCGCGCAGCGCGGGCGTGACGATATCGCCCAGCGCGTTGCGCTTCTCCGGCCGATTGAACGACACGGTGGCGACGTGGTCCGTCACCGTGCACAGGAGCTGGTCCGTGCCGGTATCGACCGTCCGGGACATCAGGCCGCCCAGGCGCGCTTCAGGGCCGGGCGCGCGTTCAACCGATCGATGTAGGCGGCGACGTTGGGCTTGTCGGAGACATCGGCTCCCAACCGGCGGGCCACCGTGCAGGCATGGCCGGTCATGATGTCGGCGCCGCTGAAGTCGCCGGCGAGGAACTCGCGTCCGGCAAGGTGCGCGTCGATGGCGCCGAGCATGCGGGACAGGAGCTTGGTGGCGCGGTCGACATTGACCTGGTTGCGACGATCCGGCGGGAGGAGGATGGTTTCGACCACGATGATGTTCACCGGCGGCATGATCATGCCCTCGGCGTAATGCAGCCATTGCAGGTACTGCGGGAATTCCGGCGAGGCGGTATCCGGTACCAGCCGGCCCTTGCCATACCTTGCGAGCACGTACTGAACGATCGCGCCCGACTCGAAGATCGTGGTGTCCCCATCCTGCAGGGCCGGTACCCGGCCCATCGGATGGACCTTGAGATACTCGGGCGAACGCATGCCGGAATCGCCGAGTTTGTGCTTCTCGAGATCGTACGGCAGCCCCAACTCCTCGAACAGCCAGACGATGCGGACCGAGCGGGTGTTTGGGGCGTGGTAGATCTTCATGACGTTCCTCGTGGCCAAAGCAGTTGGGCTCGCGACCGGGTATCACCGGACGGCCACACAAGACTGCCTAGACTGGAGTGAGTCAACGCGAGCCGTTCGGAGTCAACGGCAAGTTCGATCCCTTGAGCGACGTCACGACCCCGGGATCGCTGTAGCCGCCACCGGCGCCAGGAAACGATCGAGGTCTTCCGGCCGGAACGGCTTTCTGATGAGCGGCAGGGCGGCCATCGTGCTGCCGGCGGGAAACAGGTGCGACAGGATCGTGGAGGTCAGGACCACTCTCGTCTGCGGGCGGTTGCTCCTCATCCACCGCGCCAGGGTCGCGCCGTCGCTCACGCCTATCCAGTCAATGTCGACGACCGCATATTCGAACGGCTGGGCAGCCGCCGTCCGGATCGCCGCACCGCCATGCTCGGACTCGACGATCCTGAATCCCCGCTCCCGCAAATGTTTCAGGAGCGCGTTCCGCGCGGCCGGGTCGTTTTCGACAACGAGAATCGACGGCCCCCACGCGCCCGCATCACCAAAATCCGGCAAGACACACCCCGATTTCCACGCAAGGCTTCCCACAGCCGTGCTCGATACGTGGAGGAACGCACACCGGTTCACTCGGGTCCCACCGCAGTTCGGAATATCTTGTCTTTTTCGAGCTATACTGGGAGCTGGGCGTCCGCTGCCTATCGAGCGCACTATCGGCGCCTTGTCGGGACCCGAGGAGACTTTCGTGATCTTCAAGAAGATTCTCGTTGCTGTCGACGGTGAGCCGGTTTCGGCGCACGCGGCTGACGTCGCGGCAGAGTTGGCGCAGCTCGCGGGATCGGAGATCGCGTTCGTCCATGTCATCGATGCCGAGCTCGTGAACGCTGCCGACACCGGCATTCAACCCGACGTATTCGCCGCCTCCGCCAGGGAGGACGCGCGAAAGCTGATCGACGACTTTCGCAAGCGCCTCCCGCAACAGCTGGCCGCCCTGGACTTCGTTCCGATCGGCTCTCCGCACACCGAGATCGTCAATGCCGCGAAGGACTGGCCGGCCGATCTGATCGTCATCGGCAGCCATGGACGGGGCGGCCTCAAGCGCGCCCTGCTGGGAAGCGTCGCCGAGGGGGTCATGCGCAATGCCCCCTGCCCGGTTTTGGTCGTGCGGGCCGGAAGATAGCCCGGCCTCCTCCGTCTGCGCCCGCAGCCGCCCCCGGTTCGCGCTATACTCCGCGCATGAGTGGAAAAATATTCGTCGGCATCGGCGGCTGGACCTTCGAACCGTGGCGCGGCGTCTTCTATCCCGAGGACCTGACCCACAAGCGCGAGCTGGAATATGCCAGCCGGCAGCTCACCTCGATCGAGATCAACGGCACCTACTATTCGAGCTTCAAGCCGGCGAGCTGGGCCAAGTGGCGCGACGAGACGCCGGACGGCTTCGTGTTCGCGGTCAAGGCCTCGCGCTTCTGCACCAACCGCAAGGTACTGGCCGGTGCTGGCGAATCCATTAAGCGCTTCGTCGGCCAGGGGCTGGTCGAACTCAAGGACCGGCTGGGCCCGATCAACTGGCAGTTCATGGCCACCAAGAAGTTCGATCCGGACGATTTCGAGGCCTTCCTGAAGCTGCTGCCGCGCGACGTCGGCAAGCTGCCGCTCCGCCATGCCCTGGAGGTGCGGCATGACAGCTTCAAGGACGAGCGATTCTACGCTCTTGCCGCCAGGTATAAGGCCGCGATCGTCCATGTCCACGACAAGGATTTCCCGGAGATCGACGAGCCGACGGCCGACTTCACCTATGCCCGACTGATGCAGTCCGAGGAGAAGGTGAAGACCGGCTACAAGCCCGCGGATATCGAGAAATGGGCCAGGCGGGCCAAAGGGTGGGCGAAGAAGGGCGACACCTTCGTCTACTTCATCTCCGGCGCCAAGGTCCGCAATCCCGCCGCCGCACAGGCCATGATCGAGAAGCTCGGGTAACGGTTCCAGCACTTGACTTGCGAGAGGAGCGGCCCTTATTGTTAACCGCATGGTTAACAAAGAAGCGACCGGTCTCGACCGAACCTTCGCCGCCCTCGCCGATCCGACACGACGCGCGCTGCTGGCCCGCCTCGACGCGGAGGAAGCCGTCACCGTCAGCGAGCTCGCGCGCCCCTTCCCGGTATCGCTGCCGGCCATCATGAAGCATCTCGACGTGCTCTCCGATGCCGGCCTGATCGTGCGGTCCAAATCCGGACGCACCGTCACCTGCCAGCTCAAGGCGGAGCCGATGGAGCAGGCGATGAACTGGCTCGCCCACTACCAGCGCTACTGGAACCAGCAGCTCGACCGCCTCGCCACCTTTCTGGAGGAAGACAAATGGCCAGCAAGCCCAGCCTCGCCCTCAAGCGCCGCCTCAACGCCCCACCCGAAAAGGTCTACGAGGCCTGGACGCAGCCCGAAAAAATGATCCGGTGGTGGGGCGTGATGGGCCACCAACGCTCTCCGATCGCGGAGACCGACCTCCGGGTCGGCGGCCGCTTCCGCGTGCAGTTCTGGACGCCTGACGACGAGCATCACAGCGTCAGCGGCGTCTATCGGGAGATCGTGCCGCCGACCAAGCTCGTCTTCTCCTGGGCCTGGCAAAGCACCCCGGAACGCGAATCGCAGGTCACGGTCGATCTGAAGCCGGACAAAGAGGGTACGCTGCTTACCCTGACCCACGAGCAGTTCTTCGACGAGAAGGCGCGAGACGGGCATCGTGGCGGCTGGACCAAGTCGCTCGACAGGCTCGAAGAGCTGTTCGCGTGACCCACGTCGGCTTCCGCAGGCCCGTCGCCCTGAGCGACGCCGGCATATGGGCGCTGCAGTTCACGGCACTTCGGGACGATGTCGGCGAGCTCGCCAGAGTCCTGCAAGGGCTGCTCGTCCACGAGCACATGCCGGATGTCTACGGCATCACGCTTTCGGACCGTCAGCGGGGCGAACCTCACCTGCGCAGTGCCGCGGATATCCTGGAACGGATCGCCGTCCATGATCCGCGACCCTTGTCGCACGCGCGCCCCGCCGCCGAACGTTACGCCGGCTGCTGCCGGCACTACGCGCTGCTGCTCGTCGCCATGCTGAGGAGCAAGGGGATCGCGGCCCGGGCCCGTTGCGGCTTCGGCGCCTACTTCAAGAAGGAAAGGTTCGTCGACCACTGGGTCACGGAGGTTTTCGACGAGGCCCAGAGCCGCTGGATCCTGGTCGACGCGCAGATCGACGACCGGCAGCGCACCCTGTTCGGCATCGACTTCGACACGCTGGACGTGCCGCGCGACAAATTCCTCGTGGCCGGCGATGCGTGGCGGCTGTGCCGCAGCGGCGAGGCGGATCCGCAGGCCTTCGGGATCCTCGACATGGCCGGCCTCTGGTTCATTGCCAGCAACGTCATTCGCGACTTGGCGGCGCTCAACAATCGCGAGATGCTGCCGTGGGACGACTGGGGCGCCATGACCCTGGTCGACGCCGAGATCGATCTCGCCTTCATCGACCGCCTCGCCGGCCTCACGCGCGACCCAGACCGGCACCTCGACCAGCTAAGGGCGGCCTATGACGACCCGCGTATTGCCGTGCCCGCGACCGTCTTCAACGCGGTCCTAGGCCGCCCGGAAGCGGTTTCCCCGTTCGCCCATTCGGCCTAAGCTGCACGGTCCGACCGGAGCTTCCAGAACCCAAGGAGGCATGCATGCCTGCTCTCTCGCTCGACCACTACAACATCTACTGCACCGACCTCGAGGCCACCGTGCGCTTCTACGAGCGCTATGTCGGCCTGACCAACGGCGACCGTCCGCCCTTCCCCTTCCCCGGCGCCTGGATGTACGCGGGCGACAAGGCGATCCTGCACCTCGTGTCGGAGACCGGCCGCGCCGACCAGGGCAGCGGTGCGATCGACCATGTCGCGATCAACTGCGCCGATATCCGCGGCACGCTGGACCAGATCAAGAAGGACGGCGTGCCGTTCGAGGTCAAGAAGGTGCCCGCCCGCCCGCTGCAGCAGGTCTTCGTCCATGATCCCGACGGGGTCATGATCGAACTCAATTTCTGGCACGAGGAAGACGTGCCCGAACTGGCCGGCTACGATCCGATGGCCAACAAGGTCACGGCCGAGAAGCAGAAGGTCCCGGCCTGACCATCAAGCGACATCATCCGATCCTCAGTCGAACGTCGGGGTGGCGGCGAGCCGGTCCCAGTAGTCCGGTGGGAGGAGGTCGCGACCGGCGAGCAGGCACTGTAGATAGGCGCGTTGCGGCCGTAGGCCTTCGGCCTGCATGAGGGCGACGTAGACGATGGCCTCGACCGCGGTACCGGTGTCGCCTCGCACCACGCGGATCCTACGGCGCTCGTAGTGGCGATCGGCCACGCCTTCGTAGATGTCGAGGACGGCGAAGCCTGCCTCGGGCAAGGCGTTCAGCGTGCCGTGCACGACGCCGCCCTCGGCCGGCACGATGTTGGCAGCCGCGGCGCCCTTCAGGAGCCGCGCCGGCTTGTCGAAGGCGAGCCGCCAGCCGTCGAGCCTGCCGGCGATGCGCTCGCCGCGCGGCACGCCCCTGGGCGCCAGCCGCTGATCGAACAGGCGTACCGGATCCATGTTGGAGCCGTAGGCGAAGTACCAGGTCAGGCCATCCGCCATACGCGCACTCCTTCCTCATAACCGCGGATTTCGACCGGGCCGAGATCGACGGCTCCTTCACACGGCGTCGATTCATGCACCGCCTGCGAAATGAGCAACTGCGCTCCTACTTCCTTGGTGAGCTGCTCGAGACGGGCAGCCAGGTTCACCGTATCGCCGATCACCGTGTATTCCTTGCGTTGCGGCGAGCCGACCGTGCCCGTCACCGCCTCGCCGAGATGGACGCCGATCCCCACCTTCAGCGCCCAGCCGGGATGCGTGTCGTTCCATCGTCCGACCGTGTCGATCATGGCGCGGGCCGCCGCCAGCGCGTTGCGCGCCGCCGCGGGGTCGTCGAGGGGCGCGCCGAACAGCGCCATGAACCCGTCGCCCAGGAACTTGTTGATGATGCCGTTATTGCGGTCCACCACCTCGATCATCTTGGCGAAGAAGGCGTTGAGCAGCGACACCGTCTCCTCGGCGCTGCGCCGGCGCGTCATCGCCGTGAAGCCGCGAATGTCGAGGAACAGCACGCACACGGTGCGCATCTCGCTCGGGGGATCGGTACGCGTCGCCAGCAGGCGGTCGACCACGGCAGGCGAGACATGCTGGCCGAACAGGTTGGTGACTCGATCGCGCGCCGCTACCGCCCGCACTGACTTTTCGAACTGGGTGCGCAGACTGTTCGCGACGAAGCCCGCCACCAGCCCGCAGGCGAAGAGGACGAGGGTGCGGCTGAAATGAAACAGCAGCGTTTCCTGCGGGATGTTGCCCCACGGCTCGAGTGGCACCAGCCAGAGGACCAGCACGATCTGCTGCAGGCCGGCGACGCTGCCGGTCCAGACCGATAGCCAGAAATCGAGCCGCAGGGTCGAGAGCAGGATGAAGATGAAATAGAGCAGCGGCGGCCAGAAGCTGAACACCAGCAGCGGGTCCATATAGTGGCTGAGCGAAATGATGACGGCGGCCGGCAGCGACGTCTCGATCAGCGCATTGGCGAAGCGGGCCGCCCGCGGGAAATCGAGGTCACGTGCGGCCCTGAAACGCAGGAAAGTCAGCGAGGCCAATTCGTAAAGCAGAAAGGGAGCCACGCCCAGCAGAGGAACCCAGCCCGGCACGTCGCGCTGGAACATGCGGGCGGAATACTCCGGAAAGAAGTTCGCGACCACCAGCGTGAGGGCGAGCAGCGCGGCGAGGATGATGGCGAGGGCGCGCATGCGCTGCTGCTCGCTGCGGATGACCTCGCGGCGGAGCGCATCTGAGAAGAAGTCGGGCGCCGCGAGAGGCATCGGCCGCCAAACTAGCCAGAGCCGCCGGGCTCCACAACGGGCCGGGGCGGTGCTAGGTACAGGTCATGTCGATGAAGGAGATCGCGCGGGAGATTCAGGGCAAGGTCGCCAACCTGGCCCTGCGCATGCCGATTTCCTGGGTAAACATCCTGGCCGGTCCGCCGATCGGGGTCGATGGGCGCACCCTGGATGGCCGTGCCCAATGGTTCCTGAAGCTGCTTGCCTACAGCGGCCAGCCCGCGATGCACACGATGAGCGTCGTCGAGGCGCGCGAGGACTACGACGCCTTCATGAAGATGCTGGGCGGCCACCCCGCCCCGGTGAGTTCCATCCTCGACCGTACCCTGCCCGGGCCAGCGGGCCCCATGCGCATCCGCATCTACCGGCCGGCCGGTACCGTGGCGCGCCTCCTGCCGACCATCGTCTATTTCCACGGCGGCGGCTGGGTCATCGGCAGCCTCGAGGGCTACGATCTGGCCTGCCGGTATTTCTGTGCGCGATCGGGCTGTGCGGTGGTCTCGGTCGACTACCGGCTGGCCCCCGAACACAAGTTCCCGGCCGCGGTCGAGGATGCGCTGGCAGCCCATCGCTGGGTGGCAGGCGAGGCCGTCTCGCTCGGCCTCGACCCCGATCGCATCGTCGTCGCGGGCGATTCCGCCGGCGGGACGCTTGCCGCCGTCGTCGCCCAGGAGTTGCGCCACGAGCCCCACCCCCCCTGCCTGCAGTGGCTGATCTATCCCGCGACCGACATGGCCGGCGACAGCGCCTCTCATCGAAGCTGCGGCGAGGGCTTCCTCCTCACCGAAGCCGACATGAGGTGGTTCCGCATGCACTACCTCAACGACGACGGCGAAATCGAAGATCCGCGGGCGTCGCCGCTGCGTGCCGCCGACCTCGGCGGCGTGGCGCCGGCGCTGGTCTTTACCGCCGGCTTCGATCCGCTGCGCGACGAAGGCCGCGCCTACGCCGAGCGCCTGCAGGCTTCCGGCGTCAAGGCCATCCACCGCGAGTTCGAGACGCTGATCCACGGCTTCGTCGGCATGCGGGGTGCGGTGCATGCCGCAGCCCGGGCGATGGACGACATGGTCGCGGGACTGCGCCATGAACTCGCACAACTCGGACGATGACGGAGCACCGCAGCATGGGCGACGGCACGACAGGATCGGAAGCACGCGGCGAACGGGGGGGGCGCCGCGAGCAGAACAAGGCCGAGAACCGCACCGCACTGATCAAGGCCGCGCGCGCCGTGTTCGCCGAAATGGGCTATGGCGCGGCCAGCGTGCGCGACATCGTGCGCCGCACCGATCTCGCCTCAGGCACCTTCTACAACTACTTCAAGGACAAGGACGAGATATTCGAGGCGGTGGTCGGGGAGCTGACGGGCGTGCTGCTGCAGCGCCATCGCGAGGGCCGCGCCCGGGCCATGACGGCCGAGGCGTTCGTCCGCGAGCACTATGCCGCCTATTTCAACTTCCTGGCCGAGGATCCCGAGCTGCTGGCGCTGGCCCGGTCGAGCTTCACCGCCGTGCGCACGCTGCTCGACAAGCCCGACGTGCGGGCACTGGCGAAGGCGCTGAACGACGACATCCGTGCCGCCATCGCCCAGGGCATCCTGCCCAATGTCGACGTCTCCTATCTCAGCGCCTCGATGTCGGGCATCGCCTTCGAGATCTCGATGGTGATGGTCGCCCGCGACCCGGTCGATCCGGCCGCCGCCGCCGAGTTCGCCACGCACCTCATGCTGGGCGGCCTCGACAAGCTGCCGCGCCGCTGACGCAAAGAAAAACGGCGGCCCCTTGCGGAGCCGCCGTCGTCCTGAAGACGTGCGAAGAGCACCGTTACGCGCCCTGGGCGATCGTGTTGCTGAGGATGCCGATGCCCTCGATCTCGACCTCGCAGACGTCGCCCGGCTTCAGCCAGGGCTGTGGCTTGCGGGCCATCGCCACACCCGAGGGAGTGCCGGTGATGATGATGTCGCCCGGATCGAGGGTCATGCACTTGCTGAGTTCGTGCACCAGGGTCGGCACGTCGAAAATCAGGTCGTCGGTGCTGCTGTCCTGCATGGTGACGCCGTTGACGCGGGTCATGATGCGCAGCGGCGCGGCGCCCTTCGGCAGTTCGTCGGCCGTCACGATATCGGGACCGAAGCCGCCGGTACCGTCGAAGTTCTTGCCCAGGGTGAACTGCCCACCCGACTTTCGCTGCCAGTCGCGGATCGAGCCGTCGTTGAAGCACGCGTAACCGGCGATCACCGACAGCGCCTTCTCCTTCGGCACGTTGCGGCACTTCTTGCCGATCACGATGGTGAGCTCGGCTTCCCAGTCGAATTCCTTCGAGTGGGTCGTCGCCAGCATCTTCCCCTTATGCGGGACGAGCGTGTTGTTGAAGCGCGTGAAGACCACCGGGTATTGCGGGATCGGGCTGCCGGTCTCCTCCGCGTGCTTGCGATAGTTGAGGCCGATGCAGAGGATCTTGCCCGGCGCGGGGATCGGCGGCAGGTACTTGGCTGACTTCTCCGACACGGTGGCGCCGGCTTTGGGCTTGGCACAGGCCTTGAGCACTTCCTGCTGGACCTTCTTGCCGCCAGCAAGGATCTCGACGACCGACTTCGGCCCACGCGGCATCTGCTTGCTGAGATCGACGATCTTGCCGTCGCCCAGCTTGACGCCGACGACGGGCTTGCCGCCGTTCACGATGGTGCAAAGACGCATGGACTTCCCCCTATTGAATTTCGTTCAAATTACGGCCGCGCGTAAACTCCTCCCTCCCGCATCTTCGGTCAAGCCGCTCGCGTTTTTTGCTACTCTCCGCCGATGCGTTTCCTCCTTCTGCTCGTTCCACTGCTCTTCATCGCCCTGCCGGCCTCTGCGCAGCTGGTCGTGCCGTTGACCACGCCGGACGGCAGGGTCGGCTGCACCCAGGGCAAGACCGGCATCGGCCGCCCCCCCGACTGGCGCGCCGTCCCCGATCCGGACGGTCCGGACGGCTGGGCCCTCGTGGAAAGCGAGTCCGATGCGACCGACCAGCGCTTCCCGCTCTGCATCTCCGAGCAGGCATCGGGCCGCGATTTCGACGCCACCCTGCGCTTCAAGCCGGTCTCGGGATCCCGAGACCAGGTGGCCGGCTTCATGTTCCGCGCCCAGAGCGCCAACGACTATTACGTCGTCCGCGCCAATGCCCGCGACAACTCGGTCCGCCTCTACCGCATGGACAAGGGCAAGCGCAGCCAGCTCGGCATGAAGGAGGCGCCCGTGACACTCGGCCAGTGGCACTCGCTCCGGGTGATCGCCGTCGGCGACCACTTCGAAGTGGCGCTCGACGGGAAGACGCTGTTCGACGTCACCGACCGAACATTGATGCAGCCGGGGCCCGTCGGCGTGTGGAGCCAGGGCGACAGCGTCACACACTACGGCTCCCTGTTGATCGGCCCGCCGCAGCCGCGCTGACTAAGCGCGCGCCGCCAGCAGCGCGTTCGTCAGTTCGACGAACCCTGCGCCGGAGCGCGATCTCGTGACCCAGCGCGGCCGATGCTCCAGAAGATCGGCGAAGTCCACCACGTTGGCCACGCCCACCGCATTGGGAAAGTAGCCGAACATCGGCGCGTCGTTGGGCGAATCGCCGGAGAACACGTAGCGCGCCTTCTCGGTCGCGAGGTCGATGCCGAACAGTTCCAGCATCATCGTGCGGCTGGTCGTGAGTTTGTCGTAGTCGCCGAACCAGCCGTTGACGTGGATCGAGCTCACCTTGGCCTTGGCGCCATGGCGCTCGAAGATGGCCACGATACGCTTGATGTCCGCGGCCGGCAGCGGCGGCACGTCCTCGCAAAAGTCGACGGCGAGGTCGGCGAGACGATAGGGCTGGTCGGAGGCGATGCCGGCGCCGGGGACCTCCTGCAGCATCTCCGTCCGCACCCGCTCCAGGCGGCGCCGGCCTTCCGCGCGCTCGGCCTCCGACTGGATGAAGCGGGTCCGCAGCCGCTTCTGGCTGCGGTCGTGCCACATCCAGAAAGCGCCGTTCTCGCCGACCACGGCATCGACCGGCCAGAAGCGGGCGATGTGGTCGCACCAGCCAGCCGGCCGGCCGGTGACCGGCACGACCAGGAGACCGGCCCGCTTCAGCGCCTGCAACGCGGCGTAGGCCTCGGCAGTCAGAGTTCCGTCGCTGGAAACGGTGTCGTCGATGTCCGTCAGGACCCCGCGCACGGAGGCGAGGATTTCGCGGGGGCAGTTCTCGAGCGGTTCCATGCAGCGCCTTCTATCATGGCGACCGTTCGCTGGGGTGGGTCTTCCGGCGGCAAACCCTGCTGTCCCGCGCGGCAGTCCCTCTTTGCTCGTCCCATGCCGCGCGGACCAGGAGATCTGCCGATTCCTCGCCGATGACGAACTCGTCGCGAGGTTCGCGAACGGCCATCACCCGAAAAACGTCGACAAAATCCTCAGGCGCGTGTTCGGACAGAAGCCATGCGCCCCTGGGGAGCAGACAGGATTATTCGCGTAACCCGCTAGCGGACTTCCGCCATGATCTGCTTCTTGGCCTCGTCCGCCAGGCGCTCCGACTGCTTGCGGATCGTGTGATCCTCCATCGGCTTGCCCGCGGCGGCGAAGTCCTTCACCAGCTTTTCGATGACATCGGAATCGCCCGGCTTCTCGAAGTCGGCCATCACGACTTCCTTGGCATAGGCCTCGGCGTCGGCTCCGCTCTTGCCCAGCTGTCCGGCGGCCCACAGCCCCAACAGCTTGTTGCGGCGCGCGTTGACCTTGAACTTCAGCTGCTCGTCATGCTCGTACTTGGCTTCGAAGGCTTTCTCGCGATCGTCGAACGTGGTCATCGGCCGCTCCGGTTGGGCTTGTCTCGTCGGGGCGGTATATAGCGACCGCGCCACCGTCTTTCCACCCTGCGTTCGCAGTGGCAGTGTGACGCCCGGCAGAGAGGAACCCCAAGATGTCGCTGGAAAAATTGAAGGACTGGATCGGCCGGACGCAATCCATGGAGGATCTCGCCGCCCCTTTCCCGGTCCGCGCCCTGTCCGCGACCTTCGACGAAAAGGACGATCCCGATCCGAGGAACGGCGATCCGCTGCCGCCGCTCTGGCACTGGCTCTATTTCCTCGAGGTCGCGCCCCAGTCCAAGATCGGTCCGGACGGCCATGCCGAACGCGGGGACTTCCTGCCGCCCGTGCCACTGCCGCGCCGCATGTGGGCAGGCAGCCGTTTCTCCTTCGACGGCGAGCCGATCCTGGTCGGCGAAACCATTCGGCGGCTCTCCGAGATCAAGTCGGTCGAGCCCAAGACCGGCTCGACCGGATCGATGGTGTTCGTCACCGTGCGGCACACGATTTCCGGCCCCCGCGGCGACTCGTTCGTCGAGGAGCACGACATCGTCTATCGCGAGGCGGCGAAGCCGGGCGAGGCGCCCAAGCCGCCCCGGCCGGCGCCGGGCGATGCGACCTGGAGCCGGACGGTCCTGGCCGACCCGGTGCTGCTGTTCCGCTTCTCTGCCCTCACCTTCAACGGCCACCGCATCCACTACGACCAGCCCTATGTCACGGGGGTCGAAGGCTATCCCGGTCTGATCGTGCACGGCCCCCTGATGGGCATGCTTCAGATCGAACTGGCGCGGCGCTCCAACCCGGGTAAGGTGGTTAGGAGCTTCGAGTTCCGCGCCTTGTCGCCGGTGTTCGGCGGCGCCGCTCTCGGCGTTCACGGGCGACGCGAACCGGACGGCTCGATCACAACCTGGATCGCCGATCCCAACGGCGGTCTCGCACAACAGGGCAAGGCGACCTTCCGATGACCCATACGCATCATGCCGGCTGCGGTTGCCTCGCAGCGCTCTCGCGCCGCCGCCTTTTCGGCCTTGCACTCGGCGCTGCCGCCGTCTCGGCCACCGGCCCGGTGCTGGCCCTCGACGACGGCTACGAGGCCATGCTGATGAAGTGCATCGACCCGCGCTTCACCACGGACACGTGGAAGTACATGACGTCGCGCGGCTGGCAGAACAAGTACAGCCAGTTCAACATCGCGGGCGGGCCGATCGCCGCAGTGGCCCCGATCTTCCAGGAATGGCGCGCCGCCTGGGAGGCCAATCTCGACATCTCGGTCCAGCTGCACAACGTGAAGCGCCTGATCGGGATGGCGCATCGCGACTGCGGCGCCGCGGCCCTCGCCTACGGCGACCGGATCAAGACCGACCGCGCCTTCGAAACCGAGATGCTGAGCCAGGGGCTGCGCGCCTTCCGCGACCAGGCCAACAGGCGCCAGCCGCAGCTTATCGTCGAGCTGGGCATCATGGATCTCAACGGCACCGTCGAGACGGTAGCCTAGCTTCACGTCGACGCCACTCCGTGCCCGAGCATTCCCTCCCGTTCGCGACCGACAGGGACCAGGCGCTGGAACACCAGCTTGCCGCCCAGCGGGCGCGACGCCCGGCCGATCCTCTCCTGTCCCTGGTCGTGCCGGTGTTCAACGAAGAAGAGACGATCGACGTCTTTCTCTCCACGGTGGTGCCGCTGCTCGAGCGCGGCGGCATCCGGTTCGAGATCGTCTTCGTGAACGACGGGTCGCGCGATAATACTTTCGCGCGCCTGTTCCATCGCTGCCGCGCCGACCGACGTCTCCGCCTCGTCAACCTGTCGCGAAACTTCGGCAAGGAGGCTGCCCTCACTGCCGGCATCGACCATGCCCGCGGCGACATCCTGGTCCCGATGGACATCGACCTGCAGGATCCGCCGGAACTCATCGGTTCGTTTGTCGCGCGCTGGCGCGAAGGCTACGACATCGTCTACGGCATCCGCGCCGCGCGCCATGCCGACACGCCCGCCAAGCGGGTCTCGGCAGGGTGGTTCTACCGGGTGTTCAATTCGATGTCGCCGGTGCGCATTCCACCCAACGTCGGGGACTTCCGCCTGGTCGACCGTCGCGCCGTCGAAGTGCTGCGCCAGCTTCCCGAGCGCAACCGCTTCATGAAGGGCCTCTTCGCCTGGGTCGGCTTCAACTCGGTGGGCGTTCCCTACGAGCGTCCCGAGCGGGCGGCTGGCACGAGCAAGTTCAATTTCTGGCGCCTCTGGAACTTCGCCATCGACGGCGTGGTGAGCTTCTCGACCGCGCCGCTGCGCGCCTGGTTCTATGTCGGCCTCGTGATCGCCACGGTCGCCGTGCTCTACGCGCTGTTCATCGTTACCCGCGTGCTGATCTTCGGAGTGGATACACCCGGCTATGCCTCGCTGCTGATCGCCATCCTGCTGATGGGCGCCATCCAGCTCCTGTCGCTGGGGATCATCGGCGAGTATCTCGGACGCCTGTTCGTCGAAGTGAAGGCTCGCCCGATCTACGTCGTCGAGGGAATCTATGAGGATTCCCCGCCGACGCCGCCGGCGACCTGACCGGCGTGGACCTCAAGGAAGAAGACATCCTGGGCGCCGGCATCGGCAGCCACTGGTACTATCGCTCGAAGGCGGCGGCGCTGCGCCGCGCCGTCGGCTCTCTGGCGCCGAAGCGCCTGCTCGACGTCGGCGCGGGCTCCGGCTTCTTCTCGCGCCATCTGCTCGAGCGGACACCTGCCGAGAGCGCGCTCTGCGTCGACATCGGCTACGCCGCCGACCGCGACGACACCGTCGCCGGAAAGCCGGTACGCTATCGCCGCGACACCGGATCGACCGACTGCGACCTCGTGCTGATGATGGACGTGCTGGAACATGTCGACGACGATCGTTGGCTAGTGCGCCACTATGCCGACAGGGTGCCGAACGGCGCCCACTTCCTGGTGACAGTGCCCGCATTCGAGTTCCTGTGGAGCGGCCACGACGTCTTCCTCGAGCACAAGCGCCGCTACCGCCTGCCCGCGATCGAGGCCGCGCTGCAAGAGGCCGGCCTCGAGATCGTGCGCGGCAGCTACTATTTCGGCCTGGTCTTTCCGCTCGCCGCCGCCGTGCGCCTGGCCGACCGCAACACCACCGAACCGCGCAGCAGCCTTAAGAAGCAGGGCATCGTCACCAACGGCATACTCACGGCAATCTGCGCCGCCGAACTCCCGCTGTTCCCCTGGAACCGCCTGGCCGGCCTCTCCTGCTTCGTGCTGGCGAGAAAGCCTTGATCCGGAAAAGAGGTCCTTCGACCACGCTTCGCTGCGCTGAGGACGACGGAATCTCTACATCCCGTCGTCCTGAGCGGAGCGCCGAAGGCGCGCAGTCGAAGGACCTCTTTTAGCCGTCGATCTCACTGGCGAGGTCGCGCCAATCTGGGTTCAAGCCGTTTATCAACGCGATCTTCTTTGCGCGAGTCCAGCCCTTCAACTGCTTTTCGCGCGCGATCGCGTCCGGCGCAGTTTCGAAAGGCTCCATGTAAATCAGGCGATCGATCTTTTACTTCGCCGTATGGATCACCCGACCGAGCCGGTGCTCTTCCAAGCGTCGCGACATGTCCGTTGTGACACCGATATACAGTGCGCGTCCCGTCGCACTTGCGAGGATGTAGACGACGGGCCGCCGCATAAAAGAGGTCCTTCGACTACGCGCCTTCGGCGCTCCGCTCAGGACGACGGATCTTAGCTCACATCCTTCGAGGCAATGCGCTTCCGCTTCGCGTTGATCTCGCGCAGCGTCACCATCATCTCCTCGGCGACTATGTCGCCAGGGATGCCGTCGCCCTCGGCTTCGAGTTCCTTCATATCGACCCAGACGCCGTACAGCGGCGCGGTGCGCGAGGTGATGATGCCAGCGTGCAGGAGCGTCTTGATCAGGACGCGGAAGATGTTGGTGCTTTCCTTGAGATTGGCGCGGCGGTCCTCGTCGGTGAAGACCTCCTTCATCGCGTCGCGCACCCACTGCCAGTCGAGCCCGTACTTGGCGTAGATGACCTGCTTCTGCTCGGCGTTGATCAGGTTGAACAGCAGCGTCTGGAAGATCTGCGCCGCCCAGTCCTCGACCTTCTTGTGCTCGTCCTCGCTCAGGTGACCGATGGTCCGGGACGCCCAGATGCGTCCGAAGCGATGATGGAAGGCCTCGTCGCTCATCACCAGCTGGACCAGCCGGCGCAGCACCGGGTCGTTGGTCTTGGCATTGAGCGTGGCGAAGGACCCCATGGCGATGCCTTCGATCAGCATCTGCATGCCGACGATCTTCTTGTAGACCTCCTCCGTCGTCACCAGATCGGTGAGCACGGTGGCGATGGTCTTGCCGACCGGCAGCGGGGCACCCCAGCGCCGGCCGATATAGCGCGTGAACCCTGCGACGTGCCGGGCCTCCTCGCGGGCCTGGTTGGCGGCATATTCCTGGGCGCCGGGGTCGAGCAGGATGTGGCAGAGGCTGGCCGACAGCGAAAGCGCCCCCTGCTCCCCGTGCAGCAGGTTGGAGATCGACCAGTGCATGACGTCATTGGCGAGCCCGATCCGGTGGCCCTCGTCCAGCCGGTCCGCGACCGCGCTCTTCAGCTCGACGACCGTGTCGAGCGGCATGATCGGCGTCCTGGCCACGTCGAACGGCTGGTCGAAGTCGATGTAGCTCTTGTCGAGCGGGTCCCAGAAATGGTCGTGCGTGGCCGAAATGATGCCGTCGAAGGCGTCCGTCCGGCGGCCATAACGGGGGACTTCCAGCATTGCCGGAAAATCCTCCCGTCCGACCGTGTCATAGGCCTTGTCGTAAGTGATTTGCTGGGCCATGTGAGGCCTCCTGTTCCAAAGTCAATATGACGACCCCGTCACCTTTTTCAATGGATTTTTCCCCAGTACCGGAGCATGGCGTTTCCGCCATATTCCGCCCGAACGGCGGGCGATCCGAATCGCCCGCGCAGGAGTGAGACATGTCCCGCCGTCGCCGCATTTACGAGGGCAAGGCCAAGACCTTGTTCGAGGGGCCCGAACCCGGGACGATCGTCCAGTACTTCAAGGACGACGCCACGGCGTTCAACAACCAGAAAAAGGGTGTGATCACCGGCAAGGGGGTGATCAACAATCGCATCTCCGAGTTCCTGATGACCAAGCTCGGGGAAATCGGCGTGCCGACCCACTTCATCCGGCGCCTGAACATGCGCGAGCAGCTCATCCGCCAGGTCGAGATCATTCCGCTCGAGGTGGTGGTGCGCAACGTGGCGGCCGGCTCCTTCGCCAAGCGTTTCGGCGTCGAGGAAGGCACGCAGCTTCCCCGCTCGATCATGGAGTTCTTCTACAAGAACGACCAGTTGGGCGACCCGATGGTCACCGAGGAGCACATCACCGCATTCGGCTGGGCGACGCCGCAGGACCTCGACGACATCGTGGCGCTGACGCTTCGCGTGAACGACTTCCTGTTCGGCCTGTTCCTCGGCTGCGGCATCAAGCTGATCGATTTCAAGATCGAGTTCGGCCGCCTCTACGAGGACGACATGGTCCGGATCGTGCTGGCCGACGAGATCAGCCCCGATTCGTGCCGGCTGTGGGACCTCCGGACCAACGAGAAGATGGACAAGGACCGGTTCCGCCGCGACCTCGGCAAGGTCGAGGAGGCCTACCAGGAGGTGGCGCGGCGCCTCGGCATCCTCATCGACCAGGGACCGGGCGACGTGCGCGGTCCCACCACGCTGCAGTAAAGAGGCGACATGAAAGCCAGAGTCCACGTGACCCTCAAGAACGGCGTGCTCGACCCCCAGGGCAAGGCCATCGGACACTCGCTGAATCGGCTGGGCTTCCCCGAGGTCGGGGACGTGCGCCAGGGCAAGTTCATCGAACTCGAACTCGCCGAGACCGACCAGGCGAAGGCCCGCGCGCGCGTCGAGGAGATGTGCAGGAAGCTGCTCGCCAACACGGTGATCGAGAACTACTCGATCGAGTTGGTGGGCTGATGAAGGCCGCGGTCCTCGTCTTCCCCGGGTCCAATCGCGAAGGCGATGTGGCGCAGGCGATCGAGCTGGTCACCGGGCGCCGGCCGCAGATGGTTTGGCATGGCGACGGCGACTTCGAGAAGGTCGACCTGATCGTGGTGCCGGGCGGCTTCTCCTACGGCGACTATCTGCGCTGCGGCGCGATGGCCGCGCAGTCGCCGGTGATGGCCGAGGTCAAGAAGCGGGCCGCCCAGGGCGTGCCGGTACTGGGCATCTGCAACGGCTTCCAGATCGTGACCGAGGCAGGCCTGCTGCCGGGCACGCTGATGCGCAACTCCCACCTCAAGTTCGTCTGTGCCGACGTCCACCTCCGGGTCGAGACCAGCCAGAGCCTGTTCACCAACCGCTACCAGGCGGGCCAGGTGATCAAGGTCCCGGTGGCCCATGCCGAGGGCAACTATTTCGCCGACGCCGACACGATGAAGCGGCTCGAGGATCGCGGCCAGATCGCCTTCCGCTACTGCGGCCCCGACGGCTCGATCGTCGACGGACGCGGCAATCCCAATGGCTCCAGCAGCAACATCGCCGGCGTCTTCAACGACACCAAGACCGTGCTGGGCCTGATGCCCCATCCCGAGAACGCGGTGGAGCCGATGTTCGGCGGCACCGACGGCAAGGCCCTGTTCGAGGGCATGGTCGAGGCGCTTTCGTGAGGCCCGCTTTGATGAAGGACGTGTCGTGACCGTCGCCCCGGAAAAGAACCCGCCCGTCAAGCTGCCGAACGAGCCCGAGATCACCGCGCAGATCGTGGCCGAGCACGGGCTGGCGCCGGACGAGTACGAGCGCCTGCTCAAGATCATGGGCCGCACTCCGACGATGGTCGAGCTCGGCATCTTCTCGGCCATGTGGAGCGAGCACTGCTCCTACAAGTCCTCGAAGGTCTGGCTCAAGAAGCTGCCGACCAAGGCCCCGTGGGTCATCCAGGGCCCGGGCGAGAATGCCGGCGTCATCGACATCGGCGACGGCCAGGCGGCCATCTTCAAGATGGAGAGCCACAACCACCCCTCCTACATCGAGCCCTACCAGGGCGCGGCGACGGGTGTGGGCGGCATCCTGCGCGACGTCTTCACCATGGGCGCCCGGCCGGTGGCCAACCTCAACGCGCTGCGCTTCGGCGACCCGAAGCACGCCAAGACGCGCCACCTCGTGTCGGGCGTGGTGGCCGGCATCGCGGGCTACGGGAACTGCATGGGCATTCCCACCGTCGGCGGCGAGACCAATTTCCATCCCGCCTACAATGGCAACATCCTGGTCAATGCGATGACCGTGGGCGTCGCCACGACCGACAAGATCTTCTATGCGGCCGCCGCCGGCATCGGCAATCCGATGGTCTATGTCGGCTCGAAGACCGGCCGCGACGGCATCCATGGCGCCACGATGTCGTCGACCGAGTTCAACGAGGACAGCGAGAGCAAGCGCCCGACGGTCCAGGTCGGCGACCCGTTCGTCGAGAAGCTGCTGCTGGAGGCCTGCCTCGAGCTGATGGCGACCGATGCCATCATCGCCATCCAGGACATGGGTGCGGCCGGCCTCACCTCCTCCTCGTTCGAGATGGCGGCCAAGGGCGGGCTGGGCCTGGTCATGGAACTCGACAAGGTGCCGATGCGCGAGACCGGCATGAATCCCTACGAGCTCATGCTGTCGGAAAGCCAGGAGCGCATGCTCATGGTGCTGAAACCCGGCCGCGAGGACGAGGCGCGCAAGATCTTCGAGAAGTGGGAACTGGACTTCGCGGTGATCGGCCATCTGACCGATACCGAGCGCATGGTCCTGACCTGGCACGGCGACGTGGTGGGCAACATCCCGATCCCGCCGCTGGTCACCGAGGCACCGATGTACGAGCGGCCGTGGACACTGACGCCGCTGCCGCCCGAGCTGGACGCCGGCAGCGTGCCCGCCCCGACCGACTGGAAGGCCTCGCTGCTCACCCTGATGAGCTGCCCCGATCTCGCGAGCAAGGCGTGGATCTGGCACCAGTACGACCATCTCATCATGGGCAACACCGCGATCCGGCCGCAGGGCGGCGACGCCGCGCTGGTGCGCGTGCCGGGCGCCCCCAAGGCGGCGAGCCACAAGGGGCTCGCCATGACGTCGGACTGCACCCCCCGCTACGTGCAGGCCCATCCCGAGACCGGCGGCCGCCAGGCCGTGGCCGAGGCCTGGCGCAACATCACCGCCGTCGGCGCCCGGCCGTTGGCCGTGACCGACAACATGAATTTCGGAAACCCGCAGAAGCCCGAGATCATGGGCCAGTTCGCCGGCGCCATCATGGGCATGGCGGAAGCCTGCACCGCGCTCGACTTCCCCGTCGTGTCGGGCAACGTCTCGCTCTACAACGAGACCGAGGGCCGGCCGATCCTGCCGACCCCGACCATCGGCGCGGTGGGCGTGATAGACGACATTGCGACCTCCGCGGGCTCCCGCCTCGTCCAGTCCGGCCTCGCGCTGGTGCTGATCGGCGAAACCAGGGGCTGGCTGGGCCAGTCGATCTACCTTCGTGAGTTGCACGGCCGAGAGGAAGGCGCGCCGCCGCCGGTCGATCTCGCGGTCGAGCGCCGCAACGGCGATTTCGTGCGCAGCCAGATCGTCGGCCGCCGCGTCCAGGCCTGCCACGACCTCTCCGACGGCGGCCTGCTGGTGGCTCTCGCCGAGATGTGCCTGGGAGGCGGAACGGGCGCCTGCATCAAGCTGCCGGCGAGCGACGTCGCCCCCCACGCCTATCTCTACGGCGAGGACCAGGGCCGCTACCTGATCGCCACCGACGACGGCCCCGCCCTCGTCGAGGCCGCCCGCAGGGCCGGCGTTCCGGCCGTCCTGCTGGGATTTTCCGGAGGGGCCGACATAACGGTCGACGGACTCCTCACCCTGCCGCTGCAGGCGCTGCGGGACGCCCACGAGAACTGGCTCCCCGGCTACATGAACAGCGCCGCCTGAGACAAAGAGAAGGACCGTCCATGCCGATGCACGCCGACGACATCGTCCGCCTGATCAAGGAAGGAATCCCCGACGCCGAGGTGGAGATCCAGGACCTCGCCGGGGATGGCGACCACTATGCCGCCACGGTGGTTTCCCCCGCCTTCGCCGGCAAATCCAAGATCCAGCAGCACCAGATGGTCTATGGCGCCCTGGGGGGTCGCATGGGAGGCGTTCTCCATGCCCTCAAGCTGACCACCATGGCACAGCGCCCGTGAACACCCTATATTCGGACAACCCCGCGCCCCCGGCGGCGCTCCACGGAGATCGATCATGAGCGAACCCCAGGTGTTCGAGCGTATCCGCGACGAGATCGGCAAGAACGACGTTCTGCTGTTCATGAAGGGAACGCCCGTGTTCCCCCAGTGCGGTTTTTCGGCCGCGGTGGTCGACGTGCTGAGCCAGCTCGGCGTGAAGTTCCATGGCGTCAACATCCTCGTCGACCCGGAACTGCGCCAGGGCATCAAGGAATTCAGCCAGTGGCCGACAATTCCCCAGCTCTACGTCAAGGGTGAGTTCATCGGCGGCTGCGACATCGTCCGCGAGATGTTCGAGACCGGCGAACTCGAGCAGGTCTTCAAGGAAAAGGGCGTGGCGCTGGCGGAGGCGGCTTGAGTCGTCGTCTGCGCTACATCAGTAGAGACTGAAACGGGGGCATACTTGCCCCCGTTCTGCCGAGCGGGAAATCCGATCACATGGCGCCGAGATCGGCAATGGCGCTCACAATGAGTTGCGTCCCGATCGCCATCATCAGAATGTCGTTGGCGACGCGCACATACTGGTAGCCTGCGGGTGCTGGCGTAAGCTGCCCCAGCAAAGGACCCGGCAGTGGATAGAAGCTTGCGCCCGGCGGAAGCGGCTGGCCGATGGTCCACAATTTCTTGGCCTGGCCCGGCGCCAGGCACCCATTGTTCTTTTTCGCAAGCCCAGGAGGGCAGTTTCCGCCGGCGTAAAGTGGACGGTAGTAGCCATAGATGGCGTTGCGGTCGCGCTGCGTGACGACGACGCTGGGCGCGGCGATAATCGCCGTCTGGCTTGGCCCCTGCCCGTTTCCGGGACCGTTACCCGGATTGCCCTGCCCACGCCCCTGGCCCGGAGGGTCGACCCCCGGTCCCCGTCCGTTGCCTCGGTCGGCCTTGTCCGCCTTTTCAGCGCCGCGACCCTGGCCTGGATTGTCCTTGTCCCTTTGCGCCGCTGCGGGAAGTGCAACGGAAGTGGCGGCCATCAGGACGAGGGCGAGCGAAAGCCTGTTCATGGCGGCGGTCCTCCAGAGCCTGCCACGATATCACCAGGGCATGTCTCCCCGCGTGATCGTCCTGTGGCAGGCGCCAAACCAATAGACGCTGCCTTTCAGGAAATGGTTCCTTTGAAAGTCACTCGCACCGCATCACTCGAAGGCATAGGCGGCCATCGACAGATTGCCCAGGGTGAAGCTGCGATGGAGCCCCCGCCCACGAGCCCCCGCGCCGGCGGCGCCGTAGGCCACGTGCAGCGGCAGCAGATGCTCGTCGGTCGGGTGGGCTTCGCGGGCATAGGGCGCGCGGGCGCGGTAGTCCGCGAGCGAAGCCTCGTCGCCCTTTTCCAGCATGACGGCCAGCCAGTCGTCGAAGGCCTGCGCCCAGGGCTCGGGCTCCGAGCCGTCCCCGCTGCGGATTAGGGCACGCAGATTGTGGATGGCGCTGCCGCTGCCCATGACCAGCACACCCTCCTGCCGGAGCGACGCGAGCTTTCGCCCCAGTGCGATGTGATGCGCCGGCCCCAGCGCCGGCTGTACCGAGAGCTGGAAGATCGGAATGTCGGCCTCGGGCCAGGCCAGCATGGCCGGGACCCAGGCACCATGATCGAGGCCGCGGTGATGGTCGTGCGCGGCGCCGGTGAGTTTCGCCACCTTCTCGGCCAGCGCCGGCGCGCCAGGCGCCTCGTAGCGCAGCCTGTAGAGCGCGTCGGGGAAGCCGTAGAAATCGTGGATCGTGTCCGGCCGGCGAACCAGCGATACGGCCGGCACGTCGGTGTCCCAGTGCGCCGACACCGCCACGATGCCGACCGGGCGCGGAAGTTGCTTGCCGAGCCCGGCCAGGAAAGTGCGGGCCGGCGCGTCGCCGAGAATCAGCGTCGGTGCTCCGTGGGACACGAAGATGGTCGGCATCGACATTGCTTTATTCCTCGTCCGGCTCGTGGCAGCTTGTATGAAGTTGGGGAATTGAGAAGGGAACGGATAAATCATGCACGTTATGCGGAGAATGCGACAGGTCGCGGCCTGTCTGGCCCTGTCGACGGCAGTGGCGGCGGCAGCGGCCCCGGCCTCGGCGCAGACCCTGAAGATGGTGGCCCATTCCGATCTGAAGGTCCTGGACCCGATCTGGACGACCGCTTTCATCACCCGAAACCACGGCTACATGATCTACGACACGCTGTTTGCCCAGGATGCCGAGGCGCGCATCCAGCCGCAAATGGTCGACAAGTACGAGGCCTCGGCCGACAAGCTGACCTGGACCTTCACGCTGCGTGACGGTCTGGCATGGCATGACGGCCAGCCCGTGACCGCCGAGGACTGCGTCGCCTCGATCAAGCGCTGGGGCGCCCGCGACTCGCTGGGCCAGCAGATGATGGCCTCGGTCGGCACGATGAAGGCCATCGATGCCAAGACCTTCCAGATCGTCCTCAAGGAGCCGTTCGGCCTCGTGCTCGACGCACTGGGCAAGCCCTCCTCGACCGTGCCGTTCATGATGCCCAAGCGCGTCGCCGAGACCGACCCGTTCAAGCAGATCGACGACTACACCGGCTCCGGACCGTTCATCTTCAAGAAGGACGAGTGGAAGCCCGGCGAGAAGGTCGTCTACGTCAAGAACACCAAGTACAAGCCGCGCGCCGAGCCGCCCTCGATGCTGGCCGGCGGCAAGGTGGTGAAGATCGACCGCCTCGAATGGCTGGCGATCTCCGATCCGAGTACGGCGGTCAATGCCCTGGTGCAGGGCGAGATCGACCTGATCGAGATCCCGGTGCCGGATCTCTTCCCTCTGCTTAAGGCCGAGAAGAACATCGAACTCTATGGCTGGAACGCGCAGGGCAGCCAGATCATCATGCGCTTCAACCATCTTCACCCGCCGTTCAACAACCTCAAGGCCCGGCAGGCGGCGATGTATGCGATCGCCCAGGAGGACTTCCTGCGCGCCCAGGTGGGCGACCCCGAGATCTACCGGGTCTGCAACGCGCCCCTGGTGTGCGGCTCGCCCTACGAGAAGAGCTACGGCAACCTGCTGATCAAGCCCGATCTCGAGAAGGCGCGCCAGCTCCTGAAGGAAAGCGGCTATGACGGCACGCCGATCATCATGATGCATGCCACCGACCTGCTCTCCTCGAACCAGCTTCCGCCGGTCGGCAAGCAGGCGCTGGAGAGGATCGGCTTCAAGGTCGACCTGCAGTCGATGGACTGGCAGACGGTGGTGACCCGCCGCGCCAAGAAGGATCCGCCGGCCCAGGGTGGCTGGAACATCTTCTACACGACGACCGTCACCGTAGGGACCGAAAGCCCGGCCGGCAATTCCTTCACCAGCGGCGGCTGCGAGAAGGCCTGGTTCGGCTGGCCGTGCGATGCCGAGATGGAGAAGCTGCGCGCCTCCTACGCCCGCGAAGTCGACCCGGCCAAGCGCAAGGAGATCGCCATGGCCGTCTCCGACCGGGTGATGGACCAGGCCACGTACATCGTACTCGGCCAGTACAAGGCGTTCGGCGCCTACCGCAAGGACCGGATCAGCGGCTGGCTGCCCGGCCCTGTGCCGGTGATGTGGAACATCACCAAGAAGTAACGCTGTCGTAGCGGCAGCGGTCGATCGGGGGACCTTCGTCAGACAGGCGAAGGTCCCTTTCTCTTTTGCGGACGACACTGCAATCGGGTGGGCTCCGCGCGACATCGCGAAACCATCGTTCCAGGGGAAGGCGGTGAAGCCGGTGGCGAAGATTTTGGGCGGTGACTGGAAACACTTGGGCCAATGCTATATATTCCACAGTAAGTTCCTAATTGTAACCAACAGGTCCTTCCATGAGCGCCTCACCCTCCGCCGCCCAAGCCAAGGAAAGCGTCAGCTGCCCGATGGACTTCATCCTGCGCATGCTGATGGGGCCTTGGACGACCTACATCCTCTACAATCTCCGCACCCACGGCCCGCAGCGGTTCGGCGAGCTGAAGCGCCGGGTGTCGGGCATCTCGGCCAAGATGCTGACCGAGCGGCTGCGCTCCCTCGAAGGCGCAGCGCTGGTGAAGCGGGACTATGAAGCGACCATCCCGCCGAAAGTCACCTATTCCCTCACCGAGCGCGGTGGGGAGCTGGACGAGGTCATGGACCGGCTGGCCGAGATCGCGGTCCGCTGGGAAGCGGAAGATGCGGCCAGGCGGAGTGGCCGCGCGATCGAGAAGGCCGGCGATGGAACCGCAGATCTACAGGCAGCAGAGTGACTTAAGGCATTTTTCTCACACAACAAGCGAGCCCGGGATTGGCTCGTCCATCGTTCATCTTGTTTCTCAGCCGATCCCAAGAACCCTACGAAATCGCGCCTACTTCTTGGACACTCCCCAGAATACCGTCACCGGCGGCGGTGGGGTGATCGTCCCGATGTTGCCGCGCACGGCGCTGACGCCGAACCATTCGCCGAGCGGCACGTGGGTCACCACCTTGATGGCGCGCTCCTGAACGGCGGCCGCCGCTGCCTTTTTCTCCGCCTCGGTCGTGGCCTGCACGTACCTGTCGCGCAGCTTCTCCAGTTCCTGGTCGCAGGGCCAGCCGGCGCGGGCCTTGTCGCAGCTGGCGATCAGGAACGGCGTCATCAGCGGGTCGAGGATGTCGACCTGCGACCAGCTCGTCGAGAAGGCGTTCCAGCCGCCTTCCGAGACCGGTCCCTTCTTGGCCAGCCGCACGATCATGCTCTGCCAGTCCATCGAGATCATCTCGACCTTGAAGCCCGCCCGCTCCAGCAGCGACTTGGCCACCGGACCGAGCTGCTTGATGACCCCGAGATCGGTCGGCGCAAGCAAGGTCACGGGCGTGCCGTCATAGCCGGCTTCGGCCAGCAGGGCTCTGGCCTTGGCGGAATTGCCCTCGACGAGCCCAGCCATGCCGGCATCGGTTGCCAGCGGCGAGCCGCAGGTGAACATCGCCTTGCAGGTCTGATAGAAGCGCTTGTCTCCGATATTGGCCTGCAGGAAGTCCTCCTGGTTGAGGGCCAGCGTGGCGGCCTGGCGGACCTTTTCGTTGTTGAAGGGTGGCAGCAGCCAGTTCGGGCGGAAGGCATACTGATTGGAGACGCGTCCCTTGATGACGCGGACGCCCTTGCTCTTCTCGATCAGCGGCAGATGGTCGGCGGAGACGCTTTCGAGATAGTCGATTTCGCCGTTGAGGAGCGCATTCACCTGCGTTTCGGCATCGGGCATCGAGATCCATTCGACCCGGTCGACGTTCACCACCTTGCCACCGGACAGGCCCGACATCGGCTCGGAGCGCGGCTTGTACTTGGCGAACCTGGTGTAGACCAGCTTCTCGCCGGGCTTCCATTCGTCCTTCTTGAACACGAAGGGGCCGGAGCCGGTGTAGTCCTCGATCTGCTTGAACGGATCGGTCTCGGCGATGCGCTTGGGCATCATGAAGGGCACGACCACCGAGGGCTTGCCCAGCGCCTCGATCACCGCGCCGAACTTCTGCTTCAACACGATCTGGAAGGTCCTGGGATCGACGACCTTGTACTCCTGCAGGGACTGCGCCAGCTTCTGACCCATCGCATCGCGTGCCGCCCACCGCTTCAGCGAGGCCACGCAATCCTCAGCGGTCACCGGCTGGCCGTCATGCCATTCCAGTCCCTCGCGCAGCTTGAAGGTCCAGACGAGCCCGTCATCGCTCGTGCTCCAGGTCTCGACCATCTGCGGTTTCACCTGGAACCTCTCGTCCATGGCGAACAGCACGTCGTAGAGCATGTAGCCGTGATTGCGCGTGATGTAGGCGCCGCTCCAGATCGGATCGAGCACCTTGACGTCGGAGTGCATCACGACCTTCAGGGTCTGGGCGGACACGGCGGATGGCGAGGCGATGGACGAAAGCGCGGTCGCAAGAGCGACCGCCGAGGCAAGCACGAAACCACGCATGGAACGACCTCCGGAGCTGGATCCGAAAGTCTAGGCGTTGCCGATGGCCGCTGTCATGCGAATCACTCGCGCCCCGTCAACTACAGCGAAGGCGGGGGAAATGCCAGTCACCCACCCGGCCCCATCAGTCGAGGAATCCGAACTCACGTGGCAGGTACAGGATGATCTCCGGCCAGATCATGCAGATCGCAACGGTAAGGACCTGCAGGGCCACGAAGGGAATGATGCCGCGATAGATGTGGGCCATCGTCACCGAGGGCGGAACCGTCGCCTTCATGTAGAAGAGCGCAAAGCCGAAGGGTGGCGTCAGGAATGCCGACTGCAGGTTCACCGCAATCAGGATCACGAACCAGACCATGAAGTCCTTGTTCTCGGCGATGTGCGGCGTGAAGTCGACCTTCAGCAGGATGGGCGCGAAGATCGGCAGGACGATCAGGCAGATCTCGAGGAAATCGAAGAAGAACCCCATGATGAAGACCAGCGCCATCACGAAGATCAGGATTTCCCAGCCCGAGTCGATACCGGCCGCCTTGAGAAGTTCAATCACCAGGTCGTCGCCGCCCAACGCGCGGAACACGAAGGAGAACAGCGTCGCCCCGAAGATGATGAAGAACACGAGCGCATTGGTAAGGGCGGCGCTCTCGATCACCTGGTTCAGCATCTTGAGGTTGAGTCGCTTGTTCCACCACGCCAGCAGCAGCGCCCCGGCGCAACCGGTTCCGCCGGCTTCCGTCGGTGTTGCCCAGCCGCCGAAGATCGAGCCCAGGACGACGAAGATCAGGAAAGCCGGCGGCAGGAAGCTGCGCAGAACAAGGCGCAGAAGTTCGCCGGCGTTCTGCGGCCCTTCGGCCGACGAAAGGGGCGGCGCCATCTTGGGATTGAACGCCGCGTAGATGCAGATGTAGACGAGGTAAGTGCCCGCCAACAGCAACCCCGGCAGGATGGCGGCCGTGAACAGCGTCCCGACCGACAGCGTCATCAGGTCGCCCATGATGACCAGCATGATGCTGGGAGGGATCAGGATTCCCAGCGTGCCGGCCGAAGCGATGGTGCCGACCGAAAGTTCCTTCGAGTAGCCGCGCTCCAGCATGGTCGGCAGGGCAATCAGCGTGAGCATGATCACCGAGGCACCGACGATGCCCGTGGTCGCCGCCATGATCGTGCCCATGACGGTGACCGATATCGCCAGTCCGCCGGGAATCCGCCGGGTCAGCACCTGGAGGGCCTTCAGCAACTCGTCGGCGACACCAGACTTTTCCAGAACCGTGCCCATGAAGACGAACATCGGGACGGCGATGAGCACCTGATTCTGGACGGCCTGCCCCCAGATGCGGGGGATGAGGCTTCCGAACTGTGCCGGTCGGAACACGTCGAAGGCAATGCCGAGCGCGCCGAAGGCAAGCGCAACGCCACCGAGGACGAACGCCACCGGATAGCCTACGAACATGATGAACGTGAGCACGAGAAACATGAGGACGGAGAGGTGGTCTGCGATCCATTCCATGGCCTGCCCCCCTCAGTGACTGGCTGCGGGCGAGGAAGCGCGCGCCGCGAGTTCGGGTGGACCGAACAGGACGACGAGCTTTCGCATCAGGACCGAGGCGACCGCCGCATCCACCAGCACCAGGCCGAGGAACAGGCATCCCTTCATGATCCAGCGGTGCTCGAGCCCGTTCGGCGCGTCGGACCGCTCATTCTGCAGGAACGAGACTTCGGCGAAGAGGAACGAGTAGTAGGTTGCGACGATGCAGTAGGGGATGGCGAACACGAGAATGCCGAATATCTCGAGCTTCGCCTTCTGACGTTCCGTCTTGTTGGCGGTAAACACGTCGATGCGGACATGGGAGTTGCGGACATATGCATAACCCAGCCAGAACAGGAACAGGGCGCCATGCAGGTGCCACTCGAGTTCCTGGATCGGGGTCGAACCGAACCCTGGAATTTGAAAGCCCAGCTTACGCGTCAGCACATCCCAGCAGATGACGACGACAAGAGCGATGAACAGCCAACCGAACAGACGCGCGATACGCGCCAGAACACCGTCGATCGCATCGCTCGCACTCAGCAATGCCCGCATTCGAACGAACTCCCCCGCAGAGAGAAGCGGCCGCCCCGTCGGAGCGGCCGCCTGTATCAGACCCGACGACTACTTGAGGTAGCCGCGCTCCCTCCAGATCGCGTATTCCTTGCGGAACTTGCTGAGCGAATCCCACGCCTTCTTGAATTCGGGGCTCTTGGCCGACTGCTCGACCGCGACCTCGTCCCAGGCCTTCTCGAAGGCGGCGATGAACTCCGGCCCCCAGGTCACCAGCTTGACGCCCTTGCTTTCGATCTCGGCCAGCGCCTTCGGCTGCAGAGACTCACCCAGGCTCATGCCGCGCAACACGGTCTGGTCGCACGACGCCTCGACTATCAGCTTCTGATGCGCGGACAGCGAGTCCCACTTCGCCTTGTTGATGATCAGGTCGCCGACCGTGGCCTGCTGATGCCAGCCCGGGAAGTAGTAGTACTTCGCCACCTGGTGGAAGCCGAGGCTGAGATCCATCACCGGCATGGAGAACTCGGTGGCATCGATCGTGCCGAGCTGCAGCGCCTGGAAGATTTCACCGGCCTGCAGGAGCTGTGTCGAGACGCCGAGCTTCTGCATCACGTTGGCGCCGAGACCGAAGAAGCGCATCTTGAGCCCCTTCAGGTCCTCGAGCGTCTTGATCTCCTTGCGGAACCAGCCCGAGGCCTCGGGTGGGATCAGATGGCACATCACGGCATGGATGTTGTACTTGGCGTAGAGCTGCTGCATGAGCTGCTCGCCGCCGCCGTGCTTCATCCACGCGAGGTATTCGCCGAGGCCGGGGCCGAACGGCACCGTCGAAAAGACGGCGAACGCGATGTCCTTGCCGGTCCAGAAGCCGGGCGTCGCCCAGGCCGCATCGAGCGCACCCGACGAGACCGAATCGAAGGCTTGGCCTGCCGGGACGAGAGCGCCGGGTTCGAAGAACTTGATGTCGATGCTGCCCGCCGACAGCTTGCGGATCTGTTCGACCGTATAGTTCGCGTTCGGTCCCAGCAGAGACAGCGTCGACGCGAAGTTCGACTGCATCTGCATGCGGACCTTTTTGTCCTGGGCGTTCGCTAAGCCCGAACCGAATGTGACCGCTGCGGCGGCCGCGACTCCAAACAACGCACCGAGTACGCGCATGTTTTTTCCTCCCGTTGGTCAAAGCCATGCGAAGGACGCGTGTCGTCCGTTTGTGCTTTGTCCTTCGCTCCCTGATGCGACGACCGTTGACCGGCCTGCCGCCTGTCACTCCGTAGTGGATGCAACAGAATTACGTGAAGACGAAACTGCCGCTCGACTCTCGAAATGTCAAACGGCGTTTCGGGAAGCGAACGATGAGGTCAGGCGAGCCGATAGACGCGGGTGGCGGTGCCGGAGAACAACGCGGCCTTTTCCGCGGCCGACGCGCCCGCCGAAATCCGCTTGAAGGCGTTCCACAGCACGCCGTAGCCCGAAGTGATCTTGTCGACCGGGAAGTTGCTCTCGTACATGCAGCGCTCGACGCCGAACAACTCGATGCAGGTCTCGATCCAGGGCCGGAACGCCTCCGCCAGTTCCTGCGACCCCGGCGGCGTCGCGCGCCGGTAGAAATCGAAGAAGCCCATGGCCATGCCGAGCCCACCCAGCTTCACCACGATATTCGGTCGCTTGGCCAACTCCGCCATCGACTTCCTCCAGGCCGCACGCACCTCGTCGTGGCGCCCGGCGTAGCCGGCATAGCCCAGCGGCCCGCCGACATGGTCGAGCACGATATGCGTGCCCGGGAAAGCGTCGGCCAGTTCCGCGATTTCGGGAAGCTGCGGATGGTAGAGCCAGGCGTCAAACGTCAGGTCGCGCTTCGCCAGCTCGCGGAAACCCTCGCGCCAGGTCAGGTCGCGGGTCTGCTCGGGCGGCGGATCGTTGCGCGAATTGCGGATTCCCGGATCGGCGTCCCAGCCGGTCTGGTGCCGGATGCCCTTGAAGCGGCCATTGCCGGCGGCGATCTGGGCGTCGAACACGTCTCCCGCCCTTTCGCCGAGGCGCAGGTCGACATGGCCGACGATGCCGGCGCAGGCGCGCAACTCCCCGTAGAGACCGGACGCGCTCATCGCTGCGATGCCGTTGGCGAACTCGGTCTCGCCGATGCAGCGCAGCTCGGGCGGACCGTCCTTGCGGTACATCGAATGGCAGTCGACGAACACCGTGCCCACGATCCTGTGGCCCGTCCGCGTGTCGGCCAGCAGGTCGTGGAACAGATAGTCGTTTCCCGGGCGCTGCCAGAGATGGTGGTGCGGATCGACGATCGGCAGATCGGGCTCGAGCGCGGGCTCGCTCACCTTGGCCACCCACGCCGGGTCAGGGTTCATGACATTGCCAAGGCTTTCGGCGGGCTGGGCCATCGCTTCCTCCTTTGTCGACGATCCTAGTGGATCGGCTCTTCGGCCATCATCGAGACATGAGCGTGCACGACCTTCCAGCCGACGTCGGGAAAACGCACCCAGGTCTGCGTCTGCCGCCCGGTCATCTCCCTGCCGCGCACCTTGTAGACCAGCGACACCGTGGCGATGTCGCGGCCCAGGGTGACGATGTCGAGCCGCAACCGCTTTTCCTTGGTGCCGGGTCCCGGCGGGCGGGCGACGCGAAAGGCGTGGATGCGGTCGAACCCGTAGCCGTGCTCGTTGTTGGCGAGGCGGATCGTGTGCGGGCTGTTCCAGAAGGTGGCGTCGAGCACCTCGACGTTCTTGTCGATCAGCGCCTGCTCGTAGCGTTCGAACAGCTCGCGCACTTCGGCCACGACCTCTGGAATGTTCGGCGTCAGATCGGTCACGCTCACCTCGCTCTTGCTGGATTTCCGACGACAGTAGCACCCGCGGCCACGTCGCGGGTGACGACGGCGCCCGCACCGACGATCGCGCCATCGCCGATGCTCACTCCGGGCAGCACGATGGCGCTGCCGCCGATCCAGACATCGGCGCCGATGGTCACCGGGCGCCCGAATTCCAGGCCGGCGCGACGCTGCGCGGCGTCGCGCGGATGGTCCGCGGTCAGGATCTGCACACCCGGTCCGATCTGCGTGCGGTCGCCGATCGTCACCTTCACCACGTCGAGGATGACGCAGTTGAAGTTCAGGAACACACCCTTGCCGAGGCTGATGTTGTAGCCGTAGTCGCAATGGAAGGGCGGCCGGATGTAGGCACCCTCCCCGACCTCGGCCAGCATCTCGCGCAGCAGCGCCGCATGGTCCCGCTGCGTCGTGGCGATCGAGGCGTTGTAGCGGTCCATCCACTCGGCGACACGGCGGGCGTCCGCAGCCAGCTCCTCGCCCGTCGCCACGTAGAGTTCGCCCGCCAGCATCTTCTGCTTCTCGCTCGCCACGCGCCCTCCCGAGCCCTGCGGCGATGCGTCAGCCCGCCGCCTTCTCCATCGCGCGGGCGACCGCGACAAGGGTCGCATCGCTGCCGCGCGGACCGATGATGGACAGGCCGACCGGCAGACCGTCAACCGTCGTGGCGCCGGGGAGATTGACCTGCGGAAAGCCCGCCAGCCCGCCCTGCGCGCAGAGGCACGTGATGCGGTCGCGCAGCGGGTCGAGCACGGAGAGCGGCAGGCCGACCTTGGGCGCCGGAAACGGTGTCGTCGGGAGGCAGAGGATCGTATCCGGCGGCAGCAGGTACTTCATGCGGCCCCGCACCTCCTGGCGCATCAGGTTGGCCCAGACCTTCTCGCTGTCGGGGATCATCGAGCCGGTAACCAGCGCCTTTGCGACCGAGAAGGCGAAGCGCGGGTTACGCTCGTCCAGCCAGGGCTTGAAAGTCGCATAGGCCTCGGCGGGCTGCAGCGTACGCTGGGCCCGTGCCCAGACCGACAGGCCCTGCGGCGCCATGATCTCCTCGCGGCTCGAACCGATGAGGGCAGCCAGCTTTCTCACCATCGGCTGCAGCGCCTCCGACGTCTCGGGGTCGGCGAAGCCGAAGGCGTCGACCGCGACGATGAGCCTCGACGGCAATGCCGCAGGAATCTCCTCGCCCAGCATCACGCCACAGACCTTCGCAAAGGTTTCGGCGTCGCGCGCGAACCAGCCTGTCGTGTCGGAGGTCGGCGCCTGGGGCATCATGCCCGTGACGTCGATCCTGCCGTGGGTCGGTCTGATGCCGTAAAGGCCGCAGAAGCTCGAGGGAACGCGCACCGAGCCGCCTGTATCGGTGCCGAGCGCGGTGTCGCAGATCCCCGCCGCCACGGCGGCCGCCGAGCCCGAGGACGAGCCGCCCGGCACACGGCCGGGCGCACGGACGTTCCTCGGCGTTCCGTCAAAGGCGTTCTCACCCAGGATGCCGAGGGATACCTCGTCGGTGATGGTCTTGCCGATCAGGGTGGCACCGGCATCGAGCAGCGTCTGCACCGCCCAGGCGTGCCTGTCGGGAATCGGCCGCCCGGTGGGCCAGTCGTGATTGCCACCGCCGGTCGGCACACCGGCAACGTCGAACAGGTCCTTGGCCGCGAATGTGAGGCCCGACAGCGGCCCGCCCGCCCTGCCCTCGACGTGCACGCGGGGTCCGGGAACGAAGGCGCCGATCTCGTCAGTCATGAAACGCCACTCGCTCCTGAAAGCCTACTCCGCGGGCGCCGCCGGCATGCGGCCCTTGGTGCGCCAGCGCCTCGCCCAGCCGGGGCTGAACCTCATGCCGGTGAGCTTGTCGAACCACATGTACACCACGGGCGTGATGAACAGCGTCAGAATCTGCGACACCAGGAGGCCGCCCACGACGGTTATGCCCAGCGGCTGGCGCAGCTCGGCGCCGGCGCCATGGCCCACCGCGATCGGCAGGGCGCCGAGCAGGGCGCAGACGGTCGTCATCATGATCGGCCGGAAGCGCAGCAACGCGGCTTCGACGATCGCCGCCTCGGCGTCGGCCCCTTGCCCGCGCCGCTCGATCGCGAAGTCGACCATCATGATGGCATTCTTCTTCACGATGCCAATCAGCATCACCACGCCGATCATCGCGATGACCGACAGGTCCATGCCGAACAGCATCAGGGTGGCCAGCGCCCCGATGCCGGCCGACGGCAAACCCGACAGGATCGTCAGCGGATGGATGAAGCTTTCGTAAAGGATCCCGAGGATGATGTAGATCACCAGCACGGCCGCCAGCAGCAGAAGGCCCTGGTTGGCGACCGCCTGCTGGAAGACCTGCGCGCTGCCCTCGAAGCTGGTCGTGATGGTGGCCGGCAGGCCGACCTCCGTCGCCGCCGCCTGGATGTCGCGCACCGCCTCGCCGAGCGCCACTCCCGGTGCGAGGTTGAAGGAGATCATGACCGACGGCAGCTGGGCGATGTGGTTGACGGTGAGCGACGTCGGCTTGTCGATGCGCTTGGCCAGCGTGTCGAGCGGCACGAGGCCACCATTGGGGGTGCGGACCTGTAGCCGCCGCAGGATGTCGCCGGCATCGCCGTACTTCGGGTCCGCCTCGAGGATCACCTGATAGGTGTCGTCCGATGCGTAGATGGTCGACACCTGACGCGAACCGAAGGCCGAGTAGAGAAGCAGGCGTATCTGGTCCACCGATACGCCGAGGCGCGAGGCGATGTCGCGATCGATGTCGATCATCGCCGAGCGGGCCCGCACCTGCAGGTCGGAGTTCACGTCGAGGATCGTCGGGATGCGGCGCATCCTCGCCTCCATCAGCGGGGCATACTCCCGCAGCTGGGCGAGATCGCTCGACCGCATGCCGAACTGATACTGGGCGCGTGTCTGCGTCGTGCCGATGTTGATCGACTGGGCGGCCTGGAAGTAGACGTTGATGCCCGGCACGGCCGCCGTCGCCCGGCGCAGGCGAGCGATGACCTGCTGGGCGCTGTCGGTACGCTCCGGCTTGTCGCGCAGCATGATGAAGATGCGCCCGGAGTTCACGGTGGCCGCGGCGTTGCCGCCGCCGACGGTCGACACGACCGAGACCACGTCCGGGTCGCGCCGGATGACCTCCGCCAGCGCCGACTGGCGAGCCACCATCGCGTCGAAAGACGCGTCGTCCGGCCCGATCGTGGAGCCTTGGATCTGCCCGATATCCTCCGAGGGAAAGAATCCCTTCGGGATCGCCTGGAAGAGCAGCGCCGTGGCGACGAAGGTTCCGACGGTGATCGCGAGCACCAGCCGGGGATAGCGGACCGTATGCCTCAGGGCCCAACCATAGCCGTTGGTGATCTTCGTGAAGCTCCACTCGAAACCGCGCAGAAGAAAGTTGTGCTTCTCGTGATGGTCGACGGGCTTCAGCCAGCGCGAACAGAGCATCGGCGTCAGTGTCAGCGAGACGACACCCGAGATCAGGATGGCAAACGCAATGACCAGCCCGAACTCGTTGAACATGCGGCCCACGACGCCGCCCATGAACAGCACGGGGATGAAGACCGCGACCAGCGAGAGCGTCATGGAGACGATCGTGAAGCCGACCTCCCGGGAGCCCTTGAGTGCGGCCTCCATCGGCTTCTCGCCGGCCTCGATGTGCCGGACGATGTTCTCCAGCATGACGATGGCGTCGTCGACCACGAAGCCGACGGCCAGGGTCAGCGCGAGCAGGGATATGTTGTCGATCGAATGGCCGCACAGATACATGCCGGCGAAGGTGCCGATGATGGAAATCGGCAGCGCGATCGCCGGGATCATGGTCGCGCGGACGCTGCGCAGGAAGAAATAGATCGCCACGACCACGAGGATGGCGGCCAGCGCCAGGGTGAACTCGACGTCGGCGATCGCCTCACGGATCGGCTTCGACCGGTCGGCAAGCAGGTGGATCTCGACGCCCGCCGGCAGTTCGGCCTGGATCTGCGGGATGATGGCCTTCACGCGATCGACGACCTCGACCGTGTTGGCGTCGGGCTGGCGGTAGACGCCCATCACGATGGCGCGCGTGCCATCGAGCCAGCTCGCGACCTTGTCGTTTTCGACGCTGTCGATGGCCGTCGCCACGTCGGAGATGCGGACCGGCGCGCCGTTCTGCCAGGTGACGATGACCGGCATGTAGTCGGCGGCCTTGTTGATCGGCCCCGTTGCCTCGAGAATGGCGTTCTGCTTCCGGTCCGCGATGGATCCGACGGGCTTGCTCGAGTTGGCGTTCACGACGGCGGCCTGCAGTTCCTGCAGGGTCAGCCCGCGCACTGCAAGCTGGTCGAGGTCGGCGCGCACGCGCACGGCGAATTTCTGGGAACCGAAGATCAGGACCTGTGCGACGCCCGGCAGGGTCGACACGCGCGGCATGATCGACCGGTTGACGAAGGCATCGACGTCCGAAAGCCTCGTCTGGCTCGACTTGAGCGCGAGGAACATGACCGCCCAGTCCGCCGGATTGACCTTGCGGAAGCTGGGTGGCGTCGTCATCTCGGGCGGCAATCGGCGCATGGCCGACGAGATCGCCGACTGGACGTCGAGCGCGGCGCCGTCGATGTTCCGGTTCAGGTCGAACTGGAGGACGATCGAGGTGTTTCCGAGCGAGGACGTCGAAGTCATCGTGGTCACGCCGGCGATCGTCGAAAACTGACGCTCGAGAATGGAGGCCACCGAAGCGGCCATCGTCTCGGGGCTGGCGCCGGGGAGTTGCGCCGTCACCTGGATGGTCGGGAACTCGACTCGCGGGATGGCGGCGACCGGAAGCTGCTTGTAGGCGAATATGCCGCCGAGGACGAACGATGCCATCAACAGGATGGTCATCACCGGCCGGCGGATGCAAAGTTCAGAGATGTTCACGTCCGCCTCCGCTCAGGACCGGCTATCCGCGCGGCGGTGCCGCGGGCCGGGTCGGATCGATCGTCGGCGGACGGATCGTCACCGATGCCCCCTGGACCAGCCGGAGTTGGCCATCGACTACCACCTGTTCCCCGCTTTCGACGCCCTTGCCGATCACGGCCCGGCCGTCCTGCGTGCGTTTGACGACGACCGGCCGAAGCTCGGCCACACCGTCCTTGATGACGAACACGAACGGACCCTGCGAGCCGAGCTGGACGGCGCTCGCCGGCACCGAAAGGGCGTCCGACTCGATGCCGAGGATGATCTCCACCTTGACGAACTGGCCCGGCCACAACAGTTCATTGGCGTTGCCGATGCGTGCCTTGGCGGTCACCGTCCCGGTGTTGGGGTCGACGGTGTTCTCGATGAAGGCCATCTCTCCGGACTGCTTCTTGGAATCGTCGATGATGGCCGTGACCGTGACGGGGCCCTTGGCCATCGCCGCGCGCAGGTCCGGCAGGATGACCTGCGGGATGGCGAAGGTGACGTAGATCGGGTCGATCTGGTTGATCGTGGCCAGCGTGCTGGTGGCGGAGTTGTCACCAGTGCGAACGACCGCCCCCGCCTTGCTCGCGATCGAGCCGATACGACCCGAAACCGGGGCCCGGATTTCCGTATAGGTAAGCAGGGTCTGAACGCTGGCCCTGGCCGCCTCGTCCGCCTCGAGCTGCGCTTCGGCGGCCTTCAAGGCGGTATTGGCGTTGTCGCGCTGCACCACGGTGCCGGCGTTCTTCGCCAGGAGTTCCTCGTTGCGCTGCAGGTCGCGCCGGGCCTGCGTGACCTGCGCCTGATCCTTGCGGATCTGCGCCTCGATCTGCCCGAGCTGGGCCTTCAGGGTACGCGCATCGAGTTCGAAGAGTATATCGCCCTCCTTCACGAGAGCGCCCTCCTCGACGTTCACCTTCATGATCTGGCTGTCCATGCGGGGCTTGATCTGGACGGAGGCGATCGACTGCACCGTCCCGACGGCATCCACCACCACGGGCATGGCTTCGCGCGTGACCGGCATGACCACGACCGGCACCGCCCCGCCTGGATTGGCGCGACCGCGGCGGCCCTGCGGCTGTGCGCCCGCAGCCGGGCTCGCCTGGGCCTCGGCCGTCTTGGCCGCCGTGCCCATGCCGATGTAAGGGCCGCCCACCCGGATCACGTCATCGCGGTAGATGTAGGCGGCTCCGCCAATCGCAACGATCGAGACCAAGACCGCCGCACGGACGAATCCCATTCAAAGACTCCAGTCCCCAAGCCCCGATGGGATTATAGCCCCCCCACCGCCCGGCGATAGCCGGAAACACTGTCTCTGTCCGAAACTTGATGCAAAAAACCCGCCACGATCGGGCGGGTTTCTCGTCAATTCCAGGGTCGACCGCTCAGCGGCTGTAATACTCGACGACCAGAGAGGGCTCCATCTGGACCGGGTACGGCACGTCGGCAAGCTTCGGCCCGCGCACGTAGGTCCCCTTCATGTCCTTGTGGTCGACCGAGACGTACTCCGGCACGTCGCGCTCGGCGGTCTGCGTCGCCTCGAGAACCCGTTCCATTTCCTTGGCCTTGGAGGTCAGCTCGATGACGTCGTTGTCCTTCACCTGGTACGAGGCGATGTTCACGCGGCGGCCGTTCACCTTCACGTGGCCATGGCTGACCAGCTGGCGCGAGGCGAAGACGGTGATGGCGAACTTCATGCGGTAGATAACCGCGTCGAGCCGGCGCTCCAGCAGCTCGACCAGGTTCTCGCCGGTGTCGCCCTTGCGGCGCACGGCCTCGGCGTAATAGCGGCGGAGCTGACGCTCGCTGACCGAGCCGTAGTAGCCCTTGAGGCGCTGCTTGGCCATGAGCTGGAGGCGGTAATCGGTCGGCTTGGTGCGACCCTGGCCGTGCTGGCCGGGACCGTATTCACGCTTGTTGAGCGGGCTCTTGGGGCGGCCCCACAGGTTCACCCTGAGGCGGCGGTCGATCTTGTACTTCGAATTTGCGCGCTTGCTCACGCAGCACTCCATCATTGTGCGCCCCGCTTCGCGGGTACGCCGTGTTGTCCGGATAGGCCTTGGTCCGACATGCGAGTCGGGGCGGGAGGAGAGCCCGAATGGCCCTCAACCACGTTCTCCGGAAGAAGCGCGGAGCATACCGGCCGTTTCGGGCCAGTCAAGCAGGCGTTAACGCTGGAATATCAAAGGTTTAGACCTCGACGAGCACGACTTCGTGGGTCACGGCGGCGGATTTCTTCACCATGGCGGTGGCCGAACAGTACTTTTCGTCCGACAGGCTGACCGCCCGCTCGACCAGCGCCTTATTCAGCTTCCGGCCGCGCACCGTGTAGACCAGCTTCACCGAGGTGTAGACCCTGGGATGGTCTTCGGCCCGTTCCGCGACCAGCGAGACCTCGACGCCTTCGATGTCCTGGCGCTGCTTCTTCAGCATCGAGACCACGTCGATCGCGGTGCAGCCGCCCATTCCCATCAGCAGGACCTCCATCGGCCGGGAGGCGAGATTGCGGCCGCCGATGTCGGGTGCCCCATCCATGGTGATCGTGTGGCCGCTGCCGCCCTCGGCGACCATCAGCATCCCGTCGACCCAGGTGATCTTGGCGGTGGTGGACATGGCTATTCCTCGTGCTGTTTCTTGGACAGGAACTTGATGACGCCGTGGAAGGTGCGCGCCTCCTGCTCGGTCATCTCCGCACGCTGCAGCAGCGCCCGGAGATTGAGCACCATGGATGGACGCATATCCTTGTTCCGAAGGAAGCCCGACTGGTCGAGCGCCCGCTCGAGATGGTCGAAGAGGCTCTGCAGCTCCTCCTTGGTCGCCGGCCGGGCTGCATGATCGGCCAGACGCACGGGCGGCGTCTCGTCCCCGGCGGTGGTCCATTCATAGGCGACCAGCAGCACCGCCTGGGCCATGTTGAGAGACGAGAACTGCGGATTGAGCGGGATCGAGAGCGCGGTATCGGCATGGACCATGTCGTCGTTCTCGAGACCGGTCCGCTCCGGTCCGAACAGGATGCCGACCCTCTCTCCCAACCCGATCCAGCCGCGCATCTCGGCCGCTGCCTGGCGCGGCGTCACGATGCGCTGCACCAGTTCACGGTTGCGCGCCGTCGTGGCGACCACCCGCTCCAGGTCGGCGACCGCCTCGGCGACGCTGTCGAAGACCTCCGCCTTCTCCAGCACGATGTCGGCGCCGGAAGCCGCGCGCTGCGCCCGCTCGTTGGGCCAGCCGTCGCGCGGTGCGACCAACCTGAGAGTCGAGAGGCCGCAATTCAGCATGGCGCGCGCCGCCATGCCGATATTTTCTCCGAGTTGCGGGCGCACGAGAACGACCGCCGGCGTGGCGGCGTCGACGTCGCGGCCCTTCGATGCGCGTCCCATGCCGACCTAATAGCGTGGTCAGCGCCCCGCGATAAGGGGCGGGCGGCGCATCAAGAAGAGGAGCGGAATCAGCACCAGCGCGCAGATCATCATGACGCGGAAGTCGTTGAGGTAGCCGATCAGCGCGGCCTGGCGGGTGATCTCGCCGTCCCAGATCGCAAGCTGCGTCGGGTCGAGGCTTACTCCGGCGGGGTTCATCGGCCAGCCAGGATGGTAGGGCGTGAACTTCTCGACCATGTCGGCGCGGTTCTGCTGCGTGTTGCTGGCCAGCATCGAAACCAGGACCGCGATGCCGATGCTGGCGCCGAGGTTACGCAACAGCGCGTTGATCGCAGCCCCCTCGGTGCGCAGGCGCTGTGGCAGGGTGGCGAAGGTGAGAACGGTGAGCGGCGGGAAGACGAGGCCGAGACCGAAGCCCAGCAGGACACCGTTCCAGATGATTCGCGACTCGCTGACGTTGAGATTGAACAGCGTCATGTCGTACAGCGAAAGCGCCGCGAGTGAGAAGCCGACGCCGATCAGCAGGCGCGCATCGACACGGCCGATCAGGCGCGACACCATCATCATCGACACCATCATCCCGGCGCCGCGCGGCGCCAGCACCACGCCGGTCGTGAATACGGGATAACCCATGAGCTGCTGCAGGAAGGGAGGCATCAGGGTCGCCGTCACGATCAGCAGGAGGCCCGCCAGCGCCGTGAAGCTGAGGCCGACCGTGAGGTTACGGTCGAGGAACAGCTCGCGCGACAGGAACGGCTGACGGTCCGTCATCATGTGGATCACGAACATGGCGAAGGCCACGGCCGCCACCAGCGTCTCGGCGATGATCTCAACCGAATCGAACCAGTCGAGCATGTGGCCGCGATCCAGCATCAGCTGGAACGAGCCGATGGCGACCGCGAGGAGCGTGAAGCCGAGCAGGTCGAAGCGCCGCGGCGTGCCGTGCACGTTGTCGCGCACCAGGGCAAGGATCCCGATCGCGCACAGGATGCCGACGGGCAGGTTCACGTAGAACACCCAGCGCCACGAGAATTCGTCGGTCAGCCAGCCGCCCAGCGACGGCCCGGCGATGGGTCCGAGCATCGTGCCGACACCCCACATCGCCATCGCCTTGCCCTGCTCCTCGCGCGGATACGTGTCCATCATGATGGCCTGCGACACCGGCACCAGCGCCGCGCCGAACCCGCCCTGCAGGGCGCGAAACAGGACGAGCTGGTCGAGCGTCTGCGCCGCCCCGCACAGCATCGACACGATGGTGAAGCCGATCACGCAGGTCGCCAGCGTCCGGCGCAGCCCGAACCGCATGGCGCAGAAACCGGCCAGCGGCGTGAGGATGGCGGAGGCCACGATATAGGAGGTGACAACCCAGGAAACCTGCTCCTGCGTGGCCGACAGCGAGCCCTGGATCGACGGCAACGCCACGTTGGCGATGGTGCCGTCGAGCGCATGCATGATGGTGGCGGCCATCACCGTGAAGGTGATCAGGCGGCGGCGGCGCAGGACCGCCGGGTCGACGGCCGGCGCCATCGGTCAGGGCTTCGGAGTGGCGGACGCGCTCGAGAGGCCGAGCGATTTGGCCCAGCCGGCCCAGAGGCCGGCGAGCGAGCGCGTGTGCCCCGTCTCGACAGAGACGGTCGTACTCATACCGACCCTGAGCGGCGGATCGCCTTCGCGGCAGGCGACCGAAAGACGGACGGGAATGCGCTGGACCACCTTCACCCAGTTGCCGGTGGCGTTCTGCGGCGGAAGCACCGCGAACTCCGCGCCGGTCGACTGCGAGACGCTCGACACCGTGCCCCAGCATTCGGACTCCGGATAGGTGTCCACATGGATCAGCACCTTTTGGCCGGCCCGTACGCGCGTGAGCTCGGTCTCCTTGAAGTTGGCTTCGATCCACAGATCGGTATCGGCCACGACGACCATCACCGGCACGCCGGCGGTGGCATAGCTCCCCGGCACCGGTCGCTTGCTCACGATGCCGTCGATCGGCGATTCGATCGTGGTGCGGCGCAGCTGCAGCAGCGCCTCCTCGCGCATTGCCATCATCTGGCGCACGCGCGGATGGTTGTCGGCGCGGATCTTGGGGTCGCCGGCCAGGGCCGCCTCGATGCGCTGCAGATCCTCCTGCGCCGCCGAGATGCGCTGGCGTGCGACCTCGAGGCCCATGCGGGCCTCCTCGAGCTTGGCGGTGGAGGCGACCTTCTTCTCGGCCAGTTCCGACTGCCGGTCGAACTCGGCCTGGGCAAAGGTCTGCTGGCTGAGCGCTGCCTTGATCTCTTCGCGCTTGGTCCGCCACTGGGCGCGCAGCCCGCGGATCTCCGCGCGCACCGTCTCGGTTTCGGCTTCGATGCGGCTGAGCGCGTGGCGATAGGACTGGTCGTCGAGCCGGAACAGAAGCTGGCCGCGCGACACCTTCTCGTTTTCATGCACCGGCACCTCGACGATCAGGCCGGAGAGTTGGGTCGCGATCTGGGCGCGGTCACCTTTCACATAGGCGTTGTCGGTGGTGACGGTGCCGCCCGAGGACAGCCAGATCAGCAGTGTGGCGACCAGCACGATTGCCGGCAGCGACCACATGAAGGCACGCGCGAGCACGCGGCCGCCAAAGCGCGGACGGCGCAAAGCAGCCGCCGCGATCGGCGGCGTCTTCGTGTCCAGATGCTCTCCGTCTCGCACACTTGCATCGTCTGCCCCACTCTACCCAAGGTCAACCGGCAGGTGCGGCATGGCAGCTAGGCAGGCTGGGCCGGGCGGGCTCCGTCACGGAAGAGCTTGTAGGTGATGGCGTCGTAGAGCGCATTGTAGGAAGCATCGACGATGTTGGGCGAGACGCCGATCGTGCTCCAGCGCCGTCCCTTCGCATCCGCACTCTCGATCATGACGCGCGTCGTCGCCGCCGTACCGCCTGCCGAATCGAGGATGCGGACCTTGAAGTCGACCAGCCGCATGTCCTGCAGCTCCGGATAGACCGGCACCAGCGCCTTTCGCAGCGCAGCATCGAGCGCGTTCACCGGACCATTGCCCTCGCCCACTTCCATCGCACGCCGCCCGGCAATGTCTAGCTTCACCGTGGCCTCCGACAGCGCCACCGTCTGTCCGCGCGCATTGACCCGCCGCTCGGCCAGCACGCGGAAGCTCTGCAGCGCGAAGTAGTCGGGCACGGTCTGCAACTCGTGCCGCGCCAGCAGCTCGAAGCTCGCATCTGCGCCGTCATAGGCGTAGCCCTCGGATTCGCGGTCCTTCACGATCTCCAACAGGCGCGCAACGCCCGGATTCTTGGGATCGACCTCGAGGCCGATCTGCCTGAAGCGCGCCATGATGTTGGATCGGCCGGCCTGGTCGCTGACCACGATGATGCGCTGGTTGCCGACGACCTCGGGGTCGACATGCTCGTAGGTCCTGGGGTCCTTCTCGACCGCCGAGACATGCAGGCCGCCCTTATGGGCGAAGGCGCGGGTGCCGACATAGGCCGCGCTGCGGTTGGTCGGCATGTTGAGTCGGTCGTCGAGCAGGCGCGACAGGTGCGTGAGCCGCTGCATCGCCCCGTCCTTCAGCCCGGTGTCGAACCCCATCTTGAGAACGAGGTTGGGGATCAGTGCGATCATGTTGGCGTTGCCGCAGCGTTCGCCGAGCCCGTTGATGGTGCCCTGGACCTGGCGAACACCGGCGCGCACGGCCGCCAGCGAGCTGGCCACCGCATTCTCGGTGTCGTTGTGCGTGTGGATACCCAGCCGATCGCCCGGGATCTTCTTCACGACCTCGCCCACGATGCGCTCGACTTCATGCGGCAGGGTTCCGCCATTGGTATCGCACAGGACCATCCAGCGCGCGCCGGCCTTTTCGGCGGCCGCCAGACACGCCATCGCGTAATCCGGATTGGCCTTGTAGCCATCGAAGAAATGCTCGGCGTCGAACATCGTCTCCTCCATGCGGCTCTTCGCATAGGTGAGAGAGTCCGAGATCATCTCGAGATACTCGGCGCGATCGACCTCGAGGGCCACGTCGACATGGAAATCCCAGGTCTTGCCGACCATGCACACGTTGCGCGCCCTGGTCTGCAGGATCGCGGCCAGGCCCGGATCGTTGGCGGCGCTGCGGCCGGCCCGCCGCGTCATGCCGAAGGCCACGAACTTGGCATTCTGGAACTCCGGCGGGTCGGCAAAGAAGCGGTCGTCGGTCGGATTGGCGCCCGGCCAGCCGCCTTCGATATAGTCGATGCCCAGCCGGTCGAGCTCGCGCGCGATCGCGGCCTTGTCGGCCACGGTGAAATCGACGCCCTGCGTCTGGGCCCCGTCTCGCAGGGTGGTGTCGAAGAGATAGACTCGGTTGGACTGGCTCATGGCGCGCGCATCATAGTGTCGGGAAACCTCGGGAGATACGCCTTATGACCACTCCGACCACCATCGTCGAGCTTCGTACGACCCTGCTGCAGGTGCCGTGGCGGTCCTCGCCGCCGGCGGCGGGGATCCTGGCGCCGGGGCCGCGAGAGATATTCGTGCTGGAGATCGAGACCCAGGGCGGGCTGGTCGGGATGAGCTACCTGATGCCGCTGCATGGCGGGCTGCACACGCTGGACGCCTGCATGAAGGAGCTGATCGCACCCTATGTGATTGGCCGCGACGCCACCGAGATCGAGGGCATCTGGCAGACCCTCTACAAGAACAATTTCTGGCTGGGCCGCATGGGAGTCACCCTGTTCGCCCAGAGCGCCGTCGACATGGCGCTGTGGGACATCGTGGGCAAGCGCGCCGGCCTGCCGCTGTTCCGCCTGTGGGGCGCGGCACGCACGAAGATCCCGGCCTATGGTTCGGGCTGCTTCCGCGGCCTTGGCCGTGACGGCATGATCCGGCGGGCGAAGGAGTTCACCGCCCAGGGACTGAAGGCCATCAAGATGCAGGTGGCGCACATCCGGCCGTGGCGCGAGGACGTCGAGAATGTGAGAGCCATGCGTGAGGCGATGGGCGACGGCATCGAGATCATGATCGACGTCAACATGGGTTGGGACGCCGACACCGCCATCCAGGCCGGCCACCGCATCGACGAGTTCGATCCCTACTGGCTCGAGGAGCCGGTCGTCGCGGAGGATTTCGCAGGCTATCGCCGTATCGCCGCGGCACTGAAGACGCGCGTGGTTGGCGGCGAGAGCCATTTCATGCGGAATGACCTCAGGCCCTTCTTCGAGCATCCCGGCACGCCGATCCTGCAGCCCGATCCGATGCGCGGCGGCTACTCGGAACTTCGCAAGATCGCGTCGATGGCGGAGCCCTACGGCATCCGCCTCGCCCCGCACCTGTTCCACGAGCAGATGGTCCATGTGCTGGCCTCGATCCCGAACGCCAGCTACCTCGAATACATGGACTGGAACGACGATCTCTGGATCGAGCCGGTCCTGCCCGCCGCCGACGGCACCATGTCGCCACCGGAGCGCCCCGGTCACGGACTCGCCTTCCGGCCGGAAGTGCTCACGGACCATCGCGTCGGCGGCCATCGCCTAAAGGAGTAGAGCGCCGCTCTCCTTGATCCGGGCGGCGGCCGCGCCTATCTAGCAGCCGTCGCTCACAAACACGGACCGTATCGAAATGGATTTCCACCTGACCGCAATGCCTGCCCGCCTTGCCATCAGGGGACTCCATTTCCATGCCTTCCATCACGCTTTCCGGTCTCACCGCGACCACGCCTGACGGCCGCACCCTCTTCGCCAATCTGGACCTGAGTTTCGACGGCGGCCGCACTGCCCTGGTCGGCCGCAACGGTGTCGGCAAGACGACGCTGCTCGAGATCGTCGCCGGCTTGCTGTCGCCGCAGGCAGGAACGGTATCGACGACCGGCACGCTCGGTGTCCTGCGACAGACCGTGCAGGTCGCGCCGCAGGAGACGTTGGGCGACCTGATGGGCGTGGCCGAAGCGCTCGACGTGCTGCGCCGTGCCGAGGAAGGTCGGGCCACCGCCGACGAACTGGCTTCGGCCGACTGGACGATCGAAGCGCGCATCGCCTCGACGCTCCGCCGAGTCGGGCTGGAGGTCGAACCGTCGACCTTGCTGTCGGCGCTTTCCGGCGGCCAGCGTACGCGCGCCGCTCTGGGCGCGCTGATCCTGGCCGAACCGGATTTCATCCTGCTGGACGAGCCCACCAACAATCTCGATCGCGAGGGGCGCGTGTCCGTGATCGAGTTGCTGCGGACATGGCGCTCCGGGGCGATCGTCGTCAGCCATGACCGCGAGCTGCTGGAGACGATGGATGCCATCGTCGAGATGACATCGCTTGGCGTCACCCGCTACGGCGGCAACTGGAGTCACTATCGGGAGCGCAAGGCGCTCGAGCTGGCCGCCGCCCGCCACGACCTCGCCGATGCCGAACGCCGTGTCGCGGAGGTGACACGTGCGGCTCAGGCGAGGACGGAGCGCAAGGCGCGCAGCGACGGCGCAGGTCAGCGCAAACGGGCGAAGGGCGACATGCCGCGCATCCTGGCCGGTGCAAGACGGAATCGCGCAGAGGCCACTTCAGGCGACAATGCGCGCCTCGCCGAGCGACGTCGGGCGCAAGCAGTCGGGGAAGCCGCTGCCGCACGGCAGCGGATCGAAATATTGCAGCCGCTGTCGGTGGCCTTGCCGTCGACCGGTCTTGCCGCAGGCCGGACGGTGCTGCGTCTCGACTCCGTGAGCGCGGGCCATGGAACGCACCCGGCGATCATCGACGGGCTCTCCTTCACCGTGACGGGCCCGGAACGCGTGGCGATCACAGGACCGAATGGCTCGGGCAAGAGCACGCTGATCGCGCTCGTCGTTGGCAAGATCTCGCCGAGGTCCGGCACCGTCCGGATGAACGCCGACTTCGCGATGCTCGACCAGCAGGTGAGCCTGCTCGATCCGTCGCTGTCGATCCGCGACAACTTCCTGAACCTCAATCCGGGAGCCGACGAGAATGCCTGCCGCGCGGCCCTTGCCCGCTTCATGTTCCGGACCGACGCGGCGCTGCAGATCGTGTCGACCTTGAGCGGCGGCCAGATGCTCCGCGCTGGTCTCGCCTGCGTGCTGGGCGGCACCAGACCTCCGGCGGTCCTGATCCTCGACGAGCCGACCAATCATCTCGACCTCGAGTCGATCGAGGCGGTCGAGGCCGGCCTGCGCGCCTATGACGGTGCACTCCTGATGGTGAGCCATGACGAGCCCTTTCTCGAGGCGGTCGGGACGACGCGTCGCCTCGAACTGCCGGTCCGCTGAGCCGTCTGCCGACGAGGAGTTCCACCCTGCTGGCATGGAAGTTGCAGCCGCTCCGGCAGGTATCAACGGGGAACAGGGGAATGGGATGAGCTTGATATCGAGGATTACCGCATTGAAGCTGGCCGCTGCCGCAGTGGGCGCGAGCCTTGCGCTGGCGGGTACGGCCAGTGCGCAGACGCAGTGGATCATGGCCAGTGGCTACCCGGAGAACAACTTCCTGACCCAGAATCTGCGCAAGTGGGTCGAGGACGTGGAAAAGGGCACCGGCGGCAAGCTCAAGATCACGCTTCACACCAACGACAGCCTGATCAAGCTCGACAGCATCAAGTCGGCGGTCCAGCGCGGACAGGTGCAGGCCGGCGAGATCCGCCTCGGCGTCTATGGCAACGAGGATCCGATGTTCATCCTCGACGGCGTGCCCTTCGTCGCCTCGACCTACGAGGAAGCATGGAAGCTGATGGAACTGCAGGACCCGTATTTCAAGGGCCTGTTCGACAAGGCCGGCATGGTGATCGCGGGCTATCAGGTGTGGCCGAGCCAGGGCTTCTACACCAAGATGCCGGTCAACTCGGTCGAGGACTTCAGGGGCAAGAAGATCCGCATCTACTCGACCGCGACCCAGAAGATGGCGACGTTGCTGGGTTTCAACGCGACGATCCTGCCATTCGCCGAGATTCCGCAGGCCTTCTCCACCGGCCTGATCGAAGCGCTCTTCACCAGCGCCCAGACGGGGGTCGACATCCAGGCCTGGGACAATACGAAGTACTTCACGGATGTGGGCGCGATCCTTTCCAAGAATGCCCTGATCTTCAGCAAGCGGGCCTTCTCCGCCCTGTCGCCCGCCGACCAGAAGGTCGTGATGGACGCCGCCGCGGCCTACACGAAGCGGTCGTGGGAGATGAGCAAGGCGGCCGGTGACGAGAAGGCGGCCGTTCTGAAGAAGAACGGCATGACTGTGACCGCTGGCCCGCCGGCCGTGCTCGCCGCAATGAAGAAAGTCGGCGCCCAGATGGCCGACGAGTGGAAGGCGACCGCAAGCCCTGCGGCTGTCGCGGTGCTCACGGCCTACATGTCCGGCCAGAAGACGAACTGAGCACTGGTGACGCCGGGCTGCCCGCGGCAGCCCGGCGTTCGCCTTGGATGGTGATGCAATGCGGCGTGCCCTGGATAATCTCTATAACGTCAGCGGCCTGCTCGCCGCGTTCTTCCTGGTGATGATCGGCGTGACGATCCTGCTGCAGATCGCCGGCCGGTTCCTGAACTTCGCATTCGACGCTACGGAAATCTCCGGTTTCTGTATGGCCGCGTCGACGTTTCTCGGGCTCGCCTACACATTGCGTTCCAATGCCCATATCCGGGTGACACTGGTGGTCGGCAAGTTTTCGGCGGAGAGCAAGCGTCGCATCGAGATCTGGTGCTGTTCACTCGGGGCGGTCGCGTTTGCCTTTGTGTCGGCGAACGCCTGGCTGATGGCCTACGAGTCCTTCCTCTTCGGCGACACCAGCCCCGGACTGATGGCCGTTCCGTTCTGGATTCCGCAAATCGGCATGGCGCTCGGCACCTCGATCATGACGATCGGGTTCGTAGACGAGCTGGTTCAAACCATCGGTGGCAAAATTCCCGACTTCTCCGATGCGGAGGCACAGGCCGTCGACGAAGAACTCGAAGCGGCTTCCCTGAACTTGGCAGGCGGGGCCGTCGGCAGCGGAAAGGCGGCAGTCCGTTGAGCGCAGAAGTCATCCTCGCCACGACCGTTCTGGGCACTCTCTTCCTCTTGCTTGCAAGCGGTGTCTGGGTCGGCGTGACGCTCGTCGTCGTCGGCTTCGTGGCTCTCTTCTTCTTCACGCCGGCTCCCGCTGGCTCGCTCCTCGCCAGCACGATCTGGGACTCGAGCTGGGGATGGGCCCTCACTGCCCTGCCGCTCTTCATCTGGATGGGAGAGATCCTGTTCCGCTCGCGGCTGTCGGAGGACATGTTCAAGGGCCTGGCGCCCTGGCTCGGCTGGCTTCCCGGACGTCTGCTGCACGTGAACATCCTGGGGTGCGGCGTGATGGCCGCGGTCTCGGGGTCGTCGTCCGTGACCTGCGCAACGATCGGCCGCATGAGCATGCCGGAGCTGCGCAAGCGCGGTTACCACGAAGGCATGGCGATCGGAACGCTGGCCGGTTCCGGCACGCTCGGGCTGCTCATTCCCCCGTCGATCATGATGATCGTCTACGGCATCACCGCGCAGGTCTCGATCGGCAGGCTGTTCATCGCGGGCTTCCTGCCCGGAATCATGATGATCGGACTTTTCATGGCCTATACCGCAGGATGGGCGCTCCTCAACCCGGGCAAAGTGCCGCCTGCAGATCTGCGAATGACCTTCGGCGAGAAACTCTGGAACGCGCGCCGCCTGATCCCGGTCATCCTCCTGATCGTCGCCGTGCTGGGCTCGATTTACGGCGGTGTTGCGACGCCGACGGAGGCGGCGGTGATGGGCGTGGTCGGCGCCCTCGTGCTAGCGGCGGTCACCGGCTCCCTCTCCTGGGAGACTTTCAAGCACAGCCTCCTGGGCGCGGTCCGGACGAGCTGCATGATCGGGCTGATCCTGGTCGGCGCCGCCTTCGTGACCATGGCGATGGCCTTCACGGGCCTGCCGGCGACGATGGCGAACTGGGTCAACGGGCTGGGGCTCAGCCCCTACGGGCTGATCCTGCTGCTCACCCTGCTCTACATCGTGCTGGGCTGCTTCCTCGACGGCGTGTCGATGATCGTTCTGACGGCGCCCGTGGTCCTGCCGATGATCACCGCCCAGAAGATCGACCCGCTGTGGTTCGGCATCTACATCGTGCTGGTCGTCGAGATGGCGCAGATCACGCCGCCGGTCGGCTTCAACCTCTATGTGCTTCAGAGCCTTACTGGCCGAGACATCTGGACCGTTACAAAGGCCACGGCGCCGTTCTTCGTCCTGCTCTGCATCGGCGTGCTGCTCATCACTCTGTTTCCCGACATCGTCACGATCCTGCCCCGACAGATGACGAGCGGATAGGAATCCGTCAGTCCGCGTTCCTCGCGGGCGCAATATGCGGGGCAGTGTCCGAGAGCGGACTTCCTTCCAGGTCGCCGATAAGCCGCTCCATCTCCGCGATCTCGCGAAGCTGGGCCTCGACGATCTCGTCCGCCAATTGCCGTACCCGAGGATCGCGGATGTGAGCGCGGGAACTGGTCAGCACGGCGATGGAATGGTGGGGAATCATCGCCTTCATGTAGGAAACGTCGTCCACCGTTTCCTGACTTCGGACGAGCCAGAGCGAGCCCGCGAACACGAGAAGGCCCACCCCGACGATGGCAACGTTTGCCGTGGCGTTCCTGTACATCGACAGCATGAACAAGAGCATGATCACGGCCATGCATGCGCCCATTACCAGCGCCATCCACATGCGGGTCTGGCTGAACCAGACATGTTCCGACGCATAGGTGTTGAGATACATCAGGACGAACATCACGACGGTTGACGTCGCGATCATTCCACCGAATCGACGATAGGACATGTCGGCTGCTCCGTTCGCCGCCGACAACCGGCCCGGCCTCGACTGGTTCCCTCTCCGCGAGGGGAGCTCAGACCGACGAGCCCATGCACTGCTGGACGAACCGGCGGCTCACCCGCTCGTAGATCGTGTCGCCTGTTCTCGTCATCAGCAGCGCCGCCCGGGCATTCGGCACGACCGCAGTGGCGCGTCCCGACGTGCCGCCGCAGGTCACTCGCTTTGCCACCGGTGCCGACACCGCCCCGCCGACGCCGCGCAGAGGCTCGAGAAGATCGTAGACCTCGGGCGTATCCGGTGCAGGCGGCGAGCCGCAGACCTCGTGATCGGTCGACATCCACAGATGCACGCTCCCGGCCGGTCCGCAGGTGATTTCCTCGATCACCTCGCTGTCGCGGAATCCCACGGTCAGCCGGTCGGCGCAGAGCTGGTAGACCAGCACGTTCATGCCCGCCTCGCCGCCGTCGAGCACCCCGGTCTCGCAGTCCGCCGCGCGCACGACCCCGTCCTTCGGCACTACCGCCGACGCGGCGAGCAGAAGGATGCAGAGGGCGGCAGTCCTGGCCATGTGCCGCCTTCAGTCGGTCTCTTCGCTGCGAAGCGTTGCCGCCGTCTCGCGGACGCGATCCGTTTCGACCATCTGCGCTTTGAATCGCTCGAAATCCTTGCCGGCGAGCCGCGTGCGCTGCGCCGTGCGGGCCATGGTGAGCGGGTCGATCGGCCGCCCTCCCCGATGAAGTTCGAAGTGCAGGTGCGGGCCCGTCGAGAGCCCGGTGCTGCCGACATAGCCGATCACCTGGCCCTGACGCACGCGCGCGCTGCGCTTCACGCCCGGCGCGATGCGCGACAGGTGTGCATAGCCGGTGGCGAGATTGCCGTCATGGGCGATCTTGACCCAGTTGCCGTAGCCGCCGAATCGGCCGGCCTCGATGACGTGGCCTGCACCTGCGGCGAGGATCGGCGTGCCCGACGGTGCCGCGAAATCCACGCCGGAATGCAGGCGCGTGAACTTCAGCACCGGATGGTGCCTCATGCCGAAACGCGAGGAGATGCGGCTCATGTTCAGCGGCGTGCGCAGGAGCGCCTTGACCACGCTCTCGCCCTCGGGGCTGTAGAAGAACTCCTCCCCGTTGCGCGGCTTGAACCGGTAGATGCTGTAGGTCTCGGCGCCGCCGCCCGTGGTGATCTCGGCCCACAGGACGCGGCCGTCGTCCGCCGGCCTGCCATCGCTGGTCCATTCCCGTTCGACCAGGACGTCGAACCGGTCTCCGGGCTTGATGTCATGCTGGAAGTTCACGTCCCACGAGAAGGCGCGCAGCATCTCCGCCAGAGGTCCGTGCGGCACGCCGGCCGCCTCGGCACTCGCAATCACCGACCCGTCCACCTCGCCCGATGCGCGCATTATCTTGGGCGCGACCTCGAAGACCTTCTCTTCCATGCTGTAGCCGCCGTCGTCGTCGCGTTCGACGTTGAAGGCACGCTTCGGCTCCGGACGGATCGACAGGCCCACCAGAACCGTCGGCTTCTCCTCCTCGTGCAGACGCTGGAGCTTCACGATCAGGGCCTGGCCGATCGGAAGGCGATCCAGGCGCACGCGGTCGGCGAGGACTTCCACGATCTCGGCAATGTCGGCGGCCTCGATGCCGAGCCGGCCGAGGACGCGGGCGACGGTATCGCCCTTCTGCAACTCGATCGCCGCTTCGACATGCAGCGGTCCGAAGTCCGGCGGCGCAAAGTCCGACAGGTCAGGAGCCGGCAGCACCGTCGCGATGTCGGTTACCGGAATCTCGAAAGGTATCTCCAGCGGCTCCGGGACGGCCATCAATGCCATCGGCGTCCCGGCTTCCGGATGGAGCTCGAACTCGCTGGCAATGCGTTGGGACGTCTCCCTCGGCGGCAGTGCCATCACACTGATCATTGCCAGCACCACCAGACTGCCGAAGCACATACCGACGTTCTTCCAGTGGCGCCCCTGCGATCCCGCGGGGCGAAGCTGCTCAAAGGGGGTCTGTGCCATGAAAGCCTGGACATGGGGCATTCCTGGGGAGTCCTCGACGACAGGGGTGGAAAAGCGAGACGCTGGGCCGCATCGGCGCGCCCTGAGAATCGGTCGGAAAGTTGGCAGCAATGTGGTTCCGCGTCGTCGCGACGCGGCGTCGTGCGATACCTGACGCAACGAACGCGCCTGGTGCGCACGGCGCGCGCCATCGTTTTGGCGATATCGCGCTCCATCTGTCAGCGATGGTGGAAGCGTTGCAGGCGTGGCTTTCCGACGGAAGGCATCTCGCCTTTCTGGCAGGAGCCGTCGTCCTGCTCTATCTCGCACGCGACGCGGCACACCGCCTGTTGCGTGCAGCATTCCAGTTGGCCGCCCATACGCTTCGCCTGGTGGAGCGCTGGATCGGCTTCGGCGCCGTCGCAGCGAGTGCTCGGCACGCGCAACTCTGCGCAGGCATGAAGGAAGCCGAACTTCAACCGCGGCTCCCCGACGAGATGCGGGACGTACATCGCCTCATCGACCGCAAGGGACTTGACGATCCGAAGTCATGCGATGCGTTGGAACGGCTTGAAGCACACGTCGCCGAGCATCGACAGGTGATCCAATCCTACGGCGTCCAGCTGCGGGCCATCCAGGCCTTCCCGGTCCCACCCCGCGACGTGAAGCTCGGACACTCGACAGGCATCGGCCTCGCCTTCGCCATCGTGCTGATCCTCGCCGTTGGCATCGCCGGCTGGCTGAACTTCGCGCTGCTCGAACGGCCGATGGCCGAAGTGGTGGGCGATTCCTATCGCATCATGGGCGTGCCGGTGTATCGGCTGGCGGCGCTTGCCATCATCGTGCTCGAGGTCGCCGTCGGCATCGTGCTGCTGGAGGCGCTGGGCGTCACCACCATGTTCCCGCAGTTCGAGCGGCTGGAGAAGAAGAAGGGCCAGCGGCTCGCGATCATCATCGTCATGACGACGGCGCTGGTGGTGTTGGCGTTGATCGAAGCGGCGCTCGCCCTCACGCGCGACGAGATCTCCCGGCTCGAACGCGAGTTGCTCGGGACTCTGGCGGGCACGGCGCCGTCCGAGGCCGGTGAAGCAGCCGGTACCCTCGCGCGCTATGCGCAGGCCGCGTTCGGCCTGATCATTCCCTTTGCGCTGGCCTTCCTGGGCTTCGGCGTCGAGGCGCTGATCCGCAACGGCCGGGTCGTGCTGCAGCTCGTCCTCGGCTTCATCCTGGAATCCCTGTCCTTCGCGGTCCGCCTGCTGCGCTTCCTCGTCGAGGGCCTGCTCGCCGTCGCGCTGGCCGCCTACGATCTCGTGATCTTCCTGCCGCTGGTCGTCGAGCGTCTGGTGCGGGCCCTCCTGTCCTCGCGCGCGGTGCGTTCCTCATGACCCAATTCGGCCGCCGCTTCTTCAACACCGGCCTCCTGGCGACAGCGACGGCCGGCTCCGCCCTTGCGCTGGGCGCGTGCGAGGAGCGCAGCGCCACCGCTTCGGCCGTCTACGGCCTGCTCGACGTGTCGAAGAGCTACTTCCGCGAAGTCGACAGGGCACTGCGCACGCTCCGCGTCACGATGGGCTTCATGCGCGCGCACGATAGTTTCGCCGTGGCGGAGATCGGCGCCTGCAGTTTTACGGACGAGGCGGTCCTGTTGAGCTTCACCGCCCCCGAGCGGCCGACCGAACGCCAGCGTCTCGTCGCTGCCTACGGCCAGAAGCTTGCCGACTACGGCAACCGCGCCAAGCCGGCGGGACACACCGACATACGCGGCGCCGTTCTGCAGGCGGCGCAATATCTCGCGGCCCGACAGGCGGCTGTGCGCACCATCGTGCTGTTCTCCGATCTCGAGGAGGACCTGCCCGTCAACTGCCGCCGCGACCCGGCCTTGCCCACGACCCTGCGCGGCATGGAGGTGATCGCGACCAACGTGACGCGCCTGCCCGAGGACAATCGCGAGCCCGCCCGCTATGCCCGACGGCTCGACGGATGGCGCCAGCTCGTGGAAGCCGCCGGTGCCCGCTGGAAAGTCGCGCCCGATGCAGCCGAGGTGACCGCCCTGTTCAGGGAGAGCTAGCCGAGACGCTTCATCGTCGCTTCGGCGAAGCGTTCGGCCGCGAGCGGATCGACGTCCAGGGCAAGTGCCGGCTCCAGCACCTCGACCTCGATGACGACCAGCACGCCGTCGCGCACGACGCCGTCGACGCGGGCGTAGAGCGGCATCTCGGGCAGGGTCGCGAGGCAGGCTCCACCCTGCTGGGTAACCTCGGGCGGTGGCACTTCGGCAGTGCGGATCGGCGTGTAGCGCGAGTTGGTGCGGAACTCGCCGGGCGGCGGCCGCTTGCGGATCGCATGGCTGAAAGCGCCGTCGAAATAGACCAGCGACAGCTCGCCGTCGGCGATTTCCGGCAGAAACTCCTGCACCACGACGCCCGCCCGGCGCGCCTCGTCGGCGAGCCCTGCCACCTGTGCGGCGAGGGTCGCGCGCTGCAGCAGCTCGACCGAATGGCCCGACGCGCCGCTCGCCGGCTTCACGACCGCCTGCGCCCAGCCGGTCTCGTCGAGGACCCGGCCGATCGCCGCCGCTTCGCACGGGACGACGAAGCTCCGCGGAACGCGCACGCCCGCCGCCGCGAGCTTCTCCACATAGTCCTTGCGCAGGTTCCAGCGCACCAGATCGATGGAATTGAACAGCCGTGTCGACGCGGCCATCGCCTCCGTCCATGCCTTGAAGTCATCGAGCGCGCGGTAGTAACCCCAGGTCGAGCGCAGCACGACGGCGTCGGCACCAGTGAACGCCGCGCGCAGCCCATCCCACGCCGCCCCGGTGACGCGGCACCCGCGCCGCTCCAGAGCGTGGGCATACAGCCGGTCCGACGGAGTGATGGCGGGGTCGTCGGCGGATGTGGCGAGAACGATGTGCGTACTCATGCCGCTTCATAGCCAAGGAGCCGGCGCGCGTCTTGCTAAGATCGGCCCATGCCGCCGCCCTTCACCGTCACCTTCTCTGCCGGCGACGCCGGTCCATGGCGTATCGAGCGCCAACACGCCGTTTGCGGTCCGGGCCTGGCGGCCGCAACTCATCTCGCCCTGACGGACATCCCCGGCGCGACGTGGCGGCTGCGCGGCGTCGTCAGCCATCCACGCTACTCGACGGCAGCCGAACTGAAGGAGCTGGCCGGCGTGCAGGCCGGGCTCGGCCGCAGCGAGGCCACGTGCGCGGCGCTGATCCCGATCCGCAAGTCCGAGGCCTGGTGGTCGTTGGCACAGGATGAACGCCGGGGGATCTTCGAGGACAAGTCGCGCCATATCGCCCTTTCCATGAAGTACCTGCCGGCGGTGGCGCGCCGCCTGCACCACGCCCGCGACCTTGGCGAGCCCTTCGACTTCCTCACCTGGTTCGAATTCGCGCCGAAGCACGAGGCGGCCTTCGACGCCCTTCTGATCGAGCTCCGTGCGAGCGAGGAATGGAAATATGTGGAGCGCGAGGTGGAGATCCGGCTGACGCGCACCAGCTGAGTGACGACGGCGCGCTACTTGCAAACGTTCCGCAGTGCCTGCCACTCGGCGGCGCTGAACGCCGGGCGACCGGTGGCCGGGCGCTTGGTCGCCTCGATACGTTCGCGCGTGGGAGGGTGGCTCGACCAGATCCCGGCGGCGCTGGCCGCGTCCGAAGGTTCCTTCTCGAGCATCTGCTCGAAGAACGTCGAGACGCCGTCGGCGCGCAGGCCGCGCCGTTCGAGCAGGCGCACGCCGGTCGCGTCGGCTTCGCGCTCGAAAGCTCGCCCGTTGCGCATCGCAAGCAGCGCGCTCCCGCCGGTGCCGAAGGTGCTCAATATATCGGAGTAGCCGCCGGTCAGAACCTTGAAGAGGAGGTCGATGCCGTAGGCCCGCGCCACGCCCTTGATCGGGTGATCGTGCACGACGTGCCCGATCTCGTGCGCCAGCACGCCCGCGACCTGCGAACTGTCTTTGGCCTGGGTGATCAGATCCGAATAGAAGACGAGGATCGATCCCGGTAGCGTGAAGGCATTGACCGGCCCGCCCTCGACGATGTGCACAGTGACCTCGTGCCTGTAGCCCGCCTCCCGAGCGAGGTCGTTGGCCAGCCGGTTGATCGCTGCCAGGCCCACCCGGCCCTGGCAGACCTCCTTGTCGGCCAGCAGCTCGTCCAGCACGGTCTCGCCCAGTTTGGCCTGCAGCGTGTAGGGCAGCAGCGGAACCGCATACTCAGTGCCGTATTCGACCGCGCTCCAGAACAGCCCGACCAGCGCGACGATCGCCAGCGACCAGGTGCCGAGGCGCGGTGCGACCTTGACCGGCTCCAGCGCCAGCGGCTTCAGCGCCGGCACCAGCGAGACGAGCTGCGCCCGCCACGCCGGATCCTCGACCACCAGCCGCGCCTCGCTGCCGCGGAGCGCGAGCGGCGGCACGGCCTCGTGGTGGGAATCGCCCAGCACGACGAGGTCGGCGACCGGCCAGCGCGCCACGACGGCAGATTCCGCCGGCCGCTGGATCAGCAGTTCGTGGCTGGTGATCTTCAGCATCACCTCCTGCACCTCGGCCGTGACGCCATCGTAATAGCGGGCAGCCATCGTCAGACCCCGCTCACGTCGAACATGTCGAGCAGACCCTCGCCATAACCGGGCCCGCGATCGGCTCGTTGCCGGATCTCGCTGCCCTGAGGCGCGCCGTAGATCCACAACTGTCCCGAGATCAGCTTCATCGTACGATGCATCACCCACGGCCAGCCGATGCCGAGCGTCAGCAGCACGATCAGGTAGTTCAGCACCAGGAAGCCCCACATCTGCCAGGTCGAGATGGCCGTGGCGAAGAGCACGTTGCCGGCGCGGCTGTGGGTCACGAGGTAACGCAGCAGGTAGGCCTGCCACCAGCAGCGCAGTGGCAGGATCAGCACGCCGAACAGGAGATAGGCGCCGAAGGCGATCACCAGCACCACGACCACGGTGTGAAGGCTGGGATGGGCGAACAGCTTCAGGAATTCGTCGGAAGAGATGCCCAGCGACTCGATCGTGCCGCCGATCGCCATGAAGGTGACGACGGCCGCAGCAATCCAGGCCGCGATGTTCAGGAAATAGTAGCCGAGATAGCGGCCGTAGATGTCGCCCGCGCGGCCGGCGAAGGCGAAGCCCTGCGTGCCGACCCGCGCGTTGACGATGCGCGGGCGCGCCAGATTCACCGACACGACGGGTGTCAGCAGGTAGGCGGTCATTGCATTGGCGAATTGCAGGAAGGTCGCGGTGGCGCCATAGGCCCAGGCGGAACCGGCCATGCCGCATCGGATGCCGCGCCAGCGAGTGCGCGAGAGCTTGTAGCGCAGGCCGGCATAGTGACCGACATAGGCCAGCGGAAAGCCGATCAACACGACCGACAAGGAGAACAGGTCGAACAGGCCGACGGTGGCGAATGGCTTCTCGTGGAACACGTACAGCCACACCAGGTACATGAGGCCGGACCAGGCCGCGACCAGCAGAAGCGCCAGCAGGAAACCGATCATCAGTTCGATGCCACGGCCGCGATATTCGAACCGGTCGCCCAGCACCGAAAGATGGTTCCAGACATAGCGCCGGATGCGGGTGCGGCCCCAGAAGCGCGACCAGCCCAGCGTCACCAGCATCATCGCGAGGTGCCGCAGATAGATGGCATAGAGTTCGCCCAGCTTGCCGTCATAGACCGGCCGACTCGGGGTCAGGTCGGCACTCCAGGGAGTCCCGGGAGCAGACGTTTGACCGGACGGTCCGGCAGGCGTCGGGCCGGCCGCCTGGACCCAGGGGGAGGAAGCGTTGCTCAAGTCTCCTCTTTCCCCTTCCGCCGCACTGCAAAATCTTCGATGCTGCGGCGCAGCATGATCTGGTGTACCCAAGTTTACGTCAACAGCCCTGCGAACCGCCACACATGACAATTCCGAATCGCGACAAGCCCTGGCTCATTCGCACCTATGCCGGCCACTCGACGGCCGAGAAGTCGAACGAGCTTTACCGCACCAACCTCGCGCGCGGCCAGACCGGCCTCAGCGTCGCCTTCGATCTGCCGACGCAGACCGGCTACGACAGCGACCATGTGCTGGCCAAGGGCGAGGTCGGCAAGGTGGGCGTGCCGATTTCGCATCTCGGCGACATGCGCACCCTGTTCGACGGCATCCCGCTCGACCGGATGAACACGTCGATGACGATCAACGCGCCGGCGGCGTGGCTGCTCTCGCTCTACATCGCGACCGCCGAGGCCCAGGGCGTCGAGCGCGCGAAGCTGCAGGGCACGACGCAGAACGACATCATCAAGGAATACCTCTCGCGCGGGACCTACATCTTCCCGCCCGAGCCGTCGCTGAAGCTGACGGCCGACACGATCGGCTTCACCTATCGCGAGGTTCCCAAGTGGAACCCGATGAACGTCTGCAGCTATCACCTGCAGGAAGCCGGCGCGACGCCGGTCCAGGAACTGGCCTTCGCGCTGGTGAACGCCATCGCCGTGCTCGACGCGGTGAAGGCGCGCGGCCAGGTGCCCGATGCCGACTTCCCCAAGGTGGTGGGCCGCATCTCCTTCTTCGTGAATGCCGGCATCCGCTTCATCACCGAGATGTGCAAGATGCGGGCGTTCGCCGAGATGTGGGACGACATCACGCTGAACCGTTACGGCGTCGCCGACCCCAAGCAGCGCCTGTTCCGCTACGGCGTGCAGGTCAATTCGCTCGGCCTCACCGAGCAGCAGCCGGAGAACAACGTCTACCGCATCCTGCTCGAGATGCTGGCCGTGGTGATGAGCAAGAACGCGCGCGCCCGCTCGGTGCAGCTGCCCGCCTGGAACGAGGCGCTCGGCCTGCCGCGCCCGTGGGACCAGCAATGGTCGCTGCGCCTGCAGCAGATCGTGGCCTTCGAGACCGACCTGCTGGAATACGGCGACATCTTCGACGGCAGCAAGGAGATCGCCGCCCGCGTCGAGGCGCTGAAGCAGGAGGCGCTGGCAGAAATGGGGCGCATCGCGGACATGGGCGGCGCGATCGCCGCCATCGAGGCGGCCTACATGAAGCAGCGCCTGGTCGAGTCGAACCTCAAGCGGCTGGCTGCAATCGAATCCGGCGAGCAGACAGTGGTCGGCGTCAACGCCTATACTGAGGGCGCGCCCTCGCCGCTGGGTGGTGGTCAGGAATCGATCCTGACGGTCGACGATTCGGTCGAGCGCGGCCAGATCGAGCGGCTGAACGCCTGGCGGGCGACGCGTGACGGCGCGGCGGTGAAGGCCGCGCTCGCCGAGCTGGTCGCCGCCACCAAGGAGGACCGCAACGTCATGCCGGCCTCGATCGAATGCGCCAAGGCCGGCGTCACGACGGGCGAATGGACCGAGGCGCTGCGCGGCGTGTTCGGCGAGTACCGCGCCCCCACCGGCGTGGCGCGCGCCGCTGGTGTCACCGACGGCCGCTTGGAAGCGACGCGCCGCGAGGTCGAGGCGGTGTCGCGCCGCCTCGGCCGGCGCATCAAGATGCTGGTCGGCAAGCCCGGCCTCGATGGTCATTCGAACGGCGCCGAGCAGATCGCCGTGCGTGCCCGCGACTGCGGCATGGAAGTGGTCTACGAGGGCATCCGCCTCACGCCCGAGCGCATCGTCAATGCCGCGCTCGAGGAGAGCGTGCACGTCGTCGGCCTGTCGATCCTGTCGGGCGGCCACGTCTCGCTGGTGAGCGACGTGCTGAAGGGAATGCGCGAAGCCGGCATCGGCGACGTGCCGGTCGTGGTCGGCGGCATCATCCCACCGGCCGACGCCGAGGCCCTGATCGCCGCCGGCGTGTCCCGCGTCTATACGCCCAAGGACTTCGACCTCACGCAGATCATGCGCGACGTGGTGGCCGTGGTCGACAAGGCGTGGAAGGAAGCGGCTTAGCGCTCTTCACTCGCGGCTGGCCGCCACGGCGACCAGCGCCGACGTGCAGCAGAGAGCCAGGGCGGGAAAGGCCCACATCCACCAGGCCCGATCGAAGAAGGTGTAGCCGGCCGCGATCAGCTGTCCCCAGCTGGTGAGAGCTGGATCGCCGAGACCGACGAAGGCCAGGGCGGCCTCCGCCAGGATGGCGCCACCGAACACGATCCCGGTGGCGGAGAGCGCCGTCGGGCTCACATGCGGCAGGATGTGCCGGAACGCGATGGCGACGGGGCGCGTGCCGACGGCGACGGACGAGCGCACGAAGTCGCTGTGCCGCAGCGACAGGGTCTCCGCCCGCACGATCCGGGCGATCGTCGGCCACCGTGTCAGGCCGAGCACCAGCGCGAGATTGAGCGACGAGCCGCCGAACAGCGTCGCCACGAGGATGGCGACCAGCAGCGCAGGCAGGCTGAGCACCATGTCGGCCGTTCGCATCAGCAGGTCGTCGAGCCAGGATGCTCCAAGCCCCGCCGCCATGCCGATCGCCATGCCAAGGCCGACGGCCAGCAGGGCCGTCACCGTCGCGACCATCAGCGAGGTCCGGCCGCCCTGGGCCAGCGCCGCCAGCATGTCCCGGCCAAGATCGTCGGTGCCCAGCGGATGGACGAAAGACGGCGGCAGGAACGGACCGCCCATCGCCAGCGATTGCAGCGCGCCCGGCGGCGCGAGGAAAAGGCAGCCGAGGTACAGCAACCCGACGATCGCAAGCGCGCCAGTGCGCGCGTGCCGGCTCAAGCGGTCTCCCCGACCCGCGGATCGAGCCTGCGGAAAGTGAGATCCACGACGAGATTGGTCATCACCACGACGGCGGTGGTGAACAGGACGAGCCCGATCACCACCGGATGATCGCGCGCGATGGCCGACGTCACCGCCAGCCGGCCGAGACCGGGCAGCGCGAACAGGACTTCGATGGTCACCGCGCCGGCCACGAAACCTCCCAGCCGCGATCCGAGCAGCGAGACGAGACCCAGCATGGCATTGGGCAGGGCGTGACGGAGGCGGACGAGACGCGGCGCGACGCCTTTCGCGGCTGCCGTCACGGCATAGGGCCGCTCCATCTCGGCCATCACACGCGTGCGCGTCAGCAGGGCCACGAAAGCGAGGTTGTGCAGGGCAAGCGCCAGGACGGGCAAGATCAGATGGCGCGCCATATCGAGCAGGCGTGAGATGCCGCCACCGTCCGGGCCGCGCCCGTCGACGAGGCCCTGGACCGGCAGGACGCCCAGACCGAGTGCGAACACCATGACCAGAGCCTGTCCGACCAGGTAGCCCGGCACCGCATGCAGTGCGGCCATCGAGGCGGCAAATCCGCGTCGCGTGCGCAAAAGTCCCAGGAGCGTACCGGCGACTGCCGAGAGCACGGCGGCCGGGGCGATCAGGGCCAGCGTCACTGGCAGGCGCTCCAGTATCAGGCTCAGCACGGATTGGCCGCTGCGATACGAATGGCCGAGATCTCCGGAGGCCAACCGCCCCAGCCAGTCCACGTAGATCTCGGGCAGCGGACGGTCGAGGCCGTAGAGACGCGCGACTTCTTCCAGATAGCCGGGAGCGCCCGAATCGCCGCCCAGCGCGACGGCCGGCCCGCCGGGCGCCAGGTGGATCAACAGGAAGGCAAGGCTCGCCGCCAGCCAGACCGTACCGATCGCCCAGGCCAGTCGCCCAAGAAGCATCAACGCTTCTGGAACGCCCGCTCGGCGAACTGCCCGCTCCACGGCGCGAAGTCGGCGAAGTCACCGCGCCAGGCCGAGGTGAAATCGGTCTCGACCAGCCACCAGTAGGGAAGATCGCGCGCGACGATGCGTTCCATCTCCCGATAGGCCTCGCCACGCGCCGCCGTGTCGGTCGAGGAACCCGCCCGGTCGAACAGCCGGTCGACGTCGGCATTGCGATAGGCGGCTGCGTTCGAGAAGGGCACGTTGCCGATGGCCGTCGAATGATACATGCGGCGCACGCCGATCTCGGGATCGACGCCGTTGCAATAGGAGATCAGCGCCAGGTCGAAATCGCGCTGGGTGAACACGGATGTCGCGAAGGCCGCCGGATCGAGCGGCTTGAGGCGCAGGGCGATGCCCACGGCCGCAAGCTGCTGGCGCATCAGCTCGGCATAGCGGGCAAAAGCCGGGAACATCAGCAGGTCGAGCGTGGTCCGCTCGCCGCTCGCGCTCCGCGCCAGACCGGCCTGGTCGAGGAGCGCATTGGCCCTGGCCGTATCGAGTTCATAGGCTTGAAGAGCGCCCGGAAGGGTCGCCCAGCCGATGGCAGAGTGGATCGGCGCCTGCGCCACCCGGCCCTGGCCGAACTGGACGAGCTCCAGCATCTGCCGCCGGTTCAGCGCATGGGCGAAGGCCTGCCGGACCGGCAGCGCCGCCAGCGTGGGCCGCTGCAGATTGAAGGCCAGCGTCATGACGCAGTTGGCGCCACCGGGTCCCGAGGTGGTGTCGAGCAGGGTCGCCTTGCCGTTGAGGCGGGCCACGTCGGACGGGGCCACCCGGCCGAGATAGTCGACTTCGCGATTGGCCAGCGCCGCGACCTGCGTGTTTGCCTCCGGAATGACACGGAAGACCAGACGCTCGAGCTTCGGGAGTCCGGGCTTGAAGTAGGCCTCGTTGCGCACCAGCACCACACTGTCGTCGCGCTTGTAGCTCTCGAAGCGAAAGGCGCCGGTGCCGACCGGCCGAGCGTTGGCTTCGTTCCGGTTCGGATCCGACCCGGCATAGAGATGACGCGGCAGGATCGGCGCCTCGGTCACGTTCAACTGCCGCAGCAGCGCGGGATGCGGTCGCTTCAGCCGGAACACGACCGTGCCGGGATCAGGCGCTTCGACCGCCTCGACGGCCGGCGCGAGGCCGGCCCGCGTGCGGGCATGGAATCGGAAAAGGACCTCCTCGAAGGTGAACTTCACGTCCTCGGCGGAGAACGGCTTGCCGTCGTGCCACTTCACCCCGGAAGACAAGGTGAAGCGGACTTCGCGACCGTCGGGCGAGACCGTCCAGGAGGTGGCGAGGTCGGGTTGCACATTGCCGTCGCGATCCAGCGAGACCAGCCCATTGAAGATCGAGTCGGCGACGGCATGCAGCGGCCCCGCCGTCGAGATCGCGGGATTGAGGTGACCGGGATCGCCGGCGACGGCCACCACGGCGACCTGGGCCCGCGCGGACAGGGTCGAAAGGACGGCTCCCGCCAGGACAATGACGAAAGTTAAGCGGAATTTCATGATTGTTCTTACGACGGTTCCGCACGCGCGACAACGCGGCCGCACAGCGGCGCCGCGGACGCCCGGCGTCAGGCGTGAATATGATCGTGATCGCCGCGCCCGCCGTGACCGTGGCGCCTATGGTCGAGTTCGGCCGGCACGAGATGGAGCTGTCCGTGGCGCACGCCGCGCTGGCTCACCGTGTCGTCGGCCATGGCGCGCACGTCCTTGACCGGACCGCGCAGCACCGACACTTCCAGGCAGGACTCGTGGTCGAGATGGACATGCAGGGTCGCCACCTGCAGGTCGTGGTGCTTGTGCTGCGCCTGGGTGAGCCGTCGGCCGAGGTCGCGGGTCCCGTGGTCGTAGACATAGGCGAGCGTGGCAATGCAGAAGCCCTCCTCCCCGGCCCCGGGCTTCGCCTCCAGCGCCTCGCGCGCCGCCACCTCGCGCAGGATGTCGCGCAGCGCCTCGGAGCGGCTGGCGTAGCGGTGCTTCTTCATGTGGCGATCGAGCGTCGCCAGGAGATCGTCGTCGACCGACAGGGTGACACGCTGCATTTCAAATTCCTCCCCTTGCAATCGACGCTTCGAGGGTCGCCGTCGCGTGCAGCATCGGCTCGACGACGGCATGGCTGAACAGCCAGGTCTCGGCATGGACCCGGTCGCCGTCGCGGCGGATGACGCGCGACAGCGAGATCACGTCGGCGGCCTGCGCCGGCCGCAGCACCGTTACGCCGAGATTCGATACGCGCGCCTCCAATCCCGCGGCGGCCCGCAGCGAGGTGTCGACCAACGTCAACAGCGCCGCCATCGTCCAGCCGGCCCCGGCCGCCGGTGAAAAGCGCAGCCGCACGTCCTGATCCTGGCATTCCTCGACGAACAGATCGTGACGGTCGGCCGCGGGCAGCGTGGCCTCGAGCCGCGCCTGAAGTTCCTCTTCGGTCATCCCCGCCACCCTATGCTATCTCCCAAGCCCATGTCCTTCCTTGATCACATCCACCGGTGCAACAATGCCGACCTCGCCCAGTTCGAGCCGTGGTTTGTGGGCGAGCACCGGGCCGGATTCGTCCATCGCGAGTTCGCGGCGAACGTGGTGCGGGGCTCCGGACTGTTCCAGCGCCACGAGGGCGCCTGGCATCTCGATCCCCGCCTCGACACGCCGGAGAAGCGTACGGCCGAGGTCCATGCGTTCCTGCTGGGCCTGCGTGCAGCCGGCCATTTCAACGGCCTGTGGCGAGAGGAGAGATACGCCGTGGCCCCGCAGGACGGTGCGCCCCTCCTGATGGAGATGGAACGCTCGACCGTCCCATGGTTCGGCGTTCGCGCAGGCGGCCCGCACATGACGGGCTATGTTCGCCGCGCGGATGGGCTTCACATCTGGGTGCCCCGCCGCTCCTACGAGAAGCCCACCTTCCCCGGTCAGCTCGACAACACGGTAGCCGGCGGCCAGCCCGCGGGACTCGGTCTGCACGAGAACCTGGTCAAGGAATGCGGCGAGGAGGCCTCGATCCCGCCTGCGCTTGCATGCCAGGCGAAGGCGGTGAGCCTCGTCGCCTACTGGAACCAGTCGGGCCAGCAGCTGAAGCCCGACGTGATGACCTGCTTCGACCTGGAGCTGCCGGAAGACTTCACGCCGCAGGCAAACGACGGCGAGGTCCATTCGTTCGAGCTCTGGCCGGTGCAGCGCGTGTTCGAGACGGTGCGCGACACGATCGAGTTCAAGTACAACTGCAACCTGGTCCTGATCGACTTCTTCGTGCGTCACGGCATGCTGTCGGCCGACGATCCCGACTTCATCCCCATCGTCGCCGGGCTCCGGATGATGTACGCTCCGTGCAACGGGTCAGGCTGAGCGACGGCGCGCGCCCTCGAATGCGCTGCCGGCCCGGCCGACACAGCGAAAGGTGGCGGTCCTCATGCCACGTACCCTCCTCGTCGTCGCGCTGGCAATGTTCCTCGCCGGGTCGCCCGCGATGGCGCAGGACGGACATCACGGCCAAGGTCATGTCGAGAATCACGACTGGTACGAGAAGCTGAAGCGGCCGGGCTCCAACGCCTCGTGCTGCACCGGCACGGTCAACGGCGTCGAAGGCGACTGCCGCCCGACGCGCGCCTACCAGAAGGACGACGGCACCTGGTACGCGCTGCTGGATGGCCGCTGGGTAGCGGTGCCGCCGAAGACCATTCTGAACGAGCTGGCCCCCGACGGGCGCAGCCACATCTGCGCGAACAAGTCCGGCACCATCTTCTGCTTCCTGGGCGGTTCGCCCAAGTCGTAATCGACTTGGGCGAGGCGGCTCCAATTGCGCATCTTCATCACGCTGGCGGCGAGATCTTCGCTTCCTGGATGACCTTGCGCCACTTCTCCGTCTCGGCGGCGAGGCGCTTGCCATAGTCCGCGGCACCGCCACCCACCAGGACGAAGCCGAGATCGACGAGCTTCTTCGACGTCACCGGATCGGTGAGGACCTCGTTGAAGGCGGCGTTCAGCTTGGCGATAACCGGTTCGGGCGTGCCGCCCGGCGCCATGACGCCGAAGAACACCGCGCCCGTCAGGTTCGCGGGCAGGCCGACCTCGGCCACCGTCGGCACATCGGGAAGCATGGGCACGCGCTTGGCGGCGGCGACCACAAGGCCGCGCAGCCTTCCGTCCTTCACCGCAAGACCACCCGGCAGCAGCGTGTCGGAGAACAGCATGACGTGGCCGCCGAGAACGTCCTTCAGCGCATCGGCGCTTCCTTTGTAGCCGATATGCTCGAGCTTGATCCCCGTCTCCATCCTGAGCTGCTCGCCCCACAGATGCGGCATGCTCGCATTGCCCGCCGACGCATAGGGTATCGGCGAGGTCTGCTTCTTCGCCCAGGCGATGAACTCGGCCATCGTCTTGTAGGGCGCGCTGGGATTGCAGGCGAGCAGCAGCGGCATGTCGACATAGCTGCAGACCGGGGCCAGATCCTTCACCGGGTCGTACGGGAGCTTGAGGCCGAATGAGGTGTTGGTGGCGACAGGGGCAGCCGCCAGCAGGATCGTGTAGCCGTCGGGCTTCGCCTTGGCGACGATCTCGGTGGCGATGATCGTGCCCCCGCCCGGCTTGTTTTCGACCAGCACCTGCTGGCCGAACTTGGTCGTCAGAAACTCGGCCGCGATGCGCGCGGAGGTGTCCGTCGCGCCGCCCGGCGCGTAGGGCACGATGAGGCGAATCGGCTTGTCGGGGTAGGCCTGCGCCCGTGCGATCGCAGGCGCAAGGGCAAGGACGGCAGCGGATCCCAGCAGATGACGGCGCTTCATTCTAGTTCCTCCCATTAACTCTTCACCTCTTACACCGCGTCCTGCGGCGCTTGGACAACCCGTATTTTCCTTTTCAGGCCAAATTCTGACGGCCGATTCTTTTGGCGACAAGATTGGCAACAAGTTTGTTGACTAGGATTTCAGGCAGGTGTCCTATTGCAGAAGGCGGGAAACAAAGGCCGATAAGAATGTCGGGCAGGGTCGTCACTCTAAAGACGAAGACCAAGCAGCGCGCGCACAAGAGCGGCACAGCGCCGTCCGTGCAGGACATCGTCCAGATCCTGCGCGAACGCATTGCGCGCCACGACGTGGCGCCGGGCGCCAAGCTCGGCGAGCAGGAGCTGGCGGCGGAATTCGCCGTGCCCCGCACGCGCATTCGCGAGGTGCTGGGCGTTCTGGAAAGCCGCGGCCTGATCGACCGCATTCCCAATCGTGGCGCCGTTGTATCCCGGCTCGAACTCGATCACGTCTTCCATCTCTACGACGTGCGGGCAGTGCTCGAAGGCTTGTGCGTGCGCCTCGCCACCGAAAACGCGCCGCCTGAAACCTGGGACGAGTTCGTCGAATTGTTCGGCGCTCCGATGGACGAGTACGTCGCCAATCGCGACTTCGACGCCTTCATCGTCGTCTATGAGCGCTTCCGCCGCCGCATCATCGAATGGGCCCGCAATCCCGTTGCCGCGCGTATGCTGGACAGCATCTACGAGAAGACCAACGTGGTGATCCGGCGGATCGTCATCCTGCCCGGACGCGCCAAGGAAGGCCTGTCCGAGCATCGCGCCGTCGTGGCGGCGATGCGGGCCGGTGATGGCGAGACCGCCGAGCGGCTGAAGCGCATGAACCTGCAGAACGCCAAGGAAACCCTGCGGCGCTTTCAGAAATACGTGTTGTGAAAGGCACTCCTGTCGTGAACGAGCAACCGGGCGCGCTGCGACAAGGTCCCCTCTCCGGCTATCGCGTGCTCGAAATCGGATCGACCGTGGCCGGTCCCTTCTGCGGCCGCATGCTGGCCGACTTTGGCGCCGAGGTGATCAAGGTAGAGCCGGCGGACGGCGATCCCGTGCGCACGATGGGCAAGCAATTCGAGGGCCGCTCGCTGTATGCCGCGAGCATCTTCCGCAACAAGAAGCTGGTCTCGATCGACCTGCACAGCGAGGAAGGCCGCGCGCTGATCCGCGATCTGGCGACGAAGGTCGACATCCTCGTCGAGAATTTCAAACCCGGCACCCTGGAGAAGTGGGGGCTTGGCTGGGAAGACCTGTCGAAGCTCAACCCGCGGCTCGTCATGGTGCGCATTTCGGGTTTCGGCCAGGACGGGCCCTACTCTCGCCGTCCGGGTTACGGCGTCGTCTGCGAAGCCGTGAGCGGCCTGCGTCATCTCACCGGCGATCCGGACCGCGCACCCTCGAGGGTCGGCGTTTCGATGACGGACTATATCGCGGGCCTGCATGGCGCCTATGGCGCGGTGATGGCCTTGATGGCACGCGACAGGACCGGGCGTGGCCAGTGCATCGATGCGACCCTGTTCGAAAGCGCCTTCAACTTCATGGAAGTGTGGATCCCCGCCTACGACAAGCTGGGCTTCGTGCCCGAGCGGACGGGCTCGCGCCTGATCGGCTCCACCCCAAACAATCTCTATCCGACCGCGGACGGCACCTACATCCACATCACCGCGATGGCGGACAACCTGTTCCGCCGCCTCGTGGAGGCAATGGGCCGCCCGGAGCTCGCGCAGGATCCGCGCTTCGCCGACGCGATCGAGCGCAACGAGCAGCACGAGGCACTCGACGCGATCGTCTCGGAGTGGACGTCGAAACTTCCGCTCGAACAGATCGAGGCGATCCTGCACCAGGCGCAGGTTCCGGCGACCCGCATCTTCACCGTCGCCGACATCTTCAACGACCCGCACTACCGCGCCCGCAACGCGATCGTGCGCGCGCCGGATCCGCATATGGGCGAGGTCGCCATGGCAGGCGTTGTGCCGCGCCTGTCCGACACGCCCGGCATGGTGCGCCATGCCGGGCGCGACGTCGGACAGGATTCACGGGACGTACTGCGCGAGGTGCTGGGCCTCGACGCCGCGCGTATCGAGGAATTGGCGAAGAGCGGCGTAATTGCAACAGGGAACTCGAACTGATGGCTACGATGGACGAGGTCTACGCCGACAGGAAAGCCAAGGCCGAGGCGATGGGCGGGCCGGAGAAGCTGGCGCGCCGCCGCGCCGCCGGTGTGCTCAACGCCCGCGAACGAGTGGACAAGCTCGTCGACGCCGGCACCTTCATCGAGTCGGGCCTGTTCGGCACTTCGGGTAGCCGTCCGGAGGATCACGACCGCTCGCCGGCCGACGGCAAGGTCGCGGGCTTTGGCAAGATCGATGGCCGCGAATGCGCCATCGTCGCCAACGACTTCACGGTGATGGGCGCCTCCTCGGGCGCTACCAACGGCCGCAAGATCGGCCACATGAAACGCGTCGCCACCAGCCGCGGCCTGCCGATGGTGTTCCTGGGCGAGTCCTCCGGCGCGCGCATGCCGGACCATATGGGCGCGCGCGGCATGGGTGCGCTGCTGGGCAACGACCCGACGCAGTATGCCCGGATGCGCGAAACTCCCTGGGCGTCGGCGACCCTGGGCCTCTCCTACGGCTCCTCCTCCTGGTACGCCGTGCTCTCGGACTTCTGCGTCCTGCGCAAGGGCGCGGTCCTGGCGGTATCCAGCGCCCAGCTCGCCTCGCTCGCCATCAAGGAAGAGGTCGACCCGCAGGTCATGGGCGGCTGGCAGATCCATGCCGAGGTGACGGGCTTCGCCGACTACGTCGCCGAGACGGACGAAGAGGCGCTCCAGGCGATCCGCACCTTCCTCTCCTACCTGCCGAGCCATCACAAGGAAGCGCCCCCGGTGCATCCGGTGCCCGAGGGCTCCGGCGCCAACATGGCCAACATCGCCAAGCTGCTGCCGGAGCGGCGCACGCAGGTCTACGACGTGCGCAACATCATCAGGACCTTCGTCGACGCTGGCTCCTTCTTCGAGCTGAAGCCGCGCTTCGCCAAGGTGGCGGTGACGGGCCTGGCCCGGCTCGACGGCCGGACCGTCGGCATCGTCGCCAACAATCCCCTGTCGCGCGGCGGCGCGATGGACACCGACGCCTGCGAGAAGATCACCAGCTTCCTGGTCCTGTGCGACAGCTTCAACATCCCGATCGTGATGCTGGTCGACAATCCCGGCTTCTCGATCGGCGTCGAGGCCGAGCGCCGTCGCGCGCCCGGCAAGATCATGAACTTCATGCAGGCGCTGCAGCTCTGCACCGTGCCGAAAATCTCGATCATCCTGCGCAAGAGCTACGGACAGGCCTACCTCAACATGGGCGGCGGCCGTAACTCCGACGAGGTGGCGGCCTGGCCCACCGCCGAGGTGAGCTTCATGGACCCGACCTTCGCGGTGAAGATCGTGCACGGCCTGTCGCCCGGTGACGCGGGCTTCGACGAGGCCTTCGCGCAGATGAACAAGGACAGCGAGGCTTGGGGGATCGCCGCGATCTACGCCGTGCAGTCCGTCATCCAGCCGCACGAGACCCGCGATTACCTCATCCGCATGCTCGACGTGCACCGCCAGCGCCTGACCAACGGCGTCGGCGAACACCTCATGCGCGCCTGGCCGACCAGCTTCTAGGAGACAGACGAATGGCGACGATCCAGATCAAGGCGGAAGTGGCGGGCTCGGTGTGGAAGATCGTGACCGCGGTCGGCGAGACGGTCGAGGCGGGCGGCACGCTGATGATCCTCGAATCGATGAAGATGGAGATCCCCGTCATCGCCGAGGATGGCGGCAGGGTCGAGAAGTTCACCGTCGCCGAGACCGAGGCGGTCAACGAGGGCCAGGTCGTGGCCGTGCTCTCCAAGTGACCGCCGAAGTCCCTGCGCCGAAGGACTGGAGCCCCGAAGTCGCGGAGCTGCGGCAGCGGCGCGCGTACGCCATGGCGCTGGGCGGTGACGAGGCCGTGGCGCGCCACCGCGAGCGCGGCCGCCTCACCATCCGCGAGCGTGTCGCGGGCCTGGTCGACCAAGGCTCATTCCGCGAGGTCGGGACGCTGACCGGCCAGGGCCGATACGATGGCGCAACCCTCACGGGTGTGCAGCCCGCCCCCTATGTGATGGGCCTCGCCAGCATCGACGGCCGACCCGTGGCGGTCGGCGGCGAGGATTTCACGATTCGGGGCGGCTCGAGCTGGTCGGGCGACCGCAAGAAGGGCGGCCAGGGCGGTTTCGTCGAGGATCTGGCCGCGAGCTACCGGATTCCCCTGGTGAACCTGATCGACGGCGCCGGCGGCAGCGTGACCTCGATCAACAAGCGCGGCCATGCCGTGTTCCCCGGCGTTCACGGCTTCGAACGCTCGGTCGAGCTCCTGGGCAAGGTCCCCGTCGTTTGCGCCGTGCTCGGCACCGCCGCCGGCGGCCCGGCGGGACGCGCCATCCTCTCGCACTGGTCCGTAATGGTCGACGGGATCAGCCAGGTCTTCGCCGCGGGTCCGCCCGTGGTCGAACGCTCGCTGGGACAGAAGCTCACCAAGGAGGAGCTGGGCGGGCCGCAGGTCGCCGTCGATCTCGCCGGCACGATCGACAACCGGGTGGACACCGAAGAGAACTGCTTCGCCCAGGTGAAACGCTTCCTGTCCTACATGCCGTCGAACGTCTGGGAGATGCCGCCGGAAGTCGGATGCACCGATCCGGTGGACCGCTGCGACGAGGAACTGCTCTCGATCGTGCCGCGCGATCGCCGCCGGCCCTACAACATGCGCAAGCTGATCGAGCATGTCGTCGACCGCGGCTCGGTGTTCGAGATCCAGCCGACCTACGGCAAGGGCCTGATCACCGTGCTGGCGCGCATGAATGGCAAGGTCGTGGGCGTCATCGCCAACAATCCGATGGTCTATGGCGGCGCCATGGACGTGAAGGCGGCGCGCAAGCAGATCCATTTCGTGGAACTCTGCGATTGCTTCCACATCCCGCTGGTCTTCCTGGTCGACGTGCCGGGCTTCATGGTCGGCCGCGACGCCGAGGCCGCCGCGACGCTGCGCGAGGGCATGCGCGCCGTCTATGTCGGCCTTCAGGCCAGCGTGCCGATGTACACGGTCGTCATCCGCAAATGCTACGGCATGGCCGGCATGGGGACGACCGACAAGAACGGGCTCGACTTCAAAATCGCGTGGCCCTCGGCCGAATGGGGCTCCCTGCCGATCGAGGGCGGCGTCGCCGCCGCCTTCCGCCGCGACATCGCGGGCGCGGCCGATCCCAAGGCGCGCGAGCGCGAGATCGAGGACGAGCTGCGCTCCATGGCTTCCCCCTTCCGCACCGCCGAGGCGTTCGGCGTCGAGGAGATCATCGACCCGCGCGAGACGCGCCCCTATCTATGCCGCTTCATCGACGCCGCGCAGGCAAGGCTGCGCACGACGCTGGGGCCAAAAGCAAAATACGGCGTACGCCCCTGAGGCCAAACGCCGTCCCATTAGGAGAGCCGACAACAACGGGAGGAAACGATGGGACGACTCAAGACGGCGATACGCACGGCGCTGCTGGCTTCGGGCGCACTGCTCATGGCCAGTGCTGCTTTCGCGCAAGAAAAGGTCAAGGTCCGCTTCGGCATCCTGACCACAGCCTCTCAGGCCGCCTTCTATGTCGGCGTGAAGAAGGGCATCTACGCCAAGTACGGTTTCGACGTCGAGGTGCTGCCGCTCGCGACGGGCGTCCAGGCCAACCAGGCGCTGGCCGCCGGTCAGGTCGACTGGTCGGGCGGCGGTGTGGAATCGACTGTCGTCTCGTGGGCCACCGGCCTGCCGTTCAAGGCCTACGCGATGTACGCCAAGGGTGGCGATTCCTACGGCCTCCTGGTGCGCAAGGATGCCAACATCGCCTCGGCCAAGGACCTCAAGGGCAAGAAAGTTGCGGTTCCGCAGGGCACGGCGCCAGCCCAGGGGCTGAACCAGATCATCCAGGAGGCCGCCCTGCCGCGTGACGCGGTCATGCGGGTCAACGCCAACTACGGCAACATGGGCCAGATGCTGATCTCGGGCTCGGTCGACGCCATGGCGGGGCTGGAGCCGTTCCTGACCCTTACCGAGGAGAAGATGGCCGGCCAGGGCGTGTTGCTCATGCGCATGGGCAAGTACGTGCAGGGGGGCGGCCTCTTCCTCATCACCGACAAGTGGGCGGCCGCCAACCCGACCAAGATCGTCGACGCTGTCGCCGCCCTCTGGGAATCGCAGCAATGGGTTCGCCGCAATCCCAAGGAAGCCGCCGCCATCGAGGCCGAGTTCCTGAAGGTCGAGCCGCGCATCGTCGAGGTCTCCTTCAAAGTGCTCGACTACAGCCCGCTGATCGACGACTTCACCGCCAAGTCGCTGCAGACGACCGCCGACTATCTCGCGGCGGAGAAACTGATCCCCGCCCCAGTCAAGCCGACCGATCATCTGGCCACGCTGAACAAGATCACGGCCGAGGTGAAGGCCAAGTATCCCAAGCTGCTCGAGTGAGCGGCACGCAATGACGGACATCCTCGTCGCGAAGGACGTGTCGAAGACCTACTTCGACACGGTCGAGAAGGACAATGTCGTGGCGCTGCAGGGACTGTCGCTGTCCGTGCGCGCCAACGAATTCGTCTCGGTCATCGGCCCCTCGGGCTGCGGCAAGTCGACGTTCCTGCGGATCGTCGCGGGTCTCGACAGGCCGACCTCCGGGGAAATCCTGGTGTCCGGCAACAAGGTGACGGGGCCGGGCGCGGACCGCGGCATGGTGTTCCAGGAGTACGCGCTCCTGCCGTGGAAGACGACGGAAGCGAACATCGAGTTCGGCCTTCGCCTCAAGGGCATGGACAAGGCGCAGCGCCAGCAGATCACCCAGCGCTTCGTCGACCTGGTGGGCCTCGGCGGCTTCGAGAAGAAGTACCCGCACCAGCTCTCCGGCGGCATGCGCCAGCGCGCCGCCGTGGCGCGCGTGCTGGCCAACAACCCCACGGTGCTGCTGATGGACGAGCCATTCGCCGCCGTCGACGCCATGACGCGCCAGCGTCTGCAGGAGGAACTGACCGCCATCACGACCCTGGAGCGGACGACCGTCCTGTTCATCACTCACGCCATCGAGGAGGCCGTCTTCCTGTCGGACCGCGTGGTCGCCCTCTCGGGAAGGCCGGGCCGCATCGTCGCCGACCTGGTGATCGATCTGCCGCGCCCACGCAAATGGGAAGAAGTGGTGCGCGACGGGCGGTTCGCGGCCTATCGCGACCAGCTCACGCACAGCATCCATACCAACGGCCACGACAAGCCGGTGACGACATGAGCATCGCCGCCGCCCCTCCCCGCAAGCGCCACGGCTGGCGCGCCTACGTTCCGACCGAGATCGTGCCGTTCGCGGTCGGCATCCTCGCATGGCAGGCGCTGTCCTCGGCCGACATCTGGCCTCGCGTCCTCTTCCCCTCGCCGCTCGAGGTCGCCAACGCCTTCGTGGCCGATACGCTGTCCGGCGTGCTGCTGGCCAATCTCTGGGTCAGCATGAAGAGCCTGTTGCTAGGCTTCGTCATCGGCTGCGCGGTCGCCATACCGCTCGGCTACCTGATGGGCCTGAGCAAGATCACGCGCAACTTCTTCGATCCGCTGGTCAACCTGCTGCAGGCCATCCCGGGCCTCGCCTGGATCCCCTTTGCCATCCTGTGGTTCGGACTGGGCCAGGGCGCGGTGCTGTTCATCATCGTGATGTCGATCTTCTTCCCGCTGCTGCACAATCTGCTGACCGGCATCCGCATGGTGCAGCCGGTGCTGATCGAAGCGGTGCAGACCCTGGGCGCCGGCCGCGCCGCCGTCGTGCGGCATGTCATTTTCCCGGCAACCCTGCCCAACCTGATGACAGGCATCCGTCTCGGCATCGCCTTCGGCTTCCGCTCGCTGGTCGGTGGCGAGATGATCGCCAGCACCGATGGCCTGGGCTACGCGATCTTCAATGCCCAGCAGTATTTCCAGACGCCGCGCATCGTTGTCGGGATGCTGACCATCGGCATCGTCTGGCTGGCCATGGACCGCCTCATCCTGCGTCCGATCGAGGTCCGCACGACCATGCGGTGGGGCCTGATCCGCGACGGGCTGGAGAAGAGCTGAGGCGCCACCGTCCCTCTCGACCAGCCGCTGCACGGCATGCGAAGGTCGCTCCCGAAGAATCGGGGGACCGGGCGTGCTGAGGGACGGGCAAGGGCTGGAGCTGGGCAATGCCGACGAGAGCGCGGTCGCGGCGCTCGATTTCGTCAGGCAGGAATGGCTGGGCTTTGGCAAGCGGTTCGCCGACTTCATGGCCGCCGCCGATGCCGAAGAGAAGTGCCCGATGCTGCCCCTGGTCGCGGCGAGCCTCTTTCTCTCCATGTACTCGCCCGAGGGGCATGCGGCAGCCACGCGGTACCTCGCGCGCGCGCAACGGATGACGGCGGGCGCAAGCCGGCGCGAGTTCGCGTGGCTCGGCGCCATCGAATTCTGGATCGAAGGCGACACCGGCCGCAGCCTGCAGCAGTTCCGCAGGATCGTCGCCGAATGGCCGCGCGACCTGCTTGCCGGCAAGCTGGCGCAACTGCTGGCCTTCAACCGCGGCGAGGCCGACACGCTGCTCGATGTCGGTGAGAAGCTCGTCGCCGCCAACCCCGACAACCGCTTCGTCTGGGGCATGTATGCGTTCGGGCTCGAGGAGTGCAATCGCCTCGACGAGGCGGAAGCCGCGGCACGCAAGGGGCTGGCGCTCGACCGCAACGACCCGTGGGCACATCACGCCATCGCCCATTGCCTCGAAGCACGCGGCCACATGCTCGAGGGCGTCGCCTTCCTCAACTCGGTGTCCGACACCTGGGCCGACTGCAACTCGTTCATGCAGACGCACAACTGGTGGCACCTGGCGCTCTTCCTGATCGACCTCGACCGCACCGACGAGGCGCTGGCGCTGCATGACGAGCGGGTCTGGGGCGTCTGGAAGGAGTTCTGCGAGGACCAGGCCAATTCAGTTTCGCTGCTGGCGCGCCTCGAGCTGCGCGGTGTCGATGTCGGCGCGCGCTGGGCCAATCTGGCGACCTACCTGAGGCCGCGCCTGCACGAGCATCTCTCCGCCTTCCACGACGTCCACTATCTCTACGGGCTGGCACGCGCCGGCGAGCGCAGCGCCGTGACCGAGATGCTGGCCAGCCTCGAGGATCGCGCCGAGCGCGCGAAGCCCTTCGAGCACGAACTCTGGGCCGATTGCGTCGTGCCGCTGGCGCATGGCCTGGCCGCGCATGCCGCGGGGGACATGCCGGCCGCGGCGCGCCTGATGGGCCAGGCGATGCCGCACCTGCGCTGCCTCGGCGGGTCGATCGCGCAGCGCGCCCTGTTCGGCGCCCTCCATCTCGATGCGTTGATCCGCGCCGGCTGGAACGATGCGGCGCTGGCGATCCTCCAGGCCGACGAACGCGAACGGCCGGGCGTCGCCGCGACCAAGCGCGCGCTGGCCGATCTCTATCGCAAGGTCGGCCGCACCGAGCAGGCGCTCGCGGCCGAATACCGGGCCGAACAACTCGCCCGCCAGTATCGCGAAGCGGCGGGAAGGACGGGAGAAGCGGCATGACGGTTGATCTCACCCAGGCGAGCGCCGCCCAGCTCGGCACGCTCTATCGCAAGGGCAAGGCCTCGCCGGTCGAGACAATGAAGGCCGTGCTGGCGCGCGCCGACCGGCTCGCGGCGACGATCAACGCGCTCTGCCATGTCGACGGGAAGGCGGCCCTCGCCGCGGCGCGCGCCTCGGAGAAGCGCTGGAAGAAGGGCGAGCCGCTCTCGCCACTCGATGGCGTGCCCGTCTCGATCAAGGAGCTGGTGAGGGTCAGGGGCTGGCCCGCCTCGATGGGCAGCAAGCTCACCGACAAGAGTCCGGCCGATGCCGATGCGCCGGCGGTGGCGCGCCTGCGCGAGGCTGGCGTTATCGTCTTCGCGCAGAGCACCAGCTCGGAATTCGGCCACAAAGGCGTGACGGATTCGCCGCTGCACGGGATCACGCGCAATCCCTGGAACACCGGCATGACTCCGGGCGGCTCCTCGGGTGGCGCCGGCGCGGCGGTCGCGGCGGGGCTGGGTCCGATCGCCATCGGCACCGACGGCGGCGGCTCGGTGCGCATCCCCGCGAGCTTCAGCGGCCTGATCGGCCTCAAGGCCACGTTCGGCCGTGTGGCGGCCTGGCCACCCTCGATGACCGGCGATCTGTCGAACACCGGCCCGATGGCCCGCACCGCGCTCGACGCCGCGCTGATGATGAACGCCATCGCCCGGCCCGATCCGCGCGACGGCCATGCCCTGCCCGCCGACGACACCGACTACACGAAGAAGCTCGCCAGGCTGCCCAAGAAGCTGAAGATCGGCTTCGCGCTTCGCCTGGGCGACCACCCGCTCGACATCGAGGTCGCCGCGATGGTGACGAAGGCCGCCCGCGACTTCGAGGCGCTGGGCTGCACGGTCGAGGAGGTCGAGGCGCCCTTCTCCTTCGGCGAGACGAGCCGCGCCTTCGTGATCCACTGGTTGTCGGCGCTGCAGCGCCTGCTGCAGGTGTTTCCCGAAGCGCGCCACGGCGAATTCGATCCCAACCTGCTGGCCGGCGCGAAGGCCGGCCTGCGCTACAGCCTGCAGGACGTGGTGGACGCGCAGGTGACGCGACGCGACCTCACCCTCGCCTGGAACCTGTTCTTCACGAAGTACGACCTGCTGCTCACACCCACCGTCGCCGTGCAGCCGTTCGAAGCCGGCACGAACCTGCCGCCCGGCCCCGACGGCAAGGCCAACTTCCTGTGGTCGCCCTATACGCCGCAGTTCAACATGACGCGCCATCCCGCGGCGACGGTGCCGTGCGGCCTGTCCCGCCAGGGCCTGCCCGTCGGCCTGCAGATCGTGTCCGCCCACTACAATGACGCGCTGGTGCTGCGCGCCGCGGCCGCCTACGCCGAGGCCCATCCCCTGAAATTCCCTGTCCTTCCGGAGACCGACCGATGACTGCCGATCTTGCGATGATGCCGGCCCACGAGCTGGTGAAACTCTTCAAGGCCCGCAAGGCCTCGCCGGTCGAGGCGACCAGGGCCGCGCTTGCGCGCATCGATGCCTTCAACGGCCAGCTCAACGCCTTCCAGCATCTCGATCCGGATACGGCGATGCGCCAGGCACGCGCCTCGGAGAAGCGCTGGAAGAAGGGCGGCAAACGCCTTTCCGACATCGACGGCGTGCCGATCACGATCAAGGATATGGTGCTGACCAAGGGCATGCCCACGCGCATGGGCAGCCTCGCCACCGATCCTGACGGGCCCTTCAACGTCGATGCGCCGGTGGCGCAGCGCCTGCGCGAGGCCGGCACCGTGCTGCTCGGCAAGACGACCTCGCCGGAATATGGCTGGAAGGGCGTCACCGATTCCAAGCTGTTCGGCGCGACGCACAATCCGTGGAAGATCGGCCGCACCTCGGGCGGTTCGTCGGGTGGCGGCACCGCGGCCGAGGCGGTCGGCATGGGCAACCTCGCCATCGGCACCGACGGTGCGGGCTCCGTGCGCATCCCCTGCTCCTTCTGCGGCCTGTTTGGCCTGAAGCCCACGCAGGCGCGCGTGCCGCTGTGGCCGGTGTCCGCGCAAGGCACGCTCTCCCACATCGGGCCGATGACGCGCACGGTGCGCGATGCGGCGATGATGATGAACGTCATCGCCCGTCCCGATCCGCGCGATCCCTATGGCCGGCCCGACGATGTCGAGGACTATCTCAAGGGCTTCGACAAGGGCGTGAAGGGCCTGCGCATCGCCTATTCGCCGCATCTGGGTTTCGTCGAGCGCGAGAAGATCGACCGCGACGTGGCGGTGGCGGTCGAGCAGGCGGTCAAGGTGTTCAAGACCCTGGGCGCCAGGATCGTCGAGGACTCGCCCGACTTCATGGGCATGGATCCGCGCAAGGTGCTGAATGCGCACTGGCAGTCGAACGTCGCCCTGTTACTCAACAATTTCAGTCCCGAGAAGCGCGAGTTGATGGACCCCGGCCTGCTGAAGGCCGCGGAACACGGCGCCAATCTCGGCCAGGAGGCTGTCGTCACCGCGATCCACCAGCGCCAGGCCATTTCGGTGATCATGAACCAGTTCATGGCCAAGTACGACCTGCTGCTGACCCCGACCATGCCGATGACCGCCTTCGCGGTGAACGAGAACGCGGCGTGGGGCGGTGACGGCGTCGACATCGGCTGGACGCCCTTCACCCTGACCTTCAACCTGACGCGCCAGCCGGCCGCCACGATCCCCTGCGGCCTCGACCGCGAGGGCATGCCGATCGGCCTGCAGATCGTGAGCGGTCATGCAAAGGACGCGTTGGTGCTGCGCGCCGCCGCCGCCTACGAGCGCGTCCGACCGATCCCGGCGCCGCCGATGGCGCATCAGATCTGATCGAATGAGAGCGCGCGTCTGATGGCCATCAGCCGCCAGACGCGCAACTACATCCTGCTCGGCGTGGCGCAGGTCGCGGCCCTGGCCATCCTGGCCTGGTTTGCCGAACGGCAGGTCGCACTGGGCCCGACCGACAGGCTCGGCTGGCGACCCTTCACCTGGCCGCTCTCGACCGAGCGTGCGCCCGCGGGCCGCGCCTATAGCGGCGAGGATCACGACGTCTATGTCTGGCTGACCTTGAACGCGCTGGGCAGCAGCGGCGACTGTCCCGAAGGCATCAAGAGCGATGCGGCACTGGAGCATGCCGTCGACATCCGCCTCCTCGACCCGCGCTTCACGCCGGTGGGCCCCGGGGAACGCCTGCGGGTGACCGACCTCGTGGGCTGGACCCGCGTCTACGTCCACCGCCGCAACAACAAGTCGCTGCGCTATGGCGAGGCCGTGGCCGTCCCCTACAAATGCGACGTCATCACCGCGATCATCGACGGCGATGCGCGCGATCCCGCGAAGCGCAGGGCGGCGCACGAGTTCCTCGAATCGAACACCGTGCAGGTCTGGATCAACAAGCAGCTCGAAGGACGGTAGTGGTAAGGATCCTTCGCTACGCTCAGGATGACACCGATATTTGAACGAGCACAGTGCGTCAGCTCCGACAATCGTGTCATCCTGAGCGCAGCGAAGGATCCTTGATCTTCCTCGCTACAACTTCACCGGGGCCTTGCGCGCGAAGGCGGCCGCGACAACGCCGAAGCCCATGCTCGCCAGCCACAGCCAGTAGCCTTCGCGCAGGCCGGTCACGGGGTTGGCCATGCCGGCCTCGTTGGTGATCACGCTGGTCTCGAACAGGAACGAGCCGGCGAGGCCGAGCGCGGCGAGAGACAGAACCAGCGCCGGCAGGCGACGGGCGAACAGCGCGGCAATCCATGACGCTGCGAGCAGCGGATTGGCAAACCAGCTGGTGTGTCCCAACGCGCCGAACAGCAGGATGCTCCAGCCCGGCCAGTCCGAGCAGATGCCGGAGACGCAGAACGCGTCCTGCGTGAGGCTCGCCGCGAACAGGATGGTGCTGAGCAGCAGCGCGACTCGTGTCGTGGGGCTGGTCGTCACCTCAAGCCGCGACACCCAGCGCGCTGCGGATGGAGCGGTGGAAATGGACCAGCGAGGGTTCGTTGCGGCCGTAGATCACCTCGTCGGTCGCGCCGGACTCGAAGCCGATTTGCATGCGCTCGCCCAACGGGAAGTCCTCGTCAAGCACAGTGCGGATGGCGATGTCGCGGTTCTTGGCCCAGTGTTTTTCCGGACGGTCGCTGTCGGCAGGGCGGTAGAGCGTGAACTCGACGTCGCAGCTTCCGGGGCCGTCTCGATGCGGGAAGGCGCGCCAGACCTCGATATGGTCGACCTGCCAGATGACGATGCTGTTGGGGAAGAGCTGGTAGATCGCGATGATGTGCGGACGCAGGTTGCGTTCCTCGTCGGGCTGCTCGCGCAGCGCCTCGATCGAGGTGCGCGGCACGCACATCCGTCCGTGCGCGCCGGCGCCGTCGAAGGTCCCGCAATTGCCGATGAAATACGGCGCGATGGTTTTCCGGTGCAGGTGCGGGATGTGATAGCCCTCGAGGAACGTGTCGATGGCGAACTTCCAGTTGATGCGCGGCGCGATGCGGTCGACTGAGTAGAGCGGGTAGGTCTCCGGCCGCAGCGCGGCGAAGTCGGCCGCGAAGGAGCCCAGTACCGCCTCGACGTCGATTACGGCACTCTCCCCTTCCCGCACCGGCGTCGCACGGATGAAGATCATCCCGTGCTTCTCACCGGCCGGCAGCCTTACGAGCCCGTGTGCGCCGAGGTCGAGGCCGGCGAATCCCGGCTTGTCGGTGACACCCAGCAACTTGCCCTGCGTATCATAGGTCCAGGCGTGATAGGGGCAGACGAAGGCGCGGGCATTGCCGCAGCCCTCGGCCACCGGCGCGCCGCGATGGCGGCAGATGTTGGCGAAGGCGCGCACCTCTCCGTCCGGTCCGCGCACCAGCAGCACCGGCATGCCGGCCACGTCCTCGGTGAGATAGTCGCCCGGTCTTGAGAGACGCGACGACAGGCCCATGAACAGAGGCTGGCTGCGAAACAGCGCGTCGCGCTCGCGGGTGGCGCGCTCGCGGCAGGAATAGGCGTCGACGCGGTTGCGGAACAGCGCGTCGGCGAGGTCGGTGGTGCGGCCGTCGATATGGCCGAGCAGCCGCCTCCCGACGGCCAGTTGTTCTTTCCGGTCCATAACGCAAGTTTCAGCCCTTCACGGGGGGCGCGCAACTCCAACCATCGATCATTTCGAACACTTCGGCCGGCGTCCTTCCACTCTCGCGCAATGCCCGGATGGTGAGGTCGCGGTCGCGCTTGGCGAAACGGCGGCCGGTGGCGTCGGTCAGCAGCCGGTGATGCGCGTATTGCGGCGCAGCATAGCCCAGCAGCTTCTGCAGCAGCGCATGAACATGTGTCGACGGCAACAGATCGACCCCGCGGGTCACCAGGGTCACGCCCTGCAGATGATCGTCGACCGTGACCGAGAGGTGATAGCTGGTCGGCGTATCCTTGCGGGCGATCACGAAGTCGCCCATCAGCAGCGGCAGGCCTTCGATCCGGCCCAGCGTCTCGTCGAAGAAGGAATAGGGGCCCGCCTGCTCCGCCGCGCGGGCGCAGTCGAAGCGCATGCAGTGCTCCACGCCCGCGGCGATGCGGCGGCGACGTTCCTCGCTCGACAGATGCCGGCAGGTGCCGGGATAGAGCGGCCCGTCGGGGCCCATCGTGGTCGGGTGCGGCGCGCTGGTGGAGGCGGCGATGTCGGCGCGGGTGCAGAAGCAGGGGTAGACGAGGCCATGCGCGTCGAGCTGGTCGAGCACGCGGCCGTAATCGGCAAAATGGTCGGACTGGCGCCGCACCTCGCCGTCCCAGGCGAGGCCCAGCCATTGCAGGTCGGCCAGCATCGCCGTCTCGTATTCGCGGCGGCAGCGCCGTATGTCGATGTCCTCGATCCGTACCAGGAAGGTCCCGCCGGCTTCGCGCGCGCGCCGCCAGGCGATGCGAGCCGAATAGGCGCTGCCGAGATGGAGTTCGCCCGTCGGACTGGGGGCAAAACGCGTGACGTCGGTCATGATCCGACGTTACAGCCGCCCCTCGCCGCGTGCTATGGCGGGGGCACAATGGCCAAAGCGACATCTCCGCTCGTTCTCGACAAGAAAACCCTCAAGAGGGCCCTGCGTGAACTGGCGGCCGCCGATCCCGACATCGCGCGCGCGCTCGCCGAGGCCGGCCATCCCGAGCTGCGCGACATGCCCACGGGCTTCGGCGGACTGATGCGTTCGATCGTGGGCCAGCAGGTCTCGGTCCATGCCGCGCGCAGCATCTGGCTGCGGCTCGAAGCGGCCGTGCCGTCGATGGAGCCCGCGGATTTCCTGGCGATGAGCGACGAGCAGCTGCGCGCCGTCGGGCTCTCGGGCGCCAAGGTGAAGTACGGGCGCAGCCTCGCCACCGACATCGTCGAGGGCCGGATCTCGTTCGACGCGCTGCACGAGCTCGACGATGCGGCGGCCATCGCCATGCTGACGCAGGCCAAGGGCATCGGCCCCTGGACGGCCGAGATCTATCTGATGTTCGCGCACGGCCGGCCCGACATCATGCCGGGTCTCGATCTCGGCCTCGTCGTGGCGGCCCAGCACCTCAAGAAGCTGCGCACCCGCCCCGACGCAAAGCGGCTTCTCAAAATCGCCGAGGCCTGGCGGCCCTGGCGCAGCGCCGCCGCGCTCGTCCTCTGGCACTATCGCCGCAACATGCCGGACTGGAGCGCAAAGGAGAAAGTAGCGAAATGACCAGGAAGATCGACGGCCCCAGCCACGGCCCCCATGCCGGCGGCAAGCCCGGCCATCTCGTGATCCTGCTGCACGGCTACGGCGCCGACGGCAACGACCTGATCGGCCTGGCGCCGGTGCTCGCGCCGCTGATGCCCGACGTGGTCTTCCATGCCCCCAACGCGCCCTATCCGTGCGAGGGCAATCCGATGGGCTTTCAGTGGTTCGGCATCTCGCGCCTCGACCCCGAGGTCGCGGCGGCGGGCGTGCGCTCGGCCGCGCCCTTCGCCGAGCAGTTCCTCGACGACACGATGGCCAGGTACGGGCTCGACGAGAGCAAGACCGTGCTGATCGGCTTCAGCCAGGGCACCATGATGGCGCTGCATGTCGGCCTGCGCCGCGCCAAGCCGCTCGCCGGCATCGTCGGCTTCTCCGGCATGCTGGCCGCGCCCGAGGCGCTGGCAGCGGAGATCAGGTCGAGGCCGCCGGTGCTGCTGATCCATGGCGACAGCGACGAGATGCTGCCGGCCGTCCTGACCCAGCGCGCCGCCCACACCCTGCAGGAAAACGGCGTCGAGGTCGGCGTGCACATCGCCCGGGGCGTCGGCCACGGGATCGACCAGACCGGCCTGTCGCACTGCGCGCGCTTCCTGCTCGACGCCTTCCAGCTTCCGGTGCCCAAGCCATGAGCGCAACCATGACCCAGGGCACCTGCCGGCCGGGCTTCGAGCGGGTCGCCGAGGCCTTCGAGAGGAACCTCAAGGAGAAGGGCGAGATCGGCGCCTCGGTCTGCCTGACGGTGGGCGGCGAGACGGTCGTCGACCTGTGGGGCGGCGTCGCCGATGCCAAGACGCAGGCGCCCTGGACACGCGACACGGTGAGCATCGTCTTCTCCTGCACCAAGGGCGCCACGGCGCTCTGCGCGCATGTGCTGGCGAGCCGCGGCGTACTGGACCTCGATGCGCCGGTCGCCGAGCTGTGGCCGGAATTCGCGCAACACGGCAAGGAGCGCGTGACGACGCGCATGATGCTCGACCATTCCTCGGCCGTGCCCGCGGTGCGCGCCAAGGTGAAGGACGACGGGCCCTACGACTGGGCCTACATGACCGAGCGGCTGGCGGCCGAGGTGCCGTTCTGGGAACCGGGCACGCGCAACGGCTATCACGGCTTCACCTTCGGCTGGACCGTGGGCGAGATGGTGCGGCGCGCGAGCGGAAAATCGCTCGGCACGTTCTTCCGCGAGGAGATCGCGGGACCGCTGGGCCTCGATTTCTGGATCGGCCTGCCCGAGGAGATCGAGCCCCGGGTCGCGCCGATCGTGGCCCATGTCTACAAAGCTGCCGATGCGGTGACGCCCTTCATGCGCGACCTCGCGACCAACAAGGAATCGGTGGCCGCCCTCTTCTACTTCAACAATGGCGCCTGGCGCTCCGGCGGCGCCAACACGCGCGCCGGCCATGCCGCCGAGATCGGCGCGGCCAACGGCATCACCAATGCGCGCGGCCTGGCTGGCATGTATGCGCCACTCGCAAACGGCGGTGGCGACCTGGTCGATGCCACGACACTGGCCCGCATGGGCGAGGTCTCGATGGCCACGCATGACGACGCCACCCTGCGCATCCCGACGCGCTTCGCCCTGGGCTTCATGAAATCGATGGACAATCGCAGGCGCAGCCTCGCGGCGAAGCTGTGGGGCGAGGATTGCGACAGCGTGATCCTGGGCAGCGCCGCCTTCGGCCATGTCGGCGCCGGCGGGTCGCTGGGTTTCGCCGACCCGGTCGCGGGCCTGTCCTTCGGCTACACGATGAATCGCATGGGCCCCGGCCTGCTGATGAACGAACGCGGCCAGTCGCTGGTCGACGCAGCCTATCTGTCGCTGGGGTACAAGAACAAGGACGGCGGCGTGTGGGTGAAGTGAATCAAGCTCGCCTCCCCATTCAGATGGGGAGGTGTCAGCGTCTTACGCTGACGGAGGGGTCAAAAACCCCGACACACTCCGAGTTCATGACCCCCCGCCCGCGGTTCCGCGGGCACCTCCCCATTTGAATGGGGAGGCGGGTTAATGATCCCCGTCCTCCGCCCGCTCAAGGACCCGGCCGTCGCCACCATCTGGTCGGGCCTCGCCGCCTCGACCATCGGCGAGGATCTGTTCCGCGTGGCCGTCGTGTGGATCGCGGCCGAGCAGATCGGCAATGCCGCGGGCTACGTCAACGCCACGCAGTATGCCGCCATGCTGGTGGTCGGCCTGCTGGGCGCCTCGGCCTTCGACCGCTGGCGGGCCGACCGCGCCATGATCGGCGCCAAGTATGCGAGCGCGGTGCTCGCCGTGCTGCCGGTGATCGGCTTCTACATCTGGGGCGTCTCCATCCCGCTGCTCATCCTCTCGGTCATGGGCCTCGCGGCGATGCGCATGGTGTTCACGCCGGCGCTGCAGTCGGCGGTGCCGGTGCTGGTCACCGACCGCGACGCCATGCAGGCGATCAACGGCCTGTTCGACGCGACGTGGCGGCTCGCCCGGCTGATCGGGCCGATGATGGCGGCGGTCCTCAATACCCTTCTGCCGGTGATCCACTTCCTGTCGATCACCGCGCTGGGCTTCGTTCTGTCGGCGGTAGCGGTGTGGGCGGTACGCGACCGGCTGGTCGATCCGACCAGCAAGCCGCGGCCCGGCCGCGGCGGCTGGCGCGGCGCCTGGGACGCCCTTCTCGACGGTGCGCGGCTGATGCTGCGCCAGCGCACGATGGGCGCGCTGCTGATGGTCAATGCCTTCGCCAACGGGCCGTGGAGCGTGGCGCTGCAGCTCTGCATCGCGCTGATGGTGGTCGAGCACGACCCGCACCTGTTCGGCCTGCACGGGCTCGCCTCGCTGGGCATGATCATCGGCGCCTGCGGCGTGGGTGACGTCGCCGGCAATCTGGTGGCCGGCAGCGTGCGCTTTCGCCGCCCGCTCTCCACCATGTTCCTGGGCTACGTCGCGATGGGCAGCGGCTTCGCCCTCATCGCGCTGGCCGCCTGGGGCATCGACAACCCCTACAAGCTGCCGGCAATGATGCTGGCGGGACTGGTCGCGGGCTTCGGCGGGCCCTTCTTCTTCATCCCCATGATCACGCGCATGCAGATCGTGTTCCATGGTGCCGAGATCGCCCGCGTCTTCCGGCTGCGGCTCGCGGTCATGGCGGGCTCCATGCTGCTGTTCAATGTGGCGGCGACGCCGCTGTTCGACCTGATCGGCCCGACCCATACGGAGTTCTGGTTCGGATTGCTCCTGCTGACGCTCGGCGTGGCCGGCTGGTTCTACTATCGCCGCGTCGAGGACCGAGAGGCCGCGGGCGCCGCGACGTCAGTCGAGCAGCGGCACGTGCCGTGAGCAGTCGCGCGGCAGGGCGCCGGTGAGGCGGGGGTCGGGGAACACCTCGACCTGGAAGGCAAAGGGCACGAACCCCGAGCGCCGATAGAAATCGAGTGCCGCCGGATGGTCGAGCGTGCAGGTATGCACCCAGAACCGCTTGATGGGCCGCGCCCACGCCCGCGCGATCGCCTCGTTCATCAGCGCGCGGCCGACGCCTGTGCCCACCAGCCCCGGCGCCACCCCAAAGAAGGCGAGCTCGCACTCCTCCGGCTGGCTGAAGTCCAGTTCGAGGATTCCCGCATCCTGCCCGTCCCGGCGCAGTGCCAAGAACTCCACCTGCGGATCGTCGAGGATCGCCTGCAGCTTCTCGTCCGCCATGACCAGCCGCGAGAACCACAGCCACTCCGTCCCCACCGCCCGATAGAGCTTGCGATAGGCCTCGATCGTGCGCTCCAGCGGCTCGAGCGTGACGCCCGCCGGAAACGGCTGCGCCGGTCGTTCGGGCGGCGGAATCAACATTTCGAGGCTGGTCACGACGGCAGCGACGTGTCGCGGCGGTACGGCAGAATATCCGGAAGGCAGCACAGGATTCGATGAAATCATGCTGCGCACTTGATTACCCGATTGAGGAACAACGAGCCAAGCTCTCCACAGCTTCAGAAAGAATTGACCCCTTGCGGATAACGCCGTGTATCGATAACGTCGCATAGATACACGGCGTTACCCAGAAGGAGACTTCCCGTGGCCAAGCCCTTCCCGACCGACAATCCGTTCCTTCGCGGCTACTTCGCGCCCGTCAACACCGAGGCCGATGCCGGGCATCTCCAGATCACCGGCGAGATGCCGAAGGAACTCTGCGGCACGCTCTATCGCAACGGACCGAATCCGCAATTCGCGCCGCGCGGGCCCTATCACTGGTTCGGCGGCGACGGCATGATCCACGCCTTCCACATCGAGAACGGCAACGTCTCGTACAAGAACCGCTGGGTGCGGACGCCCAAGTGGAAGATCGAGAACGAGGAGGGCGAAGGCCTCTCCGGCACGTTCGGCAATCCGCGCTACACCGACCCGCGCGTGTTTGCGCTCAACTCCACGATCGCCAACACCAACATCGTCTGGCATGGCGGCAAGCTGCTGGCGCTGGAGGAGGCGCACGCGCCCTTCTCCCTCGACCCGAAGAGCCTGATGCCGGTCGGACCCAAGGACGGCGGCTACGAGACGTTCGGCGACAAGCTCATCGGACCGTTCACGGCGCACCCCAAGTTCGATCCCGAGACCGGGGAGATGATTTTCTTCGGCTATGCGGCCACCGGCCGCTTCACCAAGGAGATCAGCATCCAGACGGTGACCGAGGACGGCACCGTCACGCGCGCGGAGATGCTCGAAGGTCCCTTCCCCTCGATGATCCACGACTTCGCGGTGACGAAGAACTGGATCGTCGTGCCGGTCTTCCCGCTCACCTCCTCCATGGAACGCGCCATGGGCGGGCTGCCGCCCTTCGCCTGGGAGCCGGACAAGGGCACGCACATCGCGTTCATTCCGCGCAAGGGCACCGTGGCCGACGTGAAGTGGGTGACGGCGCCGCCTTCGTACGTGTTCCACCCCATGAACCATTTCGAGACCGATGACGGCAAGGTCGTGATCGACGTCATGAAGTACGACGTGGCGCCGCTCTTCCCGCTGCCCGACGGTTCGCCTTCGACCGAGGAGCCGCCGGCCGCGCGCCTGTTCCGCTGGACCTTCGACCTCGGCGGTTCGGGCAACACCTTCCGCGAGGAGCAGCTCGACGATCGCACCGGCGAGTTCCCGCGCTTCGACGAGCGCTTCTGCATGAGCGACTACCGCCATGGCTGGATCGTGTCGGGCAATGTCACCCATGCGGGAGTCCGCCGCGGCGAGGGCATCACCCACTACGACCTGAAGAAGGGGACCAACGCGACCTGGAAGGCCGGCGAGGACGATCGGTTCGGTGAGCCGGTGTTCGTGCCGCGCCACGAGAAGGCGGCCGAAGGCGATGGCTGGGTGCTGGCGACGATCTTCCGCGCCGCCGAGGGCCGCAGCGATCTCGCGGTGTTCGAGGCGACCGACATCGCCAAGGGTCCGGTGGCGCTCGCCCATCTCAGCAGCCGGGTGCCGGCGGGCTTCCACGGCAATTGGCGCCCCGGTACGCTTTGAGGATGATCACCGTCCATCACCTGAACAATTCCCGCTCGCAGCGCATCCTCTGGATGCTGGAGGAGCTCGGCGTGCCCTACGAGGTGAAGCGCTACCAGCGCAAACCCTCGATGCAGGCACCCGACGAGCTGCGCAACGTGCATCCGCTGGGAAAGTCGCCGGTCATCACCGATGGCGACAGGGTGCTGGCCGAATCGGGCGCCATCCTCGAATACCTGTCGGAGGCCTATGGCGGCGGCCGCTTCACCCCGGCCCCGGGGACGCCGGAGCGGCTGAACTACACCTACTTCATGCACTACGCGGAGGGCTCGCTGATGCCGCTCCTGTTCATGAAGCTGGTGTTCGGTCTCCTGCCCGCGCGCGTACCTTTCTTCATGCGGCCGGTGGCGCGCGCCATCGCCGGCGGTGCCGACAAGACGCTGCTGATGCCGCAGCTCGGCAATCACTTCATGTTCCTCGAGGGCGAACTGATGCGCCGCGAGTGGTTCGCCGGTCCGGACTTCACCGCGGCCGACATCCAGATGAGCTTCCCGCTGGAGGCCGCCGCGACTCGCTCGCCGGTGATAAACAAGATGCCCAAGCTCAAGGGCTTCCTCGACCGGATCCATGCCCGTCCCGCCTACAAGCGGGCGCTGGAAAAAGGCGGCGCCTACGAGTTGGCGAAGTAGCGAAAACGACCGGGGCCGTGCTAGGCCCGCAATCGACACGACGAACAGAGAATCCAAGGAGCGAAACGATGTCCCTTCCCGCCCTGCTGCGCGACAACCTCTCGATCCCGGTGGTCGGCGCGCCGCTGTTCATCGTGTCCAATCCCGACCTGGTCATCGAGCAGTGCAAGGCGGGCGTCGTCGGCTCCTTCCCGGCCCTCAACGCGCGGCCGAAGGAGATGCTCGAGGAGTGGCTGAAGCGCATCACCGGCGAGTTGGCGGAGTACAAGGCCAAGCATCCCGAGAAGAAGGTCGCGCCCTTCGCCGTCAACCAGATCGTGCACTCTTCCAACGACCGCCTGCAGCACGACATCGACATGTGCGAGAAGTACAAGGTGCCGATCCAGATCACGTCGCTGCGCGCACCTGACGACGTCGTCGTCTCGGCGCACCGCTACGGCTGCCTGGTGTTCCATGATGTGACCAACGTGGCCCACGCCAAGCGTGCGCTGAAGGCCGGCGTCGACGGCCTGATCCTGGTCTGCGCCGGCGCCGGCGGCCATGCCGGCCGCCTCTCGCCCTTCGCGCTGGTGCCGGAAGTGCGCCAGTTCTACGACGGCACGATTCTGCTGTCGGGTTCGATCTCCAACGGCGCCTCGGTGCTGGCCGCGCAGGCGCTGGGCGCCGACCTCGCCTATCTCGGCACGCGCTTCACCGCGAGCAAGGAAGGCAACGCCACCGAAGCCAACAAGCAGTGCATCATCGATTCGACCGGCGAGGAGATCGTCTACACCAACCTCTTCACCGGCGTGCACGGCAACTACATGAAGCGCAGCATCGCGGCCGCCGGCCTCGATCCCGACGCGCTGCCGGAAGCCGACAAGAGCAAGATGAACTTCGGGTCCGGCGGCAACATGAAGGTCAAGGCGTGGCGTGACATCTGGGGCGCCGGCCAGGGCGTCGGCCAGATCCACGACGCGCCGCCCGCCGCCGAGATCGTCGCCCGCCTCAAGGCCGAGTACGACGCCGCGCGTGCAGCCCTGTTCGCCGGCGAGACCGTGCCGACGCGCCTCAAGCAGGCCGCGGAATAACCGGACGGCGGCTCGACCGATGAGCACGCCCCTGCTCCGCGTCGCGTTGGTGGCGCTGCTCGTCGCGCCTGGCGCCGCCTTGGCGCAGACGGGCATCGACGCGCGCTTCAACGATCTGCAACGCTCCATCGCCGCGCTCTCGAGCCAGGTCGAACAGCTGAGGGCCCAGGACCGCCAGCTCGAGCAGCAGCTCGCGAAGATGCAGACGAGCTTCGAGCAACGCATCGAGCGGCTGGAAAAGCGACCTGCCCCCAGGCCCACGCCAAGAACCGGCCGCTCGAAGCAGTAGAGGCCAGCGGCCGGCGACCTCACCTCATGTCGAGGACGTCGCGGACGCGGGCGGCGAGCTGCTCGAAGGTGAACGGTTTCGTGATGAGCTGGACGCCGGCGTCGAGGCGACCCTGGTGGACGATGGCGTTGCGCGAGTAGCCGGTCGTGAACAGGATTTTCAGACCGGGCCGCAGCGCCGCGGCCATGTCGGCCAGCTCCCGGCCGCTCCGGCCGGGCAGCACCACGTCGGTGAAGAGGAGGTCGATGCGCGCCGGTCCGCGCAGGATCGCGAGGGCCGCCTCCGATTCCGATGCCTCGAGAACGCGATAGCCCAGCTCCTTGAGCACCGTCGAACTGTAGGTGCGCACGTCCTCGTTGTCCTCGACGACCAGCACGACCTCGCCGTCGCTGCTCGTCGGCGCGGCTAACGCATCGCCTTCGTCGGGCCGCATCGTCGCCCCGAGGAATCTCGGGAAATACATCTTGACCGTCGTGCCCTGCCCCGCCTCGCTGTAGATCGTGACGTGGCCGCCGGACTGCTTCACGAAGCCGTACACCATGCTGAGGCCAAGACCGGTGCCGCGGCCCACCTCCTTGGTGGTGAAGAAAGGCTCGAAGACGCGCGCAAGCGTTTCCGGTGACATGCCGTGGCCGGAATCGCTGACGCAGATGGCAACGTATTGGCCGGGCTTCACCTCGGAATCCACAGCGGCATAGGATTCGTCGAGCGCAGTATTCGTGGTTTCTATGGTGAGCTTGCCGCCCGCGGGCATGGCGTCGCGCGCATTCACGGCGAGATTGAGCAGCGCGCTTTCGAGCTGGTTCTGGTCGACCTCGATCGGCCACAGGCGCGGCGCCAGTACGCCTTCGAGCTCGACCTGCTCGCCGAGCGTCCGGTGCAGCAGCTCGGTCATGTCGCGGACGAGCACATTGAGGTCGACCGGCCTGGGGGCCAGCGGCTGCCGGCGCGAGAAGGCCAGCAGCCGCGCGGTGAGGCTGGCCGCGCGCTGGGCGCCCTGCAAGGCCATGTCGACGGCCCGCTGGACGCGCGCCGTCTCGCCCGGACCCGCACGCCGGACCGTCTCGAGACCGCCGATGATGATGGTGAGCAGGTTGTTGAAGTCGTGCGCCACGCCGCCGGTGAGCTGCCCGACCGCCTCCATCTTCTGCGCCTGCCGCAGCGCCTCCTCGGCCTTGCTGCGCTCCTCGACCTCGCTGGCGACACGCTGCTCCAGCGTCTCGTTCAGCGCCTTGAGCGAGGCTTCGGCTTGCCGCCGCTGCCTCAGTTCGCGCTCGTACTCGGCGAAGAGACGGGCATTGTCCATTGCGACCGCGGCCTGGCTCGCCAACCCCAACACCCGGTCCTTGGCCAGTTCCCCGAACACGCCCGGCGTCGAATGGCCGAGGAACAGTCCCCCGAGCACCTCGCCGTTTCGCGATCGCACCGGCACCGCGAGATAGCTGCGCACCGGCAGATGCCCCTCGGGCATGCCGTGATAGGGCGCCGAGCGGCCATAGCGTGGATCCCGGGTGATGTCGTCGGAGAGCACGACGCCGGCGCCGCTGAAGGTCGGCTCGAAGATGGCGGTGTTGCGCGGCATCGGGAACTTCGCGAAGGCCTCGCGCGGTACGCCCGAGAGCGAATAAAGCGTGTAGCGCTCACCGCCTTGGTCAACGACGTTGTAGAAGAAGGCGCCGAACTCGGCGCCGGTCACGGACACACAGGCGTCGGTGATCGTCTGGACCAGCCGCTCGTGATCCAAGTCGCCCGAGACGGCGGCCGAGGCCCGGCTGATGACCTCAAGGGCCGCGCGGCTCTCGCGGACCTCGTTCTCCGCTTCCTTGGCTTCGGTGATGTCGATGACGACGCCCACCATGCGCTTCGCGCCATCGCTGCCGGTCTCGATGCGGCCGCGTGCCACGACGACATGCGCCGTACCCGAACCGATGACGCGGTATTCCTCCTGGTAGGGTTCGCCGGTCGCGATGGAACGGGCGATGGCGGTCATTACGCGGTCGCGGTCGTCCGGTTCGATGCCCGCGACGAAATCGGCGAGCGGCAAGCCCTCTTCGGCATCCTGCTGGCGGATGCCGAAGACCTCCGCGAGAGGTCCGGAGATGGCGAGCTTGTCGCTGTCGACCGTCCATTCGAAGACCGCCACGCGTCCGGTCGAGAGCGCCAGCGCAAGCCGGTCCCGCGTCATCAGGAACTTCTGCTCGCTCTCGAAGATCGCGCGGCTCGCCTCGCGGCGCAGCGCGGCCATCTGGATGTTCGCGCCGACGCGCGCCAGCAGCTCGCGGGCGGCGAAGGGCTTGACGAGATAGTCGTCGGCGCCCGCATCGAGCCCCTCGACCTTGGCTTCCTCGCCCGCCCGCGCCGAGAGCAGGATGATGGGGATGCCCGCGGTCGTCGCATCTCCGCGCAGGGCCCGCAGGACGCCGAACCCGTCGAGCCCCGGCATCATCACATCGCTCAGGACGAGATCGGGCTTCTCGCGTCGTACGGCGGCGACCGCCGCCTCGCCGTCGGCCACGGGCACGACCTGATAGCCCTGCGATACCAGCAGACGGCCGACATAGGAACGCATGTCGGCATTGTCGTCGGCCAATACGATTCGCCGGCCTGCTCCGCTGCGGTCCGCCGGCGGGACGCCGCCTGCCATGCCGGACGAAGAAGCGTCCGTCTCCTCGCCCCCGACCTGCACGGCATCGGGCAGCCAGGCGAGCGCCTCGTCGACATATTCCTGCGCCCGCGCCACCTCGGCCGCGAGATCGACGTCCGCCAGAACCTGCGATTCGGGAAGGTGTTCATGACCGAAGGGCACGGTGATGGTGAACGAAGTCCCGCGACCCACGGCGCTTTCGACCTCGATCTCGCCGCCGTGGAGCCGCACCAGCTCCTGCACCAGAGCGAGCCCGATCCCACTGCCCTCGAAACTGCGGCTCTGCGCGCCCTTCACGCGGTGAAAGCGCTCGAACAGGAGCGGGATCTCATTCTCTGCGATACCGATCCCGCTGTCGCGCACCTGCACCAGCGCGGCCCGGCCGTCGGTCGATGCGCGCACCGAGACGGCGATCCTGCCTTCGAACGTGAATTTGAACGCGTTCGACAGAAGATTCAGAAGAATCTTCTCCCACATGTCGCGATCGACATGCACCGGATGCGGCAGCGGTTCGCACTCGAGCACCAGTTCGAGGCCAGCCTTCTCGATGGCAGAGCGGAAACTCGACGCGATGCCGCCACTGAACAGCGACAGGTCGGTCGGTCGATAGGCAGCCTGCACCCGCCCCGCCTCGATCCGCGAGAAATCGAGCAGGCTGTTGACCAGCCTCAACAAGCGGTTGCCGTTGCGATGCGCGAGTTCGGCATGCTGTCGCGCCTCCTCGGCGGACAGATCGCCCTTCAGCACCTCCTCCAGCGGCCCGAGCATCAGCGTGAGCGGCGTGCGGAACTCGTGGCTAACGTTCGAGAAGAAGGCCGTCTTGACGCGATCGAGCTCAGCCAGTGCTTCGACGCGACGTCGCTCCTCCTGGTAGGCGTCGGCGCTGGCAATCGCCACCGCGATCTGCGCGGCCGCCAGTTTCAGGAATTCCGCATAGGAGGCGTCGAACAGCCGGTAGGGGCTGAGGCCCACGATCAGGAAGCCCGCGCGCCCGGTCTCGCGCGTCGCCGGCACCGGCACGACGGCGGCCGTCGTCGTGGGGCGATGCCAGATCCGCCCCGGTACTTCGGCACCGAAGACCTCGACGAGATCGACGAGCCGAGGCGGCTGGTCGGTCGACAGGCCGTCGATCGGCCAGGACGAACCGTCGCCGAAGCGTATCGACTCCCTGACGACGGGATGCCCTTCAGCCAGCCCCCGGTGACCGGCGAGGGTCGCCTCGGCGCTCCCTGGTTGCACCACATAGAGAAGCACAAAATTGATGTCCCGGGGATTGGTGCCCAGCGCCGAAAGGCTCTGGCGGCAGGCATCCTCCCAGGAACGGCTGTCCGCCGTCCGGGCCGCCAGCTCGCGCAGCAGCGCGACCTGTCGCTCGCCGATCACCCGGTCGGTGTCGGCCGTATTGGCGCAGATGATGCCGCCCGGCGTTCCGTCGTCGTCGGGAATCGGACTGTAGGAGAAGGTGTAGTAGGTTTCCTCGGGATAGCCGTTGCGCTCCATCAGGAGCAGTTGCTCCTCAACATAGGTTCCCTCGACACCACCCATGGCGGTGTCGAGGAGCGGTCCGATGTCGGTCCAGATCTCCTTCCAGACTTCCTTGGTCGGCTTGCCGAGTGCCTGCGGGTGCTTGCCTCCAATGATCGATTTGTAGGCGTCGTTATAGAGATAAATGAGCTCCCGCCCCCAGCCGATCCAGATGGGCTGGCGCGACGTGAGCATTATGCGAACAGCCGTCTTCAGGCTTTGCGGCCAGGCCGCCGGCGGTCCCAGGGGATTGCTCGCCCAGTCATAGTCCCGAATGAGCCCCCCGAGCTCTCCTCCGCCGGCGAGGAACAGCAGGGCGGGGTCTTCGGCAGGGCTCGGGCGATCGGCGATATCCGTCATCGTCGTTGTTTGCTGCTCTGCAGGATGGGCGTGTAGAGGGACTGAAATCGCCGGCTTTATCAAGCAGGATGTGCGCACCGTGCCGTCGGCGGAACCAACGCCGCCGCGCCCGCGAGGTTTCGGTGAAACCGCTCGGGGGCCTCGAGCGACGGTTTACCGTCAGCCGCCTCGATCCGCGGCGAGATTGGCGGGCTTCATGATGAGAAACGCTGCCAGGGCGACGAGCATCAGCAGTCCAATGACGAGAAAGGCCAGGCCCCAGGCCATCGGCGACATGCCGCCCGCGAGATCGAGCGTCCAGCCCACGACGAGCGGCCCGACGAAGCCGCCCGCGTAACCCAGGGTCGAGTGCACCGCGAGGGTGGCACCGCGCCGCGCGGGCTCGGCGTTGCCGGCCGCGCCCGCCGTGACCGATGAGGAATCGAGCCACACCACGACTCCGTAGGTGATCACCAGGAACACCGCCAGCCAGTAGCTGGTCGATCCGGCGAAGCCCACGATCGCGGCGAAGCCGATCGACAGGATCATCGCCGTGGCGACGAGCCGGCGCCGGCCGAAGCGGATCGAGGCCTCGTTGCCCAGAACGCTCGCGAATGTCCCGAGCAGCGCCATCACCGTCACTACCAGTGCCGGTGAGAGCACACCCTCAGTGACGCCGGTGCTGCCAGCGACGAAAGCGAGAAACGCCACGCCCCACCCGCGCAGCGCGCTCATCTCCAGAGTATGGAGGCAATAGACGACCGAGTAGGCGAAGGCGGATGTGTTGCGGACCACGGGGCGGAAGTCGAACAGCGCGCCCTGTGCCTTCGTGCGCGGCGCCGGCGCCTTCGGCGGCACCGACAGCGCCACCATCGTCCAGGCGATCGCGGCCGTGACGGCGGAGAAGACGAAGGTCCCCCGCCAGCCGATCTGATCGGCCAGCACATCGCCCAGCAGATAGGAGATAGCGCCGGAAATCCCGATGCTGGCCGCGTGCCCGGTGACGGCGCGCGACATCAGCCTGGAATCGACCTGGTCGGCAAGCAGCTTGAGGCCGGTCATGTAGGTGCCCGCCCAGCCGATGCCGGCCAGCGCGCGCGTGGCCATGGCCGACCAGAAGCCGTCGGCGAACAGGCCGAACATCAGGTGGCCGGCAACCGTACAGGCGACGCCGAACAGATAGACCCTCTTGCCGTCAATCTTGTCGGTGAGCGTGACCAGCACCGGCACCGCCACCATGTAGGCGCCGAAGAAGATCGCGGTGATCCAGCCCGCCTCGCTGTTCGAGAGGCTCCAGCGCTGCATCATCTGCGGCAGCAGCGCGGGCCAGAAGCCGGCGCCGATCTGCACGAAGATCTGCGCCGCGCAGACGATCGCGACCAGACGCGGGCCGCTCATCGTCCTGGTCGCGCCCTCAGTCGGCATGGCTCGCCGTCGGTTGCGGCACCGGGATCATCCAGAGTGCCGCGAAGGCCGTGAGGCAGAGAGCCGAGGAGATGAACAGCACCCCGGCGCCCAGCCGGTCGATGAGCAGCGCGAAGACGAAGGGTGCGCCGGCCGACAAGAAACGTGACGGGGCGCCCAGCAGGCCGAGGCGATAGCCGTAGCTCTTCGGCCCATAGAGCGCGAGCGGCACCGTCCCGCGCGCGATGGTGATGATGCCGTTGCCCATGCCGTGCAGCACCGCGAAGACGCTGGCCATCAGGCCGCCGCCAAACCCGAGCAGGAGGACAGTGCCGACAGGATGCGTCGTGGTGGCGAGGCGGCCCGAGGTCAGGGGATGCAGGTGTCGCAGCGGCCCGGCCTCCAGCATGCGCGCCGCCACCTGGGCCGGGCCGATCAAGGCGCCGGCGGCGATCGCCTGTGTGGGCGTGGCGCCTGCCGCCTCCATGATGCGCGGGAAGTGCGCCGCCATGCCCGACGAGACGATCCAGGCGCCCGAGAAGGCGATGGCCAGCAGGACCATCGTTCGATCGAAGGGCACAGGCTCGTCGACCGCCTTCAAGGTGGCCGCCAGATCCTTCGGGCGCGGCAGCAGCAGCGAATTGCAGGGAAGGCCGATCACGACATGCGCGGCCGCCCACAACAGGCAGGTCTCGCGCCAGCCGATGGTGCTCGCGCCCCAGGCGGTCAGCGGCCAGGCGACGGTGCTGGCGAAGCCCGCCAGCAGGGTGATGCCGGTGATCGCGCCGCGCGCATCCTTGCCGTAGAGCCGTCCCAGCGCGCCGAAGGCGGCGTCGTACAGACCGAGCCCCATGCCGATGCCCAGCAGGGTCCAGGCGGCGACGAAGGGCAGGAACGACTGCGCCTGCGACAGCAGCACCAGCGCTGCCGCGAACAGCAGGCTCGACGCCGACAGCACGCCGTTGCCGCCGGCCCGGTCGATCATCCGCCCCACCTTCGGCCCGATGATCGCGGAGATGATCAGCGCCGCGGAGAAGGTGCCGAAGTAGAGTTCGGTCGAGATGCCGATGTCCCGGCCCATCTCGTCCGCCAACACCGCCGGCAGGTAGTAGGTCGAACCCCACGCCAGCGTCTGCGCCGTCCCCAGGACGATGATCGTCGCGAGCCGGCGGCGATCCATCACGAGGCTTTGGGCCCGACGCAGCAGCCGGAGGCGGCGGGCGCCGGCTTGGCCGGCGGACAGCACCCTGCCGCCGTCGCAGGCGCGGCCGATGCGGGGGCGCCGTTGCAGACACCGGTTTCCGGCAGCACCAGTTCGACCCGGCGGGCGGCGTCGTGGTCGCCCGCCAGCTCGGCGGCGATCGAGCGGACCTGCTCGTAGCCCGTCATCATCAGGAAGGTCGGCGCACGGCCGTACGACTTCATCCCGGCGAAGTAGAAGGCGGATTCGGGCTGCGCCAGCTCGCGCGCACCGTGCGGGCGCACCGAGCCGCAGCTATGTTCGTTGGGATCGATCAGCGGCGCCAGCGCCGGCGGACATTCCAGCGCCGGATCGAGCGACAGCCGCACCTCGCGCAGGAAGTCGAGTTCGGGCCGGAAGCCGGTCGAGACCACCAGCTCGTCGACCGCGACATGGCGACCGGGGCATCCCGCGCCCGCGACGACGATCCGGTCGCCGTCGCGCGTGATGCGGTTCACGCGGAAGCCGCTCTCGATCGTCAGGCCGCCGCTCGCCACCAGACCAGCAAAGGCGGTGCCCAGCGCGCCGCGCGCCGAGAGCTGGTCGGCCGCGCCGCCGCCGAACGACTTCTCCGGAGTCTCGCCGCGCAGCAGCCAGACGATGGTGGTGGCGGGCTCCTGCTCCTTCAGCTTCGCGAGATCGAGCAGGGTGCCGACGGCGGAATGGCCGGCGCCCAGCACGGCCACGCAGCGGCCGGCATAGCGCGGCCGGTCGCGGCCCACCACGTCGGGCATGCCGTAGGCGATATGGCCCTGCGCCTCGCGTTCGCCGATGGCGGGCAGGCCGTTGGCGCCGGCCGGGTTGGGCGAGAACCATGTGCCGGTGGCATCGATGACGGCGTCGGCGCGCAGCACCTCCGGTCCCTTGCCATTCTGGTAGCGGATCTCGAAGGGCGCGGCGTCGCGGCCCCTTGTCTTCACCTTGTCGAAGCCCGCGCGGCCGATCGCCGTCACCAGGCTCTGCATCCGGATGTGGTCCTTGAGCGGCGTGCGGGTGGCCAGCGGCTCGAGATACTGCTCCACCAGCTCGGCGCCGGTCGGATAGTGGTCGGGCTGCGGCCGGTTCCAGCCGGCTTCGGTCAACAGCCGGTCGGCGGCCTTGTCGATGTTGTATTCCCAGGGCGAGAACATGCGGACGTGACTCCACTGGCGCACCGCATGGCCGACCGTCGGACCGGCCTCGATGACGACGGGGTCCAGCCCGCGTTCCAGCAGATGCGCCGCCGCGGCGAGGCCCACGGGACCGGCGCCGATCACGGCGACCTTCTTCTTCGGGATGATCGAATCGGGCATGTCTTCTATCCAATCTTTCTAGAATATTGGAAATTAGGAACGCAACAAAAACGTCATTCAGGCAACGCATGTCCTCTCTGCAGCGGGGCGTACACCGTCGGCACAGCATTCCTCGGCCATGTAGGCGAGGAGCTCGTGCATCAGCTCATAGTTGGCATGGCAGACCAGGGTCGCGCCTTCCCGCACCTGCGTCACGAGACCGACGATCACCAGCGACTTGATGTGGTGCGACAGGGTCGAGGCCGCGACGTCGAGCCTGGTCTGCAGGCGGCCGACCGGCATCCCCTCGGCACCGGCCCGGACCAGGGCGCGATAGATCTTCAACCGGGTCGGATTGCCCAGCGCTTCGAGGCGGGCAGCGGCATCGTCGAGCTTCATGAAGAGAACATAGGCGACCGTTGGCGAGAATCAACTATATTTCTAGAATTCTAGAAATACCTTCATGTCGCCGAGGCGGGAACCTTGCCGGCCGCACCGGGCAGCAGGAAGGTGATGGCCCAGCAGGCCAGCAGCATTGCCGCCGAGCCGCCGAGGCAGAAGCCGATCCCGCCCCACTGGTAGAAGAGCCCCGAGAGGAGCGTGCCGGCGAGGCGGCCGCAGGCATTGGCGGCGTAGTAGAAGCCCACGTCCTCGGCCGCCTTCGCCGATCCGGCATAGGCCAGGATCAGGTACGAGTGCAGCGAGGAGTTGACGGCGAACGGCAGGGCGAACACCGCCAGCCCCACCACCACGACGAGATCGGGGCGCAACTCCGGTTGAGCGTTCAGGACGAGCGCCATCGCCAGCGGCACGGCAAGCAGCAGGCCCGCCCAGAGGCGCGCGCCCGGCACTTCGCGGCTCAGCCCGTCGGGGCTGCGCGGCACCAGCGCCGGGGCGACGGCCTGCAGCCCGCCATAGGCGATCGTCCAGGCGGCGAGGAATGCGCCCACCTCCACGAACCGCCATCCGGAGGCGTAGAGGAACACCGGCAGGCCGACGACGAACCAGACGTCGCGCGCCCCGAACATGAATACGCGCGCCGCGGCGAGAAGATTGACGCCCACCGACTTCGCGAACAACTCTCGCATGGTCTTCGACGCCTTGGCCTTGCCGAGATCGCGCGGCAGCAGCAGCAGACCGGCCAGGAGGACCAGCAGAAGCGCCCCTGCCATCAGCCAGAGCGCCGCGCGGAAGCCCGCCGCCTCGAGCAGCAGGCCGCCGACGAAGAAGCCCAGGCCCTTCATCGCGTTCTTCGATCCGGTGAACCAGGCCACCCACTTGAAGAGACGGCCCGCGCCCTCCCCTGCCGTCGCCTTGATGGCCGACTTGGAGGCGGTCTTGGTGAAGTCCTTGGCGAGCCCGGCCAGGCCCTGCGCCACGACGACCCAGGTGACAGAGAGCACGGCACTCCACGCCGGGTCGAGCGCCGAGAGCAGGAACAGACTCGCGATCTGCAGCAGCTGGCCGGTCATCATCATGCGCGGGATGCCGAAGCGCGTGGCCAGCCAGCCGCCAGCGAGGTTGGCGACGATGCCGGCGAACTCGTAGAGCAGGAACAGGAAGGCGAGCGTGAACGGCGAGTAGCCGAGCTGGAAGAAGTGCAGCAGCACGAGCATGCGCAACGCACCGTCGACCAGGGTGAAGCCCCAGTACGACGCGGTGACGATCAGATAGTCGCGCGCCTTCGTTGCCATCAGGCTGCCCCTCTCACGAGCCCGCTTCGATCACCATCCGCGCGAGATCGACCATGCGGCAGACATAGCCGACCTCGTTGTCGTACCAGGCATAGACCTTGAGCAGCGTGCCGTCGGTCACCATGGTACTCGGCCCGTCGACGATCGAGCTGCGGGTGTCGTTGCAATAGTCCGCCGACACCAGGGGCCGCGTCTCGTAGCCCAGGATGCCGGCCAGCGGCCCCGCGGCCGCGATCTGGAACAGCTCGTTGACCTCGGCCTCCGTGGTGGTGCGCTCCAGCTCGAACACGCAGTCGGTCAGGCTGGCGTTGAGGACCGGCGCGCGGACGGCATGGCCGTTCAGCTTGCCCTTGAGTTCGGGATAGATGACCGTGATTGCGGTGGCGCTCCCGGTGGTGGTCGGTTGCAGCGACAGCATGGCCGAGCGCGCGCGGCGAAGATCCTTGTGCGGCGCGTCGACGACGACGTTGGTATTGGTCGGCGCATGGATCGTCGTTATCTGGCCGTGCCGGATGCCGATGGACTCGTGCACCACCTTGACCACGGGGGCGAGGCAGTTGGTGGTGCAGGAGGCCGCCGTCAGGAGATGATGACGCCCCGGCTCGTAGAGATGATCGTTGACGCCCAGGACGAGGTTCAGGGCACGATCGTCCTTTACCGGCGCCGCGACGATGACCTTCTTCACGCCGCGATCGAAGTAGGCCTGGAGCTGCTCCGGCTTCAGGAACTTGCCGGAGCATTCGAGAACCATCTCGCAGCCGAGATCGCCCCAGGCGACATCTCCTGGCGAAGCGGCGGCGCTGAAGCCCAGATAGGTGCCGCCCACCGCCAGGCCGCGCTCGCCGTCGACCTCGAAGGAGGTGTGCCAGCGCCCGTGCATGCTGTCGAATTCGAGGAGATGCGCGGTGGCGGCCGCCCCTCCCTTGATCTCGTTGACGTGGATGACCTCGAGGCGGTTGTCGCGCCGCGGATCGTCCAGCGGGCGCTGCATTCCGCCGAACGCCGCCCGCAGGGCGAGGCGCCCCATGCGCCCCATGCCGTTGATTCCGACTTTCATTTCCTGTCCTGTCTGCCTTACGCCGGTGCGTGGGCGGAGTCGCCGATCTCGTCGAGACGCTTCTTGAGCGCCATCCGGTCGAGCGACGCATAGGGAAGGTTGACGAAGATCTCGAGGCGCCGGCGGATCATGCCGTAGAGCTCGTTGATCATCGTGGCACGCTCCACGTCCGATCCCATGAACTTGGCGGGATCGGGCAGCGGCCACGCGCCCGTGACCGGCCGATCGCCGAAGTCCGGACACTGCTGGCCCTGCAGCACGTCGCAGAGCGTGATGACGAAATCCATGCGCGGGGCGTTCGGTCCGGTGAACTCGTCCCACGACTTGCAGCGCAGTCGCCCGACGTCATGACCGAGGGCGCGAAGCTTGGCGAGCACCTCCGGCATCGGCTGTCCCGCCGGGTCGGAGCCCGCGGAATAGGCGTTGAACTTGCCCTTCCCCACCTGCTCGAGGATCGCCTCGGCCATGATGGAACGGGCGGAATTGTGCGTACACAGGAACAGGACGTTGAAGGCGGGGGTCATGTGAACCTCGGGTCGATCGTCGGGCAGGAGACGCGCCAGGTCGCCACAGAGGTCCGGTCGTCCGCCACAGCACGTCTCGGTCAGGAAACTGAAAAGTGCGCGCAAACCGGCGAATCGGACCGCGTAGATGATGTTGCGGCCCTGCCGGGTGGACTGGACGAGGCCGGACTGTTCGAGAGCGGCCAGATGGAACGACAGCGTCGAGGGCAGCTGCCCCAGCGCGCTGGCGATTTCGCCGGCCGCCATGCCGGAAGCACCCTTGGTCGCCAGAAGCCGCATCAGGTTGAGGCGGGTTTCCTGGGAAAGGGCACTGAATCCGGCAGCGGCGTCCGATGCTTCCATTATTCTCGAATAATCCAAAAATGTGACATAGGTATTACTCGCCTGGCTGCCATGAGTCGATGGGCCCAGCGTCGACAATTCGATCCGGAGACGACCCGCATGTCCCTATTCGAGCGTTACCTGACCCTGTGGGTCGCCCTGTGCATCGTCGTCGGAATCGCGCTGGGGCATTTCTTCCCTGTCCTGTTCCATGCCGTCGGGGCGGCGGAGGTGGCGCACGTCAACCTGCCCGTCGCGGCGCTGATCTGGCTGATGATCATCCCGATGCTGATCAAGGTCGACTTCGCCGCCATCGCCGAGGTGCGGCGGCACTGGCGAGGCATCGGAGTGACGCTGTTCATCAACTGGGCGGTGAAGCCCTTCTCGATGGCCGCCCTCGGCTGGCTGTTCATCGGCTGGTTGTTCAGGCCGTGGCTGCCGGCCGAGCAGATCGACAGCTACATCGCCGGCCTGATCCTGCTGGCCGCGGCGCCCTGCACCGCGATGGTGTTCGTGTGGAGCAACCTCTCCGATGGCGAGCCCGACTTCACGCTCACGCAGGTGGCGTTGAACGACGCGATCATGCTCTTCGCCTTCGCACCGATCGTCGGGCTGCTGCTCGGCCTCTCGGCGATCACCGTGCCGTGGCAGACGCTGCTGCTCTCGGTCGCCCTATACATCCTGGTGCCGGTCGTGCTGGCGCAACTCGTGCGCAGCGCTTCCCTCGCACGCGGCGGCCCGCAAGCTCTTGCCGCCCTGCTGGCGCGCCTGCAGCCGCTGTCGCTGGTTGCCCTGCTCGCCACGCTCGTCCTGCTGTTCGGCTTCCAGGGCGAGCAGATCATCGCGCAGCCACTGATCATCGCGCTTCTCGCCGTGCCGATCCTGATACAGGTCTACTTCAATTCGGGCCTCGCCTATCTGCTGAACCGGGCGGCCGGCGAACAGCATTGCGTCGCCGCCCCCTCGGCGCTGATCGGCGCCAGCAACTTCTTCGAGCTGGCGGTCGCGGCGGCCATCAGCATCTTCGGGTTCTCGTCGGGCGCGGCACTGGCCACCGTGGTCGGCGTGCTCATCGAGGTGCCGGTCATGCTTTCGGTGGTGAAGATCGTGAATGCGAGCAAGGGCTGGTACGAAAAGAACCAGGCCAATTCCCCTCGTCACGAATAACGCGGCGATATCCAAACACGTCCAGGAGTCGTAATATCCCCTCCAATATAACGAGAGGCGGCATGGCGGACGCAGCAACGCAGGAAGCGGAGAAGCGGGGATCGGCCGGCGCTTTCGCCGGCGGCGTCGGCATCGGTGCACTGGGCGGGCTGATCGGGCTGGGTGGCGCGGAGTTCCGCCTGCCGCTGCTGATCGGCGCCTTCCGCTTCGGGGCGCTCGAGGCCGTCATCGTCAACAAGGCGATGAGCCTGATCGTCGTCGCCTCGGCGCTGCCGTTCCGCACCGGCACGATCTCCTTCGCCACCATCGGCAGCCACTGGATGATCGTGGCCAACCTGCTGGCCGGCAGCCTGCTGGGCGCGTGGGTCGGCGCGTCGTGGGCGACGCGGCTGAAATCGGAGACGCTGTTTCGAGTGCTGGCACTGCTGCTGGTCGCCATGGCTGCCGTGCTGCTGCTGGGCCACGGCTCCGATGGTGGCGGCGCGCCGCTCTTCACGGGGCCGTTGCAGGTCGTCGCGGGCGTCGCGGCGGGCTTCGCGATTGGCGTTGTCGCCTCACTGATGGGCGTTGCGGGCGGCGAGCTGCTGATCCCGACCCTGATCCTGCTCTTCGGCGCCGACGTGAAGCTGGCCGGCAGCCTGTCGCTGGTCGTCAGCCTGCCAACCATGCTGGTCGGCTTCGCACGCTACAGCCGCGACAGCACCTTCGCCGTGCTCTCGCGCAACGTGCGTTTCGTGCTGGTGATGGCGCTGGGCTCGATCGCCGGAAGCTTCATCGGCGCGATGCTGCTCGGCGTCATCGGTTCGACCTACCTGCTGCCACTGCTGGCAGCGATTCTCGTGATCTCATCGGTCAAGGTGTGGCGACACAAATAACCGGCTGCATCGGATCCCTCGTCAGCCCGAATGCCTCACGATGTCGACGCCGGCCTTTCGCCGTTCCAGCTCCTCGGCGACGGCTAAGGACACGCAGACCTTGTTCACGGGGTTGAGCAGCGTTCCGAGCGACTTGGCGATGACGAGCGCAACGGGAATGCCCACGGTCGATATGCAGAGTGTCGCGGCGTGGATCGCGCTGGCGATCACGAAGATCACGCCGAACGGGAGATAGAAGATCATCACGATGGTCGAATAGGCCTGCCACGTGCCGTTCCGCTGCACCTGGAGATCTTCCTTGCTCACCATCGCCTGTCCAATGGGCGCCAGGAGGAACTTGCCGAACTCCATCAGCTCCAATCCGTTGGGCGCCGTCACGAGCAGGGCCGTCAGGAGGAGCCCGAGCAGCCAGTAGAAGGCGGCCGTGAGGAGGGGAAGTGCCAGAGGATGTTGCCCAGCATCCGCACGTTTCTTTCCTCGCTCTATCTACCCTGCAACGCCGCAGCGGTCCTCTCCTCGTTCTCGATGTAACTGCGGATCGCGTCGTCGCCGCTCAGCGCGCGATCGGATTCGCGTCCGTCGCCGTGCGCAATGAGTTGCAGGCAGAACCAGCCGAGTCCCGCCTTGGCCGGGACGATGCGTTCCTCGTAGGCCTCGGCACGATCGGTCTCACCGCGCAGAAGCCGGTTCGGCAGGTCGGTGTCGACGCACATCGGCCGGCCGAGCCCGATCATGTCGCACGCTCCCTCGTCCAGCGCCGCCTCCATCGCGGCGAGCGTGCGGAAGCCGCCAGTGAGCATGACCGGCACTGTCGCCGCCTGCTTGATCAGCCGCGCATAGTCGAGGAAGTAGGCCTCGCGCCGCACCGTGCTTTCCTTCGCGCCGCTGCCCATCATCGCGGGCTTCTCGTAGTTGCCGCCCGAGATCTCGATCAGATCGACCGAGGCCTCGCCCAGCCACTTCACGACCATCAGGCATTCCTCGTTGGAAAAGCCGCCCTGCTGGAAGTCCGATGAGTTGAGCTTCACGGAGATGCAGAAGTCCGGCGCCGTCGCCGCTCGCACCGCTCGCACAACCTCGAGCAGCAGCGAGGCGCGCGCAGCGATATCGCCGCCCCAGCGATCGCCGCGCCGGTTGACCAGCGGCGTCAGGAACTGGCTGAGCAGGTAGCCGTGCGCCGCATGGACCTGAACGCCAGTGAAACCCGCCTCGCGGGCGATGCGCGCGACCTCGGCGAAGCGGCGCGGCACGTCGGCCACCTCCTCCGCCGTCATGGCGCGCGGATGCGCGAAGGCGCTCTCGGGCAGCGCCAGCGGCACCGCCGAGGGCGCCACCGGCTGCTCGCAGACGCGGCGCGGCGTCTGGCGGCCGGGATGATTGATCTGCATCCAGAGCTGGGTGCCGTTGGCGGTGCCGGCGCGCGCGTAGGCCCGCAGGGCGTCGAGACCGCCATTTCCGTCGATCACCACATTGCCCGGCCGTTCAAGATAGCGCCGGTCGATTTGCACGTTGCCGGTGACGACGAGGGCCGCCCCACCCGCCGCCCAGCGCCCGTAGAGCCTGACGTGGCGCTCGGTCGCGCGGTTCATCGCATCGGCCAGCCCCTCGGTGAGCGGCGCCTTGCCGATGCGGTTCTTGAGGACGATGCCATTGGGCAGGGTGAGCGGCCGGGCGATATGGAGAGGGGTCATGCGCCCGACTTTGCCAAACCAGCACCCCGCCTGCTAGGGAACGCGCGCACATGATCCGCCGCCTCTACGACTGGGTGATCCGCCTCGCCCAACACAAGAACGCCATCCCGGCCATGGGCGCGGTCTCCTTCATGGAGAGTTCGTTCTTTCCCATCCCGCCGGACGTGATGCTGGTGCCGATGGTGCTGGCCAACCGGGACAAGGCGTTCCGGATCGCCCTCGTCTGCACGGTCTGTTCCGTCCTGGGTGGGCTGTTCGGCTACGCGATCGGCTACTTCTTCTTCGAGACAATCGGCGCCTGGGTGGTGAGGACCTACGGGCTGCAGGCCGGGTACGCGGCCTTCCGCGCCGGGTTCGAGGAGTACGGGACCTGGATCATCCTGATCAAGGGCCTGACGCCAATCCCCTACAAGCTGGTGACGATTGCTTCAGGGGCCGCGCATTTCGACCTCTTCACGTTCGTGTGGGCGTCCATCTTGACGCGTGGCCTGCGCTTCTTCCTCGTGGCAGCCTTGCTCTGGA
>JBKBLH010000021.1:0-4786 GCA_046296475.1 Reyranella sp.
GATTCATGAGCGCCACTGGAGTGGCGCGCTCCAATGAAGGAACTGTTGTCTTCCCTCCGCACGCCGCGCGGGCTCGCGACGGCCCTGATCCTGCTGGTGCTGGCGGTGCTGCCGCTGCTCACCCAGGCGTTCGACCAGCGCTATCTCCTGTCGATCGGCACGCGCATCGTCATCTGGTCGATCGCCGCGGTCAGCCTCAACATGATCCTGGGCTATGGCGGGCTGGTGAGCTTCGGCCACGCGATGTTCTTCGGGATCGGCGGCTATGCGGTCGGCATCCTGTCGGCCGAAGGCATCTCCAGCGGCTGGATCCAGTGGCCGGTCGCCCTGCTCGCGGCCACGACCTGGGCCGCCCTGATCGGCGCCCTGTCGCTCCGCACGCGCGGCCTCTACTTCATCATGATCACGCTCGCCTTCGCCCAGCTCGTCTACTACGTGGGCAGCGGGCTCGAAGCCTATGGCGGCGACGACGGGCTGAACATCAGCCGCAGCCGCTTCCCAGGCCTGATCGACCTGCGTGACAAAGCCAGTTTCTACTGGCTGTGCTTCGCCCTGCTCTGCGCCAGCCTGTGGTTCTGCAGTCGCTACGCCAATTCCCGCTTCGGCCTGGTGATCCGCGGCGCCAAGTCGAACGAGCTGCGCATGACCGCGCTGGGCTTCCCGGTGTTCCGCTACCGGCTGGTGGCCTTCACCATCGCCGGTGCGCTGGGCGGCCTGTCGGGCATCCTGCTCGCCAACGAGGGCGCCTACGTGTCCCCCGCCATGATGTCGTGGATAAAGTCCGGGGACCTCATCGTCATCGTCGTGCTGGGCGGCATGGGCACCCTGTTCGGCCCGCTCTACGGCACCATCGCCTTCTTCGTGCTGGAGGAGGTGCTGCCGCCGGTCCTCAACCTCGTCCACAAGGGCTGGGGCGAATACTGGATGATCGTGTTCGGTCCGCTGCTCGTCCTGATCGCGCTCTACGCGCGCGGCGGCATCGATTCGCTTCTTGGACGCCGTCATGACTGAACCGCTGCTGCGCACCGAGGGGCTGGTGAAGCGCTATGGCGGCCTGCTGGCGACCGACAATGTCTCGATCGACGTGCGGCCCGGCGAGATCCACGCGCTGATCGGGCCGAACGGCGCCGGCAAGACCACCCTGATCCACCAGCTCACCGGCGTCGTCGCCCCGGATTCCGGTGCCATCCATTTCGCCGGCCGCGACGTCACCCGCCTCCCGACCCATGCGCGCGTGCGTCTGGGCCTCGGCCGCTCCTTCCAGATCACCTCGGTGCTGCGCGAGTTCACGGCACTCGCGAACGTGGCGCTGGCCGTGCAGGGCCATGCCGGCCACTCCTTCCGTTTCCTCGCCGACGCGCGCCGCGACGAGACCCTGCGCGGCCCCGCCCGCCGCCTGCTGGAGGAAGTCGGGCTGGGCAGCCGCGCCGACACCCTCGCCGCGTCGCTCAGCCATGGCGAGCAGCGCCAGCTAGAGATCGCCATGGCGCTGGCGGGCGATCCCCGGCTGCTGTTGCTCGACGAGCCGATGGCCGGCATGGGCGCGGAAGAGAGCCAGCGGCTGATCGGCTTCCTGCGGGCGCTGAAGCAGAAGCGCGCGATGCTGCTGATCGAGCACGACATGGACGCCGTGTTCCAGCTCGCCGACCGCATCACCGTGCTGGTCTATGGCCGCGCCATCGCGAGCGGCACACCGGACGAGATCCGCGCCAATCCGGAAGTCCGCCAGGCCTATCTCGGCGAGGAGGCGGCCTGATGCTGCGGGTCCGTGAGCTCGACGCCTTCTATGGTCCCAGCCAGGCGCTGTTCGGCATGGAACTCGCGGTCGACGCAGGCCAGGTCGTGACCCTGATGGGCCGCAACGGCATGGGCAAGACCACGACCGTGCACACGATCATGGGCCTGATGCCGGCGCGCCGCGGCGCGGTCGAGTTCGAAGGCAACAGGGTCGACGGACTTCCCGCCTTCCGCATCGCCCGGCTCGGCCTCGGGCTGGTGCCGGAAGGACGCCAGATCTTCCCCAACCTGTCGGTGCGCGAGAACCTGCTCGCGGCCAGCGCCAACCGCGCGGCGCGGCCGAGCCCGTGGACCATCGCGCGCGTCTTCGAGTTCTTCCCGCGGCTCGCCGAACGCCAGCGCAACATGGGCAACCAGCTTTCGGGCGGCGAGCAGCAGATGCTGGCGATCGGCCGTGCCCTGATGACCAATCCCAAGCTGCTGATCCTCGACGAGGCGACCGAGGGGCTGGCGCCGTTGATCCGCCAGGAGATCTGGGCCTGCCTCGGCCGGCTGAAGGCCGAGGGCCAGGCGATCCTGGTCATCGACAAGAACGTGTCGGCCCTGATCCCGCTGGCCGACCGCCACCACATCGTCGAGAAGGGCCGTGTCGTCTGGACCGGCTCGTCACAGGCCCTGGCCGGGGACAAGGACCTGCAGCACAGGTATCTTGGCGTCTGATCCTGCGGAGTTGCCGATGCGTCTGCTTGCTCTTGCCTCGTTGCTCTTCCTCGCCGCTGCCGGCCCTGTCGCCGCCCAGGGTTCGGTCAACGTCTACAACTGGTCGGACTATATCGCCGAGGACCAGGTGAAGGACTTTGCCCGGGATACCGGCATCAAGGTCAACTACACGACCTATGACAGCAACGAGATCCTCGACGCCAAGCTGCGCACCGGCAAGTCGGGCTACGACATCGTCGTGCCGACGGCCTCGCCCTTCTTCGTGCGCCAGATCCAGGCCAACATCTTCCTGCCCCTCGACAAGTCGAAGCTGAAGAATTGGAAGAACCTCGATCCCGAGATCATGACGGCGCTGACCAGGTACGATCCCAACAATGCCCATGGCGTGCCGTGGATGTGGGGCACGACGGGCATCGGCTACAACGTCGCCGAGATCAAGAAGCGCATGGCCGACGCCCCCGTCGATTCGCTGCGCATGATCTTCGATCCGGCCGTCGTCTCGAAGTTCCAGGATTGCGGCGTCATGCTGCTCGACAGCGCCACCGACGTGCTGCCGGCGGCGCTCAAGTATCTCGGCCTCGATCCCGATTCGAAGAAGCCGGAGGATCTCGCCAAGGCGGCCGACGTGGTGAAAGCGGTGCGGCCCTATGTCCGCAAATTCCATTCGTCGGAGTACATCAACGCGCTGGCCGGCGGGAACATCTGCCTGGCCTTCGGCTACTCAGGCGACATCTTCCAGGCGCGCGACCGCGGCGCCAAGGCCGCCAGCAAGGTCGACATCGAGTATGCGATCCCCAAGGAGGGTTCGCTGCTCTGGATCGACGTCGTGGCGATTCCGAAGGACGCGCCCAACCAGGCCAATGCCTATCGCTTCCTCGATTTCATGCTGGAGGCGAAGGTCGCCGCCGCGTCGAGCGAGCTCACCGGCTACGCCAACGGCAACAAGGCGGCCTTCGCGCTGCTGCCGAAGGACATCTCGGAGAACCCGCTGATCTATCCGCCGGCCGACGTGCGCGCGAAGTTCTACACCATCACGGCCGGCACCGCCGAACAGGTGCGCGACCGTACGCGTCTGTGGACCTCGGTGAAGACGGGCCGTTGAATTGAACAGTGCGTCACGCGATGGCCCGATCGTCCGCATCGAGGGATTGAGCAAGCGCTTCGGGCCGATCGTCGCGGTCGATCGGGTCGACCTCGAGATCGCGCGTGGCGAGCTGTTCGCATTGCTGGGCGGCTCGGGCTGCGGCAAGACCACGCTTCTTCGCATGCTGGCCGGCTTCGAGACGCCCGACGAAGGACGCCTGTTCATCGACGGCCAGGACATGACCGACGTGCCGCCCTATCGGCGGCCGGTGAACATGATGTTCCAGTCCTATGCCCTCTTCCCGCACATGGATGTGGCGGCGAACGTGGGCTACGGGCTGCGCCGCAACGGGGTGAAGGCGCCCGAGATCGCCGGACGGGTCGCGGAGATCCTGAAGCTCGTTCATCTGCAGGACCATGCGAAGCGCAAGCCCTCGCAGCTCTCGGGCGGCCAGCGCCAGCGGGTGGCGTTGGCGCGGGCGCTGGTGAAGCGGCCGAAGCTGCTGCTGCTCGACGAGCCGCTCGCCGCGCTCGACCGCAAGCTGCGCGAAAGCACGCGCTTCGAGATGGTGCGCCTGCAGGAGCAGCTCGGTCTTACCTTCGTCATGGTCACGCACGACCAGGAAGAGGCCATGTCAATGGCGACCCGGCTCGCCGTGATGAACGCGGGCCGCATCGCCCAGATCGGCACGCCGCACGAGGTCTACGAGCATCCGGCTTCGCGCTTCGTCGCCGACTTCATCGGCATTGCCAACATCGTCGCCCTCGACGGCGGCAGCTGGATGGCACTGCGGCCCGAGAAGATCGCGCTCTCCGCCGAACGGCCCGCCCTGCCCCGGACCGTCGCCGGCCGGATCGTCGACGTGGCCTACGAGGGCGACCGCTCGCTCTATCGTGTCGAGACCGACGCCCACGGCACGATGACCGTCTCGACGACGAACACCAGCCGCAACGCCGGCGCCGCCTTCGCACGAGGACAGGAGGTCTGGCTGGGCTGGTCGGACGAGGCCGGCCAGAGGCTGGAGGCCTAGAGCGCTAATGGTCGAGATCGAATCGAGCCGAGCGTTCCAACACCGACCTCCCCCTGAGAACTTGTGGGCGTATTGGGCAAGCTCTCGGGATGAGGTAAGTGGGTCAATGCAAGGCAGAAGGGCTGTAGACGAAGCTTCGACCGACACCCTTGTGTCATCCCCCGCGGAGGGGGGGGCCCCTGGGAGGCCCCGCACCAAGGTACCGAGCGACCGGC
>JBKBLH010000021.1:4796-98936 GCA_046296475.1 Reyranella sp.
GTTTCTTCCCGAGCGTCGCGAGGGACCCTTGACTGCCACCGAACAAGGATCCCTCGCTACGCTCGGGATGACACAGAAGAAAACGGCGAGCATCCCAACAATGACCTCTCCTGAAATGGAAGGACTCTAGGCGATGCGCTTCGTCATTGGCCTGCCCTTCCTGTGGCTCGGGATCTTCTTCCTGCTGCCCTGCCTGCTGGTGCTGGCCATCTCGCTGGGGACCTATGCGCCCGACTCGGTGCCGCCGGTCGAGCTGGGACTCAGTTTCAAGAGCTTCGCGCTGCTCTTCTCCGACGACCTCTACGTGGCGGCGTGGCTCTCCTCGCTGCGCATCGCCGCGACCTCGACCCTGGTGGCCCTGCTGCTGGGCTATCCCATGGCCTACGCCATCGCGCGAGCCGCGCCCAACCGGCGGCCGTTGCTGCTGATGCTGGTCGTGCTGCCGTTCTGGACCTCGTTCCTGATCCGCATCTATGCCTGGATGGGCCTGCTGGCCGACAACGGCCTGATCGAGCAGTTCCTGCGCTGGAGCGGTCTCGCCTCCAATCCCGGCACGATCCTCGGGACCGAATGGGCGGTCCATCTCGGCATCGTCTACGCCTACCTGCCGTTCATGGTGCTGCCGCTCTACGCCACGCTGGAGAAGCTCGATCATGGGCTGCTCGAAGCCGCGGCCGACCTCGGTGCAAAGCCCTTCGCGGCGTTCCTGACCGTTACCCTGCCGCTGTCGTTCCCGGGCATAGTTGCGGGCTGCCTGCTGGTCTTCATCCCGGCGGTCGGCGAGTTCGTGATCCCCGACCTGCTGGGCGGCACCGAGACGCTGATGATCGGCAAGGTCCTGTGGGACGAATTCTTCACCAACGGCGACTGGCCGCTCGCCTCTGCGGTTGCGGTCTGCCTTCTGGTGCTGCTGGTCGGGCCGATCGCGCTCTTCCAGCGCAACCAGGCGCGCAGCCTGGAGAAGCGCACATGAGGGCGGTCGCATGACGGGCCGCGCCCGCTTCGCCTTCGGCATGCTGGCCTTCGGTTATGCCTTCCTCTACCTGCCGATCGCGCTGGTGATCGTCTATTCGTTCAACGAATCGCGCCTCGTCACCGTCTGGTCGGGCTTTTCGCTCAAATGGTGGCACGCCCTGTTTGCCAACGAGGCGATGCTGGAGGCCGCCTGGCTCTCGCTGCGCATCGCGCTGGTGAGCGCGACGGGCGCAGCGCTGCTCGGCCTCGCCGCAGGCTACGCGCTCGCGCGCGCGCCGCGTTTTCCCGGGCGCGCCCTGTTCGGAAGCCTCGTGGTCGCCCCCATGGTGATGCCGGAAGTCGTCATGGGCATCTCGATGCTGCTGCTGTTCGTCGGCGCGGAAAGACTTTTCGGCGGCCCGGACCGCGGCTTCCTCACCATCGCCATTGCCCACACCACTTTCTCGGTCGCCTTCGTGGCCATCGTCGTGCAGGCCCGCCTCGCCGACTTCGACCGTTCGCTGGAGGAAGCGGCGATGGACCTCGGCGCCACGCCCTGGACGACGTTCCGCACCGTCACCCTGCCGCTGATCGCGCCGGCCGTCGGATCGGGCTGGCTGCTCGCCTTCACCCTGTCGCTGGACGACCTGATCCTGACCCAGTTCGTCGCCGGCGCGCAGTCGCAGACCCTGCCGATGCGCGTCTATTCCAGCGTCCGGCTGGGCGTCGACCCCCAGATCAACGTGCTCGCGACCCTCGTCGTCACGATCGCCGCCTCTGCCCTGATCCTGTCCGGCTGGCTGACGCGGCGCAGGGTTTGAGCCAAGACAGCCTCCTCTGCCAACCACTTGGTCTGGGCAGGGGGCGCGCCACTCCAGCAAATGTTGACTCAACTCGAAGCGGAAAAATCCTAGTTGCTCGCCAAAGGTAGTGGAGCATTGAGCGTTGCCGCCCCGAGATTGATCGCTTCGAAGAGGTGTTCCCCCGGGCCAATTCGCGACCCGGAGACATCGAAGGCAAATCCATGCGCACGCGTGCCGTCGGGTTTGAGTCCCACGGCCGGTACTGCTGTCGCGGTGTAGGTGTAGGTCCGTGTCTCACGAGGGAATGTAGCTACCGCCACGTAACCCTTATAGGGCCCCGCAACTGGAGTGACGTTTGCCCCAGGAAGTGTGGAATTCAGCGCTCGGGAGATAACGCCGTCAGCCTCCTCAGCGGTAATCGGATACACGATCCGACCTCCCGGACTGTTCGCGTGAAGGTTCGAGGTCGGCTTTGTGCAGCCCGATGAAACCAGAGCGAGCAGAACAGCGACCACGGCAATCTTCCTCATGAACCCATTAGGGTACAGGGTTGCTAAAGATTGCAATCATATTGGCAAGAGCATGTTCGTCTGCGTTCCCCACTAGACTAGAGGCCGGCGGCGACTAGACCGTCGCCTTGGCCCATTTCTCCGACCAGACGTGCAGCGGCAGGAACAGCCGCAACAGCTCGTTTCCCAGTGCCGTGAGCCGGTAGCCGGCCGCTTCGTCGAGCTCGACCAGCCTGGCCTCGCGCAGCTCGGCCAGCCGTGTGTTCACGATGGTCGGGCTGGCGCCGATCAGGTCCTGCAGCTCGCGGAACCGCCGCGGCTGCTCGCGCAGTTCCCAGACGATCCGCAGGGTCCAGCGCCGCCCGAGAAGGTCGAGCAGCGCCATGATCGGGCGGCCGCTCGTCGAGCCGCGCACCTTCTTCACCATCCAATACACTCCGTTACTACATTTTCTGTAGCGCGACGCATCGCCTGTTGCTACTAAATATGTAGCAAACGGATCGGAGATCTTCCATGCCCCGCATCGCCCCCGCCGACGAACCCTATCCGCCCGAGATCGCGGCGGCCCTGGCGCGCATCATGCCGCCGGGGGTCGCGCCGCTGGTCCTGTTCCGGACGATGGCCCGCAACCCGCGCGTCTTCGGGAAGATGTTCGCCGGCGGCCTGCTCGACCGGGGCGCCCTCTCGCTGCGCCAGCGCGAGGTGGTGATCGACCGCACGACGGCGCGGCTCGGCGCCGAATATGAATGGGGCGTGCACATCGCGTTCTTTGCGGAGAAGGTCGGCTTCGATGCGGAGAGGATCGCCGCGACGGTCCACGGGCCGGCCGATGTGCCCTGCTGGTCGGCCGACGAACAGGCCTTGCTGGCCGCCGTGGACGATCTGGTCGACCGCCGCACCATCGGCGACGAGACGTGGACCGAACTGGCCACGCATTTCGACGAGGCGCAGATCCTCGAAGTGATCGCGCTCGCGGGCTACTATCACACGATCAGCTTCCTCTGCCGCGCCCTTGACCTGCCGCTCGAAGCCTACGGCGCGCGATTCCCCCTAAAGCCCTGATATCAAAGGGAAATTGCACGCTCAGCGGCCAAACAACCGCAACAAACGAAATAAACGAAATAACTGATTCCGAAAGGCCCCCCTCTGTACGCGGCCCTAGCGTTTCGACCTCGTGAGCCGGTCGATCCCGAGGATCAGCAGCCCGAAGACGAGGCCCCAGAAGGCCGATCCGACGCCCATCAGGGTGACGCCGGAGACGGTGACGGCGAGCGTGCCCGCCGCCGCGAGCCGGTCCTGTTCGCCCGCCAGCGCGATCCCCAGCGCGCCCGCGGTCGAGCCCAGCAGCGCGGTCCCGGCGACAGTGGCCAGCAATGCCGGCGGCAGCGCGCCGAACAGGCCGACCAGCGAGGCGCCGAACAGGGCAATCAGGCCCCAGAACACGGCATAGAACGGCCCCGCCTTCCAGCGCTGCGCCGGATCGGGATGGGCGTCGGGACCGGTGCACAGCGCCGCCGAAATCGCCGCGAGGTTCGAGGTGTGGGCGCCGAGGAATGCCGTGCCGAGCGACGCCGCGCCGGTCACCGCGAGGATGGGCTGGGTCGGCGGCTGGTAGCCCGAGCCGCGCAGAACCGCGAAGCCCGGCAGATTCTGCGATGCCATGGTGACGAGATAGAGCGGCACGCCAAGGCCTACCAGCGTCGCCACGTCCCATGCCGGCGCGGTGACGACCAGGGTCGACAGGCCGAGTGACGGCAAAGGCTTCACCAGGCCCAGCGACCAGGCGAGCAGTGCGCCGCCGACCAGCACGATCAGCGAGGCAAGGGCCGGAAAGAACACACGCGCCACCAGGAACAGCGCGACCAGCGGCAGGACCAGCAGCGGGGCCGACGGCACATGCTCGACCATCGCCATGACCAGCCGCAGCAGGATGCCGGCCAGCATGGCGGCGGCGATGCTGGGGGGAATCCTGCCGATCAGCCGGCCGAGCGGCTTCACCGCGGCGGTCAGCAGGATGAGGAGCGCCGCCAGTACGAAGGCGCCGACTGCCGCCGCGAAGCCCGGCACGCCGGAGGTCGAGGCGATCAGCGCCGCGCCCGGCGTCGACCACGCGGTGATGATGGGCATGCGGTATCGAACGCTCAGCAGCAGCGCGCTGGCTGCCGTGGCGAGGCCCAACCCCGAGACCCAGGAACTCGCCTGATCGGGCGTCGCCCCCACCGCCTGGGCCGCGGCCAGCACGACCGGCAAAGTGCCGCCCACGCCCGCGATCGTCGCAACCAACGCCGCGGCCGCGACGGAGACCAGCCCTCCCGCTTTCACCTACGCGTTCGCCCGCTCGACCATCGCCTGCAGCAGGATCTGCGCGCCGGCGCCGACGTCGCTCTTGCTCGCGTCCTCGATCTCGTTGTGGCTGACGCCGTCCTTGCAGGGCACGAAGACCATCGCCGTCGGCGCCACGCGGTTCACGTAGCAGGCGTCGTGGCCGGCGCCGCTCACGATGTCCATGTGCGGATAGCCCGCCTGCTCGGCGCCGCGGCGCACCGCGTCGACCAGCTCCTTGGCGAACGGCGACGGCGGGAAGTACCAGATCTGCTCGATCTTCACCTCGAGCCCGTGGCGCCTGGCGATGTCGGCCGCGGCGGCGCGCATCTCGGCATCCATCTTCGCGAGTTCGCCATCGTCGGGATGGCGGAAGTCGACCGTCATGAAGACGCGGCCCGGGATGGTATTGCGCGACTGCGGCTGGCTTTCGATCACGCCGATGGTCGAGCGCCCGTCGGGCCGGTTGCCGATCCGCCGGCACTCCACGATCAGTTCGGCCGCGCCGACCAGCGCATCGCGGCGGCCCTCCATGGGAGTCGTGCCGGCATGGCTCTCCATGCCCGTCCAGCTGACCTCGTACCAGCGCTGCCCCTGCGCGCCCGTCACGACGCCGATCGTCTTCTTCTCGCGCTCGAGGATCGGCCCCTGCTCGATATGCGCCTCGAAGAAGGCGCCGATCGGCCGGCCGCCGACCGGCTCCTTGCCGTCATAGCCGATCTGCTTCAGCGCCTCGCCGAAGGTGACGCCGTCGCGATCCTCGATCGACAGCGCATGTTCCAGCGTGAAGGCGCCGCCGAACACCCCCGAGGCCACCATCGCCGGCGCGAAGCGGCAGCCTTCCTCGTTGGTCCAGACGGCGACTTCGATCGGTGCCTCGGTGACGTAGTTCGAATCGTGCAGCACGCGCAGCACTTCGAGCCCGGCCATCACGCCATAGGCGCCGTCGAATTTGCCGCCGGTCGGCTGGGTGTCGAGATGGGAGCCGGTCATGATCGGCGGCCTGGCCGGATCGCGGCCCTCGCGACGGGCGAAGACATTCCCCAGCTGGTCGACCTTGATCGTGCAGCCCGCTTCCTTGGCCCATCGCACGAACAGATCGCGCCCCTGCCGGTCGAGGTCGGTCAGCGCGATGCGGCAGACGCCACCCTTTTCGGTCCCGCCGATCTTGCCCAATTCCATCAGGCTCGACCAAAGCCGGTCGTGATCTACGCGGAGATTGGGGCGGTCGCTGGCATTCATTGGCTGTGGACTCCGGATCGAGACAGGCTGCGACCATAGCAAATGCCAGCCAGCGAAACGAAGTGCTTGAGCAGGTGTGCGTCGTCTTGCATGGGTGGAGTTCAGGAGGAATTCATCGCATGCTTCCGCTGTCCGACACGCTCGTTCTCGACCTGACGCAGGTCATCGCCGGCCCAACCGCGGGGCAGATCCTGGGCGACATGGGCGCCGACGTGATCAAGGTCGAACCTCTGAACGGCGAGCATTTCCGGCCGCATTTCGGCGGCGCCTGGGTGCCGTCGATGAACCGCAACAAGCGCGGCCTGGCGATCGACCTGCGCAGCGAGGGCGGCAAGGACGTGCTGATGCGTCTGGTCAAGAAGGCTGACGTGTTCATGGAGGCCTTCACGCCGGGCGTGATCGACAAGCTGGGCTTCGGCTGGAACGTCGTTTCGAAGGTCAACCCGCAGGCGATCTATGCCTCGATCTCGGGTTATGGCCAGACCGGTCCCTACTCGCCCCGCGCCGGCTACGATCCCTGCATCCAGGCCGAGATCGGCCTGATGGACGCGACCGGTCCCTACCAGGGCGAGATGTGCCGCGTCGGCACCGCGCCCATCGACTATTCGACCGGCCTCGCCTGCGCCGGCGGCATCGCCTTCGCGCTGCTGCACCGCATCAAGACCGGCAAGGGCCAGCGGCTCGACCTGTCGCTGTTCGACGTCGGCATGCACATGATGAGCCACTGGATCACCAACCACGGCCTCACCGGCGAGAACCCGGAGCGCATGGGGACCTCGAACACGATCCTCTGCCCGCTGCGCGTCTTTCCGACCAAGACCCAGCCAGTGTTCGTGGCCGGCACCAACGACGCCTTCTGGCGCCTGCTCTGCACCGCCCTGGGCAAGACCGACTGGCTCGAAGACGAGCGCTTCAAGACAAATGCCGGTCGCGTCGCCCATCGGGCGCTGCTCGAAGGGATGATCGAGGCCCATTTCCTGGAGCACACGGCCGACGAGCTGCTCGAAAGGCTGATCCCCGCCGGCATGCCCTGCTCCGCCGCCTACAAGGTGAGCGACGTGATGGCGAGCGAACACGCGAGGGCGCGCGGCAGCGTGCTGGAGATCGACTATCCCGGCATCGGTCCGGTGAAGTCGGCCGCCAACCCGATCAAGCTGTCCGCCGCCCCGGTCGAGACGCGGCAGAAGGCGCCGGGTGTCGGCGAGCACACGGTCGAGATCATGCGCGAGGTAGGCTATAGCGATGACGAGATCGCCGCGCTGAAATCGGCAAAGGCCATCGCGACGCGCTGAGGTCCCATGATGAAGATCGTCTATTCCGAGAAACACGCCCAGCACGATCCGCAGCACTTCGTGGTGCGCGGCACCAAGCAGCGCAGCGCCGAGCAACCGGAGCGCGCGACGCGTCTGCTGGCCGCCGCCACGGAAGCGGGCCATGCCATCCTGCCGCCGAAGTCATACGGCCCGGCGCCGGCGGCGACCGTTCATACACCGGAGTATATCGACTTCCTGCAGATCGCTGCGCGCGAATGGGCGAAGCTGCCGGGTGCGGGACCGGAAGTGGTGCCGAACGTCCATCCCGCACGCGCTCATGCCTCCTACCCGAAGGCCCTGGCAGGTCGCGCCGGCTGGCATCAGGTCGACACCGGTTGTCCCATCGGCCCGCATACCTGGGACGCGGCTCTGGCCGCCACCGAGGTCGCCGCTACCGTTGCCGACATGGTGCTGGCAGGTGAAGACCATGCCTATGCACTCTGCCGGCCGCCCGGCCATCACGCCTATCCCGATATGGCAGGCGGTTTCTGCTTCCTGAACAACACCGCCGTGGCCGCTCAACGCCTGCGGGGCAGACACGAGCGCGTGGCGATCCTTGATGTCGACGTGCATCACGGCAACGGCACGCAGGGCATCTTCTACGAGCGCAACGACGTGCTCACGGTCTCGATCCATGCAGACCCCGACTACTACTACCCGTTCTTCTGGGGTCATGCGCACGAGCGAGGCGACGGCAAGGGCCAGGGCTTCAACCTCAACCTGCCCCTGCCGCTCGGCTCGCCCGACGCGCCTTGGCTCGAGGCTGGCGACAAGGCCCTTGCACGAATCCGCGAATTCCAGCCCACCGCGCTGGTCGTGGCGCTCGGCCTCGATGCCAGCGAAAGCGATCCGCTACAGGGCCTGAAGGTTACCGGCGCCGGCTTCCACGCCATGGCCGAGAAGATCGCCCGCGCGGGCCTGCCGACGGTGCTCGTGCAGGAAGGCGGCTATCTCGGCGACGATCTCGGCCGCAACCTCGTCCAGTTCCTCGCCGGCTTCGAGAAGGGGCGTGGCACCGGCGCCTAGTCGACCTGTGCGCCGGCCGCCATCACGATCTTGCGCCACTTCTCGATCTCGGCCTCGACGAAGGCCTTCGTCTCCGCGGGCGTCATGGCCTCGCTCGCCTCGACGTTCAGGGACTTGAGCCGCTCACCGAGCGTCGGGTCGGCCAGCGCCTTGTAGATGGAAGCGTTGAGGCGGCGCACAACGTCCGTCGGCGTGCCGGCCGGGACGGCAACGATGTTCCAGGTGCCTCCCACGAAGTCGGCGAGGCCGGCTTCCTTCATGGTCGGGATGTCGGGCATCACCGTGCTGCGCTTTTCGGCCATCAGCCCGACCGGAACGAGCTGACCCGCCCGGACGTTTTCCATCACCGGTCCCAGTGTGGCGAACATCAGTGCATGCCGTCCGGCGAGCAGGTCCTGCAGCGCCGGTCCCGTCCCGCGATAGGGCACATGAAGGATATCGACGCCGGTGCGGGTCTTGAAGAGTTCGCCGGCCAGATGATTGGTCGTGCCATTGCCGGAGGACGGATAGCTCGCCTTGCCGGGCTCTGCCTTCAGCTTGGCAATGAGGTCCGGCAGCTTCGTCGGCTGCCCTTGCGGCACCAACAGCGCCATCGGCGCGAGGCCGACCAGTGCGACCAGTTCGAAGTCCTTCACCGGATGATAGGGAAGGCTCTTGTAGAGCGAGATGTTGATACCGTGCGTCGCCGCCGTGCCGAACAGCAGCGTGTAGCCGTCAGGCTTGGCCTTGGCGACAATTTCGGTTCCGACATTGCCGCCGGCGCCGCCCTTGTTGTCGATGATGACCTGCTGGCCAAGATCGGCAGCCATGCCGACGGCGACCACACGCGCGATCAGGTCGGTCGGGCCGCCGGGCGGGAACGGGACCACCATGCGCAGCGGCTTGTCGGGATACTGAGCGAGCGTTTGCCCGGCCGACAGCAGGGCAACGGCGCTCGCGAGAAGTGAGGCAATGATGAGCCGCATGTCAGTCCACCTTCGCGCCGGAGGCGCGGATCACGTCGCGCCATTTGGCAATCTCGGCCGTGACGAACGCGCGCGTGCTGGCCGGCGTCGAATCCGTGACCGCCTCGATGCCGAGTTGCTGCAGCCGCTCTGCCACCGCCGGGCTGACCAGCGCCTTGTTGATGGCGGTGTTCAGCCGGTCGACGATCGGCTTGGGCGTGCCTGCCGGCACCGCCACGATGTTCCAGGTGCCGCCGACGAAGCCGGCCAGCCCCGCTTCCGCCGATGTCGGTACCTCGGGACGCGCCTGGCTGCGCTTGTCGGCCATTATGATGACGGCATAGAGCTTGCCGGCCTTGATCTGCTCGAGCGACGTTCCGAACGAATCGAACATGAACGTCACGCGGCCGCCCATCAGGTCCTGCAGCGCCGGGCCCGAGCCGCGATAAGGCACATGGGTGGCCTCGACACCGGCGCGAGTCTTGAACAGCTCGCCCGCAAGATGATTGGTCGTGCCATTGCCCGACGAGGCGTAGCTCGACTTGCCCTTCTCGGCTTTCAACTTGGCGATCAGCTCGGGCAGCGTGCGCGGCTGTTCGGGCGGAACCAGCAGCACCATCGGCACGAGACCTGCCAGCGCCACCAGTTCGAAGTCCTTCAGCGGATCATAGGGAAGTTGACTGTACAGCGAGACGTTGATGCCGTGCGTGGCAGCCGTGCCGAACAGCAGCGTATAGCCGTCGGATTTCGCTTTCGCGACCAGGTCGGTACCGACCGTGCCGCCGGCGCCGCCCTTGTTCTCGATCACCACCTGCTGTCCGAGCTGTTCCCCCAGCGCCACCGACAGGACACGCGCGAAGACGTCGGTGGGACCTCCCGGCGGGAACGGCACCACGAGCCTGATCGGCTTGTCGGGGTACTGCGCCATTGCCGGCGCACACGTCATCATCAGCGCCAGCCCTGCGGCCAGCGCGCGCCTCGTCAATGTCATGTTTCCTCCAGTTTTCTTGATTTGATGCGAGCGGGACGAGGCCGTGTCAGTGGGTCGTCACCTCCTTCATGGTGACGAAATTGTACGACGGCGGCCGCGGGCTGCTGCGCCACTTGTCCATGTCTTCATAGCGATCGCGCAACGAGGCGGGGTAGTCGGCGAACGCCGGCGTCCGCAGCCACAGGCGCAACAGGTGCCGCTTGCGCTCCTGCTCGGCATGATCGACATAAGCCGTGCGCGAGTGGAGCACGCAGTAGTTGTTCACGAACTGCATGTCGCCCCGCTCCAGCTTCATGTCGAGGCGGAACACGGGATCCTTGCAATAGGCCGCCACCGTATCGAGCGCCTCGACCTGCAACTTGGTTAGACGCGGCACCTCGTCGAATCGCTGCGCGGAGTCGATGAAGGTGCGGTTGAATCGGTTGAACATCCGGCCCTTGTGCCAGATGAAGATCGGCGTGACGTAATAGGGCTTCTGCCCCTCGGACTCCTCGCCTCGGCGATCGGCATAGAACGGCTGGGAGAGAACCTTCACCAGATCGGGGCGGGAGCGCAGCATCGCGTTGTAGACGGCAACCGAACTGGCGACGGCGGAGAGGCCGCCGCTCTGCGCCGTCTCGAGGCAGCACAGACCCACGATGTCGCAGGAGTCGTTGTGGAACGGCAGCAGGGAGGCGGTCTGATAGCCGCGCGCATGCATGTCCTTGTACTGGTCGCGGCCGAGATCGCGGACGTGGCCCAGCACGTCGCCCTGGGCGTTCTGCGCCACCGCACGCCCGAAATGAGCGCCGATGCCCCAGTAGATGAGGCCCATTTCCTCGGCGTTGTAGCGATCGCGGGGCAGGCCGCGGACCAGCAGGATGCCGAGACCGCTCTCGATCTCCGTCTGCAGCAACCGCAACGTTCGCGCGAAGCGCTGTAGCGGGAAATGCTCCTTGGCAATGTCCGGAATCTGGCGACCGGTCGACTGGAGATGGCGAAGCGCCGAGTCGATTTCGGCAATCTCGGCATCGTTCAGCCGATAGATCCACTCGTCCTCTTTCGCTTGCAGGTCGCGACCAAGCCAGGCCGATCTGCCCGCGATCTCTTCCAGTTCCATCTCTTTCATGGACTTCCCTCTGTCAGAATGTCGACATTGTTAATTACAGACACTCTGACAAAGATCGACTGGAAGCAAGGGGGAAATCCCGGTACAGCACTTCCATCCATGGCGATGCCACTTCAGAAGACCTACGACATCTACGCCACCCTGCCGGCGCAAATCGCGGTGCGGATCGGGCAGGCCATCGTCGAGAACGAATTCGTACCTGGGCAGAAGCTGCGCGAGGTCGATCTCGCAGCGGCGTTCGGGGTGAGCAGGGCCTCCGTCCGCGAAGCCCTGCGCATCGTCGAGCGCGAGGGGCTGGTGACGATCCTCCCGCAACGCGGTGCGCAGGTGACAATGCTCAGTGCCGACGAGGTCCAGGACATATTCGATATCCGCGCCCAGCTGATGGGGTTGGCCTGTGAGCGTCTCGTGGCTGCTCTCGCCCCGGACGGCCGGATCGAGCTGGAACGCCTTTATGCCGACCTCGAAGGATCGTTCGACGATGCCGAGGCCTATGCGCGCGCGAGCCTGGCGATCAGCGAGTTCTGCGTGCGCAATGCCGGCAGCCGGCGTCTCGCCGACCTGATCCTGTCTTTCGGCCGTCAGACCGCCCGCTATACCAAGCTCAGCCTATCGACATCGGAACGACGCCGGCAATCGATCGCCAACTGGCGCGGTCTGGTCGAGTCGATCCTCGGCGGCGATGCCAAGGCCGCCGAGGGCTTCGCCCGCCAGCTCGTCTTCGACACGCGCGACTCGGCATTGAAGATGCTCGCCGACGGGATGCCCCAGCAGGGCTGACGTCGCTTGGGGCACCAGCGGGGTCGAATAGATCGATGGATCAGTCGCCGCCATTCCCGCCGACGACATAGACGGTGAGCTTCTCGGGCAGCTTGTCGTGGGCCACCTCTATGGTGCGACGGTCGGGCCAGATGAAGACCGCGTCCTGATCCGCCATCAGTTCCTCGAAGCGCGCGACCTGGCCGCGTCCCCAATAATGCATCGGCAGTACGATGCGCGGCTGGATCTGGCGGATGACCTCGACCATCACCGGCAGGCCGACCGTGTAGGCGCCGTCGATTGGCACCATCAGCACGTCGATGCGGCCGAGTTCGTCGAGATGGTCCTTGGTCAGCCGGTGATGCAGATGGCCGAGATGGGCGATGCAGAGATCGCCGATCGTGAAGGTGAAGATCGAGTTGCCGTTGATGCGCGCCGAGCCGCCGCCCCAGTCGCGCGCATTCGTCGGCAGGTTCGTCACCTTGAGGTCCTTGAGCGAGACGTCGTGGCGGGCCTCGGTCTGGCCGGCCTCGCTCGGCCAGCCGCGCAGCACGTAGGTGATCCCCTCCTCGGGCGTGTCGGTGTAGTGCGTGGAATGCGCATTGTTCATCGTCACGATGTCGGGCTTGCGGCCGAAGCCGTTCAGCCCGTTGTAGTCGGTGATGGCGCGCACGCCCTGCGGCGTGTCGATCTCGAAGCTGGCATGGCCGAGAAAGGTGATGACGGCGCGGCTCGCCGTGTCCGCGGCCAGCTGCGTCCCGTCGAGCGAGGCCATCTGCACGCCTCGCCCCTGCAGGATGGGACCGAGTTCGACCAGGTTCTTGGAACAGCGCGCCAGCGCCGGTCCCGCCAGCAGGGCGAAAGCGGTGGCACAGAGGGCGGCGAGGGACAGACGAAAAGTCATGGAGCCTCCGGGACAGGACGGCAGCTTCTCCCCGGATGCACTCGATATGCCAGCCCTTAGTCCCGTTGACTCACGATTGTGAAGCAACTAGAACAAAACAAGAACACTTAACCCACAGCCCATCCACCAGACCGAGAGGGGGCGATGCCGGTCATTTCCCCGCCTGCCTTTGCTTCCCCATCTTCCAGGGCTGCCAACGATTCGGCAGCTCTGGTCCCTGCTGCCCTGCGGGAAAAGGTGAGGCGTCTGGAGAGGGCGAACAGCGTCCAGAGAAGCGGCAAGGCTGCCGCGGTTCCCTTGGGGATTGCGGCCATCGATGCGCTGCTGCCCGACGGCGGACTGCTGACGGGCGCCCTGCATGAGATCGAGGCGGGTCCCGGGCCCTCCGGTCGCGTGGCGCCCCATGACGGCGCCGCGCTCGGCTTCGCGGCCCATCTGCTCGGTCGCTTCGGACCAGGGACGATCCTTTGGTGCCGCCGCCCGACCGGCCGCTTCGACGCCCCGCCCTATGCGCCCGCGCTCTCTTCCTGGTTCGACCCGGCGCGCCTGCTGATGGTCACGGCCCAGCGCGACGAGGATCTCTTCTGGGCGATGGAGGAAGGGCTGCGTTGCCCCGGCATCGCCGCCGTGCTGGGCGAGACGCGGGCGGCCGACCCCACGGCCGGCCGCCGCCTGTCGCTCGCCGCCGAGAAGAACGGCGTGCCCGCCCTTCTGCTGCGCGCCCAGCCCGCGCCACCCCAAAGCGTCTGCGCGACCCGGTGGCGGATCGCCTCGGCGCCGTCGTGCTCGACGCCCGGCCTCAAGGATGTCGGCGCCGCGCGCTGGCGTCTCGAACTCCGGCGCAACCGCTTCGGCACGCCGTCCGCCGCCGAAACACCGTCCTGGCTCCTGGAGTGGAACGATGAAACGCATTGTCTCGCTGTGGTTCCCCAAGCTCTCCACGGATCGCCTGGCACGCATTTCGAAGAAAGACTGGTCGGATAGGGCTGCCGCCACCGTCGTCTGGCACGACGGCTGCCCGCGCCTCGCCGCCGTCAATCCACATGCCCGGGCCGCCGGCCTGCGGCCGCGTATGCGGCTGGCCGATGCGCGCGCCCTGCTGCCTGATCTCCTCACCATCGCGGGCGAGCCCCAGGCCGACCGCCGCCTGATCGAGACGATCGCGGGTTGGTGCGATCGCTACACGCCCTGGGTCGCCATCGATCCGCTGGGCGGTGCCCTGGCCGAGGAGACCGAGACGGCCTGCAGCACCGGCGGCTTCGGTGGCGATGCCGGCCTGCTGCTCGACGTGACGGGCTGCACGCATCTCTTCGGCGAGGGCGAGGCCGGCGAGCGCGCCCTTCTGGCCGACCTGGTCACGCGCCTGGCCCGCCACGACCTTTCCTGTCGCGCCGCGATGGCCGACACGGCGGGCGCCGCCTGGGCACTGGCGCGCTTCGCCGAGCGCCAGGCCGATCTCCTTTGCCCGGCACGCGGCCAGCGCGATGCGCTCGGCTCGTTGCCGGTCGAAGGGCTACGCCTCGAGGCGCCGGTCCTCGAGACTTTCCTGAAGCTCGGCCTGCGCCGCATCGGCGATCTCTATCCCATGCCGCGCGCGCCGCTCGCCCGCCGCTTCGGCGACCAGCCGCTCAATCGCCTCGATCAGGCATTGGGCACGCTCGCCGAGCCGATCGAACCACGCCGTATCCCGCCCGCCTTCCGCACCCGCCTCGCCTTCGCCGAACCGATCGGCCGGGCCGAGGACATCGCCGCCGCGACCAGCCGTCTCCTGGCCGCGCTGTGCCGCCAGTTCGAACAGGCGGGAGTCGGCGCGCGTCAGCTCGAGATCGCGCTCTATCGTGTCGACGGTTCGGTCGACCGCACCTCGATCGGCACCAGCCGGCCCAACCGCGACAACCCGAAGCTGATGAAGCTGTTCGAGGAGAGGCTCGGTGAACTCGATCCCGGCTTCGGCGTCGAACTGATGATCCTGTCCGCTCCCGAGGTCGAAACCTGGAGCGGCACGCAGGATTCGCTGCCCGACCAGAACGCGCCCGGTGTCGCCTCGGGCGTCGACGGCACGTTCGATCTCGCCGACCGGCTGGCACTGCGGCTGGGCGCGGAAAACGTGGTGCGACTGCTGTCGCGCGACAGCCATCTGCCCGAACGCGTACAGGTCGCGGCGCCCGTTTCATCGAAGCCCGCAGCGGCGGGCGCCTGGCGCCGCGCCGCGAGCCTCAAGGGCGCACGGCCGACGCGCCTGCTGCAGCGGCCCGAACCCGTCGAGGTCACTGCCATCGTGCCCGACGATCCGCCCTCGGTCTTCCATTGGCGGCGCCATGCCCATCGCATCGTGCGCGCCGACGGTCCGGAACGGATCGCCAATGAATGGTGGCGGCCGCGGTCCGACGGCACGCATCCGCCGGCCGGCACCCTGCCGCCGGTGCGCGATTACTACCGCGTCGAGGACGATGACGGCGGGCGCTTCTGGCTGTTCCGCGACGGGCCTTACCAGCTCGCCGCCAACGGCCAGACGACGGCGCGCTGGTTCCTCCACGGTTTCTGCGCCTGATGGGGAGAGGAAAATGGAAACAGCAACAGAAACAGCAACAGCAACGAACAAGCGCGGCACCACGCTCACCATCCGCGGCCTCGATGCCGCGATCATCGAGCGACTGAAGATCCATGCACGCGCCAGGGGCCGCTCGCTCGAAGCCGACCTGCGCGACTTGCTGACCTACGCGTCGGGCCAGCCGCTGGTGCTCGATCCGCTGGAAGAGGCCGATCGCATCGCCGCCATGACACCGCGGATGACCGCCGCGCAGATGGGAGTCGACAAGTGATCGTCGTCGTCGATCCCGGCGTCGCCATCAAGTGGTTCGTCGAGGAGCCTCTGCGGCCGCAGGCCCGCTCGTTGCTGGCCAACCGTCACGAGGTGATCGCGCCTGACATCCTGATCGCGGGCGTTGCCGAACTGGCCTGGCAGAAGACGGCACGCGGCGAGATCACCGCCAAGCAGGCCGAGCCGATCGTGCGCAACATCGCGCTGCCGTCCTTCGTCTCGGCCTTCGTCGAATCGCCGCAACTGCGTAACCGCGCCCTGGCCATCGCCCTGCAATGCAGCCGGCCGGTGCACGAGTGCTTCTATGCCGCCTGCGCCGAGTCCGCCCAGGCGCCGCTGGTCAGCGCCGACGAGGATTTCCTGCACGCCCTGAAGAGCGAGGGCATCCCGGTGCGCGGCGTGCCGCTCGCCCGGGCGGATGAACTCGTCGATCGCTGATCCCATGGACTACGCCGAGCTCCAGGTCACGACCAACTACAGCTTCCTGCGCGGCGGCTCGCATCCGCAGGAGCTGGTCGAACGGGCGATCGAGCTCGGCCACACCGCCATCGGCATAACCGACCGCAACACGCTGGCCGGCGTCGTACGTGCCTTTGCGGCCTCGCGCCACGAGACGCATCCCAAGGACCCCAGGTACGACAGAATCAAACTGCTGGTCGGCAGCAGGCTCGAAACACGCGACGGCTACTCGCTGCTCGCCTATCCGACCGATCTCGACGCCTACAAGCGCCTGTCCCGCCTGCTGACGCTGGGCAACCGACGCACGGAAAAGGGCCAGTGCGACATCGGCTTCGACGATCTTGCCGAATATGCCGAGGGCCTTCTGGCCATCGTGCTGCCGCCGCGCAATCCCGAGGATCCGGCCTTCCGTGCTCGATTGCGGAAGCTCGCCAACCTGTTCGAGGGACGGTGCTACCTCGCGGCCTCCATGCTCTATCGCGGCGACGACGCGCGACGTCTCGCTCAGCTCGACGATCTTGCCGACCGGCACGGCGTGAAGCTCGTCGCCACCAACGACGTGCACTATCACGTGCCCGAACGGCGGGCGATGCAGGATGTCGTGACGGCGATCCGCCTCGGCTGCACGGTCGAGAATCTGGGCTTCCGCCGCTTCGCCAGCGCCGAGCGCCATCTCAAGGAACCTGCGGAGATGGCGCGCCTGTTCCGCCGCCATCCGCATGCCATCGCGCACACGCAGGAGATCGTGAAGCGTTGCGGCTTCTCGCTGCGGCAACTCACCTACCAGTATCCGGTCCTCTACGAGGGCGGCGAGAGCCCTATGGACAAGCTCCGGCGTCTGACATGGGAAGGGGCGGACTGGCGCTATCCCAAGAGTGTTCCGGCCAAAGTGTCCGAAACGATCAGACGCGAGTTCGAACTCATCGAGAAGAAAGGGATCGCGCCTTACTTCCTGACGGTGCATGAGATCGTGAAGGAGGCACGCGGTCGCGGCATCCTATGCCAGGGTCGCGGCTCCGCGGCCAATTCCGCCGTCTGCTATTGCCTGGGCATCACCTCGGTGAACCCCGCCGAGACGGAAGTGCTGTTCGAGCGCTTTCTGTCCAACTCGCGCAATGAACCACCCGACATCGACGTCGACTTCGAGCATGAGAGGCGCGAAGAGATCATTCAGTGGATCTATGAAACGAAGAGCCGCAACCGCGCCGCCCTGGCAGCCACGGTGATCTCCTTCAGGAGCCGCAGCGCCATCCGCGAAGTCGGCAAGGTCCTGGGTCTCTCGCCCGACACGGTGGGCGTGATGGCCGACACGGTATGGGGCATGGGGTCGAGCGGCGTGAAGGGCGACCACGTGCGGGAAGCGGGCCTCGACCCGATGGATCCGCGCATCATGCTGGCGCTCGAACTGTCGTCGGCGCTGTGCGGCTTCCCGCGTCACCTCTCCCAGCATGTCGGCGGCTTCGTGCTGACCGAGGGCCGCCTCGACGAACTGATGCCCATCCAGAACGCGGCGATGGAGAATCGTACCGTCGTCGAGTGGGACAAGGACGATCTCGACGTACTGGAGATCTACAAGGTCGACGTGCTGGCGCTCGGCATGCTGACGGCGCTGAGCAAGAGCTTTGCCCTGATCGAGAGGCATTTCGGAGAGACGCTGTCGCTCGCCATGCGCCCGACCGACCGGAACGTCTACGAGATGCTGTGTCGCGCCGATTCGGTCGGCGTCTTCCAGGTCGAGAGCCGGGCCCAGATGTCGATGCTGCCGCGGCTGAAACCCAGGGAGTATTACGATCTCGTCGTCCAGGTGGCGATCGTGCGGCCGGGCCCCATCCAGGGCGGCATGGTGCATCCCTACCTGAAGAACCGCGCCAATCCCGACGCCGTCATCTATCCCAAGGACGAACTCAAGGCGGTTCTTGCGAGGACGCTGGGTGTTCCCCTGTTCCAGGAGCAGGCGATGCAGATCGCCATCGTGGGTGCGGGATTTTCGCCGGAAAGAGCCGACGAACTGCGGCGCGCCATGGCGACGTTCCGCCACAACGGCACCATCCACAAGTTCAAGACTCCCTTCATCGAAGGCATGGTGGAGAAGAAATACGACCGCGACTTCGCCGAACGCTGCTTCAGGCAGATCGAAGGCTTCGGCGAGTACGGCTTCCCCGAGAGCCATGCCGCGAGCTTCGCGATCCTGGTCTATGCCTCCTCCTACGTGAAGCACTACTACCCCGAGGTCTTTACCGCGGCCCTGCTCAACTCCCAGCCGATGGGCTTCTATGCGCCGGCCCAGCTCGTGCGAGACGCAAAGGAGCACGGCGTCGAAGTGCGGCCGCCCGACATCAATGCCAGCGACTGGGATTGCACCCTGGAGCCGGGGCGAAACAACCGCTGCGCACTGCGTCTCGGCCTGCGCCAGGTTACGGGTCTTTCGGAAGAAGCGGCTACGCAGATGGTGGCGCGCCGGGGCGACAGGCTCTATCGCGATCCCTCCGACCTGTGGCGGCGCAGCGGCCTCACCAGGAAGCAGATCGTGGCGCTGGCCCGTGCCGATGCCTTCGCGTCCCTCGGCCTCACGCGGCGCGACGTATTGTGGGCGGTGCGCGGCTTCTCCGATGGGCAGCTGCCATTGCTCGATACGGAGGCGGGAGCCTGCGACTTCGAGCCGGCCGTCGCCCTTCCCGCCCTGACGCTGGGAGAACAGGTGGTCGACGATTACAGCAGCTTCTCGATGTCGTTGCGGTCGCACCCGCTGGAGCTGCTGCGGGTCACTCTCGCGCAACGCGGCATGTCCAGCACCGAAACGCTGAAATCATCGAGGAATGGCCAGCTCCTGACCCTGGCAGGCCTCGTGCTGGTGCGCCAGCGACCGGGAACGGCTTCGGGCGTGGTGTTCGTCACCCTCGAGGATGAGTTCGGCATCGCCAACCTCGTGGTCTGGCCCAAGGTGTTCGATGCCCATCGCCGCATCGTAATGGGGGCCCGGTTGATGGGCGTGCGGGGGCGCATCCAGTGCCAGGGCGAGGATGAATACAAGGTGATCCACCTCGTCGCTGAGGAGGTGTGGGATCTCTCGGCCGAACTGGATTCCATCTCCGAACTCGACCTGTTCCACCTGACCAACGGTCGTGGCGACGGGTTCCTCAGCGATCCCGGCGACCGGCGGGTGAAGGTCACGGAGGCCAACGCCACGCGCCATCGTTCGAGCCGGAATGTCCCCCAGAAGCCACCTGGCGAGCCGAAGCACGACCGTAGCCGCATCGTTCTCGACCGGCCCAGGATCCGTATTCAGAGCCGGGACTTCCACTGACGCCGCTTCAGAGCCGCGTCGCCTCGTCGATCAGTTCCTGCGCGGCGATGTCCAGCAGTTCGTCCTCGGCGGTGCCGTCGAGCACGCGCTCCCTGCCGATCTCGAGCAGCACCGGCACGGCGAGCGGCGAGATGCGATCGAGGCGGCCATAGACGATGCGGCCCCTGGCGCGTTTCAGCAGGTCGCCCAGCCTCTTGAGGTCGGCGAGCTGCCAGGCCGCGTCCTGGCGTGTGGCGCGCAGCAAAATGTGGTTGGGCTCGTGCTGGCGCAGCGTGTCGTAGATCAGGTCGGAGCTGAACGTGACCTGACGGCGCGACTTCTCCTCACCGGGGAAGCGCCGTTCTATCAGGCCGGCGATCACCGCGACGTTGCGGAAAGAGCGCCGCAGCATGCTCGATTCGTCCATCCAGGCTTCGAGGTCGTCGCCCAGCATGTCCTCGTCGAACAGCTCCTCGAGCTGCTTCGGCGAGGCCGGCCGCAAGCCCCAGAGGCCCAGCACATAGTCGGTGGCGACGAAGCCCAGCGGCCGCAGGCCCATGCGTTCCATGCGCCGCGTCAACAGCATGCCCAGCGTCTGATGCGCGTTGCGACCCTCGAAGCAATAGGCGACCAGGAACTGCTTGCCGCCGCGCGGGAATCCCTCGACCAGCAACTTGTCGGCCGGCGGCAGCATCGAGCGGAAGACCTGGATGCGCAGCCACTCCTGCACCTCGGCCGGCAGCTTCGGATGCTTCAGCGGATCCTGCAGGATGCCGCGCACGCGGTTGGCCAGGAAGGTCGAGAGCGGCAACCGGCCGCCGCCATAGGCCGGCACCTTGGGATCGCCGCCGGTGGCGGGCGAACAGATCGCCGCCAGCTCCTTTACGCCCTCGAAGCGTAGCAGGCGGCCGGCGAACACGAACGTGTCGCCCGGCACCAGCCCCTGCACGAAGCCCTCCTCCACCTCCCCAAGGACCGGGCCGCGCCGCAGCCGCACCTTCATCAGCGGCAGCTCGACGATGGTGCCGACATTCATGCGGAACTGCTTGGCGACCAGCGGCGAGGCCAGCATCCAGCGCCCGTCGGGCAATTGCTTCAGCCGATGCCAGCGATCGTAGGCCGCGAGCGCGTAGCCGCCGGTCGCCACGAAGTCGAACGTGTCGTCGAAGTCCTTGCGCGGCAGGTCGCGATAGGGCTGTGCCCGGCGTACCTCGGCGAAGAAGGCCTCACGGTCGATCGGCTGGGCGCAGGCCGAGCCCACGATGTGCTGCGCCAGCACGTCGAGGCAGGGCGGCCGCGGCGGATCGCCGTCGAGCTCGCGCGCCTCCACAGCTTCAAGTGCCGCCAGCGATTCCAGCACCTCGAAGCGGTTGGCCGGCGCGATCATGGCGCGGCTGGGCTCGTCGAGCCGATGGTTGGCGCGGCCGATACGCTGCATCAGGCGGCTGACGCCCTTGGGTGCGCCCATCTGGATGACGAGATCGACATCGCCCCAGTCGATGCCGAGGTCGAGCGACGAGGTCGCGACCACCGCACGCAGCCTGCCCGCCGCCATCGCCGCCTCGACCTTGCGCCGCTGCTCGACGGCCAGCGAACCGTGATGCAGGCCGATCGACAGATTCTCGTCGTTGATCCGCCAAAGCGCGTCGAACGCCAGCTCGGCCTGGGCGCGGGTGTTCACGAAGATGATCGACGTCCTGTGCTGCCGGATGATGTTGTAGATCTCGGGCACCGCATGGCGCCCCATGTGGCCGCCCCACGGGATGCGCTCCTGCGCGTCGATGATCGACACGACCGGCGGCGCACCTGGCTCGCCCATCACGATCTCGACCGGCTCGTCGCGCAGGTCGAGGAATTCGGCGAGCGCCGGCGGATCGGCGACGGTGGCCGACAGTCCCACGAAGCGTGCCTGAGGGGCGAGCGTGGCCAGCCGCGACAGGCAGAGCGCCAGATGATGGCCGCGCTTGCTGGTCGCGAAGGCATGCAGCTCGTCGATGATCACGCACTTCAGGCTGGCAAAGAACTTCGCCGCATCGAGATAGGAGAGAAGCAGCGCCAGCGACTCCGGCGTCGTCATCAGAAGATCGGGCGGCCGTTCGCGCTGGCGCAGGCGCCGGCTCTGCGGCGTGTCGCCGGTCCGGCTCTCCGCCCGCACCGGCAGCTGCATCTCGGCCAGCGGCTGTTCGAGGTTGCGGCGGATGTCGGTGGCCAGTGCCTTGAGCGGCGAGATGTAGAGCGTGTGCAGCTCTCCCTGCCCCTTCTTGTAGGCCAGGTCCTGGCCCGCCTGCCGTCGCTCCGTGAGTTCGATCAGTGACGGAAGGAAGCCAGCCAGCGTCTTGCCGCCGCCGGTCGGCGCGATCAAGAGCGCGCTCTTGCCCTTCCGCGCGAGATCCACCAGCGCGAGCTGATGCGGCCGCGGCGCCCAGCTGCGACTCTCGAACCAGCGTGAAAACAGGTCGGGAAGCCCCATATCTCTGGCGTAGGATGCATCAGGAAGCATGGCAACCGACACTCTTAATCCACGTGCGTGGCTATATCCCACGCCGCGCGGGCTCTACTGTGAGCCCGGCGACTTCTATGTCGATCCGGCCTTCGCGGTGCCGCGCGCCGTGATCACGCATGGGCATGGCGACCATGCGCGGCCGGGACATCGCAAGGCGCTGGCGACGCCCGAGACGCTGGCGATCATGCGCACGCGTTTCCAGGACATGCCCGACACCGAGCAGCAGGCGCTGAGATATGGCGAGAGCGTTCGCATCGGCGAGGTCGAAGTCGGCTTCGCACCGGCCGGTCACATCCTCGGCTCGGCGCAGGCCGTGCTGGCATACAAAGGCCAGCGCATCGTGGTGTCGGGCGACTACAAGCGTCGGCCGGACCCGACCTGTCCGCCGTTCGAGCCCGTACCGTGCGATGTGTTCATCACCGAAGCGACCTTCGCGCTGCCGGTCTTCCATCACCCCTCCGACGCCGGCGAGATCGGCAAGCTGCTGCGCTCCGTCGTCACCTTTCCCGAGCGCACTCATCTGGTGGGCGTCTACGCGCTCGGCAAGTGCCAGCGGGTCATCCGCCTGCTGCGCGAAGCGGGCTACGCCAAACGCATCTGGCTGCATGGCGGACTGATGTCCCTGTGCAGGCTCTACCAGGAGCATGGCGTCGATCTCGGCGACGTGGCGCCGGTCTCCGAGGCAATCCTGGAGACTTTCAAGGGCGCCATCGTCCTGTGTCCGCCGTCGGCGATCGCCGACCGCTGGTCGCGGCGGTTCGCCGATCCCATTGCCGCCGTATGCTCCGGCTGGATGAACGTGCGCGCCCGCGCGCGGCAGCGTGGCGCCGAGTTGCCATTGGTGATCTCCGACCACGCCGACTGGCCGGAACTCACGCAGACTCTGAAGGACGTCGGCGCGCCCCGCGTATGGGTGACTCACGGCCGCGAGGAAGCGCTGGTGCACTATGCGCGCGGGATCGGCATCGACGCCGAGGCGCTGCACCTCGCCGGCCGCGAGGACGAGGATTCCTGATCCGTGCAGGCCTTCGCCCGTCTCCTCGATGCCCTCTCCTTCCAACCGGCCCGCAACGCCAAGCTGCGGCTGATCGAGGCATACCTGTGCGAGACGCCAGATCCCGACCGCGGCTGGGCGCTGGCGGCGCTGACCGGCGGCCTCGACTTCCCGTCGGCCAAGCCCGCACTGCTGCGCGGCTTCGGGCAGGAGAAGATCGGCGAAGAACTGTTTGCCCTGTCCTACGACTATGTCGGCGACCTGGCCGAGACGCTGGCGCTGATCTGGGAGACCGATCCGACGGCGGGACCGCCGCCGACGCTCGGTGAAGTCGTCGAAACCCTGAAGCGTGCGACGCGCACGCAGACGCCGGCCATTCTCAAGCGCTGGCTGGACGCGCTCGATTCGACCGGCCGGTGGGCATTGCTGAAACTGCTGACCGGCGCGTTGAGGGTCGGCGCGTCGGCGCGGCTGGCAAAGCAGGCCGTCGCCAATATTGGTGGGCAACCGGTCGATGCCGTCGAGGAGGTCTGGCACGGGTTGGAAGCGCCTTACCGGCCGCTGTTCGACTGGCTGCTGCAGGGCGCGCCGCGGCCGAGCAGCAACGCGGGGGCGACGTTCCAGCCGGCGATGCTGGCCAACCCGATCGACCGCAGCGAACTCGACGCCCTGGATCCGGCCCATTTTCGCGCCGAGTGGAAATGGGATGGCATCCGCGTGCAGGTCGCGGCCTCCGGTGGGCTGAAGCGGCTCTACAGCCGCGCCGGCGAGGACGTGTCGGGAGCCTTTCCCGACATCATCGAGGCGATCGATTTCGAGGGCGTGTTCGACGGAGAGCTGCTGGTGCGCCGCGAGACGGCCATCGCACCGTTCAATGACCTGCAGCAGCGGCTCAACCGCAAGACCGTGACGCCGAAGATGCTGAAGGAGCATCCGGCGCATATCCGCCTCTACGATGTGCTGTGGCTCGAAGGCGAGGATCTGCGCACCCTCCCCTTCGATGAGCGCCGTATCCGCCTCGAAGCCTGGATCGCGCTCAAGGAACTTCCCCGCTTCGACCTGTCGCCGCTGGTGACCTTCGCCGACTGGGCGGAGCTCGCCGCCAAGCGCGAGGAGATGCGAGCCGATGGGATCGAGGGTCTGATGCTGAAGCGCGGCGACAGCGCCTATCTTTCAGGCCGGCCCAAGGGCCCGTGGTTCAAGTGGAAGCGCGATCCCATGCTCGCGGACTGCGTGATGATGTATGCCCAGCGCGGCCATGGAAAACGCAGCTCCTTCTATTCCGACTTCACTTTCGGCTGCTGGCGCGAAGGGCCGGGCGGCGAACCGGAGCTGGCGCCGGTCGGCAAGGCCTATTTTGGCTTCACCGACGAGGAGCTGCGCTGGCTCGACAAGTGGGTGCGCGACCACACGACCAACCGCTACGGGCCGGTCCGGGAGGTCGAGCAGAAGCTGGTGCTGGAGATCGCCTTCGACGGCATCGCCCGTTCGACCCGCCACAAGTCAGGCGTGGCCATGCGCTTTCCGCGCATCAACCGCATCCGGAGCGACAAGCCGGCCGCCGAGGCCGACACGGTCGACAATCTGCTGCGGCTGCTGGCCAATCCGGCCCCGGAATCGCCCCTTGCAGGGGGTATGTCGCATGCCCATTATCCGGGCGTCACCGTAACCGAAGAGCCATGATCGACCCGTACGGCCGCCACATCTCCTACCTCCGCGTCTCCGTGACGGATCGCTGCGACTTCCGCTGCGTCTACTGCATGGCCGAGGACATGACCTTCCTGCCCAAGGCGGAGGTTCTGTCGCTCGAGGAGCTGGAGCGGCTGTGCACGGCCTTCGTCCGGCGCGGCGTCAAGAAGCTGCGACTGACCGGCGGCGAGCCGCTGGTACGCAAGAACGTGATGTCGCTGTTCCGCGGCCTCGGCAAGCACCTCGATAGCGGGGCGCTGGATGAATTGACCCTCACGACGAATGGCAGCCAACTGGCCAAGTACGCCCAGGAACTGGCCGACATCGGCGTGCGTCGGGTCAACGTGTCTATGGACACGCTCGATGCTGACAAGTTCCGCCAGCTCACGCGCTGGGGCGATCTCGACCAGGTGATGCGGGGCCTCGACGCCGCCCAGCGCGCCGGCCTCGCCATCAAGATCAACGCGGTGGCACTCCGCGGCGTCAACGACGGCGAGTTCGAGGAAATGATCCGCTGGAGCCACGGCCGCGGCATGGACCTGGTCCTGATCGAGGTCATGCCGATGGGCGAGATCGGCGACGCGGCGCGGCTCGACCAATACCTGCCGCTATCCCTGGCCCGCACCGAGATCGCCCGGCACTTCACGCTCACCGAGACCGACTACAGGACCGGCGGCCCCGCCCGCTATTTCAAGGTCGAGGAGACCGGCGGGCGCCTGGGCTTCATCACGCCGCTCACCCACAATTTCTGCGAAAGCTGCAACCGCGTTCGCCTGACCTGCACCGGCACGCTCTACATGTGCCTGGGTCAGGAGGATGCCGCCGACCTGCGCGCACCGTTGCGCGCGTCGGAGAGCAACGAAGTGCTGGACCGCGCCATCACCGAGGCGATCGCCCGCAAGCCCAAAGGTCACGACTTCATCATCGACCGCCGCCACAGCGGCCCCGCCGTCCCCCGCCACATGAGCGTGACCGGCGGCTGAGTCAGGCCTCGGGATTGGCCTTCGCCGCCGCCGTCTTGATCTGCGCCCGCCGCACCGCCTCGCGGTGGGAGATGTAGAGCGCGCTTCCGAAGATCACCGCAGCGCCCACGAAGGTCCAGACATCGGGCTTCTGGAAAAACAGGAAATAGCCCAGCATCGTGTTCCAGATCAGCGACAGGAAGCCGATCGGCTGGAGCAGCGTGATGTCGGCCAGCTGGTAGCCGCGCTGCTGGCAGATGTGGCCGAGCGTGCCGGCCAGACCGGCCAGCAGGAACCAGACGACGTCGCCCCACTGCGGCGTCTGCCAGAACCAAAGCGCGAACGGCAGGGCGCAGGCGACGATCACGATGTTCTGCCAGATCACGATCGTGGTCGCCGAATCGGTACGGGCCAGTGCCTTGGAGATCAGGTTGGAGGCCGAGAAGATCGGGGTCGAGATCAGGATGCAGATGACACCGAGATGGATGTCGCCGAAGCCCGGGCGGATGATGATCATGGCGCCGATAAACCCCACCATGACGGCAAGCCAGCGTCGCAGCCGCACCTTCTCGGAAAGAAACAGCGCAGCACCGATCGTGACGAAGATCGGCCCGGTGAATCCCAACGCTGTGATCTCCGCGAGCGTGGTGAGGGGCAGTGCCACGAACCACAGCATCATGCCTGCGGTATGGATGGCGCCACGCGAGATATGCAGCGGCAATCGCCTCGTGTGCAGCGAACGATAGAGGCCGAGCCGCATCACGATCGGCACGAGGAACAGCGCGCCGAAGAAATAGCGCAGGAACGCCATGACGTAGGGATTGAGATGCTGCGCCGGGATCAGCGTGAAGACGTTGAGCAGGGCGAAAAGGACGCCCGACAATGCGACCCAGAGGATCCCGCGCAAATTCGGCGGCAGCGCGAGCCAGCGGGCGACGAGAGCGGACACGCCGCGACTATGTCACAGGCTCTGCGAGCCCGCATCTGCGACGGCGAGGCGGCTTCCGAGAGGCGGAGTCGGCTCTACTTGGCGAGCGCGTGCAGCGGCAGCGTCGCCGGCGCGGATGCGGGCGCCGGCCGCTCACGCAACCGCAAGACACGCTCAACCAGTTCCTCGAGGTAGGGATCCCGAATACCCAGAGATCGCGCATGCTCGACCGTATTCAGGAGGTACTCGCGGCATGGACCGCGGCGCCCCTCGGCAAAGGCAATGTGATAGGCGGCGCGTTCGATCGGCAGGTCGCCGCAATATTGGCAGTGCCCGGTCTCGACCACGAAGGTCACGGCGCTGACCGTCCTGCCGTCGCGTAGCCGGGTGGGCACCCAGCGCGGCTTGTAGAGACCCGCGAGCATCTCGCGGTTCCACAGCAGGCCCAGTTCCTGCCGCACGAGCTCCGGCGACAGGCGGTAGGCGATGCCTTCGCACGCGCCACCGTCGGCCAGAGCCAGCATCAGCCCCGGCAGCTCCGGTGTGCCCCGCCCCATGGGCGTCCAGAAGCAGAAGGAACGGCGCCAGCCTTCCACCCGGCAGGGCTGGACCTCGGCATAGTCGAGGGCCGGGTTCCACATCAGCGAGCCGTAGGCAAAGATCCAAGTCTCCTCACCCGGCGGACGGTCGCGAAGTGCCTCGTTGAGGCTGGCCTCGCGCTCCGGCGACGACAGGAAGAAGTCGTAGCCGGCGGCTCGGGCGTCGGCGACGATCTGGTCGATCCGCTCCGACGTCAGGTCCTCGCGAGTCAGCAAACGCGTTTCCTCAGGTACCGTAGATAATGGACATCGTCTCGGCCACACAGGCAGGCCGTTCCTGACCCTCGATCTCGATGGTGACCTGGTTGGTCAGGCGCACGCCCCCTTTGTCCATCGGATCGGCCGCGATCAGCTTGGCGCGTGCCCGCACCTTCGAGCCGGCCTGGACCGGGCTGGTGAAGCGCACCTTGTTGCAACCGTAATTGATGCCGTTGCGCACGTTGTTGATGTGCGAAATCTGCTGGCTGAGCATCGGGATCAGCGACAAGGTCAGAAAGCCGTGGGCAATGGTCTTGCCGCCCGGCATATCCTTCTTCGCCCGTTCGACGTCAACGTGGATCCACTGATGGTCGCCTGTCGCATCGGCGAAGAGGTTGATTCGCTCCTGAGTGATCTCGACCCAGTCGCTGACGCCGATTTCCTCTCCGACGTGCTTCTGCATTTCGCTGGGATGGGCGAACTCTCGCTTTGCCATTTACCGCCTCGACTTCATTGGTTTCGGAACGACTGCAATATCGACCAGAAACGCATGCCGGGAAAGCGTCGCCGCCTCCCGACGTTTGTATCGTCGCGGGCTTTTGCCCATCATGCCACTCACAAGAATGCACAGGAGGAGACCCCAATATGTACGAGACCGTCCTCTATGACGTTTCCGACCGGATCTGCACGATCACGCTCAACCGGCCCGAAAGGCTCAATGCCTGGACCCGGCAGATGCATCTCGACCTCAAGGACGCCATGCACAGGGCGGGTAGCGAACGCGAAGTGCGCGCCATTATCCTGACCGGCGCCGGCCGCGGCTTCTGCGCCGGTGCTGACATGGGCGGCCTCCAGGCAATCGGGTCGGGGGCCTCGGCCGACCGATCGACCAAGGCCCAGGAGGGGCCTCCCGGCGGCAGCACGCTGCCCGAGTTCAGGATGAACTACTCCTATTTCCCGGCGATCCCGAAATTCATCATTGCGGCGATCAACGGTCCGGCCGCAGGCCTCGGTATGGTGATCCCGCTCTACGCCGACGTGCGCTTCGCAGGTGAATCCGCCGTCTTCACTACCGCCTTCGCCCAGCGCGGACTGATTGCCGAGCACGGAATCAGCTGGTTGCTGCCGCGGCTGGTCGGTCTGCCGACAGCGCTGGACCTGCTCTGCTCGGCGCGCAAGTTCCGCGCCCCCGAAGCGCTGGCGATGGGCCTCGTCAATCGGGTCATCGCCGACGACAAGCTTCTGACCGAGGCCCGTGCCTATGCCACCCTGCTCGCCGACACGGTCTCACCGCGCTCGGTGACCGTGATGAAGCGGCAACTCTGGGAGGCCCAGTTCCAGACGCTGGCCGAGGCCACGGTCCAGGCAAATCACGAGATGGAACTGTCCTTCCAGACCGCTGACTTCAAGGAGGGCGTCGCCCACTATATCGAGAAGCGCGCGGCGCGGTTTACAGGCCGGTAGAGTCTAGACCTTCTCTGTCTGGCCTGCCTTTGGCTGCCACGTCATCAGGCGACGCTCGACGACGCCCACCGCGTTGTCGAGCGCCAGTGCAAAAGCCGTGAGAACGAGAATGCCGGCAAACACGGTATTGATGTCGAACGTGCCCTCGGCCTGGAGAATCAGATAGCCGACGCCCATCGAGGAGCCGAGATACTCGCCGACCACGGCGCCCACGAAGGCGAGACCCACGGCGTTGTGCAGGCTGGCGAACACCCAGCTCATCGCGCTGGGCAGATAGATCGAGCGCAGGAGCTGGCGCCGGGACGCGCCCAGCATGCGGGCATTAGCGATCAGGTTGGGGCTCACCTCCCGTACGCCCTGGTAGACGTTGAAGAACACCACGAAGAAGACGAGCGTCACGCCCAGCGCCACCTTCGACCAGATGCCTAGCCCGAACCAGACCGCGAAGATGGGCGCCAGGACGACGCGCGGCATCGAGTTGAAGCCCTTTATGTAGGGATCCATGATCGCCGAGGCGGTCGGCGACAGCGCCAGCCAGAGGCCGACGCCGAGCCCGAAGGACGCGCCGATGAAGAAGCCCAGCGCCGTCTCGAGCAGCGTGATGCCGAGATGCGGGAATATCTCGCCTGTCGCGAACCAATCGATGACCACCCAGAAAACCTTCTGCGGTTCGCCGAAGAAAAAGGCGGCGCGGTTGTCCTGCTCGAAATAGAAGGGAGGGATCAGACCGGGCGCCGTCATCGCGTACCAGAAGGCGATAAGGAGCGCGAGCACGAGCAGTTGCAGGATACGAAGCCGCATCTCAGCCCACCTTCTGGCGCTGATAGGCCTTGAGGACTTCCTCCTTCATGGCACTCCAGATCTCACGATGGAGCGCCAGGAACGCCGGCGTCATGCGAATCTCCTGCACGTCTCGAGGACGCGGCAGATCGACCCTGAAGTCGCCGATCGGCCTCGTCGCCGGCCCAGCCGAGAGAACGACAACCCGATCGGAGAGCGCGATCGCCTCCTCTAGGTCGTGTGTGATGAACAGCACCGATTTCCGATCCTGCGCCCAGAGGTCGAGCAGTTCGTTCTCCATGAGCTGGCGTGTCTGGACGTCGAGCGCGGAGAACGGCTCGTCCATGAGCAGGATGTCGGGGCTGAGGATCAGCGTCTGCGCCAGGGCCAGCCGCTTGCGCATGCCTCCCGACATCTGGTGCGGATAGCGGTCGCCGAAGCCTGCGAGGCCGACCCGCCGAAGCCATTCCTCGCCCTGCATCCTGGCCTCGGCGCGCGGTACGCCGCGGAACTCGAGCCCCGCCACGACATTGTCGATGCCAGTCCGCCACGGCATCAGCGCGTCGGCCTGGAACATGTAGCCGGCGCGGCGATTCACGCCGTCGACCGCCCGCAAGGGCTCGCCGAACACCTCGACCGACCCGGCAGAAGGATCGAGAAGTCCCGCCGCGACGTTCAGCAGCGTCGACTTACCACATCCTGTCGGACCGACGACGGAGACGAACTCCCCCGCTCCGACCGTCAGCGTCGTATCGGCGACCGCCGTGTAGGCCTCGCCCCGGCCGTCACGGTCTGCGAAGCGACAAGTGACGTTTGCCAGCCTCAGCGCCGGCACATCATTGGTATTCACGCCGGTCTAGCTGCGCTTGCCAGCCCGCTGGGCGAACTCATTGGTCCAGGTGTCGGCGAGCTTGATCTTGGCCGGCTCGATCTTGGAGTCACCTTCGGCCAGGAACTTGAGGCAGTTGGGCGGGCCATCCGCCGGCATGATGCCATCTGGCGAGATGGTGTCGCGTACGTTCGCGAAGGCCTTCTCGTAGATGGCGCGGTCGCCCAGAAGGAAAGCCTCCGGGACGGCCGCCGCCACATCGGCCGGGCTGGCCGTTTGAAGCCACTGGTCCGCCCGCACGATCCCTGTGGCCAGCGCCTGTGCCGTACCTGGAGTCTTCTTCAGGAGGTCGGGCTGGGCATAGAGACAGGCTGCCGGCATCGAACCGCCAAACAGCTCCTGGTTACCCTTCATCGTGCGGGTGTCGACCATGATCTTGATCGCGCCCTTCTCCTGCAGGATCGTCAATGCGGGATCCGCCTGAGACACGCCGTCGACCTCGCCCTTCTCGATCGCCGCGACCACGGATGCACCGGCCCCGACGCCGATCGCCACGATATCCGTCGGCTTCAGTCCGCCCTTTGCCGCCCAGTTGTTGACCAGCATGTGCGTCTGGGAGCCCGGCGCCGTGACGCCGAATTTCATGCCCTTGATGTCGGCCGGTCCCTTGACCCTGGCGGCGACGTCCGTGCGCAGGCCGATCGCCAGCTGCATGCCGCGTCCGATCAGGGCGAAGCCGACGATGGGCTGGCCGCGCTGCTGCATGCGGATCGTGTGTTCGTAGGCGCCGGCGACCACGTCGGCGCTACCGCCCATCAGAGCCTGCAGCGACTTGGCGCCGCCCTGGAAATCGTTGATCTCGACGTCGAGGCCAGCTTCCTTGAAGAAGCCCTTGCGCTCAGCGATGGTCAGCGAAAGGTAGTAGAGCGCCGACTTGCCGCCGACGGCCAGGACGACTTTGCTCTTCTCCGGCTTGGCCTGGGCGCGTGCGACATGCGGGGCCGCCAGCACGATCGGGGCGGCGGCCAACAGGCTCCGGCGCCGCATCTGCAGCTTGGTCATCATTTCCTCCGTGACAGGCTTCTTTTCGGGCAGCTTGCCGCAAGGCGCGCTGCGCGGCAACCGCCCGGTCACGGAGGAAACTCGACTACTTGAACTTCCGCTCCTGCCACCACGGGAAGTAGGACGGCATGCCGTCGCTCACCTTCATGGGAAAACGGGCCGGGCGCTTTTCGAGGAAGGCAGTCACGCCCTCCTTCACGTCATCGGACTTGCCGCGCGAGTAGATGCCCTTGGAGTCAACCTTGTGGGCTTCCATCGGATGGTCGGCACCCAGCATCTTCCAGATCATCTGGCGGTTCAGCGCGACCGAAACCGGCGCTGTGTTGTCGGCGATCTCGCGGGCCAGCGCATAGGCGGCCGGCAGGAGGTCGTCGGCCTTGTGGATCGAGCGCACGAGGCGGCCGTTCAGCGCCTCCTCGGCCGAGAAGACGCGGCCGGTCATCACCCACTCCAGCGCCTGCTGCGGACCCACTAGGCGCGGCAGGAACCAGCTCGAGCAGGCTTCCATGACGATGGCGCGGCGCGTGAACACGAACCCGTAGCGCGCTGCGTCGGAGGCGAGGCGGATGTCCATGGCGAGCTGCATCGTGATGCCGACCCCGACCGCCGGTCCGTTGCAGGCGGCGATTGTGGGCTTCAGCGATTCGTACAGACGCAGGGTGAAGAGGCCGCCGCCGTCGCGATGACCGTCCAGACCGGGATCGACCGGCCCGCGATTCTCGGCATTGAAGGTGTTGGCGCCGCCCGACAGGTCGGCCCCCGCGCAGAAGCCGCGGCCGGCACCGGTGAACACGACCGCGCGCACGTCGTCGTCGCGGTCGGCGCGGTCCATTGCGTCGAGGAGCTCCGACAGCATCTTGCCCGTGAAGGCATTGAGCTTGTCGGGACGGTTGAGGGTGATGGTGAGGATGCCGTCCTTGGTCTCGTACTTGATCTGCTCGTAATTCACTTGGACGCCCCTCTCAGGTCTGGTTGATGAGAACGACACCGCCCACGATCAGCGCGATACCGCCCATCTGCTTGATGCCGAATGGCTCGCCGAAAAGGAAGTGTCCGAGCACTGCAACGATCGCATAGGAGAGCGACACGCTGGGGAAGGCGACCGAGACCGGAATTTTGCGCAGTGCGACGATGTACAGGAAGGCGGCGGAGCCGTAGAGCGCCAGTCCCATGATGGTCGAGGGTCGGAAGAGCTGGCTCACGAAGTCCGGCGCGTCGGCGCCCGCCTTCAGAAGAATCTGGCCACCGATGCCGGCCAGGATGCCGATCCCCAACGCCACGTAGTAGATCGTCATGCTTCAGCTCTCCCTGCGGTCCGGCTCGAAGGCTCGCGATGCGGCTGACCGGCCGCCCGCGTATCGACCTTCGGCTGCTCGATGTCGAGCCCCCCGGGGCCCGAACCACGGTGGAACACTTCCCGCACGAGGTACTGCGGCTTGCGGTTCACGGCGAGGAACATGCTGCCCAGATACTCGCCGATCATGCCGATCACGAGAAGCTGCACGCCCGCGAGCACCAGCACGGCGACCATCAGCGACGCCCAGCCCTGCGGTGCGCGGTCCGAGATGATCGCCTCGACGATCGTGATGCCGGCGGCCAGCGCCCCCAGCGCGCCGAAAACCAGGCCGAGGATCGTTGCTATGCGGAGCGGCATCACCGAGAAGTTCAGAAACATGGCCAACCACAGTCGCAGCAGGCGACGCAACGTGTAATTCGAGCGCCCCTCGGCGCGCGGGAGGTGATTGACCTGCAAGCGGCTTACATTCTGGGTGATCTGGAAGATCAGCCCGTCGACATACGGCGCTGGTCCCTCGTAGCTCGAGACGACCCTTTCGCGCAGGAAGCGCGAGACGCAGCGAAAGCTCGAGAGATAGAGACCGGGCGGCTTGTCGATCAGCTTGTCGGCGCACCAGTTGGTGAAGCGGCTGCCGAGATTGCGCCAGGCCGCATGCTTCTTCTCCTCGTAGTACGTGTAGACGGCGTCGTACCGGCCGTCGCGCGCATGCTCGAACAGGCGACGAACCTCCTCCGGCGGGTTCTGGAGGTCATCGTCCATGGTGATCGTGTAGGCGCCGCGTGCTCGCGCGAAGCCCGCCATCACCGCATTGTGCTCGCCGAAATTGCGGCTGAGGCTCAGTACCATGACCGGCGGACCGGGCTCGGCCGCCAGCTGCTTGCAGACGTCGAGGCTGTTGTCCGGACTGCCATCAACCACCAGGACGATCTCCAGGCCACCCTCGATCTCCAGGGCGCGCAGTGCCTTCACCAGTTCGCCAACGGTCGCCGCGCCGTTGTAGACGGGCACGACGATGGAGAGGGCCGGTCCCTCGGATGAACTCTCAAGCATCACGCACCGCCACGATCATGAGGGAACCGCCGAAGGGCAGGCTGAGCCCGACGCCGATGGCGGCGCGCTCGATGGCGAGCGCAGTGGAGAAGATGGCATCGAGCCAGCGCGGATAGTCGCGCACGTCGCTCTTGGCGTCCGCGCGCTCGACCAGCCGGTGGATGAGCATCAGGGGGAAGAGCAGCGTGTTCCAATAGCTCGCCCGAATGACACGGAACCCCTGCGCCGCGATGAGGGCGCGGGCCTCCCCGCGGGTGAAGCGGCGGGCATTGTGAACCCGCCTATCGTGAGCCGAAAGCATCCATGGATAGGCCGGCAGATTGAACAGCGCGATCGCGCCGGGCCCGAGGCAGCGATGCGCCTCTTTCAGGGCACGCGCGGATTCGACGTTGGCATGACAGAGGACGTCGAGGGAAACATAGGCCCCGAGCGCTCCGTCGCCGATCGGCATCTCATTGACAGAGCCGCACGCGACTGGGCGATCCGCCTTCGCCGATGCCATGCCGGCGGCAACGGGATCGTACTCCAGGCCGATCGTCGGCCGGCCGGCGATGGCCGGCCCCAGCACCCTCAGCATGCCTCCCGTACCGCACCCGGCATCGAGCACCGGACCGCCGGTCTTTGTTCCGGTCAGCGCCCGCGTCAGCTGGTCTGCGACCAGCCGGCGGAGGCCGCGATACCACCACATGCGGTCTTCGACCGCATGCATATGCTCGTATTCGGCCCGTTCCACGAAGCGGCGTCTCCCGGGAAATCTCCCCTTCCCGTCCGCTTATGATATCTTCGCCCCGCCTTGCCAACCGTTCACACCAAACCGCCGGCGATCCCGCCCCGTGTAGAGCAGCTCCTGCTGGTCCCGCTCTTCGCGCTCCCTATCCTCTGGCTTGCGGGCTATTTCTTCCCACCCATCAACCATGACGTGGCCGCCGTCCTCGACGTGTCGACGCGCTGGGTCGGCGGCGAGAAGCTCTATGTCGAGGTTTTGGACGAGAACCTGCCGCTGACCTTCATCGTGCACGGACTGCCGGTGCTGACGGCCAAAATCCTGCCCGGTACGGTGGCCTTCTGGTTCACGGCCTGGGTGGTCGCAGGCATCTTCGCGTCGTTCTGGGCCTGCCGCCGCCTCATCCACCTCGTCCCCTCGGCCGACCATGCGCTCACCGAGGCGCTACTGCCTCCGGTCCTGCTGTTTCTGTTCACGGTGCTGCCCAACGAGCATTTCGGCCAGCGCGAACACATCATGTTCGTGGCTTCCGCGCCGTACCTGGTTGCCTCGATGGCACGCGCCGAGGGGGTCAATCCGTCGCGTTTCGCCTCCATTGCCATCGGCCTTGTCGCTGGCGTCGCATTGGCCATGAAACCGCACTATCTGGCGATACCCGCCGCGGTCGAGCTCTACCTGCTCTTGCGGCGCGGCGTTCGCCCGACCTTCACCGATCCTATCCCCTGGGCGATCGGCCTCATGGCTGTGGCCCATCTGGCGATCATGTATCTGGTGTTCCCGGATTTCGGTCATTTCGTCCTGCCGCTGGCGATCGAGGCCTATGCGCCGATCGGCGAGTCGGGCTGGCGGGAGGTGCTGACCAGCAACGTGCTGGGCCCCACCCTGATCGCGCTGGCGATCTTCGGCCTGCTCGCCGTCGTGTTCACCAAGACGATCGCCGCGCGTGTCCTCGTGGTGTTCGGCGTGGGCGCGGCCCTCTCTGCGATCGGCCAGGCCAAGGGCTGGCCCTATCACGTACTGCCGGCGCTTTCAGCCGCCATCCTGCTCGCGGCCCTCACGGTTTCGCAGACCGTCGACCGCTATCTGCCGATCAGCCGCAGCGCCCACCGCCTGCCGGTGGCGGTGATCTGCGCCGCCTTCATGGTACTGCTCTACTTCCAGGCCGCTCTCTACACGCCGCCCTTCTACAAGCAGCGGCAGTTCGAGGCCTCCATCGGCGGCCGGCTGCAGCACATCATCGAGCAGAACGCACCGAACCGGACCATCCTCGTTCTGTCCCCCGGCATTTATCCGTTCTGGCCGATGGTGAACTACATCGGTGGCCGCATGACCACGCGGTTCCTGACCATGTGGGTGCTGCAGGGTATCTATGCGACCTGCGACGACTTCCCGGCCCTGTACAATCCGCCCGACACGATGGGCGACTCCGAGAAGTTCGTGTTCGACACGGTGAGTGAGGACTTCGCGCGCGAGCACCCCGACCTGCTGATCGTCGACCGCATCGCCGGCGTGCCGCGCTGCCAGGGCAAGGAGTTCGATTACCTCGACTACTTCATGCAGAACCGGGTGTTCGCCGACGCCTTCGAGAACTACGAACACCTGATGGACTTCGACCGCTACCGAATCTATCGCCGGAAGAAGCTGAAAAAATGACGTCGTCCTGAGCTGGGCGAAGTACCCGACGGAACGACCGATGTACATCCTGGCGGGCGGTGGATAATTCGCTTCGCTCAGAATGAGACGGGCTCAGATTTCCACGGCGGCGACAGCGCGGCGGCGCGCGCGGCGGCCGGGATCTTCTCCGGATCGGGCACCTTGAAGACGCCGGAAGCGACCAGCACGATCTCCCCGCCGCAGACGAGGTCGCAGCTCGCGAAGCAGAAGTTGAGGGTCCGCCGGGCGATGCGCGCCTTGCCCTCGAGCCACTGGCCGAGCTTCGCGCCGCGCACGAACTCACTGGTCAGCGAGATCGTGGGATGCGGCCAGAACATCCCGGTCGAAAAGCCCGAGCCCACGCCCATTACCATGTCGGCAATTGTCACGAGCATGCCGCCATGCGCCACGCCCATCGGATTGCCGTGCCGCTGCTCCAGCGGCAGGCCGATCCTTAGCCCATCCTCCTCCGCCTTGTACCAGAGCGGCCCCACGAGCCCGACGAAGTAGTCCCTGACGTCGAGCCTGCGGAAGCCATCCGGTACGGAGCCGGTCATGGATCCAGTCCGTCCATGGACGCCACGAGCCGGTCAAGCATCTCCCGCACCACCGGATCGAAGGGCGTCGCGCGGTGCGTCTCCTCGTTCAGGGACACCATGATCACCTTCTGGACCGCGGTGCAATTGCCGGCGCCGTCGAACAGGCCCTGCCCGATCACACACTTGCGGTCGTGCGCCTCGACGAGGCGGCAGCAGGCCACGGCCGTGCCGGGATAGAACATCTGCCGCTTGAAGTCGGCCTCGATCCGCCCGACCACCAGCCGGAAGCGTGGCAGCCCCGTGCGCACGATCTGACGCAGATACGCGACACGGGCATTCTCCAGCAGCTCGAGGAAGGCTCCGTTATTGATGTGCCCATTGGCGTCGACGTCCGCGAAGCGCAGGTTTTCCGATGTCGAGAAGCCATAGATGCCGCGGTCGGCAAGATCGAACGCCATGAAAACTAGAACTCCGAGAATTCCAAAGTGAGATGCGCGGCCTCGGACGGCGGCACGACCAGCCGGCCCGAGTCGGGCTTCGTGAATTTGACGCCGTTCTTCTTCAGCAGGTCCTCGGAGGCCGCAAGACTCTCGACGCGGATCGTAAGCAGCGCCGGATGGTCGCCCGAACGCACCGGCGTAATGCCGGGGTAGCGAACGGCATAGTCCTTGGGCGTCATGTAGCGAATCGGCTGAGTGCCGGTATCGGCCACCAGCCCCTCGCCCTCGCGCTTGACCGAACCCGGGCCGAAATACTTCTCCAGTTCGGGGATCCACTTGGCCGGCTGGTCGGCGATCACCGTGACGCCCAGGATGCCGCGTGCGCCGTTGGGATGGGCAGCCCATTCCGACCGGTAGACGAATTCCGGTGTCTGGTGCTCACAGACGAAGAAGCCGACGACCGGCATGTTATCCTTCGGGATGCGGACGGTGCGGAACTTCGCGAGTTCCGCCTTCCCCGCCACCTCGACCGCGCGGTCGAACGACAGCGGCGCATCGGGATTGAGGCCGACCGCCTTGAAGGCTTCGTAGGCCACGTCGGCGCCGTCGGTAGCGAGGGCCACGTTGGCGAGACCGCCGCCGCCCTTCAGCCATTCGCGCCGCTCGGCGTTGAACTCGGTGTCCTCGACGATCCCCAGGATCTCGAAGTAATCGGTGTCGAAGATCATCAGGTGATTGGCGGTGCCCAGCTTCTTGTGGAAGCCGCGCGGCTGGACCTGAAAGCCAAGCTTCCTATAGGCCGCCTCGGCCGCGTCGATGCCGTCGACCATGACCACCACATGGTCGAGCCCCTTCACAGCACGCTTCATGCCGGCCTCCTGCGCACCATGTTGATCCCCTTGGCGGTCATGACCAACTCGCCGTTCTGATTGACCGCCGTCCAGTGCTCGTGGATGACGCCCATGGTGGGCCGGCTTTTCGACGGAACCTTGTCCGCGCACTCCACCCAGGCCGTGAGCGTGTCGCCAGGCCGCGCGGGCTTCAACCAGCGCAGTTCGTCGACGCCGGGTGAGCCCAGCGCCGTGCGCTTGTCGACGTAGTTATCGACGAAGAGCCTCATCAGCTTGGCGGCTACATGCCAGCCCGAGGCGCAAAGCCCTCCGAACAGCGAGGATTTGGCAGCTTCGGCATCGACGTGAAAACTCTGCGGATCGAACTTCTCGGCGAACTCGACGATTTCCTCGGCCGTGAAGCTGGTCGAGCCGAGCGGGTATTTCCGGCCGACTTCGTAGTCTTCCCAGTATCGGGGCTCTTCGGATTGCATGGGTCGGTCTTCGCAGAGCGTGGGCCACGACGCAAGCATGTCCTCCCGCGCGGGCTATGGTACCGTTGCACCGGGAAAACGGCGCGCAATGACCGATACAATTCTCGTCCGGCGGCTCACCACGATCCTCGCGCTCGACGTGGTGGCATTCAGCACCATGTCGTCGCGCAACGAGGAGCATGCGTTGGCCCTGCTGGCCGTCCGTCTGGATTCGGCCGGCGCGCTCGTGCGCCAGCATCGCGGACGCGTCTTCAAGATGACCGGCGACGGGCTGCTGGCGGAATTCGCGAGTCCGGTCGAAGCCGTGCGCGCCGCCCTCGAGATCCAGGAGGCCATGCGCTCGGCCAACGCTGGCGCGAAGGCCGACGACCGGCTTGTTCTCAGGATCGGCGTCAACCTCGGCGACGTCGTGGAAAGCGGCGACGATCTCCTGGGCGACGCCGTGAACGTCGCCGTACGCCTTGAGTCGATTGCCACCCCGGGTGGGATCTGCATCTCGTCTTCGGTTTACGAACAGATCGTCGGCAAGCTGATGCTAGACGTCGAGGATATCGGCGAGCAGCACGTCAAGAACATCCCCCGCCCCATTCATGCCTATCGCCTGACGGTCGCTGGCGCGCGCCCGGACGAGGCCGCCCATCCCGCACATGCCCTGGCGCGGTCGATGCCGCGCACGCGCGTCTTGCTAGCCAGCGGGGCCACGACGGTCCTGGTCCTGGCAGCGCTCGCCGGAACCTTACATCTGCGCCATCCCTCGGCGCCGCGTTCCCTGCAGACCGCCGAACCCACCTCGGCCCTGCCGATTGCGACCGCGCCCGTGCCGGACACCGTGGCCACGGAGACCGTTCCCCACGTCACCACTTCAGCCGGATCGCCGGTCCCGGCAGCTCCCCGGGCTGCTTCGCCATCGGCTGCCGCACCTCGTCGCTTCGCGGCCAAAGACGTTCCCTTCGTTCCCGATTTCCATTGGCGTGCCCTCCAGAACTATGCCGACGCCGCGGGCGCCAAGGCATTCGCGCTGAACGTACGCGGCATCTTCGCAATGGCGGTCGACCGGTTCGACGAGGCCACCGCGCGCCGGGCCGCCCTCGAAGAGTGCAACCGCAAGGTCGAGCGGGACGTGCCGATCGTGCGCGCCTACGACGGCTGCACGCTCTACGCGGTCGATAACGCCGTGGTCTGGTCGTTCCGGCCTCCTCCCATGCCGCCGCCGCCCTATGTGCCTCCAACGAGGCCTTCGCCCCCGATCACCCTGGATCCCGCGACGGCGCCTTTGCTGCGTCCGGCAGCCCGCGACCGGTTGACCGCCCGCTACCTCACCAGCCAGCACAGCCGAGCCCTGGTGCTGGGGCACAATCGGTTCGACTGGTGGACGCCGAGCGAGAACGAAACCGACGCGATCCGCCGCAACCTTCAGATCTGCGGTCATCTGACGGGGCGGCCTTGCGTCGTCTACGCGCTCAACAACGAAGTGCTGGTTCGCACACCGCAGACGATGCGTGTCACCGATATCTTCACGCCCCAGGATATGAGCGGCCTGGATGACGATCAGTCCAGGGCGCTGGATCAATATCTGATCGCCGGCGGCTGGCGCGCCGTCGCACTGGCCGCAAACGGCCGGATCGGCATTGCCACCAACCGGTCGAGCGAGGACGAGGCCAAAGCGACGGCGCTGCAGGCCTGTCGCGAAGCGGGCGGCTCCGTGTGCGCCATCACGGCCATCGGGCCGTTCAGGGTGACGCCCGACTAGGGATTGCCCAGCAGCGCTGCGATGTTCTTCGGGTCGGCCTCGGGGACTTGACCGCCGGCCGGCTCTGCCCCTATCTTGTCTTTGCGAGTAAGTCGCAACAGCGGGAAGAAACGGCCGTCAAGGCATGTACATCTGCATTTGCAAAGCCATTCGCGAACGCGAGGTCGATGCGGCGGTCCGGGCCGGAGCCCGGCGTCCGGCCGACGTTTTCCGGGCCTGCGGAAAGAGCCCCCAATGCGGGACCTGCGCCTGCGACATGCGCGACCGCATTGCCCATGCGATCGCCCATGAACGTTCTGCCCAGCCGGTGCTCCTCGCGGCCGACTGAACCTACGCGCCGAGCGCTCAGCTCGGGCCCTTGCCCTCGCCCATCTGACTCTGCAGATAGTTCTGCACCCCGACCTTCTCGATCAGGCCGATCTCGGTCTCGAGGAAGTCGATGTGCTCCTCGGCGTCCTCGAGGATGCTGACGGCGATTTCCCGGCTCACATAGTCCTTCGCGGCCTCGCAGGCCGTGACCGCTTCGACCAGCGCGGCGCGTGCCGCGGTCTCGAGCTTGAGGTCGGCTTCGAGCGCCTCGGGGACGGTCTCGCCGATCGCCAGCCGGCCAAGGTCCTGCAGGTTGGGCAGTCCATCGAGCATCAGGATGCGCTGGATGAGTTTGTCGGCGTGCTTCATCTCGCCGATCGACTCCTCGTAGATCTTGTGACCGAGGCGATCGAAGCCCCAGTGCTTCATCATGCGGGCGTGGAGGAAGTACTGGTTGATCGCCGTCAGCTCGTTCTTCAGGAGCTTGTTGAGTTCGGCGATGATCTGCGGGTTGCCCTTCATGGCGAACCTCCTCTTTGAATGAGTCGGTTCACACAAATACTCACCGATTTCGGGCACGCAACCACTGAGTGAGCGACTGAGAAACGTTCGCTGAAAAAAACCCGTGACGCGCTGCAATCGTCGGCAAGTGAGAACCACTCGCCGGATCCGATCCCACACGGCGAATCAGGGCTTTCGAATTTTACAGCAAAAAACGTAGCGCCATCGCAACGCGCAACGTCATAAGGTGAGGTGCGTTCATGTCGGACGCCGCCCGCCCGGGTCGATCCGGGCCAGCCAGCTGAGGATAGCGTTATGTCCAATTTCACTCTTCCGAAACTCCCGTACGCCGATGACGCGCTCGCGCCGGTCGTTTCGGCCAACACCATTTCCTTCCACTACGGCAAGCATCACAAGGCTTATGTCGACAAGCTGAACGAGCTCGTCCCGGGCACCGCGTACGAGGGCCTGTCGCTCGAAGACGTCGTCAAGAAGTCGGCCAAGGACGAGAAGGGCAAGGCGATCTTCAACAACGCCGGCCAGATCTGGAACCATAACTTCTACTGGAACAGCATGGCGCCCAAGGGCGGCGAGCCGACCGGGAAGATCAAGAGCGCGCTCGACGACAGCTTTGGCGGCCTGGACGCCTTCAAGGCGGCCTTCAAGGCAGCCGCCGTCGGCCAGTTCGGCAGCGGCTGGGCGTGGCTCGTCAAGGGCGCGGACGGCAAGCTCAAGATCGAGACGACCGCCAACGCCGACACCCCGATGGCCCACGGTGGCACCCCACTCCTCGTCGCCGACGTCTGGGAGCACGCCTACTACCTCGACTTCCAGAACCGCCGGCCGGACCACATCCAGGCCTGGCTCGACAAGCTCGCGAACTGGTCGTTCGCCGAGGCAAACCTAGGATAAGGAGCAATCAATGCTGGGCACCATTCTTCTGATCGTCCTGATTCTCATATTGATCGGGGCGTTGCCGACCTGGCCGCACAGCAGCGGCTGGGGTTACTACCCGAGCGGTGGTATCGGACTGGTGCTCGTCATCGTGATCATCCTGCTGTTGATGGGACGCATATAGCGCCTCATCCACGGTCCAAGGGGCGCCTTCAGGCGCCCCTTCTATTTTGGCGTCAGTATCTGAAGGTCAGGTTGATCGATCCAAACTGGGTGATGCGGTCGCGCTCGAAAAACTCCGGCGTGCGCAGGACCTGCGTGTAGGAGAGCCGCATCCCCCGCCACAGGATCGCCAGTCCGGCCTGCACCTCTCCGACGAAGGGCCGGCTCGACACGCTTTGACCGAACCCGTCGGTATTGCCGTCCAGGAAGATGTTGCGGGCGACAGCCTGCCCGTCGACGCCCGCGAACAGATACCAGCCGAAGCTCCCGTCGCCGATGAAGGCGTCCGACCCGGGCAGGGCCGGACGCGCCCGCGTGGGTCCGAAATCGTCCCGCAGGTTCTTGCCGATGCGCGCCGTGCCGCCCACGCTGCCGTAGGTCGCGACGTTTCCCACCGCCAAGGCCGCGCGCGGGATGAAATCGACCTCAAGCTTGGGATTGTCGATCAGCACCGCGCGACCGGTGCGCCAGCGCCGCTCGAAAGTGAGGCCGACGGTCGGCTCGTTGTGCAGCTGGTTGCCCCAGCCATAGGCGGGCTCCACGCCGATCAGGTTATGAAAGTTGTTCTGCACGAACTCGCCGCCCGCGGCCGGACCGATCACGCCAAGGTCGAGCTGCAGCGTATCCAGACGGGTGGGCTCGTCGCGGCCCGTCGCGGGATCATGACGCTTGTAGGTGTACTGAAGCGCGAAGCTCGCATAGAGCCACGCCGCATAGGGGCGGTCGTTGTAGATCGGATATGACGCGTAGGTGTCTTCCGGCGTGTAGATGTTCTGGCCGACGGAGACGGCGACCCGTCGAATGACCGAGTCGGCCGGCGCCTCCCCCAGGAAGGTCGGGATCGTGGTCATGGCGACGATGCCGCGCGGCATCTCGGTGATGGCCGGCGAGAGCCAGCCGATCCTCACCCCACTCGTATAGTCGCGGTCCGACCGCCCAAACCGGTTGAAGACGTCGTTCTCGACCTGAAACGTGTAGATGCTGCGCCGTTCGTCTTCCGTCGCCGAAGGCGGCGGGGGGCGGCCTGCGTCAGGGGACATTTGAGTCCACGCCGGAGCGGAGGCGGTGAAAAGGGCTGCCATCGCCAAAGCGACGGTCTTGGCGAGGCGAAGATGCATTCACGCTCGAACGCATCGCACCGCCAGCAGGTTGCCGCTAACGAACGTTCACCGGGGCTGCGCGGACCCAGAGATCGGCGCGCCACCACAGCGCGATCAACAGCGTGAACACGATGCCCAGGATGCTGTACAGGGACCCTGTAATCGCAAAGCCCACCCACTCGACCAGCGGGCCCGACAGCAGCAGACCGACAGGCAGGCCGTAGACCGCGAGCATCCGCACGCCCATGACGCAGCCGCGCACCGCGGGATCGGTGACCCGGAGCAGGATCACCGACATCGGGATCATGCAGAAGCTCTGGAAAAGCCCCGAGACGAACAGGACGATCTCCCCCGGCAACGGCGTCGTCAGCCACGAGAAGACGAGATTGCAGGACATCCAGCAGAGCGCACAGACGATCATGGTGCGTGCTGGCCGGATATGAGCGCCGTAGAGGGAGACCAGGATCGAACCGGCCAGGGCTCCGCCGGCGAAGCTGGCGATCAGCCAGCCCAGGCCGGTCTGGTCCATCCGGTAAACGTCCCGTGCGACATAGGCGAGAAGGGAGCCGGTCAGGGGATAAGCGGCGAAATTCACCAGGAAGGCCAGCAGCATCACCGCCCGGACGACCGGGGTCGACCAGACATAGGCGAAGCCCCGCCGCAGCGCCCCGAGAGCAGACACCGCGACCTCGCCGTCGCTGAGGACCCGCAGCCGACGGAGGCCTACCCCGAAGGTCAGGGCAAGACAGAGAGCGTAGACCCCGCACACCGCCACGTAGGCCAGGCCGGAGCCCAGCGCCGCGACCAGGCCGGCGCCCGACAGCGCGCCGACGATCCGGGCCGAATCGGCGGTCGTCCTGGATACGCCCATTGCCCTCATCAGGTAGTCGGCAGGCATGGTCTCGCCGACCAGCAGGTTGCGCATCGTGATGTCGGAGGGTCGGATCAATCCCATCAGGGTGGCGAGGATGAACACCGGCACCGGCGACGCCAGGTCCGTGAGGAACAGGCTCATCAGGCAGGCTGCCAGGATCAGGTAGCCGAGCCGCATCAACAGGAGGACGTTTCGATTGCCGATCCGGTCGCCCGCCATGCCGAACAGGGGGGAGATCAGGGTGCCGAGGAACTGCAGCGAGCCGAACACGGCGAGCGCCAGGACCGAGCCGGTCGAGACCAGCACGAACCAGCCGAGGATGACCCCCTCCATCTCGAACGCCCAGGAGGCGAGGAGGTCGGACGGCCATTGGAAGCGGAAGCTTCGAATCTTGAAGGGCGCCAACGCGGGCGCACGTGCGATGAGGCTCAATTCCTGTTCGTTCCCTCACCCTGCGCGTTCTATCGGGCGCTTCGGGCATCTTAAGGCTGCGCTCTCACGCCACGGACTGCAACGGTCGGCTCGGCATGGCAAATCCGCACTAATGGCGGAGCTTCGCCCCATAAAACCCTAGTTCTGGTGGTTCTATTGCGCATTCATTCTGAAAAATCCATTGGCTTCCGGTTGCGTTGGGGAGCGGCTCAGAGCATTGTGACAATGGATGCCGTCAAGCGGTAAATGGCTGGAACCGCGTGCGGGTTTTGTCTTGGAGAAGTCCGCGATGGGCGGTGTCGTGAAGCGTACGAAGTTTCATCTGATCCTGATCAAGCCGACTCATTACGATGACGATGGCTATCCGATCACCTGGCTTCGGTCGCACATCCCCTCGAACACCCTGGCTGCGCTCTACGGGCTCGGTGAGGACTGTCGCGCGCGGCAGGTGCTCGGGCCGGACGTGGACATTGTCATCCACCCGATCGACGAGACCAACACGCGGGTCAGGCCCGAGAAGCTGATGGCCCAGGTCGAACGCAGCGGCGGCAAGGGCCTGGTCTGCCTCGTCGGCGTCCAGACCAACCAGTATCCGCACGCGGTCGATCTCGCCCGCAAGTTCCTGAAGGGCCGGTTCCCGGTCGCCATCGGCGGCTTCCATGTGTCCGGCTGCCTGTCGATGCTGCCAGTGATCCCGCCCGAGATCCAGGAAGCCATGGACATGGGCGTCTCGATCTTCGCCGGCGAGGCCGAGGAAGGCCGCTTCGACATCGTGCTGCGCGACGCGATGAACGGCACGATGAAGCCGCTCTACAACTACATGGACGACCTGCCGGGCCTCGAGGGCGCCCCGACGCCGCACCTGCCGCCGTCGGCGCTGGCGCGCAACGAAGGCGGCATGTCGAGCTTCGACCTCGGCCGCGGCTGCCCTTTCCAGTGCTCGTTCTGCACCATCATCAACGTGCAGGGCCGCAAGAGCCGCTTCCGCACCGCCGACGATCTCGAAGCGATCATCCGCGAGAACTACAAGCAGGGCATCACGTCGTTCTTCATCACCGACGACAACATGGCCCGCAACAAGCACTGGGAGGCCTTCTTCGACCGGCTCATCGAGCTCAAGGAGAACGAGGGGATCCAGCTGTCCCTGATCATCCAGGTCGACACCCAGTGCCACCGCATCCCGAATTTCATCAACAAGGCCCGCTGGGCCGGCGTCTATCGCGTCTTCATCGGCCTCGAGAACGTCAACCCGGACAATCTGCTGGCCGCCAAGAAGCGCCAGAACAAGATCACCGAGTATCGCAAGATGCTTCAGGCGTGGCACAACAGCGGTGCCTCGACCTGGGCCGGCTACATCCTGGGTTTCCCCGGCGATACGCGCGAATCGATCCTGCGCGACATGGAAATCATCAAGAAGGAGCTGCCGCTCGACATCCTCGAGCTGTTCATGCTGACCCCGCTCCCCGGCTCGGAGGATCACCAGACCTTGTGGAAGCAGGGCGTCTGGATGGACCCCGACCTCAACAAGTACGACGTCCATCATCGCTGCGTGCATCACCCGAAGATGAGCGACGCGGAGTTCGAGCAGGTCTATCGCGAGGCCTGGGCGTCCTACTACACGCCCGAGCACATCGAGACGGTCGCACGCCGCCATGGCGCGATCCCCGGCCGCGATCCGGCCGAGCCGGCGCGCTTCATGACCATGTTCAAGATCATGTTCGAGGCCGAGGGCGTGCACCCGCTGGAAGGCGGCGCGGTGCGCATGAAGTACCGCGTCGACCGCCGCCATGGCATGCCGATCGAGCCGATCGGGGTATTCCACTACAAGGTGGCAAAGGATTTCTGGCGCAAGCTGAAGATTTACACCCGCCTCACGCTGCAGGGCATCGCCATCGGCCGGAAGGTCAAGAACGACCCGAAGCGGCTCGAATACACCGATCTGGCCCTTCAGCCGGTGGTCGACGAGGATATGGACAAGCTGTCGCTGTTCGCCGAGACCTCGGGCGGTGGTGCGGCCGTGAACAAGCGCCGGGGAGAAGACCTTGCCCGCGCCAAGATCGCAGCACAGCAGAACCAGCAGCGGCTCGCCGCCGCCGAGTAGCGGCGCCCGGGACCTGGCGGCGTCCGCGTTGCGTGGAGCCGCCGGTCTTCCTCTAAGTCCTCAGTGAACCACCTTCGGCGTCACGTCGCCGAGCCCGTCGGCCTCGGTCGCCGAAATGGTCGTGCGCACCATCGAGCGTTCGCGCGTGTAGTCCCACGGGCGGCCGCGATGGAGCATCGCGCGGTTGTCCCACATCACCGCGTCGCCCTGCCGCCATTTGTGGCTGTAGACGAATTCCGGCCGCGTCGCCTCGTCGAGGAGCTGCGACAGGAGCTGGCGCGCGTCGCGATCGTCCATGCCGTCGATCGCATAGGCATGACTCGCGACATAGAGCGCGCGGCGGCCGTTGGTCGGATTGCGCCAGTTCAGCTTCCACCGCACGGGCGGCAGCGCCTTGCGCTCCTCGGCATTGGCGAGGTCGGGATGGATCTGGTCGCGGCTATTGGCATAGGAGTGGGTTGCCACGGCGTCCTTGAGCTTTTCCTGCATGTCTGCCGGCAGCCGCTCCCAGGCAAGCCGCGTCGAGGTGTACTCGGTCTCCCCGCCCTCGCCCGGCAGCACGCGCGCGGTCAGCACCGAGGCGAGCGCCGGCGTCTTCTTGAAGGATGAATCGGTGTGCCAGAGCGCATTGGCCTTGGCGACCAGCACCTGCCGGTGATCGGGCGGCACGATCTCGCCCTTCTCGCCCACGTTGGTCAGCCGGGAATAGAAGCTGTTGGCGCCGAGCGACGCGACCTTGGTGAGTTCCAGCGGCCCGAAGGCGCGGCTGTAGGCGACCTGGACGTCGTCGGCGATCTGCTGGTCGCGGAACACGAGAAGGGAATGCGTCTCGAAGGCCTCGCGGACGGCCTTGTAGGCCTCGGCGTCGGTCGCAACGTCGAGCAGCGAGACCCCCTTCACCTCGACACCGAAGCCATCGGCCAGCGGGACCAGTTCCATCGCGTTCCTCCTCGCGGTTTCTTTTGTGACCGGGATTTTATCGCACCGCCCCGGCGGGCGGCTATAGTGCGATTCCTGCACCCTAGGCATTGCTGTATCCCGTATGGCCGTCCAATCCCCGTCCGCTCCCCGCCTCGCCTTTGTCTGTGCCGCCACGCCAACGGCCCGCGAAGCCAAGGCCCGCCTCGAGAAGATCTATGGCGCGGCGACGGCCGCTGAAGCCGACATCATCGTCGCGCTGGGTGGCGACGGTCTCATGCTGCAGGCGCTCCACCGCAACATTCGGCGGCTCAAGCCGATCTACGGCATGAACCTCGGTACGGTCGGCTTCCTGCTCAACACCTACAAGGAAGCCAATCTGCTGAAGCGCCTGAAGAAGGCCCGCCAGGTGACGCTGACGCCGCTGCGCATGCGGGCCACCAACACCCGCGGCAAGGCCACCGAGGTCCTCGCCATCAACGAGGTGTCGCTGCTGCGGTCGAGCCGCCAGACGGCGCGCATCGAGGTCGCGGTCGATGGCCAGAAGCGGCTGCCCGAGCTTCATTGCGACGGCGTGCTGGTGGCCACTCCCGCCGGCTCGACCGCCTACAATCTCTCGGCCCATGGCCCGATCCTGCCGCTGGGCGCCGGTCTGCTGGCGCTGACGCCGATCAACGCCTTCCGGCCGCGGCGCTGGCGCGGCGCCCTGCTGTCGCGCACCTCCCGGGTCGAGTTCACGATCCTCGATCCGAAGAAGCGCCCCGTCGCGGCGGCCGCCGATTCGGTCGAGATCGCCAACGTCGCCCATGTCGAGGTCACCGAGGCCAGCGACACGCGACTCACCCTGCTGTTCGACCCCGAGCACGATCTCGAGGAACGGATCCTCAAGGAGCAGTTCGCTCCTTGAGCGGCAAGCACGTCCCCGCCAGGCCCGGGAAGAAGAGGATCATCGGCCACGAAGGCTGGCAGCCTCTCGCCCTGGCGCTCGCCATCGGCACGGCCGGAGGCTTCGTCTTCGACTGGCTGCGCATGCCGCTCGCCTGGATGCTGGGCGCCTGCGTCTTCTCCACGGTGGCGGCCTTCCTCGGCCTGCGCGTCGGGATGCGGGTGCGACTGCGCCAGGGCATGATCATCATCCTCGGCGTGCTGCTGGGCTCGAGCTTCACGCCGGAACTGCTGCAACGGGCGGGGGAATGGGCGGTCAGCCTCTGTGTCCTCACCGGCATGACCATGACGGGCGCCGGGCTCTGCTATGCCTGGCTGCGGACCGTTACCGACTGGGACAGGGTCACCTGCTACTTCGCCGCCATGCCGGGCGGCTTGAACGACATGACCATCATGGGCGGCGCCATGGGCGGCGAGGAGCGCTCGATCGCCCTCGCCCACGCGCTGCGCATCCTGACGGTCGTGCTCACCATCCCGGTCTGGTACCGGCTGGTGAACGGCGCGCAGACCAGCGTCCTGAGCATGGTCCACGGGCCGACCGGCAACGACTGGAAGGACTATGCCATCCTCGTCGCCTGCGGCGTGATCGGCGCGGTCGTCGGCCGCCTGCTGCGCCTGCCGGCCAGCTTCATGATGGGCCCGATGATCGTGAGCGCGATCGCCCATCTCGGCGGCCTCACCAACTCGCAGCCGCCGGGGTTCCTGGTCGCGGCGGCGCAGGTCGTGGTCGGCACCGGTATCGGCTGCCGTTTCGTCGGCACCAACTTCGACCGGTTGCACAAGGAGATGGCCGCCGCCGTCGGCGCCGCCTTCATCCTCATCGCCTGTGCCGTCGGGTTCGCCGAGATCACCCACGCGCTGACCGGCCTCGACCTCGACGCCACCGTCCTGAGCTACGCCCCCGGCGGCTTCGCCGAGATGAGCCTGATCGGCCTGGCGCTCGGCATCGAGGTCGCGATGGTGGCGACCCACCATCTGTTCCGGCTGTTCCTGATCATCATCACGGGGCCGATCGTCTTCCGGACGATCCTGAGACGCGGGCGCCGCTGACCGGACTCCCGGCAATCGCGCCTCAAATACCCCTCCGGAACGCCGGGATATTGCCGCTGCGACGCGGGAGAGGCCCTTTCCCGGACAGTTGTTTCGTTTGTTGCGTTTATTTCGGTTACGGCGGGATCCAGGGGCGATTCCCGCCCGAATCACGAGGTTCTAGGCCCGGACCGTGATCCCGCCGTCGACCACCAGCAGATGGCCGTTCACATAGGAAGACTGGTCGGAGGCGAGGAAAAGTGCGGCATTGGCCGTGTCCCAGCCCGTCCCCATCTTGCCGGTCGGCGAGGCGCGGTCGCGGATCTCGATCATCTTCTGGTAGGCTTGGTTATGGTCCTTCTCGCTCTTGGCATACTGCTCGGCGAGGAAGTCGATCATCGGCGTGTGCATCAGGCCGGGCAGGATGGCGTTGCAGCGGATGCCCTTTTCCGCGTACTGCGACGCGATCGCCATGGTGAGCGAGTTCACCGCGCCCTTGCTGGCATTGTAGGCAAGGTAGGAAATCCCCTTGGGGCTACGGATCGAGGCGATCGAGCTCACGTTCACGATCGCGCCCTTGCCCTGCTTCTCCATGATCGGCAGCACGTGCTTGGCGGTGAGGAAGAAGCTCTTCACGTTGACGTCGAAGACGCGGTGCCACTCGTCCTCGCTGAGCTCGACCGGCCCGCCCTGCGAGCCGATGCCGACATTGTTGTCGAGGATGTCGACCCGCCCCCACTTCGCCATGCAGGCATCGACCATCGCTTTCACGTCGGCGTTGTTCGAGGCATTGGCCTCGTGCGCGACCGCGAAGCCGGGGCCGACCTCCTTCTCGACCAGCCCAACCGTCTCCTCGGCGGCCGCCCGCTTCAGGTCGACACAGAAGACCCGGGCGCCCTCGCGCGCGAAGGTGATCGCCGTGCACTTGCCGTTGCCCCAGCCCGGCCCGCTCGAGCCCGCCCCGACGACAATCGCCACCCTGTCCTTCAGCTTGCCTGACATGCCGCTCCGCTCCCGCTTCATCTTCCCCTCCCGTCTTCCGGGGAGGAATGCATTGAGATCGAGCCTAGCACGAACGGCCGGTCTGGAATCAGGGTGACGATGCGAAACGCCCCGTCCATGATCGTGGCAATGGACACGAACCATCACGAGACGATGATGCGGCAAGCCCTCGAACTCGCCGCCGTCGCGGACAGGGAAGGCGACATGGGCGTCGGCGCGGTGATCGTGCGCGAGGGCGAGATCGTCGGCCGCGGACGCAACCGCATCCACACGGGCAACCCGCTGATCCATGCGGAGACCGACGCGATTTCCGATGCATGTCGCACGCTCGGCACGGACGACCTGTCGGGCACCACGCTCTACACCACTGTAGAGCCTTGCCCGATGTGCGCCGGCGCCTTGTTGAACGCCAAGGTCGGCCACTGGGTGCTGGGCCTTCGCTTCAAGACGGTGGGGCGCAACTTCGGCCGCTACTCCGTCGAGACGTTTGCCGAATTCGTCGGCGCCGACATCAAGTTCACGACCGGCATATTGGAGGAGGAGTGCCTCTCTTTGCGCAGCCGCTACTTCGCGCGCAAGTGATGGGTGAGCGCGGGCGCCAGGCAGAGCATTAGCTCACCCAGGGGCCTGGCACTAAGCCCGCCAGGCGGGCTGGCGGACCGGGCGCCCGCGTGGGAGGCTGCGGGCAACAAGAAAATCGGAGGAGCGTCCATGCGTCGTCGTGCGTTCACCGCCTCGGCCCTCGGCGCCGCGCTCGCGTCTCCCGCGATCGCACCCTCTGCGACCGCACAGGTGCCATGGCCCGCCAAGCCGCTCCGCCTCGTCATCCCCTACCCGCCGGGCGGGCCGTCGGACGTTTCGAGCCGCATCGTCATGGAGCGCGCCGCCCAGCTCCTCGGCCAGGGTGTGCTGTTCGACAACAAGGCCGGCGCCTCGGGCATGATCGGGGCGGAGTTCGTGAAGAACCAGCCGGTCGATCATCACACCTTCCTCACCACGACGACGGCGATGGTCTGTATCACGCGACACCTGCAGCCGATCCCGTTCGACCCCGACCGCGACGTCATCCCGGTCTCGCGCATGACAACCTCCTGGGGCGCCTTCGCCGTCCATCCGTCGGTGCCGGCCAATACGGTCGCGGAGTTCGTGGCCTATGCGAAAGCCAATCCGGGCAAGCTGAACTACGGGTCGGCCGGCCTCGCCACCATCACCCACCTGTTCGGCGAGATGCTCTGCCTCGAAGCCGGCATCCGCATGACCCATGTGCCCTATCGCGGCAGCGCGCCCGCGACCAACGCGCTGCTGGCCGGCGAGATCCAGGCGCAGTTCGACCAGACGACGCTGCCGCACATCAAAGCGGGCAAGCTACGGGCGCTTGCGATGCTGGCAGAAGTCCGCCACCCGGATTTCCCGGACGTCCCGACCCTGCGGCAGACCGGGTACGGCAAGGAGGGCGGCGATTCCTGGTTCGGCATCCTCGCCCCGGCCGGCACGTCACCCGAGGCGGTCGCGCGCCTCGACAAGGCGATCGCGGAGGCCCTGCGGGCGCCTGACATCATGGCCAAGGTCCACAATGGCGGCATGCGCGTGACCTATCTCAACCCGGCGGATTTCAAGACACAGATTGGCGCCGAGAGCGCGATGTTCGGCGGGATCATCAAGAAGGGCGGCATCAAGTTGCCCTGACGTAAGTGATGGCGCAAAGCTACCGCCCCTCGGTTTGACGCCGCGGGCTCCTGACCGGGCCCAGCGATCGGTTCGCACAGGGCACATACGCCATTGACGCATATACGCCAATGGCGTATATCATACAATTATGACGTCGCCCCTGGCTGTCGTCGAAACCGAACTCTACATCGCTCAGGCGGCCAAGCTGCTGGACGAGGCAGAGCGAGCCGCTATCGTCGATGCCGTGGCGGGTGCCCCGAGGATGGGCGTGCTGATCAAGGGCACGAAAGGCCTGCGCAAGATGCGCATTGCGCTTCAAGGCCGCGGCAAGAGAGGCGGAGGTCGCCTGATCTATTGGTTCCATTCGGAGGGATATCCGGCGGTCCTCCTGATGGTTTATGCCAAGAATACCGCCGTCGATCTGACCAACGAGCAGCGCCGGCGCCTGATCGCCGTATCTGAGATGCTCCTGAAAGACTTTGGAGATGGAACATGAAGAAGAAGGACTTCGACCTCCTCCTGAAGAGCGTGGATCAGGCACGCGCCTATGCCCGCGGCCGGCCGACGACGGGAACGCGCGTCCAGGTGGTTCAACGCACCGACGTCGCGGCCATACGAGCCCGGACGAAGCTGTCCCAGGAAGCCTTCGCACAATGTATCGGAGTCTCGGTCGGTACGCTGCGCAACTGGGAACAGGGCCGACGCAAGCCCGATGGGCCGGCCAAGGTCCTGCTGGCACTTCTGGAACGCGATCCCCGCATCGTCGAGCGCACCCTGTCGAAGGCCGCCTAGCCGCTCATCCCTTCGACCACACTCTCGGCCACAGGAGCGTCAGGAGCAGCACCGCCAGCAATCCGCCACCTGCCGCCACGAAGGCGAAGCGGTAGCCGGCGAGGAAGCCGGCCATGTTCATGAAGCCTTGCGCCCCGTGGGCCTGCAGTGCCGTCAGCACCGAGGCGCCGGCGACGATGCCGATCGTGCGGGTCAGCAGCGAGAGGCTTCCAGCGACGCCGCGATCGCGCGCCGGCAGGGTCGCCGTCACGATGTCGGTGTAGGCGACCGTCAGCAGGCCCTGCCCCATCCCCTCCAGCACCAGCAGCGCCGCGACGACGAGCACCGGCGTGTCGATCCCGGTGAAGCCCAGCGGCAGCAGGCCGAGGCCGACGCAGGCGACGCCCGCGAAGACGGTCGGCCGTTGGCCGATACGGCGCACGAGGAAGGCCGAGAGCGGCGCCCCGGTCAGGCTGCCGCCATAGGCCATCGCCAGCACGATGCCGACGCCCAGCGGCGTCAGCTTCAGCACGTTCACGAGGTAATAAGGCGTGAGCAGCAGGATCGCGAAGCCCGCGAGATTGGCGAGCGCATTCAGCACGTTGGGGATCGTGAAGCGCGGATCGGCGAAGAGCGACGGCCGGATGATCGGCTCCGGCACCCGGTTGGCGCGGCGGACATAGGCCACGATCAAGGCCAGCGCGACGACGGCCATCGCCAGCGCCCACAGGCCGGGGATCTCCTTGCGCTGCGAGAAGACCAGCGACAGGAGCAGCGTGCTCATGCAGGCCGCCAGCAGCACCGCGCCCGGCGCGTCGAATGGGCGCGAATCGGGCTTCGGGGACGGAAGCAGGCCCGACAGGGCGAGCGTCAGGAGCGCGAGCGGCACGCGCACCCAGTAGACGGCGGGCCAACCCCACAGCTCGACGAGGGCGCCGCCGAGAAAGGGCCCGACGGCGGCGGCGATGGCCATCGAACTGGCAAAGCCCGCCAGCGCCTTGGTGCGGTCGCTCTCGGGGAACAGCGAAGTGGCCAGCGCCGGCGTGCAGGAGAGTGCGAGCGCCGTGCCGACGCCCTGCGCTCCGCGCGCCCACAGGAACAGCGGCCAGTCCGGCGCCGCCGCGCAGGCCGCGCAGCCGAGGGCGGAGATCGCGAGGCCGATGCGGAAGATCAGCCGGTGCCCGAACAGGTCGCCCAGCTTGCCGCAGACCAGCATCAGCGAGCCGTAGACCAGCACGTAGCAGATCACGAGCCACTGCACGTCGCCCAGCGCCACCTTGAAATGGCTGGTGATCGCCGGCAGCGCGACGTTGACGGCGATGTCGAGCGGGGCGAGCGACGCGCCCAGCCCGACGATGGCGAGGCCGAAGGCGGGACGGATCGTCATCGAAAAACCCCGTCGTCCTAAGCGGAGCCGCCCTGAGGGCGGCGCAGTCGAAGGACCTTTCTTCCGACGCACGATGGGCCAAAGCGAAAAGAGGTCCTTCGACTACGCTGCGCTCCGCTCAGGACGACGGGTGGAGATGTCAAAGTTCGGTATCGATCAGAGGTGCTTCTTCAGGAATTCGAGCATCCTCTCCCAGGCCGCATTGGCCGACTTCACGTCATAGGCCTCGCTGCGTTCGTTGGAAAAGGCGTGCGCTGCATCGTAGCGGAAGATCTCCGGGCTCTGGCCGGCGCCCTTCATCGTCTTCTCGAGCGCGTCGACGGCCGCCGGGGTGCACCAGTCGTCCTTGTTGGCGAAGTGGCCCTGCAGCGGCACCGTGATCTTGGCCGGGTCGGCGAGCTGGCCCGGCGGGATGCCGTAGAACGGCACGCCGCAGGAGATGCCGCCCACGCGGGCACAGGCCGCGATGGTCAGCGCGCCGCCCATGCAGAAGCCCATCACGCCGACCTTGCCACCCATCCCCGCGAGATGCTTCACCGCGCCGGCGATGTCCTGGTCGGAAGCGCCGACGAAATCGAGGCCGCTCATCATGTGGTTGGCCTCGTCCGGTTTCTGGGTCACGCGGCCCTTGTAGAGGTCGGGCGCCAGCGCGTTGTAGCCCTGCCGCGCGAACCGGTCGGCGACGCCACAGATCTGGTCGTTGAGCCCCCACCACTCCTGGATCACGACGATCCCCGGCTTGCCCTTTCCCGCCTCGGCCAGATAGCCCTTGCAGGTCGATCCGTCGGGACGCTTGAAGTCGATCTGACTGCCCATGTGATTGTCCTCCTCAATCTCTATGCCGCCAAAAGATGCGTCGCTTCGCCCAGCATGACAACATTCCTCGTTACTCAATCAATTCATGTTCCTCTCCCCCTTGGGGGAGAGGCTAGGTGAGGGGGCGCTCGCCAAGAGAGCCTGTTCGATTTCCGCCCATATACCTTCACGATTCTCGACGACCTGGTTTGCCCAGAATCGCAATACACGCCATCCGTCCCGTTCCATCGCCGCCGTGCGTCGATTGTCGGCGTCAACCTGGAAAGCATGATGATCGCCATCGATTTCGATAACAATCTTCAGCGATATGCAGGCGAAGTCGGCAAAGTACGGGCCGATGCGATGCTGCCGCCTGAACTTAAAGCCATGCAGGCGACGCCCTCGAAGAAACTCCCAGCAGATTCGCTCCGCGCGGCTGCCATCTCGACGTAATTCTCGGGCCCTCGCAGTCGCTTCGTCCTGCATTCCCCCTCACCTAGCCTCTCCCCAAGGGGGAGAGGAACATGAAACTCAAGCCTCCTCTCCCCCGATAGGGGGAGAGGCTGGGTGAGGGGGTTGCGCACGTCAGAGCAGCTTCCGCAGCTCCGTCTTCAGGATCTTGCCGTAGTTGTTCTTGGGCAGCGCCTCGATGAACCGGTAGTCCTTGGGGCGCTTGAAGCGGGCGATGTTTTCGAGGCAGAGCTGGTCGAGCTCGGCGGGCGTGAGGGTCTGGCCGGCGCGCGCGACGACGAAGGCCACCACCTCCTCGCCCCATTCGGGGTGCGGGCGGCCGACCACCGAGCATTCGGCGACGCCGGCATGCAGGTTCAGCACGTCCTCGATCTCGCGCGGATAGATGTTGGAGCCGCCCGAGATGATCATGTCCTTGGAGCGGTCCTTGAGCGTGAGCAGCCCCTCCTCGTCGAAGGCGCCGACATCGCCGGTCCACAGCCAGCCGTCGCGCAGCGAGCGCGCCGTCGCCTCGGGATTGTTCCAGTAGCCCGCCATCACGGGATCGCCTTTGCAGATGATCTCGCCGACCTCGCCCACCGGCAGCGGGCGGCCTTCCTCGTCGACCACCCTCACCTCCATGCAGGTATCGGCGCGGCCCGCCGAGGCCAGGCGCTGCTCCCAGCGTGGATGGGTGCGGTCCCAATGATATTCGCGGCTGAGATGGGTGATGGTCATCGGGCTCTCGCCCTGGCCGTAGAGCTGCATGAGCTTGTTGCCCAACAGGTCGAGCGCGCGCTTCAGATCCGAGACATACATCGGCGCGCCGCCATAGGTGATCAGCCGCAGCGCATCGGGCTTCAGCTCCGCCACGCTGCCATGCTCGATCAGCCGCTTCACCATGGTGGGTGCAAGAAAGATCGAGCATTCAGGCCAGCGGTTCATCAGCTCGACCGTCTCGGGCACCTCGTACTTGCCGCTTTCGGGAAAGACCTGCACCGAGCCGCGCGCCAGCATCGGGAAGTTCCACAGGCCCGAGCCGTGGCTGATCGGGGCGGCATGCACGATCGACCCCCCGGGCGGCGGGCGGTCGACGTCGGCATAGTAGTTGAGCGTCATCGCCAGCAGGTTGCGATGGGTCAGCGTCGCGCCCTTCGGACGGCCGGTGGTGCCAGAGGTGTAGAACAGCCAGGCCGGGTCGGTGGGCTCGGCCTCGGCAATGGCACTCGGGTCACCCACCGCCATGAAGGTGTAGGAGCGCGTCGTTACGTCGACGATCTCCTTGAGGGCCGGCGCCTCCTTCGCAGCCTCGGCAATCGTGTCGGCGAGGTCGGGCGTCACGAAGCAGAGTTTCGCACCCGAATTCTCCAGGATGAACGCGAACTCCCGGGCATGCAGCTTGGCGTTCATCGGCACGGCGCAGAGGCCGGCATGCCAGATCGCGTACATGACCTCGATCGACTCGACACAATTGGCCATGGCGAAGGCAACGCGATCACCGCGCGCGAGGCCGAACCTCGCCGCGAGATGCGTGCTCATCACCGAGACCCTGCGCCACAGCGCGCGATAGGTGAGATGCGGCGACGTTCCGCGCGCCAGGGCGGGCAGGTCGTGGAACTCCTGCGCGGAGCCCCGCAGCAGATGGGCGATGTTCATGGGCCTCGTTTCCTCGCGCGCGACTATTGCAGGCGCGGCATCGACCTTGCAATGTGCCGCCCATGCAGGATTTCGATTTCGCCATCGTCGGCGCCGGCATCGCCGGCGTCTCCGTCGCCTATCATCTCGCGCCGCACGCGAAGGTGATCATTCTCGAGCGCGAGAACGTGCCCGCCTATCACACGACGGGCCGCTCCGCCGCGCTGCATTCGGAGACCTATGGCAGCGCCCAGATCCGCGCCATCACCGTGGCCTCGGGCCGCTTCTACCGCAATCCGCCGGCGGGCTTCGCCGACCATCCGCTGCTGACGCCGCGCGGCGCGCTGATCGCAGGCCATGCCGGCCAGGAAGCCGCCGTCAGGGCAGCCGCGGCGGATTACGCACGGCTCGTGCCCTCGGTCCGCTGGCTGGAGCCGGACGAAGTGCTGCGCCGCCTGCCGATCGTGAAGCCGGAGACCGCCGGCGGCGGGGCCGTGTTCGAGCCCGAGGCCGACGACATGGACGTGGCCTCGATCCACGGCGGGTTCCTGAAGGGCGCGCGGGCGGCGGGCGCGGTGCTGCGCCTCAATGCCGAGGTCATCGGCCTCGCCCGCCTCGACGGGCTGTGGAACGTGACCCTGCGCGACGGCGACGCCGTGCGCGCCGCCAACGTCATCGATGCCGCCGGCGCCTGGGCCGACGTGCTGGGCGGGCTCGCCGGCTGCGTGCCGATCGGACTGGTGCCGAAGCGGCGCACCGCCTTCACTTTCGACGCGCCGGAGGGGCTCGACCTCGGGCCGCTGCCGATGATGATCGACTTCGACGAGAGCTTCTACTTCAAGCCCGAGGTCGGCCAGTTCCTGGGCTCCCTCGCCGACGAGACGCCTTCCGCGCCCTGCGACGCCCAGCCCGAGGAGATCGACGTCGCCACCGCGGTGGACCGCATCGAGACCGCGAGCACGCTGCAGGTCCGCCGCATCAAGAACAAGTGGGCGGGCCTCCGCTCCTTCGTGCACGACAAGAACCTGGTCGCGGGCTACGACCCGAAGATCGAAGGCTTCTTCTGGCTGGCCGGCCAGGGCGGCTACGGCATCCAGACCGGCTACGCCGCCGGCCAACTCGCCGCCGCGCTGGCGCTGGGCAAGCCGCTTCCCGCAGAAGTCGCCGACCTGGGCGTCACGGAGGAGTCGCTGTCTCCCGCGCGCTTCGCGGTGGAGTGATTCATGTTCCTCTCCCCCGCCAGGGGGAGAGGCCAGGTGAGGGGTTTATAGGCGATGCGTCACCCCCTCACCCATCCTCTCCCCCTATCGGGGGAGAGGTGAATGAGACGCCTCGCGGGATGACAGGGGAATCGACCCTGACTATGGTCGCCCGCGCGGGGCCCCCGTGGCGGAATTGGTAGACGCCAGCGACTTAAAATCGCTTGATCCGAAAGGATCGTGCCGGTTCGAGTCCGGCCGGGGGCACCATAGGCTGCCAAGCGAATGAGGTTAGCCGCGTGACTGAATCGAAAGCGGTGCCTGTTCAAGAGAATCCGACAGACGTGCTCCATTTGAGCGGCGGCCGGACAATGTCCCGCGATCTACATCGAAAACATAAAAGGGTAGTGAGGCTTTTCGCTCTGGCGGCGTTCCTGCCGCTGCTCATGCTGATGTTGTACGCCTGTCTGCCAACCTCTTTGCTGGTAACGCTGGCAATACCAGTTAACGATCTTCTCTGGTCTCATTTCAAGTCGATATCCCTGGAGACCTGTGGCACGAAATGCTCGCTCGTTGCGTTCAGCATGATCGCCGTTCCCTTGTCTTGGGGAGCGGGAATTTTGTTCGGTCTTGCTGCCATTCCCCTAACCATTCAATTTCGTCGTGCCCAGGTTGAAGCACTGGCGCATGGCTTTGCACCATTAGGCCGGCGCTCGGATGGAACAGCAAAGCCACTACCCGATGCGGCAACTGCCGTAGGAGTCGCCACAACTGTAGTTCTGGGAGCGATGCTTCTTGCGGTTGTATATGGCCTTTACATTGCCGGTGGTTCTGACCGCACTACTCATCCAAGAACAGGTGTAGAGTACTCGCTCGCACTTGTCAGCGTTCTCTTGGCTATCCTGATGGGCGCGGTCCAATGTGGTTCTATGATGCTCATGGGTATTGCAACACTCATTGTTCTAGATCTGAAGATTCTCCTCAGAGTCTGGCTCAAATGAATGTATTTGGATCGGGCTCTTGCGAGCCGTCGGCCTCTCAGGATGAGGTGGTGCGGATCGAGTCGAGGCGGAAAGAATCTAGGCGTTTCCCTTCGGGCTTCCCCGCAAGCTTGCCAGACGGGCGGCATCGCGGCTCGAGGCGAAGGCCGCGATCCGGATCGACTCCGCCATGATCGCCGCCTTCTTCTTGCCGTTAGAGTAGAAGGCGTTCTTCAGGTAGGTGAGTTGCTCGTCCAGCTGCTTGCCCTTGACCGGGTCGCCGGCGGCAACGGTCGCGATCACGATCTTCATGATCTGGAAGAGCGCTTCCTCGTTCTCGGTGAGGATCGCACTCGACGCCTTCTTGCTGTCCTCTGACATGGGAGCCTCGCCTGTTGGGGCGAGACTTCTAGCCGGCGTCCCCCTTCTGCGAAAGGGACCAGCGCTAATCCCGGTAGTGACAGGCCGCCCAATGACCCGGGCGCTTCTCCTCGAGCACGGGCGCGCGCTGGCTGCAGTCGGGGCGGGCGATCGGGCAGCGGGTGTGGAAGTGGCAGCCGGACGGCGGGCGGATCGGGTTGGGGACGTCGCCTTCCAGCATGATGCGCTTGCGCTTGATCGTCGGGTCGGGGATCGGTACGGCCGACAGCAGCGCTTCCGAATAGGGATGGATCGGCGTGTCGTAGAGTTCCGCCGCCGGCGCGATCTCGACCACGCGGCCGAGATACATCACCGCGATGCGGGTCGAGATGTGCTCGACCACGCTGAGATCGTGGGCGATGAACAGGTAGGTGAGGCCGAACTGCTCCTGCAGGTCCTCCAGCAGATTGATGACCTGCGCCTGGATCGACACGTCGAGCGCCGAGACCGGCTCGTCGCAGATCAGCAGCTTGGGTTCGACGGCGAGCGCGCGGGCGATGCCGATGCGCTGGCGCTGGCCGCCGGAGAATTCGTGTGGGAAGCGGCGCATATGATCGGGCCGCAAGCCCACCGTCTCGAGCAGCTGCACGACGCGGTCTTCCATCGCCTGGCGCGACTTCACCAGCTTATGGATGATCAGCGCCTCGCCGATGATGGCGCCGATCGTGAGGCGCGGATTGAGCGAGGCATAGGGATCCTGGAAGATGATCTGCATGTCGCGCCGCATCGCCTGCAGCGCGCCGTGATCCATCTTCATGACGTCGGCGCCCTGGAACCAGATCTCGCCGGAGCTGGGCTCGATCAGGCGAAGGATGCAGCGGCCGGTCGTCGACTTTCCGCAGCCCGATTCGCCCACCACGCCCAGCGTCTCGCCGGCCGCGATGTCGAAGCTGACGCCGTCCACGGCATGGACCTGGTCGACGACGCGCGAGAGGATGCCGCCGCGGATCGCGAAACGCTTGCGCAGGTCGCGGACCGAGAGCAGCGGCCGGGCGGACTCGGGGGCCTTCGCGGCCGCCGGCGAGGCGACGGGGGCGCTCACAGCACGCACCTCACGTAATGCCCGGGCCCGACTTCCTTGAGCGGCGGCAGGCCCTGGGTGCAGACATCCATGGCGAACTTGCAGCGCGCGGCGAAGCGGCATCCCGGCGGCGGCTCGAGCAGGTTCGGCACGGTGCCGGCGATGGCCTCGAGCCGCTGCTTCTTCTCGGCCGAGCGGTCGACGCGCGGGATCGAACGGATGAGACCCTGCGTGTAGGGATGCCGCGGATTGCCGAACAGCGCCTCGACCGACGCCTCCTCGACGACGTTGCCGGCATACATCACCGTCACCCTCTGGCAGGTCTCGGCGACGACGCCCATCGCGTGGGTGATCAGCATGATCGCCATGCCGAACCGCTCCTTCATCTCCTGCATCAGCTCCAGGATCTGCGCCTGGATGGTGACGTCGAGCGCGGTCGTCGGCTCGTCGGCGATCAGCAGCTTCGGCTGGCAACTGAGCGCCATGGCGATCATCACCCGCTGGCGCATGCCGCCGGAGAACTGGTGCGGATAGTCGTGGACGCGGCGTTCGGGGTTGGGAATGTTGACCAGCCGCAGCATCTCCGCCGCACCGGCGATCGCCTGCTTGCGCGACAGGTTCTGATGCAGCGCGATCACCTCGGCGATCTGGTCGCCCACCGTGTAGACCGGGTTGAGCGAGGTCATCGGCTCCTGGAAGATGATGGCGATCTCCTTGGCGCGGATCTTGTCCATCTCCTCCATGGAAAGCGGGATCAGGTCCCTGCCCTGCCACAGGATCTGCCCGGCCTCGAAGCGGCCCGGCGGCATGTCGATCAGCTTCAGAACCGAGCGGGCGGTGACGGTCTTTCCGCAGCCCGACTCGCCCACCACGCCCAGCGTCTCGCCGCGGTCGATGTGCAGGTCGACGCCGTCGACCGCGCGCACCATGCCATCGTCGGTCTTGAACCAGGTCTTGAGACCGCGAATGTCCAGCAGAGGTTCGGCCACGCTACACCAGCCCTAGAGAACGCGTCGCGGATCGAGCGCGTCGCGCAGCCCGTCGCCGATGAAGTTGATCGCCAGCACCGTGATGAAGATGAGGGCGCCGGGAAACAGCGCCCAGTGGGGCGCGATGTCGAGATAGTCCTTGGCATCGCGCAGCACGCTGCCCCAGGTCGGCACGTCGGACGGGAAGCCGAGGCCGAGGAACGACAGCGTCGATTCGGCGATGATGGCGGCGGCGACGTCGATGGTCGCGACCACGATCACCGGACCCAGCGCATTGGGCAGGATGTGCTGCACCACCTGGCGCAGGCGCGAGGCGCCGAGCGCGCGGGCGGCCTCGACGAATTCCTTTTCGCGCAAGGAGAGGAACTGCGCGCGCACCAGCCGTGCCGCCGACATCCAGCGCGTGCCGCCGATGACCGCGACGATCAGAATGAAGGCGCCGCCCTCGACGCCCAGCACGCCCTTCACCGGCTCCCGGAACAGGTAGATCACCAGCAGCAACAGCGGCAGCTGCGGCAGCGACAGGAAGAGGTCGGTGACCCACATCAGCGCCGCATCGACCCGGCCGCTCGACATGCCGGCGATGGCGCCGACCAGCACGCCGAAGAAGATGGCGACGATCATCGCCGCGACGCCGACCGCGATCGAGATGCGCCCGCCGTAGATCAGCCGCGACAGCAGGTCCTGCCCGAGATCGTCGGTGCCCAGCGGATGGTTCCAGGACGGACCCTGCAACTTGGCGGCGAAGTCGATCTCGTTGATCGGCACGCGCCAGATGAACGGGCCGGCCAGCACGCCGAACAGGATCAGGGCCAGGGCGATGGCCGAGAACAGCGCCATCCGGTGGCGCCGGAAGCGACGCCAGGCCTCCTGCCAGGGCGAGAAGCCTTGCGCCTTGCGCGCCGGCGCGGGCGCGCTAGCGGTAAGCGATGCGGGGGTCGAGCCAGCCATAGAGGATATCTGCGATGAGGTTGAAGATGACGACCAGGCAGGCCGAGACGAAGGTGACGCCCATGACGACGGGCGTGTCGTTGGAGAGCATCGAGGTGATCAGCAGGGAGCCGATGCCGGGCACCCGGAAGATCTGCTCGGTGACGATGGCGCCGCTGAAGACGATCGGCATCTGCAGCGCGACCAGCGTCACCACCGGGATCAGCGCGGTGCGCACGACGTGCCGGGTGATGACCTTGCGCTCGCCGATGCCCTTCGACCGCGCCGTGGTGACGTAGTCGAGGCGGATGACGTCGAGCACCGAGGAGCGCACGAACCGCACCAGCGCCGCGCCCTGGAACAGGCCGAGCACCGTCACCGGCATGATCGACTGCTTGATGTGCTCCCAGTAGAACGCCCAGCCGGTCGCGCTGATGTCGGCGCGATAGACGAAGGGCAGCCAGTCGAGCTGGATGGAGAAGACCAGGATCAGCACCAGGCCGGTGAAGAAGGTCGGCAGCGAGAAGCCGATGAAGGCGAAGGTGTTGGCGATCTGGTCGAACAGCGAATAGGGCCGGGTCGCGGCCAGCACGCCCACCGGGATGGCGATCAGGATGGCCAGGATCTGAGACGCGCCGATGACGACCAGGGTCACCGGCAGGCGCTGCATGATCAGCGTGCTCACGTCCATGCGGCTGACGAAGGAGAAGCCCCAGTCGCCCTGCAGCAGGGCGATGAGCCAGTGCCAGTAGCGCATCCAGATCGGATCATCGAGGCCGAACTTGGCGCGCAACGCGGCGCGTACCTCGGGCGGCACCGCCGGGTTGGTCGCGAGTTCGTCGAAGGGATCTCCCGGCGCCAGCGCCAGGAGGGCGAAGAGCACGATGCTGATCCCGAGCAGACTCGGGATCATGATCAGGACTTTCCGGATTACGTACTGCCTGCTCACGCGATGGACCTGCAATAAGAGGACCCTCCCCGCGCGTGGCGGGGAGGGCGAAGCGCCCTCAGGCGTCCTTGAACCAGTCGCTGAGGTCCCAGGTATTGTTGTCCCAGCCGCTGATCCTGCAGTTGAGCTTCGCGGTCTGCGCCGCGACACCCGGCCGCTGCACGATGCCCATGACGACCTGGTTCTGGATGGCGAGGTCGTTCAACTTGATGAACGACGCGGCCCGCTTGACCGGATCGAGTTCCGCCTCGGTCTCGCGATAGAGCTTGTCGGCCTCCGGGCTCTGCCAGCGGGTGATGTTGCGGCCCTGCCACTTGTTGGCCTTGGTCGCGGCTTCCCACGACACGAACTGCAGCATGTGCGTGCCCGGATCGGGTTGGCCCATGGTCGTCGTGTACATTTCAAGGTCGGTATAGAACTTCGTGTAGGTGTCGGGGTTGGCCACGTCCGACGAGAAGAACACCGATGCCGTCACCGACTTCAGTTCGATGTCGATGCCCGCCTTCTGGGCCGCCTGCTTGATGATGGCCTGGGTCTTCTGGCGCGGCTGGTTGATCGAGGTCTGGTAGACGAACTTGAGCTTCTTGCCATCCTTGGCCCGGATGCCGTCGGAGCCCTTCTTCCAGCCGGCCTTCTCGAGGATGTCGTTGGCCTTGTCGATATTGAACTCGATCGGGTTGTTCTTCGATGCGAAGCGCGCCGGACCGTACAGGAAGTTGCGGGTCGCCGGACCGGTCCGGCCGTAGATGTGGTCCTGAATCGACTTGTTGTCGACAAGGAGCGCTATCGCCTTGCGCACTTCCGGATCGCTGAGCGTCGGGTGCTTTGTCTTCAGGCTGGACCGCTCGCCATCCACTTCCGTCCACGGATCGGTCGTGTTCAGCAGCAGGAACTCGATGTTGCCGCCCGGCGTGACCGAGACCCTGCCCTTCCCCCCCTTCTCCAGACGCGACAGGATTTCGTCCTCGACCTGCAGGTTCCAGGCGAAGTCGAACTCGCCGGTCTGCAGCACCGCGCGCGCCGCCGAGACGGCATCGCCGCCGCCCTTCATTTCGACCGAGTCGAAGTAGGGCTTGTTGGCCTGGTGGTAGTTCGGGTTGATGACGCCCGTCACCAGATCGCCCGGCTTGAAGTCCTTGAACATGTAGGGGCCGGTGCCGACCGGCTTCAGGTTGGTGGGTGCGTCGCGCGACTTGGCGCCGATAAAGTCGGCGAACAAATGCTTTGGAATGAGCATGCCGCGCGTCCCGACGAAGGCATCTGCCCAGAACGGGGTCGCTTTCTTGAACTTGACCCTCACGGTGTACTGGTCGACCTTTTCGACCATGACATCCTTGTAGGACGCGATCGTGTAGGCGGCCGTCGCCGGATCGCGGGCATATTCCCAGTTGAAAACGACGTCGTCGGCCGTGAACGGCTTGCCGTCGTGCCAGGTGACGCCCTGCTTCAGCTTCCAGGTGACCGACATGCCATCGGCCGCCAGGCCGCCATTCTCCTTGGTCGGAATCTCGGCCGCCAGCTTGGGCTTGAGATTGCCGTCCGGATCCCACGCCGCCAGCGGCTCGTAGAACAGGCGCGAACCGTCCTGGTCCTTGGTGCCGACCGCGAAATGCGGGTTGAGCAGGGTCGGACCCTGCCACCACAGGAGCTTGAGGGGGCCGCCGCCGCCCCGCTTCGTCGGCTTGTAGGTCGACGGGCTCTGCGCCATCGCCACGCCCGACGACAGCAGAATTTGGCTCGCCGCCGGCGCTCCGATGCCAACGGCCATCATCGCCTGCACGAACCCGCGTCGCGACAGCTTGCCCGCCTTCACCTTGCCGATGAGGCCGCGCAGTTCACGTTCCTTCATTTGCCCACTCCCAAGATCTGTGCCGTCCCAATGCCGCCCTCGCTATGCTGCAAGATGCGTGCAATCCTCAATCGTTACAGGCTGTGACGTTGCCGTCAATGATGGCACTTGCTCCGAGGGGGACTCTGATGGCGTGGATATATCTCTTCCTGGCAGGAATTTGCGAGATCGGCTGGCCCGTGGGGCTGAAGCTCGGCTGGACAGAGCAGGGAATCCGGCCGGGATGGCTGCTTTTCGCTGCGGTTGCCATCGTGGTGAGCGGGGCGCTGCTTATGTTGGCACAGCGTGCCATCCCGATGGGCACCGCCTACGCGATCTGGACGGGCATCGGCGCCGTCGGGGCCTTCACCGTGGGCATCCTGGCGTTCGGGGACACCGCTTCGACGATCCGGTTCGTGTCGATCGCCCTCATCGTGGCCGGCATCATCGGCCTCAAGCTGGCCTGAGGAAAGCCCGATGAGGATGAAGGACAAGGTCGCGCTGGTGACCGGCGCGGCGAGCGGAATGGGTGCAGCCACCGCGCGCCTTTTTGCCCGCGAGGGCGCCCGGGCCGTGGTGGTGGCCGACATGCTCGACGGCGACGGCGAGGCGGTCGTCGCGGAGATCCGGAAGGCCGGCGGCGCGGCGACCTATGTGCACCTCGACGTAACGAAGGAAGACGAGTGGCAGGCGGCCATCGACCGGACGATGTCCGCCCATGGCGGCCTCAACGTCCTGGTCAACAATGCCGGCATCTCGGGCTCGGCCGCCGAGGATCTGTACGATACCGCACTCTGGCACAGGCTGATGGACATCAACTCCACCGGCGTCTTCCTCGGCATGAAGTACGGCATCCCCGCCATCCGCCGGACCGACGGGCCGGGTTCGGTGATCAACCTGTCGTCGATCTCCGGCATCGTCGGCCAGTCCTACATCCATGTCGGCTACAACGCCTCCAAGGGCGCCGTCCGGCTGATCACCAAGGCAGCCGCCGCGCAGCACGGCAAGGAGGGCATCCGCGTGAACTCGATCCATCCCGGCCTGATGCCGCCCATGCGCACGTCCGGCCGCACCGCCGATCCGGTGCAGCGCGCCAAGACGCTGAAGGGCGTGCCGCTCGGCCGCGCCGGCGAGGTCGACGAGGTGGCCAACGCCATTCTCTTCCTGGCGTCGGACGAGTCCTCCTATGTCACCGGCGCCGAACTGGTGGTCGACGGCGGCTGGACGGCGGTCTGACGTGGCCGAAGACCGCAAGACCGTCGCGCCGTGGAAAGTGCTGGAGTCCAGGTACAACTACCGCGATCGGTGGCTGGCGCTGCGCTCCGATACCGTCGAGTTGCCCAACGGCCGCGTGCTCGCGCCCTTCCATGTCATCGAGCAGCCCGACTGGGTTACCGCCGTCGCGATCACCCGCGACGGCAAGATCGTTCTGGTCGAGGAATATCGTCACGGCGCGGGACAGGCGGTGATCGAACTGCCCAGTGGCATCCACGAGGGGCCGGGCGAGCCCGTCGACCAGATGAAGCGGGAGCTTCTGGAAGAGACCGGGTTCGCGGGCGAGGACTGGCATCCGCTCGGGAAGTTCTTCGCCAACGCACCGCGCCTCGACAACCGCGTCCACTGCTTCGTGGCCCTCGATGTACACAAGGTGTCCGAGCCGGCGCCGGACGACGGCGAGATCATCGTGACGCACGAGGTCCCCTTCCCGAGCTTTCTCGAGGAACTGCGCGACGGGCGCCGCACGTTCCACGGCTTCCAGGGGGGCGCGATGTGGCTGCTGCATACCTTCGCCCGCAGGACGCGCGACAAGCGGCTGGCGGCACTATTGGACTGACTACCGCCGCAGATCGCGCAGCCGTGCCGCGATGGCGCAGACCATGAAGCCGCCGATCACCGTGATATGCTCCATGGCGACGCGGAAGTGCGGCGTGCGCGCGGGCTCCTGCATCGTCCAGAACGGATGGGCGATCACGATGGCGACCACCAGGAAGCCGCTCAGGATGCCGCAGCCCAGCCACAGCCATCGATCGAGCAGGATCATCAGCGAGCCGCCGAGCAAGGTGACGACCAGGACGACGTTGAGGATCCCCGCCGGCGCGAGGCCGAGCGACGCCAGTTCGGCGACGCTGTGCTGGAAACCGATCAGGTGCGCGAGCCCCGCGCTCCAGAAAACGAAGGTCAGCACCAGCCGCGCCAGAAACCAGCCGATCCCGCTGTCCAGGAAAGCCGCAATCACCCGCGGCATATCATTGCGTCCCATTAGCCTTCTCTCGCCCCTTCTTTGCGCCTGCTAGACCGCCTTCAACAGTTCGACCGCGATCAGCACCATGCCGATGACCGAGACGAACCAGGCCACCGTGCGCAGCCAGGCGATGCCGGCGACGTAGATCACTGCGTAGGCCACCCGGCCCCAGAAGAAGATCGCCGCGCCCATCGCGGTCATGGCGTTGGCCTTGCCGGCCGCGGCCGCGATCAGGACCAGCGCCGCGAACAGAACCATGTTCTCGACCATGTTGAGATGCGCGCGCCTGGCGCGCCCCGCCCACCCCTTGATCTCGGGCAGCCCCTCGCGATTGCCGGCGAGCGTCGGCAGGCCGACCGCCTGGTTTGCACCCGTGGCCGCAACCAGCATCTGCACGAACGTCAGGATCACGGAGAAGAGGAGGTACTTCAGGTCCGGAGACATCGATGTTTCTCCCGTCGTCGTTACTTGGTCCCGAAGAGACGGTCGCCCGCATCGCCGAGTCCGGGAACGATATACCCGTGATCGTTGAGCTTCGCATCGATCGCCGCCGCGAAGACCGGCACCTCTGGATGCACCTCCGCAAAGGCCCGCGCGCCCTGCTCCGAGCCCAGAACGCAGATGAACTTGATGCGCTTGGCCCCCGATTCCTTCAGCCGGTCGACCGCCGCAATGGCCGAGTGCGCGGTCGCCAGCATCGGATCGCAGACGATGACGTCGCGGTCGGAAATGTCCTGCGGGATCTTCAGGTAGTACTCGACCGCCTGAAGGGTGCGCGGATCGCGATAGAGGCCGACATGGCCGACCCTCGCCAGCGGCACGAGGTCGGTCACGCCCTCGGCGAGGCCGAGACCGGCGCGCAGGATCGGCACCACGACCAGCTTCTTGCCGTCGAGCAGCGGCGCGTCCATCGCCTCGATCGGCGTCTCGATGCGTGCCTGCACCATCGGCAGATCGCGCGTGGCGTCGTAGCCCAGCAGCAGTCCGATCTCGCGCAGCAGGCGGCGGAAATTCGTGCTCGACGTCTCCTTGTCGCGCAGCTTGGTGAGCTTGTGCTGCACCAGCGGATGCGAAACGACATGGATCGAGTGCGGCAATGACATCTTCTTCTCCCCCAGCAACTCTAGAACACCGTGCCGTCGCTCTCCACGGTGATGGGCGGACCGCCGCCCGGACGGCGCGCCGCGGCGAGCCGGCGGCCCGCGAACCACGTGCCGGCTTCCAGCACTTTCACCAGCGGCAGGCGCGCCGAGTCCACTCCGAGGTGCAGGCGGACATGCTCGGCGACCTGGTCGAGCAGCGCGACCGTGAGAGCCCGCCATTCCACGATCGCCTCGTCGCCCGCCGCGAAGCTGCTTTCGAGCAACACGCGCTGCTTGGGCCGGAGCGCCCCGGCATCGACCAGCAGGCCGCCGTTGCGATACTCGGGCAGGCCGGTCAGCGCATCGAGCGCCGCGACCTTCAGCCCGGCCCCCTCGATCGGCTCGACCAGGGAATAGCTCATCCACTGCGAGAGCTTGTGGAACGGCACCAGGCCAACAACCGGATGCTCCCAGACGTCGCCGCGCGGCGAGGGCCAGATCGGCGAGAGCCTGTCGAGCACGGCGGCCAGGATGGCTTCGGCCTTCACCTCGCCGCCGGTGGCCACGATGTCGAACAATGCGCCCGGCCGATCCAACCCGACATTGCCCAGCTTGCGCAGCAACTCGGCGCGGCCTTCGAGGCCCAGCAGCGGATTGTGCGCCTTCACCTGGAAGCCCATGGCGATGTCCATGGGCGTCAACTGCGCCAGGCGCTCGGCATCGACCCGCAGCGGATCGCCCTTGGCATCGCGGCTGAAGGCGCCGTTGGCGAACATGTGCAGGCTGGCGACGCCCAGCCCCTCCGAGCGCGCGTAGATCTCGCCGGTGCCGGGTTCGCGATAGCTCCAGGCTGGCCCGGCGCCGGCATCGAGGAGAACGGACACGACCGCGAGGTCGATACGGCGCCTCGCGATCTCCTCGGGCGGCAGCCCCTGCAGCCGCTCGGCGAGCCCGCCCCACCGGTCACGGCCGCCCGATTGAAAATGCCGCCAGCGCGAATGGAATGGGATCGACGCCGGATCGGGAAAGCGCTCGCGCGTGACGGCGAGCGTCGCCTGCACGGCCGCTTCCAGACCGCTGGCGTCGAGCTGGAACCACAGCGACTGCCCGTCCTGGACATACTTCAGGACCTTCGCCGCCCGCTCGCGGATCGCGACGGGCGTGCGTAGATAGGCGAGATCGTTTCTCACGATGCGTGTCCACATACCGGTGTCATCCTGAGCGCAGCGAAGGATCCTTCGCTGCGCTCAGGATGACAAAGAAATATGCTCATTCGTCGAGCCCTCTCCCTTTCGCCCGCGCCAGTTCGTTCGAGCCGGGCTTGGTCGGGCTGAAGTAGCCGGCCGCCTTCTTCGCATCCATCTCGACCAGCGCGTCGGCGGGGATCAGATGCTCGGGGATCGGCACCTGCTCGACGATGTCGATGCCCTGCTCGCGCAGCGCGTCGGACTTCATGTTGCTCATCGAGGCGAAGCGGTCGATGCGGTTGATTCCCAGCCAGTGGAAGATGTCTGGCATCAGCTCCTGGAAGCGCATGTCCTGCACGCCCGCCACACATTCGGTGCGGTTGAAGTATTGCGCCGCGGAGTCGCCACCGGGCTGGCGCTTGCGCGCGTTGTAGACGAGGAACTTCGTCACTTCGCCCAGCGCCCGTCCTTCCTTGCGATTGTAGATGACGACACCGACGCCGCCCTTCTGGGCCATGTCGATGCAGATCTCGATTCCGTGTGCCAGGTAGGGCCGGCAGGTGCAGATGTCGGAGCCGAACACGTCGGAGCCGTTGCACTCGTCATGGAGACGGCAGGCGATCTTCGTCCCGGGCTTGCCGAGCTTCGAGACGTCGCCGAAGAAGTAGATCGTGGCGCCGCCGATCGGCGGCAGGAACAGTTCGAGGTCCGGTCGGGTCACCAGCTCTGTGTACATGCCGCCAGTCTGCTCGAAGAGCGTGCGGCGCAGGTCCGCCTCCTTGACGCCGAAACGCTCGGCGATGCCGGGCAGCCACCAGACCGGCTCGATCGCCGCCTTGGTCACCTTCACGTCGCCGGTGCCGCTCAGAATGTCGTTGTCGGGCTTCAGCCGGCCGGCCGCCAGGGCCTCCATGATCTCCGGCATGTTCACATGCGCCTTGGTGATCGCGATGGTCGGCCTGATGTCCCAGCCCGCGGCCAGCTTGTCGGCGAAGACCTCGGAGACCAGATGGCCCCACGGGTCGAGCGACACGATCTTCTTCGGGTCGAACCAGGATTCGAACGGGCCGATGGCCACAGCCGGCGAGGTGTTGGTGAGGTCCGGCCGGTGATCGGCCTTGAGTTCCTGCGCCGCGATGGCGAGCGCGCGATAAATGCCATAGCTGCCGGAATGGACGCCGATGACGTTGCGGCGGGACGTCAGGCCGACGGTGCCGACCACCGGTCCCCTCACCGCGGGATCGCGCGCGCCCCAGACCACCGGCGGGGCCGGCTGGCCGCCCTGGCTGGGATGGGTGTTCAGTCTGATGTGCGCCATCTGCTTTCCGGTCCTCCGGGAGCGGGAAAGCGAGGAAGCTTACAGCGGCCCGATGACCAAAGGAAGTCGCTCTGCAGACGCGCCGGAGTCGCTCCGCAGGATGCACGCGACAATCACGGTCCTTTCGCCGCGAGGTCGATCGCGCGGCGGTACATGGTCATGGCAGCCTCGGGCGTATTGTAGCCCGCATGCGCCGTCAGGGTGACGTTGTCGAGGGCCAGCAGCGGCTCGTCCGGCGTCGTCGGCTCCTTGCTGAAGACATCGGTCGCGTAATAGCCGACGCTGCCCGACCGCAGAAGGTCGACCAGCGCCGACTCGTCGACGACGCCCGCCCGCGCCGTATTGACGATCAGGACGCCAGACTTGGTCTTCTCCAGCCTGGCACGGTCCAGAAAGCCGCGTGTGGCATCGTTCAATGCGAGATGCAGGCTCACGACGTCGGACTGGGCGAGGAGTTCGTCGATCGTCACCATGGGCACCCCGCCGCCCGTGACCGGCGAGCGGTTGTAGGCGATCACTTTCAGGCCGACACCCTGCGCGATGCGCGCCATCTCGCGGCCGATGCCGCCCAACCCGACCACGCCCAGCGTCTTTCCCCTGAGCTCCATGCCCTGCATCGGCCGCCAGCCGCCGGCACGCACGATTCCGTGCATGGTCGCGATGTGCCGGGCTGCGGCGAAGACCAGGCCCATCGCATGCTCGGCAACCGTGGTGTCGCCGTAGCCACCGATGGTCGAGACCTTGATGCCGAGCCGCCCCGCCGCCGCGACGTCGACGAAGCTCGCGGCCCCCGTGCCGAGGAAGACGATGTGCTTCAGATCGGTGCAGCGTTGCAGCGTGGGCTCGCTGAAGTAGGTCGCGTCGTTGATGACCGTGTCGTAGCCGGCGACCCTGCCGGGCACGTCGTCCTCGGAGACCGGGCCCATGCCGACGTCGATCGCAATGTCCGTCGGTCGATGGACCTGCTTCCACACCCGGTCGATGTCGGGTGTCGAATCGATGAACAGCGTTTTCGGCACGGTCATGCTCCCGGTTTCCCCCAACGTTAGTCTGCACGGCGTGAACTGTCTGCTAGGATGGCGGGATGAACCGTCGCTCCTTCCTCGGCGCCCTGCCGATCCTCGCCGTCGTCCCCGCCCTCGCCCAGCAGCTTCCGGCCATCCGGACCGTGACGCTGTCGCCAGCGCCTGCCAGCACGACGATCACCGGCAGCCTCGCCGACACCAAGGCGCGCGCGCTCTATTACGTGCCGGGCCAGGCCGGCCAGACGATGAACGTCATGGTCGCGTCGCCGGGCAACAACGTCGTGTTCCAGGTGTGGGAGCCCGGTACCGGCGTCCGCACCAATCCCGACGGCACCCTCGCCCTCGACGGCAAGCCCATGCACGATGCCGGACCCGCCGAGGAACCGGCCGCCTGGATCGGCGCCCTGCCCAGGACCGGGCCCTATCTGCTCGTCGTCTACAGTCGCCGTGACGCGGCCAGCTATACGGTGACGATCTCGGTGACGGCGCAGTAAATTTTCAAGGTTGCGCCGACACTGCAAGATATCTAGCCTTCCCGTCGTGTGGGTGGGCCGGTGTGGGGATGCCGCGCCCGTCGCTTCGAAGTCGGGGAATTGTCTGTGGAGCTGGACATGAAGACGCTCGTCGTGGGCACCGTCGCGCTCGCCGCGGTGGCCGCGGTCGCCATCGTAACCATTGCCTATTCGCAGCAGTCGACCGGCCCGACGCCCGGGCAGGCACAGTTTTCGCGCCAGAGCCAGGCGCAGGTGCCGGCCCAGAGTCAGGCCCAGGCTCCGGCTTCCTCCTGCCTGACGCAATACACGGCGATGCCAGGCAAGTCGGCGATCACCATGATCAGGGCCGGGTACGAGATCAAGGCGGCGGTGCCGAACGGCCTCTGGCTGCAGAAGGACCAGGACGTCTACTACTGCAATTCCGGCCGGCCGATCGAAGGCGATGCGCAATGCTGGCAGATGCGTGAAGTCACGCGCTGCTGACCGGACCCGCGTAACAAGGCATGCTCGCCTCCAACGCAAATGGAGGATGGCATGGCTGATCTCTTTCCGACCACCGGCGAGGCCGAGGAAGACAAGCTCAAGGACACGACCGCGACCGGCGGCCCCGGTATCGTGAACCACCTCGCACCCGACTCCTTCAGGAAGGACGGGCTGCGGCCCTTCTTCGAATATCGCCCCCTCGGACTGAAGGAGTTGACCGGCGGCAGGGTCGGCGCGCACGTCATCCGCGCAGTGCCCGGGCAGCATCCCGACGCGCCGCGCCACAGCCATGCGCTCGACTTCCAGTTCGTCTATGTGCTGAAGGGCTGGGCCATCTTCGAATACGAGGGTTACGGGCAGCACAAGCTGGTCGCCGGTTCGACCGTCTATCAACCGCCCGGCGTGAAACACAAGGAGATCGACCATAGCGACGATCTCGAACTGATCGAGATCACAATGCCGGCGGACTTCGAGACGACGGTCGTCGAGTGATCCTGTGAGCCGCGCCGCCATGGTGGAGCTGACAGACCTGCGAAAGAACGCCGACATGCCGCCGTCCGGTGCTGCCGATATCATCCGCATCTTGCGCTCTCGCCGCGTCGAGGAAGAATTGGCGGCGGGCCAGAACCCCTTCCTGATCGAGGCTCTGCGCAAGGAGAAGCTCGAAGGGCAACGCATCGCCGCCTGGGCGCGCACGATCGCGCTGGCGGCGAGCGGCGTTCTGATCGCCTTCCAGAACCCGAGCTGGAGCGTTCTCTACTTCCATGCCTTTCTTCTGGTCTTCATTGCCCTGGGCTGGGCGCAGCTCCGCTTTGCGACAGTGGGCCGGTCCCGCATCGAACTCGCGCTGATCCTGGCGGATCTCGTGCTTCTGGCCGCCGTCCTCACGGTTCCGAATCCCTTTGCCGCGGGTGCGTTTCCGACGGCGATGATCTATCGCTTCGAAACGTTTCCCTACTTCTTCATAATCCTGGCGCTGGCAACGCTCGCCTATTCCTGGCGCACCATCGTGACCATGGGAGTGGCCGTCGCGTTGATCTGGTTCCTGTCGGTGCTGGCCGTCGCGCTGTTCGGTACGACCTACCCGGAACTGGGCATCAAGGTTGCCGATGCTTTCTCCGGCATGCCGGGCGTGCGCGACATCGTCGATCCGAACTCCGTGATCTGGTCGATCCGCGCACAGGAAATCGTCATCTTCTTCCTCGTTGCGGCAATCCTCGCGCTTCGAGGACAGCGATCGACGGCCTTGTTGATTCGCCAGGCTGCAATCGCGGCCGAACGCGCCAACCTGTCGCGTTACTTTCCGCCCTCGCTGGTCGACGAACTGGCATCCGCCAGCGGCGATGTCGGTTCGGTTCGTTCGCAGGACGTCGCGGTGCTGTTCGCCGACATCGTGGGCTTCACCCAGCTGGCCGAGCAACAAGAACCCGAGACGGTGATCCGGATCCTCAGGAGCTGTCATGCCGTCATCGAGGAGGCGATCTTCTCGAACGGCGGTACGCTCGACAAATACCTGGGGGATGGCGTGATGGCCACCTTCGGCACCCCCCGCGTCTCGCCGGCCGATTGCGCAAACGCCCTCGCGGCGGCCCGGGACATCGTCGAGGGCATAGCGGCGGGCAATGCCGCGCTGGCGAAGTCCGGTCTTCCGCAACTGCGCATCTCGGTCGGGGTTCACTTCGGCCCGGCCATCATCGGCAATATCGGCTCGGAGCGAAGACTGGAATTCGCGACGCTCGGCGACACGGTCAACGTGGCCAGCCGGCTCGAGGCGGCAACGCGCAACCTCGGTTGCCAGATCGTCGCCAGCGACGCGGTCGTGTCCCGCTGCCAACGCGACCTGAAAGGCGGCTACCGACCCGTTCCGGCGCTCAGCCTGCGCGGTCGGGCGGCCCCCATCGACGTCTGGGTCGCCTGATCGCGGTCAGCCGCTGTCACGCTCCATGACGCAGCAGCCGGCCGGAATGTGTGTTCGTCGGCCGATCGTCGCGCATCGTCACCTGGCCGTTGACCAGGATGTACCTGTAGCCCGAGGCCCGCTGCACGCGGCGCCATTCGCCGCCCGGCAGGTCGTGCGCGATCTCGTCGGGGAGGACCTTCAGCCCGTCATAGTCGTAGATCACGATGTCGGCCGGCGCGCCCTTCTTCAGCATACCGCGACCGCGGAAGCCCGCGACCTCGGCCGGCAATGCCGACAGGCGCCAGTGAACGTCCTCGAGGCTAAGCATGCCGTGCTGGCGCACCACCTTGCAGATCGTCTCGGTCGGATAGCGGCCGGCGGTGAGGAACTTGGTGTGGGCGCCGCCGTCGGAGACCCCGAACAGGATGTAGGGATCGTCGACCAGCTCCTTGAGATACTCGATGCTGCCGTTGGGCGGTGCGGCGAAGAACTCGGTCTCGAGATTCTCCTCGACCGCCATGTCGAGCATGACGTCCACCGGATGCTTGCCCATCTTCTCGCCGGCATGGGCGAGCGTATGGTCGAGCCACTTCCTGTTGCGTTCGAGCTTGGGTCCGACGATGGCGATCTGCGGCAGCGGACCGGTCGCGGTGATCGGCAGGTTCTCGCGCAAGCGTGCCCGGCGCGCCGGATCGGCGAGCTTGGCCAGTCGCTCCTCGCGCGTGCCGGTCGTGGCGTCGCACCAGTCCTGCGAATCGTCGAACAGGTTCCAGTCCTCGAAGGTGAAGGTGAAGCCCGCGTCTGTGGTGAGCCCCTGCCCCACGACGCGGATTCCACGCTCGCGGCAGCTCTTCAGCCAGGCCAGGCCGCGGCGATGGATTTCGGGCCGGTGATCGAAGGCCTGGATCACGTTCATGATCATCGGCCGCCCGCTCAGCGTCGACAGTTCCTCGTAGAAGGCGCGGTCGGCGGCGTTGTCGCCCGAGATCAGCAGCATCTGCATGAAGCCTTCGTTGCGCTCGGCCAGCACCCGCGCGAACTCGCGGCAGGTCTCGTCGTGCATCACGTCGGTCGGCATCGGCGTGCCGTCGTAGTCGCGCTGCACCGCCGCCGGACCGGTCGGCTTCATGCGCTGCGCCGACCAGCCGCAGGCGCCGGCATCCATCGCCTCGCCGAGCAGGCGCTTCATCTCGGCATGCTGCTCCGGCGTGGGCATCCTGCCGGCCTTGGCGGCCTCGAAGCCCATCACCCAGATGAGCAGCGGCGACACCGGCACGTAGGGCAGGACGTTCACGGCCTTTGGCGCGGCATCGACGCTGTCGAGGAACTCCGGGAAGGTCACCCAGTTCCACGGCATGCCCTCCTTCATCGAGGCCATCGGGATGGCCTCGACCCGGGTCATCGACATCATCGCGCGCTCGCGCTCGGCCGGCCGCACCGGCGCGAAGCCGAAGCCGCAATTACCGATCACCACCGAAGTTATGCCGTGCCACGAGGAGAGCGTGCAGTAGGGATCCCAGAACAGCTGAGCGTCGTAATGCGTGTGCAGGTCGACGAAGCCCGGCGCCACGATCAGCCCGCCGGCATCGATGACCTCGGCCGCGTCGTTGGGAGAGATCTGGCCGATCTCGGCGATGCGGCCATCCTTGATGCCGATGTCGCCGCGAAAACGCGGCAGCCGGCTGCCATCGACGATCATCCCGCCGCGGATCACGCGATCGTAGCGCGCCATTCGTTTCCTCCGGTGTTTGCCGGAAGCGTGCGGGCGTGCCCGGAGCCTGTCAACGCGCGAGCGTCGCGTCGCAGAACTCAGTTGCGCTTGGTCACCTGGATGAAGGTGTTGTTGGTGTTGGGGCGGTAGCTCACATTGTATTGGCCACCCGCGCCCACCGCGTCACAGCTGGCGCCCACGGTCTGCACGCGCGCAATCGTATAGGTCGTCCAGGCGCTGCCCTTGGACATGTCGACATCGAGCTGGAAGAGCAGGTTCGGGGAACTCTTCTGGCCGTCCTGGTAGCGCCAGCAGATCCAGTTCCGGTACCCGGGCTTGAGCTGCATGGTCTTCCATTCGCCCTCGCCCCATTTGTAGCGATAGCTGATCTGCGCCTGGGTCTGGTTGTTGAGGCAGGCACAGCCATGGGTCGTCTGTTGTGCTGCAGCCGGGCGGACGTCCACGCACGCTGCGACGATCGCCGCTGTCGCCAACATTCCCAGTCTCATTCGCATCCCCCCCCAAGTGGCGGCGCAACCTAGAATTATCGCTCCGACACTGCAACCTTCCTGCAGGGATAATCATCCCGCCTTGCGCTCGCACTGGAAGGTGACCACGCGCGGCGCGTATGGCGCCGGCGGTGGAACGGCGGGGAAACTCCTTCTTGGCCACGTGCCGTCGGCGAGATGCCGGTCGATCACGGGAACGAGGAGTTGCAGCATGATCCAGGCTCGGAGCCGTATACCTTCAGGCGTGCCATGAATTGCATCGACGAACAGGTCGGGATCGGAGGGCATCAGCCGGGCGACGTCGAGGAAGTCGATCCGGTGTTCCTTCGCATATTTCTCCAGCACGCGGTTCTGGAACCGGGCGAGCCTCGCCAGGTCGCGGTAGCGGAAGGGCGCGTAGCCGAAGTTGAGATACTCCAGGATGAAGCGATGGCGGACCGGATCGAGCACCATCCCGTCCTCGACCAGCCACTTGAAGGAGGCCAGCGCCAATTCACCCCCCACCGCTTCCGTCGTCGCCTCGATGCGTCCGAGATCGGACAGGATTTCCGACAGGGTGACCGGAAGGTCCTTGCGCGCCAAGTCGGGATCCTTCTCGTCGACGCCCTCCGGCCAGACCAGCGTATAGTCGGGCTTGGGCCACTCGCGCCCGTCGGCCCCAGGTGTGGCATTCGCTCCTGCCGCCGCTTCCGGCACCCGAGGCGATCCATACTGGGCGAGCAGGGTCTTCAGGCGTTCGGCGAGCGCGGAGCTGTAGCTCAGGTCCTCGAGGATGCGTTGGAACAGCCCGGGGGCGGGCGGCGTCGCGACCGGCAGTCTCGCGGGACGCGGGGGCAGGTCGGGCACGAGCGGCCCGAGGTAGAACTGGTTGGCTCCCTCGTAATAGACGACCAGGTCCGGCGCGAGCGGCGCCACCTCGTTCTTCATGATGGCCGCGATGTCGGGCGAACCGATGCTCTCTCGCCCGGCATTCAGGACCTCGAAGCGCAGGTCGAGCTTCTTCGCGGCGGCCCAGCGATTGAGCCAGTAGCCGACATGCTCGGGATACGAATAGGGAAAATGGTGCGAGGATACCGTCGTCGACGCGCCGAGGAAGGCGATGCGAATTGTCTTCGGTTGGCGCGCGCGGGGTACGGGACCGCCACGAAATCCATAGGCGTTGGTCACCAGCCCGATTGGTGTGGTCGTGTCGGGCAGGAAGCGGAAGCGCGGCCACGGGCTGCCATCGGGCGGGTCGTAGACGTAGATCCTGCCCGGCGCATCCTTGAGATAGGGATGTGCGCAGGGATCGGGACCGACGAAGACGCTGTTCCAGACCTTGAACATGTCGGAGCGCCGCGTGCCTTCGGTCACACCGCTCGCTTCGACCCGCCGCACCAGGTCGAGGGCTTCGGATGAGGCCGCATGGCGATTCGGCAGCGGCGGCGGATCCTCGCCGAACCAGGCACGCCGCACACCTTCGGCCAGGGGAATCTCGTCCAGATGCTTCAGCGCGGCGCTCGGTTCCTGGGCATCGAGCCAGCGCACCATTCCTTCGGCAGCCGCCGTGCACAGCGCGACGGTAACGAGGATCAGGAGCGCGTTCTTCAGGAAAGGGGTCACGAGGGCCGTTGTTAGTACGTCCGACCGGACGAAGCCAGACAGTCGGAAACACCGGTGCATGCTATAGAATCAAGGCACCATGCGGAGAGCAGAATGAAGTTCGGCTGGCTTACGCTTGCAATGTCACCCTCGCCCGAGGAAGACGCGGCCCGGATCGACCAGATCGTGGCACAGGCCTGCGAGGCCGAGCGGCTCGGCTTTTCCGACGTCTGGCTGACCGAACACTATTTCACCGGCGAGAGCGTCTACTGCGATTCGCTGATGTTCGCGGCCGCACTGGCGATGAAGACCAGCAGGGTCCGGTTGGGCTTCGCGGTGGTCCAGACGCCCTTCCATCATCCCGTGCGCCTCGCGGTGCAACTGGCGCTGCTCGACAATCTCAGCAAGGGCCGCATCGACGTCGGAATCGGCAAAGGCACCGCCTACAACGAATACGAATTCGTCGGCCACGGCATGCGCAGCACCGACAGCCGCGAGCGCATGGAGGAGACGGTCGACATTCTGCAGCGCGCCTGGACGGAATCGCCGCTCGACTACGAGGGCCGCTTCCACAAGCTGCACGTCCCCGCGATCCGGCCGAAGCCCGTGCAGCAGCCGGGGCCGCCGCTCTGGCGCAGTGTGATATCACCGGGCTCCTTTCGGGAATGCGGCAGGCTCGGCATGCCGATCCTGACCGCCCGCCTTCCGGTCGAGCGAATCAGGGAACGCTGGGCGGCCTATGCGGCCGGCATCGACGAAGGCGGCCACGATGCCGAAACCAAGGCGCGCCTGCTGGCCCAGAGCGCCCTCTGGCGCAACGTCTATGTCGGTGAATCGGACGCCGAGGCGGAAGACGCGCTGGCCGCCCTGCTGGTCGAAACGCGCGCCCACATGATGCATGTGCGCGAGGCCCACAACCCTGCCGACTTCGAACCCGAGCCCGCAACGCTCAATGCCTGGACGGATCCCAAGGTGCCGGACTCCGAGGCCGTGCCCTTCGTGCTGCGCACCGGCTCGCTATACGGTTCGGCAAGGCGCGTGCGCGAACAGGTCGCCGAGCTGCGCGATGTCGGCGTGCAGCACCTCCTCTGCCAGACCGGTTTCGGCTCGATGAGCCATGCGCAGAACCTCGCCTCGATGCGCCGCTTCGGCGAGCAGGTCATGCCCGCCTTTGCATGAGCGAGGTCTACTTCGGGCAGTCGCCGAGGCGCTTGCCGCTCAGTTCGCTCTTGCCCTTGATCGTGGTGCCGGACTTGTCGGCCGCTTCGAGCTGTCCAGTGCCCTGGTAGCTCGTCTGGGTGTAGCTGATCTCGGCCCTGGCGGTGACGCCCGGCGTCTGGTCGTTCGGCGGACAGGTCAGTGTCGCGACGAGCATGCCGGCCTTCTTGGGGCCAGGCTCGAACTTGCAGCCATGCTGCTTCATTTCATCGGGCGTCGGAAAGAGCAAGCGTTCGAGCTGGGCCTCCTCGGCCTTGAGGCAGACCTTTTTCGATGAGGCGGGCATCGGTTGCACGCCCTCCATCACGGTCTTTTCCGTCGTCTCCCATTCCCCAGCCTGAACGGCCGTCTGCGCGCGGGCGGGGCCGACAAGCAGTGAGGAGACCAGCGCGACGGCGGCGAAGGCCGGCAGTCCTGAAGACTTCATGAGAACTCCTGATGGCATGAGGACCGATCATAGCCGATAGCGGTCCGGGCCGTCCCTCAAGCGAGATCTGGCCATTTCGCGGCAAGTGCCCCGGCTATGGCATCCACCTCGGCGGACATCCCGCGCTCGCCGGCAAAGGCTTGAGCCCGCGATCCCGCCGGCAGCAGCGACAGGCGCACGCTTCGCGGATCGAGAGCCAACACACACGAGGTGAGGAACTCCTCGTCGGCGAGGCGATCGCCGACACGCAGCACCAGGCCTTCTCCCGGGGCCTGCCGCGTCCCGGGCGGTGCAGTGGCGATTTCGAGCACTGCGATCCGGCGCGCGCCGAGCGCTTTCACCGCGTCTAGACGATCGTCGAGAACCTGTTCCAGCGTCGCCCCGTGCCGGAAGGTACTGGCGTCGATGATGGGCGCAACGACGACGGCCAGCCGCTCCAGCAGGTTTTGCCCGAGAGCACGGGCGATCAGCGCAGCCGTCTTGAGCGGCAAGTGAGCAGCCGGGAGCCCGACCGAGACGACGGGAATGACGGCGACGGCATCGCCGGCGAATCGCGAAGCGGCTTCCTGCCGGGTGAGATCGTCGAGCCAGACTCCGCGTGGGGTGTTCATCGGCCACAGGTTAACACGTGCTACGCTGCCTTCAATGAATCCGCTCGTCTCGGTCCTGCGGCGCATGGGAGGGCGCGCCACCACGCTGCTGCCCTTCTCGCTGCTGCTGGGCCTGTTGTTCCAGGATCTCGCCGCCGCCGCCCGGCCACTGCTGATGCCGCTGGTGGTGATCCTGCTGATGCTGGCCCTGGCGCGCATGGACTGGGGCCGCCTCTCCGCGCTGCTGCGCCGTCCCGGGCCCGCGCTGCTGCTGGCCGTCCTCAACCTGATCGCGGTGCCGCTCGTCGTCTGGCCGATCTGGCAGGGGCTCGGCCTGTGGCCAAGCCTCGTAACGGCGCTCTGCCTCAGCGCCATGGCGCCCGGCATCATCTCGGCGGCGACGACGGCCACCTTCCTGCGCCTCGATGCCTCGCTCGCGCTGCTGCTGTCGCTGTTCACCAACTTCCTGGTACCCTTCACACTGCCGCCGCTGGCACTTTGGCTGCTCGGCTTCGATCTCAAGATCGGCCTGTTCGATCTCAGCATGCGGCTGGCGATGATCGTCGCGTTGGCGCTGGCCGGGGCGCTCGTCATTCGCCGCTGGCTGGGGCCCCGGCTCACCGAGGCCGGCCCAACTCTCGATGGCGTCTCGGTTGTCGTGCTGATGGTGTTCGCCATCCCGCTGATGGATGGCGTGGTCGCGCGCGCGATGACCGAGCCGTTCAAGCTGGGAGGCTTCATCGCCGGTTCGTTCGCCGGGATGCTCCTGTGCAATCTGGTGATGGCGGTCGCCACCTGGCCGTTCCTCGACCGGCGCAGCGCCCTCACCGTGGGCTACTGCTCGGGCGGACGGCACAACGCGCTGCTCATGGCGGTCCTGCCGGCGACGGCCGATCCCGACATCTTCCTGTTCATCGCCGCCGTGCAGTTCCCGATCTACATCATCCCCGCGCTGCTGCAGCCGCTCTACCGCCGCTTGCTGCCCCGGTGACGCCGTTGTAACGATCCGGACAGGGGAATTCATCGGGAGATCCGACCATGAAGCGCAGACTTCTACTTGCCACCGCCGCCACTCTTCTCGCCATGCCGGCGTTCGCCCAGACCAAGTGGGACCTGCCGGCCGCCTATCCCGCGACCAACTACCACTCCGTCAACCTCCAGAAGTTCGCCGACGCGGTGAAGGCGAATTCGGGCGGCAAGCTCGAGATCGTCGTCCATCCCGGCGCCTCGCTGTTCAAGGCCCCCGAGATCAAGCGCGCCGTGCAGACGGGTCAGGCGCCGATCGGAGAGATCCTGGTCTCGAACTTCGAGAACGAAGACCCGATCTATGGCCTCGACGTCGTGCCCTTCCTGGCAAGCTCGTTCCCCGAAGCGAAGAAGCTGTGGGCGGCGCAGAAGCCGGTGCTGGAGAAGAAGGCCGCCGCCCAGGGCATGATGGTCCTGTTCGCCGTGCCGTGGCCGCCCCAGGGTCTCTACGCCAAGAAGGAAGTGAACCAGCTCTCGGACATGAAGGGCATGAAGTTCCGCGCCTACAATCGCGGCACGTCGCGCATCGCCGAACTGACGGGCGCGCAGCCGATCACCATCCAGGCGGCCGAACTCAGCCAGGCGCTGGCGACCGGCAAGGTCGATTCGTTTATTTCGTCCGGCGCCACCGGCGTCGATTCGAAGGTGTGGGAGCAGCTCACCCACTTCTACGACACCCAGGCCTGGCTGCCGAAGAACGCCGTGCTGATGAACAAGGCCGCCTTCGACAAGCTCGATCCCGCGACCCAGAAGGTCGTGCTGGCCGAGGCCGCGAAGGCCGAGGCGCTGGGCTGGGCCGAGGCCGAGCGGCTCTCCGCCGGCTTCCTGCAGACGCTCGCCAAGAACGGCATGAAGGTGCAGCCGCCCTCGCCCAAGCTCGCCGGCGAATACAAGGAGCTGGGCAGGAAGCTGACGGCCGAATGGCTCGATAAGGCCGGCCCCGACGGCAAGGCCGTGGTAGACGCCTACAACAAGAACTAGGCCGTCCGCTCCCGTGCGGTCCGCACTTAAGACACTCTACGAGGTGACGGGGATCCTGGGTGGCATCTTCATGGTGCTGCTCCTGGTCTTCGTCCTCTACTCGGTCGGCCCGGGCGTGGGCCTGTGGCTGGAGCAGACCTTCGGCCTGCCCAACCCGATCAACTACGTGGCGCGCTCGGCCGACGAGTTCGCGGGCTACGCCATGCTCGCCTCGGCGTTCCTGGCGCTCGCCTCGACCTTCGGTCGCGGCGAACACATCCGGGTGACGCTGTTCCTGCAGCGCCTGCGGGGAACACCACGACGCCTGGCCGAAATCTGGTGCCTCGCACTCGGCAGCCTGCTGACCGGCTATCTCGCCTGGTTCGCGGTCAAGCTCTGCTGGCAATCCTACGAGATCAACGACCTCTCGACCGGGTTGATTGCCATCCCTCTGTGGATCCCGCAGGTGGGCATGGCGGTCGGCGCCGTCGTCCTCTGCATCGCGGTCATCGAACAGCTCGTCGTGGTCGCGACGGGCGGCCCCCTCATGGAAGAACCTTCGGGCGAGGAAGCCGCCCGCCTGGAGCGCTGATGGGCGGCATCGACGCCCAGATCGCGCTGCTCGCGATCTGCGCCCTCTTCTTCCTGTTCGGCACCGGCATATGGATCGGCATGAGCATGATCGGCGTGTCGATCGCCGTCATGTGGATGTTCGCGCCCGCCAAGCCCGCCGGCGACGCGATGGCCACCGTGGTCTTCTCCGACCTGTCGTCCTGGACACTGACGGCCCTGCCGCTGTTCATCTGGATGGGCGAGGTGCTGTTCCGCACCGCCATCTCGGAGGAGATGTTCCGCGGTCTCGCGCCCTGGATGCGCCGCCTGCCCGGCCGGCTGGTACACACCAACATCATCGGCTGCACGATCTTCGCCGCGGTCTCGGGCTCCTCGGCCGCGACCTGCGCCACGATCGGCAAGATGACCGTGCCCGAGCTGCGACGTCGCGGCTATCCCGACGCCATCGCCATCGGCAGCCTCTCGGGCGCCGGTACGCTGGGCCTGCTGATCCCACCCTCGCTGATCATGATCGTGTACGGCGTGCAGGCCGAAGTCTCGATCGCCAAGCTGTTCGCGGCCGGCATCATTCCGGGTGTCCTTCTGGCCGGCCTGATGATGGCCTATGTCGGGGGCTGGTCGCTGCTCAATCCGACGAAGATCCCGCCGCCCGATCCGGCGATGCCGCTCAAGGAAAAGCTGCGCGAATCGAGTTCGCTGATCCCGGTCGTCCTGCTGATCCTGCTCGTGCTGGGATCGATCTATTCCGGTGTGGCCACCGCGACCGAATCGGCCGCCTTCGGCGTGCTGGGCTCCTTCGCCATCGCCTTCTGGCAACGGCGCCTGACGCTCCGGAACTTCTGGGACAGCGTGATGGGCGCCACGCGCCTCACCTCGATGATCCTGCTCATCCTGGCCGGCGCCTCGTTCCTGAAGCTCGCCATGGGCTTCACCGGCCTGCCGCGCCACCTCGCCGAGACCATCGCCGCGATGGGCCTGACGCCCGGCATGCTGATCCTCGTGCTGGCCGTCCTCTACATCATCCTCGGCTGCTTCCTCGACGGCATCTCGATGATCGTGCTGACCGCCGCCATCGTGCTGCCGATGATCGAGCAGGCCGGCATCGACAAGATCTGGTTCGGCATCTTCATCACCATCGTCGTCGAGATGGCGCAGATCACGCCGCCGGTCGGCTTCAACCTGTTCGTGCTGCAGGGCATGACCGGCAAGTCGATCTTCTGGATCGGCAAGGTCTCGCTGCCCTTCTTCCTGTCGATGATGCTGTGCCTGTTCCTGCTCTACTTCTTCCCGGGTCTCGTGAACTTCCTGCCCGACATGATGGTCAACGCCGCGCGCTGACCTCGAGGTGGAACTCCTTCAGCAGGTCGAGCACATCGAGCACGGGCAGGCCCAGCGCCTTCTCCAGCGCCGGCTTGTAGGGCGGGAGGTTGGTACATTCGAGCACCACCGTATCCACCTCGGGATACCGGGCCACCAGATCGCGACCCGCCGCGACGACCTCGCGCTCGACCGCCTCGCGATCGAGCGTGAGACCGTTGTGCAGGAACGTGCCGGCAAAGGAGCCGTCCGCGGGCAGTCCCACCACCGGCGTATCGCCGGGCGCGCCGACCGCTTCGAAGTGCGCCGGCGTGAGGTTGCTTGCCGACGCCGTGATGACACCGACCTTGCGCTCTGGGAACTTTGCGATGTGCAGCAACGCCGAGGTCGCCACCGGCACCGGCGAGACCGCCGCAAGATCGTCCTGGTAGAGCGCCAGGAAGCCGCAGCTCGTACCCAGCCCGACCGCACCCTCCGCCGCCAGCGCCTCGGCATTCGCCCGCAGCGCCGCCAGCACGCGCGGGCGGTCGGGATGCGCCGCCACGGCATCGGCCGGTCCGATCCCCTCCATCCGCCGGAAAATCACCGGGAAATCGTACGACGCCGCATTGCCGACATCCCCCACGATCCGCGGAAACCGCGTATCGAGCATCAGGATGCCGAGAGGATATTGCTTCACGGCGAGCCACCCCTGCCCTCATCCTGAGGAGCATCGCGAAGCGATGCGTCTCGAAGGATGGGCAACATACGGGGTGCTCGTGCCCACCCTTCGAGACGCGGCCTGTGGCCGCTCCTCAGGGTGAGGTGGTTGTTGTTGCGAGAAATCACGACGTCGGCGGGTCCGGCCACTTCCTCTGCTCGCCGCGCGCGGTCTCGAACCAGCGGGACAGGCGCAGCACGCCGGAATCGTCGAAGCGGCGACCTGAGATCTGCAGGCCGATCGGCTTGCCTTCCTTCGTGTAGGCGCAGTTGATCGAGGCGGCCGGCTGTTCGCTCATGTTGTAGGGCATGGTGAAGGAGATGTGCTCCAGCGGCCGGTTGACGTCGTTGGTCGGCGTCTCCCACTCGGCACGATAGGTCGGCACGGGCGAGACCGGCGACAGGACGAAGTCGAAGGGCTGCGTGGCGCGCGTCGTGGCGGCGCGGATGGCCATGTAGTTGTTCACGCCGCGGATCACCTGGGCGCCCGAGACGTCGGCGCCGCCGCGGCACCAGTCGGCGATGAAGGGCAGCACCTTGGCCTGCTTCGCATGGGAGAGCGCCGAGAAGTCGACCCAGCTGCGCACCCGCCAGAACAGGTCCTGCAGATGCAGCATCTCAGGCGACAGGAACGGCGCAACCGGCTCGATCTGCGCGCCCGCATCGGCGAACAGTTTGGCCGCGGCCTCGATCGCCGCCTTGACCTCGGGATCGACCGGCAGGCCGGAGCCCGCGTCGAGATGCAGGCCGATCTTCAGCCCCTTCGGCGGCAGCGGCCCGGCGGCCCAATCGATCTCGGCCGGCGGCAGGTTCATGTGGTCACGTGCGTCCGGCTTCGACAGTTCGGCCATCAGCAGGCATGAGTCCGCGACGCTGCGCGTCATCGGTCCGATGGCGCGGCCGAAGAACGGCGGATCGACGGGGACGCGGCCGAGGCTCGGCTTCAGGGTGAAGATACCGTTCCAGCTCGCCGGCAGGCGGACCGAGCCGCCGATGTCGGTGCCGAGATGCAGCGGGCCGTACCCAGCCGCCGCCGCCGCGCCCGCACCGGCGCTGGAGCCGCCGGGATTCCAGGCGAGGTTCCACGGATTGCGCGTCAGCGGATGGAAGGAGCTGCGCCCCGAGGACAGCATGCCGTAGTCGGGCATCGTGGTCTTGGCGAGGATCACCGCCCCCGCCTCGCGTACGCGCGCCGAAGCGGGCGCGTCGTCTGCCGCGGGCACCAGTTCGGTCGCCGCCGTGCCGAGCGGCACCGGCACGCCCCGGGTGGCGATGTTCTCCTTGATGGTGATGGGAACGCCATCGAGCGCACCCTGCGGTGCCCCCTTCTGCCAGCGCGCCTCGGAGGCCTTCGCGGCCCTGCGCGCGCCTTCGAAGTCCGGCGCATACAGCGCCTTGAGCTTCGGCTCCCAGGCCTCGATGCGGGCGATCACGGCGTCGGTGGCCTCGACGGGCGACAGCGACTTGGATTTGTAGGCGGCGAGCAGTTCGCCGGCGGTCATGTCATGCAAAGCGGTCATTGAACGAACGTACACGATTTCGAGTGACGGGTTTTGAGGCGATTTCCCGCACGCATCCTTGCAAAACCCGCGCCCCGTCACGTCTTCGTTCGGACCCGAAACGCAGATAGACTGAGACGATGGTCTACTTCGAACTGCTGATCGCGGTCCTGCTCATCCTCATCAACGGTGTCCTCGCAATGTCGGAACTGGCCGTCGTCTCGGCACGCCGGGGCCGGCTGAAGGCCATGGCCGAGGGTGGATCGCGTGGGGCCGCGGCGGCGCTGCGCCTGGCCGACGATCCGGGCCGCTTCCTCTCGACGGTGCAGATCGGCATCACCCTGGTCGGCATCCTGGCCGGCGCCTTCTCCGGCGCCACGCTGGGCGCGCGCCTGACGACGGCGCTGGTCGACTCCGGCATGTCCCTGCGCTTCGCCGAACCGCTGGCCTATGGCGGCGTGGTCGCCCTCATCACCTATCTGTCGCTGATCGTGGGCGAGCTGGTGCCGAAGCAGATCGCGTTGCGCAACGCCGAAGCCGTCGCCGCGACGGTGGCGCCCGGCATGACGCTTCTGGCACGCTTTTCCGCGCCGCTCGTCTGGCTGCTCGACGTTTCGGGCAAAGCGGTGCTCCGCCTGCTGGGCGGTCGGCAGAGCGGCGAGTCCGCGGTGACGGCCGAGGAGATAAAGTCGCTGATCGCCGAAGGCGAATCCTCAGGCGTCATCGAGCCGCGCGAACGCGGCATGATCAGCGCCGTCATGCGGCTCGGGGACCGGCCTGCCCGCGCCATCATGACGCCGCGCCACGAGCTCGATCTCGTCGACCTGTCGCTCGAACCGCAGGCCCTGCTGCAGGCCGTCCAATCGAGCGTCCACTCCCGCCTGGTCGCGTGGGATCCGGCCGCCAATCACGCCGCCGGCGTCGTCCGCAAGAACGACCTGCTGGACGCCTTCATCCGTGACGGCAACGCCGACCCGCGCGCCCTGGTCAGGCCCGCTCCCATCGTGCCCGACACGATGGACGGGTTCGACGTGCTCGATACGCTGAAGAACTCCCCGGCTCACATGGTCCTCGTACAGGACGAATACGGCGAACTGCTGGGCATCGTGACGACCGCCGACATCCTCGAAGCCATCGTCGGCGCCTTCCAGACCGACGAGGGACCGGCCGAGCCGGAGGCCAAGGAGCGCGACGACGGGTCGTGGCTGGTGGCGGGCAGCATGCCGGCCGACGAGCTCATCGAACTCCTGGGCATCACCACCAAGCGCACGGCCGACTACCACACCGCCGCCGGCATGGTGCTCGCCGCCATGCGCCGCCTGCCCAAGGAAGGCGACGCCGTCGTCGTCGGCGGCTGGCGCTTCGAGGTCCTCGACATGGACGGCCGCCGCATCGACAAGCTCCTGGCGACCCGCGCGAAGACCGTGCACCGGGCGGCGAATACGTGATCGTCAGCCTTTTCCGACGCCACCGATCCGATCCGCGATGAGCTTGGTGAGATAGGGCGCAGCGAACAGCACGACGAGCAGGCGGACCGTCTGCATGGCCATCACGAACGACACGTCGACGTCGGTCGAGGCCGCGATGATTGCGATGGAGTCGGCGCCGCCGGGGCTGGTGGCAAGATAGGCGGTGAGCGGGTCGATGCCGGCGGCGAACACCATGAAGGCCGCGACCGCGCCGCACATCGCCAGCATGACGAAGATGCACAGCAGGATGCCGGGCAGCTGACGCAGCACGTAGCCCAGCAGTGCGCGCGTGAAACGCAGCCCGACGTTCCAGCCGACCAGCGCGTAACAGGCAGCGAGCAGCCAGGTCGGCAGTTCGAGCCGCAGCCAGCCCAGATGCGTGAGCACGATGCCGCCGACCAGCGGCACCAGGAAGGCGCCGGCCGGAATGCCGAGCCGCCGCGCCAGCCACGAGCCCGCCGCCGCCAGCGCCAGGGTTTCCAAGAGTGGCAGCCAGGCGACCTCGGGAAACCAGACGATCGCATCCGGCGCATGCGGCGAGGCTCCGCCGAAGTAGCGCGCCACCCCGGCCGCGACGATGGCCACCATGACGACCCGCAGATACTGCATGAAGGCCACCATGCGCATGTCGGCGCCATAGGCTTCGGCCATGTAGGTCATCACCGAGGCCGCGCCCGGACTAACGCCCCACAGCGCCGTGGTGCCGGGCAGCATCCGCCAGCGTGTCATCTGCCAGCCGACCCAGCTGCTGGCGGCGACGACCGAAACGACGCCGATGGTGAACAGCGCCCAATGCCCGAGGATGTCGCCGACGATCGTGAGCGGCACCATCTTGGCGATCATGCTGCCGACGATGCCCTGCGCCACCGCGAAGACCGGCACCGGATAGGTCACCTTGCCACCCCAGGAGGCGAAGGCGACGCCGGCGAGCAGCGGTCCCAGCATCAGCGCAGCCGGCGCGTGCAGCCAAAGCATCAATGCCGTGACCGGCACGGTGAGGGCGATCAGCGCGGACCATGAGGTGAAGTGTCTGGCGATCCCCCTCACCTAACCTCTCCCCCATATGAATGGGGGAGAGGAACATGAAACTCGGGCTCCTCTCCCCCGCGAGGGGGAGAGGTTGGGTGAGGGGGCGGCGCAGTGCGCGTCAGGTCAGGAACTCCTCGGCCTCGCCGTTCATGGCGCGGATGGTCGCCATCAGCTCGGCCACCGCCAGGACGAGCCTTGCATCATCCGTGCCGCGCAGGACGAGCGAGACGCTGGGTTTGCCGTTGCGGAAGGCGGGGTACGAGCCGATGTCGAGATCCTCGTAGCGCTTCTGCAGCGCGCCCAGCGGCTCGGCGATGATGCCTTCGGCGAGGTTGGTGCGCACGGTGCGTGAGAGGACCGGGGTCCCGCCGACCAGCCGGTGCTTCATCGACTGGAACATCGCCTCGGCGACCTTGGGGATGCCGGCGAAGGTGAAGACGTTCTCCATCTGGAAGCCGGGCGCCACCGACACGGGATTGTCGACCAGCACGCCGCCGTGCGGCACGCGCGCCATGCGCCGCCGCGCCGGCGTGAACAGCGCCGGGTCGCCGTAGTGCCGGGTCATGCGGGCCACCGCCTCGGGATGTTCGGAGATGCCGACGCCGAAGGCCTTGGCGATGCAGTCCGCCGTGATGTCGTCGTGGGTCGGGCCAATGCCGCCGGTGGTGAAGACGTAGTCGAACCTGGCACGCACCTCGTTCAGGGTCGCGACCACCGTCGCCTCGATGTCGGGGACGATCCGCGCCTCCATGACCCGGACGCCGAGCTTGCCGAGTTCGGTGGCGAGATACTGGATGTTGGAATCGCGGGTGCGGCCACTCAGGATTTCGTTGCCGATCACGAGGATGCAGGCGGTGACGATTTTTGCCGGATCTGACATGCAAGGCCTGCGTAATTATCGTTTGGTTTCAGGACCGTAGCGGACGCCACGCAGGCGGCCAAGCGGTCGTGCCGGCCTTGTTACCGGCCGTATCGCATGCCAAATAGGGCGAATGACCAATTCACGCGAAATCGTGGACGACAGCGCAGACTATTGGCGCCGGGACGAGCGCACGATCAAGCTCCATGGCCCCGAAGGTTTCGCCGGCATGCGCCGCGCGGGCCGGCTGGCGGCCGAGACCCTGGATTTCATCACGCCCCACGTCCAGCCGGGCGTCACGACGGAAGAACTCGACCGGCTCTGCCACGAGTTCATCCTGGATCACAAGGCGATCCCCGCCCCGCTGAACTATCGCGGCTTTCCGAAGTCGATCTGCACCTCGATCAACCACGTGGTCTGTCACGGCATCCCATCGGACAAGCGGCTGCAGAACGGCGACATCGTCAACATCGACGTCACCGTCATCCTCGACGGCTGGTACGGCGACACCAGCCGCATGTATTACGCCGGCGATGTCGGCGTGAAGGCCCGCCGCCTGTGCGATGTCACCTACGAGGCGATGATGCGCGGCATTGCGGCGGCCAAGCCGGGCGGCCATGTCGGCGACATCGGTCACGCGATCCAGACCTATGTCGAGGCGCAGCGCTTCTCGGTCGTGCGCGATTTCTCGGGCCACGGTCTCGGTCGCATCTTCCACGACGCGCCGAACATCCTGCACTACGGCAAGAAGGGCACCGGCCCGGTACTGAAACCCGGCATGTTCTTCACCGTCGAGCCGATGGTGAATGCCGGCACCTGGCAGGTGAAGGTGCTGAGCGACGGCTGGACCGCCGTGACCCGCGACAAGCAGCTCTCGGCCCAGTTCGAACACTCGGTCGGCATCACGGAGACCGGCGTCGAGTTCTTCACGCTGTCGCCCAAGGAGCTGGCCAAGCCGCCCTACGATCTGGCCGAAACCAGGACCCTGCAGGCGACACCGGCGTAGCCGACCCTTCCCTCTTCAGGCGTCGACAGCCGACAGGGCCAGCTTCTGGATTCCGCTGTCGGCTTCGGGCGAAAGGATGACGGTGCCATTCAGCCGGCCCTTCGCACAGACCAGCACGAAGCGGCCGGCAAGCGCATGGATCGGCTCGATGCGGTCAAGACGCCCCTCGCCCAGAAGCTGCTTCAGCGACGCGAGTTCGGCGTCCCGCAGCGGCGCCGGCGTGTCGAGGAGGAAATTCACGGCAAACGGCCGGTCGCCGGCCTCGATTCGGCCTGAAGCATAGGCCGCCACGACCGCGTTCACCGCGCGCCGCAGCGCCGGCGACGGAGCTGCGGGAGCGGCCGGCGGCGAGGCGGCGTGCAGCCTTTCCGCCGCGTCGAGCGTCAGCCGCGACATCGGCGCATAGGTGCGGTTGCCGAAGGCGAAGACGCCCCATCCGCGCTCGGGCAGCATCAGCACGTGCGAGCCGTAGCCCGGCAGACCGCCCGCGTGATGGATGCGCATGCCGAGCAGCGCGTCGGTCGAATGGGTCACGCCGTACCCATAGGCACTGGGCTGCCCCGCACGGGCACCGGGCGCCGTCTCGGGCGCGAAGGGCGGCGCGTGCCACAGCACCATCTCGCGCACGCTCGAGCGGCGCACCAGACCCGATTCGGGCTCGTCGCGCGCCGGCCACGCGCTCAGCAGGAACGACACGTAGCGTGCATAGTCCGGCACGTTGGTCGCGAGTCCGCCCATGGCCCCGACCTCGCCGTCCGGCTCGATGCGCTCGCGCGACCAGGTCTCCCCACCGTCCTGATCCACGTCCAGCCGGTAGCCGAAGGCATAGTCCCCCTGCGCTGCGGCGGCCGGCGCGTCGAACGTCGTATGCGCCATGCCGAGGGGCTCCAGGAAGGTGCGCCGCATATAGGCCTGGTAGGGCTCGCCACTCACGTTGGTCAGCACGCGCCCCAGCAGCGCATATCCCAGGTTGCTGTATTCGAAGGCGAGCCCCGGCGGGCGCGCGAACAGATGGCCGGTGGCGATCACCGTGTCGAGTTCCGCCGGCGTCATGCCGAGGACCCGGTCGCCCCACGGATCGTCGGTGACGAAGCCCGCGGTGTGCGTGAGCAGGTGGCGCACTGTGACCGGCGCGCTGTCGCCTGTGGCGGGCTTCACCGCCGCGAACTGCGGCACGTAATGCGCCAGCGGTGCGTCGAGGTGCAGCCATCCCCGGTCGCGCAGCGACAGGATCGCCAGCGCCGTCATGTTCTTGGTCATCGACGCGATACGGAAAGAAGTGCCAACCTCTACGCGACGCCCCGCTTCCCGGTCGGCAAGGCCGACCGTCACCGCATGGGCAAGGCGGCCCGCCTGCACGATCCCCAAGGCAAGGCCCGGGATCCGCTCCCGTTCGGCGAAGGCGGCGCAGACCGCATCGATTTCGGCGAACATTTTCGCCGGCTACTCCAAGTCGGACATGCGGGCATCGTATCACAAGGCCCGGTCGCCGCGATTTTGCCTTGCTCACCCGGCAAGGTTGCGCGGCATGGCAAAGAGTCGCCCTCACCTCAAGCCCGTCGAGGCGCCCCCTCCCGCACCGGTTCCCGACGATGCGGCCTTGCTGACGCTGCTGGCCCAGGGCCTCCGCCTGCAATCGACCGACGGAATGTGGCGCGTGAGCGGCAACACCCTCCCCCATCGGATCCTGCTGCGCGAGGCCGGCGGCACCTGGAACCGGCTCGACCAGTGCTGGGATTTCGCGGGCGAGGATCCCACGAGCCGGCTGGCCGCCGCCCTGGAAGCGTCACCGTCAGCATCGACCGGCCACAACAGCGGCGAGACGGCCCCGCCCAGACCGCACTATCACGGCCATCGCGGCCGGGTGCGCGAGCGCGTGCTGAAGGCCGGCGTCGAGCCGCTGGCCGACTACGAGCTGCTGGAACTGCTGCTGTTCTATTCGATCGAACGGATCGACACCAAACCGATGGCCAAGGCGCTCTTGGAGCGCTTCGGCACCTTGGGCGACGTGTTCGCCGCCGAGCCGGCGCAACTGCGCGAGTTCGAAATCGACCAGCGCACGCTGGTCCACTTCAAGGCGATGCGCGAGGTCGGGCGGCGGCTGGCGGAGCGCAAGGTCAAGGACATGCCGGTGCTGACCAACTGGCAGCAGCTGATCGACTATTGCCACGCGGCGCTGGCCCACGAGAAGACCGAGCAGTTCCGCCTTCTCTTCCTCGACCGCAAGAACGTGCTGATCGCCGACGAGGTCCAGCAGCGCGGCACCATCGACCACACGCCGGTCTATCCGCGCGAGGTGGTGAAGCGCGCCCTGGCGTTGAACGCCTCCGCCCTGATCCTGGTGCACAACCATCCCAGCGGCGA
>JBKBLH010000022.1:0-93482 GCA_046296475.1 Reyranella sp.
CAGCCTGTTGGCCAGTGCATCGCCGGTCAGCGTGTCCGCCCGCGATCCGCCCGTCACGTTCTCGATGTTGCGGATCGTGTCCTCGGCGACGCCGTTCACCATCACGATGCTGTCCGTCGCCCCGTTCAGCGTCACCGAAACGGACGCCTTCTTGTCGCTGTAGTCCGCCGTGTCCACGCCGGCACCGCCGTCCAGCACGTCGGCACCAAGGCCCCCCTTGAGCACATCGTCGCCGCCTCCGGCCATCACTGTGTCGTTGCCGTCACCGCTCTCGATCGTGTCGTTGCCGTCGCCGCTGGTGATACCGTCATGTCCGTTGCCGGCACGGATGACGAAATGCTCGACGCCGCTGAAGTCGACCCGGTTGTAGTATCGCGGATCGTCGCCGAAGTAGAAGCCGGAATAGCCGGCCTCGAGCGAACCCGTCAGCGCGGACCCGACATTGCGGTTGATCTTCGACCACTCGACCGTGAGGGTGTCGGTCCCGGTCCCCATCGCCACCGCGTCGCGTCCGCCCGTCACCGTCACCGAGTCGTCGCCGCCACCGGTATCGATCTGGTCGTCGTAGCCGTACGAATCGGTCAGTGACAGGACTGTGCCGAACGTATTGATGCTGTCGTTGCCGGCACCCGTCTTGAGCGTGAGCATCTCGATGCCGCGTACCGTCGCGTTGCCCAGATAGGTGAGCTGCACGCCCGGCTTGGCGAGACCGATGTTGATGGCCTGCGTCGAGGTCGCGAACGACTTGTCCGCCTCCCAGCGGTCGATGCCCGCGCCGCCGTCGATGATATCGACGCCCATGCCGGTGATCAGATGGTCGTTGCCGTCGCCGCTGATGACCGTGTCGTTGCCGTCGCCGGTGCGGATGCCGTCATGACCGCTGCCGCTGCGGACGATGAAATGCTCGACACCGCTGAAGTCGACGCGATTGTAGTATCGACTATCATCGCCAAAGAACGATCCGGAATACCCCGCTTCCCGGGTACCGTTCAGGTCGAACGAGCCCACCGACCGGCCGATCAGCGACCAACTGACCGTCAGCGTGTCTGTACCTGTCCCCATCGCGACGGCATCGCGACCTCCCGTCACGGTGACGGCATCGTTGCCGTCGCCGGTATCGATCTGGTCGTCATGGCCGTGGGTGCCCGTATTCGCCAGGACCGTACCCACCGTGCGGATGCTGTCGTTACCCGCGCCCGTCTTGAGCGTGAGCATCTCGATGCCGCGCACCGTCGCGCTGCCCAGATAGGTGAGCTGCACGCCCGCCTGGTTGAGGTCGATGTTGATCGCCTGCGTCGAGGTCGCAAACGACTTGTCCGCCTCCCAGCGGTCGTCGCCCGCGCCGCCGTCGATGACATCGACGCCCTTGCCGGTGACCAGATGATCGTTGCCGCCGCCGCTGGAGACGGTGTCGTTGCCGTCGCCCGTGCGGATCCAGTCGTTTCCGCCGCCGCTGCGGATGACGAAATGTTCGACACCACTGAAGTCGAGGCGGTTGTAGTACCGCCAGTCGTCGCCGAAGTAGATGCCCGAATAGCCCGTTTCCAGTGAGCCCGTCAGCGCCACGCCACCGACGCCATTGCTGTCATAGGTTCCCATGGCCCGGCCGATCAGCGACCAGTCCACCGTCAGCGTGTCAGTCCCTGTGCCCATCGCGACGGAGTCGCGGCCACCGGTGACCGTGACGGCATCGTTGCCCTGACCAGTGTCGATCTGGTCGTCGTGGCCATGCGTGCTGGTGTTGGAGAGGACCGTACCCACCGTGCGGACGGCATCGTTGCCCGCGCCCGTCTTCAGCGTGAGCATCTCGATGCCGCGCACCGTCGCGCTGCCCAGATAGGTGAGCTGCACGCCGGCTTGGTTGAGGTCGATGTTGATCGCCTGTGCCGAGGTCGCGAACGACTTGTCCGCCTCCCAGCGGTCGTCCCCCGCGCCGCCGTCGATGACATCGATGCCCTTGCCGGTGATCAGATGATCGTTGCCGTCGCCACTGGAGACGGTGTCGTTGCCGTCGCCTGTGCGGATCCCGTCATTTCCGCCGCCGCTGCGGATGACGAAATGTTCGACACCACTGAAGTCGAGGCGGTTGTAGTACCGCCAGTCGTCGCCGAAGTAGATGCCCGAATAGCCCGTTTCCAAGGAGCCCGTCAGCGCCACGCCGCCGACGCCATTGCTGTCATAGGTCCCCACGGACCGGCCGATCAGCGACCAGTCCACCGTCAGCGTGTCGGTGCCTGTGCCCATCGCGACGGAATCGCGACCTCCCGTCACGGTGACGGCATCGTTGCCCTGACCAGTGTCGATCTGGTCGTCGTGGCCATGCGTGCTGGTGTTGGAGAGGACCGTACCCACCGTGCGGACGGCATCGTTGCCGGCACCCGTCTTCAGCGTGAGCATTTCGATGCCACGCACCGTCGCGCCGCCCAGATAGGTGAGCTGCACGCCCGTCTTCGTGAGGTCGATGTTGATGGCCTGTGCCGAGGTCGCGAACGACTTGTCCGCCTCCCAGCGGTCGTCCCCCGCGCCGCCGTCGATGACGTCGATGCCCTTGCCGGTGATCAGATGATCGTTGCCGTCGCCACTGGAGACGGTGTCGTTGCCGTCGCCCGTGCGGATCCCGTCATGGCCGCTGCCGCTGCGGACGATGAAGTGCTCGACACCACTGAAGTCGAGGCGGTTGTAGTACCGCCAGTCGTCGCCGAAGTAGATGCCCGAGTAGCCCGCTTCCAGTGAGCCCGTCAGCGCCACGCCGCCGACGCCATTGCTGTCATAGGTTCCCACGGACCGGCCGATCAGCGACCAGTCCACCGTCAGCGTGTCGGTGCCTGTGCCCATCGCGACGGCATCGCGGCCACCCGTCACGGTGACGGCGTCGTTGCCGGCATTCGTCTCGATCTGGTCATTGAAGCCGTGGGTACTGGTATCGGCAGTGACTGTTGCCACCGTCTTGATGGTGTCGTTGCCCGCGCCGGTCTGGAGCGTCAGCATCTCGATGCCGCGCACCGTCGCGCCGCCCAGATAGGTGAGCTGCACGCCCGCCTGGTTGAGATCGATGTTGAAGGCCTGCGCAGCGGTCGCGAAGGACTTGTCGGCCTCCCAGCGGTCGGCCCCCGCGCCGCCGTCGACGATATCGATGCCCTGGCCGGTTATGATGTGGTCGTTGCCGCCGGCGCTCGACACGATGTCGTCGCCGTCGCCTGTGCGGATGCCGTCGTCGCGGTTGGCGCTCTTGATGTCGAAGCGCTCGATGCCACTGAAATCGACGCGGTTATAGTATCGCCAGTCGTCGCCGAAGTAGATGCCCGAGTAGCCGGTCGCCAGTGATCCGGTCAGCGGCACGCCGCCGACGCCGTTGCTGTCATAGGTGCCCATGGCCCGGTCGATCCCGGACCAGTCGATGACAAGCAGATCCGTCCCGGTACCTGCACTCAGGACATCCCTGCCTCCGTTCGACCGCAGGACGTCGTCGAGTGCACCGCCGAAAAGCCCATCGTTGCCCTGACCGCCAGCCAGGTCGAAGCGTTCGACGTTCTCGAAGGACGCCGTATAGTAATACTCGGTCGTGTATGGCACTCCACCGGTGATGACCGTCACCGAATGCGAGAAGCTCTTGTAGCTGCCATCGCCGCCATCGCGGAAGATGTCCCGCTGAGACGCCGACCAGTCCATGATCAGCAGGTCGCGCGCCCCCTCTCCACCGTCGAATTCCACGCCGTAGGATGTGGCGAAGTCGACAGCCAGCGTATCGTTGCCACCCTGTCCGGCGAAATATGTCCAGGTCCGGTTCAGATAGGGATTGTCCGAGGGGTTGGTGACCGTGCCGCGAACGTCGAGATAATCATCGCCATTGCCAGCTGTGAGGCTGAGCGCCTCGATGGAGATGAGTTGGGTGCCATCGGCCAGCGTGGCGCTGCCTGATCCCATCAGGTTCTTGAGGACGATGTTGTTGGCGCCACCCGACAGCGAGAGCGAGGCCCTGTCGAAGCCAGCGCCACCGTTCAGGATGTCGACCCCGCCGCCGCCGATCAGGAAGTCGTCGCCGTCGTTGCCCATGAGGATGTCATCGAGCGCACCACCCGCCAGGATGTCGCCGGCCGATCCACCCTTCACGTCGAAGCGCTCAACCTCCTTGAAGAAGAGATATTGATTGGATCCGCCGACATTGCTGCGCTGGAAGTTCGCTGCGAGCCCGATCTGGTCGGAACTCGTGATGCCCAGCGCGGAATAGCCGATCGATGTCGTGGCAAGCGACCAGTCGAGGACGAGAGTGTCGGTTCCCGAGCCGCCGTCTAAGTGATCGGAACCGGAGTTTATGTCGCTGAAGGTGGCCCGGTCGTCACCGCCGTGACCGAAAACGACATCGGAGCCCGCCCCTGGCGTGAACGTATCGTTGCCATCGGTCCATGGATCCTGATCGGCGGACTTGGCCACGCCCGCCTCAACGCGATACATCCGGACGTTGTCCAGCAACGTGCCGTCGCCATCGCTGCCGCCAATTTCCGCGAAGGTCAGTCGATTCTTGTCCGCCCCGGTTCCCGCGCCGCCGGTAACGTCGATGTAATAGGTCAGATAGCCGGTCGTCGGATCGATATAGGTCTCGTGGGTGGAGCCCCACGTCAGCTTCGCGCCGCCCCAGTAGACTTCCAGCCGCGCCGAAGTCCCGGCATCCAGCTTTCGCGCCTCGAATGCCAGCCGATAACTTGCGCCGTCCTCCGCGCGATCGACCTTTTGGGTGATGGCGACGTTGGTTCCCGGCGCATAGCCTTCGAGATCGATTCCGTAGGTGCCCTCGAAAGGATCGGCACCGACGACGGCGGCGGTAAAGAGTTCACGTCCCGGTCCCGACAGCAGCCCCCAGCTGTCGAGGGAGTCCAAGTACTGGACGTAGCCGTTCGCGTCGACCTCCACAGTGTCGACGACCTCGAAACCACCGTTGATGATGAGATTGGAGTCCGCACCGTATAGCGTGTCGTCGCCCGCATTGCCTGTGATCTCGTCGGCGCCCTGTCCGCCGCGCAGCACATCTGCTTCGTCGCCACCAAAGAGGATGTCGTTGCCGCCCAGGCCCTCGAGGTCCGAGCCTCCGGCAACCGTCAGACCGACCAACCGGTCGTCGAAGTTGCTGCCGATCAGATTCTCGATCGAAACGAGAGTGTCGCCCTGCGCGTGTCCGCCCGACGGCGCCCGCGTGTCCTGTCGACCGAGGTCGATGTCGACACCGGCGTTCGAGCGTTCGTACGTCACGGTATCCGATCCGCCGAGACCATCGAAGGAGTCGGCTCCCGCACCACCGTCGAACAGGTTGTCCGCCGCATTGCCTCGCAATGTGTCGTCGCCCGCACCCGTGATAGCGCTCTCGATCACGGTCCCGAATGCAATGCCGATGTTGTTGACCAGACCGGCGGCGCTGCTGAACGCGCCGTCGTCCAGATTGACGCGAGACGCCTGCGAGAAGCCCGAAAGGTCGAGCGTGTTGTTGATGCCGGTGCTGAACAGCGTCACAACGGGAGTCGCATTGTTCGTGAAATCGAAGAACCGCTGCAGCCGGCCGCCGATGTTGCTGTTGAAGCCGAACACCTCTCCACCGTCGAGCGGAGTCGACTCCGCCTCGCCGTAGAGTCGCTGAATCGCCACCACGTCCAGCGGCATCCAGGTGTGAGCCGTACGTGAGTATGAACTTCCCGGAATGTCGTTGCTGTCGGAGCCCCAGTTCGTGTCGGTGTAGTCGTAACTGGTGCGAAAGGCTGCGGTGCTGCGTTGACTGAAGCCGATGTAGGACATCACCGTCCACATCACCTCGTCGTAAGCGCTGAACTGCTGGGTCGCCGGGTTGACGTTGAAGTTGTAGTTGCCGCCGTGGCCGAGGCCAAGCAAGTGTCCGACTTCGTGGATGATGGTCATCATCCCAAAGCCGCCAATGAAGTCGACACGTCCCGACAGGTCCCAGCCGACCACGCCGGTTTCCATGTTGATGATGTGTTGGCCGTTGCTTTGCCCGATGGTGCTGCCGCTGCCCAACGTGCTGGGGCCGTTCTCGAACGCGCCGCTTCCCGAACCACCACGCTGAAGTTTCACGTCGGCATTGCTGTCGCCAAGCACGAAGGTGACGTTGGCGATCGCCGACCACATGTCGAGCGCGGTGACGAACGTGTCCTTTTCCGTGTCGGTGAAGTTCGACGCCGCATCGAACGTATAGCTGATCGTGGCGCCGGCGCCGGCGGTGGGCGTGCCCCACTTGTGGGCGGTTATCGATTGCAGGCCCCAATACGAATTGTTCTGAATGGTGCCATCGGCGTTCACGCCAGTGACGAACGCGACTTCCTGTTCGAACGCCGACGTGACGGGAGCGGCCGCAACGGCCGCCGCCTGCGACATCGGGCCGTCCGATGTCACGGAAACGGCCGCCAGTTCCGCCGAGGTCGCCGTAACGCCATCAAGCCCGTCCCAAATCCACTTCGCAGGCTCTTGACCGTCCCCGCAGAAAACGCACATTTCCGCCTCCCCAAGTTGCGGATCGCCACGCTTCTCTGCTCCGTGGCGGAGTTCGCCACGGAACAAAATCTCCCACACCACTCATTCCTAGTGTGGATTTTGTCGGGAGGCAAATCTTTCTGCAGTTGCCTGGCATAAAGTCTGTGGGATAGTGCGCGGCAAGCGTATAATGCGCTTCCGCAGCCCAAGCATCGGTTGGAGATGGCGCCTCCGCGCCTGCTCTCTGGCCAAGCCGATGAAATGCTTGGCGTTCCCTACGGGATTCGAACCCGTGTCGCCGCCGTGAAAGGGCAGTGTCCTAGGCCTCTAGACGAAGGGAACGAAGCCGAAGAGCGGCTGAGATAACGACTTGAACGCCGGAAATCAAGCGAGCACGGTCCCCGTGGTCGTCGCAGCATCGTCGATTTGCAGGCGCACCGTTTCGCGGCCGCCGAATCGGTCGATTTTGAGCGAGCCGGCGACATTCAGCACGGGGCGCGCGGAATCCATCAGGGCCGGCCCCAGGGCGCTCTGATTGGCCCGGAATGCGATCGCATCGACCCGGCCCCGCTCGGCACCTTGCAGGATGCAGCGGACATGCCCCTCGCCCACCGGCTGGGCATAGCTCACGCGGACGCCTGTAAGGGCGAATCGCGGCTGCGCGTTGCCGGCGCCGAACGGGCCGACGCGCTCGATCATCGAGACCAGGTCCGCCGTGGCCGCCGCCGGCGCCAGCGCCGCGTCGATACCCAGTTCGCGCACCGGGGGCGCGGCCTCAAGCTGGGCCGAGATGCGCTCGTCGAGGAAGCGCGTCAGTTCAGGCAGCGAGTCGCGCGCCACCGTGAGCCCGGCCGCCATCGCATGGCCGCCGCCATTGACCAGCAGCCCGGCCTGGCGCGCCGCAATCACGGCGGCGCCGAGATCCACGCCGCGCACAGACCGCCCCGAGCCCTTGCCCAGAGCGCCGTCCATGCCGATCACGAAGGCCGGCCGCGCGTAGCGCTCGACCAGACGGCTGGCCACGATTCCGATAACGCCGACGTGCCAGCCCTCACTCTCGACCAGCAGCACCGAAGGCAGGCTCCGGGCGTCCGGCCCATACAGCCTATCGATGCGCGTGATCGCCTGGTCGAGGACCTCGCGCTCGATGGCGCGGCGCTCGGCGTTGAACTCGTCGAGCCGGACGGCGAGCGCGCCGACCTCGTGCGGATCGTCGCTGGAGAGCAGGCGCGCGCCGAGATCGGCCTGGCCGACTCGGCCGCCGGCATTGACCCGCGGTCCCAGCAGAAACCCCAGGTGATAGGCCTCGGGAGCCTCCTTCAGACGCGCCACGTCGGCGAGCGCCGTGAGCCCGGCATTGCGCCGTTGCGCCATCACCTGCAGGCCGGCCTTCACCAGCGCCCGATTAACGCCCAGCAATGGAACGACGTCGCACACAGTCCCTAGTGCCACGAGATCGAGCCATTGCCGCAGGTCGGGCTCGGGCCGCGAGGCGCCGTACCAGCCAGCCTCGCGCAGCGCGCGGTTGACGCCGACGGCAAGGAGAAAGGCGACCCCGACCGCTGCGAGATGCTTGTGCGGGCTCTCGTCATCCAGCCGGTTGGGATCGACCACGGCCACCGCCTCGGGTAGCGCGATCTCGGCCATGTGATGGTCGATCACGATCAGGTCGAGGCCGGCGCGCCTTGCCTCGGCCAGCGGCTCGAAGGCGGTGATGCCGCAATCGACCGTCACGACGACGGAGGCACCCTCCTCCCGGATTTTCAGCAGCGCCGGCGCATTGGGGCCGTACCCCTCCTTGAGGCGGTCGGGGATGTAAACGCCGATATTACCGCCGACCGCGCGGAAGAAGCGCAGCAGCAGGGCCGACGAAGTGGCGCCGTCGACGTCGTAGTCGCCGAACACGACGATGCGCTCGCCCGTTCGGACGGCATGCACCAGACGATCGACCGCGACGTCCATGTCCTTAAGGTGCGACGGGTCGGGCAGGAACTTGCGGAGCGTCGGCTCGAGGAAATCGCCGACCGCGTCGAGGGCGACATCGCGCGCCGCCAGCAGCCGGCAGATCGCATCCGGCAGCCCGTGGCGCTGCGCGATGGCCAGAGCCTGACGCTCGTCGCCGAGCCGCGTGGCCCAGCGCTTTCCCGTCAGCGAGCGCTCGACGCCCAGAAAGGCCGGGCGCTCGATTCTTGAAACATCGGACATGCGGCCACCCTACCCCAGAACGCGGTGGACACGCGCCGGCACTCGGCCGACGGAGCCGGGCCTACGCCCAGCTCGGCAGGCCGGTCTTGACCGAGAAATTGTGATGCGCCGAGACCCAGCGCACCGTGCCCGTCTTCGAACGCATGACGATCGAATGTGTCTCGGCACCATTGTGGAAGCGCCGCACACCCTTCAGCATCGAGCCGGAGGTGACGCCGGTAGCGGCGAACATCACGTCGCCCTTCGCCATGTCGGTCATCGAGTACTTGCGGTTCAGGTCGGTGATGCCCCACTTCTTCGCGCGGGCCTTTTCGTCGTCGTTGCGGAACAGGAGCCGGCCCTGGATCTGGCCGCCGATGGCGCGCAGCGCCGCCGCCGCCAGCACGCCTTCCGGCGCACCGCCCGAACCCATGTAGATGTCGATCCCTGAATCGCCGGTCGAGGTGGCGATGACGCCCGACACGTCGCCGTCGCCGATGAGCATGATCCGGGCGCCCGCCTCGCGGACCCTGGCGATCAGCTCGGAATGGCGCGGCCGGTCGAGGATGCATACGACGAGGTCGTTGACGTCGACCTTCTTGGCCTTGGCCAGATCCCCGAGATTCTGCGCCACGCTCTTGTCGAGATCGACGATGCCTTCGGGGAGGCCGCCGCCGACCGCGATCTTGTCCATGTAGACGTCGGGCGCGTTGAGGAAGCCGCCATGCTCGGCCATCGCCAGGACGGCGAGCGAGTTGGGGAGGCCTTTGGCTGTGATGGTCGTGCCCTCGAGCGGATCGAGCGCGATGTCGATCTTCGGACCGCCGCCCAGGCCGACCTTCTCTCCAATGTAAAGCATCGGCGCCTCGTCGCGCTCGCCCTCGCCGATTACGACGGTCCCTTCGATGGCCAGCGAGTTGAGGGTTGTGCGCATCGCGTCGACGGCCGCCTGGTCGGCCGCCTTCTCGTCGCCGCGGCCCATCAGCTTGGAGGCCGCAAGCGCGGCCGCCTCGGTCACCCGCACTGCTTCCAGTGCGAGATTGCGGTCCATCTTGCCGGTGTCTGCTGTCTTGTCGGCCATCGTCTCCTCCGCGGCGTCTCTCATCGCCCACTAGAAAGCCTCGATCCTGATCACGCAAGGCTCCTCGGCGACGGCGCCGAGCTTGCCGATGCGCGCCAGTGCGCGCCGCATCGCAGCCTCCTCGGTCTCGTGGGTGGTCAGCACCACCGGCACCTCGCCCGATTCCGAGCGTCCCCGCTGCAGCATCGATTCCAGCGAGATGCGTTCCTTGGCCAATGCACCGGAGACGGCGGCGATCACACCCGGCCGATCCTGCACCATCAGGCGCATGTAATAGGCGCCGACATGGCGATCCATCGGCGAGGCCTTCTTGGTCGCGAGCTTTTCTGCCGGCACGACGAAGGCCGGCATGTGACGTCCTCGCGCGACGTCGACCAGATCGGCGACGACCGCCGAGGCGGTCGGCCCCTGCCCCGCGCCACGGCCCTGGAACATCGTCGTGCCGACGAAATCGCCCTCGACGACGACGGCGTTGAACACGCCCTCGATGTGGGCGATCGGCGTGTCGAGCGAGACCATGCACGGGTGCACCCTCTGCTCGATGCCATGGCGCGTTTCCCGCGCCAAGCCCAACAGCTTGATGCGATAGCCGAGTTCCTGAGCGAACTGGATGTCCATCGAGGTGACGCGCCGAATGCCCTCGACGTGTACGCCTGCGAAATCCACCCGTGCGCCGAAAGCCGCACCGGTCAGCACCGCGAGCTTGTGGGCGGCATCGATGCCGTCGACGTCGAACGTCGGGTCCGCCTCGGCGTAGCCTGCCGACTGCGCCTCGGCCAGCACGACGTCGAAGTCGCGGCCGGTCTCGCGCATTGTCGTCAGGATGTAATTGCAGGTGCCGTTGAGGATACCGTACAGCCGCTTCACGCGGTTGCCGACCAGACCCTCGCGCAGCGCCTTGATGATCGGGATACCGCCCGCCACCGCCGCCTCGAAGGCGAGGATCGTCTGCTTCTTCTCGGCAGCCGCGGCGAGTTCCGCGCCGTGCATCGCCAGAAGCGCCTTGTTCGCAGTGACGACGTGCTTGCCCGACGCCAGCGCCTTCTGCACCAGTCGTCGCGCCACGCCGCCCGAGCCGCCTATCAGCTCGACGACGACGTCGATGTCGGGCGCCGTCGCCAGCGCCATCGGATCCTTCTCCCAGCGCAGGCCGGTGAGGTCGATGTCACGCTTCTTGGCCTTGCTGCGAGCACTCACGGCGACGATCTTGAGCGGCCGTCCGCCGCGCACCGAAAGAAGCCGGCCGTGCTCGGCCAGCAGCTTCACCACGCCTGCACCCACGGTGCCGAGGCCGGCGATGCCGATCCTGAGAGGAGAATTCATGGGCGCCTGATACGACAGGATGGGGTCAGGCGCGAGCCTTGATCGGTGTGATGTTGTCCCCAACGCCGCGAAGGTAGAGGTCGATGGAGCGCCCGGGGTCGGCCAGCACCTGCCGGATGTTGCGGACGGCCTGGCGGATGCGGTGCTTGTTTTCAACCAGGGCGATGCGGACATGAGCATCCCCGTGTTCGCCGAAACCGATGCCCGGCGACAATGCAACATTGGCCTGGGTCAGCAGGAGTTTCGAGAAGGCCAGCGAGCCCAGCTCGGCGAAGTCCTTGGGCAGCGGTGCCCACGCGAACATGCTGGCCGAGGGAGACGGCAGATCCCAGCCCGCGCCCTTCAGCCCCTCGATCAGGACGTCGCGGCGTTCCTTGTAGGTGTTGCGCGCTTCGACGATACAGTCCTGTGGGCCGTTCAGCGCCGCCGTCGCGGCCACCTGGATCGGCGTGAACGCGCCGTAGTCGAGGTACGATTTGATGCGCGTCAGCGCCTGGATCAGCGTCTTGTTGCCGGCCGCGAAGCCCATGCGCCAGCCGGCCATCGAGTAGGTCTTGCTCATCGAGGTGAATTCGATGGCGATATCGCGCGCGCCCGGCACCTGCAGCACCGAGGGCGGCGGCACGCCGTCGAAATAGATCTCGGCATAGGCCAGGTCGGACAGGATCCAGATGCCCTGGCGCTTGCAGAAATCGACGATGGCCGCATAGAAGTCGAGGTCGACGACCTGGGCCGTCGGGTTCGACGGATAATTCAGCACCAGCGCCAGCGGCTTCGGCACGGCATGGCGAACCGCCCGCTCGAGCGCCGGCAGGAACTCATCGATCGAGGTCGAGCCCGGCACCGGAATGTGGCGCACCGAGCCGCCGGCGATGATGAAGCCGTAAGGATGGATCGGATAGCTGGGATTGGGAACCAGCACCGTGTCTCCCGGCGAGGTGATCGCCTGGGCGAGGTTGGCCAGTCCCTCCTTCGAGCCCAGCGTGACGATGATCTCGCTCTCGGGATCGAGTTCGACGCCGAAGCGGCGCGCATAGTAGGCGGCCTGTGCCTTGCGAAGTCCCGGGATGCCGCGCGACGCGGAGTATCCGTGGGCGCGTGGGTTGGCCGCCGCCTCGGCCAGCTTGGCCACGATGTGCGGCGCGGTCGGCAGGTCGGGGTTGCCCATGCCTAGATCGATGACGTCCTGGCCGGCGGCGCGGGCACGAGCCTTCATGGCGTTCACTTCCGCGAACACGTAGGGCGGCAGGCGCTTCAGGCGATGGAATTCAGAGTCGTCCATGTCGTTCTTCCTTCGGCGTCCAGAAGTCGATGAAGACTTCGACGCGCCGGTTGGCGGCGAGGCCGCGAGCGGTGTTGGTCTGAAAGAGTGGCTCAAGGTCCGAAGCGGCTTCCGCAACCATCTGGCTGATCGGCACGCCGAGCCGGCGCAATTCCTGAGCGACCCCCAGCGCACGCCGGCGCGACACATCGAAGTTGTCACGGTCCTGAGCGGCATGCGCCACGATGCGGATCGTGCCGCCATTGTCGTGCTGGATCTCTGCCACGCGCGCAAGCACCGCGAAATCCCTGCCGTCCAAGCCCGTCGAGGATGGACCGAACTGGATCACCGCGACCTGCAGCGATCCGTCGAAAGGCGGCGACTTCAGCGCACTGAAAGGAACTTCGCCCGACTGGGCCCTGGCGATGTCTGCCTTGCGCGGCGCCGGCTCGGCACAGGCATCCTCATCGGCTTGCGCGAACGCCACCGTCAACGGCTCGAGCGTCGTCAACGAGCCGACGTCGATCCCGCGCGGCCCCCCGCCCGACGGCGACGCGAGCGCCTTGTTGGGATCCGCCGCGGGCGGCGCAGGCTGCGGAGCCGCGGCCGGCGGCGCGGAGTCGGGGCTTGCCGGCGGCGCCCCGGTCGTCACCGAGCCCTCCGGCGCCCCTGGCGGCGTCCAGCCTGCCGGCGGGGTGAATGCCCTGTTCGGATCGCCCGATGGGGTGGGTGTGGTCGGTGCCGGGACGGGGCCCGGAGCCGACGCAGGATCAGGCGCGGCGGACGGCGGCGCCACCGGGGCCGAGGTCACGGGAGCCGGTGGCGGGACCGGAGCGGACGTCGGCGGCTGATCGGAGGTGATCGTTCCGGCGCCGGGCGGCGGCGCACCGAGAGGGGCTGCTGCCGGAGTGCTTCCACCCTCCTGCTTCTCTCTCGCCTTCTCTTCCTTTTCGGCGGCTTCCCGCTCAAGCCGTGCTTCGCGGTCCTTGCGGTCGCGTTCCGCCTGCTCCTTCTCGATAGCCTCGCGCTGTGCTTTCTGCCCGCCCTTGGGCGCAATGATGGAGCCAATGGCTGGCGCGGAGCGGTCTTCGCTGCCGGCGACGCCGGCATCGTATTGCGGATTGACGGGTCCCGGTGGAAGGCTTGCGGATGGTTGGACGCCCTTTTCCGCGCCGGGTCGCGGAGGGGGGCCAACTGGCGTCGAGCCGCCGCCGATCCAGTCGCAGCCAGCCAGGAAGGCGAGCGCGGACACGCCGAGCAGACCGAGCCAACGGCCGCCGCCATTCGTGTCCTGGTGTCGCTGCATCGTCATCACCTGCTGTGTACGCTTGGAACCCGTTCACCCGCCTGTCTAGCGGAGACCGAGAGGAAAATTGACCCGTCAGTTGTCGCAGCTTACCAATGAAAGGCAAGTGGCGGCCCAGATCGTCTCTAGCTATGCTACCGGGGCGTTGAATTTACCGCAAGAAACGCCCCAAAGGCAATGATTCGGAAGGGGAAACGCATGTCCGATAGTCCCGCCCCCGCAGCCCTTGGCGGTCTCTCTCCGGAGGAGTCCGAGAAGCTCCAAGAGGCCTTCAAGGACATTGCGGTGCGCAGCCAGAAGCTGCTGCAGGACTTCTCCCAGCGCTATCAGGCCGATGGTCAGCAGCCGACCGACCCGCTTCGCCTCACCCAGACCTTTATGGACTTCACGGCCAAGATGCTGGCCGATCCGAACCGGCTGGTGCAGGCCCAGGTCGAGCTGTGGCAGCAATACATGAAGCTGTGGCAGGTCACGGCCCAGCGCATGATGGGCCAGCCGGTCGAACCGGTGGCCGAACCGGCCCGCGGCGACAAGCGCTTCAACGACCCGGCATGGAAGGACGAGGTCGTCTTCGACTATCTGAAGCAATCCTACCTGCTGACCGCGCGCTGGCTGCAGGGCACGATCAAGCAGGTCGAGGGCGTCGACGACAAGACGGCGAAGAAGGTCGACTTCTACACGCGGCAGTTCATCGATGCGGTATCTCCGTCGAATTTCGCGCTTACGAATCCCCAGGTCGTAAAGGCCACCGTCGAGTCCAAGGGGGAAAACCTGCTGAAAGGTCTGCAGAACCTGCTGGCAGATCTCGAGCGCGGCAAGGGCCAGCTGGCCATCCGCCAGACCGACATGGACGCCTTCAAGGTCGGCGGGAACATCGCCACGACGCCGGGCAAGGTCGTCTACCAGAATGAGATCATGCAACTGATCCAATACGCACCGGCGACCGAGGAGGTCCATGAGGTCCCGCTGCTGATCGTGCCGCCCTGGATCAACAAGTTCTACATCCTCGACCTCAAGCCCGAGAATTCTTTCATCAAGTGGGCCACCGAGCAGGGCTACACGGTCTTCGTCATCTCCTGGGTCAACCCGGACGAGCAGCTCGCGAAGATGGTGTTCGAGGACTACATGAATCTCGGCCCCCTGGCGGCGCTTGACGCCATCGAGAAGGCGACGGGGCAGCGCAAGGCCTCGGCGATAGGCTACTGCATCGGCGGCACGCTGATGGCCGCGACGCTGGCCTACATGGCGGCGCGCAACGACGACCGCATCGTCGCCTGCACCTTCTTCACCGCGCAGGTCGACTTCAGCGAGCCGGGCGAGCTCGGCGTCTTCATAGACGAGGACCAGCTGGCCAGCGTCGAGGAGATGATGGGCAAGAAGGGCTATCTCGAAGGCAGCGAGATGGCGACGACATTCAACATGCTGCGCGCCAATGACCTGATCTGGTCGTTCGTCGTGAACAACTATTTGATGGGCAAGGACCCCTTCCCCTTCGACCTGCTGTATTGGAACGCCGACGCCACGCGCATGCCGGCGGCGTTGCACAGCTACTACCTGCGCAACATGTATCAGAAGAACCTGCTCAGCCAGCCGGGCGGCATCGTCCTCGACAACGTGCCCATCGACCTGCGCAACATCCGGATTCCCGTCTACATCCAGGCTGGCAAGGAAGACCACATCGCGCCGGTTCGTTCGGTCTACAAGGCGACCCAGCTGTTCAGCGGGCCGGTGCGCTTCATGCTCGCGGGCTCCGGCCACATCGCCGGCGTCGTCAATCCGCCGCGCAACAAGAAGTACCAGCACTGGCTGAACGAGACCGACAAGAACCCGCCGACGCTCGCCGAGTGGCAGGCCGGCGCCCAGGAGTTCCCCGGCTCGTGGTGGAACGACTGGGACAAGTGGCTGTCGGCCCTGTCGGGTCCGAAGGTTCCCGCCCGAGTGCCCGGTACCGCCGGACTCCCGGCGATCGAGGACGCGCCCGGCAGCTACGTGAAAGTGCGGTCAGGTGCCTAGCGACTTCCAGTCCGGTCCTGGGATGCCCATCCTCTTCTCCCGAAGAAGAGTTTCCATGATGCTGATACCGGTCTCGTAGTCGCCCCTGTCACAATCGACGCGGGCACCGATACGGGTCATGTTCCGGGCGCCATCGGTCACGCCTTCGCCCCGGCTCTGACCGTAATAGTCGAAGTACTCGATCAACTGATCGCAGCGCGCCTTGCTTGGGGACACTTGCGCGAATGCGGCAGGCGCGGCAACCGCCGCGGCGACGAGAAGGAGGAGTACCGACGGGACTAGTATCGAGTGCATGCGCGAGGAACGCCAAGAAGAGTGGCGAGTTCCAGGACGCGCGCTCGTGCCGCGCCCTATTCCGCGGCCTGCGGACGATCTGCCATATAGCGTTGGCCGAGACGCACATAGGCCGCCGCCGAGCGCCGGAAGGACTCGACATCCTTCTCGGTGATGTCCCGCATCTTCACCGCCGGATTGCCAGCCCACAACTCGCCTTTGCGCACGATCTTGCGCGGCGTCACGACCGCGCCGGCCGCAACCATGGCCCCCGTCTCGACCACAGCCTCGTCGAGCACGGTCGAATGCATGCCGATGAAGGCATCGTCCTGCACCTCGCAGGCATGCAGCAGCGCCAGGTGTCCGACCGTGACGTTGCGGCCCACCACCGTGCCGACGCCGCGGGCGGCGATGTGGATCACCGTCCCGTCCTGGATGTTGGAGTTCTCGCCGATCCTGATCCCCGGACCGTCACCGCGCAGAACGGCACCGAACCAGATGCTGCAGTTCGCGGCGATCTCGACTTCGCCGATCAGTGTCGCATTAGGGGCGACGAAGGCCGTGCTGTGGACCTGCGGCACGAAGCCGTTGAAGGGCACGATGAGACCGGACATCGGATCGCAACTCCACGAGACTGCCACAAAAACGAAGGGCGCCCCGAGGCGCCCTTCGAAGATATCGGAAGTCGCTGTTTAGCGCTTCGAGAACTGGAAGCGACGACGCGCACCCGCACGGCCGTACTTCTTGCGCTCGACGACGCGGCTGTCGCGGGTGAGGAAGCCGTTGGTCTTCATCGCGCCGCGCAGGCCGGGCTCGAACTTCGAGAGCGCCTGGGCGATGCCGTGACGGACCGCGCCCGCCTGGCCCGACAGGCCGCCGCCCGAGACGGTGGCTATCACGTCGAACTGGCCGTTGCGCTGCGACACGTCGAACGGCTGCTGGATCATCATGCGCTGGGTCGGACGGGCGAAGTAGATCGTCTGGTCGCGGCCGTTGACGATGATCTTGCCGGTGCCGAGCTTGACCCAGACGCGGGCGACCGCGTTCTTGCGACGGCCGGTGGCATAGGCACGACCCTGCGCGTCGATTTCCTTCTCGCGCGGAGCGCCGGCGATCTGGGTGCCGGCAGTCGGAGCCTTCTTCAGTTCGGCAAACGACGAAAGTTCGGTAGCCATGTTAGCCGATCCTCGAGTTCTTGCGGTTCATAGCGGCGATGTCGAGCTTCTCGGGCTGCTGGGCCTCCTGCTCGTGGTTCGGTCCGGCATAGACACGCAGGTTCTTCATCTGCGCCCGGCCGAGCGGGCCGCGGGTGATCATGCGCTCGACGGCCTTGATCAGGACGCGCTCCGGGAAGCGGCCTTCGAGGCGCTTGCCCAGGGTCTCGCCCTTGATGCCGCCGGGATGGCCGGTGTGCCAGTAGAAGACTTCACGCTCGGCCTTGCGGCCCGTGAGGCGCACCTTCTCGGCGTTGATCACGACGATGTTGTCGCCACAATCGATGTGCGGCGTGAAGGTCGGCTTGTGCTTGCCGCGCAGGCGCATGGCGATGATCGAGGCGAGCCGGCCGAGAACGAGGCCGTCGGCGTCGATCAGAAACCACTTCTTCTGCACTTCGGCAGTCTTGATACTGGCAGTCTGGTGGGTGAGGGCTTGCATGGGTCTTTCTTCCGATGAGCGCGCGCTTATGGAGAGAGACCGGAGGTTTGTCAAATCGCCAGAATAAACGAAGAAAAATCAATGAGTTACGGATACGGTATTATAATACCACTTGCTTAACCCTTGGGTGGTAGGGCATATGTCACGGTGGCGTGGGCCACCGGATCGGGTTTCCTGTCGCTCCAGATCGTGAAGTCCCCGACAGCCAATGTCTTGCCGAGCTTGAGCAACCGTCCCTCCCCGATCAGGTCGGCGGGCTCCGGCTTGCGCATGAAGTTGATGTTGAGGTTGGTCGTGACCGCCAGCGCCACCGGCCCCAGCTGCCCCAGGATCAGAAGGTAAAAGCCGCAATCGACGAGCCACATCAGCGTCGGACCCGAGATCGTGCCGCCAGGCCGGAGATGTCGTTCGTGCGTCGGCAGGCGCAAGCGGATGGTCCGGTCGTCGAGATGCTCGATGGCGAGCCCGAGATGGGCCGCCTGCGGAAAATGCTCGCCGAGGAAATCCATCAACTCGGCCGGCGACATCACCGGCATGACGCCCCCGCCCACTTCCCGTAAACTGCCAACATGACCGTTGCCTCCAACGAACCCGTCCTGCTGCGCCGCGACGAGGGCCGCGTCGCCTTCCTCACGCTCAACCGGCCGCACGCCATGAACGCCCTCTCCGGCGACCTTATAGACGCGCTGCAGGCGGAACTCGACAGGCTGGCCGGTGACACCCACATCCGCTGCGTCGTCATCGAGGCGAGCGGCGAACGCGCCTTCTCGACCGGCCACGACCTGCGCGAGGTCGCCGCGACCCGCGACTATGCGGTCCATCACGATCTCATGACGCGCTGCTCGGCGATGATGATGTCGATCGGCCGTCTGCCCCAGCCGGTGATCGCCAAGGTGAAGGCGGTTGCCACCGCCGCCGGCTGCCAGCTCGTCGCCGCCTGCGATCTCGCCGTCGCGTCGAGCACCGCGACCTTCGCGACCTCCGGCATCGTCAACGGCCTGTTCTGCGGGACCCCCTCGGTGGCGGTCGGCCGCACGATCGGACCCAAGCGCGCGCTCGACATGCTGCTCACCGGACAGTTCGTCGACGCCGCCACCGCCCTGCGCGACGGGCTGGTGAGCCGCGTCGTGCCGCCCGCCGACCTCGACCGCGAGACCAAGGCGCTGGCCGACCACATCGCCGCCCAGCCGCCGCAACAGATCGCCTCGGGCAAAGCGATGTTCCGAAAGCATATGGAGATGACCGTCGACCAGGCCTACGCCTACGCGACCGACTTCATGGCCGGCGCCCTGCAGCGCGAGGATCCTCAGGCCGGCATCGACGCGTTCGTGAACAAGAAGCCGAAACCCGAATGGAAGGGAAGATAGCCGGTCGAGTTGACGGCGCGCGACGCGGGACCGTTTACTCCCACTGAGAAGAAGAAATCAGTGGGAGGATACTCGATGCGACTCATGAAACTGTCGCGGCGTGTAGCCGTCGCGACAGCACTGGCGAGCGTTGCGACCGCTTCCGTGCCGGCGGGCGCGCAGGGTCTTCAGCCGGGCAAACCCATCGTCATCGTCGCGCCCTTCGGGCCCGGCACCACCAACGACATCATCGCCCGTCTGCTCGCCCAGGACATGACGGCAACCTTGGGTCAGAGTGTCATCGTCGAGAACAGGCCGGGCGCCACGGGCAATATCGGCGCCGACTATGTCGCGAAATCGCGCCCTGACGGCCACACGGTGGTTATTGCGTCCCTGAGCAACATCATCAACCAGGCCACCGGCAACACGACCGCCAACCTGCTGAACGACTTCGTGCCGGTCAGCTTCACGGGTGGGGTGCTCTATTCGATGTTCGTGCCCAACGAGTTGCCGGCGAAGAACGTCGCGGAACTGGTGGGACTCGCCCGGCAGCAGCCCGGCAAGATCAACTTCTCGGGCTTCGTCGGCGGGGTGCCACAGTTCCTGGGCGAGATGCTCAACCGCGCCGCCAGGATCAACACGGTGATGGTGCCCTACAAGAGCACGACAGACGCGCTTAGCGACCTGCTCACCAATCGCATCCAGATCTGGTTCACCCCCGTCGCCTCGGGCGTGCCGGTCCACAACGCCAAACAGGCGCGCCTGCTGGCCGTCACCGGCGAGAAGCGGGCCGCCGTATTTCCCGACACCCCGACCTTCAAGGAGCTGGGCTATCCCGACATCGTGGCCGACGTTTCCTTCTATATGCTGGCGCCGAAGGGCACACCGCAACCGATCGTCGAGCGGCTCTACCGTGCCGCCGACAAGGCGATGGACAGCCCGAAGGTCAAGGAGTCCTTCCGCGTGCAGGGAATCGAGGACAGGCGCGGTGGGCCGGCCGAACTGAGCGCCTATCTCGCCAGCGAGCTTCGCCGCTGGGGCGAGATCGTCAAGCTTTCGACGCCGACGAAGTAGCCCTTCCTCCGAATCAGAAGAGCGCGCCCTCGGCGCGCTCTTTGTCGTTGGCGACGTCAGATGCCTACTGCCGCCAGTCGGTGCCCTTGCCCTCGATCTGGCGGAGCGCTGCCTTCCAGTAGGTCATGCCGTATTCCGGATTGGCACGCTGCTGCTTGGCGCGCTCCCCGTATTGGCGGATCACGTCCTCGTCGATCGGTGCCGGCTCCTCGTCGAGGCTCCGCGCGATGACCTCGACCTCGCAGGCACGCTCCAGCATGTACATGCGTCGCAGCGCGCCGGGAATCGTCGTGCCCACCGTCAGCAGGCCGTGATTTCGCAGCACAACCGAGTTGCCGTGCTGGCAGGACACTCCCAGCGCATCGCATTCCTCCTGCGACGTCGGCATGCCGTACTCGTGATAGACCAAGTCGTCATAGACCGAGAGCGCGTCCTGGCTGATCGGGCGGATGCCCTTCTTCAGGACCGAAACGCCGGTGCCGGCGCGGGTGTGCGTATGCATCACGCAGTTTGCATCCGGCCGTGCCTTGTAGACGCCCGAATGGATGGTGAAGCCGGCAGCGTTGAACTTGCCGTCCTTGGCGTAGACGTTGCCGTCGATGTCCATCTTCACGAGGCTCGAGGCGGTGATCTCGTCGAACAGGTCGCCGTAATTGTTGATCAGGAAGCACTTGGGCTCGCCCGGGATGCGCACTGTCATGTGGGTGTCGATCGTGTCGGTCCAGCCGAAGTGATCGGTGATCCGGTAAAGCGCCGCCAGATCGCATCGCGCCTGCCACTCGGCCTCGGTCATGTCGAGCTTGCCGGACTGCACCAACGTATCCATCTCGCGCTCCTGCTTGGGTTTCGGCCGACGCCGCGGCGGTCATGGTATTGCAACTTGCACGCCGGAGCGACGAACTCTTGTACGCGCAAGGCGCAGAGCCGCCTTGCGGATTTTCGGGCCGGCGATCGCCTTCACACCGATGGCCGGGTCCGATCAGTCTGCGTTCAGACCCTTCATGTAGGTCGACGGCACGACCGACTTCACGGACTGCGCGCGCTTGGCCAGCCAGTAGGCCTGCGCCGGCGGCACGGAGGCGAACTTCGGGTCGACGCCCAGCTTCTGCGCGGCATCCATCGGCCAGTTCGGATTGTAGAGAAGCTCTCGCGCCAGAGCGATCAGGTCGGCGCGACCTTCCTGCAGGATCTTCTCCGCCTGGTCGGCATGGACGATCAGGCCGACCGCCATGCTGAGAATGTCGGCATCGTTCTTCAGCCGGTCCGCATAGGGTACCTGGTAGCCGTAGGTCACGGGCCCGGCGCTCACCACCGGCGAGCCACGCATCCCCCCCGAGCTGCAGTCTATTACGTCGACCCCCTTGGGTTTCAGGATCTTCGCCAGCGCGACGCTCTGGTCCGGCCCCCAGCCGGAATCGTCCTCGACCGAGAGGCGCACGAACAGCGGCTTCGAGGTCGGCCAGTGGGCGCGCACGCTCTCCACGACCTCGATGGCGAAGCGCATGCGATTGAGCTCGCTTCCGCCATACTGGTCGTTGCGCACGTTGGAGAACGGCGAAAGGAACTGGTGGATCAGATAGCCATGCGCCATGTGGATATCGAGCACGTCGAACCCGGCCTCGTGCGCGCGCCGGGCCGCCTGTCCCCAGCGCTCGACCGCCTCCGGGATCTCCGCGAGGGTCAGCGCCCGCGGCGTCGGATCCGTGTCGGGTGAGTTGATACCGCTCGACGAGACGAGCTCCCACTCGTCCCAATCGTCGATCTCCGGAGTCTTCTTCAACGGCGCGCCGCCTTCCCACGGCCGGAAGCGCCGCGCCTTCCGGCCGGAATGGCCGAGCTGGATGCCCGGCACGGAATTGTGCAACCGGATGAAGTCGACGCAGCGCTTCAGGCCGGGAATGAACTTGTCGTCCCACAGGCCGAGGTCGCCCACCGTGCCGCAGCCACGCCGCTCCACCTTGGTCGATTCCATGATGACGAGGCCCGCGCCGCCGGCGGCATAGCGACCGGCATTGACCAGATGCCAGTCGGTGGCGAAGCCCTTCTCCGCCGCGTACTGGTGCATCGGCGCGACGACGACCCGGTTCTTCAGGGTGACGTCGCGGATCGAAATCGGCTCGAACAGCATCGGACCGGCCATGTATAATCCCCCCATGCAAGCCGCCTTCAGCGACCGTTACGACGATCTGTACCTGCGCAGGATCCTGCGCGACACCCGGACCATCGCCATGGTTGGCGCTTCGGCCAACTGGAATCGTCCCAGCTATTTCGCCATGAAATACTTGCTGGACCGCGGCTACAAGGTCATCCCGGTCAATCCCGCCGCCAAGGGCCAGGAAATCCTCGGCCAGACGGTCTACGGCTCGCTCGACGAACTGCCGCTAAAAGTCGACATGGTCGACATCTTCCGCAACTCCGAGGCCGCCGGCCCGATCACCGACGAGGCCATCAAACACGGCGCCAAGGTCGTCTGGATGCAGCTCGGCGTGATCAACATGGAGGCCGCGGCACGCGCCGAGAAGGCCGGGCTCAAGGTGGTGATGAACCGCTGCCCCAAGATCGAGCATTCCCGCCTCGCCGGCACCATCGAATGGCACGGCATCGCCAGCGGCGTCATCTCCTCCAGGAAGCGCGCGCTGTGAATCCCAACGACGTCGCATGCGAGAAGTCACGGCCGACGTGACCTGCCGAAAGTCGGCGGTCCACGTCGCGACGATGTTGGAGACCGGGAGAAGGACGATGAAGTTCGGCGTCTTCGATCATATGGACCGCGCCGGTCCCGACCTCAGGCGGCAGTTCGACGAAAGGCTGAGACTGATCGAACTCTACGAGCGTGCCGGCTTCCATGCCTATCATCTGGCGGAGCATCACGCGACGCCACTCGGCATGGCTCCCTCGCCCAGCGTCTTTCTCGCCGCGGTCGCCCAGCGCACGAAGACGCTGCGCTTCGGTCCGCTGGTCTACACCGTCAACCTCTATCATCCCCTGCGCCTGATCGACGAGATCTGCATGCTCGACCAGATGAGCGGAGGCCGGCTGGAACTCGGCGTCGGTCGTGGCATCTCGCCCTACGAGGTCGGCTACTACGGCGTCGATCCCGCGACCGGCGCGGAGCGCTTCGCCGAGGCGCTCGAGGTACTCCTGAAGGGGCTGACGCAGCGGCGGCTCGATCACGAAGGCAAGTACTTCACCTTCAGGGACGTGCCGATGGAGATGCGACCGCTGCAGCAGCCGCACCCGCCGCTCTGGTACGGTGCCAACTCGCTCGAAAGCGCCGATCGGCTGGCACGACAGGGCTGCAACGCCGTGGTCGGCATGAGCCCCGAAGGTGTCGGGCAGTTCGCGGCCCGCTATCGCGCCGCCTGGAAGGCACTGGGCCGTGCCGACGCCGACATGCCGATGATCGGGCTCAGTCGCCACATCGTGGTGGGTGATACCGATCGGGAAGCCCAGTCCGCAGCTAGGCGCGCTTTCGCCCTCTGGTATGACGCCCTCCTCCACCTGTGGCGCGCCCATGGCGTCGGCCTCCCACGCCAGATGATCCCCGCCGAGTTCGAGAGTGCCCTGGAGGCCGGTTATGTCGTGGCGGGCTCACCTGCAACCGTGCGCGAGCGGCTGAGCCGCGACAACGCTACCGCCGGCATCAACTACTGCCTTTTCCGCCTTGCCTTCGGCGATTTGTCGTTCGAGGAATCGGCACGCTCGGTCGAATTGCTCGCCGAGGAAGTAATGCCGGCCCTCCAGCCCGGCCCCTGAGGGGTTTGGGAGGTCCGCGGCACCGCCACACCAGGCCGCAGACCTCCCGCTCCCCCTCATGATCGCGCCTTCCCGGTCTTCGCCGGGAATGACACGGCCCCCCTGAGAGACATCGTCAGGTGAAGAAAACCGGCGGTGGTGGGGCCACCGCCGGCTCCTTACTGAGGTTCTGCTCGGCCACCCGGGGAGAGATAGCGGCTCCGCTTCGACCTCGAAGTCTGAAAGCAACGCTTGCGACGCCAGGCTTGAAGGCTGCGGCCGGAGCACGAAGGCTCCGGCCGATCGAGAGGTTTGCTAGGCCGCCCGGGGAGAGATAGCGACAAAGCGCGTCATCCCCTCTCGAAACACCTTCATCAGCACCGGCTTGCCGGTGGTCTTCGCTTCCTTGAGCTTCTCGACAGCCATCTTCGGGCTGTCGACGGCGTCCTTGCCAACCTGCTGGAGGATGTCGCCGGCCTTGAGGCCCTGGTCGTCGGCCGGGCTGCCCGGCTCGACCGTGGCGACGACCACACCCTTCACGTCACCGTCGAGGCCGAGCTGCTTGCGCGCCTCCGGAGAGAGCGGCGCCAGCGAGACACCGTAGGACAGCGGCGCCGGCTTGGCGGCATCCTTGCCGTCGGCGCTGGCCTTGATGATCGCGTCGTCCTTCTGGCCGCCGACCTTGGCGGTGAGCGTCATCTCCTTGCCGCCGCGCCACACACCCAGCTTTACCGAGGTGCCCGGCTTGACCGCCGAGATGGTGCGGGTCAGTTCCTTGATGCCTTCGACCTTCTTGCCGTCGACGCTCACGATCACGTCACCCGACTGGACACCGGCCGCGAGTGCCGCGCTGTCCGGCTGGACCACCGCAACCAGGGCGCCCTTCTCGCTCTTCAGCGACAGGCTCTCGGCGATCTCCTTCGAGACCGGCTGGATCTGGACACCGAGCAGGCCGCGCTCGACCCGGCCATTGTCCTTCAGCTCCGCGACCACCGGCTGCGCCAGCGAGGACGGGATGGCGAAGCCCAGGCCGATGTTGCCGCCGGTCGGCGAGTAGATGGCGGTGTTGATGCCGATCACCTTGCCGTCCATGTCGAACAGCGGGCCGCCGGAGTTGCCGCGGTTGATGGCCGCGTCGGTCTGGATGTAGTCGTCGAACGGACCGGAGTGGATGTCACGGCCACGCGCCGACACGATGCCCGTGGTCACGGTGCCACCGAGGCCGAACGGGTTGCCGACCGCCATCACCGGCTGGCCCACGCGCACCTTGCTGGCATCGCCGAACGAGACGTAGGGCAGCGGCTTGTCGCTCTCGACCTTCAGCACGGCCAGGTCGGTCTTCTCGTCGCCGCCCATCAGCTTGGCGGGCAACTTGGTGCCGTCCGCCATCGTGACGGTGATCGAGTCGGCCTTGCCGACCACGTGGTAGTTGGTGACGATCACGCCCTTGGCGTCGATGATGAAGCCGGTGCCGACGCCCTGGGCCTTCTCCTTCGACTGCGGGCGTCCCTTGCCGTCCGGACGACCCGGCTGCATCGGCTGGCCGAAGCGCTCGGCAAAGCGCTTCATGAACTCTTCCATCTGCTTCTGCTGCGAGTCCGACATGCGGGTCTCGTCGCCGTCGTCCGCGCCGGCCTTCATGGTCACGGCGACATTGACGACCGCAGGGGTTACCTTGGCAGCCAGGTCCGAGAAGTCCTGAACGGGCGTGGCCGTCTGGCCGGCGATGGCCGCGGGAGCGGTGAACATCGGCGCGATCAGCGCAGGCGCCGTCAGGGCGGTGGTGAGCGCCAGGGCGGTCAGGATACGGGACTTGGTCTTCGTCATGATCTACAGCCTCCTCCTTGGGGGGTGAACGTAATATGGGGGGAGGCCTGTAGCGCCCGGATGGCCGCAGGATTGAATGTTTGTATAGTTCGGGAACGTTGCGCCGGGGGCCGGCGCCGGGATAGACGGGCGCCGTGAAAATCCTCCTCGTTGAAGACGACAAGCAAACCGCCGACTACATCGCCAAGGGCCTGCGCGAGCACGGTCATGTGGTCGACCATGCCGACAACGGCCGCGACGGCCTGTATCTCGCCACCGGCGAGAAATACGACGTGCTGATCGTCGACCGCATGCTGCCGCAGATGGACGGGCTGTCGCTCGTCAAGGCGGCCCGCGCCACCGGCATGAAGGCGCCGGTCCTGTTCCTCACCACCATGGGCGGCGTCGACGACCGGGTCGCGGGGCTGGAGGCCGGTGGCGACGACTACCTCACCAAGCCCTTCGCCTTCGCCGAACTCCGGGCGCGCATCGGGGCCCTCTCGCGACGCCCGCCGATCGTTGCCGCGACATCGCTGGTCGTCGGCGACCTCGAAATGGATCTGCTGGCGCGCACCGTCACGCGCGGCGGGAAGCGGATCGAGCTGCTCGCCCAGGAATTCAAGGTCCTGGAGTACCTGCTGCGCCACGCCGGCGAGGTGGTGACCCGTACCATGCTGCTCGAGAAGGTCTGGGACTTCCATTTCGATCCCAAGACCAACATCGTCGAGACGCATATCAGCCGCCTGCGTTCCAAGATCGACAAAGGCTTCGACAGACCGCTGCTCCATACGATCAGGGGGGCCGGCTATGTCATCCGCGCGCCTGATTAGGATCCTGCGCTCGGCGAGCTTTCGCCTGCCGCTGATCTATGCCGTGCTGTTCGTCCTGTCGGCCGGCGTGCTGTTCGCCAGCGTCTACTGGACCGCGACTGCGGCGATGCAGAACGACATGGCGGCCGTCCTGCGCTCCGAGGCCTATCAGCTCGCCGAGGTGCACCGCCGCAGTGGCCTCGCGGGCCTCGCCGAGCAGATCACGCGACGCATCAACTTCCGCACCCGGGGTCCGATCTTCTACCTGCTGCAGGCACCCAACCGACGTGTCGTCGTGGGCAACCTGCCGGGCATGCCGCCGGTCAACGGCGCGATCGATTTCGAACCGGACCAGCCGCAGCCCGAATTCGATCCCGAGCGCCCCGGGGAGCGCCCCAAGCTCACCGGCTTCGGCCTCACCCTGCCCGACGGCTCGTTCCTGCTCGTGGCCCAGGACGCCAACCGCCTGGTCGACATGCAGCGCGCCATCATCCGCGCCTTCGCCTGGTCCGGCGGCCTCACCCTGGTCCTGGCGATCGCCGGCGGCGTGCTGCTCGGCAGCAATTTCCTGCGCCGGATCGACACGATCACGCGCACCAGCCGCGCCATCATGGAGGGCGATCTCTCGGCCCGCATCCCCGTGCGTGGCACGCACGACGAGATCGACCAGCTGGTGGCCAGCCTCAACGCCATGCTGGCCCGCATCCAGCAGCTCATGGACGGGCTGCGCCAGGTATCGAGCGACATCGCCCACGACCTGCGCACGCCGCTCGGCCGGCTGCGACAGCGGCTGGAGGATGCCCGCGAGCGGGCCACCACGACGGCCGACTACAGCGCCGCCACCGATGCCGCCATCGAGGAAGCCGACGCGCTGCTCGAGACCTTCTCGGCCCTGTTGCGAATCGCCCAGGTCGAGGCCGGTGCGCAGAAGAGCGCCTTCGCTGCCTTCGATGTCTCAGCCCTGCTGAAGAGCCTGGGTGAAACCTACCAGCCCGTCGCCGAGGATTCGGACCGCACCCTCGAGGTACAGGTCGAGCCCGGCGCCATGTTAACCGGCGACCGCCAGCTGATCGCCCAGCTCGTGTCGAACCTGCTGGAAAACGCGCTGCGCCACACGCCGGAAGGCACGAACGTCCGCCTCGGCCTGCACCGGCAGGGCAACGGATTCGAGATCGAGGTGGCCGACAACGGTCCCGGCATTCCCGCCTCCGAGCATGACAAGGTGTTCGACCGCTTCTACCGGCTCGACCGCAGCCGCTCGACGTCGGGCAGCGGCCTCGGCCTCGCCATGGTCAAGGCGATCGCGGGCCTGCACGGTCTCACGATCCGGCTGGAGGACGCGAAGCCGGGCCTCAGGGTCGTCCTGAAGTCCACGCCCTGACAGGGTGTCGAGTTTGCCGACTTGCGGCCCCTGGCGAGCAACGGCCATCCCTGGGCGGTACCATGATACCTGCCCGGGACGGGAAAACCGCCCCTTTCGGATCACTTGATTCGCTTATTTCGTTTGTTTCGCTTGCTCGGCGCAATTTCCGACGTTTTCAACGGCATCAGACCGCCAGGTAGCGCTTCTTGACGTCGTCGTTGGCGCGCAGTTCGTCGATCGAGCCGCGATAGACGATGTGCCCCTTGTCGATCACCGCGACATGGCTCGCGATATCGAGGCAGAAGTGCATGTTCTGCTCGGCCACGATCAGGGTCGTGCCCATGTCGCGGAGGCGCTGGATCAGCTCACCGATCTTCTCGACGATGATCGGCGCCAGCCCCTCGCTGGGCTCGTCGAGCAGCACGACGTCGGGATTTCCCATCAGGGTGCGCGCGATGGTGAGCATCTGCTGCTCGCCGCCGGACAGCCTCCCGCCCATGCGGCCGCGCATCGAGGCAAGGATCGGGAAGACGTCGTAGATCTTCTCGAGGGTCCAGTCGATGCGTCCGCCGACGCCGGGCTTGATCGCGATCTTCAGATTGTCGTCGACCGAATGCTCCGGAAAGATCTGGCGGTCCTCGGGCACGAAACCCACGCCCTCGCGGGCGATGCGGTCGGGGGTGAACTTCTGCACCGGCGTGCCGCGCACGGAGACCGTGCCCCGCTTGGTGGGCGCGATGCCGATGATGGCCTTCATGGTCGTGCTCTTGCCCGCGCCGTTGCGCCCCAGCAGCGCCAGCGACTGGCCCTTCTCCACGCCGAAGGAGACGCCGAACAGGATCTGGCTGGCGCCGTAGAAGACGTCGACATCGTCGACCTTCAGAATCTCGGCCGCACTCATGCCGCCGCCCCGTGCGCCGACTTGCCGAGATAGGCCTCGATCACCTTCGGGTTGGTCCGCACCTCGTCGGGCGTCCCCTCGGCCAGTACCGCGCCGTAGGACAGGACCCGCACCGTCTGGGCGACCTTGAAGACGATGTCCATGTCGTGCTCGATGAAGATCAGCGTCATGCCGCGCGCGCGCCAGAGGCGCTGCACCGTCTCGATCATGCGCCAGCGCTCCTCCGGTCCCATGCCGGCGGTCGGCTCGTCGAGCAGCAGCACCTTCGGCTCCAGGGCGAGCGCCAGGCCGATGTCGAGCAGCTTCTGGTCGCCATGGCTGAGGTTCCGGCTCAGGATGCCCGCCACCCGGGTGAGGCCCAGCAGTTCCATGATCTCGTCGCCCTGCCGCGTCGTCGCGGCAAGCGGAAACGGCGACCGAAGAACCGTCTCGCGATGCTGATGGGCCTGCGCGGCCGCCGCCAGCGCTTCCGACACGGTGAGCGTCGGGAACAGGCTGGCGACCTGGAAGGCCCGCCCGATGCCCAGCCGGACGATCCGGCGCTGCGAGAGGCCGGCGATGTCCTCGCCCGCCAGCAGGATGCGGCCGGAATCCGGCGGGAAGCGCCCGGTGATCAGATTGAACAGCGTCGTCTTGCCGGCGCCGTTCGGGCCGATGATGGCGCTGAGGGACCCGTCGGCGAAGTCCAGGGTGACGTCGCGCGTCGCCGCCACCCCGCCGAAGGACTTCTTGAGGTTCTCGAGCTTCAGCATCAGCCGCGGTCCTTCCCGGCTTCCTTGTCCGCCGCGTCGCGGATCGCCTGGGCTTTGGCCTGTCGCCGGTTCTCCCAGTGCTCCGCCAGCAGGTCGAGCGGGCCCTTGCGCAGGCCGAGGACCAGGACGAGGATCACGATACCCAGCACCAGTTCGGTATGGCTGGTGTAGCTGACAGTGATGTCGTTCAGCAGGCGCAGGATCACGGTGCCGACCAGCGGCCCCAGGAAGACGTTCGATCCGCCCAGCAGGATCATGAAGATCGCCTCGCCCGAGGTCGTCCAGAAGCCGAAATTCGGATAGGCGCCCGATACGAACAGGGTGAGCAGGATGCCGCCCACGCCCGCGATGCAGGCCGAGATCACGAAACAGGCGAGCTTGACCACCGGCACGTTGATGCCGAGGAAGGCCGCGCGCTCCTGGTTGTCGCGGATCATGCGCAGCGTGTAGCCGAACGGCGACGTCACGATCTGGCGCAGGATGGCGATGCAGACGATGAAGGCCACCGAACAGAAGATGTAGAGCTGCGTCCGGTCGGCGAGATCGATGCCCAGGAACTTCGGTCGCGGAATGCCGCCCATCAGACCCTGGTCGCCGCCCGTGAAGGACACCCAGCCCAGGATGATGTTGTAGAACAGCATCTGGAAGGCGAGCGTCAGGAACGCGAAGTAGATCTCGTTCAGCCGCACGCAGATCGCACCGACGATCAGCGCCATGAGCGCCGTGAAGCCGATCGCCAGCGCGAAGGCGCCCGGGATCGAGAACTTGCCCGATTGCATCGCGAGGCCGAACGCGTAGGCGCCGGCAGCGAAGAACATCGCGTGCCCGAAGGACACCAGCCCGGTGTAGCCGATCAGCAGGTTGAGCGACATCGCCAGCAGCCCGTAGGCCATGCCGAACATGATGAAGTCGCGGATGGCCGGCGGCGCGCCGAACACGGGCACCAGCAGCAGCAGCAAGAGGCCCAGCACCGCGAGGCCGAGGTCGCGCCAACGTCCCGCCATGGCCGCCTACCGGTGCGGGCGGCCGAACAGGCCGCTGGGTTTGAAGATCAGGACCAGTGCCATGATCAGGAACATCACGCCGTCGACAAACAGCGGAAAGCCGATGCTTCCGAAGGAACGCGTCAGGCCGATGATGATCGAAGCCACGAAGGCACCGGCGATCGAGCCCATGCCGCCGATCACCGTCACGATGAAGGACTCGATCAGGATCGAGAAGCCCATGCCCGGCGTCAGCGAGCGCACGGGTGCCGCCAGAGCCCCCGCGGCACCCGCCAGCGCGCTGCCGATGCCGAAGACGGCGGCATAGTAGAGGTTCACCCGGATGCCGAGCGCCGACACCATCGGGCCGTTGATGGCCGCGGCCCGCACGATGCTGCCGAAGCGCGTGCGGACGATCACCAGCCACAGCAGCAGCCCGATCGCCATCGCCGCCAGGATCATGAACAGATAGAACGGCGGAATGACGCCGCCCATGAAGCGGATCGGCGGCAGCCTGAATTCGGGCGGCATGCCCATCGAGAGCGGCACCGGCCCCCAGATGATCTTGATGAGATCGTCGGAGATCAGCACCACGGCGTAGCAGACCAGGAGCTGCATCAGCACGTTCGAGCCGTAGACCTTGCTCATCAGTACGCGCTCGAACAGGACGCCCAGCACGCCGACCGCCACCGCCGCCCCCAGGGCGGAGACGAAGTAGCTGCCGGTGAGCTGGTAGAATGTCCACGCCGCGTACGCCCCGATCATGTAGAGCGAGCCGTGCGCGAAGTTGATGACGTTGAGTACCCCGAAGATCAGCGTCACGCCCGACGCGATCAGGAACAGCAGCATGCCGATGATCATGCCGCTGGTGAGCTGCGTGACGACGCATGACGTCGTCCCGACGCAGCGAAACAACGCGTCGAGATCCACCTGTTTACCCTACTCGAAAGCGGTGCGCGGTCAGGAGATGTAGCCCTGCTTCTTCTTCCACTGCTTCTCGAGCTCGAAGATCGGTTCCCAGGACGAGGCCTGGAAGTCGGCCACGTAGGGATCCTTGGAGAGCGAGACGCCGTAGCCGATGATGTAGTCGACCAGGGTGTTGTCCTCGGCCCGCATCGTCACCGACCCCTTCGTGCCGAACGGGGTCTTGATCGTCATGCCCTTGATGGCCTCGGCCATCTTCTTGCCGTTGGTGTCGCCGTTGGTCTTCTTCAGCGCCTCGACGATGAACGCTGCGGCGACGGCATTCTCCCACGACCAGTTGGTCGGCTTGTGCTTCTGCGTCTTGACGTAGTTCTGGTACCACTCCTCGTTTTCCTTGGTCGCTGGCACCGTGCGATTGTACCGGCCGCCCGAGTAGACGCCCTGCGGAAACTGCTTCACCTGGTCGACGACGCCGTAGTCGCCGAGGTTCACCATGAACGACGCCTGCTTGTCGAACAGCCCGTAGAGATTGGCCTGGTCGATGAAGGCCACCAGATCGCCGCCCCACAGCGCCGAGTACATCGCGTCGGCCTTGGCATTGAGGAGCTTCGTCACGACCTCGGTGTAGTCGGGCTGGAACAGCTTGGGCCAGGATTCTTCGACGACCTGGATGTTGCCGTCGAAATGCTTGGCGTACTCCATGAACTCGGCCGTGTTCGAGCGGCCATAGGCATAGTCCGGCGAACAGGTCGCCCACTTCTTCAGACCCTTGGCCTTCGCGATCTTCGCGGCGTAGTCGCCGCCGCCGATCGCATCGTGAATGCCCTGGCGTGCCGTCCGGAACGCCGTCGGCACGTGCAGCTTGGGATCGGCCGTGAGCGACGAGGTCTCGGAGTTGGAGTGGATGCAGAGCACGCCCATCTCGCGGATGACCTCCTGGACGGCGAAGGCGCCGCTGGACGCCTCGGCATCGACGATGATCTCGCACTTGTCGTTGTTGATGAGATCTCGCGTCACCTTGGCGGCCTCCTGCGGCGCCCCCTTGGAATCGCGAACCACCATCTCGATCTTGCGGCCGTTGATGCCGCCCGCCTCGTTGAACTTGTCGAACACGACCTTGAGGCCGCCGACACTGGTCTGGCCGAGAATCGCGACGCGGCCGGACAGGATCGTCGGCACGCCGATCTTGATCGCGCCGGTCTGCGCCTTGCCGATCGCCGGCGCGCCGACCATGCCGGCTGCAGCGAGCGCGCCCGCGCCCTTCAGAACTTGACGACGGCTCGCGCGCCGCGACTCGGTGGACGTCATGGTGTTTACTCCCGGATCAGTTTTTGCGGCCTTCGACCGATTGCCGTGATCCTATGAGTAATTGTTCGACATGGTCAAACGACAACGGTTGCGGGGCCGGGGAATATGATTCCCCCATCATGGCTATGGATACCGCTCACGGTCTTTGCCGCAGCGGCACAGACCGTCCGCAACACGGCGCAACGGCATCTGACCGCCGAGTTGGGCACACTCGGCGCGACACTGGTCCGCTTTCTCTATGGCATGCCCGTTCTCGCCGTGTGGCTTTGCCTCGTCCTTCTTTTCGGAGGCTCCCCTCACCCCGCGCTGACCTGGACCTTCGGCGGCTGGGTCGTCGTGGCGGCCGTCAGTCAGATGGCGGGCACTGCACTGCTGTTGCGAGCGATGGAGGAGCGCAGCTTCGCGATCGGGCTCGTCTATTCCAAGAGCGAGGTGATCCAGGTCGCGATCTTCGCGGTGCTGTTCCTCGGCGAGACGCTGTCGACGGCAGCTGTCGTCGCCATCGTCGTGGCGACCCTGGGAGTCGTTCTGCTCTCGCCGCGCCCGCCGGCACTCGATGGAGCGAAGCAAGGTTGGGCCGATCCGGCCGCCTTCTACGGTCTCGCCTCGGGGTCAGCCTTCGCGATCTCAGTCGTCGGCTATCGCGGCGCCAACCTGGCCCTGCACACGCCTTCTCCCTTTCTCGCCGCGGCCGAGACCCTGTTCTGGAGCCAGCTCCTGCAAGCTGTCCTGCTCGGTGCCTGGCTTCTCGCGCGCCATCCCGTCGTCGTGCTCGCTGCCCTTCGGCAGTGGCGCGTCTCGCTGTTCGCCGGCATCGCGGGCGCATCGGCGTCACTCGCCAACGTGACGGCGCTGGCACTGGCGCCCGCCTCGCAGGTGCGCACGCTGATCCTCATCGAGGTCGTGTTCAGCTACTTCGTCTCGCGCCGCGTCTTCCACGAACCGATGAACCGGCGGGAACTCGCCGGCATCGTCCTCATCATGGTGGGTGTCGTTCTCATTCTGTGGACCACGCGTTGAATTAGCTCCAGGGCTGCGGCTTGCGATGCCGGACCAGCACGCCATAGGGTTCTTCACTCCCCGCGGGCAGAGTCGCCAGCCAGACGAGATCCTGCGCCGCCTCGTCCGGCGTAGCCGCCTTCGACATGTCGGCGAACCACGGACGTGAGGCTTCCGTATCCACCAGGCCGGGACAGGCGGCGTTCACGAGGATCCCGCGCCGGCGGAACTCTTCCGATCTGTCTCGCGCGAGGACGCGAACCAAAGCCACCTGGCCGATCTTCGATGGCACGTTGATCCAGTCGGGCCAGCCTGCTTCCCGGGCGGTACCGGCGCGCGTTGCCGCCGCGAAATCGTCCATCGTACGCTCGATGTCTTGCAGCGTGAGCCCCGGCGTGTCGAAGCGGCCGTGCAGACGCGGATCGAGATGGCGCAGCGAGCCAAACGAGCTGGCCACCACGATGAAACGCGCATTGTCCCGCAGCAGCGGCACGAAGGCGTCCATCATCCGCAGAGTGCCGTGATTGTTGGTGTCGATGAAGCATGCGACCTGATCTGCCTGCGATTCGTCCCTGGTGATCCGCGCCGCCGCATTCTGGATGACGATGTCCACGCCACCATGACGTGCCCTTACCACGTCGGCCGCTGCCTTGACGCTCGCCGCATCGGTTATGTCGATCTGGATGAACTCGGGAGCCAGTCCTTCGCGCTGCAGCAACGCGCAGGCCGCCTCGCCGCGGACCACATCGCGTGCCGCCAGGTAGACGACACTTCCCTCGGCCAGCGCCCGATGCAGGCCGCGTACCAGGGCCAGTCCCAGCCCCTGGTTGGCGCCCGTGACCAGAGCGATCTTTCGCGTGGCGTCCGGCATCGTTGACCTCGCTTCCCTACGACGCCGACTATGGCGCCATGAAACCAAATCCGCTCTTCGCCTATGTCGGCAGCTACACTTCGCCCCAGCGCAACGGTCGCGGCAACGGCATCAACGTCTATCGGGTCGATCCGCGCACGGGTGCCTTTCGACACGTCCAGCATCTCGGCGGGCTGGAGAATCCCTCTTTCCTCGCACTCAACGCCAACGGGACGCGGCTCTATTCTGTCCACGGCGATCGCAGCGAGGCGACATCCTATACTGTGGACCGACAAACCGGGCATCTCGCGATCCTGAACCGCCAGCCGACGGGCGGCTACAATCCCATACATCTCGCCTTCGATGCGAAGCAGCGCTTCCTGGTCGTAAGCAATTACGGCTCCGACTCACTGGCCGCCCTGCCGATCGGCAGGGACGGTGCCCTCGGCCCCTATTCCACGCTCACGGCGGTCGCCGCACCGCTGGGGCCGCACCGTACCGAACAGAAGAACGTGCGGCCGCATCACAACCCGCTCGATCGCACGGGCCGGACCTTCTACCTGCCCTGCAAGGGCTCGGACTGCGTGATCGGCTACCGGCTGGATGCACGGCGGGGCGTTCTGGTCGAAACGAGCCGCGTCGCCGCCCGGCCGAGTGCCGGCCCGCGCCACATCGACTTCCACCCGCGCAAACCATTCGCCTATGTCATCAACGAACTCGACTCGACGATCACAACCTATCGCCAGGACACAAGGAGCGGCGCCTTGACGCCCCTGCAGACGGTTCCGTCGACGCCGCCCGACTTCACGGGCTACAGCACCGGCGCGGAGATCTGGGTCGATGGCGCAGGACGCAACGTCTACGTCTCGAACCGCGGCCATGACAGTATCGGCGTGTTCGGCATCGATGCCGGCAAGGGCACGCTGACGCCGCGCCAGTGGGTTCCGACCAAGGGCAGCGTACCGCGCTTCTTTGCCTTCGATCCGGCGGCGCGGTTTCTCTATGTCGCCAACCAGGGAGGCGATTCGGTCATTGCCTACAAGGTCGGTCGCAACGGGCTTCTGGCACCGACCAGGCTGCGGACGAAGGTCGGCAGTCCGGCCTGTATCGTCTTCTCGCGCTGAAGGTCAGCCTTCCTCCTGGAAGGCCTCCTCGCGGGCCTTCTTGATGCTCGGCAGCGCCATCAGGGCCAGCAGGACGGCGGTTGCGATCAGCAGGCCGAGGCTGATCGGGCGTTCGACGAAGACCATGGCGTTGCCGCGCGACAGCAGCATGGCGCGCCGGAAGTACTCCTCCATCTGCGGCCCCAGCACCAGGCCCAGGAGGAAGGGTGCGCCCTCGCAACCCAGCTTCACGAACACGTAGCCGAGGATACCGAAGACGGCGACCTGCATGACGTGGAACGTGCTGTTCTGCAGGCTGTAGGCGCCGATGCAGCAGAACAGCAGGATCGCCGGCGCCAGGAAGCGGTAGGGCACCGTCAGCAGCTTCACCCACATGCCGATCATCGGCAGGTTGATGATGACCAGCATCGCGTTGCCGATCCACATCGACACGATCATGCCCCAGAACAGGTCTGGCTTCTTGGTCATGACCTCGGGCCCCGGCTGGATGCCCTGGATGATCATCGCGCCGACCATCAGCGCCATCACGGCGTTCGATGGAATGCCGAGGGTCAGCATCGGGATGAAGGAGGTCTGCGCTGCGGCGTTGTTGGCCGCCTCCGGCGCCGCGACCCCCTCGACCGCACCCTTGCCGAACTGGCCGGGGGTCTTGGAGAGCTTCTTTTCGAGCGTATAGGACGAGAAGGCGCCCAGTGTCGGGCCGCCGCCCGGAAGCACGCCGAGCAGCGAGCCCAGCACCGTGCCGCGCAGGATCGCGGGCGTGGCGCGACGGATCTCCTCGCGCGTCGGCCACAAGGAACCGACTTTGATCGCGCCGGATCTCTCGAGATGTTTCTCCAGATTCACCACGATCTCGGCGATGCCGAACAGGCCCATGGCGATCGGCGCGAAATCGATGCCGTCGCTCAGTTCCGGAATGTCGAAGGTGAAGCGCTGGGCGCCGGTGTTGACGTCGGTGCCGACCAGACCGAACAGCAGGCCGAGGAACACCATGGCGATCGCCTTGGTGATCGAACCGCTGGCGAGCACCACCGCGGCGACGAGACCGAGCGCCATCAGCGAGCAATAGTCGGCCGGGCCGAACTTTTGCGCCATGCGCGTCAGAGGCTCGGCGAAAATGACGATGATGATGGTACCGACCGTGCCGGCGAAGAACGAGCCGACGGCAGAGATCGAGAGCGCCGCACCGGCGCGCCCCCTCCTCGCCATTTGATACCCGTCGAGGCAGGTCACGACCGACGAGGCCTCACCGGGCAGGTTCACCAGAATCGACGTGGTCGAACCGCCATACTGTGCACCGTAGTAGATGCCGGCCAACATGATCAGCGAGGCCGTCGGCGGCAGGTGAAAGGTGATGGGCAGCAGCATGGCGATGGTCGCCACGGGGCCGATGCCGGGAAGGACGCCGATCAGGGTGCCTACCATACAGCCCAGCAGGGCATAGGTCAGGTTCTGGAAGGTGAAAGCGACGCTGAGACCGAGGACGAGATTGCCAAGGAGGTCCATGTCACCAAATCCCCTGCACGACGGCGATGTTCATTCCCAGACCGACCTTGAAGACGAGCGTGCAGAGGATGGAGAGCACGACGATGTTGCCAAGGACTTCGACGAGCTTGAATTCCTCGCCGGCCAGCGACGCGATCATGACGAGGACGATCAGCGCCGGGATCAGGCCCGCGCGTTCGAAGAGCAAGGCGAAGCAGACGATGCCGATGGTGACGAGCGTGATGGGCTTCCATTTCGGCCTTTCGACCGGCTCGCTGCCGCTGACGATGGCGACGACGCAGATGAGCACACCAAGTGCAAGCATGATGAAGGACAGCATCTGGGGCACATAGCCCGGCCCCATGCGAACGGGCGTGCCGACGGCAAGGTGGCGCCCGAAATAGAGGGCCGCCAGACCAAAGACGACGAACATCAACCCGGACAGGAAGTCCTTGGTCAGCAACCGATTCACGGTGTTTCGCTCCCCAAACGTTTACGCTGTGTCGCGACGGCGTAATCGCGAAACCCAGGTGCGGACCGTACTGCCAGTTGCTTACGCCAAGCTGACGCCGGCCCTGAGCGGCCCCGCTCTCCGGAATGACAGGGCTCTCCGGCAGAGGTCGGCCACCGTCACGCCGATTTGACGGGCACCCCGCGTGGTGTGTGGAATGGGCGACGTGAATTGCCGAGCCACAGGGAGAACCGCGTGAGCGACAAGACTTATGGATTCGAAACACTGGCCTTGCATGCCGGTGCCGCTCCGGACCCCACGACGGGCGCGCGCGCCCAGCCGATCTACCAGACGACGGCCTATGTCTTCGAGGACGCCGACCATGCGGCTGCGCTGTTCAACCTCCAGACTGTGGGATTCATCTACTCGCGTCTGACCAATCCCACGAATGCCGCCCTCGAGACGCGCCTGGCGACGCTCGAAGGCGGCCGCGGCTGCACCGTCGCCTCCTCCGGCCATGCTGCGCAGGTCCTCGCCCTCTTCCCCCTCATGGGTCCTGGTGCGGAAATCGTCGCTGCTTCCCGCCTCTACGGTGGCTCGCTGCAGCAGATGAAGAACACCTATCCGAAGTTCGGCTGGACGGCGAAGATCGTCGATGCGGACACGCCGGACAACTTCAAGCGCGCCGTCACGGACAATACCAAGGCCTTCTTCATCGAGAGCCTGGCCAATCCCGGCGGCGTCATCAGTGACATCGAAGCGATCGCGCGCATCGCCGAGGATGCCGGCGTCCCGCTGTTGGTCGACAACACGCTGGCCACGCCCTGGCTGTGCAGGCCGATCGACCATGGCGCGACGCTGGTCGTGCATTCCACCACCAAGTTCCTGAGCGGGACCGGCACGTCGATGGGCGGGGCGGTCGTCGACTCCGGCAAGTTCGACTGGTCGCGCGGCGACAAATTCCCCAGCCTCGCCGGCCCCGAGCCCGCCTATCACGGGCTGAATTTCTACGAGACTTTCGGCGACATGGCCTACACCTTCCACAGCCACGCCGTCGGCCTGCGCGATCTCGGGCCCACGCAGGCGCCGTTCAACGCCTGGCTGACCATGCTTGGCATGGAGACGCTGGGCCTGCGCATGGAGCGCCACTGCGCCAATGCGCTGGCCGTAGCGCAGCATCTCGAGAAGCATCCGGCGGTCGCGTGGGTGAACTACGCGGGCCTGCCCTCGAACAAGTACAATGCGCTCGCGAAGAAGTACCTGCCCAAGGGCGCGGGCTCGGTCTTCACCTTTGGCGTCAAGGGCGGCTACGATGTCGGCGTCAGGGTCGTCGACAGCGTCGAACTCTTCTCCCACCTGGCCAATATCGGCGACGCCAAGAGCCTGATCATCCACCCCGCCTCGACCACGCACCGCCAGCTCTCCGAGGAGCAGCGCGTGGCGGCCGGTGCCGGCCCCGACGTGCTGCGCCTGTCGATCGGCATCGAATCGGTAGCAGACATCATCGCTGATCTGGATCAGGCTCTGGACAAGGCAACGAAGCAGTAACGAATCGTTTTCCGGGATGGAGGAGACATGCTCAGCAAGGCGGACAACGAGTTCCTGACCCGCGCCGGCAAGGGCACGCCCATGGGAGAGATGCTGCGGCGATTCTGGATGCCGGCGCTGCTCTCCGAGGAATTGCCCGAGCGTGACGGGCCGCCGAAGAAGATCAGGATCATGGGCGAGGACCTTCTCGCCTTCCGCCAGACCGACGGGCGGGTCGGCATCGTCGAGCCGCACTGCCCTCATCGCGGCGCCAACCTCTATTACGGCCGCAACGAGAATTGCGGGCTGCGCTGCTCCTTCCACGGCTGGAAGTTCGACGTCGACGGCAACTGCGTCGACCTGCCGACTTCCCCGCCGGAATCCGCCTACAAGGACACGATCAAGCTTCTCGCCTATCCGACACGCGAATGGGCGGACATGATCTGGGTCTACATGGGTCCGCGCGAGACGATGCCCGAGTTGCCGCAACTCGAGCTGGGGCTGGTCCCTGCTGCCTCGCGCTTCGTCACCAAGAAGTGGCAGGACTGCAACTGGGTGCAGAGCCTAGAGGGCGCGATCGACACGTCGCACTTCTCCTTCCTGCACAAGGTCCTGGCGACCGACGACGAGGCCGCGCGCCGCGCCATGAGCCGCGCCGCCCTCGCCGACCAGGCCAAGCCGGACGATCGCGTTCGCTGGGTGCAGAACGATCCGCGGCCAAAGTTCAGCGTGCTCGGCCACGATACCGGCCTGGTGATCGCCGGCGGCCGAAAGACCGACGGCGCCGACCTCTACTGGCGCATCGCGCAGTTCCTGATGCCGAACCACGCCTACACGCCGGCCGCCTTTCCCGGCGAAATCTACTATGGCCAGTCGTGGGTGCCGGTCGACGACGTGAACTGCTGGATCTACACCTACTGCTGGCAGCCCGAGCGCCCGCTCAGCAACTCCGAGCGCGCCAAGTTCCGTGGCGGCTTCAACGTCCACTCCGAGGTCGACGCGAACTACAAACCGCTGCGCAATCGCGACAACGACTATCTGCGCGACCGCAGCGTCCAGCTCGGCGAGAATTTCACGGGCATAACCGGCGTCTCCGAGCAGGACGCCGCGATCCAGGACAGCCAGGGGCCGATCCAGGATCGCACGAAGGAGCATCTCGGCCCGACCGACATCGGCATCGTGGAGTTCCGCAAGCTGATGATGGGAACGGCCCGCCGACTCGCCGCGGGCGAGCCGCCGGCCGCGGCCCACAAGGCCCATCGCTATGCGGTTCGCTCCGGCGGTTGGATCGCCGCGCCGGACAAGGATCTCGCCACGGTCATGACCGAGCGCTTCGGCCACGATCGCGGCTATATCGGCAACCAGTACGGATTGGGTGACTGATGCTTGCAGCCGAAAACGCGTTCCTGACGCAGAGCGGAGCCGGTACGCCGATGGGCGATCTGCTGCGGCGTTTCTGGATGCCGGCCCTCCTCTCCGAGGAGTTGCCCGAGCGTGACGGGCCGCCAAAGAAGATCCGCATCCTGGGCGAGGATCTGCTGGCCTTCCGCCAGACCGACGGACGGGTCGGCATCGTCGAGCCGCACTGCCCTCATCGTGGCGCCAATCTCTATTTCGGCCGCAACGAGGAATGCGGCATCCGCTGCGCCTTCCACGGCTGGAAGTTCGACATTGACGGCAATTGCGTCGACCTGCCCACGTCGCCGCCGGAATCCACCTACAAGGACACGATCAAGCTGCTCTCCTACCCGGTGCGCGAATGGGCGGACATGGTCTGGGTCTATATGGGTCCCCGCGAGCACATGCCCGAGCTGCCTCAGCTCGAATTGGGACTCGTCCCCGCGGCGCACCGCTACGTCTCGAAGAAGTGGCAGGACTGCAACTGGGTGCAGAGCCTGGAAGGCGCCATCGACACCGCGCACTTCTCGTTCCTGCATGCCATCCCGACCAAGGACGAGGCGGCGCGCCTGGACATCCTGCGCAAGACCTCCGCCATCGGACAGGAAGGCGGCCTGGCCGATCGCAGCCGCTGGGTCACCGACGATCCGCGCCCCAAGTTCAGGATCCAGGGCCATGATGCCGGGCTGGTCATAGCCGCCGGTCGCAAGACCGATACGACCGACATCTACTGGCGCATCGCCCAGTATCTCGCCCCGAACCATGCGCTGGTGCCGGTCGCCTTCCCGGGCGAGGTCTATCACGGCCAGACCTGGGTCCCGGTCGACGACACGAGTTGCTGGATCTACACCTACAGCTGGGTGCCCGACCGGCCGCTCACCAACGCCGAACGCACCAAGTACGCGTCGGGACTCAGTCTCCATGCCGAGATCGACGAGCACTACGTGCCCAAGCGCAACATGCACAACGACTACATGATCGACCGCGAGCTGCAGAAGACGCTGAGCTACACAGGCATCAGCGGCGTGTCCGACCAGGACGCGGCGATCCAGGACAGCCAGGGCGCCATCCAGGACCGCACGCGCGAGCATCTCGGGCCCACCGATGTCGGCATCATCGAGTTCCGCAAGCTGGTGATGGCGGCCGCCCGGGGTCTCCAGCACGGCGAGCCGCCGCGCGCGGCGGCCTCGGCGGCACGCTATGCCGTGCGGGCCGGCGGCTGGATCGCCGCTGCGGAAAAAGATCTCACGACGGTCATGGTGGAGCGCTTCGGCCACCGGAACGGCTATGTCGGCGGTGAATACGGCCTCCCGGAATAGAGGGTTAGACCGGCGCGGGACGCTGCATTATCGTCCGCGGCGTTACTGGTTTGGGGAGATGTCTACGTGACCATCAAGATTTACGGGCCGACGGCCTCTCGTGCGGCGCGCGCCCTCTGGATCGCGCATGAACTCGGCATTCCGTACGAGCACATCGCCATCGAGATGAAGGATCTCAAGAATCCCGACTTTCTCAAGGTCAATCCGAACGGCAAGGTGCCGGCGCTGGTGGACGGCGAGTTCAAGCTGTTCGAGTCGATGGCGATCAACCTTTACCTCGCGGCCAAGCACAACAAGGACGGCTTCATGCCGGCCAGCCTCGAGGATCAGGCGCTGTGCAACCAGTGGAGCTTCTGGGGCATGACCGAACTCGAGAAGCCGCTGCTAACGATCCTGATCGACATGTTCATGACCGCGCCCGACAAGCGCAAGCCCGAGGCCGTCGCCGAGGCCCAGAAGGCCCTGCCCAAGCCGCTCGCCGTCCTCAACGGGGCGCTCGAAGGCCGCGACTACCTGCTGGGCTCGACCTTCACCGTCGCCGACCTGAACCTGGCTTCGATCATGAGCTGGGCCAAGCCGATCAAGTTCGACTTCGGCCCCTTCCCGAACGTCAATGCCTGGCTCGACCGCTGCCTGGCGCGTCCATCCTACAAGGCGGCACGCGGCGCGAAGTAGCCCGCACTACTCCGCGGGCGCGACCCGCGGTGCCGGCAGCGAGGCATCGCGGCCGCTTCCGGGCAGCAGCAGCGCCACCAGGGTGATCAGGACCGAGGTGGCGGCGAGGCCGAGGAACAGCAGTTCGAGGCTCCCCGTCGTCTCGCGCACCCAGGCGATCAGCAGGATGGCCAGGGGTCCTGCTCCGAACGCCACCACGAACTTCGCGCCGAACCCCAGCCCGTGATAGCGGCTGGGCGTATAGCGGGCGATCAAGATGTTCTCGATCGGACCCGCCGCCGCGCTCAGGACTGCCGAGCCTATGGCGCCCAGCAGCGCCACGTAGCCGTTGCCCATGGCGAGGGCCAGCATGGCGATCACCTGCAGCGCCGAGGCCACGACATAGGTCGCCTTCAGCGGATAGCGGTCGACGATGCGCCGACCCATTGCATACTGCGCCACGCCCGACACGACGTAGATCGTCGAAGTGGCGAGGCCGACCCACAGCACGATCTGCGTGGCGACGCCCCAGGAGGCCAGCCCGTCGCGCAAGGCCGAGATCTCGGGCGCGAGTTTGACCTCGAAGACCATCGCCGCGCCGAACATCACCGCCTGCCAGATCACGCCTTCCAGGGCCATGGTGACGGAGAGCACCGAGAAGACCCGCCAGAAGTCGCGGCGGCCGACCTGGGTGCCCTTGGCCTGCGGCATCGGCCGGTCGCCGACCTTGCCCTGGCGGATCTGGATCCAGAGGACGGCGCCGACGACCAGGCAGACGATGCCGGGAACGATGAAGGCGGCCCGCCACGAAGCCAGCGTGATCAGGACGCCGGGCACGATCCCATAGAGCGCGAGGCCCGCGCTTCCCCACAGGCCGTTGACGCCCATGGCATGGCCCTGCTCCTTGGCCGTGCGAATGACCCAGCCGATGCCGACCGAGTGATAGAAGGCACCGAAGGCGCCGATGCCGCAGAGGGCGAGCGACAGCGCCAGCGTGTCGCCGGTCGGCACGAGCCCGCAGGCGATCGAGGACAGGCCGAGGCCGAGGAACATCACGACCATCATGGCCGGCGCCCCGAATCGGTCGGAGGCCCAGCCGGCCGGCAGCGACATCACGCCCAGCAGGATCGTGGCCGGCGCATAGAGACGCAGCAGATCCTCGGCCGGCAGGTTCCAGGACACCGCCAGGGTGAGGACGATCACGGCATAGAACGCCGTCATCATGTGCATCAGCGCGTGGCCGATGGAGGAGAACAGCAGGACGCGCCGGCCGGGATCGATCATGCAGCCTGTATCCTTTGTCGCCCGGTTCCCCGCAAGCGTGGCTTGCGGCAATGCTGCCATTCGCGCTAAAGCCCCCGTGCCGCGGGCCGACCGGCCGGCGGCACCGGTCGGGGCGTAGCGCAGCCTGGTAGCGCATCAGTCTGGGGGACTGGGGGTCGCAGGTTCAAATCCTGTCGCCCCGACCATTTACAATCCATTGTTTTTGCGCACTGGGGCGTTGGCCGCTCACCCTAGGGAGCAAGAGGGCCGCCCCGCCACGAGTCACAGCCAACGTTCCACAGGCTAGCATGGCAACAATGCGCCATGCCCCTGGACGAGATCGAGCAGTTACTTCGGATGGCGAGCTACGTCGCCACACCCATAGTGGCAATTGCCGCGGTGAGCATCGCATGGCGTCAGGCCCGCATTGCGACCCAGCAAGCCGTAATCGCTCGGCAACAAGCCGAAACCGCCCGTCAACAAGCAAAAGTTAATGAACGGAAGGTCGAGGCCGACCTCTACGACCGACGACTGAAAATCTACGAAGAGGTTCGTCGAGTGCTTGGGGTAGCTATGCGTAAGGGAGATGTTCCCGTTGAAGATTTCCTGCAGTTTAGTGCTGGTATCGCTGACGCTGATTTTCTCTTTGGCGACGATGTCGTTGAATACCTGAAGGCCCTGCGGGAGCGATGCAACAATCTCGGACTGTGGAATGACCTTCTTCGAGTTCCGCCCGAATCGCGAGGCCCCGATCATGACCACCAGAAGATCGTTAAGGACAAGTACGACACAGCGCGTTGGATTGTGGCTCAGCACGAACCGGCCAAGCAGCTCTTCAAGAAGTACATGCACCTCGCCGCACGATGAATCGCTAGGTGCCGTCGGAGGATGGGTGAATGCCGGCCTAAGAAATCTTGCTTAGGCGCCCGGGTTCGGCCCCCCCCCCGCCCAACAGCGCAATGCGGGCCTCGACAAAAGCCGGAAAAATAGCGCCTCTTTCTGGTGAGGATCGCCCTAGCGACTGGGGGATGCAGGTCAAATCCTGTCGCCCCGACCATCAACTTTCCTGAAATTGTTGGCGCGACGCTACCGGCAGGCCAGCGGGCCCGTGCCCTTCGTGCGCCACTCCTTCACGCAATCGCTGTCGTCCTTCATCACGAGCGGGATGAAGTAGAGCGACTGCTGGCCGGTGATGAGCTGCTGCTGGTTGATCCAGGTGCCCGGCGCCGGCACGCGGGTGCGATAGCGGACGGCATCCTCGCCCGCTGCGGCGGTCAGCGTCGGCGTCTCGACGATCGGCTCCGGTCCGTAGATCGCCGCCGCGGTCGCGTCTCCCGCGCGACGGCCGCCGCTCACCAGCCAGAGCTGGTTCTGCTTGGCCGAGGCATAGGGGAAGAAGTCGGCGCGGCCGGTCGGCGGATTGCTCACGGCAAAGAGTTTGGCATCGATCTGCACCTTGAGCGGGTCCGGGCGTCCGGCCGGCGCCGCCAGGATATCGGCGCGCAGGGCGCCATAGAGGCCGCCCAGTTCCGGCACGCGCAGTTCCTCGGCCAGGGCGAGGCCCACGCGGCCGAGCGGCGTTTCGATCACGACGGGCGCATCCCCGGCACTCGCCCACGCCGCGGTCGCGGCAGAGAGGTGCGTCGCGCGATAGCGCCCGAGCACGGACCCGTCTGGACCGGCCAGCGCCACCGTATGGAAGACCTTGTCCCCGTCGCGCTCCGGATAGCTGCCGACGAGGTAGCCGGCGCCTGCCTTCGCCGCCGCGCCCAGGGCCTGTTCGAAGGCGCCGCCGCGCGCCTCAGCGCGGTTCCTGATCTCCGCGGCCGCGGTCCCCGAGTCGAGCCCGGACAATTCGGGCAGCACCAGGAGCTCGCCCGCGCCGGGGCGAGCCTTGGACAGGAGCGACGGCCCCTCGGGCCATTGGGCCGCGGCCAGCGACACCGAGCGGACGGTCACGGTGGCGTTGGCATCGGTCGGGCTGCGATGCAGCGCCAGCACCGGCGAATAGAGTTCGGGGCGGCGGCGCGCCAGCTGGGCGCCGCGCTCGGCATCGGCGTCGGCCGGCGTGATGGTCGTCGCATATATGCCAGCGAGACCGGGCGGGAGGTTCTCCGGCGGCACGACGGGCGCCTGCACGAGCTTCTCCCCCTTCGGCGACCAGATGCTCGAGCCGCCATTGTAGTAGAGCTTGCCGCCGGTGACCGGGTTGGTCTCGACGCCGGTGCGCGTGGCGCCGACGACCCATACGCCGTTCTGGGCGCTCATGTACTGGACGTTCGAGACAGTGGAGTGATTGCCGGTCGCCTCGGCCGGCGGCGTCCCGGGCATCACGCGATCGGACACCGAGTGCCAGCCGATGATCTGGGCGCCGCGCAGCGCCGCGAGGCGGGCATACTGCCAGTAGGTGTCGTCGTAGCAGATCAGCAGCGCGATGCGGCCGAGCGGCGTGTCGAACACCTCGACGCCCGTGGTGCCCGGCGCGAAGACCTTCTGGTCCTGCGGGTTGAGACCGTTCTTGCGGTACTTGCCGATGATGCCGTTGGGCCCCATCAGCACGGCCGTGTTGTAGACGAGGCCGGTCGCCACATCGCGCTCGGCGATGCCGACGCTCAGGTGCATGCCGGTGCGCTGCAGGATCGGCAGGATGGCGGCGGTCGCCTTGCCCGGAATCGTGTCGACGAAAGGTGCGAGTTGCTGCGGTCCGCTGAACAGGTAGCCGCTCACCGCCGTTTCCGGGAACACGGCGTATTCGACGCCCTGCTTCGCGACCTCTTCGGCGGCCCTGGCAAGACGGGCGACGTTGCCGTCGAGATCGCCCCATGCCGGAACGAAGTCGACGGCCGCGACCTTGACCTGCTTCTTCGCGGCTGTCGTTTGCGCGCTCGCAGGCACGGTCGCCGCCAGAAGCGCGATCGCGCCAACGAGTGCCGTCGAGACCATCGATTTGAACAAGGCGCTGCTCCCCGAAAACATCACCGGAACATACTGCCTTGTGGCTGCAACCTTCTACAACGAAGCGATCTCACGCATTGTTGGGGAGCCTTACGGCGCGGAAGCGACCTGGCGCCCCTGCTCCGTGAGCTTGCAGACCAGCCAGTCAGGCTTGAGGGGATTCTTGAACCAGGGTTGTGCCCAGCCTGCATCGAGGCATTTCTTGACGATGGAAACATCAATTTCCTGCCCGTCAAGATCGAACAGCGGCAACTTCCCGCCCGGCTGGGTCAAGCCGCGCCGCAGGTAAATCAGCTCACTGATTGTTGGAAGATCGGCCTCCAACCCGTTGTCATTAAAAGATTTTAAATCAAACGAGCGCGCGTGATGGCGCGCAAAATCGCGATTCACTAGCACGGTCACGTCCCCCTTTGACGATTCCGTTGAAGGCCCCTCGCCGGGCACGATACGCCTGCCCGGGCAAAAACCAAATCAAATCAGATACTTGATACACTTTCTTACAAAGACCACCCGATCTGGTGGTCTTTGGACGCTGGACCTGCAAGTCCTAGGACACCGCCCCCCGGCGACGCCTCAGGACCGAAGGCTCAATTCTGCGTCTTCAGCGTGCTGCGCAGCTGCGTCAGCGCCTGTTCGAGGTCTTCCAGCACCGACTCGATCTCGCGCCGCTTGTGGAGGTCGAGGACGGCCGCGCGCGGCGTCGTGGTCGAGGGCTGAGGCCCGGTGCGCGGCAGCGGCTGGCGGGTGCCGCCGGCCGCCATGGCCTCGGCCCGCGCCGAAACGATGCGCAGGCTCTCCAGGGCGCTCTCGGCGGCCAGGTCGAGGCGTTGCGCCGGCAGGCGGCCACGACCCTCCTTCAGAAGGCGCTGGACGCCCTTGATCGTGTATCCGTCTTCGTAGAGGAGCGTGCGGATGCGGCGCAGGAGATCGATGTCTTCCGGCCGGTAATAGCGCCGGCCGCCGCCCCGCTTCAGCGGCCGCACCTGGGTGAACTTGCTTTCCCAGAACCGCAACACGTGCTGCGGCACGTCCAGCTCGGTCGCGACCTCGCTGATCGTTCGGAATGCCTGCGCCGACTTCTCGACCCGCCTTTCGACGGTCTGAACCGAAACGGCCATCTAAGATCCCCTCGTGTTCCCAACTACCCCTTGTTCTCGCCGGGCGCCCCGTTGATCAGTGATTTCAGGACGTTCGACGCTCGAAAGACGAGGACCCGCCGCGGCAGAATGGGAACTTCCTGCCCGGTTTTGGGGTTGCGGCCGACTCTTTGCCCCTTGTCGCGAACCGTGAAACTCCCGAACGAGGAGATCTTCACCGACTCGCCGCGCGCCAGCGCCTCCACCACCTCGGAGAGAATGGTCTCCACGAGATCGCTGGATTCATTGCGAGACAGGCCCACTTCCTGGAACACTGATTCGCTCAGATCGGCACGCGTGATAGTCCGGCCGTCCACTCCGGTACCTCTCCTTCCCCCAGTTAATCCTTACTCTAAGGTGGGAAAGCGGTCAATATCAGTGGGATAGCGGCTGGACTTGAATCGCCGACTGTTCACGTTCCGTTGGCGTCTGCTTTCGGCCCTCGCATCACCAACGAACGAGGCTGGCCCCCCAGGAGAGCCCGCCGCCGATCCCCTCGAGCAACAGCAGGTCGCCCTTCTTGATGCGGCCATCCTTGACCGCGACGTCGAGCGCCAGCGGGATCGACGCGGCGGAGGTGTTGGCGTGCTTGTCGACGGTCACGACGACGCGCTCCGGCGGCAGCCCGAGCTTGCGGCCGGTGCCGTCGATGATGCGCTTGTTGGCCTGGTGCGGTACCAGCCAGTCGATGTCCTTGGCCTCGAGCCCGGCCTTCTCCAGCACCTCCCCCACGACCGCGGCCATGTTGACCACCGCGTGCTTGAAGACCTCCTTGCCTTCCATGCGCAGGAAGCCGGTGGTGCGCGTCGAGGACGGTCCGCCGTCGACATAGAGGATGTCGTGGTGGCGGCCATCGGAATGGAGCGCGTTGGCGAGGATCCCCCGGTCGCTCGACGTACCGGTGCCCGGTTCGCCCCTGAGCACGATCGCGCCGGCGCCGTCGCCGAACAGCACGCAGGTGCCGCGATCTTCCCAGTCGAGGATGCGCGAGAAAGTCTCGGCACCGATCACGAGGGCAGTCGACGCGAGGCCGCTCCGGATCAGGCTGTCGGCGACGGAAACGCCGTAAACGAAGCCTGCACAGACCGCCTGAACGTCGAACGCCGCACCCCTGGTCATGCCGAGAGCGGCCTGCACGCGCGTCGCCGTGGCGGGAAAAGTCTGGTCCGGGGTCGCCGTCGCCAGGACGATCAGATCGAGATCGGCGGCGTCGATGCCGGCATGGTCGAGGGCGCGCTGCGAGGCCTTGATGGCGAGATGGGACGTGAACTCGCCTTCGGCTGCGATGTGGCGCTGACAGATGCCGGTCCGCTGACGGATCCACTCGTCGGTGGTCTCGACGGACTTCGACAATTCCTCGTTGGTGACGACCCGCTCGGGTAGATACGAACCGCAGCCTTGGACGACAGAACGAATCACGCGGTTCCTCCGGTGGCCTGCAGCGAAGCCGCCGGCGTTTCGGCCGCCGAGGTGATCTCGCGCAACCGTGCCAGCCCCTCGACGAGCTTGCTCTTGTATTCGTAGCGGACCAGGTCGACCGCGACTCCGATCGCGTAGGCGAACCCCAACGCATCCGTACCGCCGTGGCTCTTCACGCAGACCCCGTCCAGGCCGAGGAACACGCCGCCATTGTAGCGACGCGGGTCGACCCTCTTGCGCAGTTTTCTCCAGGCCCCGGACGCGAAGAGATAGCCGATCTTGGCGAATGTCGATGTCCGGAAGGCGTCGCCCACGAACTGGAAGGTGAGCTTCGCCGTACCCTCGATCGCCTTCAACGCGACGTTGCCGGTGAACCCGTCGGTGACCACGACGTCGGTCACGCCGGCACCGATGTCGTTGCCTTCGACGAAGCCGTGGAAATTGACCGGCGAGCCTTCGCGGCGCAGCCACGCCGCCGCCTGCCGCAACTCCTCATGCCCCTTGAGTTCCTCCGAACCGACGTTGAGCAGGCCGACCTTCGGCGAATCGAGGCCCAGCAGGGCCTGGGCGAACACGCTGCCCATCACGGCGAACTGCACGAGGTTGTCCGCGTCGCACTCCAGGTTGGCGCCGAGATCGAGCATCACCGTCTCGCCCCGCGACGTCGGCATGAAGGACGCCAGAGCAGGCCGGTCCGCCCCCTCGAGCATGCGCATCGCGAACATCGAAATGGCGAGCAGCGCACCGGTGTTGCCGGCGGACACGATGGTGTCGGCGCGGCCTTGGGCCGCCGCCTCGACCGCCATCCACATGCTCGACTTGCGACGGCGGCGCAACGCGAAGGAAGGCTTGTCCTCCGCCAGTACCGCATCTTCCGACGGGACGATCTCCAGCACCTGGGCAAGCCCTTTGCGCTTGTCGACCAGTGCTTTCAGGCGCGACTCGTCACCGAACAGCAGGAACGACGTGCCGGGATAGCGCTCGCGGGCGATGTCCGCGCCATTGACGATGACATCGGGAGCGTGATCGCCACCCATGCCGTCGAGTGCGAGTACGATCTTGCCCGCACTCACCGTCGCGCTCCGCCTGTCGAATGCCAGCGCATTGCCGACGGCGTGCGTCGGACTACTTCTCGGCCGACGCGGCGTCGGCCAGGACGGGCATGTCTTCGCGGTAGTAGCCGCAATGCGAGCAAACCATGTGCGGGCGCTTCAGCTCACCGCAGTTCTTGCATTCGACGAATGCCATGGTCGGCAGCGCATGGTGCGAGCGACGCATGTTGCGGCGGGACTTCGAAACCTTTTTCTTGGGAACTGCCATGACGATCTCCACGACGAGGGCCGCGCCCGCCTTGCACAGGCAGGGCATGCCCCCAAAAACGCTGCAGCCGCGCTCTATAGGCGCGGCGGGCGGCCTTCTCTAGCCAAATCGACTCACGGCCGCAACAATTTACCGGCCGCGGCGCGGCTTGTCCTTGAGGGCCGCCAGGCCGGCAAAGGGATGGCGGCGTTGATCGGGAGCCGCACGGCGGGCCCCGCCCTTCGGCTTGGGCAGCACGTCCTCGAGCCTGATCCCGGGCCGCCTCGGATAGGGGTCCGCCGTCAGCGAAAGCTGCTCGGCCACGATTTCGCCGACGTCGAGCATGTTTCCGGCGAGAGGTTCGGGCGCGTCGCCCTGTGAATTCAGGAGCGCCTCCCCGCTCTCGGGGTCGAGGTCCTCCTGCACATCCTCGGCGAAGACCAGTCGGAAGGCGTCGTCCAGTTCCTGGGTCACGGGATCGAGGCTCAGGATGCAGGCCTGGACGAGCCGGCCCTTGAGGCGTCCCTCGACGACGACCTGGCCCCCCGGCCGGCGGTCGACCGTCACCCGCGCCGAAAAGGCCGGCAGGCCGAGAAAGCCGAATCGCTTCGCCAGCGCGGCCCGCTCGCTCTCGGTCGTCGTAATCTCGAGTGCGGTGCCATTGCCGCCGAGCCGATCGAGGTCGACGATACGCTCGATCTCTGATTTGATCGTTTTTTCAGGGCCTTGTGCCATTATCCTAATTCACTTTATCAAGTCATTCCGGGCCGTAGACCCCAGGGTTTTCGCGTAGTTCCGAACGTAAGCCTCCAGCCGAACCACCCCTCCGGAATCAGGAGGCGAGGTACCGCCGTAGGCATTGCGGCGCAAGACCTCGGCAAGCGGCGTCGAACCGCCGTTCAGCGCCTCGCGATACGACAACGCACGGCCATGCAGGCCTTCCGCCATGATCTTGATTCGTCGGCCGACGCCAAGATCCTGGATGCCGATCTCGCGCAGCGTGAGGTCGAGATGGCGGAACATGGCGTCGAAGAAGGCCTGGGACAATGCCTCGCCGTCCGGTTCACGCCGCAATCGATCGATCATCAAGGCCGCGTGCAACGCCAGGGAGTCGAAGCGACCGTCCAGCGTATCGGGTATGCCGCAGGCCTCGAACAGCTCGGCCGTGCGCGCCTGTTCGGCCACGCGCTTGTAGATGGCCGCAGCGAAATCGTCCTCTGGCTTTCGTCGGCGGAACACGAAGGACTCCCTCCCAACCGGTCGCGGGACAACAGGTTGACCCGGACCCTTCATCGCGACATCTTGCAATCCCTCTTCCCGCAAAGCCAAGAAGCAGTCCATGCGTCGCACCGCCCCGCTCGCCCTCGCTGGCGCCCTCGCCCTTTCCGCCGTCGTCCTCGGCGGCTGCGAGAACACCGTGTACCTGCGCGGCTTCGCTGCGACGCCCGGCTCGGTCGAAAAGCTCGAAGTCGGTGCGCAGAGCCGCGAGGACGTGATCCGGCTGATCGGTTCACCCTCGGCCGTCGCGACCTTCAATCCTAACATCTGGTACTACATCAGCGAGACCCAGGAGTACTGGGCCTGGACCAAGCCCAAGATCAGTTCCCAGAAGGTGATCCAGGTCTCGTTCAACGAATCGGGCCGCATCGAGGGCATCAAGAACTACGACCTGAAGGACGCAGAGAACATCCAGATGGTCCAGCGCATTACGCCGACGTCGGGCAAGGAGCTCACGATCCTCGAGCAGGTACTGGGCAATGTCGGTCGCTTCACCGGACCCAAGCAGCAGGGCGGTGGCAACCCCGGCGCCCCGACCAGCGGCAGCGGGAACTGACCGCGCGGCCGCCCCCTCGCGCCGCGCTCGCGCTTCAAGGAAAAAGCCCCGGCCATTCGGCCGGGGCTTTCTTGTTTCGGCTGTTGTCGCCCGCGCTCAGTGCGCGAGAACGGCCAGCAGCAGCAGCGCCACGATGTTCGTGATCTTGATCATCGGGTTGACCGCTGGACCCGCAGTATCCTTGTACGGGTCGCCGACGGTGTCGCCGGTCACGGCCGCCTTGTGCGCGTCGGATCCCTTGCCGCCGAAATGGCCTTCCTCGATGTACTTCTTGGCATTGTCCCAGGCACCGCCGCCCGCCGTCATCGAGATGGCGACGAAGATGCCGGTGACGATCACGCCGAGCAGCATCGCACCGACGGCCGCAAAGGCGTCCGAGCGGTTGGCGATGGCCGCGATCACGATGTAGAGCACGATCGGCGACAGGACCGGCAGCAGCGACGGGATCATCATCTCCTTGATTGCCGCCTTGGTCAGCATGTCGACGGCGCGGCCATACTCCGGCTTTTCCGTTCCCTTCATGATGCCGGGCTTCTCGCGGAACTGGCGCCGAACTTCCTCGACCACCGCCTGGGCGGCACGGCCGACGGCCAGCATCGACATTCCGCCGAACAGGTACGGCAGCAGGCCGCCGACCAGCAGACCGACCACGACGTACGGGTTCTTGAGCGAGAAATCGACCGCCTGCACGCCGAGTTTGCCGGCCGCGATGAAGTAGTCGAGGTCCGAGGTGTAGGCGGCGAACAGCACCAGCGCACCGAGGCCGGCCGAGGCGATGGCATAGCCCTTGGTGACGGCCTTGGTGGTATTGCCGACCGCGTCGAGCGCGTCGGTGTTCTTGCGCACTTCCTTCGGCAGGCCGGCCATCTCGGCAATGCCGCCGGCATTGTCGGTGACCGGGCCGTAGGCGTCGAGCGCCACGACCATGCCCGCCAGCGCCAGCATCGCCGTCGTGGCGATTGCGATGCCGAACAGGCCCGCCAGGATGTAGCAGATCACGATGCCGCCGCAGATCAGCAGCGCCGGCGCCGCGGTCGCTTCCATCGACATTGCGAGACCGGCGATCACGTTGGTGCCATGGCCCGTGACCGACGCCTGGGCCACGGCCTTCACCGGACGATAGTCGGTACCGGTGTAGTACTCGGTGATCCAGACGATCAGGCCGGTGATGGCGAGCCCCACCAGCGAGCACCAGAACAGCGACATGCCGGTGAAGGAGCGACCGCCCACGGTCATCACGGTCCCCATGCCGACCAGACGGTCGGTGGCGAAGTAGATGGCGGGGATCGACAGAACGGCTGCCGCGATCACGCCCTTGTACATCGCCCACATGATGTTGCCGTCCGAGCCGAGGCGGACGAAGTAGGTGCCGATGATCGAGGTGATGATGCAGGCTGCGCCAATGACCAGCGGATAGGCCATCAGCTTGCCCACGAGGACCGGATCGGCCGCGAAGAAGATCGAGGCCAGGACCATCGTGGCGACGGTCGTCACCGCATAGGTCTCGAACAGGTCGGCGGCCATGCCGGCGCAGTCGCCGACATTGTCGCCGACGTTGTCAGCGATGGTCGCCGGATTGCGAGGGTCATCCTCCGGGATACCCGCTTCCACCTTGCCGACCATGTCGCCTCCGACGTCCGCACCCTTGGTGAAGATGCCGCCGCCGAGTCGGGCGAAAATCGAAATCAGCGAGGCGCCGAAGCCGAGCGCGACGAGCGCATCGATCATGGTGCGGCTGCCGCCGGGAATGCCCATGTTGAGGAGGACCGCGTAGTACCCGCCAACGCCGATCAACGCGAGGCCGGCCACCAGCATGCCCGTCACCGCGCCCGCCTTGAAAGCAATGTCGAGACCCGAAGCCAGGCTCTTCTGGGCCGCCACGGCCGTGCGCACGTTGGCGCGGACCGACACGTTCATGCCGATGAATCCGGTGGCACCCGACAGAACGGCGCCGATCAGGAAGCCGATGGCGGCGAATTTGCCGAGCAGAAGCGCAAGAACGACGAGGACGACGATGCCCACGATGCCAATGGTGGTGTACTGGCGGCGCAGGTAGGCGGCCGCACCCTCCTGGATGGCTTGCGCGATTTCTTGCATGCGAGGCGTGCCGGCATCGGCGGCCATAACCCGCGATGCGGTAACGACGCCATACAACACGGCAATCAAGCCGCAGCCGATGACGCCCCAAAGAACCGTGGACATGTTTCCCTAACCTGTTGTTTTTACGTCGCTTTTACGCACATCGCCACCTGAAGCACGCGAACTCCCCCCGGGTGCGAAGTGGGCCGAAAAATGACAGATGGGCCGGGCGCGCGCAACCGCAGAGGAGGAAAAGCGCCGTTGCCTCAAGGGGTTGGCTTCAAACGCGTGACGGGTTGCGCAGCCGGTAGACGCCGATGACCAGCAGCGCCATCAGAACAAGGACGAGCGCCACGTAATTCAGCGCGGCCCACCCTTTAAGCTCGAGCACGACACTGGCCATCAGGCTGGCAACGGTGGTGACGCCGAACACCATGAAGTCGTTGAAGGCCTGGGCCTTGCCCCTCTCAGCCGGCCTGTAGGTGGTCGTGAGGAGCGTGGTCGCGCCGACGAACAGGAAGTTCCAGCCGACACCGTTCAGGGTGAGTGCGCCGCGGAAGTGCCACTCGGTGATGCCCATCAGTGCCACGACCACCCCCGCCACCAGCAGTACGATGCCCGCGATCATAATGTTGAATATCCCGAAGCGCGCGATCAGATTGCCGGTGAAGAACGACGGGACGAACATCCCCATGACGTGCACGAAGATCGTCACCGGCGCCTCGGTCGCCGACAGGCCGCACTGCACGATGGCCAGCGGCGAGGCAGCCATCACGAAGGACATCACGCCGAAGGCGATCATCGCGCCGGCACAAGCCACCATGTAGGCCGGCTGGGTCACGATCTGGGAGAGCGGACGCTGGGGACCGGACGTGTCTTCGACCTTAACCTGCGGGAACTCGATGAAGCCCAGCACGACAAAGACGAGGACGTGGATGACGATGACGGCGCAGAAACTCGCCTGGAACAGCGGCAACCACAGATCGGGCGTGAAGCGGGCCAGGGTCGGTCCGAGGATGCCGGCCAGCACGCCGCCCGCCGTGACATAGGAGATGGCCTGCGCGCGATGAGGAGCCGGCGCCAGTTCCACGGCGGCGAACCGGTAGAGCTGCATGTTGGCGATGGCGTAGCCCAGGAACAGACCGCCGCAGCACATCACGGGGAAACTGCCGAGGCCGAGACCCACGGCCGCCAGGGAGGACCCGATCATTCCCATCACCGAGCCGCTGCGGAAACCGAACTTGCGGCCGCGTCGCATCATCAGCAGCGACGCCGGAAAGACCGACAGCATCACGCCGAGATGCTGCATGGTCACCGGCAGGTTGGCCCAGATGCGCATGTCCGGCGAGACGATGGTGAGCACCGCCAGCGCCGAAGAGGCGAACATCAGCGTGTTGCTGCTCTGCGTCAGCGCCTGGCAGACCGCCAGCAGGGCGATGTTTCGCATCGACCGGCGCGGAATGCGCCCATCGGAGGCCGCGGGCATTTCCTGCACCTTCGAAGATCCGTCCATTGGGCGCGCACTCTAGTTGCAGTCGCTGCCGGCGCCATGGCGTGTCGCGCACTGCAGGTATGAACAGGCGTGATTCACTAGAAGTGAACGTAGCCCTTTCGCGCTACTGTGACGACCTCGCCGCCGACTGTCACTTCGATCCCCCGGCCGGAACTGAAACGGCCAATGCACGTGATGCGCACGCGGGCCGTACGGGCGGCGGCCAGCAGCGCCGCCTGCCGTCGGCCCGGCACGGCCATCACGAGTTCATAGTCGTCGCCGCCGCCGAGGATGTTCGCCCACAGACGCGGATCCGCCGCTACAGCCGACCGGGCGGCGGGCGACAGCGGCACGCTGTCGCGTTCGATGATCACGGCCAGTCGCGAGGCCTCCGCGATGTGGCCGGCATCGGCCAGCAGACCGTCCGAGACATCCGCCATGGCCGTTACGACCCCCGTCAGACGCGGGCCCAGCGCGCTTCGCGGCTGCGGCAGGCGATAGCGCTTCTCGAGGAGCGCGCGCTGGCTTGCCGCCAGATATGGCAGGCCGCCGCGGGCCGCCACCAACCCGAGAGCGCCGTCGCCAATGGTGCCGCTCACCCAGAGCTCGTCCCCTGCCCTTGCGCCGGAGCGGGCTATACCCTTGCCGCGTGCGACGCGTCCGAAAGCGGTGATGGTGATCGTGAGCGGTCCTGGCGTGACGACCGTATCGCCGCCGCAGAGGACGATACCGTAGCGGCGCTGGTCGGTGGCCAGGCCTTTGGCGAAGGCCGCGACCCAGGACTCTTCCCAGGTCGAGGGCAAGGCCAGCGACAGCTGGTAGACGAAAGGTGTCGCGCCCCCGGCTGCGAGATCGGAGAGGCAGACCCGGATCGCCTTGGCGGCAACGCGCTCCGGTCGGTCGTCGGCCAGGAAATGCACACCCGCGACGATCGTGTCGGTCTTGACCACGAGGTCATGCCGCGCATCCGCGGGCAGGAAGGCATTGTCGCTCTGGAGCCCGCCCGCTCCCTCGAAGTCGCGGGCCAGCGGCGCGAAGTAGCGGGCGATCAGTTCGAACTCGCCGATCCGCCGCGCCCGCGCCACGTCCGTCTACTTCTGATCGGATGGCCGCGCCTGGCGCGCCACGCGGTCGAGAACGGAGTTGATGAAGCTCGGCTCGCCCTTGTCGTAGAAGGCGTGGGCGATCTCGACATACTCGTTGATGACGACGCGCAACGGCACATCGTGGCGGTGCGCGAGTTCATAGGCGCCGGCGAGGAGAATGGCGCGCACCAGACGGTCCACCCGCGCCCAGGTCCAGTCTTCCGCCAGCGAGGCCGACACCAGCGATTCGAGTTCGTCCCGCTTGCTCGCGGTGCCTTCGACCACGTCCTTGAACAGGGGGCGGTCGGCGTCGCGACGCATGCCGCCCTCTCCCGTCTCCCCTGTCCGGACCTTCAGGAACTGCTCGACGATCTCGGCCGGGGCGTCCTGGCCTTCCTGCCACTGGTAGAGCGCCTGTACCGCCGCCAGCCGTGCGGCCTGGCGACGGCTGGGCCCGGCCGGCTTGGCGTCGCTCATGTCTTCTTCCAGCGACGACCGAGTGCCACCATGGCGAGACAGGCATGGGCTGCATCGCCGCCCTTGTCGCCGCGGTCGGTGAAGGCACGCGCCCGCGCCTGCTCGACATTCTCGACCGTGACGATCCCGTAGCCGATGGCGAGCTTCTTCTGGACGGCGAGGTCCATCAAACCGCGAGCGCTCTCGCCGCAGACATAGTCGTAATGCGTGGTCTCGCCGCGGATGACACAGCCCAGCGCCACGTAGCCATCATATGGCCTGCCCTTCTTCGCGGCCGCCAGTGCGATCGCGCCGGGGATTTCGAAGGCACCCGGCACGACGACGCGCTCCGACTTCGCCCCGTTCTTCGCGATCTCGCGTTCCGCGCCCTCGATGAGCGCATCGGCGACATCGGCATAGTAGCGCGACTCCACGATCAGGATGCGCGCGCCCTTGACGCCCGCGACCGCCGGCCTGGCGGTCGGATTTTCCGTCCGTGTCGACATGTTCAGACCTTTGCGCGGCCGGGAACCGGCTTCTGGGCGACGATCTTGAGGCCGAAGCCCTCGAGAGCGACGACGCTCTTCTGCGAATTGCTGAGCAGCACCATTTCCTTGACGCCGAGATCGATCAGCATCTGGGCGCCCACGCCGTAGTCGCGCAGTTCCTGCCCCGCGGGCTCGATCGGTTCGCCGGCGCGGCGGCGCTGCTCGGCCAGCACGACGGTGAGCGGCTCGCGGATCAGCACGATGACGCCGCGGCCTTCCTTCGATATCTCGCGCATCGAGGCCTCGATCTCGCCGCCCCGGCCGCCGCTGCGCTGCCCCAGCGTGTCGGTGAAGAGGTTGACCGCATGCATGCGCACCATGACGGGCCCACCCGCCGCGGGATCGCCCTTCACCAGCGCGACGTGCTGCGCCATCGTCACCTTGTTCACATAGACGACGCAGCGGAAGTCGCCTCCCCAGGTGCTGTCGAGCCTGGTCTCGCTGATGCGCTTCACGATCGAATCGTAGCGGCGCCGATAGGCGATCAGGTCGGCGATGGTGCCGATCTTGAGCCCATGGCGCTGGGCGAAGGTGATCAGGTCGTTGCGGCGGGCCATCGTGCCGTCGTCGTTCATGATCTCGCAGATCACGCCCGCCGGGTTGAGGCCGGCCAGACGCGCGATATCGACGGCGGCCTCGGTGTGGCCGGTGCGCTCCAGCGTGCCGCCGTCACGGGCGACCAGCGGAAATACGTGGCCGGGTGTCACGATGTCCTGCGGTCCGCAGGACGGGTCGATCGCGACCGAGACGGTGCGCGCGCGATCGGCGGCGGAGATGCCGGTCGTCACGCCCTCGCGCGCCTCGATCGAGACGGTGAACGCCGTCGAGTGCCGGGTGCGGTTGTTCTGCGACATCAGCGGCAGGCCGAGCTGCTCGACCCGCTCGCGCGTGAGGGCGAGACAGATCAGGCCGCGCGCATGCCTCGCCATGAAATTGATCGCGTCGGGCGTCGCCCACTGGGCCGGAATCACCAGGTCGCCCTCGTTCTCACGATCCTCGTCATCGACGAGGATGAACATCCGGCCCTTTCGGGCTTCCTCGATGATGTCCTCGGCGGCGGCCTTCACCTCGGCAAAAGTGATCCGCCAGGCGTCCTTTTCGAGCGCACTCATGATTTCTGATGCTCCAACAATCGCGCAACGTAACGCGCGAGCATATCCACCTCAAGGTTGACCCTCTGGCCGACCCGGGCCTGCCCCAGCGTGGTGACGGCCTGGGTATGCGAGATCACGTTCACCCCGAAGCGATTGGCATCCACTTCGTTGACCGTGAGCGAGATACCGTCGATCGCAATGGAGCCCTTCGCCGCAACGAAACGGGCCACCTCGGCCGGCGCCTCGAAAACGAAGCGCACGCTGCCGCCTTCCGGCGTCATCGACACGATGCTGCCCACGCCGTCGACATGGCCATAGACCAGATGCCCACCCACTTCATCGCCCAGCTTCAACGACAATTCGAGGTTGAGGCGGCTGCCGACCGTCCAGTCCCCAAGGTGGGTCTTGTCGAGGCTCTCGGCCGACACCTCGACGGCAAACCGGCCGGGCTGCTTCTCGATCACGGTGAGGCAGCAGCCGGAGCAGGCGATCGAGGCACCGATGGCGATCGGCGTCAGGTCGTGGTTCGTGGCGATCACGAACCGGCGGTCGCCTTCCCTGCCGCCCGGATCGACCGAGACGACCTCGCCGATATCAGTCACTATGCCCGTGAACATGGCCGCTACTTAACCCTCCCGCTGCCAGGTTTCCAGCGTGTCGCCCTGCAGCGGTCGCGCCGAGACCAGCCTGAACCGGGGCGCGGAACCGAGGCGTGCAAATTCCAGTCCGCCGACCGCAGAGCGGCTGTCTTCGCCGAGGACGAGGCCTGCCCGGTAGCTCGAAATGCCGTCGACCAGGCCCGCCTTCAGGAAGGACGCGGCGACCTGGCCGCCGCCCTCCACGAGGACCCGAGTGAGCCCCCGCCCACCCAGCGCCCGGGCGGCCGCCACGACGTCGATACGACCGTCGCCGCCCTCGTCGACCTCGACGATCTCCACCCCGAGCGTGTTCAGCGCCTCCCGGCGATCGGCCGGGGCAGCCTTCGTACAGACCAGCCACACCGGCGTCACCCGCGCCGACATCGCGAGTTTGGACGCAGCCGACAGCCTTGCCTGCGAATCGAGGACGATGCGGACAGGGGAGCGTGCGGCGAGCCCCGGGAGACGACAGGTGAGCTCCGGGTCGTCGGCCGCCGCCGTCGCGGCTCCGACCAGGATCGCGTCGTGGAAGGCCCGCAGCCGGTGTCCATCGCGACGCGCGGCCTCGCCGGTGATCCATTTGCTCTCGCCCGACGCGGTCGCGATGCGACCGTCGAGCGAGCCCGCCATCTTGAGATGAAAGAGCGGCCGGCCTTCACGGACCCGTAACAGGAAGCCCGCATTGATCTCGGCCGCCTCGGCGGCACCCTCGCCGACCTCGACGGCGATGCCGGCCTCCCCAAGCCGCGCATGTCCCTGGCCCTTTACCCGCGGATCCGGATCCTCGAGAGCCGACACCACGCGCGCAACGCCCGCCGCAACAAGCGCGTCGGCACAAGGCGGGGTGCGGCCGTGATGCGAGCAGGGCTCCAAAGTGACGTAGGCCGTGGCGCCTTTCAGCGACAGGCCGGCCCCTACCGCCTCTGCGATCGCGTCGGCCTCGGCGTGCGGCCGCCCGCCGTCTCTCGTCCGTCCACGGGCGATCACGCGTCCGTCCCGCACGATCACACAGCCGACGGCGGGATTGGGCCAGGTGCGGCCGAGCGACCGCCGCGCCAGCGCGAGCGCTGCGCGCATCATCGCCGTCAGTCCTTGAAGTGCGCCGTATCGGCAAGGTCGGAGATGAATTCCTCGAAGTCGCGCGCCTCGCGGAAATTGCGATAAACCGAGGCGAAGCGGACATAGGCCACCGGATCGAGCGCGCGCAGCGCGTCCATCACCAGTTCGCCGATCTGCGTCGAGGGGATCTCGCTTTCACCCGAACTCTCGAGGCGGCGCACGATGCCGTTGACCACGCGCTCCATCCGCTCCGGATCGACCGGCCGCTTGCGGCAGGCCACCTGTATCGAACGCGCCAGCTTGTCGCGATCGAACTGCACGCGCTGCCCGTTCTTCTTCACCACCGTCAGCTCGCGCAGCTGGACGCGTTCGAAGGTCGTGAAGCGCGAGCCGCAGGAAGGGCAATAGCGCCGCCGGCGAATCGCCGAATTGTCGTCGGTCGGCCTCGAGTCCTTAACCTGTGTGTCCTCGTGACCGCAGAATGGGCAGCGCATCTAGTTCCCCTGTTTGTTCCGGCTTTGCGCCTTGTCAGTCACGGTAGAGCGGGAAGCGTGCGCAAAGGGCATGCACCTTGGCGCGGACCTGGGCCTCGACCTGGGCGTCGCCGTCCGGACCGTTCTTGGCGATGCCGTCGAGCACGTCGGCGATCAGATGGCCGATCTGCTGGAACTCGGCGACCCCGAAGCCGCGGGTCGTACCCGCCGGCGTGCCGAGGCGCACGCCCGACGTGATCGTGTACTTTTCCGGATCGCCCGGGATGCTGTTCTTGTTGGTCGTGATCCCGGCGCGGTCGAGCACCTTCTCCGCCGAGACGCCCGTCGCCTTCTTCGGCCGCAGGTCGACGAGCATGACGTGGCTGTCGGTGCCGCCGGAAACGATCTTGAGGCCGCGCTCGGTCAGCGTCGCCGCAAGCGCGCGGGCATTGTCGATCACGTTCTGCGCATAGATCTTGAAGTCGGGCTTCAGCGCCTCGCCGAACGCCACCGCCTTGGCGGCGATGATGTGCATCAGCGGCCCACCCTGCAGGCCGGGGAACACCGCCGAGTTGATCTTCTTCCCGAGCTCGGCGTCGTTCGACAGGATCATGCCGCCGCGCGGGCCGCGCAGCGTCTTGTGCGTCGTCGTCGTCACGACATGGGCATGCGGCAGCGGGCTCGGGTAGACGCCGGCCGCGACCAGCCCGGCATAGTGGGCCATGTCGACCATGAAATAGGCGCCGATCTCGTCGGCCACCTTGCGGAAGCGCGCCCAGTCGATGTGGCGGGAATAGGCCGAGGCGCCGGCGATGATCAGCTTCGGCTTCTCGCGGCGGGCCGCCTCCTCCATCTGCTCGTAGTCGATCAGGTGCGTGTCGGGCTTCAGCCCGTAGGAGACGACCTTGAACCACTTGCCCGACTGGTTGGCCGGCGAGCCGTGGGTGAGATGCCCCCCCTGGTCCAGCGCCATGCCGAGGAACGTGTCGCCCGGCTGCAGCAGCGCCATGAACACCGCCTGGTTGGCCTGCGCGCCCGAGTGCGGCTGCACGTTGGCGAAGGCGCAGTCGAACAGCTTCTTCGCCCGCTCGATCGCGAGATCCTCGGCCTTGTCGACCTCCTCGCAGCCGCCATAGTAGCGGCGACGCGGATACCCCTCGGCATACTTGTTGGTCAGAACCGAGCCCGCGGCCTCGAGCACGGCGCGCGAGACGATGTTCTCCGAGGCGATTAGCTCGATCTGCTCGCGCTGGCGACGGAGTTCACCCTTCAGGACGGCGTCGATCGCCGGATCCGACTCGGCGACGCCCATGGTGAACATCGGCAGCGGGGAATCACCCATCTTCGCAGCGGCTTGGCTCATGATACTCAACCCTTCGAAAGCTTTTCGACACGGCCGACATGGCGGCCGCCTTCGAACTTGGTGGCGAGGAACGTCTTCAGGGCCTCGCGGGCGACCTCGACGCCGGTCAGGCGCTGGCCGAAGGCGATGACGTTCGCATCGTTGTGTTCGCGCGAGAGTCGCGCCGAGGTCACGTCGTGGGCGATCACCGCGCGAACCTTGGGGTTGCGGTTTGCCGCAATGGAAATGCCGATCCCGCTGCCGCAGACGAGCACGCCGCGCTCGGCCTTGCCCGAGGCAATGGCATCGCCCATGGCCTTTCCGAAGTCCGGATAGTCGACGGAGGCGGTCGAATGGGTGCCGAGATCCAGCACCTCGTGACCCGCTTCCTGCAGGTCGCGCTTGAGAATTTCCTTCAGGTCGAAGCCGGCATGATCCGACGCGACCGCGATGGCGCCCCCCGGCATATCGACGATCGACTCCCTCTATCTATTGAGCCCCCCGATACCATATCCGGGGGCGCGATGTCACGGTTACGCAAAATCGTGGAATGCGACCCACAAGACACTGATATGGAACGCAAAAGGCCCGGCTGCTGCCGGGCCTTCCCTGATCGGGCCGTTCGGCCCTACTTCTTCATCGGGGCCGACTTGCCGTCCTTCCAGACGTAGATGTCGTACACCGCGTCCTTGATGTCGCCCTTGGCGTCGAACTCCAGCACGCCGACCGCCGAGTCGTACTTGCCGGAGCGCAGCGCCGCGGCGACCTTGGCGGCCTCGGTCGACTTCGCCTTGTTGGCGGCGTCGGCCCAGGCCTTCACGGCTGCATAGCTGAACAGCGTGTAGCCTTCCGGGTTGTACTTGGCGTCGCGGAACTTCTTCACGAGCGCGGCATTCTTCGGATCGTCCTCGGCCTTCGGCGGGAACGACATCAACACGCCGTCGGTCGCCGCGCCGCCCAGCTGGGCGAACTCGGCCGTCTCGAGCGAGTCAAAGCCCATCATCTGCGCCGCCAGGCCCTGCTCGCGCGCCTGCTTGATGATCAGCGCGCCGGCGGTGTGGTAGCCGCCCAGCACGATGATGTCGATCTTCGCCTGCTTCATCTTGTTGATCAGCGCGGCGAAGTCCTTGTCGGTGTCGTTGTAGGCCTCGTACATGGTCTCGCGCAGGCCACCCTTGTTCAGGGCCTTCTTGGTCTCGTCGGCCACGCCTTTGCCATAGGGCGACTTGTCGTGGAGGATCGCGACCTTGGCGTCCTTCTTGTTCTTCAGGATATAGGCACCGACCGTCGCGCCCTGCACGTCGTCGCGGCCGCAGGTGCGGAACACCGTGGTGTTGCCCTTGGCGGCAGCATCGTCCGTCAGCTTCGGATTGGTCGAGGCCGGCGTGATCTGCAGGATCTTGCCTTCCTTGTAGATGTCCGAGGCGGGGATCGAAGAGCCCGAGCAGAAGTGCCCGGCCACGAACACGACCTTGTCCGACACCATCTTGTTGGCGACCGCGGTCGCCTGCTTGGGATCGCAGGCGTCGTCGCCGATGATGAGTTCCAGCTTCTGGCCGTTGACGCCGCCGGCGGCATTGATGTCGGCGACGGCCATCTCGGCGCCGCGCTTGAGCTGCTCGCCGAACGCGGCGTTGGCGCCGGTCATCGGACCGGCCGAGCCGATCTTGATCTGGGCAAACGCGGGCGTCGCCATCAGCGCAACGGCGGCAACGGCCAGTGTGCCGTACAATTTCTTCATCCGAGTCTCCCTGTCGATTGAGCCCCCTCCGCAGTTGCGGAGCATGACCGTCACATTAAGGCCGGTCGTCCCAGCCCAGCAAGCCTTTGCGCCGGTAGAGCCATGGATACTGGCGTACCATCTGGCGTGCCCGTGTAAGCCGAAAGGCAAAGGCCGCGATCGCCAGTTGTACGGCCCAGCCCAGTACAAATCCCGCCGGCGACAACAGCTCGCCGCCCGCCAGGGCATAGTCGAGGAAGCGCAAGGTGGCCGACAGCAGCGCCGTGTAGAAAACGATCTGCGGCCACGGCCGCCAGGTCAGCGCCACCGCGTGGCCGGCAGCGAACGAAGCCGGCCCGATCAGCACCAGATTGAACAGCACCACGTTGAACAGCGTGTCGCCGAACCAGTCGAACATGACGGTGTCGAGCGGGCTCATGGGTGGCCGCCCTCGAGATAGGCCGCGCGGACCTCCTGGTTGGCCAGCAACTCCCTTCCGCTGCCGCTGAGACGCACGCGGCCATTGGCCAGCACGTAGCCGCGATCGGCCAGGCGCAGCGCATGGAAGGCGTTCTGCTCCACGAGGAAGATCGTCACCCCCTCTTCCCGGGCGATGCGGCCAATCGAATCGAAGATCTGACGCACGATCAACGGGGCAAGGCCGAGCGAAGGCTCGTCGAGCAGCAGGATTCGCGGCCGGCTCATCAAGGCGCGGCCAATCGCCAGCATCTGCTGCTCGCCGCCCGACAGGGTGCCGCCGCGCTGGTCGCGCCGTTCTGCGAGCCGCGGGAACATCGCGAAGACGCGATCGAGATCGGCCTTGAAGTTGGCGGGATCGCCGAGGATCGCGCCCATCTGCAGGTTCTCGTAGACGCTCATGCGCGCGAAGATGCGCCGCCCTTCCGGCACCTGCGCCACGCCGCGCCGCACGATCTGGAAGGTCGGCAACGCCGTGATGTCCTCGCCGTCGAGCAGGATCCTGCCGCTGCGCGCCCGCGGATTGCCGCAGATCGTCATCAGCAGCGTGGATTTCCCCGCCCCGTTGGCGCCGATCAAGGTCACGATCTCGCCGCGCGCCACCTCGAGGTCGACGCCGTGCAGCGCCTGGATCGCGCCGTAGAAAGTCTCGACGCCCTTCACCGACAGGATCGAGGCCTCAGGCATCGAGCGCCCCCTCGTCGGTGCCGAGATAGGCGCGGATGACGGCCGGATCATTGCGCACCGCCAGGGGAGCCCCTTCGGCGATCTTGCGGCCATAGTCGAGGACGACGATGTGGTCGGAGATGTTCATCACGACGCTCATGTCGTGTTCGATCAGCAGCACGCCGATCCCCTCGCGATCCCGGATCGAGACCAGCAGCTGGTTGAGTTCGGCCGACTCGCGCGGATTGAGGCCGGCGGCCGGCTCGTCGAGGCAGAGCAGCACCGGCTCGGTGCACATGGCGCGGGCGATCTCCAGTCGCCGCTGGGCGCCGTAGGGCAGCTCGCCGGCCGGCCGGTCCGCATCGGCCATCAGCCCGATCCGATCCAGCCACAGCCGAGCGAGTTCGACCGCAGCCGCCTCGGCCCGCTGGAAGCTCGCCGCACCGACGAGACCCAGCAGGCTCCAGCCGGAGGCGCGCATCAGCTTGTTGTGCTGCGCGACCATCAGGTTCTCGAGCACCGTCATGCCGGGAAAAAGACGGATGTTCTGGAAGGTGCGCGCCACCCGGGCCTTCTGGCCGATCTCGTGGCCGCGCATCCGCTCGAGCAGGAATTCGCCGCCGGCGCCCCGCAGGGTGAGCCGGCCGATCGTCGGCTTGTAGAAACCGGTGATGCAGTTGAAGACCGTCGTCTTGCCGGCGCCGTTGGGTCCGATGACGGCCGTGATGGCCCGCGACCCGGCAGTGAACGACACGTCGTCGATCGCGACCAGCCCGCCGAAGCGCATGGTGAGGTGCTCGACCTCGATCAGTGGTGCCGTCGTCGGGGGCGCCGTCATCCACCGCCTCCCGAGCCTGCGGGGTGCAGCCTTATCGACGGCTCGCGATGGGAGATAAGTCCGCGCGGCTTGAACACCATGATCAGCACCATCGCGAGGCCGAAGGCCAGCATGCGGTAGCTGCCGAGGTCACGAAACCATTCGGGCAGGCCGATCAGCAGCACGGCGGCCAGCACGACGCCGATCTGGCTGCCCATGCCGCCCAGCACGACGATGGCCAGGATGATCGCCGACTCGATGAACACGAAGCTCTCGGGACTGATGAAGCGCTGCTTGGCGGCAAAGAAGGAACCCGCGAAACCCGCGAACATGGCGCCGATCGCAAAGGCCGTGAGCTTGGTGTTGGTCGGATTGATGCCCAGTGCCTGGCAGGCCGTCTCGTCCTCGCGCAGCGCCTCCCAGGCGCGACCCACCGGCAGTCGCCGCATGCGCTGCGTGAAGAGGTTGGTGATCAGCGCCAGGCCGAGGATGATGTAATAGAGGAAGATAAGCCTGTGATTGCCGTCGAAGGCGATGCCCAGCATCTCCGACACGGTCTGCTTGCCCGGTGGTGGCGTCTCGGCGAACACGGCACCGAACAGGGTCGGGCCGGGAATCGAGCCGATGCCGGCCGGTCCGTTGGTGAGGTCGAACCAGTTGAGCAGGACGAGGCGGATGATCTCGCCGAACCCCAGCGTCACGATGGCAAGGTAGTCGCCACGCAGGCGCAGCACCGGGAAGCCCAGCATGATGCCGAACAGCGCCGCCATCATCCCGGCCAGCGGCAGGACGGTCCAGAAGCCCAGCCCATATTGCGTGCTGAGCAGCGCGTAGGCGTAGGCGCCGACCGCGTAGAAGGCGACGTAGCCCAGGTCGAGCAGCCCGGCGAGGCCGACCACGATGTTGAGCCCCCAGCCGAGCATCACGTAGGTCAGGATCAGCACCCCGAGATCCATCGTCTTCTGGTCGGCGAACGGCGAGAACGGCATGAGCACCGCGAAGGCGAGCAGCAGCCAGCCGAACCACTTGGCGCCGGCCTTTCCCACGGCCACGCCGGACGGCGTCCGTGCCGCCGCGCCCATGGCATCGTTGGCCCACGGCCAGATCGCGCGTATCACCAGCAGCACGCCGCCGAGGGCCACGAACCAGTGGAGGAAGCCCGACGGCAGCTTCATCGGCGAGGCGCCGGCTGCGACCATCGCCACACCGAGCACGATCGCTGGCCAGCGCAGGCCGCTCGCCGCCATCGAGAGGCCGAGCCGGCCGATGAAGATGACGAACACCGCCACGGCGAGATCGACGAGGTGATAGTCGAAGCCCAGCCCTTTTCCGCCGCCCTGGTCGACGGTTCGGAAGCCGACGATGAAGATTCCGAGGGCGGCGGCGGCAAACGCGGTGAGGCCCGCATCCTTCAGCATGAGAGGCAGACGCGGGCCCATCGGTCAGACCTTCTCGATCTCCGGTTTGCCGAGCAGGCCGCTCGGCCGGAAGATCAGCACCAGCACGAGGATCGCGAAGGCCGCGACGTCCTTGTATTCGCTCGAGAAGTAGCCGGCCCAGAAAACCTCGATCAGCCCGATCAGCAGCCCGCCCAGCATTGCGCCGGGCAGCGAGCCGATGCCGCCCAGGACCGCCGCGGTGAAGGCCTTGATGCCGGCCAGGAAGCCGATGAAGAAGTCGATGACGCCGTAGTACATCAGGAACAGCATGCCGGCGACGGCGGCCAGGGCCGCACCAAGTACGAAGGTGAGCGAGATCGTGCGGTCGACGTTGACCCCCAGCAGCGCCGCCATCTTCATGTCCTGCTCGCAGGCACGCTGCCGGCGTCCGAGGGAAGTCCGGGCGATCACCCAGGTAAAGCCCGCCATCAGCACGACCGTCACCAGCACGATGATGATCTGCAGCCACGTCACGCGAACGTCGAACCCGTCGGCGGTGAATAGATTGAATCCGCCGGATACGACCTGCCCGCCGGGCTTGGGGCGCGCGCCCTGCGCCAGCTGAACGTAGTTCTGGAGGGCGATCGAAACGCCGATTGCGGAAATCAGCGGGGCCAGCCGGAAAGATCCTCGCAACGGCCTGTAAGCCGTTCGTTCTATCGCCCATCCGTAGACGGCGGAAAACGACATGGCCAGCAGCAGCACGAGAACGATGGCAATCGGCGCAGAGCTGATGCCGAGGCTGCCGCAGATGATGAAGCCGATCAGCGAGATGAAGGCGCCGATCATGAACACCTCGCCATGCGCGAAGTTGATCATGCCGATGATCCCGTAGACCATCGTGTAGCCGATGGCGATCAGCCCGTAGATGGCGCCCAGCGTGATTGCATTGATCAGCTGTTGCGTGAAATACGCCATGCCTTGTTTGTGTCTCCCTGTCCCAGCGACCTACGATGCTTTCTCGGGCACTGGCAAGCTCAAGATGGGCAGCCTGCAAATCGCGGACCACACGCGGGGTGACCCGGCCGAATTGTCTCTTGCACTCCCCCGTCCAAGTGCCGATTAAAGACGGCCATGGACACCCCTTCCTACGACGTGATCGTCATCGGCGCCGGCCCGGCCGGCCTCACCGCCGCCACCGAGGCCGCCCGCGCGGGCCTGAAGGCGCTCTGCCTCGACAAGCTCGCGCCCGGTGGCGAGATCATCAACCTGGGCCAACTGCACGATTTCGAGGAGATTTTCGACGGCACGACCATGGCCGCGCGCCTCACCGACGATGCCGTCGTCGCCGGCGTCGAGATCGGCTTTGGCGAAGTCACGGCGATTTCCGGCAGCGGTCCGTTCGAAATCGAGACGGCCGATGGCGAGCGCCACACGGCACGGGCCCTCGTCGTGGCGACCGGCCTGAGCAAAGGCAAGCTCGGCCTTCCCGGCGAGGAAGACTATGAAGGGCGTGGCCTGTCCCACTGCGCGAACTGCGACGGTCCGCTCTATGCCGGGCAGCCCGTGATCGTCGCCGGCGCGACTGGCTGGGCGCCCTACGAGGCCGCCGTGCTGGTCGGCATCGCCGGCGACATAGCCATGCTCGGCAACCCGACCGGGCCGGTCCCCGAGGGCGTCACCTCCTTGCCGGGGCGCATCGTCGGCCTCGAAGGGAGCAACGGGCTCGAGGCAGTGACGGTCGAGAACGACGGCCAGCGAAATCGGATTCCGACGAATGCGGTGTTCGTTTACGAGGGCCGGTCTCCCGCTGCGGAATTCGTGCCGGATTCGCTTGCACGCGACGCCACGGGGCATATCGTTGTCGACGAGGCGGGCCAGACCGCCCAGCCGTTGGTGTTCGCCGCCGGCGACGTCCGGTCCGGCTCCAGGGAATATCTGGCGGACGCGATCGCGGACGGCCAGCGCGTCGCGAGGTCCATCGTCGCGGCGTTGAACAGGTAGCGTGGAGGAAAACGAACATGCGCATCTTCAATCCGAGCTTCGGCATGGCCGCCGCCGGTCCCGCCAAGGTGACCTTGCAGCCCGTCAACTGGGCGACCGACGCCATCGCGCTGATCTCCAATTCCAAGCCGAACGCCCGTGAGCTGCTGGAAGGCGTCCGCGCCATGCTGGGCGCGCACCGCCCGGTGGACAACATCCACTTCCATGCCAAGAACAGCGCCAGCCAGCCGGCGCCGAAGGAACTGATCGAGAAGGTCGCGAAGAACTACAAGGCGGCGCTTCTCGCCTTAGGGGATTGAGGAAGCTGTTCATCGTGGAGTTTCCACGACAGCCTCGAACTCGAGAAGCTCGGCATCACCGCTTTCGTGATCGCCACTGAGACATTCAAGCCGCTGGTCATGGCCCAGGCAAAGGCCCGCAAGGTCGAACCGCGCCTGATCGTGGTGAAGCATCCCGTCGGCGGCCTCAATGCCGAAGAACTGCGGGAGCGCATCGAAGCAGCGACCAAGGGACTGGCCGAGGCCACGGGCAAATGAAGGACATCGCCGACCAGGAAGTCATCGACATCGGCGACATGGATGTCGAGGCCTTCAACGAGTACGCCGTCCAACAGGGCTGGAGCGACGGCATGCCGCTGTTCGTGCCCACCGAGGCAAAGGTGTCGAAGTTCGTCGAGACGGTGCGCGGCGACAACCGGCCCTACCCGCCGGTACCGCCGCGCCAGATCGTTCCGACACTGCAGGCACTGGCGGCCAACGCCGTCATGGCGGGCTGCAAGCCTGAATACTTCCCGGTCGTGACCGCCGCCCTGCGCGGCGTGCTCGACCCGGAGTACAATCTCCACGGCACGCTCGCGACGACGCATTCCTGCGCGCCGATGGTCATGGTGAGCGGCCCGATCCGGCACGAGCTCAACATCAACTGCGGCACCAACTGCTTCGGCCAGGGCCGTCAGGCCAACGCCACGATCGGCCGTGCACTCGGGCTGATGCTGCTGAACGTGGCGGGCGCAAAGCCCGGTGAAATGGACCGCTCGACCCAGGGCAACCCCGCCAAGTTCACCTTCTGCTTCGGCGAGAACGAGGAAGAGAATCCGTGGACGCCCTATCACGTCCAGCGCGGGTTCGCGCCGACGGATTCGGTCGTGACGGTCATGTCGGGCGAAGGCCCGCATAACCTCAACGACCACGGGTCGACCACCGGAGACGGGCTGCTGACCACCTTCGCCGGCGGCATGTCCAACCCGGGTTCAAACACGATCTACGGCAAGGGCCCGATGTTCGTCATCATCGGCCCCGAGCATGCCGCAACGCTGAAGCGCGACGGGTTCACGATCGAGAGCATCCGCGAGGAGTTGTGGAAGCGCTCGCGCGTCCATCTCTCGCGCGTCTCGAAGGAAAACCTCGTGACGTATGAGACCACCGGTCACAAGCCGGACGGCGACTGGCTGACGATAGGCCGCGATCCGAAGGACATCCACATCACCGTTGCGGGTGGCCCCGGCAAGCATTCGGCGTTCATCCCGTCGTTCGGCGGCACCACCGTCGCCTGCACGCGCATCGCCCGATGAATGAGTGGTGCGGCTGGCCGGTCGTCGACGAGTCGACGGGCTGGGAGAACGCACAAGAAATCCTGACGGAGGCCGAGCTCTCGGACGGCCTCCCGCTGGTCCCGCCCACGCAGAGGCGGCTCGATGCCATGATCGCCGGTTTCACCGACCGCACGACCTCCCTCGGCATGATGCCGCCGATGTTCGGCGACATCACGCCCGAGTCCGTCGCCTACCAGTGCGTGATAGCGGGCTGCCTGCCGGCCGAGTTGCCCATCGTCCTGGCAGCGGCGCAGGCCGTGCTGGAACCCGACTTCAATCTCCTCGGCATCGCCACCACCACCGGCAGCGCCGCCGTCGCATTGTGCCTTCACGGTCCAATCGTGCAGCAGCTCGGCGTCAACGCGCTGACGAACGTGATCGGCCCAGGCAATCGCGCCAATGCCTGCATCGGCCGCGCCCTGCAGCTCTGCCTGCGCAACATCGGCGGCGCCCGATCGGACACCGGCGACATGGCGACGATGGGCCAGCCCGCCAAGTTCACGCTGTGCTTCGCCGAACGAAGCGACGGTCCCTTCCCCGCCTTCACCGAGCGTCATGGGCTTGCGAAGGACGAGAGTGCCCTCACCGTGATGGGCATCTCGGGCACAGCCGAGGTGTTGCCCGGGGACGGCGAAGGGGCTACGCCCGAGGCGATCCTCGATCCGGTCATCGCCGGCATGCGCGCCGAGATCGTGATGTCGGGGCAGAGCCGCAAGAGCGGCCGCGGCGAGCAGGTCCTTCTCCTGCCGCTCGAGCTGGCCGGGAAGATCGCGCGCCATGAGGGCTGGGACATCGAGCGCGTCCAGCGGTACCTGTTCGACGAGGGCAAGGACGTCGCATCGTCCCCGCAGGCGATCCATCCGATCGTGACCGGCGGCGCCGGATACAAGATGGCCTATCTTCCGATCTGGGGCGGCGGCTCGCAGATCGTGTTGCGCAGGCTCTGACCCGAGCGCCTGCCCTGCGGTCCGCCTACCTCAGGAGCCTGCGGACGAGCCCGTATAACAGCCACATGCCGAACCCCCAGAGGGCATAGACGATCGGCACGACCGCCACGCCCGGCAACCGCCAGCCGCCGCCGACCGGCGCCCCCTTGATCGGCAGCACGACGAACCAGTTCACCGCCAACACCAGAATGCCGGCGAACAGGATCCAGCCCAGGGCGCCGTTCAGGATGCCCGGCAGGCGAGCGATGACGAAGGCGCCCAGCATGCCCCACAAGCCAGCCCAGAATGCCTGCGAAACGATCGTGGGCACACCCCAGGGCGGCACCGGCCGCATGTTGTAGAGATTGGGCCGCCCGAAGCCGAGTTCGGCGGCGACGTAGAAGCCCCACTGGTGAAACACCAGCAGGCTCAGCACGCCGGCGACGAATCCGGCAACCGCCATCCGCCAAAAACTTGCCATCACGTCACCCGTCCCGGCCGCCGCTCACGCCAAGGATGCGCCTGCTCGAGTTGTCCGGCCAGTGAAAACAAGGTGGCTTCGGCGCCGTAGCGCGCCACGAAATGCATGCCGATCGGCAGGCCCTCTTCCGTCCATTCCAGCGGGACGGACATCGCCGGCACGCCGGCGGCATTGCAGACGGAAGTGAAGGCGACCATCGGCGCGAGTCCCTCCTCGTACTCTTCCAGGCTGCCATCCATGCGCACGGTGCCCAATGGCAGCGACGTACGGGCGATCGTCGGCGAGAGAAGAATGTCGAATCGCTCGAAGAAGGCACCGAGCTGGCGACCCGTTCGATGGAAGGTCTGGACGGCGCGGATGTAGTCATGGGCGCTCACCTTGCCCCCCTGTTCGGCGTAGAGCCGCGTTACGGGTTCGAGGTCGTCCGGTCCCGGCACACGGCCGTTCGCGCGCACCTGGATGTTGGTGAAGGTATTGGCGCACATCACCGTGCCGAAGGCGGCGCCAGCGGCGGCCGCATCGTAGCCCGGTGCCGCTTCCTCGACATGATGGCCGAGCGCCTCCAGCCGCTTCGCCGTTCGCTCCACTGCCAGGAGCAGCGCCGGATCCATCGACTGCCACCCGACGGGCTTGCGCAGGAAAGCTACTCGGAGCGTGCCCGGTGAGCGCTTGGTCGCGTCCAGGAACGTGCCCTCTGCCTCGGGCGCCCGATAGGGGTCACCCGGTTCACCGCCTGCCAGCGCATCCAGCAGCGCCGCGCTGTCGCTCACGGAGATCGACACGCAGAGCTGGGCGCCCGCGCCGGCCAGCGTCTCCCCGATCGGCGCCAGGCTGATCCGGCCGCGCGACGGCTTCAGGCCGAACAGGCCGCAGAGGGATGCGGGTATGCGGATGGAGCCGCCTCCGTCGGTCGCATGCGCCAACGGCAGCGCCCGCGCCGCGACCACCGCGGCCGATCCGCCGGAGGAGCCGCCCGGCGACAGATCGGCGCGCCACGGATTGACCGTCGCGCCGCCGAAGGCCGGTTCCGTCGTCGGTGCCAGACCGAACTCGCTGGTGTTGCTGCGCCCGACGATCACCAGACCGGCGCGACGCATGCGTGCCACCGCCGCGCTGTCATTCGCGGCGACCGGCTCCTTCGCGAAGAAGCGCGAGCCGACCGTGGTCGGCGCGCCGGCGCAATCGGCCATGAGCTGCTTCACGACGAAGGGAATGCCGTGGAAGGGCCCGTCGCCCGCCGCCGCAATGGACCTTTCGAGCAACTCGCCTTCATAGAAGTCGGTGATGGCGTTCAGCCTGGCATTGGCCGCATGCAGGCTCCGCAGGCTGGCGTCTAGCACCTCGCGCGCGCTGACCTTGCGGCCGCGGATCAGCTCCGCGACGGCCAGTGCATCATGTGTCGCGAACAGGTCGTCCAACGGTTCAGTTCCGCCAGCGTTCGAGGTTCGCCGCCACGAAGCCATCGTCGTGCAGGTCGGGATAGGTCGCGTACAGCCGGTCGATTCCTTCGTTCTGGCCGGGGCTGAGCCTCTCGTGCGGATCGAGGCATTCGATCGATCGGAGCAATCCCTGCCGCCGCAGGATCTCGTGACAACCCGGGATGCAGCCCGCGAAGTCGTGGTCGACGTCGAACACGACGCTGTTGCAGTCGGTCACGAACGAATCGAGGGCCAGTATCTCGGGCGCGATCGCTCCGTTCGAGACCGCGAGTTTCAGTTTCTCCAGCATCGTCACGGCGGCACGAGTCCAGATGCTCCAGTGGCCAAGCAGCCCGCCCTGGAAGCGCAGCATGACCTCGCGATTGCCGGTACGCACCACCATCGGCGTCACGAGATCGGCGACGATGTGATCGTCGTTGCCGGTGTAGAGGGTGATGCGCTCCTCGGCGTGCGCGGCGGCGATGCCAAAGCAGACGTCGAGCGTACGGTAGCGGTTGAACGGCGCCACCTTGATCGCCACGACATTGTCGATGGCCGCGAAGCGCGTCCAGAACTCGCGCGACAGCTTGATGCCGCCCACGGCCGTCTGAAGGTAGAAGCCGATCAGCGGCATCTCCTTCGCCACCGTGGCGCAATGCTCGATCAACTCGTCTTCGCTCGCGCCCTTCAGCGCGGCCAGCGAAAGCAGCACCGCGTGATAGCCGAGCGAGCGCGCCGTGCGCGCTTCCTCGACCGCCTGCGCCGTCTTTCCGACCGCGCCTGCGATCATGAACAGCGGCCGATCGGTCCAGTCGCGCGCCGTCTCGATGGCGAGTTCGAGGACGGGCCGGTAGAGCCCCACCTCCCGGATCGCGAACTGAGTGGAGTGCACTCCCACCGCCAACCCGCCCGAACCGGCGTCGAGGTAGTAGCGGCTGAGCGCGCGCTGCGACTGCTTGTCGAAGTTCCGCTCGGCGTCGAGCGCCAGCGGATGCGCGGGAATGACGGTGCCCTGCCGCAGCAGGGACAGGACCGGCGCCGGAAGGTCGCGCCAATGGAGGGCCTTGTCGGTGCTCATGCCTGCATCCTATCCCAATTCTGGGCCCGCGAGGGCGAAGACATGCGACGGGTCGTCCAGTCCCTTGGCGGTGCCCAGGGTCATGCGCATGTAGCCGCGCGGTGAGGTCGCGCCCTGTTCCTGCAGCCAGGAGCGAACGGCATTGTGGACCTCCGGCACGTCGATGATAAACGGCCCGGGCGCGGCGGCCGCCGCGCGCGAGATCAACGACAGGGCGATGGCCTCGCGGTCGGCCACCACGGGGCCGAGCGACGTCGCCGTGCGGCCTTCGCGCCCCAGCACGAAGCCCACGATCTTGCCGCCTGTGTCTTCGGCCAGCCAGGCCCGCCCCGGTTGACGCAAGGCCAGATGCATCAGGATCGAAGGACGCTCCATCCCTGTCAGTGGCCGATCGTAGACGGCGAGCCGCAGCAGGTCGGCCGGGGTGACCGGCCGGACCGTGACGCCAGCCGGCGACGCCACGGCCCCGCCCAGGACACCATCGAAGTGCCAGCGTGCGATCGGGTAGAGGTCCCGAAACCCCAGTGGCAGATAGATCGGCCGCCCCTGCTCCGTCGCATCGAGGCCCGCGACTGCATCGGCGGCGCGCACCTCATCGATGCAGCGCTTCAGCAGGCCGGTCCCGACACCGCCGCGACGGCGATCCTTCGTCACCAGCACCATGCTGATCCAGGCGAGCTTCTGGCCGAGCGGCAGGATCAGAGAACTGGCCTGCCACGTCCCGTCCGGCGCGGTGCAGCCGAAGCCGCGTCCGGCGCCCAGCATGAAGCGCCAGTCGGCGACGTTCTGGTTCCAGCCTGCTTCGATCGACAGCGGCCACACCGCCTCGCTCTGCTCGGGATCGATCGGCCTGACGTTGAAGAGGTCAGTATTTGCCATCGCGCACCTCGTAGTGCGTGGGCTTGTTCAGGGTGGCCATGTCGCGCTCCAGCCAGTCGGCCGTCCACTCGATCATTTTCGAGAGCGGCACGCTGGGCGGACCGAACTCCTTCTCCATGCGGCTCGCATTGTTCAGCCACCCGGTCGGCGCTTCCTTGCCGGTGAGGCTCGGCGTCCGGCCGAGCAGCTTGCCGAACTCCGCCGCCAGCCAGCGGATCTCGATCGTCTCCAGCCCGGTGACGTTGATCGGAGTCGTGGGCGTCGTGGCCCTCGCGAGGCAGCGCAGTGCGACCGAGTTGGCATCGCCCTGCCAGATCACGTTGACATGACCCATCGACAGGTCGATCGGCTCGCCGTCCCTCACCTTGCGGCCGACGTCGTGCAGCACGCCGTAGCGCATGTCGATCGCATAGTTCAGGCGAAACAGCCGGCCGGGCGTGCCGTGGCGCGCAGAAAAATACTCGAACATGCGCTCGCGGCCGACGCAGGAATTGGCGTAGTCGCCCGAGGGCGGCACCGGCGGGACCTCCTCGGTCGCGCCGCCGCTGTCGACCGGCACGAACGGGTACACGCAGCCGGTCGAGAAGGCGACGATTCGCGATTGCTTGAACACCTCGGCGACCATCGCCGGCACCTGTACGTTCATCGCCCAGGTGAGCGGCACGTCGCCCGTTGCGCCGAACTTGCGCCCTGCCATGAAGACCACGTTGGCAGCCTTCGGAAGATTTTCCAGTGCCTTCCGGTCGAGCAGGTCGGCAGAGATCGGTTCGACGCCAGCCCGGTCCAGCGCCTCCCGCACACCCGGCTCGCTGAAGCGCGCTACACCGATCACCCGCTTCGTCGGCGCCGCGCGCTTGGCCATGCGCGCGAGCGTCGGGCCCATCTTGCCGCCGACGCCCAGGACGAGGATGTCGCCCGGCGTCGCGGCCAGATCGGCCACCAGTTCCGCCGACGGCGCGGTCATGAAATCCTCGACGGCTTCGACGCTCTCGAAGCGGGCCGGCAGGTTTGCGCTCATGTCTTGCCTCCAGGATGGGCCGGCACCAGTCGTTGGCCCGGCGCGGCGGGCATCGGCCGCAGGGCGGCGAAGTCGAGATCGACGCCGACCGCAAAGCCCGGGCAGCCCAGCGAGCCCAGCGCCAGCTTGCCGTCCCGCACCTTGAGTCGCGCCGGTCTGCCCGGTTGCCGCTCGTAGAGATCGGGATGGGTGGTGACGAAGGCGTTCTGTTCGGCGTCGGACGCCGAGGACATGCCATCGATGAAATGATGGGCATTGCGTTCGACATGGATGAGCCCCAGCAGCGAGACGAGCGCGAGGTCCTGCTGGACGCTGACACCGGGCTGCGTGGTGAGATCCTCGGCCGACATGAAGTACCCCGGACCGAGCCTGGCCACGCGCGCGGCGTTCAGGATCGACTTGTAGAAGCCCTTGCAGTTCTTGCTCGAAACGCCAGCATAGCCGAGCTTCAGCGCTTCCGGGAAGGTCGACAGCTCGCCATCGGACTCGTCGATGATGACAGGACGATACCTGGCCAGCGCCGTGACCGGCCGGCTGAGCGCCGCCTGCCGCTTGATCGGCTGCTCGATGAACAGCGTTGCGTTGACCATCTTTGCGAGCGCCGGCGTTTCCTCGACTTTGCGCCACAGCTCGACGATGCCGTCGACATCGTCGTACTGCTCGTTGCCGTCGAAAGTGACCTTGTAGTCGCCGGCCGCGGCATCGAGCACCGAGGCGATGCGCGTCAGCCGGTCGAGGTCGGCCTTGATGTCGCCGCCCACCTTGAGCTTGTAGTAGCGGCCGCGATAGTAGGAGACGACCTCTTCCAGCGTCTCCGGCAGCTCGTCGTTCACCCGCTCCCATTCCGGCCGCTCCGCTTTCGTCAAGGGATCGACCAGACCCACCGTATGACGGAGATCGATCGAGGGCCGTGGCTTCAGACCAGCGAGGAAGCCCGCGAGATGCCCCGCTTCGATATCGGGCGTGAGATCGGTCGCGGCGATGCCGGGCACGTTGGCCGCGATCATCTGGGCGAAGGATTGTCCCGTGGCCTTGCCGACCGCATCGATGATCGCGCGGTCGAGCAGTGCCGGCCCGTACGATGCGACCAGCGGATTGAGCCCGAGCTCGGCTCCGCGCGCGATCTGCTGGCGGTAGCTGCCGGCATAAAGACCGAACGGCGTATCGAAGCCGCGCGTCGTGTAGTGGTCGATGGCGAGCTGCAGGGCCTGCCGCAGCTGGTCGAGGTTCTGGGCATCGGAGAAATCAGGGCTCTTCTCGAACCACTTGGCGCCCAGCGCCTCGGCGGCGACGCCCTCACTGGTGCGGCCATCCTCCAGCACGATGCGTACCCGGATGATCGCCTGGATACCCTGCGTCACCGTGATGACGCCGAAGCGGAACGGCAGGCGCAGGCGGTGGTCGCGCTCGAAGCGATCGACGGCCTCAACCTTCACTTTCATGCGGTTTGCTCCAGCAGACCTTGGACATAGCCGATCATCCGCGCCGCGCAGGTCGAACCGTCCGGCTCGTAGATGAAGGGTTCCATAGCGACCCAGCCACCATAGCCCGTGTCGCGCAGCGCCTCGACCACGGGCGCGAATTTGTCGGATCCCTCGCCTGGCCCGCGCTTGTTGCGGTCGTTGAACTGGACGTGGGCCATCAGACCGGTCGGCATCCAGCGGCGAATGACTTCCGCGACGGGCTCATTCTCCTCGAGGCTCGACGCCAGCGTGTCGACCATCAGCCGGAAGGCCGGGCTGCCGATCCGCTTCACCACGGCTTCAGCCTCGGCGAGCGTGTTGACGAAGTTGCAATCGGGCCGGGCCAGCGGCTCCAGGCAATAGACCACGCCGGCATTCTCCGCTGCGACGGAAGCGGCCACCCAGGCCTCCTCCACGCGCTTCGCATCATCCGGGCTCGCCACACGGCGCTGGCCTGGCGAGCCGTGAACGAGATAGGCGCCGCCCAGGTCGGCGCACAGTTCGATGGATGACAGCAGCACGTCCACGCTGCGCCGCCACACCGTCCGATCGTCGGTCGCGATCGACAGTCCCGCCGGTGCGGCCAGCAGCCAATGCAGACCGCTCACCTCGATGCCGGCATCGCTGCAGGCCCGACGGATTTCGGCGCGCCGCCCGGCCGGCATCCGCCATGCATCGTCGCCGAGCGTGAAGGGCGCAACTTCGAGCCCCCCATAGCCGAGCGCCGCCGCCAGCGCGCATTGGCGCTCGAACGGAAGCTCGCGGATGACTTCGTTGCAGAGGGAAAGCTTCACGGACGAACCTCGCCTTGACGGGCAAATGCGCGTTCGCCAGTCTCATCGCATGGGGGCCCATGATATCAGCGTGTCGAAAGCGATGAACAGTTTCATCGCCGCGCGCGCATGACGAAATTCGGCACCCTGGCCAACCGTTACTGGCCGACCCTCGCCCTCTTCGCCTTCCTGCTGGCGAGCTGGCAGGCCGCCGTCACCTTCGGCAACATCCGCGAATATCTCCTCCCCGCCCCGCTCTCGGTCTGGAACGCGCTGTGGCACGGCGACACCGGCTGGTGGCCCCATCTCTGGACGACCACCCTTGAAATCATCGGCGCCTTCCTGATGGCCGCCGTGGTCGGCGTCGCGCTGGGCGTCGCCATCGCCTGGTCGCCCATCCTTGCCAACGCCCTCGTGCCGTTCCTGGTTTTCGTGAACACGCTGCCGAAGGTGGCGATCGCCCCGCTGTTCCTGATCTGGATGGGCTACGGCATCTTTCCCAACATGCTGATGGGCGCGTTGATAGGCTTCTTCCCGGTGGTCATCAACACCGCCGTCGGCCTGTCCCAGGTCGAGCCGGACATGCTCGATCTCGGTCGTGTGTTCAACGCGCCCAAGTGGAAGATCTTCGTCAAGATCCGTATCCCCAACGCCCTGCCCTACATCCTGAGCGCGCTCAAGATCACGGCGACGGCCGCGGTGGTGGGCGCGATCGTCGGCGAGTTCGTCGCCTCGCAGCGCGGCCTGGGCTACGTCATCGTCACCACCCAGAGCAGCATGAACACGTCGGTGGCGTTTGCCGCCCTTGTCTGGATTTCCGTCGTGGGCCTCCTGCTCTACGGCGCCGTCGTACTGCTGGCGCATCTCTGGGCCCCTTGGGCCGAGGGCGTCGACTGAGTTCGGGGATGGGAAAAGGGAGATCGTGATGACTCGCACATTGTCGCTCGCACTGGCCGCGCTGTTCGCAACCTCCGGCGCCGCCTCGGCGCAGGAGAAGTTCACCTTCGCGCTCAACTGGTTCGCTGTCGGCGACCACGCGGCCTATTGGGTCGCGCTCGACAAGGGCTACTACAAGGCCAAGGGCCTGGACGTCACGCTCGAGAACTCCAAGGGCTCTGGCGATTCGATCGCCAAGGTCGACACTGGTCGCGCCGATGCGGGCCTCGCCGACGCCGCCGTCGTCATCGCCTCGGTCGGTCGCGGCACGACCGTCAAGACCGTCGGCATGGTGTTCGACAAGACGCCACTCAACATCTTCAGCCTCAAGGAGAAGCCGCTCGCCAAGCCCAAGGACCTCGAGGGCAAGACGCTCGCCGCCCCTCCGGGCGATTCGCAGCGCCAGATGTTCCCGGCCTTCGCCAAGGTGAACGGGATCGATCCTTCCAAAGTCGCCTGGGTGAACGTCGAGCCCGCTGCCAAGATCGCCGCCGTGGCCGAAAAGCGCGTCGACGGCGTCGGCGACTACAGCACCGGCCTGCCGCTCTACGAAAAGGCCGCCGGCAAGGGCAATGTTGTGATGATGCCGTGGGCCGATTTCGGCTTCGACATGTACTCGATGTCGATCATTGCCAGCGCCAAGACGATGAAGGACAGGCCCAAGGCCCTGAAGGACTTCCTCGAAGCCTCCTACATGGGCTGGCGTGACGTCATGGCCGACCCGAAGGCGGCCATGGAGATCCTGAAGAAGCGCGTGCCCGAGGTCGACGTCGAGGTGATGACGCCGAACATGATGATCGGCCTCGGCCTGATGAAGACCGACCGCTACGCCAAGAACGGCATCGGCTGGATCGACGAAAAGAAGATGTGCGATTCGGTCGATCTCGTGAACACCTACATGGGCCTCCCGAAGAAGGTCGAGTGCAAGAATGTCTACTCGACCGAGTTCTTCACCAAGGTCGCCATGCCGAACTGAGCCGGGCAGTCGCGTCGCGTGACGAAGGGACTGATCGACCTCGACAAGGTCGGCATGACGTATCAGGCGGCGAGCGGCCCGGTCGAGGCGCTCGCCGGCATTTCCGCCTCGATCGGGGCGGGCGAGTTCGTGTCGCTGGTCGGCCCGAGCGGCTGCGGAAAATCGACCCTGCTGCGCATCGTGGCCGGGCTGAGGCCGGCCACGACGGGAGCGATCACCGTCGCCGGCCGCACCGTGACGCAGCCGATCCCGGACATCGGGATGGTGTTCCAGGCACCGATCCTGCTGAAATGGCGGTCCATCCTGGAGAACGTGCTGCTGCCCGCCGAACTCGCGGGCAAGGACCCACGCGCCCTTCGGGCCCGGGCCGAGCAGCTCCTGGAGATGGCCGGACTCGGCGGCTTCGGCGCCAAGCTGCCCCGCGAATTGTCGGGCGGCATGCAGCAGCGCGCCGCGCTCTGCCGCGCCCTGCTCCTCGACCCGCCGCTCCTCCTGATGGACGAGCCGTTCGGGGCGCTCGATGCCATGACGCGGGACGACATGGCGCTCGAACTGCTGCGAATCTGGGGCGAGAAGGACGTTGCGCGCGAGGCCCGCAAGACGGTCCTGTTCGTCACCCATTCGATTCCGGAGGCGGTCTTCCTGTCCGACCGCGTGATCGTCATGTCGGCCCGTCCGGGGCGCATTGCCGCCGACCTGAGAATCGAGCTGCCGCGCCCTCGCACCGTGGAACTGCGGGCCACCGAGGCGTTCGGCAGGCTCAACCTCGAGATTTTCCGCGCCCTTACCGGTAAAGCCATCGTGGGCACGGCCCTTTAGGCCGTTGGCGCGGGCCGCCCTGCCTGATAAGACCCGGGCGAAATAGTCAGGAGCAGACATGGCCAACGCCGCCACCCCCCTCAAGAGCGCCGCCAAGGGCATCAGCGCCGATGCTAGGCCCTTCGACTGGGAAGATCCGTTCTTCCTCGACGACCAGCTGACCGAGGACGAGATCGCGATTCGCGACGTCGCGCGCGATTACTGCCAGGACAAGCTGATGTCGCGCGTCCTCGAGGCCAATCGCCACGAGAAGTTCCATCGCGAGATCATGAACGAGTTCGGTGCGCTCGGCCTGCTGGGCTCCACCCTGCCCGAGAAGTACGGCTGCGCCGGCGCCAACTACACGAGCTACGGCCTGGTCGCGCGTGAAGTCGAGCGCGTCGATTCAGGCTACCGCTCGGCCATGAGCGTCCAGTCCTCGCTGGTGATGCACCCGATCTACGCCTACGGCACCGAAGAGCAGCGCATGAAGTACCTGCCCAAGCTCGCGACCGGCGAGTGGGTCGGCTGCTTCGGCTTGACGGAGCCCGACCACGGCTCCGATCCCGGCGGCATGAAGACCCGCGCCACGACCGTGCCGGGGGGCTTCAGGCTCTCCGGCTCCAAGATGTGGATCACCAACTCGCCGATCGCCGACGTACTGGTGATCTGGGCCAAGCTCGACGGCGGCGCCATTCGCGGCTTCATCCTGGAGCGCGGCTGGAAGGGCATCGAGACGCCGAAGATCGAGGGCAAGTTCAGCCTGCGCGCTTCGGTCACGGGCGCGATCATGCTCGACGAGGTCTTCGTGCCGGTCGAGAACATGATGCCCAACGTCGCGGGTCTCGGCGGCCCGTTCGGGTGCCTGAACAACGCCCGCTACGGCATCGCCTGGGGCGCCATGGGCGCCGCGGAATTTTGCTGGAAGCAGGCGCGCAACTACACGATGGAGCGCAAGCAGTTCGGCCGCCCGCTGGCCGCCACCCAGCTCATCCAGAAGAAGCTCGCCGACATGCAGACCGAGATCGCGCTCGGCCTTCAGGCCTGTCTGCGGGTCGGTCGCCTCAAGGACAAGGGCCATGCCCAGCCCGAGATGATCTCGCTGATCAAGCGCAACAACTGCGGCAAGGCGCTCGACATCGCCCGCGTCGCCCGCGACATGCACGGCGGCAACGGCGTCTCGGACGAGTATCACGTGATCCGGCACGCCATGAACCTGGAAGCCGTGAACACCTATGAAGGCACGCACGACGTCCACGCGCTGATCCTCGGCCGTGCCATCACCGGCATGCAGGCGTTCAGCGCCGGAGCCTGAACCGCGTGCCCCTGCCTTCCCCCGGCGACATCGCGATCGTCGTCGCCGGGGCGCTGGCGGCAGGGTTCGTCAACGGATTGAGCGGCACCGGCTACGCGCTGGTGGCGCTGGGCTTCTGGCTGCAGGCCATGTCGCCTCTTACCGCCGCCCCCCTCACCGCCCTGTGTGGTGTCGCCGGCCACATCCAGTCCCTTCCCCGCATCTGGAGCGGGGTCCGCTGGTCGCGCCTGTGGCCGATGCTGTCGGCCGGCATCGTCGGCGTGCCGCTGGGCACGCTCCTGCTTCATCATCTGGAGCCGGAGCCGCTCAAGATGGGCGTGGGGATCCTGCTGATCGTCTACAGCGCGTGGATGGCGCTCGTGCGCCGGCCGCCGGTCGTCACCGGTGGCGGTCGCCCGGCCGACGCCGCGGTGGGCCTGATCGGCGGCGTGCTGGGCGGCATGGCAAGCCTGAGCGGCCCGGCGCCGGCGATCTGGGCGCAGCTGCGCGGCTTCGGCAAGGACGAGCAGCGCGGCGTCAACCAGCCCTTCAACATGGGCGTGCTCTTTCTCGCCCTCGTCTCGGCCGGGATCGCGGGCTTCCTCGACCGGACGTTCCTGATCTGGGCGGCGATCACCGTGCCGACGACTCTGATCGGCGCCCGCATCGGACTGGCCCTCTATGGCCGCATCGACGATGCCCAGTTCCGGCGCATCCTGCTCGGCCTGCTCTGCCTGTCGGGCCTGACCCTGATCCTGACGTCGTTGCGCTAGCCCGCCAGAACCTTCAGACAGCCACTCTTCGCCAGCAGCGGTTCGAGGCCCGTCGTCCCCTTCGCCAGCCCGTACTTGCGCCGAATCTCCGCCAGGGAGCGCGCATGATACTTCTGCGGCTCCTGGGTCCACTGCGCACCGCCCAGCTCCATCGTGAAGCTTTTGTCGCCACGAGTGATCGCGGCTGCGTTCGCCGCCGACCAGGGCAGGAACAGTGCCCCGACATCCTCCGTGAGCAGCGGCATCAACGTCGGCGCGAGGGCGGCAAGCACCTCGAACTCCCCTTCCGCGCGGGGCGACAGCATGCGCTGGATCCACGCCATCACCTTCGGCGCCGAAGCGCGCATGATCGCGCCGGGCGTGGGATCGGTCGCGGCCTCGTAGAGCTGTCCCCACAGGCCGAAATCGGCCATCCCCGGCCGGCCGCCCAAGAGGTAGGGCCGCGACGCCAGATGCGTCTCGATCAGGCCAAGCGCCCTGGCGAACGAGGCCTCGATCAGCGGCTCCGTCTTGTCGTTGGAGCCCACGAATCCCAACCTGCCCATCATGCGCTCGGCCACCGCGGCACGGGCCTGGGCGACGGCGAGCGTGCCCTGCGCGCCCATCATCTGCTGGGCGATGCGCTCGGCCGTGGACCAGACGTCCGGCTGGTAGCGCCAGCGATAGTGGAACATCCACTTGTTGAGCCATCAGCCAACGATTTCAATGGCTTGACGAAAGGTTCTCCGGCCGATGTCGCCGCTATGTTCCGGAACATCCCGGCGAACCTCTGCACGCGACAGGTGCTGCTGGCGGCCATAGGCTCGCTCCATGGCCCGTCCCCGCCGCAGCACCAACAGCCACGCCGCCCGCGTGAAGGCCCTGCCCCACGTCGCCCGCCTGCACCGCGCCGAGCCCTTCCGCCAGGCCGACGAAGCCGACGTCAAGGCCGCCGCCGATCGCATCGCCGGGCCGGCAGGCTGGTGCGCCGTCGCCGGCTGGGCGCCCGCCGATGTCGATCACCGCCTCTACCGCTTCGCCACCGCGGCAGAGGCCGAGGCGATGCAGCTCTGGATCGCAGAGTCCGGCATCGAGACACGGCCGGCACCGGAGCGATACCGCGGGCCGATGCTCGGCGTGGCGGGTGTCGACCCGGTGAAGGGCTACTGAGCCTGTCTGAAATACCGCTTTCCGTCCTCGCGAATGCCGGCGATCACGGCGCCTTCATCGAACGAGGGAACGCCTGCAAAGCGGGCCACTTCCGTAAGAAATTCCGGCATGTTCGCAATCGCCCGATCGTAGGAAATCAGAAGCATGGGGTGCTTCGTTTCCGCCGCGAGACCCGCCAGCCGATGATAGGTGGCGACGATTCGTGGGAGTACCTTCAGCACGTCCCTTTCCTTGAGGTCCGATCTCCGGGCAGCGACCGAAAGCGGCTCCTTGAAGATCATCACAAAGTGAGGATTTGGGACAAGCGCGGCCGTCGCTTCAAGCCGGCGCTGTATCGCTGGAAGTTTCCACCCCCATACCGGATACATGCTGGAGAACTCTTCCGAGATCCGCTGGATGCCGCCCGGATCGTTCGCCAGAAAGGCCTCCTTCAACCTCAAATGCTCATGGCGTCCGCTTATCTTGTCGCGCGGGCCTCGAGTGAATGGGATGCCGAGCCTAACGAAGATGGAAGCTGCAAAAGAAGTGCCGCCTCGTGCGGGCCCGCAGATCACGATGGACTTGCGCGCGGTAATCTTGTCGGCGTTCTTGATGAACGCGCCGTGGAACTCGCTCAATACCGCCCTCCCCCGAGTAGCGAACGTACAACTTGGAGTATTTTCTAACCACGGGTCACCACTTAACGCAAGGCCGCGCGCTAGCACGAGTAAGAGGCGCGAGGGTTGAGGGCCAGAAACGACAAAAAGCCCGCCACCCCGAAGGGCAGCGGGCGAAGGTGGGCGCGTGGAGCGCCGAGGGAGGATGGCTCATGTCGACCATGTCGGCTCCGGACGTATCCAGACCCCGACTTCGCTGTCAGGCGGTGATGTGCTTCACCGCCCACATGACAGCTTCTTCGATCTTGGTCTTGGCGAGCGACGTTTCCCGGCTGTTGCCGAGGCCGCTGACGAGTTCATGGAAGCGCATGCCCTCATCCTTAATCGCCTGCATGTTCGCCTTCTCGGCGTCGGTCAGGACGCGATACTGGTGGCGCATCGTGTTGTTGACGGTCCGCTGATCGGACGCGCTGGCTACTTCGTTCGGAGCCATCTTGGTTCTCCTGGAGGGTGGCGCCGAAGTGCCCGGCGGCGCCTTCCGGGTTTGGATCACCCTCCCGTCGCCGGGGGCACGAAGCAGAGCACCCGGCCGTAGTTCCAGCAGAGGTGCGCATCGGTGACGTTCGGGCTGTGCTCCCGGATGATCCGGGCGTCAGGTATCTCGATCCACCGGCTCTCCTGCCGCAGCCAGGCCCACCAGGTGCCGGCCCGGATTTCGGCGCGGGTCGGCTCGCAATCGCCGATTTCCTGCCCGTCGCGCGTCACCCGGGCATCGCAGCAGCTGACACCGGTGCCGGGCTGCTTCCAGTGGCGGTAGAAGTCCTGATGGAACTCGTGATGGTGCGGCTGCTGCGCCAGCGCCACCCCGGCCGACAACGCGGCGAGAGCGAACAGCACCAGCGCGCACAGGGCCGCCGGCCGGGCAGCGCGCCGCTCGAGGCCGCGGCCGAGGCAGATCAGCCAGGCCCAGACGCAGATGACGCCGGCCACGACGGCCACGGCGGTCGCCAGCGCCAGGAGGGTCTTCACGGCCCGAACCAATCCACCAGCGCGCTCATCCGCGCGGCGCACTCCTCGCCCTTCTGGGCGATGTCGATCATGACCTCGCCGTTGTAGGCGACGCCCTTCGCCGGGTCGGGCTGCATCGGCCTATCGCACTTTCGCAGCAGTTCCGGGCCCGGCCTGACCACGGTCACGACCGGCACTTCCTGCGGCGAGGATCCCAGACACGCCGTCGAGCATGCTGCGATAAGCAGGATCGCGGTCGCACGGACCGCCATTCGATGCAGGGACAAGGCGGATCTCCGTCTTCGCTTGGGTGGCGACGAGGCCGACGCTGCGGACTTCCTCGGCGAGTTCCTTGATCTTGTCGTCGGAGCGGGCCTTGGCCTCGCGCTCGACGCGCAGCGATTCGGTGGCGAGAGCGGTCTTGAACTGCTCGTGCTTCAACTGCTCGGCGGCGACGTCCTTCTCGGCGATGGCGAGGCGCACGGTCTGCACGCCCAGAAGGACGGCCAGCACGCCGGCGGCGATGCCGAGGCCGCTGGCGAGCGGGTTTTTGGCGAGGAAGGCCAGCATGTCAGACCAGCCCCGCTCGCGTGCCGGCGGCATCGATCGTCAACACCATGCGCCGCGGACTCGGCGCCCAGGCGATATGCACCCAGGCACGGAACTCATGAATGAGTTGGTCGAAAGCGATGTCGCTGCGGGCGATCGCGCGGCAGATGTCGAGGGGCGAGCCGAAGGCCGGGCTGGAGAAGTCCGCAGCACACCCCAGCATATGCGCGCTGTTAGCGGCACCGCCGACGGCACGATTGACGGCCGGCGAGCGATAGCCGCTCGACACCAGGATGGGCTTGCCCAGCAGCGCCCGGACCTCCTCGAGGAGACCGGCCGTGCGTTTCAGGGCGGCGACCATTTCCAGCGGTGGCGTGTTGTCGAGACCGAGACGCGCCGCGGTCTGCGACATCGTCATCTCCTCGAGCGTGAAGTGCGGGGTCAGCCCCATGGCAATCTCCGGCTGTCATAGAAAACGTGGCCGCCGAAGCGCGCGACCTCGCGCATCGTCGGCGCCCAAGTGGGCGGCCAGGCCCGTGCCCAGCTCGGGGCGTCGATCGTGTGGTAGTGGTCGGCGCCGTTCGTCGGATCCTCGATCGCGCCGGCAAGGACGTCGGTCGCGATCTGCATCTCGATCGCCATGTCGATCGGCTTCAGCACCAGCAGCTTCGCGCGATTGGGATCGGCCTCGTTCCAGCAGCTGAACTGCCACGGTGCTTGGCAGACCGCCGCCGCAGCGCCGGCACGGCCGAACAGGTCGGGGCTGAAGCGCGCACGGCTGGCCCGGTTGCGGATCACCCAGGCGACAGCCGCCTTGCCGTCATGGGGCTCGCCGCGCGCCTCGCCCCACAGGGTGCGCGCAACGACGGCGACGTCGTTGTCGTCATAGTTCATGAAGACCTCAGTCGGTTGGAAGGACCGCTATGCCGGCGGTCGGCGGCGGCTCTGGCTGGTGAAGCCGAAGGTGCGGCGGTAGCCCCAGGACAGGGCCAGCGCGATGCAGAAGGCGACGGCTTTGGCGTCGAGCGTGTCGTCGACGCCGGTGAGGAAGTCCCAGGCATCGACGGCCGTATAGGCCGCGATCATCGACAGCAGCGCCGTGGTGAGGCGCGGCAACCAGGGTGACGAACCATGCTCGCAGGTCAGCTGCGCGACCCCGAGCAGGAAGGCTGCGGCGCCGGCCGCCATGCCGATCAAGGCCATGGCGCCGGCCAGGGTGATCGTCGGCATGTCGATCATGGGGCACCTCCCCCGCCGGCGGCGGGAGGTGGCGGCGGTGGCGGCGGTGGCGGCGGCCGGTCGTGCGTCGTGCCGGTGAACCTGTAGATCAGCCTCTGGATCACATCGGGCGCCGCGGTGGTCAGTGCGGCGAAGACGTGGGTGCCCAGCAGGCCGATGATGAAGATCACACCACCCCGGATATCGGGATGCGTGACCCCGGTGTGAGCGAGCACCAGCGGCGCGATATAGGCGGCACTGCCGACGCCGGCAGCCAGCGCCGACACGGCCTCGGCGAACTTGAACTGTCGCCGCCACAGCACGCCCAGCAGCGACGCCGAGACGGCAGCCTTCAGCACCTCGGACTTGATGCCGAGCAGCGTCTCCGGATCGAGCGACATCTGATCAGCCCCACCCGCGATCGGCGACGAACTTGTACTTCCAGGAAGCCGGAGTGATCGCGCCCCTGTTGGTGAGATCGGCATAGAGCGCGTACCAGCTCCCGCCGTTCAATGCGCCGGCGGACATGGTGTTTCGGGTCGACGGCAACGGCCCGTCGTGAACTTCCGTGTCGGCCGACTGGAGTCCGCTCGACGTGGAAATCTGCTGGCCCACGGCATAGGTCAGGTCGATGGTCGTGCACTCGGCGACCAGCTCTTTCATTCGCGGCTGGACGCCGATGTTGTGGTTCGCCGTGACGACGGTCCCGGGCGTCGGAAGCGTCGCGGTGAACGCGCTCTCGTACCGGCCGTTGTAGGCATAGGCCACGGTGCCGATGACACCGCTGCCGTCGGTGGCGGCCTCGCCGACGAAGACAACGAAGGCTTCCGGCGCCGTCGAGCCGTTGCCGAGATAGCCCTTCATCTCGCTGATGTTGAACGTGAACTGGCCAGCCGTCGTGTCGGGTGTTCCGCCCCATTGATAGATCGGAGCCAGAAGCGTGGTTCCGGGCGTCAGGGAGCCGTCGGCATTGACGACCTTGTAGAGATAGTTCGGCGTCGCAGCCGGCCGGCTCGCCGTTAGACCCGTCCACTGCTGATTTGCCTGCGATACGCCGACGCGATCGCTCGGGCGGCCCTGCCAGTCCCAGCCGTTGGCGGCGGTGAGGACCATGCGAGCGGATGCGGAGACATTCTGTTCGGTGACCGACAGCGCACCGTTCGTCGACGGCAGGAAGTTCGGCAGACCCGCCGTGCTCACCGGGCCCGCCGCCACGGTCTGGCGACGCCCGCTCCACACGGCGGGCACGGTGTTGAGATACTCCACCCGCCAGGTATCGCCGGCGGCATCCCAGACGACATCGAACCGGACACCGCCGGGGATGGTCTTCGCCGTGGCATCGGCGCCGCCGTCGATACCGTCGCCGGCCGCTGGGGTCAGCACGATGCCGTACTGGCCGCCAGAGGTAAGGCCGAGGCCGCCGACACGGAAGCCCTCGCCGACACCGGCCGCATCGTGCGCCGGCAGCGTGAAGGTGCGGTTGGCGGCGCTGTTGTCCTGTGTGAAGACGCCGCCGATGTCGGCCGCGGCGATGGTCTTGTTCGCGGCGCCGACGGCCGTCCAGGGTCGGCGGCCATCGGGGAAGTACAGGTTCTTGACGACGTCATAGATCCCGACGCGGAGGTTCGTTGCCGCGCCGGTGGCGAGCTTGTCGACCCACGACACCGCCAGCCCGGCGGCGTAGTCCAGCCAGCGGCCGCCGGTGCGCACCCACCACGGCCGCGTGCCCTCGGCGAGGCTGCCCTTCATCAGGCCGGCCAGCGCATCGGCCGAGGCGATTGAATAGACCAGATACTGATCCGTGGGCTGCCAGTCGATCTTGGCGCCGGCGTTGCTCGACTTCAGGATCGTGGCGCGGGTCAGCGTCCGCGGCGGCCCCCAGGTCAGGATGCCGTAGCCGTATTCCCACTTTGTGCGATCGAGGCTCTGCGCCCAGAACGCGACATCGGCGCCATCGGCGAAGTCCTGCGCCCAGGTGCGTGCCGCACCAACCGCACCGACGAGCTCATAGTTCGCGGTCCCCGTGGTCGACGAGGACTCGATGACGCCATCTGCCAGCATGTTGACCTCAGAGCTTTTGGATCAGGGACATCGAGAAGCCCCAGCACCAGCGGGAGACGCCGTCGACATCGGGCGACCACAGCGGTTGGGCCTTGTAGTCATGCCGGCCGGTGAACAGGGCTTGCATCGAATAGCGGTGGAACGCCGCGACCTCGCCGGGATCGAGGAAGACGAAGACATCGCCGGACATGCCGCGCAGCCGCGAAAGCTGCATCGCCGTGGCGGCGGTTTCCCGCTCGCCCAGCGCCGACCACGTCAACTCCATGGCGCGATTGGTCGGCCGCTCCTCGGTGAAGATCTGGCCGTAGCCGTTCGGCTCCTGCACATCGTTGGGGACGAAGCCGATGCCGCCGCCCCAGTCGCAATTGATCGAGGGCTGGATCGCCCGACCGATGCCGACGCGGCCGACGTCGAGCTTCGTCATGCCGGCGCCGGGGTCGCTGAGCCAAAGCCGCCAGAACTGATAGGCCTCATCGTTGTCGATGCGGATCAGGGCGGCCTCGGCGCCCCACTCCGGATCGGTATGCTTCTCGCCGTCCGGCCAGACCGACTGCCAGCCGCTGTCCCGGATCGGGGTGACGCCGACATCTTCGGCCATCTCGAAGGCCTGCAGGCGCCAGACGCCGGAAGAACTCATGACGAAGGCCGACATCGCGGCAGCGTTCCAGGCGTAGGGCTGCGTCGCCACGAAATCGATGTACTGATCGACCGCCGATGTCGTCCGCCAGATCCGCGAAGGCTCCTGGTTCTGGACATTGGCGGCCGGAAGCGACGGCACCGCTGTCGATGCCGACACGGTTGCCCGGTCGCTCTCCCGCGGGCTGAGGAAGAGCACATTTTCGCTGGGCATCGGCGTCACTCGTCCTCGATCGGCGGCGGATAGTCCGGATCGTCGGTGTTCTTCACGGGCTTGTCGGCCAGGCGGGCATGCAGCGCGGCAAAGTCCGGTTCGTCGAGGATGCTCTTCGCCACGACGAAGCAGCCCTGCCGGCGGGCACGCGGGAACTCGCGGCCGTTGCCGTAGGGGTTGCCGGCCGTGATCTCATCGACATCGGCCTCGGTCAGGATCAGCACCTCGATTCCCATGTCCGCCTCCCAATCAGGCCGCGCCGACGGCGACCATAAGCGCATCGACGTTGGTCGCCTGCGCAAGGGCTTTGGTGTCGTCCATCGGCGCGCCGACTCCCGACGCGAAGATCGTTCCCGAGTGGGGCTCGTTTACGCCGTCGCTGTTCCTCGCGAGGTTGTAGATCGCGGCGCCCGGGAGCGTCGTTGAGGCGCCGGTCACGGCAACCTCGGCGAATATCGTGCTGCCGCGCTGGCCCTTCATGAACGACGTGCCGGACCGCTGGACCGCGGTATAACCGGCGGAGGTCGTTACGGTTTCCGCGAAGGCCGTGAGACCGGCCATCATCTGCGCCGATACGGTGTCGCTGGAGGTCCTGGGGCGAATGCGGGTGCTGCCGCCCGACGAGACGCCCGCGGCAGACATCGTGCCGGCGACGTTGTCCTGCATCGCGACGAACTGCCGGCCGCTGCCGCCCGTGAACAGACTTCCGCCCTGGCTGGACGGGTTGAACCCGGTGTTGATCGCCGCACTGACACCATCGCCCTTCCAGCCGCGATAGGCAGTGAAGGTCGGCGTGCCGATCAGGTTCGCCGTCACCCGCCGCTTGAGACTGACGCGCGAGGCGATGCTGTCCGCCACGGCGCCATACAAGCGATAGTCGATCATCAGGTCCCAGACCTCGGCCGCCTTCTCCGCCTTCGCGAAGGTGTCGATCGGGCCCAGCTCGGCGTCGGTGACAACGCCCCCGGCCGTGAAAACGGCGCTGGCGTACTTGTAGACGTCGGGATCGATCGTCGAAGCCGGATAGAGGATCGTGCCCGTCCCGGCGTCGATCAGCGAGAGCGTGTCGCCGTTGCTGCTGCGGCTGCCGATCCGTACACCCTGGGCGCCTTCGTAGATGTGGGCACCGACGCCGCAGCCGATCGTCTGCAGGATGCCGCAGGTGCCGTTCTGGTTCGTCTGCACCGTGCCCCAGCTGATGGTGGCGTTCTCGCCGCCGAAGGCGCCGGTGCCGGTCGCATTGGACGAGACCACGATGCTGAAGCTGTAATCGTTGATGACCGTGATCGGCATGTTGGTGCCGTCGGGATCGACGCCGTACTCGGCCTCCGAATTGTTGATCGTGGCGAGGTCGCCCGTGGTGCGGCCGTGATCGACCCGGGTCACGACAACGACATTCGACCCGGCCTCAGCGTAGAAGGCGTCGTCCTCGAGGTAATCGATGTCGGTGGTCGTGCCGCCGTAGGCTCCGAAGCCGATGCCACAGTCCCACGCCTTCAGCGTGCCGATGCTGTTGTCCTTACCGCGCATCGCGCCGGCGACGTTGCAGTCCACCGCCTGGACGAGCCCGACGCTGTTGCCTTGAGAGACGCTCTGAAAGTTGATGAGTTGCGAGAAGCCGAACCCGATCACGCTGGGAAGGTTGACGCCCTTGCCTCCCACCGTGACGCCGATAGCGTTCGTGCGAGATGGTCCGGTGTTCTTGACCTTGATTGAGCCGCTGTCACCGAAGCTGCTGCCGGCATTGTATCCGGAAGCCTTGATGTTGCGGTGACGCACCATGGTCCTTCCGCGCCCATCGCCCTCACCTTCGATGACGCCGACGACCCAGCCTTCTCCTCTCAGGTCAACGCCGGCATCACCCTTCGACCACTGAGCCGCCTGTTCCAGCTTGCCGGTGCCGCCGAACCATCCGGTACTGGTCGCGACCTGGGGCGAGATGTCGATGGTATATCCGTTCGTCACCTTGCCCTTGATCGTCCACGAGCCTTCCAGGTTGACGCCGTTGCCCGTTGGGCCGTTCGGGAACGTCACCA